>NZ_JAINZY010000003.1:0-740211 GCF_019890715.1 Nocardia coffeae | reverse complement strand
AACGACCACCCGCACACCCTGCTTCACCAGGCCCGCAACAATCTTCGGCACCAACGCCACCCGACGCTCACCCGAATCGGTCTCACGAACGACACCGACGCGCGTACGCTGTGAGGTGCCCCCATCATCACCGGGTGGCGCTGCGTCGACTCCGCTCTGCGTTGTCTCCACTGGTCAACATCCTTACTTGTGACGGTGGCCGGCCCCACGGTTCGTGCGGGGCCTCGAGCCGTTTCTTCGGCCCTGAAAACCCACAGGTGGGTCTCAGGTCGCACAACTGTACCGACTCGGCGGTGAGCGTAACCGAGATCAATCTCACATGCCTTTGTGGTTCTTCCAGATCTTTGAGCGCGCTGGTCCCGAGCGTGCTGGACCCACCGAAAGCGGCTCTGACCACGACAAATGTGACAGGGGTGTCCCACAGGCTTCGTACGCCGTAATGTCTCGACTGTGAGCGCCTGCATATTTTGCGGAATCGTCGCGGGCACGGCACCGGCGACGAAAGTCCACGAGGACGACACGTTGTGCGCGTTCCTCGACATCCGGCCCATCACCCGGGGCCACATGTTGGTGATCCCCAAACTCCACGCGACCAACCTGGACGATCTCGACGCCACACTGGGTGCCCGGCTGTTCTCCCTCGGCCATCGGATGGCAAAGGCGTTGCGGCGCAGCACGCTCGGGGCCGACGGCGCGAATCTCATCCTGAACGACGGAAAATCGGCCTTCCAAACCGTGCATCACGTACATCTGCACGTGGTGCCGCGACACACCGGCGATATCCGATCCTTCGCCACCGGAATGCTGTTCCGCGGGCGAGTCGGCAGCCAGCCCGATCCCGCGACCACCGCCGCGGCCATCCGCACCGGATTGGACCGGCTGGACCTCGAGGAATCCGGCGCCAAGGACAAGGAGCAACAGGCATGACCGACCGCGACACCCTCACCACCGCCCTGTCGCAGGAGTGGGATTCGCTGACCCAGCTGGTCACCGGCCTGGACGAAAATCAGTGGCGCACACCGTCTCCGCTGCCCGGATGGACCGTCTTCGACGTGCTGGCCCATCTGGTCGGCATCGAATCCATCCTGCTCGGTGAGCCCAATCCGGCGGCCGACGCGACGATCACCGACGCGGCGCACGTGCACAACGAGATCGGCGCGCTCAACGAAGCCTGGATCGATTCGCTGCGTCCGCTCAGCGGCGAACAGCTGCTGGCGAAATTCACCGAGGTCACCGATCGCCGTCGCAAGGCGCTGGCCGAGCTGACCGACGAGCAGTGGAACAACCCGTCGCAGTCGCCGGTGGGTGTGGTGCCGTACGGCCGGTTCATGCAGGTCCGGCTGTTCGATTGCTGGATGCACGAGCTCGATATCGCCGATGCGCTGGGCGCGACGGTCGAGGAGGGCGGGCCGCGCGCCGAGATCGCCTTCGCCGAACTCACCGGGACCCTCGGGCGCGCGGTGGTCAAGGGCGCGCACGCACCCGACGGATCGCGGATCACCTTCGCCCTGACCGGGCCCGTCACTCGGGAGTTGCATCTGGTGGTCGACGGCCGGGCGAATCAGGTCGACGAACTCGACGGCCCCGCCACCGTGCGCGTCGAACTGCCCTCCGGCCTGTTCGCTCGCCTGCGCGCCGGAAGAACAACGGCCGCAGAACATTCGGATGAGATCACCATCACCGGCGATGCGGAATTGGGCCGTCGCGTGGCTGACACCCTCCGCTTCACCATCTGAGCGCCGATGCGACTGTTTCTGTCCAGCTATCGATTCGGGGCGCATTACGACCGATTCACCGCTCTCGTGGGCGAACCGGGGCCGGTGGCGATCATCCCGAACGCCTGCGACGCCTGGCCCGCCGCCTGGGCCGGTGCGGTCGCCAGCGATCGAACCCCGTTGCACCGCGCAGGATTTCGCCCCGATCTGGTGGATCTGCGCGACTACATCGGCCGCACCGGCGAATTGGAGAAGACCCTGCGGCGGTATCCATTGATGTGGGTTCGCGGCGGCAACACCTTCGTCCTGCGCGCCCAGTTCGCCCGCAGCGGAGCCGATCTCGTCCTGCGGGAACTCCTGGGCGAGGACATCCTGGCCTATGCGGGCTACAGCGCGGGAGCGTGCCTGCTCACTCCCGATCTACACGGCCTGGAGACGGCCGATGATCCGGCCGAGGTCCTACCTGCCTGCGGAATCGAACCTCTGTGGGACGGACTGGGGTTGGTGGACCGACGTATCGTCCCGCACGTCGACTCACCGGCAACCGACCCCGACGGGGTCTGCACCGCCGCGGCCGCACAGTTCCGCGCCGAAGGAATTCCGCATTGGGCGCTGACCGACGACGACGCGGTGGTGGTCGACGGAGACCGCGTCGAAGCGCTGGTCGGCCGCCGCTGACAGCCGTTCGACCACAACATTTCTCACCCATTCGTGCAGCTCGACAAGCCATGCTCCCGAACGGCGGCACCGCACCCACCCTCTCGTGCGGACTATCCGAATCGACTCACGCAACGAGTAACGGCCGGATCCTCACTGTGCCCTCGGAAGATCCCGATTCGAGAGCGCGACGCTGCGGACGGCGCTTTTCACCCACTGCCGCCACACATCAGGGTCCGAGTCCTCGCCCAGGACGAACCGGGCGGACTGGGGTAGCGCCTCGCGGTAGTTGATCAGGCCGGTGAGCAGCGTCAGGAGATAACCCGGCGGCATGTCGTCGCGGACCAGGCCACGCTGCTGCGCGTCGTCCACCCGGTCGACCTTGTGCTGATAGCGGCGGGCGCGGGCCTCGCCCGCGGTGATCCGGTCCGGTCCCATCTCCAGCGCCTCCCACATCTGCAGACGCAGGAATTCCGGATGAGCGCGGTGATAGTCCAGGTGGGCGTCGACCCAGGCGTCCAGATCGTCCAGGTCGATGGGGACCGCCTCGGCCACATCAAGCATGACCTTCTCCAACACCTGCCGGAACAGCTGCTGTTTATCGCCGAAATAGGCGTAGATCAGCTGTTTGTTGGCGTTGGCGTTGCGGGCGATGCGATCGACCCGGGCCCCGGCGATCCCGTACGCGGCGAACTCGTCGATGGCCGCGGAGAAGATGCGCGCCTTCGTCGCCTCGGGATCTCTCGGAGCCATGGGCCGAGTCTAACCAACCGAACAGTTGACAAGGCTCGCGGCCGACTGGAATATTCACAACCAACCGGTTAGTTACAGGGATTCGAGATACCTCCTCGACCCGACACGGGCGCAACGCGGCGCTCCGCATCCGCACACCGATTCCGGGAGATCGTCATGTCCACTCTCGAAACCAACCCTGCCCCAACGCTTCTCGCAGCAGATGAGCCCGGGAAATCCGGCGGAACCGAACGCCGGGGCACGCCCATCCCACCGGAGCCCGAACCCGCCGCCCCCTTCGCCGCGCGCTGGCGGGTGCTGCCCGTGGTGCTCAGCGCCATGTTCATGGCGATGTTCGACTGGTTCGTGGTCAACGTCGCGGCCTCGTCGCTGCAGCACGATCTGCACACCGGGCAGTCCGCACTGGAACTGATCGTCGGCGGCTACGGATTCGCCTTCGCCTCGGCCCTGATCACCGGCGGACGCCTCGGCGATCTGTACGGTCACCGGCGGATGTTCATCCTGGGCATGCTCGCCTTCGGCGCGGCATCGCTGCTGTGCGGGCTCGCACCGAACTCGTGGACGCTGGTCGCCTTCCGCATTCTGCAGGGCGGCACCGCGGCGCTGATGGTGCCGCAACTGCTCGCCCTGATCAACACCCTGTTCCCGATCGCCGAGCGGCCCCGCGCGATGGCCGCCTACGGTGCGACCATCGGTCTGGGCGCGGTCGCCGGACAGGTACTCGGCGGACTGCTGCTCGAGGCGAATCTGTTCGGCTGGGGCTGGCGGACCGTGTTCTACATCAACGTGCCGATCGGCCTGGCCGCGGCCGCGCTGGCCGCCCGCTGGCTGCCACGCGCCGAAACACGTCACCGCACGACGCTGGATCCCCTTGGCGCACTCGGCATCTCGGGTGCACTCGCGCTGCTGCTGGTACCGGTGACGGTGGGACGGCCCGAGGGCTGGCCGCTGTGGACGTGGATCTCGATGGCCGCGTCGGTCCCGGTCGCGCTGCTCACCGTGGGCTACGAGTCCAGGCTCGCCCGCCGAGGCGGCGCGCCGGTCCTGGACGTGGGCATGGTGCGCCGCCGGGTGTTCAGCGCGGGCATGTTGATCGGCGGCGGCTATTTGACCTTCTTCGCCGGATTCATGCTCTGCCTGACGCTGCTGCTCCAGGACGGACTCGGCCTCTCGCCCCTGCGCGCGGGACTGGCATTCGCGCCGCTGGGCCTGTGTTTCGCGGGCAGTTCGTTCTTCCTCGCCCGCCGGGTCGCCGATCGGATCGGCAACCGGGTCATGGTGGCCGGCGTCGGCGCGGGACTGCTCGGCGCCCTGATCGTGCTGGTCGTACTGACCTGGTTCGGCCGCGAGGTCAGCGTGTGGGCCCTGATTCCGGGCATGATGATCGTCGGCGTCGGCAACGGCCTGACCCTGCCCTCGGTGATCGGCGCGGTGCTGTCCTCGGGCATCCCGCCGCAGCAGGCCGGGATGGCAGCCGGGGCCCTGACCACCTCACAGCAGTTCGGAAATGCCATCGGCGCAACGATTCTCGGCACCACCTTCTTCGCCGTACTGGGATCCGCCACCGGCACCGGCGATTACGTGAACGCGATGCGGGCCGCCGCCCTGGTCGGCCTCGCGGTCCTGGCGATCGCGCTGGCCGCCGCCCTCGCCCTGCCCAGGCATACGCAGCACTGAATTCGTTTCACGGCGAAGACCATTGCGCGCGAGCCGGTCCCGACCGCCGCTGTTCCCGTCCGTCCGGCGCACACCGGACGGGCGGGTTCACAGGTACAGGCCGGTGCCGTGCTCGGTGCGCTCGTTGGCGACCGCGTGCAGGTCGCGCTCCCGCATGACCATGTACGCCTGCCCTTGGATCTCGACCTCGAACTGATCGTCGGCGCTGTACAGCACCCGGTCCCCGACCTCGACGCTGCGCACATGTGAGCCGACACCGCACACCTCGCCCCAGATGAGACGCTTGGCCACCTGCGCGGTCGCCGGAATGAGAATTCCCCCGCTGCTGCGCCGCTCCCCGGCCTCCGGCGTCTCCCGCACGATGACCCTGTCGTGCAACATCTGAATCTCGAGCTTCGGATCGGGCATTGGACGATTGTATGGAAAGACGACGACACCGCCACCACGCGCGTCGACTACCCGATTCACCTCACCGTTTTGGTTGCGGAGGCACGCAACAACTGATCTGGTAATCACATGGGTAACTCACCGGGAACGCCGAGTCACGCAGAGGCGGGCAAGCACGTGAAATCGCTCGCCGAGCACCTGCCTGCCGGGACCGTCGTGACCGATCCGGACATTCTGGCCGGATATCGCCAGGACCGGGCACTGGATCCCGATGCCGGGACGCCACTGGCGCTGGTCCGGCCGACCACCACCGAGCAGGTCTCGACCGTGCTGCGGTGGGCGCACCGGCATCGGGTGCCGGTGGTGCCGCGGGGTGCGGGGACCGGACTGTCCGGCGGGGCCACGGCGCAGGACGGGGCGCTGCTGCTGAGTACCGAGCGGATGCGGGAGATCACCGTGGATCCGGTCACGCGGACCGCGGTCGCGCAGCCGGGACTGTTGAACGCGGAGGTCAAACGGGCGGTCGCCGAGCACGGGCTGTGGTATCCGCCGGACCCGTCCTCGTTCGAGATCTGCTCGATCGGCGGTAACGCGGCCACCAACGCGGGCGGCCTGTGTTGTGTGAAGTACGGCGTCACAACAGATTACGTCCTCGGTATGGAGGTGGTGCTGGCCGACGGCGCCGTGGTCCGGTTGGGCGGGCCGCGACTGAAGGATTCGGCCGGGCTGTCGCTAACCAAACTGTTCGTCGGCAGCGAGGGCACCCTCGGCATCATCACCGAGGTGACGTTGCGTCTGCTGCCCGCGCAGACACCTCAAAGCACCGTGGTGGCAACGTTTTCCACGATCGAGACGGCGACCGCGGCGATCCTGGCGGTCACCGCGCGGCTGCGCCCCTCGATGCTGGAGTTCATGGACTCGGTGGCGATCAACGCCGTCGAGGACGAACTGCGCATGGGCCTGGACCGCACCGCGGCGGGCATGCTGCTGGCCCGCTCCGACGCCCCCGGCGAGCATGCCGCCGCCGAGGCCTCGATCATCGTGGAAACCTGCGAGAAAGCCGGGGCCACCGAGGTATTCAGCACCGAGGATCCGGAGGAGGGCGAGGCGTTCACCGCCGCGCGACGTTTCGCCATCCCGGCCGTCGAACGCAAGGGCACCCTGCTGCTCGAGGACGTCGGAGTGCCGGTGCCGCGGCTGGGCGAGCTGGTCACCGGCATCGCCGAGATCGCCACACGCCGTGCGGTTCTGGTGTCGGTCATCGCGCACGCCGGGGACGGCAACACGCATCCGCTGATCGTGCACGATCCGCGCGATGCCGACGAGACCGCCCGGGCGCATCAGGCCTTCGGCGAGATCATGGAGCTGGCGATCGCGCTGGGTGGCACGATCACCGGCGAGCACGGCGTCGGACGTCTGAAGAAGGCGTGGCTGCCCGATCAGGTCGGCCCCGACGTGATGGACCTGACCCGGCGCATCAAGGACGCGCTGGACCCGCACGGCATTCTCAATCCCGGCGCGGTGATGTAAACGCGGCCAATCGGGGTACTGCTGGAACAAACTCACCTTCCCGAGGAGTTTCACCGCATATGACCACCAGGTTCGAGCACAATGTCGCCGACACCCGCTACGAGATCTACTTCGACGACACCCTCGCCGGATACGCCGACTACAGCGAGCGCGCCGACGGCGACCGCAGGACGCGCGATTTCCAGCACACCCTGACGTTTCCGGAATTCCGCGGCCGCGGCGTGGCCGCCCAGGTGGTCGAGTTCGCGCTGCGCGATGCCCGGGAGGCGGGGTTCTCGGTGATCCCCACCTGCTGGTACGTCGAGAAGTTCATCGCCGAACACCGCGAATACGCCGACATGGTCGGCAGCTAATTACGCCGCCAGACCGAGAACTGGCGGTCCAGCGCGGTGCCGATGGCCTGGTTCACCCGTCGGTTGTCGAAACCCGGTAACGATCGGAGCCGCACCAGAAACGCCGTGTCGGCTGCCGAATGGGGTACCACACATCCATTTCCCTTCGTCCCGATCAGCACGAAGAACATCGCCTCGGCGAACGGTCCGTCCGCCGTGGTGATGACCCGAACCTCCGAGAGGTCCCGCCACAGCACCTCTTCGATCCGTCCGTTGTCCAACGTGCGCCGGACGAATTTGTCGTTGATCTCGACTCCGGCCATGCCTCAATAGTGCTCCGTGCGAGCCACATTCGATAGACCCGAATTCGCCCGATTGCGACTGTATTTACGTCTGCAAGAACAGATCTGGCCGGCCTCGACAGACCGGGCGGAGCATGTTTGCCCACAGAGCGAAGCAACGGCAACCGAACTCCGCCAACCACGGACAGCCGCAGCGAAGTGCGAGCCGAGGCCCACCAAACACACCTCGTTCCGCCAACCCCGGACAACGCCCACCTGTTCGCGGCCCGTCTCGCCGGTCGGACGCGTGGCGGGTGCGAGGAACGAGTACCCGACACGGGGCCGAACGGCGAGACCCCAGGGGCCGCGAACAGCCGGAGCGAAGCGGAGGCCAAGGACACAGCCAAAATTACCGCAGCAGAGCGCGGGACATCACCAGGCGCTGGATCTGGTTGGTGCCCTCGTAGATCTGGGTGATCTTGGCATCGCGCATCATCCGCTCCACCGGGAAGTCGGTGGTGTAACCCGCACCGCCGAACAGCTGCACGGCGTTGGTGGTGACCTCCATCGCGACGTCCGAGGCGAAACACTTTGCGGCAGCGGAGATGAAGCCGAGGTTCTTCTCGCCGCGCTCGGCGCGGGCAGCCGAGGTGTAGACCATCAGGCGGGCCGCTTCGACCTTCATCGCCATATCCGCGAGCATGAACTGGGTGTTCTGGAAGTCCGCGATGGCCTTGCCGAACTGCTTGCGGTCCTTGGTGTATGCGATCGCGGCGTCCAGGGCGCCCTGCGCCAGACCGACCGCCTGCGCGCCGATGGTGGGGCGGGTGTGGTCCAGGGTCTCGAGCGCGGTCTTGAAACCGGTGCCCTCCGCGCCGATCATCCGGTCACCGGAGACGCGGCAGTTCTCGAAGTACAGCTCGGCGGTCGGCGAACCCTTGATGCCCAGCTTGTGCTCGAGCGGTCCGACGACGAAGCCCTCGTCATCGATGTGCACCATGAACGCGGAGATTCCGTTGGCGCCCTTGTCCGGATCGGTCACCGCCATCACGGTGTACCAGCTGGACTTGCCGCCGTTGGTGATCCAGCACTTGGAGCCGTTGATCACCCAGTCGTCGCCGTCACGCTTGGCGCGGGTGCGCATACCGGCCGCGTCGGATCCGGCCTCGCGCTCGGACAGCGCGTAGGAGGCCATCGCGCCGTTGACGATATCGGGCAGGACCTTGCCCTTGAGCTCGTCGGAGCCCTTCAGGATCAGGCCCATGGTGCCCAGCTTGTTGACCGCGGGGATCAGCGAGGACGAACCGCAGACCCGGGCGACCTCCTCGATCACGATGCAGGTCGCGACCGAATCCGCACCCTGGCCGCCGAAGGCGTCCGGCACGTGCACAGCGTTGAACCCGGCGGCGTTCAGCGCGTCCAGCGCCTCCTGCGGGAAGCGGGAGTGCTCGTCGACGTCCTTGGCGTAGGGGGCGATCTCCTTCTCCGCCAGGCCGCGGATGGCCTCGCGCAGCTCGTTGTGGACATCGTCGAGCTTGAACAGGTCGAAATCGGGATTGCCCGCCATGGGTCTCTCCTGGTCGTCGGGGTCGGATCACCTGGGTCCGCGAACTTTCAGCATGTCGGCACTCAGTGCCAGTTGTGGACGAGTATACGTGGCCATTTCACGCTCATATCGCGTGATACCTCTCATCCACCCTGACACTGAGTGTCAATGACTGAAAGTGATGGTTATCACAGATTACCGAGACGTCGACCGAGGAATTCTGTCACCTGCGCGGGAGGCATGTCGCGCGGGAAGACCGCGACGACCATCTCCCCTGCCCCCTCGCGCCCGCGGCCGATGCCCGCCAGCGCGGCGCGCAGATCCGCCACCCCGCCGTCGGACTCACTGCGCACCATCCGCCGCAACAGATAGTTGTGCGTGGCCGTCACCGCCGCGGTGAACTGGATCAGCGTCAGATCCGGCGTCTGCGGCAGCGCGGTGCGCAGATAGTCGGTGAACAACCGCTCGTACCGGAACACGGTCACGATCTCCCGATCACGCAGCGCCGGAACCTGACGCACCACCCGATACCGCCGGGCTGCCAAATCCCTTGTGCGAGTGAATCCTTCGAACACTCCCACCACGGCCTCGCACACCGCATCCCACGGGTCGCCCTGCGCCGCATCCAGATACGCCCGCGCCTGCGCCAATTGCGCCTCGTGGTCGGCGAATACGACGTCCTCCTTGGACCGGAACTGCCGGAAGAAGGTACGTCGCGAGATGCCTGCCGCCTCGGCGATCTCGTCGACCGCCGTCGCCTCGTATCCCTTGTCCGCGAACAATCGCAACGCGTGATCGACCACCGTCAAGCGGAACGCCGCGTCGCCACCCCGGGAATTCTGCGAGTCGTCGGATGCTCGGGCCGGCGGTTCGCTGTCCGGTCGGCCCGTGGACGTGCCAGGCGAATTACCCATGTGCTCGCGAAATCTGTCGGCCGGTCGGCATAGCCCAATTATCCCAGAAGGGCGTGCGCACCTCGGCCGGGCCGCAAAACGCCGGGGAGATTCCGGGAAATCGCGCGCAGGTGCGGTTGACTCTCACTGATTTCCGCTCGGTCTGCGGTGGCTCCCTGTGTGATTCGGTATCGACGTGCTGAAAGGGGCAGTTTCTGGTGGATGGTGAAGATCGGTTCGGGGGTGTCGTCACTGCGGTGATCGTCGCCGTTCTGGTGGCCACGATGGCCGCCGGTGTGGCGGTCGCCCAACCGGCGGACCCCCTGGCACGCTTCGGGCGGCAACGCGTCGACTGGCATCCGTGCGACGATCCGGCTCTGGTGGCGGAGCGCGCGGACTGTGCGGGTATCGCGGTGCCACTCGACTACAGCAGGCCGGACGGGCCGGACATCACGATCGCGATCTCGCGAATCCGGGCGCGCGACACCGCACACCGTCGCGGTGTGCTGCTGACCAACTCGGGCGGACCGGGCACGCCGGGCCTCGATGCGTTCGACCTGGTCGGTGACGTGCTGCGCCCGGACGTGCTGAGCCGCTACGACCTGATCGGCTTCGACCCGCGCGGAGTGGCCCGGTCCGGGCGGCACCAGCGCTGCGGCTGGCCGGTCGCCACCCCGATCCGCTCGGCGGGCATCGGGCTACCCGGATTCGTCACCGAGACGGCTCTGCAAGGCCAACTGGCCGCACAGTGCCTGGTGGGCGATCGGGACTGGATGCGGCAGCTCAGCACTCGCAACACCGCCCGCGACATGGACGTGATCCGGGCCGCGCTGCACGAGGACCGGCTCAGCTATTACGGCTTGTCCTATGGCACGTACCTGGGTGCGGTCTACGCCCAGATGTTCCCCGGCCGGTCCGATCGCATGGTGCTGGACAGCGCCATCGACCCGCGACGCTATTGGCTGGGGTTGCAACAGGATTGGGGCCCGGCGGTGGAAACGGCCTTCGACGACTGGGCGGGCTGGGTCGCCGCGCGGGACGGGCAGTACCACCTCGGCGCCAGTGCGGGCGAGGTGCGTCGTGGCGTCGAAGCCCTGATCGACCGGGCAGCGCTGTCGCCGATCATGGTCGAGGGCTTCGGATTCGACGATCATCTGCTGCCGACCGTACCGTGGACGATGCTGCGCGACGCGCGCTTGAACGCGGCCCTTGCGGCATCGATGCGGGCCCTCGCCGACGCGGCCGCGGGACGCGCACCGCAGGTGCCGCCGGAACTGCACACGCTGATCGAGGACGACAAGCACGACGAGAATTCGGTCATGGCGCAGATCTGGTGCGCGGACGCGCCGATGCCCGCCGATCCCGCCTGGTACTGGAATGCGATCCAGGCGGCCCGGCCGACCCAGCCGATCTTCGCCGCACTGGCCAACAACATTCAGCCCTGCGCCTTCTGGCCGCCGCCCGCCGAACCGCCCACCGTGGTCGACAACGCGGTGCCCGCACTGATCCTGCAGGCCACCGGTGACAACCGGACCCCCTATCCGGGAGCCGTTGCGCTGCATCATCAGATGTCCGGGTCACGCTTGATCACGTTGACCGACACCAGAATTCACATGGTGCTGCGGCCGGGTCTGAGCACCTGCATCCTCGACACCACCAACCGCTACTTCCGCGACGGCGCCTTCCCGACGGGGGACCGGACCTGCCGGCCCACCACCCTGCTCGAGTAGGCGCCGAACCGCCTCAGCCCAGCAGGCGCGTGCGCAGCGCGGCGTCCTTCTCCAGCACCATCGTCTCCAGGCTCGCCTGGAAACGCTCCATGCGCGAACGCAATTCGGGGTCCGCGGCAGCGAGGATGCGCACCGCCAGCAGGCCCGCGTTGCGGGCGCCGCCGATGGAGACCGTGGCGACGGGAACACCCGCGGGCATCTGCACGATCGACAGCAGCGAATCCATGCCGTCGAGGTACTTCAGCGGCACCGGGACGCCGATCACCGGCAGCGCGGTGGCCGAGGCCACCATGCCCGGCAGATGAGCCGCACCGCCCGCACCCGCGATGATGACGCGAATGCCGCGCGAGGCCGCCTCGCGGGCGTAGTCCACCATGCGCTGCGGAGTACGGTGCGCCGAGACGACGCCGACCTCGAAGCGAATCCCGAACTCCGCCAACGCCTCCGCCGCGGCCTCCATCGTGGGCCAGTCCGAATCACTGCCCATGATCAGGCCGACGACCGGGCCCGCTCCGCTCTGCTCAGTGCTCACCGTGAGGATCCCATCCGTCGGTCCATTCCGCATGCGACATCCAGTGCGCCGCACGCTCCGCCTTCTCCCGCACCTGCGCCACGTCCTCGCCGAGAATGTTGACGTGCCCGATCTTGCGGTGCGGGCGTTCGCCCTTGCCGTACAGGTGAACTCGCGCCTCGGGCAGCCGGGCGAACAGGTGGTGCAGCCGCTCGTCCATCGACATCTCCGGAGCGTTCTGCGCGCCCAGGATGTTCGCCATGACCGTCACCGGCGCGAGCGGCGAGGTGTCGCCGAGCGGATAGTCCAGCACCGCCCGCAGATGCTGTTCGAACTGACCGGTGACCGCGCCGTCCATCCCCCAGTGCCCGGAATTGTGCGGCCGCATCGCCAGCTCGTTCACCAGCAGCGCGCCGTCGTGGGTCTCGAACAGCTCCACCGCCATCACACCCGTGGTGCCCAGTTCCACCGCCAGCCGCAAGGCCAGCGACTGGGCCTGCGAGGTCAGTTCCTCGGACAGCTCCGGCGCGGGCGCGATCACCACCGCGCACTGCCCGTCCCGCTGCACCGTCTCCACCACCGGCCACACCGCGGCCTGACCGAACGGCGAGCGCGCGACCATCGCCGACAGCTCGCGACGCAGGTTCACCTTCTGCTCGGCCAGCAGCGGGACGCCCTGGGCAAGCTGCTCCCCGGCGATCGCGGCGGCCTGCTCCGCGTCGTCGACCATCCACACCCCGCGACCGTCGTATCCGCCGCGCACCGCCTTGAGCACCACCGGCCAGCCGTGCTCGTCACCGAAGCCGACCGCGTCCCGCACCGATTCCACCGCGGTGAACTCCGGGACCGGCGCGCCGAATTCGGACAGCCGACGCCGCATCGCCAGTTTGTCCTGGGCGAAGATCAGCGCCTGCGGCGGCGGCTGGACGTTCACCCCCTCGGCGACCAGCGCCTCGAGATGGGCGGTCGGCACATGTTCGTGGTCGAAGGTCAGCGCGTGCGAGCCGACCGCGGCCTTGCGCAGTGCGGTCAGATCCGTATGCGAACCCAGCACCACCTCGGGCGTCACCTGGGCGGCGGGATCGTCGGCACGCTCGGCCAGCACGCGCAGGCGCTGCCCGAGCGCCACGGCGGCCTGATGCGTCATGCGGGCAAGCTGGCCGCCACCGATCATCGTCACGGTGGGCATGCCCGAATTGTCGAAAGAACGGGACGTCACGAGCCACAATGTTGTCATGCGCCGACACCGGCAAATGCGTGCGGGTTGGTTGCCCGAGCTGGAACGGACGTAGACTCGTCCCGTGTCAATCGTCGACAATGCGGTCACCGTCCTGCCCAAAACGGTGCAGGACCTCGTAATCCGTCATAACGAACTGATCAAGTTCGCCATTGTCGGAGCGACCACTTTCATCATCGACAGCGGCATTTTCTATGCCTTGAAGCTGACGGTGCTTTCGCCCAAACCGGTCACCGCCAAGATCATCTCCGGTGTGATCGCGGTCATCGCGTCCTACATCCTGAACCGGGAATGGTCGTTCAAGGGCCGCGGCGGACGTGAGCGTCACCATGAGGCGCTGCTGTTCTTCGTGGTCAGCGGCATCGGTGTGCTGCTGAGCAATATTCCGCTGTGGATCTCGAGCTACGTGTTCGAGCTGCGGCAGCCACATGTGAGCCTCACCACCGAGAACATCGCCGACTTCTTCAGCGCTTTCATCATCGGCAACCTGCTGCAGATGGCCTTCCGGTACTGGACCATGAAGCGCTGGGTGTTCCCAGACGAAATCGACGCCCTCGTAGACGAATTCGAGGAACTCTACGAGGAAGAACGCAATACCGAAACCCGCTGATTTTTTGGCCTCCGCTGCGTTCCAACGACTTTCGGCGCTCGAAGGCTCGCCGCTGCGCCGCAGCCGAACCGCGAATGCCCCGAGGAACCCGCCTCGCACCCAACGGCGAAGCGTCTCCGTCCCGCTGGTAGTCGCCCGCGAAGCGAAAGGCTCAGCAAGGCCAACTCCAAGGTTTTCGGCGCGGGCTCGTCGTTCAGCCCTCGAAGCGCATGGGCGAAGCCCGAGTCTCGAGGGCGCAGCGACGAGCCTTACAGCGCCGAAAACCCGCCGGAGCGAAGCGGAGGCCAAAAATACAGCTCAGCGTGGTTCGCCTGCTACGCCATTGGCGGTGCGCACCCGGGTCGGCTTGCCCAGGAAGACCGCGAACAGCGCTGGACGTCGTCGCTGGAGTTCCAGACGACCGCCGTCGGCCTCGATCAGGGCCCGCGCCAGCGCCAGCCCCACACCGGTCGATCCGGCGCCGGAGAAACCGCGATCGAAGATGTGTGGGGCCAGGTCGTCGCTGACGCCGTCGCCCTCGTCTGCCACCTCCACCGCGATCAGCGGCTCGCGATCCGGACCGCCGTAGACCGTGCGCACCGACACCGTGCAGTCGCCCGCGCCGTGCATCAGGGCGTTGTCCACCAGCACCGCGAGCGCCTCGCGCAGTCGCGAACCGGTCACCGGCGCGCGCAGCGTGGGATCACCCGACAGGATCAACCGGCGACCGGCGTCGGCGAACGGATGCCGCCACTCGGCGACCACCCCGCGCAACTCCTCCACCACCGGCACCGGGTCGCGGTCGGCGGCGTTCTCGTCGCGGGAGGCGCGCACCAGCTCATCGATCGCGGCGGTGAGCCGATCGACCTGGGCCATCGCCTCCTCGGCCTCGTGCACCACCGCGGGATCGGCGTGCGCGGACAGCTCGTCCAGACGCAGGCGCACCGCGGTCAGGCGGCTGCGCAGCTGATGGGACACGTCGGCCACGAGGGTGTGTTCGCGCTGCAGCCGCCCGGCGATCTCCACCGCGGCCGAATCGAGCACATCGGAGACCCGATCGAGTTCGGTGATGCCGTGCCGCCGGCCCTCCAGCCGGAAATCGCCCATCGCCAGGCGCGCGGCCCGGCCGGCGACATCACGCAGCGGATCGGCCACCCGGCGAGCGGTCACCACCGCCACCGCGACGCCCGCTGCCAGCGAGGCCAGCGCGACCAGAGCCACCGCGCCGACGGCCTGCCACTGCATCGCGTGCATCCGGTCCGCGGGCACTTCCAGACGCAGCGAACCCGAGGTGCCCATGGACAGCGACTGCGCCACCGGATCGTGCACGCCGGGCACGCCCGCGGTGACGCTCAGCGCGGCGTCCTCGGGAGTCGGGTAGATGATCGTCAGCTTGCCGCCCTGCGGAATCAGCGCCTGCACCAGATGCAGATCGAGGGTGCCGTGCACCAGCCCGTCCGCCTGCTCCTGCCCGCGCACCTCCTGCGCCATCCGATCCAGCCGGGCCATCAGGTCGTTGCGATTGATATCCGCCACCCACTGCCAGGCCGTGAACGCCAGCGGGATGCCGAGTACGACCGTGGTGAGCAGTAGCGCGGCCAGCATGGACCGCAGAATTCTGCGCCGCATCCGCGGTCAGTCGGTGTTGAACCGGAAGCCGACGCCCCGGACGGTGACGATGCGCCGCTCGGCCACCGGGCCCTCGTCGCCGATCTTGCGACGCAGCCAGGACATGTGCATATCGAGCGTCTTGGAGCCGCGAAGATCCGCATCGCCCCACACTTCGCGCAGGATCGCCTCGCGCGGCACCACCTGACCGGCCCGGTCGATGAGCACCTTGAGCAGTTCGTACTCCTTGTTGGCCAGGTTCACCTCGTGTCCCTGGACCATGACCCGCCGGGCCTGCGGTTCCAGGCGGATGCCGCCGATCTCGACGGCCTCGTCACCGATTCCGCTGCGCCGCAACAACGCTCGCACCCGGGCCAGCAGTTCGGCCAGGCGGAACGGTTTGCCGACGTAGTCGTCGGCGCCGGCGTCCAGGCCGACCACGAAGTCGACCTCGTCGGTGCGGGCGGTGAGCATGAGGACCGCGAGGTCCGCCCCGTTGGCGCGGACCTGGCGGCAGACCTCGAGTCCGTCCATCCCGGGCAGGCCCAGATCCAGAATCAGCAGATCGTGCTCACCGTGTAGCGCGCGCTCGAGAACGGCAGGTCCGAAACTTTCCACGGTCACCGAATAACCCTCGCGTCCCAGCGCCCGGGACAGCGGGGCGGCGATGGCCTCGTCGTCTTCGGCGAGCAATACGGCGGTCACGTGACCAGACTACGTTCCCGCCCCGACGAGCGATGCACGGATCAACGGTAGTCCCGCTGCCCGCGCTGGTAATCCGACTCGGGGTGGCGATCGGAACGCGGATCGCGGGAGCCCTCGAAGACCTCGTGGTACAGCAGCCCGTGCACGTGCTCCACCTCGGGGATGTCGTGGTATTCCAGCGGATCTCCGGACGCGGCGTCGATGATCAACGTCCCGGTGCCGAGCAGACGCTCGAAAAGCCTGTGCCGAAACTGAACACTGGCGATGCGGTTCATCGGGATATCGATCCCGGTATGGGTCAGGACCCCGTCCCGCACCAGAACCCGCCGATCGGTGATGATGAAATGCGTTGAACCCCAACGGATCACCGGACCCACACCGCGCCACAGCACGACCACCGCCCAGACCGCCGCGATGGCGATCAGCACCGCCGTGCGCGCGCCGTCCCCGACGTGCCGCCAGGCCAGACCCCCCGCGAATCCGGCCAGCGCAGTCGCCAGGATGAATGTGACCGCGGGCCAGAACAACATCTTCCAATGCGGGTGGCGATGCAGCAGCAAGCGCTCGTCCGGCGCAAGCAGGCCCTCCGGATAACCCATGACCCGACCCTACCGCGCGATCGTGCGAGAATTGCCGCCGGCCGAGCGCACCGCGGCGGTAGCCACATCACCGGCCGCAACTTCGCGGCAATGGACGGACAGGCCTGGGCTCCGCCGCAACGGCGCGATGATGGCCGAACACGGCATCTACGACCTGCGCCGGCATCACGAGGAGGTGGTGCCGGTGCTCGAACAGTGGCAGATCTTCGAGCGCGACGATTTCGGGCCCCGCGGCGAGCAGGCGCGCGAGCAACTCGCGGGCTGTCTGGACAAGCAGGAGAAGGACGTGCTCGAGTTCGAGGAGCAGCGCGACCGGCCGCTCGCCCGCGCGCGGCGGCGCGAGCCCTGGCGAAGGTGTAGCCGCCGCGAATTCGTTGCAGGACAACAGAACTCTCGCCCGGATTCGGGCGAGGGTTCGCTTCGTTCGAGTGACTAGGATTCGACCGGGCGCAGGTGGGTGACGTCCCCCGCCGAGACGGCGCGATCCCCGATCAGCAGTCGGCCGACCTCGTCCACGTCGGTGGCGATGCCGAGAAGTACCTCGCCGCCGGGCAATTCGGCCCGGACCTGTGCACCGAGGGTGCTGCAGCGCTCCCGATACCGTTGCGCCAGTTCGGCGACGTCCCAGTGCGCATCGCGCCACCGGGTGAACTGCGCGGCGAACTGGCGCAGGATCGACAGCGTCAGGGCGGTGCGATCGACCTCGGCGGCGCCGGCAAGAGCCAGCGAAGTCGCCTGCGGGACAGGCAATTCGTCCTGTGTCAGAGAGACATTCAGCCCGACGCCGATCACCACCGCGGGTGCGTCACCGGGCGAGGCGACCTCGGCCAGGATGCCCGACAGCTTGCGGCCGTCGATCAGAACATCGTTGGGCCACTTGAGATTCGCGTTCAGTCCGGTCGTCTCGCGCACCGCGTCGACGACGGCCACGCCGGTCAGCAGCGGCAGCCAGCCCAGTGCGGCCGGGGCGATACCGGCCGGACGCACCAGCATCGATAGCGCGAGCTGCGCCCGCGGCGGACTCGACCAGGTCCGATCGTGGCGCCCGCGGCCGTGCTCCTGCGTCTCGGCGAGCAGTACGTGCCCGTCCGCGGCCGGATCGCTCGCCCGCGCGATCAGATCGGCATTGGTGGATCCGGTCGACTCCACCACGTCGATGCGCGAGAAGAACGACAGATCCGGCGATTCGGCGATGCTCCGCTGCAGCTCAGCGATGTCCAAGGGGGGCCTGTGCACGTCTGGCAGGCTACACCGGCCGCCGCCGCGCACGCTCGAACCACCCCGGACACGAGGATGGCGTCGCACCCCGCACGGTGCGACGCCATCCTCGGTCTCGGCTCAGCCTGCCAGGCAATAGGCATTCGCGCCGGAGATCCCGGCCAGCATGTCGTCGTCTCGATGATCGCCGGAACGCTCGTCCTGCTGCACGTCCGCCTGGGCCCACGGCTCCGGGTCCACGACCGTCGGCCGCGACTCCCGGTGCAGCCAACCGCTCCGGCTCGCCGCCACGGCCCGCTCGGTGACGGTTTTACTCCACTCCCACATACCGCGCCTCCCCTTGCTCGGATTCAGGACCTCTACCGTAACGCGAACGATCCCCACAAGACAGTGATTTTCCGGGCATCCCGGACGGCACACGGAGCGACACAACCGCGTGCATCCGTAAACCCCTGTGCGGCAACGTGTGTCGTGCGCCTCCTGGATCGACAGGAGTTCCGGTCGGCTGGTCGGACGGTTACCGCGATGCCGCACCGATCATTTCGACGGAATCGCTACTGCCCGGTCGGGCTCATACGGGTTGCAGGCCCAGGGCTCCGGCGACGAAGCGACGTACCGCGGTCTCGCCGGTTTCCAGTGCGGCGGAGTAACCTTCGCGGGCCCAGCCCGAAATGGTCGCCGTACCATCGGCATTCGGCGTCACCGCGATCTCGGCGACGAGTTCGGCGGTGGTGGGCTCACAGACGGCCCACGAATAGCCGGTCTCCTCGGCCCATTCGCGGGTGCGGTGCGTCACGTGGTCCGGATCGGTGATGCCGCCGTCGGCCAGGGCCGGGCGGTCGTCGATGCGATCGTCCGCACGCAGGGCGCGCAGATACCAGGCGCCCGCATTGATCTCCACGGGTTCCATCTACCGGCCCCGCCGCCGGTCGCGACGCTCCCGGCGCTCCTCGCGCCGCCGCTGCCCCTGATCGCGGCGGCCGGACGGGCCCAGCAGGATGGCGGCCGCGGGAATCAGCAGGAACCACAGCCAGGTGTGCAAGACGAAGAACAGCACCAGCGCCACGATGACGGTCAGCCCCATCGCCGCGCCGCGTATCTCCGTACGGCCGCGGCGCTGCTGCTGCGGCGGCGGGGCGGACTGTTGCGGCTGCGCGGCCGGTTCGGGCAGGTCGGCGAATACCCCGACCAGATCGCCGCGGGTCGTCGCGGCCGCGACCACCGCGCTGCGCTCGTCGAATTCGGCGACCGACAGTCGCCCGGCGGCGAAATGGTCGGAGAGTCGCCGCATGGCGGTCTCACGTTCCGCGGTACCGATGCGGATGTCGGGTGAATCGGCCATAGCACGAGATTAAACCCCCGAGCGCCGCGACCGGGTGAGGGCGGTGGCCCTGAGTGCGGGAATCACATTGGCTCCGGCACACCCGTCGGATTAGGGTCTGATCATGGACCGGGATCGCCGTAGCTGTACGGGGCCAGCCGTCGTCGCGCCCAGCGCACGGGGATGCTGATGGCCGGGCGGCAGTTCGGCCCCTATCGGCTCGACCGGCTGATCGGGCGCGGTTCGGCCGGTGAGGTCTGGCTCGCGCACGACACCGTGACCGGTCGCGCGGTGGCGCTGAAGATCCTGTCCCCGGCCGCGGCGGAGGATCCGGACTACCGGCGCAGATTCGAGCGCGAGGCGAATATCGGTGCGCGCCTGGACAATCCGCACGTCGTGCCGATCCACACCTTCGGCGCGCACCAGGGTCGGCTGTACCTGGACATGGCGCACATCCCCGGGGTCGACGTCGCGCGCACACTGCGCCTGGGCCCGATGCGCGCACCCGAGGCGGTGGATCTCGTGGCCCAGGTCGCCCAGGCGCTCGATGCCGCCCATGTGGCCGGGCTGGTCCATCGAGATGTCAAGCCCGCCAACATCATCGTGCACGCGAGCGGATTCGCGTATCTGATCGATTTCGGCATCGCGCGCATCTCGAACCAGACCACCATCACCGCAACGGGTTTCACCATCGGCACGCTGGCCTACATGGCCCCGGAGCGGTTCGCGGGCGATGCCGAACCCCGTTCGGACATCTACTCGCTCACCTGTGTGCTCTACGAATGTCTCACCGCGCGAAGGCCGTTCGGCGATACCGATCCGGTGCAGCAGTTGCACGCGCACCTGCACGAGGATCCGCCGCGCGTCGAATCCGTGCCCGATGCACTCAACGAGGTCATCGCCCGCGGGATGGCCAAGAATCCGCAGGACCGGTACCGCACCGCCGGTGAGTTCGCGGCCGCCGCACTCGCCGCGATCGTTATGGCGCAACCGATTCCGCGAACGCCGCCGGAACTCGAACCACCGGGCCGCACCCGGGCGCTGCCGCCGCTCGAAGGGCGAGAACCGCTGCAGCCCACGCGCATCGTGACCGAATCCGGCACACCGGCGAGCCGAGGACCGCAGCCGACCCGGGTAACTCCCGCTCACGCCGTGCCCGTCGAGGCGGGACCGCGTCCGACCCGCGTACTGGCGGTGAACCCGGACGAGGCCGCCGGCGCCGAGCCGGACCTGATCCGAGCGCCCGCGACGCATCATCCGGTGTTCACACCGAGAGTCATCCGCGCCATCGTCGCACTGGTGATCCTGGCCATCGTCGTCCTCGCGGTGATCGTGGGCTGTACCGCCCTGATGAGCGGCGGCGGCCTGAACGTCGTGAACCCCGGACCGACCACCCCTCGATCCCCCGCGACCACCGCCGAGATCCCCGCACCGACCTCCGAACCGGGCGGACAGGTTCCGACGACCGTCCCGCAGATCCCCGGCTTCACCTTCACCTTCAAACTCCCCGCCCCGACCTTCACCATCGTCCCGGCCCCCAGCATCGTCATCCCGACCTGGCCGTGGCCGCCCGCAGGGCAGTAACCGCCCGCCCCACCACATTCGCGCGCCCAGCACCGCGACACAGAACGAGGGCCCGTCCACTCGACTGAGCGGACGGGCCCTCGGATGAAAACTGCTGTGGCCTACTTGATTTCAGCCAAGATGGTGCCCTGGGTGATGGCCGCGCCCGCCTCGATCGCCAGGCCGGTGACGACACCGGACTTGTGCGCGTTGACCGGGTTCTCCATCTTCATGGCCTCGAGCACCACGATCAGATCGCCCGCCTCGACGGTCTGCCCCTCGGTGACCGCGACCTTGACCACGGTGCCCTGCATCGGCGCGGTGACCGAGTCACCCGACGCGGCGGCACCGGCGCCCGCGCCACGCTTGCGCGGCTTGGGCTTCTTGCGCACCGGGCCCGCACCGTTGCCACCACCGACTGCGACACCCGCACCGACGGTGAACTGGCCCGGCAGGGACACCTCCAGGCGACGCCCGCCGACCTCCACGACAACCTTCTGCCGCGGCTCGTCCTCGTCCTCGATGGGCTGGCCACCGGTGTAGGGCTCGATCGGGTTGTCCCAATCGGTTTCGATCCACTTGGTGTAGACGTCGAACTTCTCGCCGTCGCCGATGAACGCCGGGTTCTCCACGATGTGCCGGTGGAACGGCAGGACCGTGGCCAGACCCTCGATCTCGTACTCGGCCAGCGCCCGCCGCGCCCGCTCCAGAGCCTGGGTGCGGTTCTCACCGGTCACGATCAGCTTGGCCAGCATCGAGTCGAACTGACCACCGATGACGCTGCCCTCGACCACACCGGAATCCACGCGCACGCCGGGGCCCGTGGGCTCCTTGTAGACGGTCACCGGGCCGGGAGCCGGCAGGAAGTTGCGGCCCGCGTCCTCACCGTTGATCCGGAACTCGAACGAGTGCCCGCGCGGGGTCGGGTCCTCGGTGACGGACAGCTCGTAGCCCTCGGCGATCCGGAACTGCTGACGCACCAGATCCAGGCCGGAGGTCTCCTCGGTCACCGGGTGCTCGACCTGCAGCCGGGTGTTCACCTCGAGGAAGGACACCGTCTCGCCCTGCACCAGGTACTCCACGGTGCCGGCGCCGTAGTACCCGGCCTCCTTGCAGATCCGCTTGGCGGACTCGTGGATCTTCGCGCGGACCTCGGCGGTCAGGAACGGCGCGGGGGCCTCCTCGACCAGCTTCTGGAACCGTCGCTGCAACGAGCAGTCGCGCGTGCCGGCGACCACGACGTTGCCGTGCTTGTCGGCGATCACCTGCGCCTCTACGTGCCGCGCCTTGTCCAGGTACTGCTCCACGAAGCACTCGCCACGCCCGAACGCCGCGGTCGCCTCACGCGTCGCGGACTCGAACAGCTCCGGAATCTCCTCGATGGTGTGCGCGACCTTCATGCCGCGACCGCCACCACCGAACGCGGCCTTGATCGCGACCGGAACGCCGTACTGCTTCGCGAACTCCACGACCTCGTTCGCGTTCTTGACCGGGTCCTTGGTGCCCGCGGCCATCGGCGCCTTCGCCCGCTCGGCGATGTGCCGGGCGGTGACCTTGTCACCCAGATCCCGGATCGACTGCGGCGACGGACCGATCCAGATCAGGCCCGCATCCAGCACCGCCTGCGCGAAATCAGCGTTCTCGGACAGGAATCCGTAACCGGGGTGCACCGCGTCGGCGCCGGCCTTGGCCGCCGCGTCCAGCAGCTTGTCGAACACCAGGTACGACTCGGCCGAAGTCTGCCCACCCAGGGCGAACGCCTCGTCGGCCAGCTTCACGAAGGGCGCATCCGCATCCGGCTCCGCGTACACCGCGACACTGGCGATACCGGCATCCTTCGCGGCCCGGATCACGCGCACGGCAATCTCGCCCCGGTTGGCTACAAGGACTTTGGTGATCTGCGCGTTGGCATGGTTGGGCACTGAGCCTCCTGTGCTCTGAATACTTTCGTCTCGGGCGAGTGTAGGCACTCTGCCAATAGAACCCGAACCCGGGCGGTACTACCGAACAGTAGGAGGGTCATCGGATCCCGGGCGCCACGGCCGTACCCGGCACCGATGCGACCTGCCCCGGTGCAGCCCCCTTGACAATGGGCGTGCGGACGGAATTCCCCCATTCGGTCCACGAGCCGTCGTAGTTTCGCACATCCGCGGACCCGAGCAGAAACGTGAGCACGAACCAGGTGTGCGCGGCCCGCTCGCCGATCCGGCAGTAGACGATCGTCTCCTCGTCGGCCGGGATGTCCGCATAGATTTGATCCAGCTCCGCGCGGGACCGGAACCGCCCGTCCGCGCCGACGGCCGAGTTCCACGGAATGCTCACCGCCGTGGGGATGTGGCCGGCGCGCAGCGTCTGTTCGTCCGGGCGGTCGCGAATCCGATCGAGTTCGCCGGAGTACTCCTCGGCGGTGCGGACATCGATCAGCGGGCGGCCCAGATGTCCGCGCACATCGTCCAGGAAGGCCCGCGCGCGACTGTCGTCCCGCTCCACGACCGGATAGTCGTTCAGGCCTGCCACCGGCACCTCGAAGGTGGTGTCGCGCGCCTCGGAGATCCAGGCGTCGCGCCCGCCGTCCAGCAGGCGCACATCCGCGTGGCCGAACAGGGCGAAGACCCACACCGTGGCCGCGGCCGTGCCGTTGCCCTTGTCGCCGTAGACAACCACGGTATCTTCACGCAAAATACCCTTCGCCCGCATCAGTTCGGCGAAACGCACGCCGTCCACGACGTCTCGGGTCAGCGGATCGGTAAGCTCGGCGCGCCAGTCGATCTTGATGGCACCTGGCACGTGCCCGATGTCGTAGAGCAGAACGTCGTCGTCGGACTCGACGATCTTGAGCCCTGGCGCACCGATGTTTGCCGACAGCCACTCCGTGGTTACCAGTCGGCGAGGGTGTGCGTGAGAGCCGAACGAAGGATGAGGGTCCGAGGCGACGGGCACGGTGGTTGGTCCTTCAGGCGTGATAGACGGTGGTCGAGCGGTTCCGTTCCGATGGTAAGCGCGAAGCCTTACAACAACTGGTCTCCCAGTCGCGAATCGGATGAATGAGCGAATAAGTCGCAGCCTCATCCGATAAAGTCTCCCGGGAGGAGGGGTGAGCTATGTCCGATTCTTGGCCGCGACGGCGTCTGCTCGCGATACTACGCGGCGCCAGCGAGCCTCTCGATGCCCAGCAACTGGCCAGAGTCACCGGCCAGCACGTCACGACCGTCCGATTCCACCTCGACGTGCTCACGCGCGAGTCGCTGGTACGGCAGTTCCAGCAGCCGCCGCGGGGCCGCGGCCGCCCGCGGATCGGGTACAGCGCCGTCCAGCGATCGGTCGGTTACCAGGATCTCGCCCAGGTGCTCGCCGATCAGCTCGGCAGTGATCCACGCCGTCGCACCGAAGCCGCCATGGCCGCCGGACGCGCCTGGGGTGCGAAGTTGGAGACACTCGAGCAGCCGATCGAGAGTCTCGAGGACGCCCGGAACCTGATCGTCACCGCGATGTCCGAACTCGGCTTCGCACCCGAGCGCGAGCCCGGTCCCGAACCCGACGAGCAGGCGCTGATCCGGATGACCGGCTGCCCGCTGCGAGAACTGGCCCGCACCCATTCGGAGGTGGTGTGCGGAGTGCACATGGGCCTGTTGCGTGAGGCGCTGGACCGCAACGGCGCACACGACACGGTGAACGTGCGACTGCACCCCTTCGTGGGGCCGGAACTGTGTGTGGCCCGCCTGGAGGCGGTGAAGGACTCGCTGGTGCCCGATCCCGCCGCGATGCCCGACGCACCGGCGGGTGCGACCGAGCCGCGGATCGCCACCGCGGTCCAGTCAGCGAGCCGCGTCGGCCCGCAACTGCGCCCCGTCGACCCACAGCTGCGTCACGGCGACACCCACGTCACCCAGCAGTCGACGAACCAGCGGTAGCCCGATTCCGATGACGCTGGACGGATCGCCATCGATGCGATGCACGAACCAGCCGCCGCGCCCGTCCAGGGTGAACGCCCCCGCCACCTGCAACGGCTCCCCGGTGGCGATGTAGGCGTCCAGTTCGGCGGCCGCCGGCTCGGCGAAATGCACGGTGGTGCCGGTGCAGTCCGCCGCTTCCGCGACGATCCGCGCCTGGCGCACCCGCAGTACGCAGTGCCCGGTCAGCAGATCGGCACTGCGCCCGGCCATCACGGCCCAGCGCCGCAGCGCCACCTCGGGAGTCAGTGGTTTGCCCTGCAACTCGCCGTCGACCAACAGCATCGAATCACAGCCGACGACAACGCAGTCGGCGACGACATCGGCATCTTCGGCGATCAGCGCGGCAGCCACCGCCTCGGCCTTGGCCCGCGCGAGAGCGCAGACCACGCCCTCGGGGGCGGTACCGGCGGGCAGGGCTGCCGCCACGGCGTCCTCGTCGACGTGGGAGACCCGCACCATCGGGTCCAGGCCCGCCGAGCGCAACACCTGTAGCCGGGCGGGCGAGGCCGACCCGAGTACGAATCCCGTCACGTCAGTCGCGCAGGTGCGACAGGAAGGGGAAGGCGTACGGCGAGAACGGCATCGCGCCACGGTGCATCATGGTCGGCTTGCCCCACAGGTCCACCGGCCCGGACTGTGCGGGCGCGGCGGAGGCGGCGCTCGCCGCGGCGGCGGCGAATACGCACACCAGAGCAGCCAGCTCCGCGTCGGTCGGCGAGCCCTTCAGGATCCGGATGTCCGGTCCCGCATTCGATTCGGACTCGGCCACCACCGGCTCCACCGTGCCGACGACCTCGTCGACCGACAGAGCCAATTCGGCGGCGCGAAGGACCTCTTCATCAGCCACAGCCGTCACAGCGCCAGCTCCTCCTGTATTCCTTGCCCGGCCCCGGAGAGGCCCGGCGTCCGGGGGCCGGAGTGTCTCCGGAGCCCTCGAACGGTATTCGTTGCGGCTCTCGACTAGGTGAGGGCCGTTCTCTTCCATCTTTGCTCGGATGAGCCGCTCGCGCGGCGAGTGTAGGACGTCTCACAGCAAGTGTGCGCCCCGCACTGGACATATCGTCTGATCAGAGCGGAATGTTGCCGTGCTTTTTCGGCGGCAGAGCAACCATCTTCCGCTCCAGCAGTCGCAGCGCCGAAACAATTTGACCGCGGGTGTGCGAGGGCGGAATGACCGCGTCGACGTACCCACGCTCGGCGGCCACGTACGGGTTCACCAGCGTGTCCTCGTACTCGTTCTGCAGCTCGAGGCGCAGCGCGTCCACATCGGCCCCCTCGGCGGCGGCCTGCTGCAGCTTCTTGCGGTAGACGAAACCGACCGCACCCGAGGCGCCCATGACCGCGATCTGCGCGGTCGGCCACGCCAGGTTGACGTCGGCGCCCATGTGCTTGGAGCCCATCACGTCGTACGCGCCGCCGTACGCCTTGCGGGTGATGACGGTGATCTTGCCGACCGTGGCCTCGCCGTACGCGTACAGCAGCTTGGCGCCGCGGCGGATGATGCCGTTGTACTCCTGATCGGTTCCCGGCAGGAAGCCCGGGACGTCGACCAGGGTGATGATCGGAATGTTGAACGCGTCGCAGGTGCGCACGAAACGCGCGGCCTTCTCCGAGGCGTCGATGTCCAGGCAGCCGGCGAAGAAGGTCGGCTGGTTCGCCACGAAACCGACGCTGCGGCCGTCGATCCGGGCGAACCCGATGATGACGTTCTGCGCGCGCTCGGCCTGCACCTCGAGGAATTCGTCGTCGTCGACCAGGCGACGGATCACCTCGTGCATGTCGTACGGCTGGTTCGGGGAGTCCGGCACGAGCGTGTCGAGCTCGATGTCCTCCTCGGTCAGCGAATCCTCGATCGCACCGTCGACCGGGTCGGTGGCCGCGAAACGCGGGGCCTCGGCGCGGTTGTTGCTGGGCAGGTAGCTCAGCAGATCCTTGACGTAGTCCAGCGCGTCCTGCTCGCCCGAGGCGACGTAGTGCGCGGTACCCGACTTCACCATGTGGGTGTGGGCGCCGCCCAGCTCCTCCATGGTGACCTCTTCACCGGTGACGGTCTTGATCACGTCGGGGCCGGTGATGAACATCTGGCTGGTCTGATCGACCATGACCACGAAGTCGGTCAGGGCCGGGGAGTACACGTGCCCGCCCGCGGCCGCACCCATGATCAGCGAGATCTGCGGGATGACGCCCGACGCCTGGATGTTGCGGTGGAAGATCTCGCCGTACAGGCCGAGCGAGACCACGCCCTCCTGGATGCGCGCGCCCGCGCCGTCGTTGATGCCGATCAGCGGACGGCCGGTCTTGATCGCCAGGTCCATGACCTTGACGATCTTCTCGCCGTAGACCTCGCCGAGCGAGCCGCCGAAGACGGTGACGTCCTGGGAGAAGATGCACACGTCGCGGCCGTCGATGGTGCCGTAGCCGGTCACCACGCCGTCACCTAGCGGGCGGTTGTTCTCCAGGCCGAAGTTGACGCTGCGGTGCCGGGCCAGTGCGTCCATCTCGACGAACGAGCCCTCGTCGAGCAGGGCGAGGATGCGCTCGCGGGCGGTCATCTTGCCCTTGGCGTGCACCTTGTCCACGGCGGCCTCACCCATCGGGTGCTTGGCCTCTTCCAGTCGATTACGCAGATCAGCCAGCTTGCCAGCCGTGGTGTGGATATCAGGGGCGCCCGCCGACCCCGGCGTTGGCTGCTGCTGGACACTCGTCATGTCCCGGAGTGTAGCCAGTACCGGTGCCGCACGGAATTCCAGTATGGGCTACTGATGGGTACCCTTATTGACTGTTCGCCAGTTGAAAACACCTGATGAAATGCGGTGAGAGAGATCAGAAACCGCCTCGGGAACACTGAAAAAAGTCACAATCTCCGCGCCGCGGACGCCACCGGACGGTCGGTAGGTCCGGCAACCGTTCAGCATACGTAATTCAGCTCAGCACTCGATCGATGGCGTCGACGGCACTGTCCAGTTCGTCCTCGGTGACGGTCAGGGCCGGGCGGAATCGGATGCCGCGTTCGCCGGTGCCCAGCAGCAGGACGCGCTCGACTTCGCGCAGTTGTGTGACGACGGCATCGCGCAGATCGGCCGCGGTCAGCGTGATCGCGCACAGCAGTCCGCGGCCGCGCGGATCGCTCACTCGCGGATGACGCTCGGCCAGTGCGACGAGCCGGTCGAGCAGATGGGCGCCGAGGCCGGCCGCGCGGTCGGCCAGGGCGTCGCGCTCGATCACCTCGAGGATGCGCCGCGCGCGCACCATGTCGGCGAGATTGCCGCCCCAGGTGGAGTTCAGTCGCGAACTCAGCGCGAAGACGTTGTCCGGGACCTCATCGATGCGACCGCCCGCCATGATGCCGCAGACCTGGGTCTTCTTACCGAAGGCGACGATGTCGGGGGTCAGGCCGAGTTGTTCGTACGCCCAACGGGTTCCGGTGGCCGCGACGCCGGTCTGCACCTCGTCCAGGACGAACAGCGCGTCGAATTCGCGGCACATCGCCTGCATCGCCCGTAGGAACCCGGGCCGCATGTGCCGGTCGCCACCCTCGCCCTGGATCGGTTCGGCCAGGAAACAGGCGATGTCGTGCGGATTCTCGGTGAAGGCGGCGCGCGCCTGTGCCAGGGCGTGCGCCTCGGCGGCCTCGATGTCGACGTCGTGGGCCAGATACGGGGTGTCGATGCGGGGCCACGCGAATTTCGGGAAGCGGGCGATCTTGATCGGATCGGTGTTGGTCAGCGACATCGTGTAGCCCGTGCGTCCGTGGAACGCTCCGGTCAGATGCAGCACCTGCGTACCGAGATACGGTGCGCGCCCGTGTATTTCGTTGTGCCGGCTCTTCCAGTCGAAGGCCGCCTTGAGCGCGTTCTCCACCGCGAGCGCACCGCCGTCGACGAAGAACAGGTGCGGCAGTGCGGGATCGCCGAGTACGCGGGCGAAAGTGTCCACGAAACGGGCCATCTCGACGGTGTAGATATCGGAGTTGCTGGGTTTGTTCATCGCGGCGGTGAGCAGTTCGGCCCGGAAACGTTCGTCCTCGACCAGGGCGGGGTGGTTCATCCCCAGGGCCGAGGAGGCGAAGAAGCCGAACATGTCCAGGTAGGACGTGCCGTCGCGGGCGTCGACGAGTCGACGGCCGTGCGATCGGACCGGATCCAGGACCAGGTCGAACCCGTCGGCCAGGATGTTCGCGCGCAGGATCTCATGCACCCTTTCGGGGGTGACCAGCGGCGCGTCAGCAACCACCCCGGGGCGCTCCATTTCTAGGGTCACCCCTCAAGGTTACGTAAATTTTTACGCTTTCTCTACGTAATTCCGTACAAGTTACGATCAGACATCATCTGTCATAGAATGTCTGCAGAATGATGGTGCTTCGTGTCCGAACGTTGGCCGTCGCGCGGATCTCCTGCAACAACTGCTCCAGATGCCGGGGCGAGGCCACCCGCACCAGCAGGACGTAGCTCTCCTCGCCCGCCACCGAATGGCACGCCTCGATACCCGGGACGTGCCGCAGCAGGGCCGGGGCGTCATCGGGCTGGGACGGGTCGAGAGGAGTGATCGCGACGAATGCCGACAGCAGTTGCCCCAATGCCTCCGGATCGATCTTGGCGGTGTATCCCTGGATCACACCCCGCGCCTCGAGCCGGCGCACCCTCGACTGCACCGCGGACACCGAGAGGTTCGCCTTCTCCGCAAGGTTGGACAGCGTGGCGCGGCCGTCCTCGGTCAGCTCGCGGATCAATAGTCGATCGATCTCGTCCAGAACAGATTTCGCTGGTGCATCCGCCATCAGCGAAGGCTAACGCAGTGATTCGGACTCGTGGTCGGAACCGCGGCCGCCGCCGGAACACCCGCACCCTACGGAGGTACCCATGACACGTGCCGCAACCGTCGTCGGCGACCCGGCCACGCGCGCCGAAGGACTCCTGCTGAGCATGGGCGTCACCCCGCCCGCGCCCGGTTCACTGGTGGCGCGCACCCCGATCACCGGCGGGACGCTCACCACTCTCGCGCCGAGTGACGATGCGGCGGTCGATGCCGCGATTACGAAGGCCGCCAACGCATTTCACACCTGGCGCACCGTACCCGCACCACAGCGGGCCGCGGTGGTGCGACGACTCGGCGAGTTGTTGCACGAGCATCTGCACGAGCTGGGTGAACTGGTCACCCTGGAGGCGGGCAAGATCGGCGCGGAGGCGCGCGGCGAGGTGCAGGAGATGATCGACGTCTGCGAATTCGCGCTCGGACTCTCGCGTCAGCTGTACGGGCGCACCATGTCATCGGAACGTCCCGGCCACCGGCTCATGGAGACCTGGCATCCACTCGGCGTGGTCGGTGTGCTGTCCGCGTTCAACTTTCCGGTGGCGGTCTGGTCGTGGAACACCGCGATCGCGCTGGTCTGCGGTGACACCGTGGTCTGGAAGCCTTCGGAGACAACCCCGTTGACGGCACTGGCCTGTCACGCGCTGGTACGGCGCGCGGCCGTCGACGTGGGCGCGGATCCGGAGATCCATCAGCTGATCCAGGGGGCCGCCGATGTCGGGGAACGCCTGGTGGACGACGAGCGGGTCGCACTGGTCAGCGCGACCGGATCGGTGCGGATGGGCCGCACGGTGGGGCCGCGGGTGGCGGCCCGGTTCGGGCGCTGCCTGCTGGAGCTGGGCGGTAACAACGCGGCGATCGTCACCCCCTCGGCGGATCTCGAATTGACGACGCGCGGTGTGGTTTTCGCCGCAGCGGGCACTGCGGGACAACGGTGCACCACATTGCGGCGAGTGATCGCGCACGCGGACGTCGCCGAGGCGCTGACCGACCGGCTGTGCGGCGCGTATCACCAACTGCGCGTGGGTGATCCGCTCGAGGACGGGGTGCTGGTCGGCCCGCTGATCAACGGCCGGGCCTATACCTCGATGCAGGACGCACTGGCTCGCGCACTCGCCGACGGCGGTGAATTGCTGTGCGGCGGTGAGCGTGTCATGGTCGGCGGCGAGGAGTCCTACTATGTGCGCCCCGCCGTCGTGCGCATGCCCGCACAGACCGAGGTGGTGCGCGAGGAGACCTTCGCCCCCATCCTGTACGTACTCACCTACGACGATTTCGACGACGCGATCGCCCTGCACAACCAGGTTCCGCAGGGCCTGTCCTCCGCGGTGTTCACCCGCGACCAGCGCGAAGCGGAACGATTCCTCGCCGCCGACGGCTCCGACTGCGGCATCGCCAACGTCAACATCGGCACCTCCGGCGCGGAGATCGGCGGCGCGTTCGGCGGCGAGAAACAGACCGGCGGCGGCCGCGAATCGGGCTCGGACTCCTGGAAGGCGTACATGCGCCGGGCCACGAACACGATCAACTACTCCACCGAACTACCCCTGGCGCAGGGCATCGAGTTCGGGTGAACCCGGGTGTAACCATTCGCACCCGTTCCGCATGCGATCGGTGAATCGTGTCGGTGGCGGGGTGCAGACTGATGCGCATGGACCAGTTCTCCCGACCCACGCAGGAGTGGTTCGACGGTGCGTTTCCCGCGCCGACGGCCGCTCAGCTGGGTGCGTGGCAGGCGATTGCCGCCGGGGAGCACACGCTGGTCATCGCGCCGACCGGGTCCGGGAAGACGCTGTCGGCATTCCTGTGGGCGATCGATCAGCTCGCGGGGCGGTCGGCGGAGGCGGAGAAGACGCGCGGCACCAGCGTGCTCTACATCTCACCGCTCAAGGCGTTGGCGGTGGACGTGGAGCGCAATCTGCGGTCACCGCTGGTCGGGGTCACGCAGACCGCCAAGCGGCTGGGGTTGCCCGCGCCGGAGATCAGCGTCGGGGTTCGCTCGGGCGACACCACCGCGGCCGCGCGGCGATCGTTGCAGCGCACCCCGCCGGACATTCTGATCACCACGCCCGAATCGCTGTTCCTGATGCTCACCTCGGCCGCGCGCGAGACGTTGCGTGCGGTGCACACCGTCATCGTGGACGAGGTGCACGCCATCGCGGGCTCCAAACGCGGTGCACACCTGGCACTTTCACTGGCCCGGCTGGACGGGCTGACCGAGCGGCCCGCGCAGCGGATCGGGCTGTCCGCCACCGTCCGGCCGCCGGAGGAGATCGGGCGTTTCCTGGTCGGGCGCGCACCGATCACCATCGTCGCCCCGCCCGCACCGAAGACCTTCGACCTGTCGGTGCGGGTACCGGTGGCGGATATGACCGAGCCGGATCCGTCCGGCGATTCGGAGCAAGCCGGTTCGATCTGGCCGCACGTCGATTCGGCCATCGTGGATCTCGTTCTGGCACATCGGTCCTCGATCGTGTTCGCGAATTCGCGACGGCTGGCCGAACGACTCACCGCCCGGTTGAACGAGACATATGCCGAACGAATCGGTGCCGATAGCGAGAACCTCGGGGCCGCACCCGAAACACCGGAGCCCGCCACGCGCACTCCCGCCCTGGTGGGCGCGACCTCGGATGTCAATCACGGCAGCGCGTCGCTGCTGGCCCGCGCGCATCACGGGTCGGTGAGCAAGGAGCAGCGCGCCATCATCGAGGACGACCTCAAGACCGGTCGGCTGCGCTGCGTGGTCGCGACGAGCAGTCTCGAACTCGGCATCGATATGGGCGCGGTCGATCTGGTCGTGCAGGTGGAGGCGCCGCCCTCGGTGGCCAGCGGCCTGCAGCGGGTCGGGCGCGCCGGACATCAGGTCGGCGAGATCTCCCGCGGCGTCATCTTCCCCAAACATCGCACCGACGTGATCCACTGCGCGGTCGCCTCGATGCGGATGACGGCCGGGCAGATCGAACACCTGCGGATTCCCGCGCATCCGCTCGACATTCTGGCCCAGCAGACCGTCGCGGCCTGCGCCCTGGACCCGATCGACGCCGACACCTGGTTCGACATCGTCCGCAGCACGGGAAGCTATGCGACACTGCCACGTTCGGCCTACGAATCGGTGCTGGATCTGCTGTCCGGGCGCTACCCGTCCGATGAGTTCGCCGAGCTGCGCCCGCGGGTGGTGTGGGACCGCGATGCGGGCACGCTGACCGGACGTCCGGGAGCACAGCGGCTGGCGGTCACCTCCGGCGGCGCGATTCCGGACCGCGGCCTGTTCCCGGTGTTCATGGTGGGCGAGAAGGCATCTCGGGTCGGCGAGCTCGACGAGGAGATGGTCTACGAGTCCCGGGTCGGCGACGTCTTCGCCCTCGGCGCGACCAGCTGGCGCATCGAGGAGATCACCCACGACCGCGTCCTGGTCACCCCCGCCTTCGGCCTGCCCGGCCGACTCCCGTTCTGGCACGGCGACTCCCTGGGTCGTCCGGCCGAACTGGGCACTGCCCTGGGGGAATTCGTGCGCACGGCCGGTCAGGCGATCGAACGCGCGCCCGCGGCCAGGATCGACGCACTACTCGGCGCGGCGGCATCACCCGGCCCGATCTATTCCCCGTCCCCGGAGTCGACCACCCAGGCACCTGGGTCTGCCGCACGGTCCGGTTCCGCCACAGACCCGCGTTCCTCGGAGCTGTCGCCATCCGATGGCGCTGCCGCTGAGCACCGGTCCGGAAACACAGGTTCCGTCGAATCCATATCGTCCGGCCGATCATCGCGGCGCGCGACAGCACCGGACAACAGCGGATCGGCGGGTTCGCATCCCGGGCACGCCAAGGCGGCAGGCGGCGAGGCAAGCCGCTCGTCCCGGCGCAGGAGCAGCGGCGTCACCGATCTCGACGACCTCGGAACCATCGTGCACGCCGCCGGGCTCGACGATTTCGCGACTGCCAATCTGGTTGCGCTGCTGCGGGATCAGCGATCCGCGACGGGGCATCTGCCGACCGACCGGACGTTGCTGGTGGAGCGATTCCGCGACGAACTCGGCGACTGGCGGGTGGTGTTGCATTCGCCATACGGGTTGCCGGTGCACGCGCCGTGGGCGCTGGCGGTGGGGGCGCGGTTGCGTGAACGTTTCGGGGTGGACGCCGCACCGCAGGCCTCGGACGACGGGATCGTGGTGCGCCTGCCCGACACCACCGACGACCCGCCGGGTGCGGATCTGTTCGTCTTCGAACCGGACGAGATCGATGACGTGGTGACCGAACAGGTCGGCGGCTCGGCACTGTTCGCGTCGCGGTTCCGGGAGTGCGCGGCGCGGGCGCTGCTGCTGCCGCGCCGCGATCCGGGCCGCCGCGCTCCGCTGTGGCAGCAACGTCAGCGCGCGGCGCAACTGCTGGATGTGGCGCGCAAGTTCCCGGATTTCCCGATGCTGCTGGAGACCGCGCGCGAATGTCTGCAGGACGTCTACGATCTGACCTCGCTGCGCGAGTTGCAGACCGGGATCGCCCACCGCAAGCTGCGACTGATCGAGGTCGAGACCGCCACCCCCTCGCCGTTCGCGAATGCTCTGCTGTTCGACTACATCGCCCAGTTCATGTACGAGGGCGACAGCCCGCTGGCCGAACGGCGTGCCGCGGCCCTGTCACTGGACTCCGGACTACTGGCCGAACTGCTCGGGCGGGTGGAACTGCGCGAGTTGCTCGACGCCGCGATACTCGAACTCACCGAAAGCGAACTACAGCGCCTGGTCCCCGAGCGGCACGCCCGCGATGCCGAGGCACTGGCGGATCTGCTGCGTCTGCTGGGCCCGCTCACCCCGGCCGAGGCGGCGCAGCGGTGCACCGCCGATCCCGAGCCGTGGTTCGCCGAACTCGCCGAAGCCCGTCGCGCCCTGACGGTTTCCTTTGCCGGGCAGCAGTGGTGGGTGGCGATCGAGGACGCCGCGCGGCTGCGCGACGCGCTGGGTGTGCCACTGCCGATCGGGGTTCCGGCGGCCTTCATCGAACCGGTCGCCGATCCGCTGGGCGATCTGGTCGGCCGGTACGCGCGCACGCACGGCCCGTTCGGGCTCGAGGCGCTGGCTCGCCGCTTCGGCATCGGCCCGGCCGTGGCCGCCACCGCCCTGCATCGGCTCGCCGCCGAAAAGCGGGTCGTGGAGGGTGAATTCACGCCCGGCTCGGCCGGTACGGAATGGTGCGACACCCAGGTGCTGCGCCGGTTGCGGCGGCGTTCGCTGGCCGCGGCGCGCAAGGAGATCGAACCCGTCGCGACCACCGCGTTCGCCCGGTTCCTGCCCGCCTGGCAGCAGGTGGGCACCGGTCAGCTGCGCGGCGTCGACGGCGTGGCCGCGGTCGTGGAACAGCTTGCGGGCGTACCGATTCCGGCCTCGGCCTGGGAGTCCCTGATCTTCCCCGCCCGGGTTCGCGACTATTCACCCGCCATGTTGGACGAGCTGATGTCCACCGGCGAGGTCATCTGGTCCGGCCGCGGTTCCCTCACCGCCAAGGACGGCTGGATCGCCCTGCACACCGCCGACCAGGCCGCCCTCACCCTCCCCCCGCCCGACGACATCGACTTCACCGAAACCCAGATCCAACTACTGATGGCCCTGGGCGCCACCGTCATCCCGGAAACGCCGGCACAGGTGCTGCCCTCGGTCGGCGGGGCGTACTTCTTCCGGCAGCTCTCCGACGCCACCGGACTGCTCGACGATGCGGCGGTTGCGGCAGCGCTGTGGGAACTGGTGTGGGCCGGGCATGTCGCCGGTGACACGTTCGCGCCGGTGCGGGCGCTGCTGTCGGGGACCGCGCGCACCACCACCACGCATCGGGCGCCCCGGCGCACGCCGCGGGGTCGGGCGTATCTGCCGCGGGCGAATATGCCGTCCCGCACGGGACCACCGACCGTTGCCGGACGCTGGTCGTTGCTGCCGGAACGGTTGGCGGACAATACGATTCGCGCACATGCCACGGCAGACCTGCTACTCGAACGATACGGGGTGCTGACCCGGGGATCGGTTCAGGGCGAACAGGTTCCGGGCGGGTTCGCGCTGATGTATCGCGTACTCACCGAATTCGAGGACCGCGGCCGGTGCCGACGCGGCTATTTCATCGATTCACTCGGCGGCGCGCAGTTCTCCACGACCGACGTGGTAGACCGGCTGCGCTCCTTCGACACCGAACGATCCACCGAAACCCGAACCGCGCACCATACTTCGGACACCGCCCTGGCCCTGGCCGCCTGCGACCCCGCCAACCCCTACGGTGCGGCGCTGCCCTGGCCGAAGGGCTCGACCGAGGGCGCGGGACATCGTCCCGGACGCAAGGCCGGCGCCCTGGTCGTCCTCGTCGACGGCGAACTCACCCTCTACCTCGAACGCGGCGGCAAAACCCTGCTGACCTTCACCGAGGACCCCCAGCAACGCACCCGCGCCGCCGCCGCACTGGCCGCCCTGGTCCGCGACCGCCACGTCGACTCACTGGTCGTGGAACGCGTGGATGGCGAATCCGTGCACGGCAATACCTTCGCCACCTTCCTCACCGAGGCCGGTTTCGCGGCGACGCCCCGCGGCTTCCGGCTACGGAGCAGACCGTGAGCCCGCCCGGACCGACGCACCCGGTCCCGCTGCGCGCGGCTCGACCACCTGCCGGAGGCCATCGTGCCCGAGGGTGACACCGTTTTCCGCACCGCTGCGCGACTGCGTACGGCGTTGGCCGGAAAGATGCTGGTGCGCACCGATTTCCGGGTGCCACGCTATGCGACGCTGGATCTGTCCGGGCAGACCGTCGAGGAGGTCGGCAGTTACGGCAAACATCTGTTCGTGCGGACACCGACGGTCAGCATTCACACGCACCTGAAGATGGAGGGTGAGTGGCGGGTGTTCACACCGGGTCAGCGCTGGACCAAACCGGCGTTCACCGCGCGGCTGATCCTCGCCACCGCCGAGGCCGAAGCCGTGGGCTTCGCGCTGGGCACCGTGGAGGCGCTGCGGCGGGAGCAGGAACACACCGTCCTGGACCGGCTGGGCCCGGATCTGCTGGGCCCGAATTGGGATGCGGCCGAGGCGGTCCGCCGCCTCGCCGCCGAACCGGATCGCCCGATCGGCCTGGCCCTGCTCGACCAGCGCAATCTCGCCGGGATCGGCAATATCTTCCGCAGTGAGATCTGTTTCATCGAACGCGTCGACCCACGACGCCCGGTTGGCTCGGTGCCCGACCTGCCCGCCCTGGTCGATCGGGCGCATCGAGTCCTGCACTCCGCCGCACACGATCCGCCCTGGCGTCCGTACGTCTACCGCCGTCATCGCCGACCGTGCCGCCGCTGCGGCACCGACCTGACGCTGACACTCATCGGCGACGGCCCGGACAGCGAACGCGGGATCTACTTCTGCACCGGCTGCCAGGAGTGAGCCGAAGACTCGGATATTCCCCCCGCGACGCGCCCGTACACCACATAGTGGCGTTTGCCACTCAATAGCTAATATCTCGTACGATCCAGACGACACATCAGTCGATGGGAAAATACGAGACAGGTCGCGTATGACCGCAGCAACCGCCCGGCGCATCGCGCGCGTCACCCTGCAAGTGGTGTACGCGCTGGTCGCGGTGGCTGTGATGCTGCTTCTGGGCTACCTGTTACTACACTCCCCGTACCACATCCGATAGCGCTCGGCGCGAACACTACTCAGCGCACAGCTCGACTCAGCAGACTGCCGCGAAGCTCGTCGACAGCGAACCACAGCGCCCACATCGAGCGCTCGGATCCGTCTCCCCACCGATTCCGCGCAGGCAAGTCCGCCGCCCCGGCACATCGATACCGGCCGATCACGCGGCCCTACACCGCACCAGGCGGGCAATTCAGCCGTCAGTCGGGACCGGCTCGAGGATCTCCGGGCGCGGTTCGGGCGCGGCGGCCCGCAACGCATCGGCCGCGATGTCGTCGGGCTGGGTCTGCGAGCGGATCTCGGCGTCCACCCGGGCGTTGTAGGTCTCGACCTCCTGCGCGATGCGCTCCGGGTTCCAGCCCAGGACCGGCGCGACCAACTCGGCCACCTCCTGCGCGCACGCCACACCGCGATGGGAGTACTCGATGGAGATCCGGGTGCGGCGGGCCAGGACGTCGTCCAGGTGCAGCGCGCCCTCCGCGGTGGCCGCGTAGATCGCCTCCACCCGCAGATAGGTCGGAGATTCGGTGATCGGTTGCAGCAGTTCGGGATCGCCGGCGGCGAGATCGAGAACGTCGGTGACCTGCGAGCCGTAGCGATTCAGCAGATGCTCGATTCGATACGGATGCACATCGTAGGTCTGCGCCAGCTGCGGGGCCTGGTTGAGCAGGGCGAAATAGCCGTCCGCACCCAGCAGCGGCACCTTCTCGGTGATCGACGGCGAGACCCGCTGCGGAATGTCCTGCGCCGCAGCCTCCACCGCGTCGTACGCCATCACCCGGTAGGTGGTGTACTTCCCGCCCGCGATGGCCACCAGCCCCGGACAGATCCGCGCGACGGCGTGTTCGCGCGAGAGCTTGGAGGTCTCGTCGCTCTCCCCAGCCAGCAGCGGCCGCAGCCCGGCGTAGACGCCCTGGATGTCCTCGTGGGTGAGCGGGGTGACCAGGACCTCGTTCACCCGCTCGAGCAGATAGGCGATATCGGCCCTGGTCGCCGCCGGATGGGCGAGATCGAGATTCCAGTCGGTGTCGGTGGTGCCGATGATCCAGTGGCTCGCACCCCACGGGATGACGAACAGCACCGAGGTCGGAGTCCGCAGAATCAGTGCGGTGTCACTGGTGATCCGATCGCGCGGCACCACGATGTGCACCCCCTTCGAGGCGCGCACATGGAAGCGGCCGCGCTGGCGCGAGAGCGCCTGGATCTCGTCGGTCCACACACCCGTCGCATTGATCACCACATGCCCGCGCACCTGGGTGGTGCGGCCGTCCTCGCTGTCGCGCACCTTCACCCCGACCACCCGATCGGCCTCGCGCAGAAATCCCACCACCTGCGTGGAGGTGCGGATGACCGCGCCGTAGTGCGCGGCGGTGCGAGCCACGGTCATGGTGTGCCGGGCGTCGTCGACGACCGTGTCGTAGTAGGTGACCCCGCCGATCAGCGCGTCCCGCCGAATTCCCGGCGCCAGGCGCAGTGCCGCCGAACGGGTCAGATGATGTTGTCCCGGAACGGATTTCGCGCCACCCATGGAGTCGTACAGCACCAGCCCGGAAGCGACGTACGGCCGTTCCCAGACACGATGGGTCAGCGGATACAGGAATCGCAGCGGCTTGACCAGGTGCGGCGCAAGGGTTTTCAGGCTCAGCTCGCGTTCGTGCAACGCCTCGCGCACCAGACCGAAGTCCAGCTGTTCGAGATACCGCAGCCCGCCGTGGAACATCTTGGACGAGCGACTGGAGGTCCCCGAAGCCAGATCACGCGCCTCGACCAGCGCGACCTCGAGCCCCCGGGTAGCCGCGTCCAGCGCGATACCCGCGCCGACCACACCGCCGCCGATGACGACGACGTCGAAATGGTCGCGCCCCAACCGCTCCCACGCGGCATCGCGCTGAGCGGGCCCCAGGTCACCGGGGGGCAGGGACTGCGATTGCGATGTCTTGGTCATCCTCGACTCCTCCAGCCGATGCCGAACCGCTCGTAACCCCGCCCGTAACCGGCAGGTAGCTGAAGGCCACAGTAGTGCACCGCCCCGACCACGGGGCATTACGACCCGGAGCGCGGACGGTCGTTCTCGTATCCCGGATCGAGATACGACTGTGCCCGGCAGATCGGATCTGCCGGGCACAGGGTTCAGCAGCCGATCACACCCGGCTGGCACGGCCCGTGCACGGGCGGCGTGCCCGGCGGCGGCGGAAGAACTCCGGGCTGGGTCAGCGGAGTCGTGGGCGGCGGCGGATCATCGGCCCAGGCAGTGCCCGCCCCCATCGATGCCAGCCCCACCACGAGCACCGCGCCCGCCATCATTTTCCTGATCATTCGACATCCTCCCGAACTTCGGTCGACGACTGTCCCGAGCGCATTGGACACTATGGGAGCGGCCGAGCGGCCGACAATGCTCGAGCCGTCCGGTCCGGACACCAATTCTCTTCGAGCAGTGAATGATTCGATCGATGCGTACTACTCGCCGAGAGCTCGCGCGAGCCGGTCGACGGCCTCGCGCAGCACCGGCGCGTCGAAAGTGGTGAAGCACAGGCGCATCGCACCGCGGTAGTCCGAATCGACCGCGAACGCGGATCCCGGGACGTAGGCGACACCGTGTTCGACTGCGCGCGAGAGCAATTCGGCAGTGTTGGTGTCGTCCGTGAACGCCGCCCACACGAACATGCCGCCGGTCGCGTCGGTGCTGACGATACGATCCCCGAACCGCTCACGCAGCGCGCCGACCAGCGCCTTCGCCCGCTCGCCGTAGCTACTTCGCACCGTGTTCACATGGGCGGCAAGCCAATCCGAGTCGGCGAGCAGTTCGGCGGTGATCTGCTGGGTCAGGGCCGAACCGCACAGATCCGCCCCCTGCTTGAGCAGCTCCACACCACGACAGACCGCGTCCGGCGCGACCATCCAGCCCGCGCGCAGCGACGGGGCGAGGATCTTCGACGCACTGGACAGGCGAATCACGTTGGGCGAGTAGGTCGCAACGGGTTCGGGCGAGGGGCCGTCGAACCACAGCTCACCGTACGGATCGTCCTCGATCACCCAGAAGCCGTACCGGTCGGCGAGTGCGGCCAGCTCCGCGCGACGCCGCACGCTCATCGTCACCCCGCGCGGATTGTGGAAGTTGCTGACCGTGTGCACAACCGCCGGACGCTCACCGCGCTCGAGCAGTTCGCCCAGCACGTCGACGCGCATACCCTCCTGGTCCAGCGGAACCGCCACGATCCGCGCACCCGCGGCCCGGAACACCTGCAGCGCACCGACATAGGCCGGATCCTCGACAACGACCAGCGCACCGGGATCCAACAGCACCTCGCCCAACAGCGACAACGCCTGCTGCGAGCCGTGGGTGACGAACACCTCCTCGATCGGCACCGACCGGCCCAACCGCGCAGACTCCCGTGCGGCGAGCACCTCACGCAGCGGTCCCCAGCCCGCCGACTGGGTGTACTGCAACCGCGAGCGATCGGTCAGCGCCGACTCGGCCGCCAGCGCTATCCGGTCGCGCGGCATGAGCTGCTCGTCCGGCAGGCCACCGGCCAGGCCGATGACGTCGGGCCGCTCGGTCAGCTTCAAGAGGTCACGAATCGCCGAACTCTGCAGACCGTCGAGACGATGCGACAGCGATGGAGTGATAGGCGACATGAATACCTCCGACAGCAGGCAAGATAAACCCACCATCGCACAAACAACCCATGATCTGAAATTTATATCTCAGATTGTGAGATATAGATCAGCTCAGCGCGGCGCTGTGGCGATCAGGAACTTGTCGCCGACCTTCTGCGTATCGAGCAGCTCCTGATAGGTCTGCGTCTTGCCGCCGGGTTGATGTTCGGTGATCACCACGGCGAAGCTGTTCGTCGTCAGCTCGTTGATGCGCAGGCAGTACGTGGTGCCGACCGGGTACTGATCGATGACCTGCTGCGCGACGTCGACCTTGTTCGGCATCACGAAGCTCAACGCCTTCTGAGCGTTGCGATCGGTGTAGATCGCATGCTCGAAACCGAGGATCGCCCCGGCCCCGCTCTTGGTGTCACCGGGACCGTTACCGACGGTCGTCGTCCCGTTCGAGTACGCCTGGCAGCCCACACCGTCTGCCTCGGACGAGGGCTGCGCGGCCGGCGTCGCGGTGGGATCGGCATTCGGGCTGCCGTGACCACGCATCGCGAAGATGATCACACCCACGATCGCCACCACCACGACGACCGCCGCGGCGATCCCGCCGATCAGCACACCGCGGTTGCGGCGCGGCCCGTCGGACGTGGGCGCGGAAGTCTGGCGGCCCGGGGAACCGCCCACCTTCAGAACCAGATCGTCGTCGTCCCACAGCGAACCCGAGGACGACCCCTTACCGGACCCGGATCCGCGAGCCGCGACGCTGGGCTCACGCGGAGCCGCGAGCTTCTTGGCCAGATCGTCGTCGTCCCACAGTGAGCGCGGCTGCCCGGACTGGCCGTACTGGGACTTCGGCGGATCGGCCGGCTGCTCGGGCTGGGCGGGGGGCCGGGGCGGCACGGTCGACCACCGCGAACCCGTATCCGGTCCACCCTGCCGGCCACCGGACTGATCCGAATACCGCACCGTCTCCTGGGAGCCGGTGGAATCGGGCGAACGATACTGCTGGGGCTGCACGATCTCGCGCGACCCGGTCGAATCCGGCGCGCGATACTGCTGCGGCTGCACGATCTCTCGAGAACCGGTCGAATCCGGGGCCCGATACTGCTGCGGCGGCGCGGGCACCGTCGGCGGCGCGGGCTGATCGACCGGCTGCCAACCGAGGCTGGGCCGCTCGGACCCGTCGGCGGGCTGCCACCCCACGGACGGACGATCCGAACCGTCGGCGGGCTGCCATCCCACCGACCCGCCACCGGTAGGCGGACCGAACGCATCCACCGGAGGACCGAACTCGCCCACCGGCGGACCGAATCCGGACGTGGGCGGCCCGAAACCCGACTCGCCACGATCGCGCGCCGGCGGAACCGACTCTCCCGATTCGTCGTGTTCCGCATCGTCCATGGAGGCCATCACCCGTTCCTTCCCCATGACACCCGCGTGGGGCGGTCTACCAACGACCGCCCCACGTCGAATCAGCCTGCACCGGCGTCCTCCGGTCCGCCGGCACCGAAAATCAGTTCTGGACCGAACCACTCCACTGCGTGGTGACACCGGCGGTATTCACCGTCTGCGGGGCGTAATTCCCCTCCGGCAGCCTACCAACGTGCGCGGCCGCGTCGAGTGCGGCGACCCCACCCGGCTGCATCCGGATCCAGCCCTCGACCGCCGCCTTGGCCGCATTGGCCTGGGTGGAGTCGACGTAGGTCGTGTTCTTGACGTCGTTGAAGCCGGTACGGGCCTTGAGGTCATCGATACCCGTGGTGTGGGTGTAGGTGGTGACCTTGATCTTGTTGGCCTCGACGTACTCGATCGAGACGCCCGCGTCGCCGGTCCCCGTGGGGGTCCGGTAGCCGACCGTGCCGACGTAACCGTTGGCGTTGTTGAAGTGGTGCGTATTGGCCACGTAACCGGGCGCGACGCCGCCGCCGTCGATATTCGCGCCGACCTCGGTGTGCGGACCGTTCATCTGCACGACCGGTGCGGCCGGGGCGGACTGCAGGCTCGGCGAACTCCAGCGCGGCGCGGTCTGCACGGTGCCCTGGTGGGCGTTGCCGTTGCCGGTCAGCCCATCCATGGTGTTGGTGTCCTGGCCGGGCTGCGGCTGCTGGTTCGGCTGCGGCTGGGTCGCGCTCGGACCGGGCATCACGGCCGGCTGCGCCGGACCGTTCTGCTCCTGGGCGTTCTGCCCCGGCACCGGCAGCGGCGCGACGCGCGGCGTGGTCACACCCGGCTGGACGGGACCGGCCAGACTCTGATCGGGTTGTCCCCCATCGGAATTGGGCTGGGTGACACCGGGCTGCGGCGAGGTCACGCCCGGCTGCGGCTTGGTCACTCCGGGCTGCGGAGTGTTGGTGTCGTTCGACTGCTGCCCCGGCTTGGTCCCCGGTTGCGCCGGTGCCTGGTTCTGCGTCGAGGGGCTGGGGTTACCCGCCTGCGTGTCGCCCGGCTGCGCGGGCGTGGTCGGAACCGTGGGCGGACTCACCGGATCCGCGCCGGCCGGTGCGGCCAGAAGGGTGGCCACGGCGGCTGCGGTGGCCAACGGCAACGAGGTTGCCACCGCGCGTTGCACCCGATTCGGCTTACTACGATGATGTTTCACTGCTCGCAGTCCCTTTCCCGAGCACGGCCGCCGTCACGTCGCGCAAGGCACACCGCACTCCTGTTATCCCTCATCAGATGCCGGACCGCTGACGCGACCCCGGAGGCCGCTCGCGAATTCCGGTCGGGAAAGGCACCATCCCCCCGCACACGAAACCCGCCAACCGACCCACCACTCACATCTCTGCGGGAAGTGAATCACACGAAGAGGTTTCCGGCAACACGAACCGAATTCCCAGTGCCGCAAACGCACTCGTTCCCGTGCGACGGATTGTCGAGGGGGCTGATCGGGTGTGCTCGACGGGCTCGCCGAAAGCCTTGCCGCCGGGGCTATCCGAGGTCGTCGTGACGCATCAACTGGCGAGCCGCCTCGGTGATCGAACCCGACAGCGACGGGTACACCGAGAAGGTCTGCGCCAGATCGTTCACGGTGAGATTGTTCTGCACCGCCATCGCGATCGGCAGGATCAGCTCGGAGGCGATCGGGGCGACAACCACGCCGCCGATCACCACACCGGTCGCCGGACGGCAGAAGATCTTCACGAAACCGCGTCGCAGCCCGGACATCTTGGCCCGGGGATTGGTGTTCAGCGGCAGCATCACCGTGCGCGCCGGAACCTGACCGTCATCGATCGCGTTCTGGCTCACCCCGACCGTGGCGATCTCGGGACGGGTGAACACCGCCGAGGCCACCGTCTTGAGCCGGATCGGCTGCACTCCCTCACCGAGTGCGTGATACATCGCGATCCGGCCCTGCATGGCCGCCACCGACGCCAGCGGGAGCAGTCCGGTGCAGTCGCCCGCGGCGTACACGCCCGGCACCGGCGTGCGCGAGACCCGGTCCACCCGCAGATAGCCGCCCCGGTCCAGTTCGATGCCGATCCGCTCCAGGCCGAGGTTGCCGGTGTTCGGGGTCGAACCGACCGTCATCAGGGCGTGCGTACCGGTGACCGTGCGGCCGTCGGAGAGTTTGACCACGATTCCCTCGGCGGTGCGCTCCACCGCATCCGCGCGCGCCTGCTTGACCAGTTCCACACCGCGTTCGGCCAGCGCGTCCTCGAGCACGAGTGCGGCGTCGGCGTCCTCGCCGGGCATCATCCGGTCACGACTGGACACCAGCTTCACCTTGACGCCCATCTCGGTGTAGGCGTTCACGAATTCCGCACCGGTGACACCGGATCCGACGACCACCAGGGTCTTGGGCAGTTCCTGCAGGTCGTACAGCTGCCGCCAGTTCAGGATCCGCTCACCGTCCGGTTCGGCGCCGGGCAGTACGCGCGGGCTGGCGCCGGTGGCGATCAGCACCACCTCGGCCTCGAGCACCCGCTCCCCGCCGTCGGTCAGCCTGGCCCGCACCAGATGCGTGGCCAGGCCCGGAATCTGATCGATCAGCTCACCGGAGCCGTTGAGGATGTTCACCCCGGCGGCCTGCAGTTTGGTCCGGATATCGGAGGACTGCGCCTGCGCCAGGGCCTTGACCCGGGAGTTCACTTCGGACAGCCGCACCTGGGCCTGCGCCGGATGCAGGGTGATTCCCAGATCCCGCGCGCGGCGCAGATCGGTGCGCACGCCCGTGGAGGCGATGAAGGTCTTGGAGGGCACACAATCCCACAGCACGCATGCGCCACCGACGCCGTCGGAGTCGATGACCGTGACCTCCGCGCCGTGCGCGGCGGCCACCAGCGCGGCCTCGTAACCGGCCGGGCCACCGCCGATGATTGCAATGCGGGTCATGGATACCTCCGCCTTCGTGCTGTTCGATCGGGATCTCCGGTCGTGGAAAGGGTATCTGTGCCTCGACACGCAGGCTCGGCCGCCGCATGTTTGCGGCCCGCCGGGCAATCGTCACCCGACCGGAGCCGCGTGCTGGTTCACCGCGCACCCGGCGATTGCCGAACCATCCGACCAGCGAAGCGGCGAATCGCACACTGCTTCGCTCACAAGCGCTTTTCCGCACGTCCGAGCGGTTTCCGCGGGGCGGGAGGTACGGGCGCCGGAGATCGGATGGACGGGATGGGGGCGAGTACGCGCGGTCATTCGATACTCTTGCCTGGTGCCGATATACGCCGCGTATGGATCCAATATGGATCCCGAGCAGATGCTCAAGCGCTGTCCGCACTCCCCCGTGTACGGAACCGGCTGGTTGGAGGGCTGGCGCCTGACCTTCGCCGGGGACGACATCGGTTGGGAGGGACCGCTGGCGACGGTGGTCGAGGAGCCCGGGGCTCGCGTGTTCGTCGTGCTGTACGACGTCCCCGACGAGGACGAGGCGAGCCTGGACCGCTGGGAAGGTTCGGATTTCGGCATACACAAGAAGATCCGGCTGCGTGTCACCCCGAGTTCGGGCACCGGCTCGCAACCCGTACTGGCCTGGCTGTACGTCCTGGACGCCTACGAGGGCGGCCTGCCCTCGGCCCGCTACATCGGCGTGATCGCCGATGCCGCCGAAAAGGCCGGCGCCCCAGCCGAATACGTGCACGCCCTGCGCACCCGCAACTCCAGAAACGTAGGTCCGGGGGCCGGATAGCCGAACGGCCGCACCCCTTTCCAGGGATACGGCCGTCGCAGCGAACCGTGCTAACTCGCGTTCAGAACCAGGTTGGTGAGTACGCGCACGCCGACGGCGAGAGCGCGTTCGTCCAGGTCGAAGGTGGGCTGGTGCAGGTCCAGCTGTTCACCATGGCCGGACCACACGCCCAGGCGGGCCATCGCGCCGGGAACCTGTTCGAGGTACCAGGAGAAATCCTCGCCGCCGCCGGACTGCGGAGTGTCGGCCAGCGCGTCGGGGCCCAGGGCGCGGATCGCGTCCTCGAACATCCGGGTGGCCTGCTCCTCGTTGACCACCGGCGGGACGCCGCGCTTGTAGTTCAGCTGATACCGCACACCCGTGGGCGCGAGCAGACCGTCGACGATCTCCCGCACCATCGGCTCGAGCAGCGACCAGGTCGCGTGATCGCCGGTGCGGACGGTTCCGGTGAGCATGCCGGTCTGCGGAATCGCATTGGGGGCCTTGCCCGCCGAGACCGCACCCCACACCATCACGGTGCTGGTGCGCGGATCGATCCGACGGCTCAGCAATCCGGGCAGGCCGGTGATGACCGTGCCGATCGCGTACACCAGATCACTGGTCAGATGCGGGCGCGAGGTGTGCCCGCCGGGTGAGTCCAACACCAGTTCCACGGTGTCCGCGGCCGAGGTGATCGCACCGACCCGCACTCCGACCCGCCCGGCCTCGAGCCGGGGATCGCAGTGCAGCGCGAACGTCCGCGAGACGCCTTCCATCGCACCGGCGGCGACCATATCGATCGCGCCGCCGGGCATGACCTCCTCGGCGTGCTGGAACACCAGCCGCACGCCGACCGGCAGATCCGGCACCTCGGCCAGAGCCGAGGCCGCGCCCAGCAGGATCGCGGTGTGCGCGTCGTGCCCGCACGCGTGCGAGACGCCAGGCACCGTCGAGGCGAAGGGCAGTCCGGTGTACTCCTGCAGCGGCAGCGCGTCCATGTCCGCGCGCAGGCCGATCCGCGGGCCGTCGGGGCCGATATCGCACAGCAGACCGGTTCCGGTGGGCAGTTTGCGGGGCTCTAATCCGGACTTGACCAGCCAGGACTCCACGAATTCGGTGGTCGCGAATTCGGTCCGGGACAACTCCGGGTTGGTGTGCAGATGCCGCCGCCACCCGATGAGGTCGTCCGCGTTCTCGCGGAGCCACGCGTCGACGATCGCGCGCCCCGCGCCCGGATCACCGGGTTCGTCCGAGGCCGTCGTGTCCGGGCCCGCCGCCGCCGCGGCTCGGCCTTCTGTGCTCACCGAAAATCCTCCTGTCGCTGAACGCTGTGTTCCAACAACCGTTCCCTATGGAATTGATCGCCCGCGACCTGTATCGCGGTACGCGCCAACGCCGTGGCCCCATCGATCACCGCCAGATCCGCGGAATCGGTGACGCATGCCGCCGCGAATTCCGGCTGATGCGTCACCGATCCCGCGGCGTCGATGCCGATGACCGGATGGATACCCGGGATGACATTGGTGACGTTGCCCATGTCGGTACTGCCCAGCGGACGCGCTGCCTCGAGTTCCGGCGACAGCGGTACGCGTCCGATACCGGCGATCTGCTCGCGGTAGGCACACAGTACTGCCGCATCGGGGGTGAGCTCGGTGTACGTGGGCGCGAGCATCCGGATGTCGTGGGTAGTTCCGGTAGCCAGCGCTCCCGCCTCGAAACAAGCCGATGCGCGTCGCATCAGATCGTCGAGGGATGCGGAGTCGGCTGCGCGTAGGTAGTACAGCAGTTCCGCGTGCTCGGGCACGATGTTGGGGGCCACGCCGCCGGATTCGACTATACCGTGCAGTTGCTGTCCGGGCGCGAGATGTTGACGCAGCAACCCCAACGCAACCTGCGCGACGGTCACCGCGTCACCGGCGTTGCGGCCCTGTTCGGGGGCCGCGCTGGCATGTGCGGCCCGGCCGGCGTACGTGATGGACAGATCGGCCAGGGCCAGTGAGCGCGCACCGACGATGTCGTACGGACCCGGATGGACCATCATCGCCATCGCCACGCCGTCGAACACGCCGCGCTCGAGCATGAGCACCTTGCCACCGCCGCTCTCCTCGGCCGGTGTGCCGAACACCTTCACGGTGATCGCGCACGCATCGGCCACTTCGGCCAGCCCGAGCGCCGCACCCACCGCGGACGCGGCGATGATGTTGTGCCCGCAAGCGTGGCCCATCTCTGGCAACGCGTCGTATTCGGCACAGATTCCCACGACGAGCGGGCCGTGGCCGTAGGTCGCGGTGAACGCGGTGTCCAGCCCGGCAACCCCCGTCTCGACGGCGAATCCGCGCTCGCGCAGCGGCTCGAGGGTTTTGGCGACGCTGCGGAACTCGGCGAACGCCAGCTCGGGTTCGGCGTGGATGGAATGGGACAGCGCGAGCAGCTCCGCGGCGGCACGGGCGATGCCGGCGTCGGCGGACGCGGTGAGCGTCGGGTCGGCCGCCGCGAGGACGGGATCGGGCGACGGATCCGCAGGCTCGGGCTGTCGGTCGGCGCCGCGATATGCCATGCCTCAGTCTCGCACCCGACAGTGCGGTTGCGGAGTGTTGGCCGACAAGCCCGCGGGCCCGGTGGTGGCGACCCGCGGGCGTTACCAACCGGATCAGGGCTGGAAAGCCAGGTTCTCCTGGGTCGTCGGCACGGCGAGCCCGGCCAGTGCGCGGCCGTGCAGGGCCCGCTTGATGACCGGCAGATTCGGCTTGCGGTTACCGGCCAGCGCCCCGGCCCGTTCCACGGCGGCCGCCAGCAGCGCGTCGGCATCGGCCGCGGCGTCGACGATTCCGGCGGCGATCGCGTCCTGCGCGCTGTAGCGACGTCCGGTGGTCATCGCCTCGACCGCGACCTGATTGGTCAACCGCTCGGTGACCAGCGCGTTCATCGCAACCGTGAACGGCATGCCCAGATGGACCTCGGGCAGGCACCAGTATCCGCGATCGGCGCGCATCACCCGGAAGTCGTGCGAGGTGGCCAGCATCGCGCCCGCGCCGAAGGCGTGCCCGTTCACCGCGGCCACCGTGGCCATCGGGAAGGTCAGCAGACGGCTGAACAGACTGTGCACCCGGTCCAGGTACCAGCCGCTGCGGTCGAAGTTGCCGAACAGCCAGTCGGTGTCCAGACCGTTGGTGTAGAACTTGCCGGTCGAGACGGTGACCAGCGCGGCCGGCGGGTTCGGCTGCTCGGTGGTGACCCCGGCCTGCTCGACCTCGTCCAGCAACCCGTGGAAGGTGTCGATCCAGTCGGGATGGAAGCGGTTCTCGGTGTCGGCCTGCCCCTCGTTGCCGAGGTAGAGCACGAACACGTCCCCGTCACGTTCCAAATACGGCATACGCAGCAGCATAACGACGCCGCCGCACAAGTTACCGGCGAGTCGGTACCGGCACGCGCATCAGATCCTCGGCCACCACCAGCTCGCCGTCGAAGTACTTCGCCGCCTCGAGCCGATGGTCCTCGAGATCGGCGTAGCGCTGGGAGAAATGGGTCAGCACCAGGGTCCGCACCCCGGCCGCCTGCGCCACCTGCGCGGCCTGGGCGGCGGTGAGGTGACCGTACTCGTGCGCCAGATCCGCATCGGTGTCCAGGAAGGTGGCCTCGATGACGAGCATGTCGGCGTCCTGCGCCAATTCCGCCACGCCGGGACACATCCGGGTGTCCATCACGAACGCGAAGCGCTGCCCGCGCCGGACCGTGGAGACCTCGTCCAGGGTGACGACCCGATCATCGGACAGCCGCAGCGAACCCTCGCGCTGCAGACGGCCGACATCGGGTCCGGAGATTCCGAATTCGGCCAGTCGATCGGGCAGGATGCGCCGCCCGTCCGGCTCGATCAGCCGGTAGCCGAAGGTCTCGACGCGATGGTCCAGCCGAATCGCCTCGAATTCGAACGCCGTGTCCGGCAACGGGATCGCGCCCGTCGCATCGACCGGCTGTTCGCGCAGACCCGCGAAATAGGGCACCACATCGCGCAACCGGCAATAGAATTCACGGCCCGCGGCCGGGAAGCAGATGTCGACCGGATGCGTCACCTGATCCAGGTTCAGGCGCGCGAGCACACCCGGCAGGCCGAGGCAGTGGTCGCCGTGGAAGTGGGTCAGGCAGATCCGCGTGATCGAGGCGGCCGACACGCCCGCGAACGACATCTGCCGCTGGGTGCCCTCACCGGGATCGAACAGCAGCCCCTCGCCGTCCCAGCGCAGCAGGTACCCGTTGTGGTTACGCTGGCGGGTCGGCACCTGGCTGGCCGTCCCCAGTACGACGAGCTCACGCGCAGTCACAACTCTGTTCCCACCACATTTTCGACACGACGTCCACCCGCGCACCGCGGGTCCGGCGTGCGCGACGCTACCAGGCACCCAGGGGGACGGCAGGTCACCCGGAAACCGCACGCCGTGACGTATCGCACTATCGTGAAGCACATGCTTGCCGAACAGGCTGCGGCGGCGATCGCCGAGCGCACCGGAGTTCCGCACCACCGCATCGCCGTCGTACTCGGGTCGGGCTGGCAGGACGCCGCCGCCGAGATCGGCGCGTCGGCGGCCTCGGTGCCCATGACCGAACTGCCCGGATTCGACGCGCCCACCGCCCAGGGCCATCAGGGCACGGTGCATTCGGTGACGGTGAACGATTCGCCGGTGCTGCTGATGATGGGCCGTCAGCATCTCTACGAGGGGCACGAACCCGCGCAGGTGGTGCACGGGGTGCGCACGGCGATCGCGTCCGGAGCGGACACCATCCTGCTGACCAACGCGGCCGGCGGAATCCGTCCCGGACTGCGCGTGGGCGAGCCCGTGCTGATCTCCGACCACCTGAACCTGACTGGACGCACGCCGCTGACCGGGGCGTCGTTCGTCGATCTGGTCGATGCGTGGGATCCCGGATTGCGCGCTCTGGCAAGAGAAGTCGATCCGGACCTGACCGAGGGCGTCTACGCGGGACTGACCGGACCGCAGTACGAGACGCCCGCGGAGATCCGCATGTTCGGCGCACTGGGCGCGGATCTGGTCGGGATGTCCACGGTGCTGGAGGCCATCGCCGCTCGCGCACTGGGCGCGCGGGTGCTGGGCATCTCGCTGGTCACGAATCTGGCCGCCGGGGTGACCGGCGAACCCCTCTCGCACGCCGAGGTGCTCGCCGAGGGCCGCGCCGCCGCCCCGCGACTGGGCAAACTGCTGCGCGGCATGCTCGAGCGCATCTGAGTCGGCGAATCCGCGAACCGCGCCGATGCGGTCCGACCGCACCGGAATTCGACATGCCGGAAACCTGATGTGCCGGAAAGGATTGTGCTGATGCTGCGATTCGGGACGGCCGGCCTGCGGGGACCACTGCAGGACGGTCCGGACGGAATGAACGTGGACACGGTGCAGCGCGCCACCGCGGGACTCGCCGACTGGCTGCGCGAGCGCTGCCTGGGCGGCGGCGTGGTGATCGTCGGGCGCGACGCCCGGCACGGATCGGCCGAATTCGCCACGGCCACCGCGGAAGTCCTCGCCGCGGCCGGATTCTCGGTCCTGGCGCTGCCGCGCCCGCTGCCCACCCCGGTCGTGGCCTTCGCCGTGCGCGAACTGGGAGCCGTGGCCGGAGTGCAGATCACCGCGTCGCACAATCCGGCCACCGACAACGGCTACAAGGTCTATCTCAGCGGCGGCTCCCAGCTCATCCCGCCCGCCGACACGGAGATCGAACGCCACATCGAAGCCGTGCGCGAACCGATCTCCCGCGCCGACCCGCAACCGACCTCCCCCGACCCGCAAGTGCTGGACCTCCCGCCCGGCACCCCGGTCGCCGAACTGGGTGAGGAGATCGTCCGCCGCTATCTCGACCGCGTCGCCACCCTGCCCGCCCGGCTCGGCGGATCCGATGCGGCGACCGACGCACCGAACACCGGCCGGACGACCCCGTACTCCGCGAAACCCGTCCCGATTCCGTTGCGGCGCAACGAACTCCGGATCGCGCTGACGCCGATGCACGGTGTGGGCGGGGAACTCGCCGTCGCGGCGCTGCACGCGGCCGGATTCACCGATGTGCAGGTGGTGGTCGAGCAGTTCGCGCCGGATCCGGATTTCCCGACCGTCGGTTTCCCGAATCCGGAGGAGCCGGGAGCCGCGGATCTACTGCTCGCGCTGGCCGATCGGATCGATGCCGATCTGGCGATCGCACTGGATCCCGATGCCGATCGATGCGCCGTCGCGCTGCCCGCACCGGACGGCCGCCGGATGCTGCGCGGTGATGAGACCGGCGTTCTGCTGGGCGATTTCGTCCTCCGCGACGCCCCCGACGACGCGCTGGTGGCGACCACGATCGTGTCTTCGCGGCTGTTGAGCAAGCTGGCCCCGGCCCGCGGCGCGCGCTACGCCGAGACGCTCACCGGTTTCAAATGGCTCGCGCGGGCAGGGAACGGCCTGGTCTACGCGTACGAGGAGGCGATCGGACACTGCGTGGATCCGGCGGCGGTGCGCGACAAGGACGGCATCTCCGCCGCGGTCGCGGCCGCCGAACTCGTCGCCCGGCTGCGTGCCGACGGTCGCAGCCCGCTCGATCTGCTCGACGATTACGCCCTCGAATTCGGCCTGCACGCCGGGGATCAGGTCTCGCTGCGACTGACCGATCAGGCCGCTGCGGCACAGGTGCTCGACCGGCTGCGCGAGAATCCGCCGGACGCCATCGCCGGTACCCCGGTCACCTGCACCGATATGGCGCAGGTGCGCGGCCCGATGCGCACCGACGCGCTGATCTTCGACGCGGCCACGCAACGCATCGTGGTCCGCCCGTCGGGCACCGAGCCCAAGCTCAAGTGCTATCTCGAGGTCGTCGAGCCGGTGTCGTCCCGGGCGGCGCTGCCCGCGGCGAAACAGGCTGCCGCGCAACGCCTGTCCGATCTGCGCAAATACTTCGAGAATCTGTAGCACCGGCGGTCCGGCCGGAACTCGTTGCGGGCGTACCGGACTCAGCGCGGCCCGAACTGCCGATCGCCCGCGTCACCGAGGCCCGGGACGATGTACGCGTCGTCGTTGAGCCTGGCATCGACAGTCGCGGTGACCAGCCGGACCGGCAGCCCGGACTGCTCGAGCGCCGCGACGCCCTCCGGGGCGGCGACGACGCACACCGCGGTGATATCCGTGGCGTCGCGGGCGGCGAGCAGTTCCAGGGTGTGCCGCATCGAACCGCCGGTCGCCAACATCGGGTCCAGGACGAATACCGGTACCCCGGCCAGGGTTTCGGGCAGCGACTCCATGTACGGCACCGGCTGGTGAGTGTGCTCGTCGCGGGCGATGCCGACGAAACCGACACGTGATTCGGGGATCAGCTCACTGGCGGCGTCCACCATGCCGAGCCCGGCCCGCAGCACCGGCACCAGCAGCGGCGGATGTGCCAGGCGCACACCCTCGGTGACCGCGACCGGAGTGGTGACTTCGAACGTCGTCAGCGGGGCCTCGCGTAGGGCCTCGTAGATCAGGATTGCGGTCAGATCACGCAGTGCGCCACGGAAACCCGGGTTGGGTGTGCGCACATCACGCATGATGGTCAGCAGAGTCGAGACGAGCGGGTGATCCACGATGTGCGTTCGCATGAGGGAACGATAAGGTTTCCACCGGGTCCAGGCCCGCACTCCGTCCCGGATTTTTCTCGCTCGCGGAGTGGAACCGTTCTCGTGGAACCTGCGTCAAACTACTCGGATGACGTAATCTGCCACCAGACCAGCACGATGGGGGATTGTGATGCCAAAGATCTCGGTCGACACCGAAGGCCTTGCCGCTTACGGTGCGACAGCCGGCGGACTGGCCGGAGAAATGGCCTCGGCCGCAACCGCGGCGGCAGCCGCCGAACCGACTCTCCTGGGCCCGATCTTCGGGCTGGTCGGTGGCGATTTCCTCACGGCGTACTCCGCCGCCCACGCCGGACACGTGGCCTCGATCGGCCAGCTGTCCGCGGTGCTCGGCACGATGGGCACCGCCGCGGCCGGAGCCTCGGTCAGCTACGCGGAGAACGACGCCGAGCGCGTCACCGCCATGCACGCCGTCCAGGAAGAGTTGCAGGCATGATCGCCGGGATCGACCTGGACGCCCTGGCCAAGCCGCTGGTCGATCTGGTCGCCAGCTTCGGCACCGGCGTGTTACCCACCGGCGGCCCCGCCGACGCGCTGCGCCAGACCTCCACGACGTTGGACGGCATCCACAAGGCCGGCAGCACGAGCATCAACCAGATGACCAACGCCTGGAACGGGCGCGCCGGTGATGCCGCCATGGACAAGGCGATGCAGGTGCAGACCTCCGCGGCGAACATCTCCGATCGCGGCACGAACATGGCCGACGTAGTCAGCCAGGCCGCGTCCACGGTGCAGACCGGTCAGCAGAAACTGGCCGGAATCCTGCAGGACTTCGTGCATCAGGTGAACGTGCTCGGCCCCGCGGCCACCACACCCGTGGGCCTGACGACCGTGGTCACCTCCGCGATCGACCACTTCGGCCAGGCGGTCGGCGTGGTCGGGCAGGTGCGTTCGGACCTCGATACGCATACCGCGTCGATGACCGAACTGACCCCGGCCCCGTCCACCCCGTCCACGGTCGGCACCCCGGCCAACACGGCCTCGCTGATCTCCCAGGCCAGCAGCGGCGCCCAAACGGCCTCCTCACTGCTCGGCGGGGTCCTGTCCAGCGGCGGTTCGGCGGTCAGTTCGCTGACCACTCCGGCCTCGGCCAAGGATTCGAAGACCTCCACCGCGGCCAACAGCAGCACCGACAAGACCACCAAGAACGGCGGCGTGATGATCACGCTGCCCGACGGCACCAAGGTCGAAGCGCCCAATCAGAAGGCCGCGACGGCGGTGAACGCCGCGATCAAGTGCTGCGGCACCCCATACGTGTGGGGCGGTAACACACCTGGTCAGGGCCTGGATTGCAGTGGTCTGACCAAGTACGCGTACGGCGAGGCCGGGGTCGACCTGCCGCGCCTGGCGGCGGATCAGAGTCAAGGCGCGACACAGGTCAGCCCCGGTGATGTGGAGCCCGGCGATCTGGCCATCTGGGATGGTCACGTCGCGATGGTGGTGGGTAACGGAAAGATGGTCGAGGCCGGAGATCCGGTGCAGATCGATGCGATTCGAACGGAGAACATGGGAATGGCGTTCCACGGCTTCTACAGGCCCACGTCATGAGCGCGCCGCAGCAGCCGCCGAAGGAGATCCCGAACGTCACGGTCGCCTCGAGCGCCAATCGTTCCGGCACCATCTCCGTGCGGGCGACCGATCAGGGCATGCCCGTGGAGATCAAGTTCGAGCGCAGCGAATACCGTTACGGCGCACAGGCTCTGGCCGGTGAGATACTGCGCCTGACCAAGCGTTCGGCGATCGTGGCCAAGGCCCGGCGGCGGGAGCTGCTGGCCGAGTCGGGTATGCCGGTCGAGATCCTCGACAAACTCGGCCTGCCCACCCGCCAGACCGCCGTGGACGAGCTGGACCGCATGGACGACGAAGACACCGGACCCACGAGCTGGATGAGGCAGGTTTGAGCGCATGAGTGCTGAGATGGATGCTCTCGTCGCCGCGGCGACCGAGAAGCTGGAGGCACTCGAGGCCGCATTGCACGGCCTCGGGCAGGTGCGCGGTACGCACACCACCGACGATGGTCTGATCAGCGTCGAGGTGAACAGCGACGGCGCCATGGTCGGCCTGCGACTCGCCGAGTCGATCACCTCCCGTCCCCCCGCCGAAGTGGGCCAGGCCATCATCGCGGCCTGTACACAGGCAGCCCAGGATGCGGGGGAACAGCGCTCCGCGGTCGTGGCAACGCTCAACTCGAGCTTCACCGCACCGCAGGCGGGAAATGTTGGGGGGCGGGCCGAATAGTGCCACAGGCGCAGGGTCGATAGGCTCACGGTCATGGCTTCTGGAGACATCGTCCCGATCGAGCTCGGCCTGACCGACGGCGATCTCGTCACCCTATGGGCACCGCGCTGGCGCGACGGTGAGGACGAGTGGGAGGCATTCCTCGGTCACGAGGACGCGCTGTACGGTTTCGACTCGGTCGCGGAGCTGGTCGCGTTCATCCGGACCAACGACGACAACGATCTGGTCGACCATCCGGCGTGGAAGGTCATCGCCGGGTTGTCGGCCGCGGAACTGGAGCCCGAGGACGAGCACATCTTCGATCTGGTCGCGGTGCCGGAGCTGGCGGCGGGCGATCCCGATCCGGATGCCGTCGCCGAGCTCGAGGCGACGCTCGATATGGCCCGCACGATCGGAGACGTGTGCGAGCTCGAGGTGGTGACCAAGTTCTTCGACTCACACAAGGAGATCGGCGCGCTGTCCTCGGGCATGGGCGCGTTCTTCGGGCGTGAGGGCGAGGAGCTGTGGGGGCAGATCGGTGCGGCCATCGTCAAGGACTGGGACGAGGTCGTGGACGCCATCGACGCGGTGGTGAAATCGCCGGAGGTCGATGCGGAGGCGGTGTCCGTCGCCGAGGCCGAACTGCTTGCGGCGGAACAGAACATCGTCGATGCCGAGGATGCGGCCGAGAACGACGAGGACGACGAGATCGAACAGGTCGACCTCGACGCGGAGGACGAGGAACCCGAAGACGAGGGGGAAGAGACCTTCTGGCACGGAGTCGGTATCGACCCGGTCCGGATCGTCACCTCCGAGGGCCAGTTCTTCACGTTGCGGTGCTATCTCGACGACGAGCCGGTGTTCCTCGGCAGCAACGGCCAGATCACCGTGTTCAGCTCCGAGCGCGCCCTGGCCCGCTACCTGGCCGACGACCACGATCACGATCTGGCCGCGGTGAGCACGTACGGCGAGGTGCACACCGCGGCGATCGACGGGTCACTGGAGGTGGAGGTCTCCGACGAGAACGTCTACGTCCTGCCCGGCCTGGCCGACGATCTGGGCGAGGGCCCCGAGGCCGTCGATCTCGATCAGCTCGACCTCGCGGTCGAATTGTTCACCGACGCAGCCGATTACGCCGACGACGACACCGTGGAGCAGGCACTGACCAAGTCCACCTCACTCGGTTCGTACGTCTCGTACCTGCTCGAGCCCGACCCGGGCCGGATGGCGCCCAGCGCACCGTTCGCCGCCGAGGCCGAAGCCTGGCGAGTCCTGGAACGCGCCTTCGAAACCCGCCTCAACAAGGGCTGACGTCTCCCGCACCCGGCGACAGGTTGCGGTCGCCGGGAGACCGGGCGATCGGCGACGCCGCGGAACTCTGTGGGAGGTGTACCGGGCACCCCCGGGTAGGTCGGGGCGCACCGGAGGCGAACGAGCCGACCACCTCTGCCGAGGACGACACCGATCCCTTCGGATTCCCACCTATCCAAGGGTGACGGACGGCGGGTCGCGGTTCAGCCGAGCAACACCGCGTAACCCGGCTTGATCACCTCGTCGATGATGCGGAGGCGTTCGGGGAAGGCGATGAAGGCGGACTTCATGGCGTTGATGGTGAACCGCTCGAGGTCGCTCCAGCCGTAGCCGAAGGTGTCCACCAGTTTGAGCATTTCCCGGCTCATGGTGGTGTCGCTCATCAACCGGTTGTCGGTGTTGACCGTGACGCGGAAGCGCAGCCGCGCAAGCAGGTCGAACGGGTGCTTCTCCAGGGAGGGCACCGCGCCGGTCTGCACATTCGAGGACGGGCACAACTCCAGCGGAATCCGTTGGTCCCGAACGTAATTGGCGACGAGTCCGAGTTTCGGCTCGGATTCGGAATCGGTGATGTCGTCGGTGATGCGCACACCGTGGCCGAGCCGTTCACAGCCGCAGAACGCGACGGCCTCGTGAATGGACGGCAGGCCGAAGGCCTCACCGGCGTGGATGGTGAAGTGCGCGCAGTTGGCCCGCATGTATTCGAAGGCGTCCAGGTGCCGGCTGGGCGGGTAGCCCGCCTCGGCCCCGGCGATATCGAATCCGCCCACGCCGCGATCGCGCCACCGCACGGTCAACTCCGCGATCTCGAGTGAGCGCGCGGCATGGCGCATGGCGGTGAGCAGGCAGACCACCCGGATGGGTGTACCCGCCTCGGCGGCCAGTTGTTCGCCCTCACGGAAGCCCGCCAGGGTGTGTTCGACGACCTCGTCCAGCGAGAGGCCGCGCTGCAGATGTTGTTCGGGTGCGAAACGCACCTCGGCGTACACCACGCCGTCCTCGGCCAGGTCCAGGGCGCATTCGCGGGCTACCCGGCGCAGGCCCTCGGCGGTCTGCATGACGGCCGTGGTGTGCGCGAAGGTTTCCAGATATCGCTCGAGTGATCCGCTGTCCGCCGCATCGCGGAACCAGTTGCCCAGCGCTTCGGCGTCCTGGGCGGGTAGCTGGTCGTAACCGCATTGTGCCGCGAGATCCAGCACGGTCCCGGGGCGCAACCCACCGTCGAGATGATCGTGCAGCACGGCCTTCGGGGCCTGGCGGATCGAGGCAAGAGTCAAAGGCATCGGTCCAGTCATGTAACGACGCTAGCCGCATCCGCCGAGTTCCGCAGCGGACTCTCCCGGTGTCCACCCCTTCGAGGGTGAATCGTCCCCTTCCGGTTGCCCGCACGTAGCCTGGCCGATTCCCGCCGGCGATTCTCCTCGCGGGCCGACGCGAGCGAAGCCGACCCGGTCGGGAGCGACCACGACCGATCGAAGGCGATCGCGGCGGAGACGTGATCCGATCGGATGACGATCACGACTGCGACACGATGCTCTCGAAGGCGAGGCGACGAGAGCCGGCACGACCGGGGCGAGGGCGATCAGGGGGCAATACGGTCGAGCACGATCGAGGCGGGCACGACCGGGCCCGGCGCGGGCTGGGCCGCGTCGATCGCACAGGCGTCGCGCAGGGCCTCGCGGGCCGCGGCGAATGCCTCGGATGTGTCCGTGTGCAGGGTGAGCAGCGGCTGCCCCGCGACGACGGCGTCGCCGGGTTTCGCATGCATCTCCACGCCCGCACCGAATTGGACCGGATCGCCCTGCCTGGCTCGCCCGGCCCCGAGCCGCCACGCGGCCAGGCCGACGCCCATCGCGTCGAGCCGGGTGAGCGTGCCGGATCGTTCGGCGGTGACGATCTCGGTGTGCGCGGCGGCGGGCAGGGCGGCGTCCGGGTCACCGCCCTGGGCCCGGATCATCGCCTTCCAGTGATCCATCGCGCGGCCGTCGGCGAGGACGTCCGCCGGGTCGATGTCGTGGATTCCGGCCTGCGCCAGCATCTCCCGGGCCAGGGCGAGGGTCAGCTCGACCACATCGGCTGGACCGCCGCCGGAGAGCACCTCGACCGTTTCGGCGACCTCGAGGGCGTTGCCGGCGGTCCGGCCGAGCGGAGTGTCCATCGCGGTCAGCAGCGCAACCGTGCGCAGGCCCGCGTCGGTGCCCAGTTCGACCATGGCCGTCGCCAATTCGCGGGCCGCGTCGAGCGTTTTCATGAACGCGCCCGCCCCGACCTTGACGTCCAGTACCAGCGCCGCGGTGCCCTCGGCGATCTTCTTGCTCATGATCGAGCTGGCGATCAGCGGAATCGATTCCACGGTCCCGGTGACGTCCCGCAACGCGTAGAGCCGCTTGTCGGCCGGCGCCAGATCGGCCCCGGCGGCGCAGATCACCGCGCCGATCGCCGGATCCGCCAGTATCCGGCGCATGTCCGCAACCGGGACATCGGCACGCCAGCCGGGGATCGATTCGAGCTTGTCCAGGGTGCCGCCGGTGTGCCCCAGACCGCGCCCGGACAACTGCGGCACCGCCGCACCGCACGCGGCGACCAGCGGCGCCAGCGGCAGGGTGATCTTGTCCCCCACGCCGCCGGTGGAATGTTTGTCCACGGTCGGGCGCGGCAGATCCGCGAAGCTCATCCGCTGCCCGGATTCGATCATCGCGCCGGTCCAGCGCGCGATCTCGCGCCGGTTCATGCCGCGAAGCAGAATGGCCATCGCCAAGGCCGACATCTGCTCGTCGGCCACCTCACCTCGGGTGAATCCATCGACGACCCAGTCGATCTGCTCGTCCGACAACTCCCCGCCGTCGCGTTTGGCCATGATCACCGACACCGCCGAATGCACGCTCACCATGCCCGACAGACTCTCAGAGGATTCCCCGCGGTGCACTGCCCATCACCGGGCACACGGACATGATTCACGAGCGAACTCCGGAGATATCCGCGGCCGCCGGATATCTCCGGAGTGCGGTCGGCGAATGCGCGACCGCGCCCCGAACACCCTCGAACAGCAGGTAACGCAGCTCACATCCACCTCCGAAGTCGCTCAGCGGGATGTCGTAATACGTTGTACGACAAGGCTTTCCGAAACCCGCCCGCGCGGCCGGTCCGGCCACTCGATTCCACCTGGACCCATACCCCGTCGAGCGAACGGTCAGCACCACTGGGAAGTCGTGCGAAAACTCACATCATTTCCGTCCCGCCGCAAGATCATCGGGTCCGAAGGCAAACGGCAGCAAACGGTTCAGCGGTACCGGCCCGTCCGCGTGATCGACCATCAGATCACCGCCTCCGTGCTCGTAGAGCAGCTGCCGACAACGCCCGCACGGCATCAGGACCACCCCGCGCGAATCGCACACAGCAATCGCCAGCAACCTTCCGCCGCCGGACGCGCAGAGGTTACCGACCAGTACACATTCAGCACACAGCCCCAAACCGTATGAGACATTTTCCACATTGCACCCGAGCACCATTCGGCCGTCGACAGTGCGCGCGGCAGCGCCCACCGGATACCCCGAGTACGGTGCATACGCATTCTGCATAACTTCGAATGCATTGTGGCGCAATATATCCCAATCAATTTCCGACATTCCGAGACTCCGCTCGAGCTGTTCGTCAACGGTCGAGAAAAAGCTACCTCGAGCACTTCGAGACGTCAGGCAAGGCAAACCTAACTCATGGAATTACGGCGCAACGAGCGGCACGCCGAATTAGTTCCGCGAATGTCCGGGGATTACAGTTCTGAAAGATCGGTTCGGGTTTGGCCATGCACCGTCGGCCACCGCCTTCGGGGTGTCGGCTCCGGGCACAGAGCTGGTGTATTCAGATCCAACGGCTCCTACTGTCCGCGCGCCGAAATCTGCGACCGGATCAGACTGCCGGCCCGCCCGGCGGGTCCACAACGACGTTGGAGGCACCGCACTCTATGACCACCACGCTGGAAGCTCCGGCTCAGCCGAAGCGGAAGACTTTGTACCGCGGCGACCCTGGCATGTGGTCCTGGGCGCTGCATCGGATCACCGGTGTGACGATCTTCTTCTTCCTCTTCGTCCACGTGCTCGACACCGCGCTGGTGCGGGTCAGTCCGGACACCTACAACCGGGCGATCGAGACCTACAAGAACCCGCTCGTCGCGCTGATGGAGATGGCCCTGGTCGTGTGCGTGCTGTTCCACGCACTCAACGGCGTCCGGGTCATCCTGGTCGACTTCTGGTCCAAGGGCCCCAAGTACCAGCGGCTGATGCTGTGGATCGTGCTCGCGATCTGGGTGATCGTCGCCGGTATGGGCGTGGGACGCCAGCTGTTCTACATGATCACGACGGAGCTCTGAGACCATGACCGCACCTGTCCTCGGCAAGTCCTACGACCGCCCCGCGAGCCTCGACTCGCCCCGCGCGCCGCGCCGGGCCTCAGGCAACAACTTCGAGAAGTACGCGTGGCTGTTCATGCGCTTCTCCGGCATCCTGCTGATCGTGCTGGTCCTGGGCCACATGACGATCATGCTGATGCTCGACGGCGGCGTGAAGCGCCTGAACTTCGCCTTCGTGGCCGGTCGCTGGGCCAGCCCGTTCTGGCAGATCTGGGACCTGACCATGCTGTGGCTGGCTCAGTTGCACGGCGGCAACGGCCTGCGCACCGTCATCGACGACTACTCGCGCAAGGACTCCACCCGGTTCTGGCTCAAGACCCTGCTGGCCGTCGCGATGATCCTGATCATGGGCGTGGGCACCTACGTCATCTTCACCTTCGACCCCAACATCAGTTAGGAACAGGCCTCTTCGATGACCGAGAACCCGATTGAGGAACACCGCTACGACGTGGTGATCGTCGGTGCCGGTGGCGCGGGAATGCGTGCGGCGATCGAGGCCGGGCCCCGCGTCCGCACCGCCGTGCTGACCAAGCTCTACCCCACCCGCAGCCACACCGGCGCGGCCCAGGGCGGCATGTGTGCCGCACTGGCCAACGTGGAGGAAGACAACTGGGAGTGGCACACCTTCGACACCGTCAAGGGTGGTGACTACCTGGTCGACCAGGACGCCGCGGAGATCATGGCCAAGGAGGCCATCGACGCGGTGCTGGACCTGGAGAAGATGGGCCTGCCGTTCAACCGGACCCCCGAAGGCCGGATCGACCAGCGCCGCTTCGGCGGGCACACCCGCGACCACGGCAAGGCGCCGGTGCGGCGCGCGTGCTACGCCGCGGACCGCACCGGTCACATGATCCTGCAGACGCTGTATCAGAACTGCGTCAAGCACGACGTGGAGTTCTACAACGAGTTCTACGTGCTGGACCTGCTGCTCACCGACACCGACCGCGGCCCGGTCGCGACCGGTGTGGTCGCCTACGAGCTGGCCACCGGCCGGCTGCACGTGTTCCACGCCAAGGCGATCATCTTCGCCACGGGCGGTTCGGGCCGGATGTACAAGACCACCTCCAACGCGCACACGCTGACCGGCGACGGTATGGCGATCGTGTTCCGCAAGGGACTTCCCTTGGAGGACATGGAATTCCACCAGTTCCATCCGACAGGTTTGGCCGGTCTGGGCATCCTGATCTCCGAGGCGGTCCGCGGTGAGGGCGGCATCCTGCGCAACGCGTCGGGTGAGCGGTTCATGGAGCGCTACGCCCCGACCATCAAGGACCTCGCCCCGCGCGACATCGTCGCCCGGTCGATGGTGCTCGAGGTGGCCGAGGGCCGCGGCGGCGGTCCGAACAAGGACTACGTGTTCATCGACGTGACCCACCTCGGTGAGGACGTGCTCGAGGAGAAGCTGCCCGACATCACCGAGTTCTCCCGCACCTACCTGGGTGTGGACCCGGTCAAGGAGCCGGTGCCGGTCATGCCGACCTGCCACTACGTGATGGGCGGCATCCCCACCCGCATCCGCGGCGAGGTGCTGCGCAACAACACCGACGTGGTGCCGGGCCTGTACGCCGCCGGTGAGTGCGCCTGCGTCTCGGTGCACGGTTCCAACCGGCTGGGCACCAACTCGCTGCTGGACATCAACGTGTTCGGACGTCGCGCGGGCATCGCCGCCGCGGAATACGCCCAGCGCCACGACTTCGTGGAGCTGCCGCCGGAGCCCGCGACCATGGTGCAGAACTGGCTGGCCAACGTGCTGTCCGAGCACGGCGACGAGCGCGTCGCCGACATCCGCGGCGAGCTGCAGGCGACCATGGACGCCAACGCGGGTGTGTTCCGCACCGAGGACACGCTGAAGAAGGTGCTCACCGATATCCACGGATTCAAGGAGCGCTACGAGCGGATCACCGTGCAGGACAAGGGCAAACGCTACAACAGCGACCTGCTCGAGGCCGTCGAGCTGGGCTTCCTGCTGGAGCTGGCCGAGGTGACCGTGGTGGGCGCGTTGAACCGCAAGGAGTCGCGCGGCGGCCATGCCCGCGAGGACTACCCCAACCGTGACGACGTGAACTTCATGCGCCACACCATGGCGTACAAGCAGGTCGAGCCCGGTGCGCCGGCGGAGTTGATCGCCGACATCCGGCTGGACTTCAAACCGGTCGTGCAGACCCGTTACGAGCCGATGGAGCGTAAGTACTGATGACTGCTGTAGCCGAAGCTCCCGCAGGGCAGAAACCGGCCCCCGTTCCGGACGGGTCGGTCATGGTCACCGTGAAGGTGGCCCGGTTCAACCCGGAGAACGAGCTGGGCGCGCACTGGGATTCCTTCCAGGTGCCGGTGCTGCCCACCGACCGTTTCCTGAACGTGCTCATCTACATCAAGTCCTATCTGGACGGCACGCTCACCTTCCGTCGCTCCTGCGCACACGGCGTCTGCGGTTCGGACGCCATGCGCATCAACGGCGTGAACCGGCTGGCGTGCAAGGTGCTGATGCGCGACATGCTGCCCAAGAACGGCAAGAGCCTCACCATGACCGTCGAACCCATCCGCGGCCTGCCCGTGGAGAAGGACCTCGTGGTGAACATGGAGCCGTTCTTCGACGCGTTCCGCGCGGTCAAGCCGTACCTGATGACCTCGGGTAACGAGCCCACCCGCGAGCGCATCCAGTCCCAGGCCGACCGGCACCGGTTCGACGACACCACCAAGTGCATCCTGTGCGCCTGCTGCACCACCTCGTGCCCGGTGTACTGGAACGACGGCAGCTACTTCGGTCCGGCCGCGATCGTGAACGCGCACCGCTTCATCTTCGACAGCCGCGACGAGGGCGCCCGCGAGCGCCTGGACATCCTGAACGATGTGGAAGGCGTGTGGCGCTGCCGCACCACCTTCAACTGCACCGACGCCTGCCCTCGTGGTATCGAGGTCACCAAGGCGATCCAGGAGGTCAAGCGCGCACTGCTGTTCGCGCGGTAGCAATGCGCTCCGGGATCACCCGGAAAGGCAAGGCCCCGAAGGCCGCTCACATCATCGGATGTGAGCGGCCTTCGTCGTAGATCACAGCACCGCGCGGCGGCGAGCGGGAACTCCGTGCGCCGGGTGCGGCGTTGGGAGTGCAGACAGGCTCGAAGCCCGATCCCGCACGGGGACGGGCGTATTCGTAGTAAGGACAGTGCCGTGATCTGCTTCTTCGACTCCTCCCACGGCCAGGCGACCACGCAGGCGATGTGGCAGCCGCAGTGGGGTGTGCCCCGGCCCGTCGAGGTCTGCCAGATGTGTGCGCAACGTATTCAGACCACGCAGCCGCCCTACTATCAGCCCGTGCAGCAGGGTTATCCACAGCCTGGTTACCCGCAGCCCGGCTATCCGCAGCAGGGTTATCCACAGCAGGGCTATCCGGGACAGCCCGGGTATCCGCCCCAGCGTCAGGGGCACAGCACCGCCGCGGTGGTAGGCGCGGGTGCGGCGGGCGTGGTCGGCGGCATGCTGCTCGGTGAAGTGCTCTTCGACGACGACCAGGACTCCGAACGCGCCTACGAACGCGGATTCGAGGACGGTGGCTACGCCGACGAACGCCGGGACGACGGCTTCTTCTGATGGCTCCGAACCTCGATCGACACCGGATCTGCTAGGCAATTTGTCAAGGTAACCGGTCTTTTATTGTCGGCTGAGCCCAGCGGTGATTGCATCTAGGCATGTTCAACGAAGCTCAGTTGTACTCGCCGGTGACCACGGGCACCGACGGTGATGTGACCGTGCACCTGAGCGACGAGCACCCCGGCGTGCACGATCCCGCCTACCGGGCTCGCCGCAACGCGATCGCCGCACGGGCCCTGGCCTACCGGCGGGGCGAGCCGACGCCCCGGATCGAATACACCGAGGACGAACAGCAGGTATGGCGGATCGCCTCGGCCGAGCTGTCCCGCAAACACCGGAGGTACGCGTCCGCGGAGGTGCTCGCGGGCGCGCACCGGTTGGGCCTGCCGCGCGATCACATTCCCCAGCTCGACGAGGTGTCCGCGCAACTGGTGCCGCTCACCGGATTTCGCTACGTCCCCGCGGCCGGGCTGGTGCCGCTGCGGGAGTTCTTCGGCTCCTTCGCCGACCGCGTCTTCCACTCCACGCAGTACATCCGGCATCATTCGGCCCCGCTCTACACGCCCGAACCGGATGCGATCCACGAAATCATCGGCCACGCCAATCAATTGGCCAGTCCCCGGTTCGCCGCGATCTACGCCGAGGTCGGCGCGGCGGTGGCCCGGCTGGAAACCGATGCGGCACTGAAGTTCCTGGCCGACGTGTTCTGGTTCTCGATGGAGTTCGGCGTGGTCCGCGAACGCGGCCGGATCCGTTGCTACGGCGCGGGCCTGCTGTCCTCCTACGGTGAGATCGAGGAGTTCCGCGACGCCCAGCTACGTCCGCTGAACGTGTACGAGATGGGCACGGCGGCCTACGACATCACCCACTACCAGCCCGTACTGTACTGCGCGGCTTCGATTTCCGAGATCGAGGACGTGGTGGGCGGATTCTTCGCCACGGTCACCGACGACATCGTCGCCGAGCTCACTACAGCGCCATCCCCGCCTCGAGGAAATCGGCGACCCGCATGATCTTGTCCATATCCAGCCCGTAGCCGGTGGTGGGATCGAACGTGGTGCTCATCGCGCCGATCAACGCCCCCGCGAACGCGCGCACCTCCAGCTCGTCCGCGGACCGGCCGACCCGTTCGGCGACCAGCTGGGCGACCATCCGCACATTGCGCTCGGTCTCGCGGGCGATGACGCTGGCCAGTTCGGGAACCGAGTAGATCAGCCTCATCCGCTGGTATTCGAATTCCAGATCGTCCGGCTCGAGCGCATCGAAGACCTCGACGGTGGCGCGCACGAACGCCCGCAGCGGTGACAGCTCCGGGGGCTGCGCCTCGACCGCCCGGATCATCAGCGGATCCAGATCGTCGGCGGTGGCGACCTGTTCCTTGGACGGGAAGTAGCGGAAGAACGTACTCGGCGAGATGTCCGCGGCCTCGGCGATCTGCTCGACCGTCGTCTCGGCGTAGCCCTGCTCGGAGAACAACCGCATGGCCTCGGTCCGGATGGTGCGGCGGGTACGTTCCTTCTTGCGCTCGCGCAGGCCCATCCGGGGCGAACTCGCCGCGGAATGGGCCTGCGTTGGCGGCGCCTTCGAATCAGCCGACATGCAGCGATTCTCCCGCATCGTCCGCGGTCCGCGCGGACGATGCCGTACTGCGCGTGCGGATCGCGGCGACGACTGCCGCGATCAGGCAGATTCCCGCGCAGACCCACAGCATCGCGCCCATTCCGCCGACGAAGGCGGACTGCACCTTCGAGAGCATCAGGCCGTCGCCGAGTTTGTGCGCGACCGCGACTCCCCCGCTGACGCCGTCGGAGATCGGCGAATGGTTGTAACCGCCCAGTTGCGCGCGGTACTGGGTGGACAGCACGGTTCCCAGGACCGCGACCCCGATCGTCCCGCCGGCCTGTCGCAGCGCCTGGATCAGCGCCGATCCCGAGCCGGACCGCTCGGCATCCAGTTCGCCCATCGCCATGCCCATCGCGGCGGGCATCACGAATCCCATTCCGGCGCCGAGCAGCGTGATCCACAGCGCCGTGTACCCGTAGCCGCTGCTCACCGTGGTCAGCGCGCCGATCACCAGACCGCCTGCCAGCAGCAGGAATCCGATCACCAGCACCACGCGCAGTCCGGCCCGCGGCAACAGTTTGTCCACCAGCCGAGTGCCGATCAGCAGCCCGCCGATCAAGGGCAGCAGCCGCAATCCGCTGCCGAGCGAATCCACTCCCAGCACCGCCTGGAAATACTGCGGCACGGTGAAGAACATTCCGAACATCGCGAAGTTGATGACAATGGAATATGTTGTCCCCCAGCGAAATCCGTTCACCCGGAACAGCCCGAGATCGATCAGCGGGTGATCGGTGCGGCGCTGCCACCCGGCGAAGAGAACCAGCACCACCACACCCGCGGCGACCGTACTCCAGCCCAGCGGGTCACCCCAGCCCTGTCCGCCCAGGCGGATGAAACCGTAGGTGAGCCCGAGCATCCCGGCCGCGGACAGCGCCACACCGAGCAGATCGATCCGGAAGGTCCTCTCGCTGCGCGATTCCGGAACCAGCACGGCCACCGCGATCAGGCCGATCAGCACCATCGGGACGTTGATCAGGAAGACCGAGCCCCACCAGAAGTTCTGCAGCAGCCAGCCGCCGACGATCGGGCCCAGCGGCATCCCGATCGCGGTGGAGGTGACCCAGACCGTCAACGCCCGTTGCAGATCGGCCTTCTCGGGGAACAGCGTCGGGAGCACCGACATCGACAGCGGCATCATCGCGGCGGCGGCCAGGCCCAGCAGCGCACGCGCGGTGATCAGCTCACCGGACGAGGTCGCCAGCGCGCACCACAGCGAGGCGCCACCGAACAGCACCAGTGCGGCGAGCAGAAACCGCTTGCGGCCGTATCGATCTCCGAGTGCACCCGCGGGCAGCATGAGCGCGGCCAGGACGAGCGTGTACGCCGTGGTGAACCACTGCAGCGCCGAGGTTCCGGCATGCAGATCGACCGAGATGGTGGGCAGCGCCACCACCAGCACCGTCGTATCCAGCCCGATCGCGAGCATGGCTGTCGCGAGCGCTCCCAGCGCCAGCCAGCGCGCCCTGCCGGACGTCTGTGCCGCAACCCCCGGCGCCCCGGTGACCGGGCCGCTGTCGCGCGCATCCATTGCCTTCATGACAGATCCAATCGTTTGGATGGTTCTATATTTTGATAGTAGCTCTCATTTCATAGTTCATGTCAATATCTGATGTGCCTGCGATGTCCCGAGTACGCCACGACCCCAGCCCGGTACTCGACCAGCTCACAGTCGCGCCCGGACCGGTTCCGCATAAGCTCGACGACGATGCGCACTCGAACACCCCGGCCCGACGGCCGCACCAGCACCCTTCGTGCGAGCCGACGTTCGCTCGCCACCTTCGCCGTCGCCCTGGCCGCCGGACTCGTCGGCGTCACCACGCTGACCGGCGTCGACGTCGCGCTCTCCGGCCCGGCGAGCGCGCAGCCGACCGGAACCTCGGTCCCGTTCGTCACGCCGAACACCGATTCCTGCCCGGACCGGATCTCCCCGCCCGCGGCGATCGATGAATCCGAGGTCCCCGAACCGGGCCAGACAGCGCCCAAGCCGCTGCCGGTGCCCGCGAGCCCGGTCGGCGGCGGCAAACTCGGCGGCTGCGGCGTGCTGCTGCCCGACGGAGCGCCGCCGGTGCCCAAGGACATCTCCGCGACGGCCTGGATGATCGCCGATCTGGACACCGGCAAGGTGCTGGCCGCGAAGGATCCACACGGCCGTTACCGGCCCGCCTCCACGATGAAAACGCTGCTGGCCGCGGTCGCACTACCGCAGCTCGACCTGAACAAGGTCGTGATCGGCACCCAGGACGACGCGAATGCCGACGGCACCCGCGTCGGCATCGGGGCCGGCGGCCGCTACACCAACGACCAGATCTTCCACGCCCTGCTGATGTGCTCGGGCAACGACGCGGCGCACGCCATCGCCATGCAATTGGGCGGAGTGGACCGCACCCTGGCGCAGATGGACGCGAAGGCGAAGGAACTGCACGCCCTGGACACCCGGGCGGCGACCCCGTCCGGCCTGGACGGGCCGGGCATGAGCATCTCGGCCTACGACCTGGCCACCATCTTCCGCCACGACATGACGATCCCCGCGTTCGCCGACATCGTGCACACCGAGGAGTACAACTTCCCCGGCTTCCCGGCCGATCCGAAGATCCCCGGCGACAAGGATCACCCCGGCTTCCCCATCGCCAACGACAACCGGCTGCTCTACGACTACGAGGGCGATCTCGGCGGTAAGACCGGTTACACCGACGACGCCCGGCAGACCTTCGTCACCGCCGCCCAGCGTGGCGGCCACCGCCTAGTCGTCACCCTGTTGAAGGCCGACGTCCTGCCGATCCGCCCGCCCGAACAGGCCGCCCGCCTGCTGGACTACGGCTTCTCGCTGCCCACGGGTGCGAACGTCGGCGCACTCCCCGGCTCCGAGGCCGACCAGGCACCCACCGCGGCCCTGGCCACCCCGCCGGTGCACAGCGTCGGCGCATCGGCGCCCAGCACGAACCACGACCACGAGAACCTGCGCACGACCCTGATCGTGGTCGGCCTGGCAGTGATCCTGATCCTGGTCGTGCTGGTCTGGCGGATGAGCGGGCGCGCGCGTCGCTGACGCGATTCGAAAAACGCTGGAACCGGCACGCGCCGCGCTGCGTCCAATCCATCAGACAGGTACCCGCGACGGCCCGGATGGCCGAAGCAGCCTGCGGCGGATCGGATCGAGAGCGAAAAGGGGGGCCCGTGGCGACTGTGCTCAATGTGCCGCCGACGGAAGACTTCACGGCCTACACGGGACTGGTGTCGAAACAGGGCGATCATCTGACGCCGATGGTCGCGTGGACCACCAAGGAATGCGCGGAGGTCGACGGGCTGGACGGATTGCTGTCCCCGGGCAAGACCATCGTCCCCAAGGTGGCCGATCTGTTCGACGGCAAACTGAAGCAGTGCCAGACCGGCATGGGGCAGATCCGGAGCAAGGTCACCACGGTCGAGAAGGAGCTGCGCTCCCAGGACGATACGAACGCCACGGCGATATCGACGCTGTTCGGCACCTCGGCGGGCAGCGCCGCGGATATCTCGGCGATTCCGGGCGCGTCACTGCTGGGCAATTTCACCGACGAAGACGTCACCCTGAAGGCCCCGAGCAAGCCCGACACGATTTCCACCGGCATGATCGGCGGGGTGAAACAGGCTCTGAAAGGCGGGAGCCTGATCTGGGTCGCGGACAAGATGTACAAATACGTCACGGGCAGCAGCTTCATCGATCAGCTGTTCAAGCCGCTGGTGGGCGATTGGGATCGCCTGATGTACCTGCACGATGCCTACGACACCCTCGGTGACGCCTGCTATACCGTCGCCGGCACGCTGCGCAAGGGTTCGTGGAAGATCGGCGCCGAATGGCAGGGCGACACCGCCGAGGCATTCGACACGTACCTGTTCCGCTGGACGATGGGCCTGGGCGGCATCGGCGACGGCACCAAGGAGATCGCCAAGGTCTTCAAGGACGTCTACGAGACGATCACCACACTGGTCACAATGATCGTGACGAAGATCAGCGCGGCATTCGAGGGATGTATCAAGGATCTCGCGATCGAGGCGGCCAAGACGATCGGCGGCGATGTCGCGATCGAGGCGATCGGACTGGGTCCGGAGGATCCGCTGGCCGATATCGCGGCCGCCGCCTGGACCGCGTACCGGATGGAGAAGATCTACAAGAAGGTGAAGATCGTCGTCGCGGCGGTCAACGAGATCTTCACGCTCTACGGCCAGATCAAGACCGCTGTGGAGAAGATCACCTCCGGTATCAAGGCCGTGGAGTCGGCGTTCAGCTCGCCGATGCCCAGCATCGGCAGCCTGGTCGACGATGTCGAACAACGCGGATTCGACTTCGAGAAGAACAAGAGCTGGGATCCGGCGGCGGGCACCGCGCGCATCGCGATGCTGCCGTCGGTGTCCTGAGAAGGGGGTTTTGTCGTGCTCGAAGATGTCACGGAATTCGTGGTGGCGCCCGACTACCAGGTTCGCAGTACCACCTACGACGTACTCCGGCCCGATTCCGATCGGCCGATCGCGCGGTTCGGCCGTACCGAGGCCATGACCGGTCCGAATGCGGTGCCGTTCCCGGTGCATACCGGTCCGGACCTCGATGTCCTGGCGGGCACCATCATTCCCGGCCTGGCCGTGGGGATCGACAAACGCTCGATCGGCTACTTCAAGTCCGAGGCGATCGGTTTCCAGAGTGTGGGCCGCAATTACACCTTCCATCAGGAGGGGCTGGGCACCCTACCGGGCAAGCAGCTCGGAGCCGATTCGAATCTGCTGAAACGGCGTGGCCTGCGGCTGCTCGATACGGTCGACATCGCCACGCTGGCGATGAATCTGCACGTCCGGTTCGAGAGCGGCGACAGCCGAGGATTCGAGGTCGAACGACGGGCCGGGGTGTCCAACAGATATCGCTTCCTGGTCCACGACCCGCGGGTGAGCCGACTGCTACTCCTGGCCACCTTCCTGCTGCTGGAAGGCGAGCGCGTGGATTGGCGCGAGACGTTGACAAGTCAGGCAAGGGTTTTCGATCCGGGTTCCTGGTTCCCGCGCAAGAAGCCGCGACGGTGACCATCCGGCCCGCGCCGTAACGGCGACCGAAATACGCACGGGGTCAATGGTTTTCGGTCGGCTTCACCGTTTCGAGTGCCGGAATCGGGTCAGCGCCGTCGCGGCGACCGCACCCGCCCCGAACAACACCGCGCCCGTCTTCGCGGTCATCCCCGCCGACATCCGCGGCTGGATCACCGCGGGGCCGGGCGGGGGCACCTCGGCCTCGAGCATGTTCTCCCGAGCCGTGGCCGCCCATGCCGTGGCGAACAGGATGATCCGCGCGGTGATGTAGGCGAAGACCATCAGACCCAGGATCGGACCGAAGGCGACACCGGCCGGGCTGGTCAGAACATGTTTGAGGTAGTAACTGGCGACCTGTTTCCACAACTCGAAGGCGATCGCGGCGATCAACGCCGCCTGTCCGGCGCTGACCAGGGTGACCGGCTGACGCGGCAGCCGCGCGATCACCCAGGCGAAGACCGCCCAGGACGCGAGCACCGCCAGGACCAGCGACAATATCGTGAGCAGCAGCCCGACGCCCGGGGCGTGCTGCAGATGGATCAGCGTGAGCAGTTCGCGGCCCAGATTGCTCGAGGCCAGCGCCGACATACCGAACGAGACCACCAGCGCGACACCGAGACCGAGCAGTGCGATCACATCGGAGATCTTGGTGCGGAACCAGTTACCTTGCGGCGCTTGCTGTTCCCACTGCTCGGTCAGCGCGGCCCGCAGATTGGCCATCCAGCCCAGTCCGGCGTAGAACGCGCCGACCAGACCGATCACCCCGACGCCGGTACGGGATTTGACCGCCTGATCGACCAGGTCGTTGACCTGCCCGCCCAGCGATCCGGGCAGATTCGCGACGATCTTGTCCTGTATCTCGTCGAGCAGATGCGGATTGTGCGACAACACGAATCCGGCCACCGCGAACGCGACCATCAGCATCGGAAACAACGACAGCACAGTGAAATACGTAATTCCGGCCGCGTAGTAGTCACCGCGCTGACGCTGATAGCTCGCACCGGCTCGCACCAGATGATCCAGCCAGGGGCGGGTCCGGACCGCGTCCGCGATCCGCGCCTTCATCCTGCCGAACACCCAACCTCCCGCAACGCTCGGACGTCCGCGCGGACGGCGACCTCGACACATGAATCCGCGCGGACGGTAACTCGACTGGCCGATCTCGCATCAGGGCGGCGGCCGCAGGCCGAGGCAGCGAAGACCACGTCCGCGCAGGCCCACTCCCTCGCGCGGATTCAGCGAGCCAGGAAGCCGACCCGGTCGTACACCTGCGCGAGAGTGTTGCCGGCGATCTCTCGCGCCCGCTCCGCTCCCGCGGCGAGAACGCGATCGAGTTCGCCCTGATCGCCCATATACTCTTGCACCTTCGCCTGCAGCGGGGTGACGAATTCCACGAGCGCGTCGGCGACGTCGCCCTTGAGCTCGCCGTATCCCTTGCCGACATAATCCTTTTCGAGTGTCACGATCGGCGTGTCGGTGAGCGAGGACAGGATCACCAGCAGATTGCTCACCCCCGGTTTGGTCTCCGGGTCGTAGCGGATCTCGCGCTCGGTGTCGGTCACCGCGGAGCGAATCTTCTTCGCCGACGCCTTCGGATCGTCGAGCAGATTGAGCAGGCCGGCGTCGGTGGCGGCCGACTTGCTCATCTTCGAGGTGGGATCCTGCAGGTCGTAGATCTTGGCGGTACCGGACACGATGTGCGGGTCGGGAACCACGAACGTCTTCTTGAAGCGAGTGTTGAACCGCTGCGCCAGATTCCGGGTCAGCTCCAGATGCTGGCGCTGATCCTCGCCGACCGGCACCAGGTGCGGGCGGTACAGCAGAATGTCCGCGGCCATCAGCACCGGATAGGTGAACAGGCCGACCGTCGCGTTGTCCGTGCCCTGTTTGGCGGACTTGTCCTTGAACTGCGTCATCCGGCTGGCCTCGCCGAATCCGGTGATGCAGTTCAGCACCCAGGTCAGCTCGGCATGTTCGGGCACCTGACTCTGCACGAACAGCGTCGAGCGCTTCGGGTCGATGCCCAGCGCCAGCAGCTGCGCCGCCGCGCGCTTGGTGCGATTGCGCAGCTGCTTGGGATCCTGCGGCACGGTGATGGCGTGCAGATCCGGAATGAAGTAGAGCGCCTCGAAGTCCTCCTGCAACTGCACCCAATACTGCAGCGCGCCAAGGTAATTGCCGAGGTGGAAAGAATCGCTCGTCGGCTGGATCCCGGACAGGACCCGCTGCTTGCGCTCACCGGTTGGTGCAGGACTGGACATGAGCCGATCCTAAACGGGACGACCAGCCTGGAAAGCACATGGGTGACTCATCGAGCACGCATCTTCAGACCGCATGCCTTTCCGCGTGGCTGCGGGGGTCCACGCCGGGCATGCTGGGGCGGCCCGAGCCGACGAGTTCCTTCTCGCGGCGGCCGAGCATGCGGTAGACCGGGGCGCTGGGTCCGGCGAGGGTGCCGTGCAGGACGCGCGGGGTCAGGGGTACGGAGGTGTGCGCGGTGCGGACCGCGCGGGACAGGGTGCGGAAGCCCAGTTCCTCGCGTCGACCCCAACGGATGTCGTACATCTCGCGGATGCGCGCGGGCAGACTGCCCTGGACCAGCAGGTGCACGCTGTTCACGACCTGATTCAGCGGGAGCGGCAGCGGATAGGGCACCTGCTGTCCGGCCAGGTACGAGCCCACCAGGCGGGCCTCGTCGGTGAGGTAGAGCTCCTCGGAATCGAGGTAGCCGTCGAAGTAGCGGCGGAACTCCGGATAGCTCGCGGGCGCGGCCTCGCGCGGCATGCCGAACAGCTCACCCCAGTACACGTAGTCCTGATACAGATCCTCGCGTTCGGTCGCGGTCAGCCTGCGGACCAGCAGGTCGTGCATGACCTCGGCCGAGTCGAAGGTGAATGCCATGGTCATGAACATCAGCTGCGGATCGTGCGCGGAATAGCCGGTCCCGGCGGGGTGGTGTGCGCCCGCATCCTCGGGCAGCGCGCCGTGCACCTTCGCATGCTTCTTGTCCGTGTACGACCGTGCCCGATCGGCCTCGGCCTTGGTGCCCAGGGCAACCGCCTCGAACAACCGGCCGGTGATGGCGAGTCGGGTGTACGGCGTCGTGCGGTGCGCGGTGTGCTCCGCGGTGCCGACGTACAGCAGCGGATTCACCGCACCGACGACCAGCGCGCGCTGCCCGTAGGTGAGCCCGACCGCCCGCTTGCGCATGACCCGGCGAATCATCGAATCGTCGGCGAAGTAACCCGCGTTCGAGACTCCGGGGACCGCGAGCCGCCGGAGCGGGCGACGGCCAAAGATACTGTCGGGCATCGTTGCCTCCTAGCTCAGAGCATCTGGCAAAAGCATCCCCCAGATCGATAATTCTGGCAATGGGAAGAACCAGAATTGTCGGCATGACAGAATCGACGGATGGCAGCGCAACGGACCTACGGCGGAGTCTCCGCACAGGAACGCCGCGCGCAGCGTCGTGCCGCCCTGCTCGAGGCGGCACTCGACATCATCGGCACCGAGGGGCTGGACCGCCTGACCGTGGCCGGGCTGTGCACCCGCGCCGGGCTGAACGAGCGCTACTACTACGAGAATTTCGACGGCCGCGACGCGGTGCTGGTCGCGCTGTTCGACGGCATCGCCGAGGAACTCGCCACCGCCATCCTCGCCGCGGCGCAGGACGCGCCGAGCGACACCTACGGCCGGGCGCACGCGGCCATCGCCGCGGGCATCCACGTCCTCACCGACGACCCGCGCAAGGCGCAGATCGCGCTGATCATCAGCGCTGCCACTCCCGAACTGCGGGCGCGGACCATGGACTCCATCCGCGGTTTCGCCGGTCTGGTCGCCGCCGAGGGCAGCGACTTCTACGCCATCGCCGGACCGAACGCGGATCCTTCGATCGGCTTCCGCGCCACCTACCTGGTCGGCGGTCTGGTGCAGACCCTCACCAGCTGGCTGCACGGCGATCTGCCGATGACCCGCGATCAGCTCATCGACCACACCACCGAGGTGTTCGTCCTGCTGGGCGAGGACCTGGCCCGTCGCCTGCGCTGAGCACCCCGGTCGGTCGTTCGGCGGGCGGCTCACATGCTGAGCGTGACCACCGGCAGCCCCTCCGGCGCGGCCTGCAATACGACACGGAACAGGCCCTCGTGCGCGGACCAGTACTGCGCGCAGTCGGTCATCGCCGAGACGAACCAATCCCGTTCGGCGGACCGCTCGGCCAGCAACTGTACCGAATCACGCACGACCGCAACATATCCCGGTGCCAGGCCGACGAATTCGTCCAGATCCCGCAGACATTCGTCGAAGGCGTCCTTGTTCTGCCCGAAGTAGTAGGGGAATTGGAAAGCCGCGGCGAACTCGTCGAAGACACCCGCGAGGGTGCGCATCTTCGACCCGCGCAGTTCGCGCACGACAAAGCCTTCCGGAGCCCGGAACCGCACGCCGCTGAATCCGCCCGCATCCACGGTCAGCGAACCCAGGACCGATGCGGTGGACGCATCCGGATCGGTACCGGTCAGAAAGTGTGCGAGTGTCGTCGCCTCACCCATCGAGAGCATCCCTTTCGAAAACCGCCGCGAGACCCGCTCCGAGCCCGTCAGCGCATCCTGGTGAACGTCTTGTAGTGGTCGCCGGTGTAGTAGGCCGATCCGTCGCTGCCGGTGATGATGCGTTCGGCATCGCGGGTCTGACCGCGTTTCTTCGGGTTGACATCCCATTCCTGGTAGCTGATCGCCTTACCCGAGGAATCGGTCTTGGCCAGTGAACCGCTGCGGTTCATCCACTGATCCCCGCCCTTGGTGCCCGGGGCGTTCGCCGAACCGGGCCAGCGACCCGCATCGATCTCGGTCAACGTCTGATAGGCGTGATCGGGCACGCTCGCGGCATGACTGGTGGCCGGCGCGGCAGTCCCCTTCGCCTGCACCGCAGCCGCCTTCGAGGACGTACTCGCCCCCACCGACGACGACTGCGACGAATGCCCGTGCGACACCAACAGCCCGATCACGATCACGACAATCGCCGCACCGAGCCCGAGCAAACTCTGAATTCTCTTGCTGGACAGCTTCATCGGCACTGCACCGTCACCGGAGTGTGGTCGGATCCCGCAATACAGGCCAAGTTACGCGCCTCACCGGCCGCACGGCTCTCAGTCATGGAACACGAATCTACGTCACCTGCCCGTCCGCGCAACACGGCCGCAACATCGCCCGCCGCCCGGTTCCGAATTCCCTCCCCGAACGGGTCAGCGGTACTGCACCGTGACGGGAGCGTGATCGGACCAGCGCAGGTGGTAGTCGGCGGCGCGCTCCACGATGGCCTGTTTGGCGCGCTCGGCGATACCGCCGCGGGCGAGCTGGTAATCGATCCGCCAACCGGCGTCGTTGTCGAAGGCGCGGCCGCGGTAGGACCACCAGCTGTACGGGCCGGGGACGCCGGGGTGCAGGGTGCGGACGACGTCGACGTAGCCTGCGGCGATCATCTCGTCGATCCAGGCACGTTCGCCGGGCAGGAATCCGGACTTCTTGACGTTGCCCTTCCAGTTCTTGATGTCGAGTTCGGTGTGTGCGACGTTCCAGTCGCCACTGATCACGAAATCGCTGGTCTGTGCCTTCATGTGGGCACCCAGCTCGCTCAGGAAACGATACTTCTCGTCCTGCATCGGCGTCTGCGCCTCACCGGTGTGCACATAGACGCTGGCCACGGTGAGTTCCTCGAACTCGGCCTCGATATAGCGGCCGAGCCCGTCGAATTCCGCGCTGCCGAATCCGATGCGCACCGCCAGCGGTTCGCGGCGGGACAGGATCGCCACCCCGGCGCGCCCCTTCGTACCCGGCTCGGCATGGGCGAGATGCCAGCCGGCATCGAGTGCGGGCGTCAGCGCCTTGCGGGTCTGCTCCTCGGTCGCGCGCGTTTCCTGCAGGCAGATGACGTCGGCCTCGGTGACCGCGAGCCACTCGAGCATGCCCTTCCCCGTCTTACCGGTGGCCGCGCGCACCCCGTTGACATTGATCGAACTGATGATATTGGCCACCGAAAGACCGTACAATGCTGGTCAGACGCACTCCCTGCGGACACCGTGGTCCAGAAAGGGGTGAGGACGATGATGTCAGGCACCGCCCCGCTCACGCCGACCAAAGCCCTGCACACGGGCTCGGGCGATCCACTTCTGCTGCTGCACGGATTCATGCTCTCCCCACACTGCTGGGAATCGGTGGCGCAGCGACTGTCGAGCACCTGCGAGGTCTACGCTCCGGCCCTGCGCGGCCACTGGGGCGGTCCGCAACTCGACGGATGGTATATCGACGTCGCCACACTCGCCGATCAGATCGAGAATCAACTCGACGAATTGGGTTGGCGCACCTGCCATATCGCGGGAAATTCACTCGGCGGCTGGGTCGGCTTCGAACTCGCCCGGCGCGGGCGGGCCCGCACACTCACCGCCATCGCCCCGGCCGGCGGCTGGGCGAACCCGTCACTGTTGCAGATTCGGGTCGGGGTGAAATTCCTGTCCCTGGTGCCGATGGTGGAGATCGGTAAGCGGATCGGTGGCACGGTCAAATTGAGTGCTCCGGCAAGACAATTCGCGTCGCTGTTCCTGAGCAAGAACACCTCGGCGGTGCCGCGGCGGCTGATCGAGGCGGCGATCACCTCGGCGATGCACTGCCCGGCGATGCTGCCGCTGCTGGCCAGCGGGCTGCGGATGCCCGCGCTCGAGGATATGTCCACCTTGCGTACGCCGGTGCGGCTGCTGATGTGTGAGAACGATCGGGTGATACCGAATCAGCCTTATGCGCAACGGTTTCTGCGTGAGCTGCCCGAGTCCGCGGATCGGATACTGGTGCACGGGGTTGGGCATGTGCCGATGTTGGAGGCTCCGGATCGGATCGCGACGTTGATCGCGGAGCATGTTTATGCGAGTCGGTCGCATTTGCGGGCTGTGTGATTGGGCGAAGGTAGGGGTGTTCGCCTCCGCGGGCTCCGGCGGGAGTGAGTGAGGGGCTGGCGGCCTCCGCAGGCTCCGGCGGGAGTAGGTCTGTATTTTTGGCCTCCGCTTCGCTGCGGCGGGTTTTCGGCGCTGTAAGGCTCGTCGCTGCGCCCTCGAGACTCGGCCTTCGGCCATGCGCTTCGAGGGCGCAGCGACGAGCCCGCGCCGAAAACCTTGGAGTTGGTGTTGTTGAGCCTTTCGCTTCGCGGGCGACTACCAGCGGGATAGAGACGTTTCGCCGCTGGGCACGCGGGAGGTGGCCGGGGATGGCTCGGGCTCTCACGTGAGCGCGGGGCTCGCCTGCGGCATCGGGGAGTGTGGGTGGTCTGGGGAGTGTTTCGAGGTGTGGGCGACTACCGGTGGGACGGAGACGCTTCGCCGCTGAGCACGCGGGACGTAGCCCGGTCAGCCCCGTCCCTCACGGAGGCGCGGGGCTCGCCTGCGGCATCGTTGTCGGGTTGGTGAGTGTTGGGTTAGTGGGCTAGTAGGCCCTTGGCTACGTGGGTTATCTGGATTTCGTTGCTGCCTGCGTAGATCATCAAGGACTTGGCGTCGCGGGCCAGTTGTTCGACTCGGTATTCGGTCATGTAGCCGTTGCCGCCGAAGAGTTGGATGGCGTCCATGGCCACCTCGGTGGCCGCTTCGGAGGAGTAGAGCTTCATGGCCGACGCTTCCGCCAGGGTGGGCGGTTTACCGGCCTGGGCGCTCTCCAGGGCGTTGAAGACCATGTTCTGCACATTGATTCGCGCGACCTCCATCTTCGCCAACTTGAGCTGGATGAGTTGGAAGCGGCCGATCTCCTGGCCCCACAGGGTGCGGTTCTTGGCGTAATCGATGCACAGGCGGTGACATTCGTTGATGATGCCCAGTGCCATGAATGCCACGCCGATCCGCTCGGCGGTGAAACTCGAACGGGCGCTTTCCCGTCCGTCGCCGCCCTTGTGCTCCTCGGTCTCGCCGAGCAGGCGATCACGGCCCAGCCGCACGTTGTCGAAGAACAGTTCACCGGTGGGCGAGGCGTGCAGGCCCATCTTCCGGAACGGTTTGCCCTGGGTGAAGCCCTCCATCCCCTTGTCCAGCACGAAGGTGAGCACCTTGCGCTCGCGCCGGTCGGCGCCGTCGCCCTCGTCGAGTTTGGCGTAGACGATCACCGTGTCCGCGTACGGACCGTTGGTGATGAACGTCTTACGACCGTTGAGGATGTAGTCCTCGCCGTCGCGGCGAACGTAGGTCTTCATTCCGCCGAACGCGTCCGAACCCGAGTCGGGTTCCGTGATCGCCCACGCCGCAACCTTTTTCATGGTCACGATGTCGGCGAGCCAGCGCTCCTTCTGCGCGAGCGTGCCCCGGGACATGATGGTGGTCGCGCCGAGACCGAGGCTGACGCCCATCGCGGACACCAAACCCATACAGACACCGGACAATTCGCCGATCAGCACCGCCATCATCGACTGCTGCCCACCGAACGGCCCACCGCCGGAGGACTTCTCCCGCTTCGGTTCCGAATCCGCCCCGGCTTCGGCCCGAGCCCGCTCCTTGGCCAGCATCTTCTCGACCGACTCCGCACCGAGCGCATCGATCCCGAACTCCGCGAACAGCTTGCGGATGATCGGATACGGCGTCATCTCGCCGCTCTCCATCGCATCCACGTGCGGCCGAACCTCTTTGTCGATGAACGCTCGCACCGCGGCGCGGATCATCTCATCGGTCTCGGACCATTCGAACATCGTTGTCCTCCAAATATTTCGAACCGGGGGGGATCAGGGCAACCGGACGGAGATGTCGTCGATCGTCCAGGGGCCCTCGGTCTCGATCGTCTTCACGTCGTGCCAGCCCGCCAACTCGGAGATGGCCCCGCCCTGCACCGCGAACACCTTGCCGGTCATCGGGCATTTGTCCGAGGCCAGATAGGCGACCAGCGGGGAGATGTTGGCCGGGCTGAACGCGTCGAACTCGCCCTCGGGGACCTCCGCGGCGAAGATCGCGCCCATACCGGGCGTGGCCAGGGTCAACCGGGTGCGCGCCATCGGGGCGATCGCGTTGACCCGCACGCCGTATCGGTCCAGCTCCTCGGCGGCGACCAGTGTCAGCGCGGCGATACCGGCCTTGGCCGCACCGTAATTCGCCTGTCCCGCATTGGGAATCGTGACGCCCGAGGCCGAGGCGGTGTTGACCACCGCGGCAGTGGGCTGATTCCCCTTCTTGGACTGGTCCTTCCAGTACGTAGCCGCATGCCGCAGCACGTTGAAATGCCCCTTCAGATGGACCGCGATCACCGCGTCCCACTGCAATTCCTCGAGTCCCGCGACGAATCCGTCGCGCAGGATGCCCGCGTTGTTGACCACCACGTCGAGTCGACCGAACTCCGAAACAGCCTGATCAACAAGGTTCTTCGCACCATCCCACAGCGCGACGCTGTCGGTGTTGGCACAGGCGCGACCACCCGCGGCGACGATCTCGTCCACCACTTCCTGCGCCGGACCACTGTCGGCGCCCGCACCGGTGTTGTCGCCGCCGAGGTCGTTGACCACCACACTCGCGCCCTCACGGGCGAACAGCAGCGCGTGCTCGCGCCCGATCCCCCGGCCGCCGCCGGTGATCACCGCGACCTTACCTTCCAATGCACCCATCACTTCTCCTCGATCTCGGCCAGACCGTCGCTGAGCACGACGTCCTCGCCGCGCACGGTCTCGAATGCGTACGTGGTGATGCCGTTGCCGGACTTCACTTTCCAGATGCGTGTCACCAGATCGTCGCCGGGGAACACGAGTCCGGCGAACCGGACGGCGAACCGGCGCACCCGGCTCACGTCGGATTCACCGACCTCGGTGAGCACCGCCCAGGAGGCGAAGGCCATCGTGCACAGGCCGTGCGCGATGATGCCGGGCAGTCCGGCGTCCTTCGCGACCTCCTCGTCCAGGTGCAGCGGCACCGGATCGCCCGATGCCGGAGCGTAGCGGAAGGTCTGGTCCTGATCCACATGCTGCGGCACCACCGCGATCGGCTCCTGCGCGCGCAGGGCCTCGTCGAATCCGTGCGGCGGAGCCGATTCCCCGACCGTGCGGCCCGCGTCGACATTGCGGAAGAATGCGGTCAGATACTGCTCGTTGACCGGATCCCCTGCCGCGGAACGGGTTTCGATGTGAATGGTGATCGTGCTGCCGCTGCTGCGACTCGCGTAGCCGATCGCGCGGGCCCTGGCCACCAGCGTCTCACCCGGCCGAATCGGGCGGTGGAAGTGAAAGTCCTGCTCTCCGTGCACAACTCGGCCGAAGATATCCATCGGGGCCACGTCGATCACCGGAACCAGCATGGCGTCGAACACCGGGACTATCGCGAAAACCGGAGAGGCGACCTCACCGGCGCGATGCGCGGCGATCGGATCGTTCGTGGCAGCGGCGTATTCGGCGATCCGCTCCCGGGTCACCTCGAAACGTTCCTCGTCGGACCAGGTGTTCAGCCCCGAGTCGTCGAATTCGACTGTCTTGACGCCACTCACGCTGCGTGCCCCTGGCATGTACAGCGGCCGTTCATGCCGCGGCCAGAGTGTCGAGCGCATCGAGGGAGGTCTCGAGTTGCTTCATGCCGTCCTTCTCCACGGCCTTGCCGAGTGCGCCCTTGATCAGCGCGCCCTCGAAATCGCCCTGGAGGGAGAGTTCGCTGCCCTCCCCGGCACCGGAGATCCGGAAGGTGAATTCGACCTTCACACCGGCCATTCCGGTCGCGCCCAAGGTGAGGGTGCTCGGCGCTTCGACCGCGACGACGTTCCATTCGAACTTGTTCGCCATACCCAGCATCACGACCTTGGCGACCAGCTTGCTGCCGACCTCGAGCGTGGCCGGTGGTTCCTCCATCCAGCGCTCGTGAATGGAGAACCAGTCGCCCCAGGTGTTCGGATTGCCGACCACGGCCCACAGCGCCTCGGGTCCGGCTGCCATCTTCTTGGTGTACTCGATATGTCCCATGCTGCTACTCCTCGTCGAGTTCGGTTGCCGGACATGACATTCCGGTGGATGCGGACCGAGCAGGCCGCGATCAGCGATCAGCGATCGGCGCGCCGGTATGCCGTGACGACGGCCGCGCCGCCGAGGCCGATGTTGTGCTGCAGTGCGGCGGTCACATTCGGGACCTGGCGTTTGTCGGCCGTGCCGCGCAGCTGCCAGGTCAGTTCCGAACACTGGGCCAATCCGGTGGCGCCCAGGGGATGTCCCTTGGAGATCAGTCCGCCCGACGGGTTGACCACCCATTTGCCGCCGTACGTCGTCTGATTCGCGTCCAGGAGCGCGGGGGCCTCACCCGGAGCGCACAGGCCCAGCGCCTCGTAGGTCAGCAACTCGTTGGCGGAGAAGCAGTCGTGCAGCTCGATCACCTGGAAGTCCGCCGGACCCAGGCCGGACTGCGCGTATACCTGTTGCGCGGCTTGCACATTCATGTCGTAGCCGATGAGGTTCTTGGCCGTGCCGTCGAAACTGGACCGAAAGTCGGTGGTCATCGCCTGCCCGACGATCTCCACCGCCTGTCCGGCCAGATCGTGCTCGTCGACGAAGGACTCCGAGGCCAGGACCACCGCACCGGATCCGTCGGAGGTCGGCGAGCACTGCAGTTTGGTCAGCGGGTCGTAGATCATCCGCGCGCCGAGGATGTCGTCGAGGGTGTACTCGTCCTGGAACTGCGAATACGGGTTGTTGACCGAATGCTTGTGGTTCTTGAACCCGATCTTCGCGAAATGCTCCGCGGTGGTGCCGTATTGCTTCATGTGCTCGCGGCCCGCGGCGCCGAACATCCAGGGTGCGACCGGAAAGAGCACCTCGGAGATCTCGGCCATCGCCATGATGTGCTTGCCCATCGGCTGTTCCCGGTCGTCCCAGGTCGATCCGAGCGAGCCGGGCTGCATCTTCTCGAATCCCAGGGCGAGGGTGCACTCGGCCAGACCGCCCCGAATCGCCTGTGCCGCAAGGTAGAGCGCGGTCGATCCGGTCGAGCAGTTGTTGTTGACGTTGACCACGGGAATACCGGTCATCCCCAGCTCGTAGACCGCACGCTGGCCCGAGGTGGATTCGCCGTAGACGTAGCCGACATACGCCTGCTGCACCTGCTCGTACGAGATTCCGGCGTCGGCCAGGGCTTTGGTGCCCGACTCGCGCGCCATATCCGGGTAGTCCCAGTCGCTGCCGTCCTCGTTCTTGCGACGCCCCGGCTTCTCGAACTTCGTCATGCCGACGCCGACAACGTAGACCTTGTTCGCCATGGAACTCCTCACCTCCTCACCGCCGACCGCACGAGGGCGACGGCGGCCACGACTCCCGCAGGACCGAATAAAACAAACATACAAACCTGTATGTAACACCGCAAGAGATGTTCCCTGAGAAGATGTCGAGTTCAGGCGATGCCGATGACATACACCCCGCGACGCACTCCCGCCCTCGGAATGCTTCGCCGCCAACCGAGGCTTCGACGGGAGCGAAGCCGAGCGGGATCAGTCGACGGTGAGGTCCAGACCCGCGAGCAAGGATTCGGCGGCCGCACGCAGATGTGCCGAGGCGCGACGCCAACGGCGTTGGGCGCGTTCAGGATCGGGAGAGATGAAGTTGGACACCAGGATTCCGCGCAGAGCGTCCATGGCGGTGTAGACGAAATCGCGAACCTCTTTGCGCCGCAACTCGTCCGGGACGAACTGCGCGACCGACATCAGCACCGCGTTGTTGACGAAGGGTTCGACCTTCTCCAGCTCGGTGGCCAGCACCGCATCGGTGCGGCCGGCCACCCACAGCTCCATCGCGGCGATGAACAGCGGGCCCTGATGCAGCGTCCAGAGCGAATCGAGCATCGCGCCGATCGGATCGCCCCCGACCTGCACCCGGCCGAGTTCGCGCATGGCCGCCTCGGTGCGGCGCTGCGCCAGATGGCTGATCGCGGCCACCACCAGATCGGTCTTGGAGCCGAAATGATGCACCTGCGCACCACGGGTGACGCCCGCCCGCTCGGCCACCCGCGGGGTCGTGGTCCCGGCATAGCCGTACTCGACCAGGCAGTCGATGGTCGCATCGAGCAGCCGCACCCGCATCTCACTGCTGCGCTGCTCCTGCGTCCGGCGCAGCGGCTTGGACGGTGCGGGCCTGGTCATTCCGGGAATTCTACACTTACGTTCAGGCGTGAATGGAAATGTCGTTCGCTGTCGTCTCGCCGGACGCGGGTCAGGCAGTACGCCGGGCGAGGCGGACGGTAATGGTGAACAGCAGCACGCCGGCCACGGCGAGCCCGGCTCCGACCACCGCGGGTGCGGTGTAGCCGAGTCCCGCCGCGATCACGCGTCCGCCCAGCCACGCACCCGCCGCGTTGGCGATGTTCAGTGCGGCGTGGTTCAGTGCGGCCGCGAGGGTCTGGGCGTCGTGGGCGACATCCATCAACCGGGTCTGCAAGCCGGGTGACAATGCCGCGCCCGCCGCGCCGACCAGGAATGCGCCCACCGCCGCGGAGATCGGATTATGTGCTGCGGCAACGAATCCCCCGAGGATGATCACCATCGCGATCAACGCGGCGAACACCGAGGAGTCCACGCCACGATCGGCCAGCACGCCGCCCAGGATGCTTCCGACGATCATGCCGATCCCGAACAGCGCCAGCACCAGCGGAACCAGATTCAGCGATAATCCGGCCACATCGGTGAGCGTCGTGGTGATGTAGGTGTAGACCGCGAACATGCCACCGAAGCCGACCGCGCCGACCAGCAGGGTCAACAACACCTGCTTGCGGCGCAGCGCACCGAGTTCGGTGCGCGGGTCGGTGACCCGGATTCCGGAGAGTTCGGGCACGAATCGGACGATGGTGAAAACCGTCGCCAATCCGATCGCGGCGACCACGAGATAAGCGTCCCGCCAGCCCAGATTCTGGCCGAGCCAGGTAGCAGCGGGAACGCCGACAACGTTGGCGGCGCTCAACCCCAGCATAACCGCGGCAATCGCCTTCGCGCGCTGTCCCGCCGGAGCCAACGTCGCCGCGGCCAACGAGGCGACGCCGAAGTACGCGCCGTGCGGCAGTCCGGAGACGAACCGGGCCAGCACCAGCGTGCCGAACGTCGGTGCGAGCACGGTCGCGAGATTGCCCACCGTGAACGCGACCATGAGCACGATCAGCAGCCGCTTGCGCGGTACCCGCGCGCACAGCGCGGCGATCACCGGCGCGCCGACCACCACACCCAGCGCATACGCCGACACGCTGTACCCGGCCGACGGCTCGGACACGTGCATGGCCTGCGCGATATCCGGCAGCAGGCCCATCGTGACGAATTCGGTCGTGCCGATGCCGAATCCGCCCAGCGCCAGCGCCAGCATCGCGGGAATGTGCCAGCTCGTGCGCGGCGACGGCACATCCTGCGGCGACTGGACGGCCGGATCACTGTCACGACGGGCGGGCGAGGGCTGCGCGGACACTTCGGACGCGGAGAGGGATTCGGGCACGGTCACCGGCAACGCGACGACGACCGGGCCCGATACCCGGGTCGTCGGTGATCTCCCTCACCGTCCGCGACGTCGATTCCGAGCGGATTCCGAATCGGCTCGGCGGCAACGGTTTCCGCTATGGACCCGACCGGGATACACCGCGCTGTAACCGGAATCACCGCACCGCGCGCCCGATCGGCCGCCGGTGGCGAGCCGGGGTTCGCGCCGCTTCCGGCGAAGCACACCGGTCACCGGAAACAGTTCGGGCACCCGCGGCCACCGCATGCGGTGGGGGCGGGTGCCCGGTGTTTCAGCTCGTCGCGGCGGCGTTCGCGCCGGACGAGCAACCAGCTCAGCTCAGCTGGCGCGCCAGGTTGGCATCGAGAACGCCGAGGAACTCCTCGGTGGTCAGGTAGCCCTGATCGCCGCCGACCAGCAGCGCGAGGTCCTTGGTCATCTGGCCGTCCTCGACGGTCTTGATGACGACGTCCTCGAGGGTCTGCGAGAAGCCGATCACCTCGGGGGTGTTGTCCAGCTTGCCGCGATGAGCCAGGCCACGGGTCCACGCGAAGATCGACGCGATCGGGTTGGTGGAGGTGGGCTTGCCCTGCTGGTGCATCCGGTAGTGCCGGGTGACGGTGCCGTGTGCGGCCTCGGCCTCGCAGGTCTTGCCGTCCGGGGTCATCAGCACCGAGGTCATCAGGCCCAGCGAGCCGAAGCCCTGCGCGACGGTGTCGGACTGGACGTCGCCGTCGTAGTTCTTGCACGCCCAGACGTAACCGCCCTCCCACTTCAGTGAGGAGGCGACCATGTCGTCGATCAGGCGGTGCTCGTAGGTCAGACCGGCCGCGTCGAACTGCGGCTTGAACTCGGTCTCGAACACCTCCTGGAAGGTGTCCTTGAACATGCCGTCGTAGGCCTTCATGATGGTGTTCTTCGTCGACAGATACACCGGATAGTTCTGCTGCAGACCGTAGTTCAGCGAGGCCCGCGCGAAGTCCTCGATCGACTTCTTGAAGTTGTACATACCCATCACGACGCCGCCGTCCTCGGGCATCTTGACGACCTCGTGGACGATCGGCTCGCTGCCGTCCTCCGGGGTGAAGGTGAGCGTGACGGTACCGGCCTGGTGCACCTTGAAGTCGGTGGCGCGGTACTGGTCGCCGAAGGCGTGGCGGCCGATGATGATCGGCTTCGTCCAACCCGGGACCAGACGCGGAACGTTCGAGATGATGATCGGTGCGCGGAAGATGGTTCCGCCGAGGATGTTGCGGATGGTGCCGTTGGGCGACCGGTACATCTTCTTGAGGCCGAATTCCTCGACGCGCGCCTCGTCGGGGGTGATGGTGGCACACTTCACGCCGACGCCGTGCTCCTTGATGGCGTTGGCGGCGTCGATGGTCACCTGGTCGTCGGTCTTGTCCCGGTACTCGATACCGAGGTCGTAATACTCGAGATTCACATCGAGGTACGGGTGAATCAGCTTGTCTTTGATGAACTGCCAGATGATTCGGGTCATCTCGTCGCCGTCGAGTTCGACGACGGTTCCCTCAACCTTGATCTTGGACATGGATCTTCGTGTCCTCCTAGGATGGTGCTCCCATTGTTCCGCCAGGTGAACACGCTTGTGAGCGGACCCAGCTGTTCAACAGACAACGTATACGCCCCGTGTTGTCCACGAGACTCGAGGTGCCAAACAGAACAAGCGTACTGGTGCGGTGGATCTCATCGGCATCGGACCTACCTCGATTGATACATCTGTCACATTTACGCATGTCGACTTTACTGCGTACAACCCCTGCGGTAGGCGGCAAATTCCGGCCGGACCTGGTGAAATCCACCACGGGTTTCGAACTCCCGCGGGCTCCGGCTACGATGTCCGGAAGGTCATGAGCACCAGCGCCAAGCCCCGGCTCGCTGGTCGGCAACCCTCCTGTTGCGGTGGGGTGCTCCGGGTGATGACCGGGCTCCCGAGGGTCGGGAGCAAGCGCGATCATCAGGAGGAATTCCGAAATGTGTTGTAGCCGTCCATTATCCGGACCCCGCTGACGCCCGCCGGCAGACCTCTCGGAGCATGACATGAGTAACTCCACCGCGCCCGCGTCCGATCCGGACTCCGTGCCGCGCAGCCCACAACACACATCGATATTCGCTGATCGCCCCGGGTATGCCCGCGCGACGCCGAGGCCCCGGAACGCTGTGGCTACCATCGAGGACGTGTGTTCCCCCGTCGTCGACCCGGTTTCGGGCACCCGTGCGCGGACAGTCCGCGCGATGATCGCCGGTCCCAGGGATGAGCGGATCTCGCCTCCCGAGGCGGCGGTGGCGCGGTGACCGTGAGCATCGACCGGAGCGCATTCAGTAATCACGCAGCAACCTTGCTGCCGCCGCCGGACGGAAGTCTGGGCACGATCGCCGTCGGCGAGATCCGGCTCGAGAGCGGGGACGTGGTTCCCGGCGTCGAACTGGCCGTCCAGCGCTGGGGCGAGCTGTCGCCCACCGCGGACAACGTCGTGCTCATCGAGCACGCGCTGACCGGCGACTCGCACGTCACCGGCGCACCCGACGACCTGCATCCACTGCCCGGCTGGTGGGACGGCATCGTCGGACCGGGCGCGCCGCTGGACACCGACGAGTGGTGTGTGATCGCCACCAACGTGCTGGGCGGATGTAAGGGCAGCACCGGTCCGGCAACTCCGGGGCCGGACGGAAAGCCTTGGGGAGCAAGGTTTCCCGGAATCTCCATTCGCGACCAGGTGACCGCCGAGGTCGCGCTGTTCGACCTGCTGGGCATCGAGCGGATCGCCGCGGTGGCCGGTGGCTCGATGGGCGGCATGCGAGTGCTGGAGTGGATCGTCGGACATCCGGAGCGGGTGGGCGCGGCGCTGGTGCTGGCCGTCGGGCCGCGTGCGACCGCCGACCAGATCGGCACCCAGACCACGCAGATCGCCGCCATCACCGCCGACCCGGACTGGCAGGGCGGGAACTATCACGGCACCGGCCGTGCCCCGACCAGTGGTCTGGGCATCGCCCGGCGCATCGCGCATCTGACCTACCGCACCGATTTCGAACTGGATCACCGTTTCGAGAATCACGCCCAGGGCGATGAGGACCCCCGGCGCGGTGGCCGCTACGCGGTGCAGAGCTATCTGGACCACCAGGCCCGCAAACTCGCGAACCGCTTCGACGCGGCCAGCTATGTGCTGCTGACCGAGGCCATGAACCGGCACGACATCGGCCGCGGGCGCGGCGGGGTGGCAGCGGCACTCGCCGCGACATCGGTGCCCTGCGTGGTCGGGGGTGTCGATTCGGATCGGCTGTATCCGCTGCGGACCCAACAGGAACTGGCCGATCTGCTGCCCGGCTGCGCGCGGCTCGAGGTCGTGCACTCCCGGGACGGCCACGACGGCTTCCTGACCGAGACCGAGGCGGTCGGCAAACTGCTCGCCCAGACGATGGATCTGGCACGCACCACACGCCCGTGACCGCGGGCGATGCGGTGCGGGGTTCGGTTCAGCCCACGCCCAGGCTGCTGATCGTCGCCGCCAGCGCGATGATCGTGCCGCCCAGCACCGCGTAGGTGACGACGTCGAAGGGTTTGCTGCGCACGGCCAGCAGGCCGACCCGCACCTCCGGCAGTACCAGCCGCAATGCCGAGGCCAGCAGCGGTGCGCCGCCGATGACGAACGCCCCACGTCGCCACCGATCCTGCACCAGGAACACCACAGCCACCACCAGCACAACCGCCACCAGGACCATCGGCAGCTGGTTGCGCAGGAATCCGAGCGGACGTTCGGACTGAGCGGTCGCGGAAGCATCGGTCACCCCCCGATTCTCGCATTCGTTCGCCGGAACCTCCCGGCGCCCGGGTGGGGACGGGAGGGGACGTAGGGTTCATCCCGTCCGGACGTGAGGAAAGGCTGCGTTCTGCTGTGCTGAGGCTGATGTTCTTCGAACCACGGATTCCGCCGAATACCGGCAACGCCATTCGGCTGGCCGCGGGGACCGGGTTCTCGCTGCACCTGATCGAGCCGCTGGGCTTCGATCTGTCCGAGCCCAAGCTGCGCCGGGCCGGGCTGGACTATCACGACCTCGCCTCGGTCACCGTGCACGAAAACCTTTCCGCCGCATGGAAATCCCTGAACCCCGAGCGGACGTTCGCCTTCACCGCGGCGGCGGACACCCATTACACCGATATCGCCTATCGCGAGAACGATGTGCTGTTGTTCGGGCCGGAGCCGACCGGGTTGCCCGAGCAGGTGCTGTCCGATCCGCACATCACCGAGCGGGTGCGGATTCCGATGCTGCCCGGCCGGCGGTCGATGAATCTGTCCAACGCCGCCGCGGTCGCGGTGTACGAGGCGTGGCGGCAGCTGGGCTTTCCGGGGGCGGTCTAAGCCCGGCCGGGCGGGTACCGGTCGGCGATCTCGAAACGCTTGAAGCGGGAGGTGGCGCCACCGGTGAGACGAACCGAACTCTTCGACACACCCAGATGCGCGGCGAGCAGTTCGATCGTCGCCTCGTTCGCCTTCCCCTCGACCGCCGGTGGGCGCACGTACAGCCGCAGGGCGCCGTCCTCGAGGACCTCGACGAGCGGGCCCTTGCGGCTGTTGGGCGTGATGGTCGCCCGGACCACTGTCGGCATGTCGCACAGCGTAACCACGGGCCTCGCGATCCCACATCCGCCGGCTAGACATGTGGGAGCCGCATGTCGAGGACGTCGTGCGCGAGGACCTGCAACTGTCCGGGTGTGGTGAGTAGCAGATCACCGGTCTGGGTGGTGCGCGGCTGCTCGGAACCGGTACGGCGGAGTTCGAGAGCGGTCGCCGGAGTGAGCGAGCCGTACCGGAGCGTCTCGCCGCCGCCGCGCCGCTCCCACCGCGTGCCGGATCGGTTCCAGACGGCGGTGGCGAGGCGGCCCGGAGATCCGGACTCCCAGTTCGCGTAGGTGGCGGTCAGATCGGCGCCGTCCCAGCGCAGATCCTCGAGGGCCGAACAGTCCGAGGCCGCGGGCGGGTCCAGCGTCTGGATCCGATCGTTCAGCAGGTCGATACGCAGTAATCGCGCTGTGCCGCAGGAAATTCCGTCGCGGATTCGGCCCGCGATCGCGACCGCCTGCCCGTCCGGCCGCAGCGCCGCCCGGTCGAAAGCGGTGTTGACGCCTTCGATCCGGCCCAGCGCGCGTGCGACGCCGGTGTCGGTATCGACGAGGGAGAGATGATTGATCCCCCAGGACGCACCGGGTGGCGACTCGACCCGGTCGAGAACGAGCACCCGCTCACCTGCCGCGAGCAGGTGTGGGCCCGACACCACGGCCCCCGGCGCGATCGGATCCGGTGGCGGCAGGGTGATCCTGGCGCGCGTGATGGGATGCGGATCGCGCAGGTCGGCCTGGATGAAAGTGTCCGGCTCGTTCCACCAGCCGACCGTCGTCCCGTGCAGCGGGAAGATGCGAGCACAGTGGCAGTCCACGCGACCCGGCAGCGCCGTGCCGCGCACCGCCTCCATCGCGGTGAGTGCACCGGAGCCGTCGAGGGCGTAGATATGGGAATTGTCCTGTGTGAAACCGCTGTCGGAATAGCTCCCGCGATATCGCGCGACCACGCGCTGCGATGTGGCCAGGACCAGTTCGGTGCGAGTGCGGAAGATGAACGCCCGCGCACTCGCCGACGCATCGGCGCTTCTGCCCGTATCCGGCCGCGCCGGGGATATTCCGGCGGCGCAGCCCGAGACGATCAGCGCGCACCCGATCAGCGCCGAAATCGTTGCCCCGCAGGGATTACGGCCGGTCATCCGAGTACCTCCAAGGCTCGGCGGTAGTAGGTCTCACGAGCCTGCAGGCCGTTGTATCCGCCGTTCACCGCGCGGGTGACGGCGGCGAAATCACCGGCGTCGGCCAGGGCGTTGATATTGCGAGAGGTCCAGTACCACTGCGCGATCCGGAATCCGACATCCGGCGCAGCGGCCTGTTCGGGATTGCCCTCGAGATCCAGGCCCAGGGCCTGACCCGCGGCGCGGTAGTTGGCGCGGCCGGTCAGCTGGATGGGGCCGCGGCCGTGATAGCGCGGGCCGTCGCCCGGCTGTGTATTACCGGCGGCGGTATTCGGCTGGCCCGGGTCGTACTGGTGGAAGTAGGCATCGTCACCCAACTCCTCGAAATACCGGAATTCACAACTCTCGTGGGCCAGCTGCGCCAGGAAGGCGGCTCGACGCGCGGATGTGCTGATATCGCCCTCCCGCATGGCCGCATCGAGGGCCGGCAGATACTGCTGGGCCCGATCCATCGGCAGATTCGGCATGATCGCGGTGAGCTGCTCGGCCGTGATGCCCGGCGGCGGCGCGGGTTGTTGTGCTGGGGGCTGTGTCGATACCGCTGCGAGAGCGGTATTTTCGACGGCGATATTCGCTACCCGAAATCCACCGCCGAAGTCGTCTGCCTCCGGGCTCGGAACAGGCTGTGCGGGAGTCGAATCCACGGCAGCAGCCGAATTCGCCGCGGGACGGGTCTGCGTGGCAGCGGCCGGAGCCGTGGCGGCGGCCAGGTGTCGCATTTCGTGTTCCACGGCCAGAATCGCCTGCCTGCCGCGTTCTTCGGCGCGATCGACCGAGGCCACGGCCTCGGCGATGACCTCGGACCATTCGGCGGCCGCCGCGGATCCGGAGGTGACCGTCCAATCGTCGGCGACCGTGCATCCGGCCGCTTCGGCATCGGCGACATAGTCCAGCAGCGCCATCGCCGTGTAGTGCAGATCGGACAGGGCCTGGGCGCCCGCGGCGCACAGCCCCTCGGCATGGTCACACAGCATCCGATCGTGCCGGTGCGCCGCCTCGACGGAGGCGAGCACCGCTTCGAAGGCCACGCCCTGCCAGCCGTCACCGTCGAGCCGATGACATTCCCTGCGCACCGCGGCCGACAACGTCTCCAGATCCGCGATGTGCCTGCCGAATTCGGCGCGCATCCGGTCGGCCGCCTCGAGCGCGCGCCAGGTCACCAGCACCGAACGCGGCGGGGTCATATCCGCACCTCCAGCCCGGCGAGCAGACGGCCGTGCGCGAGATCGGCCTCGACGAACGCGGTGACCGCGCGGTCGGTGCGCTCGGCCAGCCCGCCGAGACGATCGGCACTGCGCTGCACCAGATCCGCTGCGGTGCAGGCCGATCGACACAGCAGCGACACCGCGGCACTGTGCGGCACCAGAGTTCCGATCAGCGCGGCGATCTGGATCGCCGCGCCGCGGACTCCGTCGAGTTCCTCGCCCGCCTGCCGTGCGAGCCGACCGAATTGCCGTACCGCATCCGTGTCGACCACACACGAATCACCGACCACACCCGAACCGGACATTCTTCCCCCTCGTTCGAAGCACTGCTCACCGACTGCGGGCACCGTATCCAGCCCCGCACGTGCCTGTCACGAGTCGAGCGACAGCCGCACCCGTTACCGGAATACGCACCCTTTTCGCAGCTCGTAAGGGGTGCGGGAACGAAATGGAGGTGCGCGCTCTCCCCTACGCGGGCATCCTGATACGAGACCGCCGAGTCTTGTCTGTGAGACCCGGTAGGCTCGCGTGGGAACGGGGGCGGCAGGGCCCTGGCAACGACCAGAGAGTGCGGTATGTCCAAGCGATTGACAGTCCTGCTGGCGATGACAGCGGGAATAATCCTGGCGACGACGGGTGCGGCCCTGGCCGGTCCGGTCACCATTCACGACGATTCGAAGGTTCTCGACGCCGGGCGCGTGACCACGGCCGGGAACACCCTGTCCGATCCGGTGCAGATCTACACCACCGAGAAGTTCTCCGACGACAACTCCGCCTTCGAGAGCGAGGCGAAGAAGGACGTCAAGAACGCGACCGACGTGGTGATCGCGATCAACACCAAGTCCCGGCATCTGGCGATCGAGACCGGCTCGAATTCGCACATCCGGGACACCTCGTCCGCGGGCGCGGCGTTCAAGGGCGCCTTCGGCTCCGGCGACTACACCGGCGCGACGGTGGCCGCGCTGCAATCACTGGCCAGCACCGCCGACCAGGCCGCGCCACACAGCGCGAACAACGTTGCGCCGCAGCGGATTCACCACCACGCCACGAGTAGCGGCCACGGCACCAGCTGGGTCAGCTGGCTGTGCCCGCTGATCATCGTGGTGCTGCTCGTGGCCGTCGTCGTGGCGGTGATCCGGCGACGTCGTGGTGGCGGCGGCGGATTCCCCGGTGGCGGCGGCGCACCGGGCGGCTACGGCCCCGGTGGTTACGGTCCGGGCGGCTACGGTCCCGGCGGCGGTTACGGTCCGGGCTACAACCAGGGTGGCGGGATGAGCCCCGGTATGGCCGGTGGCATCGGCGCGGTCGGCGGCGCGGTGGGCGGCGGCCTGCTCGGTTACGAACTCGGGAAGATGGAAGGCCGCGAGGAAGAGCGCGACCGCGCCTACGATCAGGGCTACGACCAGGGCGGTTACGACCAGGGCTACCAGGGCGGCGGCGACCAGTTCGGCGGCGGCGGAGGCGATTACAGCTTCGGCGGCGACAGCGGCGGCGGATTCGACGGTGGCGGCGGTGACGGCGGCGGGGGCGGCGGCAGCGACTTCTGAGCCGATGGCGGCGGATGCGCACCGCACATCCGCCGCCGGGCTCATCGGAAGTCGCGTGAGCGTGAGGCGACGCGCAGATCCATGCGTTGCAGATGTTCCGCGACCACGGTGACCGCGCCCTCGGCGTTCTGCACACGTCCGCGCACCAGAAGGGCGGACGCGCCTTGGGCGATGCGGCGATAACGCTGCCACAGCCCCACCGAGCACACCACGTTCACCATGCCGGTCTCGTCCTCCAGATTGACGAAGGTGACCCCGGCGGCGGTGGCGGGCCGCTGCCGATGCGTGACGGCTCCACCCACCAGCACCTTCGAACCGTCCGGCACCGCGAGTAGTCCGGCGGCCGGTATCACGCCCAGCGCATCCAGTTGCGGACGCAGGAATTCGGTCGGATAACTGCCGGGCGAGACGCCGGTCGCCCAGACGTCGGCGGCGGCCAACTCCAATTCGCTCATCCCCGGGAGTGCGGGCGCGGCGGTGGCCGCGCCGGTGCCGGGCAGCCGATCCGCGCGCTCCCCCGCCGCGGCGCCCGCGGCCCACAGCGCCTCGCGCCGGGTGATCCCGAGACTGTCCAGCGCGCCCGCGGTGGCCAGCGATTCAGCCTGCGGCACAGTCAGTTCCACGCGTCCGGTCAGGTCCAGGAAGGATGTGTAGGGACCGCTCGCCCGAGCCTCGACGATCCGGTCGGCCAGATCCTCGCCGATATGCCGGACCGCGCCCAGCCCGAGCCGCACCTGCGTCCCGCGCTGTTCCAGGGTGGCTGCGGTGAGGCTGCGGTTGATGTCGGGGCCGTGCACCACCACCTCGTGCCGCCGGGCATCGGCGACCAGCGATTGCGGCGAGTAGAACCCCATCGGCTGGGCGTTCAGCAGTCCGGCACAGAACGCGGCCGGATGATGCAGTTTGAACCATGCCGAGTAGAAGACCAGTGCGGCGAAACTCTGCGAATGGCTCTCCGGGAAACCGAAATTCGCGAAGGCGTACACCTTCTCGTAGATCCGATCGGCCAATTCACCGGTGATGCCGTGTAATTCGCGCATACCGCGATAGAACCGCTCACGCAGTCGCTCCATCCGCTGCGGCGAACGCTTGGAACCCATCGCCCGGCGCAGTTGATCCGCCTCAGCCGCGGTGAAACCGGCCGCGTCCACGGCCATCTGCATCAACTGCTCCTGGAACAGCGGAACGCCGAGCGTGCGGGACAGCGATTTCTCCAGGACCTCGTGATCGTAAGTGACCTTCTCCTGCTCGTTGCGACGGCGAATATAGGGATGCACCGAACCCCCTTGAATGGGACCGGGCCGGATCAGCGCCACCTCCACCACGAGGTCGTAGAATTTACGCGGCTTCAGCCGCGGCAGTGTGGCCATCTGGGCCCGCGACTCCACCTGGAAAACACCCACCGAATCGGCGCGCGAAAGCATCTCGTACACAGCGGATTCGGCGAGATCGAGCCGATGCAACTCGACGAGTTCGCCCTCGTGCTCGTGCACCAGATCGATCATGTAGTGCAGCGCCGAGAGCATGCCCAGACCGAGCAGATCGAACTTCACCAATCCCGCTACGGCGCAATCGTCCTTGTCCCACTGCAGGACGCTGCGTCCGGGCATGCGCGCCCACTCCACCGGGCACACGTCGGCGATGGGCCGATCGCAGATCACCATGCCACCGGAATGAATGCCCAGATGCCGTGGCAGACCTTCGATCCGGCCGGCCAATTCCAGGACCTCGGCGGGGATATCGGAATCCGTCTCCTCGGCGACGCCGTGCCAGCGGCTCACCCGTTTACTCCACGCATCCTGCTGTCCGGCCGAAAAACCGAGCGCCCGTGCGGCATCGCGAACCGCGGACTTACCGCGATAGGTGATCACGTTGGCCACCTGTGCGGCATATTCCCGGCCGTACCTGCGGTAGACGTACTGGATCGCCTCCTCCCGGCGATCGGATTCGATATCGATATCGATATCGGGCGGCCCGTCGCGCTCGGGCGCCAGGAAACGTTCGAACAGCAGCTCGTTGGCCACCGGGTCGACATTGGTGATGCCGATGGCGTAGCAGACCGCGGAATTGGCCGCCGAACCCCTGCCCTGACACAGGATGTCGTTGTCTCGGCAGAATTCGACGATGTCGTGCACCACCAGGAAATAGCCGGGAAAACGCAGATCCGAGATCACCCGCAGTTCGTGGTCGAGCTGGCGGTAGGCGTCCGGATGCGCCGTCCGCGAGCCGTAGCGCCGCTCGGCCCCCCGGTAGGTGAGCCTGCGCAGCCAGGAATCCTCGTCGTGTCCGTCGGGAACGTCGAACGGCGGCAGTTTCGGCGCGATCAGCTGGAGATCGAAGGCGCATTCCCGGGCCAGGGCAACGGCATTGGGCACCGCTTGCGGACAGGCGGCGAACAGCCGGGTCATCTCCGCACCGGAACGCAGATGCGCCCCGCCCGCGGGAGCGAGCCAGCCGTCCATCCCGTCCAGACTCTGCCGGGCCCGCACCGCGGCCAGCGTCATCGCCAGCCGACGCTGCCGGGGCGCGGCGAAATGTGCCGCGGTGGTGGCGACGATCGGCAGTCCGACCCGATCGGCCAGGGCGATGAGCCGGGCGTTGCGCTCGTCGTCGGTCGCGGTGCCGTGCCGGGTCAGTTCCACAGTGACCCGGTCGGCGCCGAACCGCTCCACCAGGTCCCGCAGTGCGGCCTCGGCCTGCGCGTCGCCCTCGCGAAGTGCCCGGCGCACATGGCCTTTGCGACATCCGGTGAGAATCTGCCAGTGCCCGGCCGCAGCGTCGGTGAGCCGATCCAGGTCGTAGCGCAGGATCCCCTTCTCCCCACCCGTCATGTGCGCGAACGACATCTCCCGCGACAACCGGCGATAGCCCTCCTGTCCGCGAGCGAGCACCAGCAGATGCGTGCCGCCCGGATCGGGACTGCCCGCGCGTGGTTCGGTATCCCCCACACCGTCCCCGACCGCATCGCCCAGTGACAGTTCCGCGCCGAACACCGTCGGCAGCCCCCATTCGGCCGCGGCCTCCGCGAAGCGGACCACACCGTAGAACCCGTCGTGATCGGTCAGCGCGAGCGCCTCGAGTCCCAGCCGCACCGCCTCCTCCACGAGTTCCTCGGGCTGACAGGCGCCGTCGAGAAAACTGTAGGCCGAGTGCGCATGCAATTCCGCATACGGCACCACCGGTTCCGTATCGCGCGGCCGCTCCCCCGCGCGATACGCGCCGCGTTTACGTGACCAGGCCGGACTGTCACCACCGTCACCCTCGGGCCGGTCGCGCCCGGGTCGCCCGGACAGCACCCGCTCCAGCTCCGCCCAGCTCGGCGGGCCCAGCCCCATGCCCATACGCACCTCCGACAGACCATCCGGTTCCTTCTATTGTCGAACATACATTCGATCGAGAGAAGCGTTGGTCACAGAACGGCTAACATGCATAAGTTTTGTTCTGTAAGGTGACGGCATGGGAGAGGACAGGGCGGCAACCGGAACCCGTGTTCCCAACCGCCGCGGGGAGGGCGCCAAGCTGCGCGACGAGATCCTGGCGGCCGCGATCGAACTACTCGATGAATCCGGTGACGCGAACACCATCACCCTGCGCGCCGTCGCCCGCCGCGTCGGCATCGCCGCCCCCTCGATCTATCGCCACTTCCCCGACCAGCCCGCCATCGTGCTCGCGGTGATACAGCAGGCTTTCGCGGAGTTGAACGAGCATCTGCGCGACAGCCTGGCCGCCGCGGACGACGACCCCCGCAAGCGGCTGTTCGCGGTCTGCGACGGCTATCTGGAGTACGCCCGGACCCACCCCGGCCGCTACCGCACCATGTTCGGAGGGCTCTGGCAACCGGATCTGAACGAGAGTTCGGTGGACGAGAACGACCTGGCCTCACTCGGTCAGGCGAGTATGCAACTGCTCGCCGAACAGCTCGCGAGCTGTGTGGCCGCGGGCCGCGCAGCCAGCACCGACCTGCCCGCCGACACGGTCGCGCTGTGGCTCGGCCTGCACGGACTCGCCCACCAGCGGGTGGCGTCTCCCGCCTTCCGCTGGCCGCCGGATATCGCCGAACGCATCATCACCGCACTCGCCCACCTCGAAGACCGGTAACCACCCGACGGATACGCCGATCACCGAATCGGTTGCGCCGCAGGATGACTAGCGATGCGCGAGGCCGTCGAGCAGCAGAGTGAGGGTGAAGTCGAATCGGTCGTGATCCTCACCCGCGGTGAGTTCGGTGGCGTAACGGGTGGTGTGCGGGAAGGTTTCGGCAGGCAGGGTGGTGAGGCGGCGCTGTAGTTCGTCACGGTCGAGAACCCAGGCGGTGTCGTCGTCGGTCGCGCGCCGACGGGCGATCGACACCTCGAGGCAGTAGGCGGCCACGTACAGCAGGAGGGCGTCGGCGGCCCAGGCGGCGGCCTGCGGGGTGATGCCACCCGCGAGCAGGATCGCCAGCATGCCCTCGCTGACGCGCACGATCTCGAGGTCGGTGGGCGCCATGGCCAGGGCGGCGCGGGAGATGCCCGGATATTTCAGGTACTGATCACGGAACTGGGCGCATACGTCGCGGATCTGGTCGCGCCAGATCGCCGGATCCGGCTCAGGGAGAGCGAGTGCGGCGCACAGCCGTCCGATGAGCAGCTCGTCGAGGTCGGCCTTGTTGACCACGTGGGCATAGAGCGAGGCGGGGCCGGTCTCGAGCACGCCGGCCAGTCGGCGCATGGTCAGCGCCTCGTACCCCTCCGACGCGACGAGGTCCAGCGCGGTGTCGACGACCTGCTCCACGGTGAACACGGTTTTACGGCGTCGCGCTCCGGCCGGAGCTTCGGGATTCGGTGGCCGATGTCGCGCCGCGCGCCGCTCTCTGGGGTTCACCCGATCACCATACCTTGACACGAACACTGTTCGTAACTAGAACAGTGTTCGTGATAGCTGACGTGAACCAGGACGTGGACGTGACCGTGGCCGGAGCCGGACCGGTGGGGCTGATCCTCGCCGCCGAGCTGGCACTGGCGGGAGTATCGGTACAGGTGCTCGAGCGCCTGGCCGCACCGGACGACGCGATGAAGGCGCAGTCGATCAACATTCCGACCGCGGAAGCCCTCGACCGTCGCGGCCTGCTGCCCGCCGCCGAGCAGATGCAGCGCGAGACGCTCGCCCGGGTGGGGGCACTCGCCGAGTGGGTGCGTGACCGGACGTCCGGCGCGGGCGGGCCCGCATCGCAATTCACCGGGCATTTCGCCGGGATGAGCCTCGACCCCGAACTCGTGGACTGGTCCGATCCCGACTTCACCGCGCACGCCGTGGCGTCCGGAGCACGCATCGTGCCGCAGCGGCAGCTGGAGGCACTGCTGGCGGAGCATGTCGCGCGACTAGGCGTACCGGTACATCGCGGGGTGGAGGTCACCGGAGTCGAGGACACCGGCGACGGGGTGCTGGTCGGCACGACGGCCGGTCCGGTGCGCACCGGATGGCTGGTCGGATGCGACGGCGGGCACAGCGCCGTGCGACGTCTGGCGGGTATCGACTTCCCCGGCGCCGCACCCGAACTCACCGGTTATCAGGCGGTCGTCGATATCGCCGACCCGAACGAACTCGCCGACGGTTGGGTGTGGTCGGCCCAGGGTGTCTATCGTTGCGGACCGCAGCCGGGCCGGGTGGCGATCATGGAGTTCGGGGCCGTCGCCGACCGCACTGCACCGGTCACCCTCGCGGAACTACAGGCGAGCCTGCGCCGGGTTTCCGGCACCGAGGTCACGCTGACCGCACTGCGCGCCCCGGCGACTCGCTGGAGCGACAACACCCGCCAGGCCGCGACCTACCGATCGGGGCGGGTGCTGCTGGCCGGTGACGCCGCGCACGTACACCCTCCGTTCGGCGGTCAGGGCCTCAACCTCGGGGTCGGTGACGCGACGAACCTCGGTTGGAAGCTGGCCGCCGTGATCGCCGGGCAAGCCCCCGAAGGGCTGCTGGACAGCTACGATGCCGAGCGACGTCCCCTGGGCGCCTGGGTGATGGGCTGGACCCGAGCCCAGATCGCGGTGCTGCGCGGGGATGCCAAGTCCGCCGCGCTACGGGAAGTCGTCGCCGATCTGCTGGACACCCGCGACGGCGCCACCTACGCGGTCAAGAAGATCGCCGGAGTCACCCAGCGCATCGACCTGCCCGGTGCGCACCGGCTGGTCGGCCGATACGCCCCCGACCTGTGGCTGCGCGACGGCTCCCGCCTGGCCGACCACGGTCACGACGGCAGATTCCTGCTGCTCGACCGCAGCCCGGACACCGTATTCACCCACCTCGCCGCAGCCTGGTCCGGCCGAGTGCGCAGCCTGGCCGAAGGCCACCCGAGCGGCACAGTCGAAGGCCACCCGACCGGAACGCCTGCCGGGCTGCTGGTCCGCCCGGACGGCGTGGTCGCCTGGGCCTGCGACATCGTCGACGACGACGCCACCGCCGACCTCACCGCAGCCCTGCACCGCTGGGCCGGTACGCCGACGTCCGCACCCGAACGTGACACCCTGCCGGAGTCGTCGCCATCTCTCGGTTCGGAACCGGCAGTGTGACGCGTGGCCCATCCTCGTTGCCGCCGGAACTTACTTAGGAGTAAGTTCGTGTCGAATCGATCTGCAAAGGAGCGACGATGACCGACAACCACGCGGCCGATCGACCCCGGCGCCGCCGGCGGGATCTGACCGGCAGGTATGTGCTCATCACCGGGGCCTCCTCCGGCATCGGCCGGGCCGCCGCGCTGGCGGTCGCCGCCAAGGGCGCGGTGGTTCTCCTGCTGGCCCGCCGCGAGGACGAATTGGCCGCCGTGGTCGCCGAGGTGCGGGCTGCGGGCGGGCAGGCATACGGCTATCGCTGCGATGTGACCGATGCCGAATCGGTCGAGCAGACCGTCAAGGCCGTTCTCGACGAGCACGGACATGTCGACATGCTGGTCAACAATGCCGGACGGTCCATCCGGCGAGCCGTGCACCGCTCCACCGACCGGATGCACGATTTCGAGCGCACCATGGCGGTCAACTATTTCGGCGCGGTCCGGATGACGTTGGCGCTGCTGCCGCAGATGCGCGAACGAAAGTTCGGGCACATCGTCAACATCTCCAGCGCCGGTGTGCAGGCTGCCACCCCGCGCTTCGCCGCCTATCTGGCGTCCAAGGCCGCGCTGGACAAGTTCACCGAGGTGACAGCGGTCGAAATGCGCGCGGACAACGTCACTTTCACCACCATCCACATGCCGCTGGTGCGCACCCCGATGATCGCCCCCAGCGGTAGACAGGGCCCCTCGGAATCTCCGGAATGGGCTGCGGCGACCATCGTGCGCGCGCTGTCCGAACGCCCCAGGCGCATCGACGTCCCGTTGGGGACCATTGCCGAATACGGCAGCCTGTTCACCCCGCGTTTCAAGGACTGGGTCCTGCACCGCTACTACCGCGCCCTGCCGGACTCCCCCGCCGCCAAAGGTGAGGTCGCACCCGATGTGGCCCTGGAAAAGCTTGCCCCGCAAGGAAAACCACATCACGAACGGTCACCGGCCGGTCGCGTCAGCCGCACCGTCCTGCGCCGCGCGGGACGTCTGGTCCCCGGAACCCACTGGTAGATCGCCACGTTCGCGCACCCACACCAGCCCCCGTCCGGTTTCCCCCGGCGCAGGCCGCTCGCGCGGCTCGGTCCGCTCCAATCGCCACCCGAGCCGCCGGGGCACCGCCGCACTGCGGACATTCGCGGCGTCACAGTGGATTTCGATACGGTCGACACCGGGCAGGGCCAGCGCGATCGCCGTCACCGCGGCAACCGAACGGGTGATCACGCCGCGGCCGGTATATCCGGTATGGCACCAGTATCCGATCTCCAGCGTCGCGGGGCCGACCCGGTCGTGCAGGCCGAGTGAGCCGAGCACGGTTCCCGCCGAATCGAACAGGCCGTAGTTGCAGTTCCCGTCGGCGGGCCAGTTCGCGGCCGCGGCCTCGATGAAATCCCGCTGCTGCGCACGCGTCCGCCGCTCGGGCAGCCACGGCATCCAGGTGTGCAACTCCTCGTACGACGCCTCGATCGCCTGGAACTGCGCCTCCGAATCGCACCGCTGCCACCGCCGAATCACCAAGTCGCCGAGGTCGATTCGTTCGGGCGGCGAGGCATCCGGCGTCAGCACCGCGGGGCGTGCACTGTCCATGTCACGATGGTGCCGCCCTCGGGAGTCCCGGGGCAACACATTTCGCGGGACGCGCCGAAAAGTCAGTGCCCGAGGAACGGCAGTACGGCGGCGGCGAACTCGCGACTGCGGTCGCGGTGGATGCTGTGCCCGCAGTCGAAGGATTCGATCGTGCAGTCCCCGATACCGGCCTGCAGCAGTGCCAGCTTGTCCGGATCGACCATGCCACCGGGGCCGCCACGCAACATCAGCGTCGGCGCGGTGATCTCGCCGAGCCGCTCCCACCAGCGCGGATTCGGGGTGCGGAACTGCTCCAACGCGATCCGGGTCATCGACCGGTCGAAGGCCAGCACCGTACGCGGATGACGCAGCAGACTGGTCGACGCGTGCCACAGTTCCGGCACCGTCGGCAGCCGACGGGTGAGCGTGAGCTGCTCCGCATCCGACCACAACGGCAGCGGCTGTTCCTCGATCACCAGGCGACGCACCAGTCCGGGTCGCTCGATCGCCACACACGACACCGCGTAGCCGCCGAGCGAATGGCCGACCAGATCCACCGAGGTCAGCTCGAGCTGCTCGCACAGCCGCAACAGATCCTCGCCGAATTCGTCGAACCGGTAGGAGCCGGTGTGCGCACTGCGCCCGTGCCCGCGCAGATCCGGCACGATCACCCGGCGTCCCAGCCGAAACAGCCTCTGCCCGAACCGATCCCAGGTGTGCCCGTCCCCGCCCATACCGTGCACCAGCAACACCGGAACCTCGGACAGCGGATGCGCTGTGGCCGCCGGTCCGGAATCGCGATAGGCGATCTGCACGCCCCGCAGCGAAACGCTGGTAACCATCGACTCCACGATCAGCCAGGATACGGGCCGCCGAGCAGTTCGAGGATCGTGCAACGAACAAAGGAGTTGCCCTGCCTCGTAGTGTCGATACGGTGACGGATATCGGTGTCCTGCTCGCGGCCTACGACGAGCAGATGCGGGGAACACCGCCCAATCTTCCGGACGGGGTGCGCTGTGAACAGGACGGTCCACTGCTTCGGATCGTCGGCCAGTTCCGCGGCCTGGTCAGCGCCCCGCCGGACCTCGGTCCGGGTGGCGCCGAGTTGGACCTGCTGATCGCCCGGCAGCGCGACTACTTCGCCGCGCGCGGCGAATCGGTGGAGTGGAAGACGCGCGGACACGACAAGCCGGACGATCTGACCGACCGCCTTCGCGCGGCCGGCTTCGTTGCGGAGGACCAGGAGACAGTTCTGATCGGCCTGGCCGACGACATGGCCGCGGCCCCGGCACTACCGGATGAGGTCCTCGTGCGCCGCGTCACCGAAGACGCCGATATGCACCGGATCGCCGCCATGGAATCGACGGTGTGGCAGCAGGATTGGAGCTGGCTCGCGGACGACCTGATCGGCCGGGTGCGCACCCATCCGGACGAGATCCGGGTTCTCGTCGCCGAGAGCAACGGCGAGGTGGTGTCGGCGGCGTGGCTGGTATTTCGTGCGGGCACCGAATTCGCCGCACTGTGGGGCGGATCGACGTTGCCGCGGTGGCGGGGCCGGGGAATCTATCGGGCGTTGGTGGCTGCCCGCGCCGCGCTCGCCGTCGCCCGGGGTGTGCGATATCTCCAGGTGGACGCTTCGCCCGACAGTGCCCCGATTCTGCGGCGTCTGGGTTTTCGGGCCGTGACCACGACCACCCCGTACGTGTGGTCGCCGCCGGAACGCGCGGACAGCACGATCGGCGGCTAGTCGTAGAGGCCCTCCGCATGCCAGATGTGGTCGCGGCCGAACAGCAGCAGCACCATGACGTCGTCCCGCAGCAGGATCTGGGCTCGGGCGGCGTCGGCGTGGCCGTCGGACCACCAGCGTTCGTCCAGTGGCCAGGGGCCGGACCACGCGGCGACCTGCCAATCCTTGGTTCCCCAGCGCAGGCGGGCCGGGTCGGCGGTGAACAGGCCGCGGTCGGTGATCCAGACCGGGGCGCCGGCGGCGGATTCCAGGATCACCTCGGGACGATCGACCAGGACCACCGCGGGGGCGGGGATGGGGAGACGACCGGGCCAGGGCAGTGCGGGGTCGGCGGCGGGTGACAGTTCGTCGCCGAGCGCGATCAGCGTGATGCGTTCGGCGGGGCCGCGGCCACCGCTGAGCACTCCTTTCAGCACTGCCTCCCCGCCCAGCAGACCTTGCACCCGGACCAGTGCGCGCCGGAACCGCTCCTCCTGTTCGCCCTCCCCGCCCCAGAGACCGAGTTGCAACGCACCGGCCGTGACGACCTCGACCGGTTCCAGGCGCAACAGGACGATCGGGGCCGCCGGTACCGCGCGTCCGGGAGCCACGGTGTCGTCCGCACTCCCGTTCGGCGGTGCCGTTCGCTGCGTGCGGGATGCTCCGGGATGCTCGGCCCGACCACCGATCGTCGCGATTCCGGTCCACTCGTCGTGGTCGGAGTGGTGGCCGCGGAGCGCGCGCTGGGTGAGCCAGCCGTCCAACTGCCAGCGCACTCGATCCGCGGTCCCCTCCGGGGTGAGCGGTTCGGCGCATCGCCAGATTCGGGAAAGACGTTCTCCGGCAGCTGTTTCCGCGGTCACGGCGAGCCGGGTGCAGGCCACCGCGGCATCGGCCAGGCGATCGTGCAATCGAACCGCCAGCAGGCGACCGGCAAAGGCGGCGGCATCGATCCGGTCGATCGGCGGATCGCAGGGGTACTCCACTGTCAGATCCGGTGCGGGCGGACGGGCCGCGGGCGCACGTTCGGGTTCGGCGCGGGCGCAGCGATGTGCCGCGATCGCGTCGACACCGAACCGGGAGGCGACCTCCGCCGGGGTCAGTGCGGCGAAATCACCGATCCGGCGTAATCCCAAGCGGTGCAACAGATCCGTCAGATCCACCCGTTCCGGACCGGCCAGGCTCGGTTCGACGGCCAGCTCGCTCACCGGCAGCGATGCCAGGAATTGCGCACCCGTTCCCGGCGGCACGAGAGCGGCCCGGCGGGCGGCCAGGATCGCGGTGGACATCTCGTCCGCGATCCCGATCCGGCACTCCACCCCGGTCGCCGCCACCGCGTCGACGAGCTGTTCGGCCGCCTGCTCCTCGGAACCGAAGAACCGCGTCGCACCCCGTGCCGCCAGCACCAGCAGACCCGGACGCAGCACTTCCACCCCGGGCACGGTCACGTCCACGGCCATCGCCACCGGTTCGAACAGCCGCGCGTCCCGGTCCGGATCGTCCTGCGCCACATACAGATCGGGACAGCGCGCCTGCGCCTCCCGACGCCGGAGGCCGCGCCGCACCCCGGCGGACCGCGCCAGTTGCGAACACGCCACGACCCGATTCGCGTGCAGCACGACCACCGGCCGGGTCGGCGCGACGTCCGCCGCCGCGGCGGCCGCGACGGCCGGCCAGTCCGGGCACCACAGCGCCAGCACCCGGGACGTACGCCGAGCGCTCACCGGCACCGCTCACGATGCCGCATGACGTGCCTCCACCACCTTCGGCACGAAGGAATCCGACTGCGCCGCAACCCATTCGATGCGTCCATCCCGAGGCGTCAGATCGAGTGCGCCGGTGCGCTGCGGGGTCGAACGGCCGCGAACGCGGACATCCAGCCGCATGGTGCGCAGCCGTCCACAACCACGGCCCAGCCCGCCGTAACCGGCGATCCGGGTATCGATACGCAGCACCGAACCACTCCAGCGCCCGCCCGCCACCACGAGCGTGGCGCCTTTACCGCGAGCGCGTGCGGCGAGGACACGAGCCCGCGCAGGTGGCACCTCCCGGCCGCCCATACCGAGCACCACCAGATCGAGACCATCCAGCAATACGGAAGCAACCTCCAGCGGGTCGGACCCGGGATCGGGAATCACCGCGAGTCGCGCCAGATCCGCACCCATTTCGACCGCGGCGAGCAGACCGAGTCGCGGCAGACCGACCGCCGCGACATGCCCGCCGGCTCCGGTCACCGCCGCCAGCAGCCCGGCCAGCAACGAACTGGCACCCCAGTACTCGACCACCGACCCCCTGACCAGTCCCCCGTCAGGCAAAAGCTCGCCCAGAGCAGACGGCACCGGCAACGATTCCCCGCGGCTCTCCCGCGACAGCGGCGCCCGCGTCGTCGAGGCCGCCCCGCGCGCCGGAATCGCGGCCATCCGTCGCCGCAGCTCGGCCAACCGCTCGTGCCGCACTTCGTCGGGCGAACCCATCCTCGACCGCCTATCTCCACCGAGTGGATCCCAGCACCGATCCAGCTATCGATGCCAATCGAATATACGTTCGATTCACTGTCAGTAGAACCCCCACCCCCGACCACGTCAAGTGACCGTGCCGACAGGTCTCATCCGTCACTCGCCGGTTACATCCGTCACCGGAGTCGGCGTACCGATGCCGGGTTCGAGCGTGGGCGTCATCGCTGCGCGAAGCCACAGTGAGCAGGTCCGGACTCTGCGCTGGTCTCGCCTACTCGGTCGCGGCCGATCGCCGCAACGGCGGTTACTCGCGACAACAACGCCGCCCTCGTCTGTGACCGAGCCCGGGATCCACCCGGCTGCGGCAGTGATGCGCCAGAACCCGAGTATCTCGATACATCAACTGCTACAGGAACTTTCCGGGCAAAGAGCCCGAATCGACTGTCCGACAATGGCATCAGGCAGGCCGGAGATCCCGCAAAGATGCCCGGACACACTCGGCGAGTGTCGACCGAATTGGGCCGCAACGAGTCCCAGTCTCCTCCAGCGAGACGTCGGTGATGGGTAGGTGACCCGCCGCCGTGATCCGGACGGGCGATCGTGATGCATTCATGGGACGCGTTGCCGCCGATTCGTCGAAAAGCGGCAGCAGCAGCCGGAAGCACCATCGTGACCTGCGGCGGCACCCGCACCCGAAGTCCGATCTCCGCTCCGGACAGCGGTGAAAACCTGCCGCCACGAGGTGCGCCCTTCAACCTCATGGTCCCGAAGCAGGCCAGTCAGGATGGTTTTCGGCTATTCTCGCGCCCGTGACCGAACGCGCCCGCTCCATCGTAGGCCCCGACTATCTGGTCGCCGGCCGCTACCGTCTGCAGTCCAAACTCGGCGGCGGCGGTATGGGTGCGGTCTGGCTGGCGACCGACCGGCTGCTCAACCGCGACGTCGCCATCAAACAGGTCCTGTCCACGGCAGGACTGAGCGAGGACGAAGCCCGCGTGATCCGCGATCAGATCGTGCACGAGGGACGGGTCGCGGCCAAGCTGTCGCACGAACACGCCATCGCCGTCTACGACGTGGTACTCGAGGCCGGTGAGCCGTGGTTGGTGATGGAGTATCTGCCCTCCCGCAGCGTCGCCAAGGCGATGGCGCTGGCGGATGCGCTCTCGCCGATCGAAGTGGCACAGATCGGCGCACAGGTCGCCGATGCGCTGGCCACCGCGCACGCCGCGGGCATCGTGCACCGCGACATCAAGCCCGGCAATATCCTGGTCGCCGACCGCGGCGCGGAGGTCGGCAAGGTCAAACTCAGCGACTTCGGTATCTCACGCGGCGCCGGTGACCTGTCCGACGAGCCGGAGGACGTGATCACCGGCACCCCCGCCTATCTGCCGCCGGAGGTGGCGCGCGGCGCACAGCCCACCGCGGCCAGCGACGTATTCTCGCTCGGCGCAACGCTGTACACCGCGATCGAGGGGCATCCGCCCTACGGCATCGAGGAGGACAACGAGGTCATCGTGACGCGCGCCGCGATGGCCCAGATCATCCCGCCCACCCGCAGCGGCGCACTGACCCAGGTCCTGCTGCACATGATGGAACCCGCCCCGCAGCGCCGTCCCACCATGGCCGAGGCCCGCAACGAAATCCTCACCGCCGTATTCGGTCCCGGCACCGGCCCCTATATCCTCGGCGCCCCGGTCCGCACCGAGGACGGCACCATCCCGGCCTGGGCGGCCCGCAACTCCGCAGCGGGCCTGCGCAGCCCGCACTCCACCCCGCTCCCGCGCCCGCCCCGCGCCAATGCCCCCAAAGCGCCCGCCCCCCAACGCAAACCGTCCTTCACCCTCTCCTCCCTCGGCCCCAACGCCGCCCCCCTGGCCGTCGCGGTAGGCCTCCTCATCGGCCTCCTGATCCTGATAGTCATCGTCGTAGCAATCATGTAGAAGCCGAAAACCCAACCGCCGCCCGGCAACGCGGACCTCGCGGCACCCACCGACCCCGCCACCCACGCAACAACTGGTTTCGCAAGAACATGGGTAACTCCATGTACTCACACAGAACCAGCGTGTGATTGGTGTCATCGTCAACGGTGGCCAGTGTCGTTGGTTCGTGCGGTCTCTGAGCGGCGGCCGGTCCACAATTTGCGCCCCAACCCGTGAGACGAGAAAGCGCTGCGCCCACCTCACCATCGCCTGCGTGTACCCCTGCCTGACACCGACCGGCCCCTTCGAGGAGTCGAACGCACACGGCCACAACCGATCCCAGCGACTCACCGGTGGTGCACCGGCCCGACCCAGCCTGCTGGAATCTGGTGAAACACCTTCATGAACCCCCGCCTCGACCTGCCCGGCGTTAACCTCCCTGGCCGAGATCGTGCAACTCCGTCTGCATCAGCGTGGCAGCCAGCACGCCAACGTCGCCTACGACCGGATCACCTGGAGCTTCATGAACACCCGGATGCCGAGCACGACATACAGCGTGGAGCCCTGCTCAGGAGTCACCCATATCTGCTACCCAGCCGTACCGCGCTGATCATGGGCAGCGGGTGAAGAGCGGTTGTCGCAGGTTCGCGCCCCCGGCGCGGCACTATTCTCTTCGAGAGTGCCCGAGCCGATGATCACCCCGTGCCGAATTCAACTGTCTGTGTATCGAGTGAACAGGGGCACCAGGGTCGGGTCCGCGAAGGAGACCACCCTGGTGATCCTGTCACCGATCACCGTGAGCACGACGACTCCGTACGGGTGGTAGGTGTCGCCTACGCGGCGGAAAGCCACAGCGGCAGGTTGTCCGTTGGCCCAGGTGGCAAGCATGAGCCAGTCGCCGGGAGCACCAAGCATGTGCTCACGCAGGAAGGGGACACAGGTGGCACGCCCGGCGAACCACGTCTGGATCGTGGTTGCCTCCAAAGTTGCCTCCTCGCTGAGCAATTGCTCGAGCGCGGCGGCGTCGGACTCATCGAACGCGGCGATGTATCTGTCGAGCAACGCACGCGCACGTGGGTCGTTCACCTCGGCGGTCCGATCGCTGCTCTGGTCGAGTTGTCGGAGCCGAGCCCGCGCGCGTTGCAGTGTGCTCTTCACAGCTGCCGTCGTCGTGCCGAGTATGGCGGCCACCTCATGTGCCGGAAAGGCCAACACATCCCGCAGGATCAGCACCGCGCGCTGGGGTGCGGACAAGTGTTGCAAGCATGCGATCAGCGCCAGTCGCACCCCCTCGCGCGTGGCAGCGACGGCGGCCGGATCTCCCGACAGCGAACCGATCATGGCGTCGGGAATCGGTTCCAGCCACACCACTTCCGCCCCGCCGGCAACCGGCGGGGCCAGTGGATTCAGCTCGGCGCCACCCAAACCGCTGGGCAGCAGTCGGTTGCTCTGCCGCTGCAGCGTTTTCAAACAGGCGTTGGTCGCTATGCGGTAGAGCCAACTGCGCAGCGAGGACCGGCCTTCGAAACTGTCGAAGGAGCGCCACGCGAGGAGGTACGTCTCCTGGACGAGATCCTCAGCATCGTGAACGGATCCGAGCATGCGATAGCAGTGAGCCAGCAGCTCACGCCGGAACGGTTCGGTCTGCTGCACGAAGCTCGCCTGATCCGGCACCTGTGACGTCTCCTTCCGAGCACGGCCGGTGCGATTGTGTCAGATCGAACGTCCCAGAAACGTGGCGAGCCTGTCTGCGGGGCAGGCATCGTCGCCTGCGTCGACGGCGGGACCGAAAAAGGCGACAGTGTCCGGTCCACGCAGCTCGTCGGTGATCTCCACTCGCGCGTCGGAGAGCAGGTCCGTCGCCAGCTCCGGCAGCAGGTTTGCGGGACGGCCGATCGATCTGGCGAGATCCCAACCGTGGATGAACTGCTCGCGCACAGTGAGACTCAGCATTCTCGCCCCGGAGTAGGCGCCGAACGGCAGCACGAACTCTTCGTCGAGTACGCCATCGACCCCGAATGCTGCCAGCACCATCTCGATGCTGTCGTCGTAGGCCGCGACGAAATCCCCGGCCGCGAAGTCCCATTCGGCCGGGCCGTCCTCGGCCGACACGGTTGACGCGGCCCACCGGGCCGAGCCCACGAAATGGTTGATCAACGCCGCGACGTCCCACGACGCACACGGCGTCGGCAACCCCAGCTGGTCGCGGCGGACTTCCTCCAGGATGGCTCGGGTACTGGCGAAGGCCTGGCGAAGCTGTTCGACACCGATCACTACCTGCTGTTCCATGAACACACCATCTCTTGTCGAAGGCAGCGGCCTTCGAGAAAGGCCGCAGGAGGTTGTTGCCTCCCGATATGTAGATCCACCTCAGGCCGGAAAGGAATCGCAGAATCTTCGGCACCTCCGCTACCAGCGGATACGGTGTCCGTAGCCGAGACAGGCACCTGGGCTCGCGCAGCCGGGGCGAGGCGGGTGAACAGGAAAGATGCGAGGGAAGTGCAGCACTGCTCTCATCTGCGACTGGACACATACGCCCTGTTCAACGCCACCAGGCGGTTGTTGGCGAAGTTACGACCAACGTGGCCTTCGGATTTCGGCAGCAGTAGCTCCAGCAGTTCCCACTGTTCGTCGCGCCATGATGCGCGACCGGCCCTCGAACCCAGGGGCTGATCGATTCACCCCATCGGGACAGGACCTACAGGGCCCGGTCGAGGGCTTCGGTGAGTGCGATCGGGGTGATTTCGAGGCGGTCGAAGCGCCAGCCGCCCTCGGTGCGGCGCGCACCGTAGCGGTGGAACCCGGCCGCCACAGCCTCGGTCTTGTCGTCGATGACAAACACGGCGATGTCGTGAGCGCGCACCGTGGCGGTATCGCCGTCGAGGTCGATGACGAGGTTCGACTTGTTGTGCAGGGTGCGAACGTACCTGTCATCACCCGAGCGCACGAGCTCGACGAGCGTTGCGATGCCGTGCACCTGTCCGCGCGGGGAGACCACCACGACGTCCTCGGTGAAGAGCTGGTCGGTCTCGTCATAGCAACGCTCGTCGGCCCACACGCTGTGGCGGGCGACCAGGTCGGCGAGTTCGGTGCGGTCGGCAAGCTCGCGAATCAGGGCGTCGGTGCTGGTCATGATGGCCTCCTCAATTAGTGGGACAAACTAACGTTGGCCCCACTAACGAAATTAGATCGTTAGTGGCACTAACGCAAGAGGAGTAGGCTCACCCACATGGAGACCGGCGACGACCTGCGATTCGACCACGGCGATCAGACCCCCGAGCGGTTCAAGGGCCTGTTCACGCGCCTGGTCGCAATGACGGCCGTCCAGACGCAGCGCGTCGCGAGCAACGCCCTGCGCACGGTGGAGGCCCACCGGGACCACTTCATGGTTCTCGCAGCTCTCGCTGAGTTCGGCCCCGCTAGCCAGGCAGCCCTGTCCGGCCACACCCGGATCTACAAGAGCGACCTCGTCTCGGTCCTCAACGACCTCGAAGACCACGGCTGGGTCCGCCGCACCCCGGACTCGGCCGACAAACGACGCAACGTCATCACCATCACCAAAAACGGCGAAACCCGCCTCGCCGAACTCGACCGCGTCCTCGACCGCGTCAACGAGCACATAATGACCCCGCTCACTCACTACGAACGCGCGCAACTGTTCGGCCTGCTCGGCCGCATCAACGCCCACCTCGCCAACCCGCCCGACCACGCCTGATCGCTCCAAGCTCGCATCGACCAAGGCCCTCGGAATTCGTCATGGCCCCGGCTTCGAATGGCGAAATCTCGCCCCGTCAGGCGCGATGAGTATTCGAGGCTTACCACGTCAGTACTACGACCAACGAAGGAAGGAAGACCCGACTTGAGTGTGCCCGAGGTTCTGTTCGATGGAGTTGTGTTCGGCGAGTCGCCGCGCTGGCGTGACGGACGACTCTGGTTCTCCGACTGGGGAGCGAACCAGGTGATTGCGCTCGGCGCCGATCACCGCCACGAGGTGATCGCGACGATCCCATCGTTCCCGATGTGCATCGACTTTCTGCCCGACGGGCAACTGCTGGTCGTGGACTCCGCACAGCGACAGCTCGTTCGCCGTAGCCCCGACGGGTCACTCGTGAGGCACGCCGACCTTTCCGCGGTGTCGGACAAGCCGTGGAATGAGGTCGTGGTCGACGACCTCGGCAACGCCTTCGTCAACAACATCGGCTTCGATTTCCCCGGTGGTGAATTCACTCCCGGGCTCATCGTCGTGGTCACTCCGCAGGGCAGCGTCCGTCAGGTGGCTGACGACCTCGCCTTCCCTAACGGGATGGCACTCACGCCGGACGGCAAGACCCTGATCGTCGCCGAGTCCTACGCCAACCGGCTCACCGCCTACGACATCGGACCCGATGGCGACCTTGGTAACCGTCGCGTATGGGCGCACACCCCGGGCGACCATCCGGACGGGATCTGCCTCGATACCGAGGGCGCGGTCTGGTATGCCGATGTGAGCAACCAGCATTGCGTCCGGGTGCACGAAGGCGGCGAGGTACTGGCCACCGTCGAATTCGACCGGGGAGCCTTCGCCTGCACGCTCAGCCGGGATGACAATCCGCGTCTGTTCGTCGTCGGACAGCACTATGGCGGCACCGAGTCGTCGGAACCCACTGGGCGAGTGGTGGCCTATCCGGCACCCGCACCGGGCGCCGGAAAGCCCTGATCGAGTCGGATCACGTCAGACACGAGGCAACGACCTGGTCTTCGCAGTCGAAACCGTTCCTGCGCAACCGAAAACTGCTCGCCGCACGGGGTCCGAGATGAGCTCTCGTCTGCGTTTCAGTCCAGCTTGGACAGCAGGTGTCGGCATCCTCGATCCCGCAAGCCACGTTCGACTACCTGCCGAGTCTGGAATGGGTTCGCGCGCAATACAATCTCACGTTCATTGGGCCGCCGGGCACCGGCAAGAGCGACACCCTGATAACCGCAGCCGCGACCCTGATGGATCTCGTCGCCCGCACCCTTCCGCTCCCCAACGACACGCTGAAGTCCCGGAGAGGCGGAACAGCTCAGTCGATGCGGCGGCGGTGGGCCCAGCGGGTCAAGGCGTTCCGGTTGGACTGCTGGGTTTTGCGGAGCACGTTGGAGGCGTGGGTTTCCACGGTCTTCACCGAGATGAACAGGGATTCGGCGATCTCCCGGTAGGTGTAGCCGCGGGCGAGCAGGCGCAGTACCTCGAGTTCGCGCGGGGTCAGTGAATCCAGCTCCGGATCCAGCGGCGGCTCGGGGGCCGGAGAACGTCCGGTGAACGAGTCCAGGACGAAACCGGCCAGGCGCGGGCTGAACACCGCGTCCCCGCCTGCCACCCGCCGGATACCGTCGGCCAGTTCCGGTCCGGAGATGGTCTTGGTGACGTAGCCGCGCGCACCCGCGCGAATCACCGCGATCACGTCCTCGGCGGCGTCGGACACGCTCAGCGCCAGGCAGACCGGGCCCTGCCTGCCGCGTTCGAGACCCTGCAGCACCGCGACTCCGCCGCCGTCGGGCATGTGCACGTCCAGTAGCACCACATCCGGACGGGCCGTGGCGATTCCGGCGACGGCTTCGGCCACCCCACCCGCCTCACCGACGACCTCCATATCGGATTCACGGCCCAGTTCGGCCCGCACACCCGAGCGGAACACGGCATGGTCGTCGACCAGAAACACCCGGATGGACACTGCATCTCCTCACCTGAGACCGAAACTCACACATGCTGTGGGCATGGCACATCGCCATCATCGGTACCACATCGCACCCCGCCCCGCCCGTACTCATCATGCCTGTTCGACGCGCGAACAGGTCCGCGGAAGACCGCAGCGGCCCGGCCGGCCCGACACGGCACGGATTCCTGGACGCGGGGTCGGGACCGTCCTGGCCGAACCGATTCGCACGTCGTAGGCGCACGCGGAACAGGTTGCGCCTCAGTGCCTTCCGAAATCGGATTCGGGAACGGTGGCGGGTTCGGACGCGTCCGTCGGCCACGCGGATCCGACGACCCCGGAATTCGCCGCATCACCCGATGGTCCGGCACCCGGCATCCCGCCCGGTCTCTCGGGATCCACCGCATCACCGGGACCTCCGGCACCCGGCGCATCCTCCGCACCCTCCGAATCACTGCGCGGCAACGTGATCCGCACCTCGGTACCGCGTCCCGGCGTCGAATCGATCACCACTGTGCCGCCGCGACGCTCGATCCGGGCATGGATGGATTTGGCCAGGCCTTGACGATCCGCCGGAACGTCGGCCGGATCGAAACCGGCTCCGCGGTCGCGCACGAACACACCCACCTGATGCGGTTCGACCTCCGCGAACAGATCGATGGTGGGCACCCCGGCATGTTTGGCGGCATTGACCAGCGCCTCGCGGGTCGCCCCGAGCAGTGCGGTGAAATGCTCTCGGGGCAGCCCGAATCCGGTATCGCCCGGATCCATCGACACATCGCCGACGGTCACCGGCGCGACCTTCACCCCGTGCTGGTCCTCCACCTCACCGGCGATGGTGCGCAACGCGGCGGCCAGACTCGACTGAGCGGGCGTGGCGTCCTCGAACAGCCATTTGCGCAGTTCGCGCTCCTGACTGCGAGCCAGCCGCACCACCTCCTGGGAATCCTCGGCCTGCCGTTGAATAAGCGCCAACGTCTGCAGTACCGAATCGTGCAGATGGGAGGCGATCTCCTCGCGTTCCTCGTTGCGGATGCGGGCGGCGCGCTCGGAGTTCAGCGCCCGCATCATGCGCAGCCACAGCGGCACGGTCAGCAGGCCGACCCCGATCAGCGTGACCGCGACCGCGATCAGCGCGGAGCCCAGTGAACTCAGATTGATCCGACCCAGGACCACCACGCCCAACCCGACCACGATCAACGTCGCGCCCGCCACGATGCGCGTCCAGGTGAGCACCGTGGGCCGCGCGGGCAGCCCGAACATCGACCGCGGACCCTCCGCGTCGAATTCCCGCCACACCAGGGCCGCACCCACCGCGACCACGACGATCGGCCCGACCACCCGGGCCGCGGAACCGCTGAACAACCAGGACATCGACACGGCCAGCGCCACACCCAGCAGCGCCAGCCCGGCCCCCTGCCGCCGCTCCCGAGCCGTCGGCGCCGGACCCTCCGCACCGGACGGAGTGAACGCCCACAGCATCCCGTACGCGGCGATACCCGCACCCATCAGCGCCGACAGCAGCACGAAGGTGACACGCACCTTGAACACGTCGACCCCGAGATGATCGGCGATGCCACCGGCCACCCCGCCCACGACACGGCCCCCGGACCGCCGCTGCATTCGCGGCGCGGTGGACTCGACCCCACGGGCATCGAAGGCGGGCATGGACGGATACATGTCTCGATACTGACACGCCCCACCGACACCGACCATCGGGGAAATACCCCATTTCCGCGAGCCTGTGACGACAGATCATAGTTGTCACATACAAGTCTTAGTTGTCACCACCACTCGTGCGGTCATTGGCTCTGCTTCATAGGATCACCACACGACTTGACACGTTTGGCTGGCCGGTCAGAGCTTGGTGCCCTACGGTCAGCGGATGGTTCTGACACGACAGAGTCGTTGGGCACAGCCGACGTGAGCCGCAGGAGTACCCCACCACGAGGGTCCCGGCTTCCTCGCAGCTTGGTGCCACTGGCAGGTGAGTCCCTGGTTGGATACGTGTTGCGGTCAGCACACCGTCTCGACCTGACTCCATTGCAGTTCTGTCAAGCATCAGGGTTGGCTGCGAACCGCCCAGACTTCGTGAACGGAAGAAAACTACTGCAGTTGTCCGATGCGGAGTTGGAACGGTTCATGACTGTAACCCAGTTAAACGAATCCGAGGTTGAAAACCTGACCCTTTCCCCATGGAAGGACGCATATCCCTCTATCGGATTATCGCTTGCAGGAAGATGGGATAAATGGATATTTCACATAACCCCTAGGTTCTGCCCACAATGCCTAACGGGGAATTCGACAGAAATGCAACGGCAGCTTGGCGGCGCCCGGATGAAATACTGGCACCTACCTGTCGCCTTCGCATGCATTGAACATAACTGCATCCTATCAGATCAGTGCCCACGAGAATCATTCCACGCACGACGCAGCGCGCTCAGCGACAGCCTGATATGGAATCCAAACTCCCTCGTTGCGCACCCGTCGCAATGCCGAATATCAACAGACATCTCACATCGACGATCGGCCGATAGGCTCTGCCGCACCTACTTGAAAGCCGCAGAGTATTCACACGTAGATAAACCAGACGCAGAGATAATTAACTGCCAGAAACGAATTCTAAATGTACTTCACGGCAATATTACACACGAGGAGTTCAATATAACCGATCTCCGCCTGACGGCCGCATTGATTACCGCATCCTGGCCAAAGTCTTCCGATTTCGTGAAGGCCAATTTGCGGTATGCCGTAGATGCTCACGTTGAGAGTCTTGCTCTACGCTACCCTAAGTCTTACAGAAAAGAATCTCCTATCGATTCACCGCCAACTACCCCGATCAGGTCCGCAGCTCTACTGTCGACCGCAGACGCAATCCTGAACAGCACCGAGGTCTACGACCTCGTTAATTTCATGTTCCAGGCCGCATACCCTGATAGAGAAAAAAATGACGCGACTTGGGCGCACAACGTGAATCTACAATCCATCACGTGCTCGAAAAAATTTAAGAAAATCTCTGCACCGATCATGGAGTACTTCAACACAGTTGGCATGACCAGTACCCGAGATGTTCGAGATAGACGTAGACTTCATTCCTATAACTTTGCCCCCTGCAGCATTCCGTCATTTCTCGAGCCGGGATGGTGGGACAAGCATTTCTCGTCAGTGCCTACTAGAAACCTTCGCACAGCCAGACGGCTCGCTGCGATCAAACTTGTTCAATTATCCATGGGCGGAGCGCAGAACGAAGCCGCTGCATATCTTGACATCCCGTACAAACCAGCTGGGCGATCGCAATTCCGAGCCTGGTCGGAGTCTGAATATATTTTTGCAAACTCAGTTCGCAGACTTGCACTCGAACTAGAAGAAAGCTCCTCTCTGATCGACTACCGGAAGCGTCGGATCGCGCTTCAAGATTGGGCAATAGACACGGATTCCTGGAACTATCTGCTAGATAGCCTGTCAAGTAGTTCCTCGGGGCAGAACCCGATGCTCGACAACAATAAGCGCCAAGCTGTTTCTATGTATATTTGGACGCTCGTCACAAACGGAGAATATATTTTCGCGCCTGCACCTCTACGAGCCCTGCAGTCAGAAATTCCTGATAAATTATTCTACAATCGGGTATACGACTACTACAGACGTCTGATCCGAAGTAGCGGTGGACACTATGGGCAACTTCGTATCCTACTTGCACCTATCACAAGGACGCTCGCACAACTAATCGACGAAGGCGAGCAGGTCCCCGATGCTGGCCTCTATCGCTTAATACGCACCAATGTCAGGGACGGTTAGCCAGCACCCGCCTGATTGTGCAGTGCCGCGATAACGCCAGACACCGCATTACACAGTTATAGCGGTTGACGGCCACATGGACAGCGCTTGCCTCGCCCGCCCCGATGTCAGCGGACGCCAGCACCAGAATGCCTCGTTGGCATTGATCGAGTCGGACCGCTTATCCACCGCCGCCCTGTTGCGTGAGTCGCTGGCCTCCACGGCCTAAACGGCACACACAGATACGGTGATCTCCGGCCTGGAGTTCTTCTGCTTTCCAACTGAGCCGCGTCAACGAAATCAGCGAACTTTTGCCCGAGCCCAGTCACCCCAGCAGCCCGATCGCCAAGGGCAACAGACGAGGCTCGGTCACAGTTACGACAAGGTATCGACGATGAGGTCGAACCGCAGAAGATCGATATCGCCTTCATTGCCCGCTCGCCGCCCACTCCAATCGTCATCCATGGCACACATCAACGACATCCGCCAGCGTGCCGATGCGCGCCCGTTCACGTCGCAACCTTCATCCGCGGCCGGCCCAGACTGTGGCACGCCGCTACATGGCGATCATCAGCTGAAGATGGAAGCGAGCACGCCGGAGGCCGCCCCGGGGCGGTCGTGCCGAACCGCCTATCAGCGCTACAGCGTAGGAGAGTGAGCGACATCGACTTCATCGTGACGTCGGATTTCGCTGATACGGCATCGCGCCCGTCCGGGCGCCGTCGAGATTCATCGATCTGACCAACTGCGCCCAAACATCGGAATAGAGCGCGTGCAGTACGTCATCATGCAGTAGTGGGTGTGAGAATGAATCCGCAGCGGTCCCGCTGGTATTGGCGGACATTGATGACCAACGTGGTCGGGCTGATCAGCGATGCAGAGGTATTGCTCGGACGCGGTTCCGCCGGGCGGGCGCGGTCGTTGCTGATCCTGGCTCGTGAAGAGCTGGCTCGGGCTAACGCAGTATACGACACCGCCCAACAGAACTGGAGCGACGGCCACGGGACCAGCGAGTTCCCGGCACAGCATCTCAGTTTTTCAACCAAGCACCCGGACAAGATCGAGGCCACCGACGACTACAGTCGGGCCCTGGGCCCGTTCTGGGGGGACTACGACAACATTGCGCCGCTGAAGAGCCCGGCACAGATCCAGCAGCTGAACAAAGACAAGCAGGAAGGGTTCTACGTGGACTCCGCACCAGGACCAGGTGGCAGGTTCGGCTCTCCGCATGACGTCGACCCCGGGCCGGTCACAGCAGAGCTGCAGACGGTGGCCCAACTCGCCGAGATGGCGTTGATCAGTGACCACAGTCGGATGAAATTCGGCAATCAGACCTACGACTCCACTCACGACCTGCAAAACGACCTCCTGCCGATCGCCCACCCCGAGGAGTTCGCCGAGTTCCTCGACTCGATCGACCAGAAGACAGACAATTAGGCCACTGACATCATGGTGATGCGCCAACGGAAATCGAATAACGAATTCACAGGGCCGTTTGCCGCCGTGTTCATGACGACTGGACCATATCGCTCACATCGAGTTTGCGGTCAGTGACGATGTTGGAGGACGATGCCGATCACAACGCCAACTGGCAGTTTGACCAGCACCCGGTTCTCGTTGCCGATGAACGTATGCGGGCCCGGCTACTGTTGCGGATCGGCCTCGTCGGGGACCGTATCGGTGTCGGGCTCGGTGCGGAGGCGGGCCGCGATCCAGGTCGATACCAGTTCACTAGGTGTGCGGCCAGACTTCCTGCCCAGTCGTTTGAACTGCTCGGCCTCCGCTAGTGCCAACCGAAGGAAGACTTTTCTCACAACGATGGCATCGGTGTCCGGTGGGGCGAACTCGATGGGTTCGGCATTGGGATCGAATCGCACGTTCTGCGTGAGCCGTGTGGGCCAGTCCGGGCCGTAAGCGGCCAACAGTTCGGCGAGCATCTGCTCCCCGGGGTCGGTTTCACCGTCAGTCCATGGATCCATATGGCAGCTACCTCCGAATCAGCTTGTCCTACTGACAGATTCGCGTGTCGCGGTAATTGCACAGCAATAGCTCGCCCCTCTGTGGCCTACCGCTTCCTTCCACGCCTGATGACTTATGCCTGTATCGGGCCTCATGACGGTCGCCTGCTGTAGATCGGAGTGTGGTGGACTCCGTCGCTATCGATTTCCTCCCACGAGAACTCACCGCCGTGGTGCCCGTCCTGGAAGTCTCTGACAACTTCCAGGACGGTTTGTCCGGTATCGCTCGCCCATTGCGCGAGGCAGGTGGTGACCTCGGCTCCGTCGCGGCTGCGGAGCCGGATCGGGGTGTATGCCAACAACTCCAGGCATACCTCAGCAGGCATCGGTGGCGCGTCTGGATCGGCCCCGCTGCGAGCCATATCGGCCGCGATTTCGAACGCGCGCAGAGGGAATTCCCAAACCGGTACTCCTGCTGGCTGTTCGCCGAGAGCTGCGGTCCACTCCTTGATCCTGCGAACAACGAACCTCCCCAAGTCCGCATCATCCGTGTTGACCTTCTCGTGCATCATCACCTCCCGTAACTACTGCCGGTGCGGCGCCAGGGACGCTGGCGCCAGCAATGAAACGACAAGTCGGCAATGGACTCGATCACCGGCGGGTACTCGCCGGAGCCATGTTCTTCGCCTTGAGTTCGGCCCGTCTGCGGATCTCGGCACGGGCTCGTGCGCCGCGGCGCAAACCGTGGTCGTCGAGGCGAACCCATCCATCGGTGACAAGCCATCGCTGTTGAGCTTCTGCGTCGGCGGTGTTGAAGAACAGAGGCATGCCAGTGGGATCGGTCGCTTCAGCGGCGACCTCGGCCCAGTCCGGGCTGCGGTCCTCGTGCAGTCGCCGATACATGCCGATGAATCGGGCGACACCGAAACCGACGACTGTCGGTGGCATCGCCGAGACGTGATCACCGTGGAAGCGGGTGTAAAAGCGTCGGCCCTGGCACAGCGAGTGCATGGCGTGGTTGGAGGCGAGCCATCCCGATCGGTGCAGCATCCCGAACGTGGTCTCACCGACCAGCCAGAAGGCCGGCACACATCCCGCTCGCCGGATCCACCAGGTGGCGACCGCATCGAACATCCATGCCTCGCGCCATTTCGGGCCGATGCCGTGCTGTGCCCAGTGTTCCGCGACCGCAGAGGACAGTTCCTGCCCCAGCGCATGGCGTTCTGCCCTGACAAGTTCTTTCGCACGGGTGAACTGCTCATGACGTGCCTGGCGCTCGGCGTCGCGACGATCGGTGCGTGGGCATCGTTCCAAGGCTTCAACGGCCTGGGCGGACGGTACCTGCTCGGCTCTCAATAGACCCAGGATCGACTCCGTGCGTTCCACCGAGCAGTCCAAGCTCAGCGGGCGACGACGGGCGAACCCATGCCGTGCCGGGTCCACCGCTCGTGACAACTGCAGAGCCGCCTTGTGATTGCCAGCAAGATCCGTTGCGGCGAGCCATGACTCAGCCTCTGCGCTGACCCCCTTGTTGACACCCTTCGCGATCACTGTCGACAACTGCTGTCCCTTTCGGTTGTTCGAATATTGCGGTGACGGTGATGGAGAGTGGGGCTTCGATACGCCCGCTGGATGACCCGCCACAGCCTCGCACCGCGGAGTTCGATCAGGCCAGATTTGCCACCGCGTGTCGCACACTCCTAACTGGTCCTTGTATCGCATGAGATATGCTGCGGATCAGGTATTCGGTTCGCCCTGCGCGGATGACGAGCGGGCGGACCATCGGTGGCGTGCGATGATGCGGCCATGCCGGTACCGGAAGCCTCACTGTCTCCGCAACAACGGAAGGTGCGCAAGATGAGGAGGGACGCCGTCGGTGCCGCAGTCCGCCGCGCCCGCGAAGCCTCCGGCATGAACCGGGACGAGCTCGCGGCCGCATCGGGAGTGTCCCGGCCGGCCATCGCCCGCATCGAGCTGGGCAATAGCAGCGTGCAAATCGACCGGTTATGGGATCTGGCCGAAGCACTGGCCACAACCCCCTCAGCGCTCCTGGCCGACGCCGAACATCATCTGTCGAGCAGTACTGGCCCGCGCAAGCGCACGCCCAGCTCACGAACCCACTAGCCGAGAGAGCTCCGGCCCACAAAGCGATCCAGCCACTGGGCAAAGAAAGCGCTCCGCGCCAGTTGGCGGCAAGCGCACTCGGACGCGGCGAGTCGTGGCTACCCCAGCAGAAGCGTCATGCCGACCGTTGCCCTGGACTCGGATGGCGGTTGCGTCCGGCAAGGTGGTGTACGACCCCCAGCATCAGCAAAGTCTGAGCGTGTCGTAGCCGAGTAGAGGATGGTCACCGCGTGATCCTCACCAGACCGACCAAAGTCTTCGAGGAGAAAGTTCACGCGATGACCGCTGTCCAGCGGATCGACCCGAATGCTCCGTTCACAGACCAACTCGCCGTTCACAGCCCTGACCTGCTGCGGGAGATCGTGTCCTCATTCGTGCAATCGCTGATGAGCGCCGAGGCCGACACGATGTGCGGCGCCGGCTACGGCGAACGCAGTACCGACGGGACCAACTCCCGCAACGGGTACCGGCACCGAGACTTCGACACCCGTGTCGGCACGATCGACGTCGCGATCCCGAAATTACGGTCGGGCAGCTACTTTCCGGGCTGGCTGCTCGAACGCCGCAAACGCGCCGAACGAGCCCTCACCTCGGTGGTGGCGACCTGCTACCTGCTCGGGGTATCGACACGGCGGATGGAGAAACTCGTCGAATCCCTGGGCATCAAAAGCCTGTCGAAATCGTAGGTCTCGATGATGGCCCGCGACCTCGACGGCCGGGTCGAAGCGTTCCGGACCCGGCCACTGGACAGTGCCCGTACACGTTCGCCGCCGCTGATGCCCTGGTGCTGAAAGTCCGCGAGAACGGGCGTGTGGTGAACGTGCACTGCCTCGTCGCCACCGGCGTCAACGCCGAGCGATACCGCGAAATCCCCGGTATCCAAGTCACTTCCGGCGAGGACGGTGCTGGTTGGCTGGCGTTCTTCCGTGACCCTGGTCGCCCGCGGCCTGTCGGGTGTCAATCTCGTCACTTCCGATGCCCACGCCGGGCTCGTGGCAGCGATCGGCGCCCCCTGCCCGGCGCGTCGTGGCAGCGCTGCCGCACCCACTACATGGTCAACCTGATGAGCGTCTGCCCGAAAAGTTCCTGGCCGTGGGTCCGGACGCTGCTGCACTCGTTCTCCGACCAAGCAGACGCCACATCGGTTGCCGCGCAATATGATCGGATGCTCGACGCGCTGGCAGAGAAGCTGCCGAAAGTCGCCGGTCACCTCGATGTCGCCCGCGCGGATCTGCTGGTATTCACCGCGTTCCCGAAACAGATCTGGCGTCAGATCTGGTCCAACAATCCCCAAGAGCGGTTGAACAAGGAAATCCGCCGCCGCACCGACGTCGTCGGCATCTTCCCCGACCGGCAAGCCATCATCCGGCTCGTCGGCGCTGTCCTGGCCGAACATCTGCCTCTCGGTGGCGGCGATCAGGCTGCTCCGGCAACGAGTAGCGCCTTAGGAACGGCTACTGGTCAGCAACCAGTGTGATAGACCGTCGCGCATAGGATCCGTCCGGTCGACACCGAGATGGCGGCGTCGGCGGCAAGGCTGCAGTCGGCGCGCACTCGTCACGCGCCTTACCGGTGCGCCGACCGGGTCGAGCCACGCGAGTGCCGGGCATAGTCGAGATGCCTATCCGACGCAGGAAGAATGAGTCGGCGCGGCGGCTGTGTCAGCTCGTGGCGGATTCCTGTTGGGGTGCGACCCAGCGGATTTCGGCGGCCGTGGTGTCCGAGCGTTGCGCGTAGGCGGCGACGAGTTCCTCGACGAAGCTGTGGATGGCCGGTGCCTGGTCCTCACCGGGATGTGCGGCGATTGCTGTGGTGCGAGTCAGCGGCATGTCGGCGATTTCCACGGCGACCATGCTGCCGTCCTGGATCTCCTGTGACACGGCGACGCCGGGCAGGATGCTCAGGGTGCCGTACTGCTTGATCGCGTGCTTCATGAGGGCAACGTTGCGGGTTTCGATGGTGGGCACGATGGTGGCGCCGACCTTGGCCGCCCAGCGCTGGGTGAGGTTCCAGGTGCGCATACCGGGTGCGTAGGTCACGAAGGGATGGTCCGCGATCGCCGCGGGGCGATCCTTGGGCGAGAGCTTCAGTAGTTCGTGGTCGCTGGGCGCGACCAGGTACAGGTGCTCGTTCATGCGGGCGAGCGTGGTCAGCGAGGGGTGTGTCGGCGAGCGGTCGAAGGCCAGATCCACCTTGCCCGAGGAGAGCATGTTGACGATCTCGGCGCGGTCGACCGACTGACGCACCCGTACCTCGACGTGCGGTTGCCGACTGTGGAACGGGGCGAGCATCGGGAGGAGCACATACTCGATCAGGTCCGAAGGCGCCATGATCCGCAACTCGGAGTCGTTCGGGGGAGCCAGGGCCGACTCGAGGTCCGCGGCGAGTTCGTCGAGGCTCAGCATCGAGCGTTCGCAGAACTGCAGGATCGTCTCGCCGGCCGCGGTGAGGGTGACGCCGACACCGGAGTGCCGTTCGAAGATCGGGGCGCCGAGCATGCGTTCGATCTGCCGGACCCGTTGCGAGATCGCGGGCTGGGTGAGACACAGGATCTTGCTGGCTTCGCGGAACGACCCGGTGGCCGCAATCGTACGGATCGCGTGCAGCTGGTCGAAGGTGAGACCGTGCAGGAGCCGGTGCTGGTCAGGGCCTCGCGTGCGCACGGGCGTCGTCGCCTCCGGTCTTCGAATTTGCTTGTGTCACGCTACCACTCACCATCCGCGGGCCCGTGCGGATTCGCACGGGCCCGCGAGGCTGCGGGTCAGACCTTGATCAGGCCGGATTCGCCTTCGATCTGCAGGGTGGTGCCGAATTCGGCGGACAGGCGCTGGTAGCGCTCGAGGATGCGTTCGGCGTCCTCGCCGTGGGCGGTGAACGGGCGGCCGTCGGTCAGCGGCTGCTCGCCGTGTCCGATCGGGCGCCGGATGTCGACTTCGCGGCCGACCTTACGGCCGCATTCGACCGGGTGCAGGCGGATGGAGTCCAGCGTCCCGCCGTCGAGGTCGATCTCCAGGATCGCCGAACTCCACCACGTCTCGTTGCCCTGGTTCAGGCCGGGGTGCAGGGGGTGTGTCGCGGGGGTCAGCGTCTGCAGCCGTTCGATGTCGTGGCCCCAGGTCTCGAAGGCGTCGTAGGGTACGCGGCGGACGAATTCGGACTGGGCGAAGAAGTTGCCGAGGCCGTAGATGATCGGCTTGCCGCGGTAGATCTCGATGCCGAGGGTTTTGTGCCAGCCGTGTCCGACGAAGATGTCGGCGCCCTCGTCGATGCAGGCGTGCGCGAACTCCTGGACGAACCGCGGCGGCGTGTTGCCGCGCGGCCCCTCGGACACACTGAAATGGTGCGCCACGATGACCAGGTCGGCCATCGTCGCCGCCTCGGCCACCGAACGCAGGTTGCCCGACAGGTCCCATGTGTTGCTGCTGGACAGGACCTCGAAGTGGTCCGACGGCCGCCACAGGTTGGAGCCGGTCGTGGACTGGTCGGTGGGCATGGCGAGGCTGAACTCACCGGGCTCGGCGTTCATCAGCAGACCGCTGGAGCCCTCCGCACCGGCCTTGGTCTCGCGCAGGATGCCCAGGGAACGGCCGATGTTCTTGAGCTGTTCGGCGGCTTCTTGTTCGACGAGGTAGCGCATGATCGGCCGCAGCGGGTTCACCCCGGCCCGCCCCGGCAGACTGGCCTTGGGATGGCTGGCCCACTCGTGCGATTTGTTGCCGGAACTGACCGACACCAGCGCGACGCGGCCCTGGTGGGTCTCCAGGTAAGCGGGTTCGCGGGCCTCCTCGAGATCGCGGCCGGTGCCGGCATGCGCCAGGCCCACGGCGTCGCAGTGCGCGATCGTGGCATGCACGCCCTTCGCGCCGAAGTCCATGCTGTGGTTGTTGGCCAGCGACACGATGTCCACGCCCGCGGCCCGCAGGTCGGCGGCGACCTGTGGGTGGGTCAGGAAGTAGCTGCCGACCTGGTCGCCGCGCGCGGGGGCCTCGACCTCGGAGAAGTGCCCGAAGTTCGTCTCGACGTGCGCGTAGGTCAGCTCGGCCGAGCGCAGCCGGTTGAGCACCTCGTCGAACTCGGGCTCATTGTGGACCCCGAACGGGCGGGTGACCATGCACTCGCCCGCCACGGTAATGGACATGGGGCGTTCCGAAGACATTTACCACTCTCCTGGTTGGTTCTCCCACAAGGGATTTCGAAGTCGCGAAGGTTCTCCTCAACTCAACCGAGCCGCACCGGGCCCGGTCAAACGAGAACTTTTTATGGGCTCGGTGGCCCCGGGTTATCACTCACCGGTGATTAGTTTTGGTTTTCGCCACCCCAAAAAACTCTGCGTTGACCGGGGACGATGCCTGTTGATTGAGTGATTTCGCGTGTTCCGACCGGAAAGGCAGTCAACGATGACGAAGATCCCTGAGAAAGCGCGGTACGGCGCGGTGGCGCTGGCCTTGCTGGCTTCGGCGCTAGCTGCCTGCGGGAACAGCGGCCCGGTGAGCCCTTGGGCGAGCAGAGGATCGACCCCCGGCTCGCTGAGCGAACTGGTTACCGCCGCGAAAGCGGAAGGGGCGCTGACCATATACACCCCGATCGTGCAGTCCGAAGTCGCGCAATGGACCCGGGCATTCACGCAGAAGTACGGGATCAAGGTCAACATTCAGCGGCAGGCATCCTCGACGCTGGCGACCACGTTCAGCATGCAGCAGCGGGCGAACAAGGTAGAGGCCGACATTTACCAGACCAGCAACCTCGGGCAGCTCCAGGATTTCAACGGCGACAAATGGTTCGCCAGGTATACACCGCGCAGCGCGGACCAATATCCTGCCGATCGCACGATTCCGGGGTATGCGTACCCGCTGTACGAGACGACCGGCGCGATCGCCTGGAACACCAAGACCGTGCCGCAGGCCACGCAGAAAAGACTGGCCGCCAACCCCTATGAGGGGATGCTCGATCCAGCGCTGAAAGGCAAGATCGTGCTGATCGACCCGGGCGTCGGCGGCTCGGGCATGGCCTACTACGCCAACCTCGCGGCGAATCTCGCGAATCAATACGGTTGGGGCTACCTGAAAAAGCTTGCCGCGCAGCAACCAGCGATCGTCTCCAGCATCCAGACGATCTCCCAAGAGGTTTCGGCCGGCATCTACAGCGCCACGATCTTCGGCGACGACGCGATCTTCGGCCCACTCGCCGCCAGCGGCGCACCGGTGCGGTTCTCGTCGATCTCGCCGATGAATGCCAGCCAGTTCTACCAGGAGATTCCGTCCAAGGCGCCACACCCGGCCGCGGCGAGGCTGTTCGCCGAATGGTCGTCGAGCCTGGCGGGTCAGCAGGCGATGACCACGGCGACCGGTGGCCGCTCGACGATCCAGGGTTGGCAGGAGAACCGGCGGTTCGCCAGAACGCTGCCGTGGTACAAGGCGCCGCAGCAGGTGTGGGTGGACTGGCAGCGGGATCCACGGTACGCGGGTGATCAGCTGAAGGACTTCGTGGACAAGTGGGACCAGACGTTCCAGGTGTCCTCATGACCACGACATTGCGCGCCGCCACTCCCCGCCCCTCGGTGGCCCGGCCGGGAGCGCCCGCGAATCGATCGCGCTCACCGCAGGACCTGCTTCTGCTGGTCCTGACCTGGGTTGTCGTCCTCGTGCTGATCGCGGGGCCGATCGTCTACATCGTCATCGCCGCGTTCTCCAACGACGCCACCGATCTTTCCGCCGGGTTCACCCTGCACTCGGTGGTGAAGGTGTTCGCCACCGGGAAGATGCTGGGCCTGCTGGTCAAATCCCTCGGCTTCGCGCTCGTCGTGGGTGTGCTGTCCACCGCGCTGGCCACGGCGCTGGCGTGGACGACGGTCCGGCTTGACATGCGTGGCTCGCGGTTGCGCGAGAACCTGTGCATGGGATCGATGTTCATGGCGCCGTTCGTCACCGCGGTGGCCTGGGTGTGGCTCGCCACCCCGGAGACCGGCGTGATCGACAAGGCGCTCGGCGCGATCGGCATCCCCGGCTGGCTACAGCCGAACATCCTTTCCGTGCCCGGCATGGTGTTCGTCCTCGTCGCGCACTACGTGCCCTACGCCTACCTGTTCGTGTCGGCGTCGATGAGCCGCATCGACAGCCGGATGGAGGAGGCGTCACTGTTGTGCGGCCGCGGCATCGGCTACACGACGTTCCGGGTCGTGCTCCCGCTGTTGCGTGCGTCGCTGCTGTCCTCGGTGCTGTTCGTCGGGATCCTTGCCCTCGGGGAGTTCTCGGTGCCGGAGATCCTGGGGCAGCGGGGTGCGTTCACCCCCCTGTCGGTGAACGTATACAACGCGCTGTACAGCGAATCGCAGGATCTGCCGTTCGCCGCCGCGGTCAGCAGCGAGCTGATGATCGTGTGCCTGGTCGGGCTGTTCCTGTACGGGCGATCGGTGCGAAACGAGACGAAGTACGTGTCGGTCAGCGGGCGCGGACACTCCGAGACGAAGAACAGGCCGTCCCGGGTCACCGCGGCGGTGGTCTGGGTGGTGACCGTGGTCTACGGGGTGATCACGTTCGTGATCCCGCTGATCGCGATGGTGCTGATGGCGATGTCGCAGTACCTCGCGCCGACGCTGGCCGGCATGCACCTGTCGCTGCGCAACCTTTGGGATTCGATCTCCACCTCGGATGTGTGGACCGCGACGTTGAACTCACTGGCACTGGCGATCGCGGTGCCCGTCCTGTCGATCGTCGTCGGAATCGCGGTGGTGTATCTGGCCGACCGTGCCAAGGTGCGCACCGCGCGGGCACTCACGTACGTGGCCACGATGCCGCTCGCGGTGCCCGGCCTGGTGATGGGCACCGGTCTACTGCTGTTGCTGATCCGTACCCCGCTCTACGGGACGCTGTCGTTCATCGGGGTCGGCCTGGTGGCCATTTCGGTCACGCACGCCGTCCGGCTGGTGTCCAACGGCGTGCAGCAGATCGACCGCTCGCTGGAGGAAGCATCGCAGGTCTGCGGCGTGTCTCCGATGAAGACGGTGTGGTCGGTCCTGGTGCCACTGATCCGACCATCGGTGATCAGCGCGTTCATCCTGATCTTCGTACTGACACTGCGTGAGCTCAACGTCGCGGTCGTGCTGTCCACCTCGGACACCGGCGTGCTGTCGGTGGTCGCGTGGAACGACTCCAGCAGCGCACTGACCAAGGCGGCGGCGGTGGGACTACTGCAACTCGTCGTCATCTTCGCCGGGATGGGCGTGCTGCGCGGCCTGTTCCGGCTTGCGGAGAGGAAGAAATGACCAGCGTCGAACGACGGAAAACGACTGTGCCCGGACAGGACCGGCGGTCCACGACTGTGCTCGAGGTGCAGGACCTGGTGGCCTACCACGGCGTCAACCGCGTCGTGGCCGGACTCGACCTGACCATCGAGCAGGGCGAGTTCGTCACGCTGCTCGGGCCCAGCGGATGCGGCAAGACCACCACCCTGCGATGCGTCGCCGGATTGCACCGCGTCAGCGACGGCACGATCGCACTCGACGGCCGGACCGTGGCGTCGGACAAGACGCATGTGCGTGCCGAACGCCGCTCGGTCAACATGGTTTTCCAGTCCTACGCCCTGTGGCCGCACATGTCCGTCTTCGCCAACGTCGCCTACGGGCTCAAAGCGCAGCGGCTGCCCAAGGCGGAGATCGCCGAGCGCACCGAGGAAATGCTGGAGCTGGTCGGATTGGGCGGCTACGGGCCGCGCCCGGCCACCGGCCTGAGCGGCGGACAGCAACAACGCGTCGTGCTGGCTCGCGGACTGGTCACCAGGCCGAAACTGCTCCTGCTGGACGAACCGCTGTCCAATCTGGACACCGAACTGCGTACCCGCATGCGCACCGAAATCCACTCGCTGCAACGGAGACTCGGGCTGACCATGCTCTACGTCACCCACGACCGCACCGAAGCGCTGGCCCTGTCGGACAAGGTCGTCGTCATGCGCAACGGGATCGCCCAGCAGATCGGCAGCCCCGACGAACTCTACGACCGGCCGGTGAACCGGTTCGTCGCCGAAGCGCTCGGACCGGTCAACGTCCTGCCCGCCACAGCCGTCGACGGCGGATCCGCACAACTGATCACCCACGACGGCGGATCCGTCGTGCCGATCGCCCTCGGGAACGACGGCGCTCACCCGGCAGCTGGTGCACCGATCGACGTGCTGATCCGTCCCGAGGCGCTCGTCGTCGAGCCGCGTGCCGACGGAGCGGATGGGATCCCGGCCGAGGTCACCCTCGTCGAATACCTCGGCAACCGCACGGAGATCACCTGCCGCAGCGGTGCGCAGGTTTTCAAAGTGGAACTCGCTCGCCGCCCGGGCGGTATCCAGTCCGGCGACAAAGTCACCGCGCGACTACACCCCGGCGAGACCGCGCCCGCGTGGCAGCGCCGCGAAACCCCTTGAGCCAAGGAGAGATATGGATATGCAGTTGAAGGACCGCGGCGCCGTGGTCACCGGAGCCAGCGCGGGCATCGGTCGCGGTATCGCGACTTGCCTGGCGCGCGAGGGCGTGCGGCTGGCCGTCGTCGCGCGCCGGGAGGCGGCGTTGACCGAGTTCGCCGACGAACTGGTCGCGCAAGGGCTTGCGCGACCGGCCGTGATCGCCGCCGACGTCACCGACGACGCCGCGCGGGAAACCGTGCGCGCCAAGGCCGAACAGGCACTCGGACAGGTGGACATCCTGATCAACAGCGCTGGCGGGCGCCGACCGTCCGGGCTCACCGCGACCGACGAGGAGTGGGACGTGGCGATGACGTTGAACTTCATCGCGCAGCGCAAGCTCACCACTCGGTTCCTGCCCGCGATGCGCGAACGCGGCTGGGGACGCGTCGTCAACATCACCGGCAAGTCCGAACCCACGCGCGTGAGCGGTGAGTTCTGCGCGAAAGCGGCGATGCACGCGTGGTCCAAAGGACTGTCCCGCGAGGTGGGCCCGGACGGCGTGACAGTGAACTCGATCGCTCCCGGACGCATCTTGTCCGAACAGATGCTGCGCAACTACACCGACGCCGACCGCGCCGAGCACGTCAAGGAGATTCCGCTCGGTCGCTACGGCGAGCCCGAGGACATCGGCAGGCTCGTCACGCTCCTGGCTTCCCCCTTGGGCGGATACATCACCGGCACGGTCATTCCGGTCGACGGCGGATTGCGGAGGTACCAGTTTTGAGCACCATCACAGAAGTCGAAGCCACCTGCACGCACGCCCAGGCACTCGCCGAGGCGATCGCGCGAACCGGGTGCACGCATGTGCCCGGCCTGATGGGCGACGGGAACATGCACCTGTTCCTCGCGCTGCGGCAACAGGGTGTGGCGATCGTCGAAGTACGGCACGAGTCGGCCGCGGTCGCGATGGCCGAAGGCTACCGATGGTCCTCGGGCCACACCGGCATCTGCTCGGTGACCCACGGACCAGGACTCACCCATGTGGCTACATCGCTGGTCGTCGCCTCGCGCAACCGGTCGCCACTCGTGCTGATCGCGGCCGAGACCCCGGCCGGTTACCAAGGGGCGCAGACGTTCGACCAGGAAGCCTTCGTCACCTCGTGTGAGGCGACCTACCGGCGGATGACGCTCGACGAGCACCCTGCCGCCGCGCTGGCCGATGCGATCGCACTGACCGAAGGCACGCGGCGTCCCGTGGTGCTCGGGATCGCGGCCGACCTGCTCACGGCACCTGTGCGGGCAGCTGATCCGGACCTGGCCCGCACGATCCTGGTGGACGACAGCGATGACCTCTCGGCCGCGCAACACCTGCACGAACTGCTGACCACGGCGGCACGGCCGGTGCTGATCGCAGGCAAGGGCGCCTTCGAAGCGGCCGACTCGATGCGAGTGCTCGCTGATCGTTTCGGTGCCGCACTGGCGACAACCCTTCCCGCCAAGGGACTCTTCGACGGCCACGACCTCGATCTCGGGATCGCCGGTGGATTGGCGCATCCCGCGGCCGAACGCGTTCTGCGCCGAGCGGATCTGGTGATCGCGGTCGGCGCGAGCATGGGCCGAAGCACGACGCAGAGCGGAAGGTTGTTCGCCGACGCCCGCGTGATCAAGGTGGTGGACGAAGCCGGCAAGGGCGAGGTTCTACCGGCCACCGCGGCGGGCGCCATGACGCACCTGGTCGCCCTCACCGATGCCGAAGCCACGAGACGGCCGTGGTTCACCCCCACAGGACCATCCACCGAATGTTGGCAAGAGGACCTGCGCGATTTCGCCCCGCCCATCGCACCGGGCACCGTGGACCCCCGGCGGGCCGTCGCCGAGATCAGCACCCACATCCCCGACGACGCGATCGTCGTCATCAGCAACGGGCACTGCTCCGGGTTCGCCGCAGCGTTCCTCGGCGCACCACGCCACGGCCGGTTCTTCGCCGCACAAGGCTTCGGCTCGATCGGGCAGACCCTGACCACGGCAATCGGTGTCGCGCTCGGCGCGCCCGGACGCAAAACCGTTGTGTTCGAGGGCGATGCCGGGTTCATGATGCACGCTCAGGAACTCGACACCGCCATCCGGTCCGGCGTCGACCTCACCTTGTTCATCCTCAACGACGAGGCCCTCGGCACCGAGTACCAGCGACTTCGCAAGGACACCGACGATGCCGAGGCCGCTGTGGTGCCCCCACCCGACCTCGCCGCGCTGGCCGAAGCCTTCGGAGGCGTCCGGTCCGCGACGATCGACGGGGAGAACGGGTATTCCGCAGCCCGCGCGGCGCTCGCCCCCGGCCTCGCGGTCGTGGATGTGCGCACTTCCCGCGCGGTTCTCAGCCGCCACATGCGCCTGCCGAGTGCCCAGGGCCGACAGTGAGCGCGCAGACCACGGCGAACGTCCCGGATGGACACGAAATTAACTGTGAACCAGTCTCTTTTCGGCTTCACCGCAGGTGATCACATCCAGGATGACGGAATCGTGGCGCTGCCGGGCGGACCATGAGCGAGACGCTCGAGTTCGCGATGCAGTTCACGATTACCGAGCCGGTCTTCACTCGCACGCACGCGAGCGAACTCATCGAACTCGCCCGCATGGCCGACGGCTACGGCCTGCACTCGATTGGGATCGGCGACACCGGATTCCGGCTCAACGAAGCCACGGCGCGAGTCACGCTACTGGCGCTCGGGACGACTCGAACATTCGTCGGCATGCGACCGACGAACCCGTGGACCCGGGACCCACAGGTAACCGCGGCCTTCCTCGCCACACTCGACTCGCTGACCGCGGGCCGGGCGTTCATGGAGATCGCGACGGGTGACTCGGCAGTGCGCAGCATCGGCCGGAAACCGGCCACCCGCGCCCGGCTCGAAGAGTACGTCACCTGCGTCCGTGACGTTCTCGCCACCGGGCACGGATCGTTTCGGGGAAGGGAGATAAGGACTTTCGGAGAATCCCGGGGACCTGTGCGGATCTCGGTCGGGGCCGAGGGGCCACGCATGCTCGAATTGGCGGGCGCGATCGGCGACGCGGTCTCCATCGGCACCGGGCTCACCGCCGAAGTCGTGAGCTGGTCACTGAGCCAGGTCGCGCGCGGCGCGCAGGCGCGGGGCCGCACGCCTGCCGAGCCGTGGTTCACCGTGCGCAGCGCACTCGGCGCGGACCGGAACACGGCGCGCGCACAAGTGCGGGCCTCGCTGGCCTCGATCCTGCACCACAGCATGCGACACGGGGTCACCGACCGGCTCGTGCCCGAGCAGCAGCACACCGCCCTGCGCGAGTACGTGCGGAACTACACCCTGGCCGATCACCAGCACTCCGGCGGTCTCAACGAAGCACTCATGGATCGGCTCGGACTCACCCAATTCGCGCTGGACCGTTGGGGTATGGCCGGAGACGTCGCCGACTGGATCGACCGCATCGGCGAACTGCACACCGCCGGGATCCGCCGTCTCTGGCTGGCCAACCGCGGCCCGATGCCGCAACTGAAGCAGATGCTGCGGACATTCGGGGAGGACGTCCTTCCCCGTTTCCGCTGATTTTGAACGAGAAGGTAGTCGATGAAGATTACACGTCGCCAATTCGCTTATGCAGCAGGCGCTTTCGGTCTCAGCATGATCGAGGGCTGCACCCGCGCAGGTAACACCGACAACGGTGGCCCGGCCCCGGCCGATCCGCTGCTCTCACTCACGGTCGCGGCCACCTCACCGTGGATGGCCAACCAGGTCGCACTCACCAGCGACAACACCATGTTCCTGGGCCTGCCGCGATTCCCCGGCCACGAGCAGACCCCCTCGCTCGCTCGCCGAGAGCCGGACGGCACCGTCACCGCCTTTCCCGGTAACACGTGGAACGAGTGGCAGGCAGGTGACGACGGCCAGAACGCCTTCGTCTACGTCAACTCGGTGCACATCTTCGCCGACGACACGGTCTGGTGCGTCGACCAGGGCGGGTTGCGGCCGGATGCGTCACCCCCGGAACTGGCCACCCCGAAACCCGGAGCGCAGAAACTGGTCCAACTCGATCCGAGGACCGGGAACGTCCTGAACGTCATCCGGTTCGGCAGCGACATCCTGCCGAACGGCGCGCAGCTGAACGATCTGCGAATCTCCCGAGGCATCATCTACCTGAGTGAATCCGGCCTCGGCGCACTCATCGTCCACGACCTGGCAACAGGCACGACCCTGCGCCGCCTCTCGGGACGCAAGGAGATGCTGGCGGTCGAAACACCCACGCCCACAACGACACCCGCGGCCGGTGCGCACCAGAACCGGCACAAGACACCGAAGAGCGACCTGATCGAGCTGAGCGCCGACGGAGTCTGGCTCTACTGGGCGGCTCCCACAGGCCCGTTCCGGCGCATCAGGACCGACATCCTGCGCGACGGCAGCCTCTCGGACGACGAACTCGCCACTCACGTCGAACAGCTGGCAAACATACCCCTCTCGGGCGGGTGCGCCATGGACACCGCGGGAAACCTCTACCTCTCGGACATCAACAACCACCGCATCCTGCTACTGCCGCCCACGGGGAAGATGGTCACACTCGCATCGGATTCCCGGCTGATCAGCCCGGACGGTGGCTTCATCGGCGGTGATCGCCGACTGTACGTCCCCGCTCCACAAACCGAACGCACTCAACTGTTCGGCAACCCGACCGACCTGACCACCAAGCCATTCCAGATCCTGTCCCTGACACTGCCGAAGAGCTTCGATGGCACCGAACTCGGCGACGCTGTCACCGGACGAACCGGCTGAGGCGGAACCTCCGCTCGCTCCGGGGTCTCCTGCCGCAGAACCGATAGCGAGATCCCAAACCTTGCTTGGGATCTCGCTCACTGTACAGAAACGAAGCACACGAACTATGCCGTCGAGAATCTGTCCACGTGGCGACGAAAAGGGCTGGCCTGGACCATGATCGGCTGGTAGTTTTCAGTGACCGCGACATCGTCCGAGGAGGTGGGACCCATGAACGCTGTATCCAAGTGGGTGCTCCCCCTTTTCGTCACGGTCGGGCGATTGATGTAAATGTCGCCGGGAGCGCCTCGACAACAAGGCACTCCCGAAAGGCACTACCTGTGCATTCTCTGCAGTTCACCGCCGAATCGTCCTCGAACGGCATACTCGAACGCGACTTCACCGTGGGCGGCGTCCCCGGCGTCCTCTGGTCGCCGACTTCCAGCCCGGCCGATCACGCGCCCCTGATCCTGATGGCCCACGGCGGCGGCAACCACAAGAAACACCCGGCGATGTCCGGCCGAGCCCACCTGCTCGTGACCGGCTGCGGCTACCACGTCGCCGTCCTCGACGCGCCCGGTCACGGAGACCGGCCACGCAGCGGGCACGACGAGGCGGAAACCGCCGAGCTGTTCCGGGCCAGGGCGGCGGGCGAGCCGGAAGGCCCGATCGTCGTGCGCTACAACGACCACTTGGCCGAGCTCGCCGTGCCCGAGTACCAGGCAACCCTGGACGCCCTGCAGGAACTCCCGGAGATCGGCGCCGGTGGGCCAGTCGGCTTCTGGGGCATCAACATGGGCACCGCGATCGGCATACCGTTCGTGGCGATCGAACCCCGGATCACGGCCGCGGTCTTCGGTCAGCACTGGCCTGATGCCCTGGCCGAGAAGGCGAAGCAGATCACCATCCCGATCGAGTTCGACCTGCAGTGGGACGACGAACATATCTCGCGCGAGGAGGGTCTCGTGCTGTTCGACGCCTTCGCCTCGAAGGAGAAGTCATTGCACGTGAACTCGGGTAAGCACAAGGAGCTGCCACGGTTCGAGGCCGACAGCGCGGTCCGGTTCTTCGCCAGACACTACAGCCGAGCGGTCACCTCCCCGGCCTGACGCGAGCGGCCTCGGCGCCCGCTTGCAGCAGGGCGCGACTACCGCGCGCTGGAAGTTGAGGCTGCGCATCCAGATGATGGATCCACTTCGTCGGAGCCCCGCAAGACAGCCGATGGTTCCGCTTCATCGAATTCGCGCCCGTCGAAGCCGCCCTGCCTGCCCGAACGAGCGGCGGCTTTTCCGGCGTTCGTCAGACCGCTCCGGCGCCTCCCTCTGCGGTCAACAGAGTCGCCTCGGAGGCACCCCCGCGCGCGGGCGTCCGACCGGTGCGCAAAGCGATGGCGAGCAGCACTGCCAGGGCGGCCGGTACGACGCCCACCACGATGTAGGACAGGCTGTAGGCAGTGTCGGTGTAAACGTTCGGAATATTGCTGACGATCGTCTTTCCCCCTTGGTTGGCGACCAGCTGGAAGGGGTGAGCGGCCACGATCGCGGTGAATACGGCGGTGCCGACGGAGGTGCCGATGGAACCGAAGACCGCCAGCATGCCGGCGCTGATTCCCTGACGCTCGGCGGGGACGGCATCGATGAGCAGGTTGGGATTGGCGGCGTAGTAGAACCCGAATGTTATTCCGTACAGCACGCCGATGAGCACCTGCTCCTGCCAGGTCGAGTGCCACTTGATCCACAACGCGCAGGCGACGAGCAGGAAGACGCCGCTGGTGATCAGTAGCAGGCGCGCGCCGATGCGGCGGCACAGCCAGCCGCCGACAACGCCGAAGATCATGCCGAACAACGCGGTCCACACGGTGATGTGCAGCGCCATCTGCAAGACCGAGAAGCCGTTGGCATAGCTGATGTCGCCCCGGAAGGTCACGAACTTCTCCACAAGCGATGGCGGAACGTGCGCTTGGGCTGCCGCACCCGCCACGACCTGCCCCTCCAGTTGCGGAGCCTTCGGTGTCTGGAACATATAAGCGATGATGATGTTCACTGTGGCGATGCTCAGGGTGATGAGGAATGCCACCGCCATCGGGATCGCGACTGCCCGGGACCGCAGGAGCGACAACTCGATCATCGGCTCGGGTACCCGCAGTTCCCATCCGATGAACGCGGCGAGCAGAACCACACCCACGATGAGGTAGGCCAGGCAGGTGGCGCGTCCCCAGCCCCAGCTCGACCCCTCGCTGATGTACAGCAGGATGAGGCCGATGGAGCTGCCGAACAGTACGGCGCCCAGGATGTCGAGGCGTTGTTTGACCCGGAACGGTGACTCGGGGACGAAGACCATCACCAGCGGTGTCGTGACCGCGACATAGATGATGAGGAACCAGAACACCGACCGCCAGCTGTAGTGGTCGGTCAGTGCACCGCAAATGATGGGCGTAAGCACCGCGCCGATACCGAACCCGGTCCCGATGACACCGATCGCGACCGGGATCCACTTGCGCGGCAAGAGGTCTCGGACGAGGCCGTACTCGACCGCGGTCAGCGCCCATGACGCGCCGCCCAGGGCACGCCCGACCAGGAACAGCGGCCAGCTCGAGGTAAGTACGCACAGCAGGGCGCCGATCAGGAACAGCAGACCACACAGGAGCGTCATGCGTTTCTTGCCGATCAGGTCGCCGAGCTTGCCCAGCAGCGCCATGGTGGCGCCGCCCGCGATGCCGACGATGGTGACCGCCCAGGTCACGCCGGCTCCCGCGCCGGGGAAGGCCGCCGCGAATTTCGGCACGATGATCGAAACCATGCCGAGCTGCATCGGCGCGATCTCCGAGTACAGCACCAGCGCGACGAGGATCGCGACCAAGCGCCCCCAGCGCGCGGAGTCGATCCGGCCCGCGTCCTCGGCTGCCATTGGCTGTGAATGTTGGATGTCTGTCGGTTCAGCCACGATGTGCTACCTAGCTACTTCGATGAGATTCGGGTTCAAAGGCGATGGGATACAACACGGTCATGGCTGCCGGGCCACTTGTGGCGGCCTTCGATCAGCCGTGATAGATGCCTGCTCGTTCTTGGCAGTGGCAAGCCGTGGGTGGGGTGCTCGTGGTCGGTCGCGGAGTCAGACGCCGGCAGGCGCAGTGCGGGCGATCGATTCGAAGGCGGGAAGGATGAACGGGTCGGAGTCGAAGGTGGTGTCGACACAGGCCAGGCGCAGCCCGGAGGGCAACCGCGCGATGCCCACGCCCGGAATGTCCGCAACCGGGGGGCCTCCCGGCCGCCTGACTGGATATGACGGACCCACGAACGAAGCTTGCATTGGGTGTGTCTCCCTAGTCCGCAGCGAGACGGGCCGCCATGGATCGCCCGGGTGGTGGTGCGAACCGATCACAAGACCTCCGGAGAATGACATTCGCTGAAATGAGAATCTCAGTCCGGGCGGGAATGCTCTACGGAGCATCCCCTCGTCTTCGCCTTTCGGCGCGGGTACTCCGGGTGTAGTAGTCGGAGGGAACGGGCGGGCATCTGGGTACTCCCAGCGGAGTATCTTCCGGTCCCAGATCCACGGTTGCCGTCGTAATCCGGGAAAAACTGGCTGTTCAGAGGCTCTCGGCTCGATTGCCGGGCAGAGCCGACGAACAGCCTCGTTGCTACCGTTCATCCGTGGTCTCCGCGACGCTGGTATCCGGGATCCGGACGCGCTGGCGTATGCCGGGCGTCCGGGATGCCGTGCTGGCCGTCGTCGTCTTCGTGTCCGCGGCCTCGATGCCTACTCGGGGCGGCCCTCGATCGGCGGAGATGTATGCCGTGATGCTGGTACTGCTGGCGTTGTCGTGCGGCGCGCTGGCGGTTCGGCGCTACGCGCCGATGGCGGTGTGGGGGTTCTGCCTGGCGATCTCGGTGGTCGACCTGCTGACTGTGACACCGGATTCGCCGAATCGGGTGCCGGCGCTGGTCGCGCTGTACGGCGTCGCGGCAGCGGGATCCCGGTGGCGGGCCGTCGCCGCGGGCGTCGGCAATACGGTGATCACTCTGGGCGCGATCGCCGCGCACCACGGTGTATTCACCGATCGTGACGGCGCCTACCTCATCGCGACGACCTCGGGGCTGGCGGTTGCCGCGGGAGTCGCGGTGCGAGCTCAGCGCGCCGTCATCGAGGCCGCGCAGGAGCGGGCGCGCCGAGCGGAGGAGTCGCGGGAACAGGAGGCCCAGCGGCGGGTAGTCGACGAGCGTGTGCGCATCGCGCGGGAGTTGCATGATGTCGTCGCGCACCATGTGGCGGTCATCGCGGTCCATTCCGGGGTGGCGCTGCATGTTCTCGACACCAGTCCCGCGGATGCGCGGCGGTCGGTCACGGAAGTCCGCAAGGCCAGTGGGCAGGTCCTCGGTGAGTTGCACACGTTGCTGGGCTTGCTGCGAACGTCCGAGGATGTGGCCCTCGTTCAGCCTGCGCCGGGGATGGATCAGTTGCCCGGCATGATCGCGTCGATGCGGGCCGCCGGGCTAGACGTGCGGTGGACGACCCGGGGCAAACCGGCGGAGCTGGATCCGATCACCGAGCTCACCGCGTTTCGGCTGGTCCAGGAGTCGCTCACCAACGCCATGAAGTACGGCGACGGGCAGGCCGATCTGTCCATGCGGTTCGTTCCCGGGAGGGTGGACATCGAGGTTCGCAATCGTGTCGCACCCGGTGTACATCCGGACGGGGCCGGTGCGGGCCAGGGCTTGGTCGGCATGCGCGAACGCGTGGCCGCGGTCGGTGGCGATCTGAGTACGGGGCCCTCGGCCGACGGGGTGTTCGTGGTCCGTGCCTTGCTGGCGGCCGATCAGGTATCGACCGGACAGGAACCCGTATGACGATTTCAGTTCTGCTGGCCGACGACCAGGCGTTGATCCGGGCGGGCTTCGCGGTGTTGATCGACAGTGCACCCGATATGCAGGTCGTGGGACAGGCCGGGGACGGTGCGGAGGCGGTGGCGCTGGCTCGCACGACGAAACCCGACGTCGTGCTCATGGACATCCGGATGCCCGGCGTCGACGGTCTCGCCGCCACCGGGCGGATCACTGGTGACTCAACACTGCCGGACGTGCACGTGATCGTGCTGACGACCTTCGAGGACGACGAGTACGTCATCGAGGCCATCCAGCGCGGCGCCAGCGGCTTCCTGGGCAAGAACGTCGACCCGGCCGTGCTGCTGGACGGTATCCGGGTGGTCGCGGGCGGCGACGCTCTGCTCTCGCCGAAAGCCACCACCGCTCTGGTCGCCCGACTTGCAGCCGCACCGGCCCCGAGCGGCTCGGCGCCCGCGACAGCGCACGATCCGGACCGGGTGTTCTCCGTTCTGACCGACCGTGAACGAGAGATCGTCGCGCTGGTCGCACACGGATTGTCCAACGACGACATCGCCGCGCATCTGGTGCTTTCCCCGTTGACGGTCAAAACCCACGTGCACCGGGCGATGAGCAAGCTCGACGCCCGGGATCGGGCGCAGTTGGTCGTGCTCGCCTACCGATCCGGGCTGGTCGACACCGGACGGAACCGTCGCCTGTGACCGGCTCGGTCCTGACCGCCCAGCTGGGCTGCCATACCGTCCAGGAAGATCTGGACGGTATGGGTGAAGACCTCGTCCGCGGGCGCCGCGACGTAGTCGGCACCGGCGGCGCGCAGGGCGGCGAAGCGGTCGGCGGGCAGGTCGTGCAGGAGTTCGGCGAATCCGGCGGACCGGGTGGCGCCGCTGGGGCCGCGTCCCACGGCACTGCGCTGGATGTCGGCGCCACCGGCGACGAGCTGGATCATGGCGGTGGTGGTGTACGCGGCCTGTTCTGGTGCCAGCCCGGCCTCGAGGAACAACTCGAGGGCGGCATCGATGAGGCGCAGCGTGTTCGGTCCGTATCCGGCGGTGTTGCGGGCCGCTGACGCGGGCAGGGGCTGGGAGAGCATGACGCGGCGCATCTCGTGCATCAACGCTTCGACGTCGGCGCGCCAGCCTCGACCGGTGCGCGAGATGCGGATGTCACCCATGACGTGGTCAGCGATGAGCGCGATCAGTTCTTCGCGGCCGGCGATGTGGCGGTACAGGGAGGCGCTGCGGGTGTTCAGCCGATCGGCGACCGCGCGCACGGTGAGCGCGTCCACACCGCCCTCGCGAAGCAACTCCAGCGCGGCCTCGATGATCCGCGCGGTGGACAGGCCACCGGCACGCGGCCGGCGCCGATTCTCGGTCGTGGCGCGATCGGCCCACCAGCGGGCCGATCCCGGCTCGGCACCGGGTATGTCCGCGGCATCGGCCGGGCCCGGCTCGCACGAGCGGGTGGCCGGGCCCCGGGACGCGGAGTCCAGCGGGTGAGAGTGCATGTCGCTCCGTCCTGTCGTACCGAACCTTGACATTGTGCGATCAACGCTCGCATAATACCGAATCAAGTAATGCGATCGGTGATCGCATTACGGGGAGCGGCAGCGGTTGCCGCGCAAGAGGTGCTCCGGTGCGCGCGCTCGAATTGTATTTGGGCACAGAGTATTCCGTGCGCCGAGGCGGCCGGGTGAGGAATCAGGAGGATGCCCGTGACTGCGGTGATGCAGGGTGTCAGGATCGTCGAGGTCGCCGAGCACACGTTCGTGCCCGCGGCTTCCGCGTTGCTGGCGGACTGGGGCGCGGACGTGATCAAGATCGAGCACGTGGAACGCGGTGACGCGATGCGGGGCCTGGCGTCCTCCGGGATCGCGGTCGTGCCGGACGACGTGCACGTGCTGTTCGAGCATTCCAATCGCGGTAAGCGGAGCCTCGGCCTGGACCTGACCTCCGAGGCCGGGCGCGAGGTCCTGTACCGGCTGGTCGCCACGGCGGATGTGTTCCTGACCAACAAACTGCCCGGCGTGCGCACGAAGCTCGGCATCGACGTCGAGGATCTGCGAGTGCACAACCCGCGCCTGATCTATGTGCGCGGTACCGGGCAGGGCGAGCGCGGCCCGGAGGCGGATCACGGCGCCTACGATTCGCTGGCTTTCTGGGCCCGGGCGGGCGTCGCGGCGGGGGTCATGCGGCCCGAGTACGGGCACGTTCCCGTTCCACCGGCACCCGGATTCGGCGACTCGATCGGCGGCATGACCATCGCCGGCGGGATCGCGAGTGCGCTGTTCCACCGGGAACGCACCGGCGAGGCCACCACGGCGGACGTCTCGCTGATGGGCACCGCGATCTGGTCCATGGGTCAGGCGATGGCGCTATCGCTGCAGCTGGATGTGCCGTGGACACCGCCGCCGGTGGGTACCCGATCGAACCCACTGACCGGCAACTACTGCACCGCCGACGAGCGCTGGCTCTCGTTCACCTGCCTGCAGGCGGGCCGCTACTGGCCTTCGATCTGTGCAGCGATCGAGCGGCCCGAGTTGGCGCGGGATCCGCGCTTCGCCGATCACGCCGCGCTGATGGCGCACAGCGGCGAGGCGATCGAGATCCTCACCGCCGCGTTCGCCGCGCGGCCGCTGGAACACTGGCGGAATCGGTTGTCCGCCTTCACCGGTCAGTGGACGGTGGTACAGCACACGCTCGAGGCCGCAGCCGACCCGCAGGCGGTCGCCAACGGCTACGTCCAGGAGTGCGCGACCGCCACCGGGGCCCGCTTCCGCCTGGCCGCGGCCCCGGTCCAATTCGGTGAGCAGCCCGCGATACCCGGGCGCGCACCGGAATTCAACGAACACGGTGACGAGGTGCTCGCCGAACTCGGCCTCGCCCCGGAAGAGGTGCTCGATCTGAAGATCGCGGGCGTGGTCACTTGATCGGCGCGAAAGACCTTGCGGGAACTTCAGTGACAGGAGAGACAATGACGTTGTTCGATGCGTTCCGGTTCGACGGCAAGCGGGTGCTGGTCGTCGGCGGAGCCAGCGGAATGGGCGCTGCGGCAGCACAACTCGCGCTCGACGCGGGCGCGGAGGTGCTGGTGGCCGACATCGCGCCGATCACCGCCGACGGGGTGAAGGCGATCCCGATCGACCTCGCCGACACCGACTCCATCGACACGGCCGTCGAGTCGCTGGGTGGCCCGGTGCACGCGCTGCTGGGCGCGGCGGGTGTCGCGGACGGCACGCCCGGTATCGAGCGGATCAACTTCCTCGGCCACCGCTACCTGATCGACCGCCTGCTGGCAGATGATCTACTGCCGCGCGGTGCGGCGATCGGCTTGATCTCCTCGGCGGCGGGTCTGGGCTGGGAGTCGAATCTGCCACTGCTGCAGGAGTATCTGGCCATCCCGGACTTCCACGACGCGGCACGCTGGGTGGTCGAACAGGGCAAGGCCGACTACATGTTCGCCAAGCAGGCAGTCTGCGCCTATGTCGCCACCCGGGCATTGACATTGCGGAGCAAGGGAATCCGCATCAACGCGATCTGCCCCGGCGCTACCGACACCCCGCTGGCGCGCGCGAATGCCGAGCGCTGGCTCGGATTCGGCACCGACTACCGGGATGCGGCCGGGGTCGAGGTGTCACAGCCGATCGAACAGGCCGGGCCGCTGCTGTTCCTGTGCAGCGAGGCGGCCTCCTCGATCACCGGTATCACTCTCACCGCCGACCACGGGTATTTCACCGCTGGTGTTTCCGGATCGTTTCCGGCGGCGACGCCCGTTGTCACGTTCATGCTCGGCCGGTAAACCCCTGGAAGGGAACAGGATTCGATGAAGGAACAACGCCGCGGCCGCAAGATCGCGATGAGCCGGGACGAGGTCGACGCGTTCCTCGCACAGGAACGCACCTGCCGGGTGGCCACCTCCAGCCCGGACGGACCGCACCTGACCCCGCTGTGGTTCGTCTGGGACGGCACCGCCCTGTGGCTGAACTCCGTCGTGAAAAGCCAGCGCTGGACCGACATCACGCGCGATCCACAGGTCGCCGTGCTCGTCGACGGCGGACACGCGTTCAACGAACTGCGCGGCGTGGAGATCCGTGGCCGGCTCGACCCCGTCGGCGAGGTACCGCGCACCGGCACAACGGATTCCGTGCTCGCGGAACCGGAGCGGCTGTTCGCCCGCAAGTACACCGGCCGCGACGAGATGCACTACGACGGCCGCCACGCCTGGTTGCGGCTGTCACCCCAGAAGATCACCAGCTGGGATTTCCGGAAGATGTGACCGACCCGACTCCCGGGTCGGTGAACAGACAGCGAGAATTTGCCATGGATATCGACGATCTGATCCTGGTGAGCATCGACGACCACGCCGTCGAGCCGCCGGATATGTTCAAGAACCACACCCCGGCCGCGTTGGCCGACGTGATGCCGCGCGTCGTCGTCGACGATCAGGGCATCGACCGCTGGGTGTACCGGGGTAACCCGGTCGGCGTCACCGGCCTCAACGCGGTGGTGTCCTGGCCACCCGAGGAGTGGGACCACGATCCGGCCGGTTACGCCGAGATGCGCCCGGGTGTGTACGACGTGCACGAGCGGGTGCGGGACATGAACGCCAACGGCGTGCTCGCCTCGATGTGCTTCCCGACCTACGCGGGCTTCAGCGCCGGGCATCTGGCGAAGGTCAAGGACGAGATCACCGTCCGGATCATCGAGCTCTACAACGACTGGCACATCGAGGACTGGTGCGGTGCGTACCCGGGCCGGTTCATCCCGCTCGGAATCCTGCCGCTGTGGGATCCGCAGCTGGCCGTGGCCGAGATCGAGCGCCTGGCCTCGAAGGGCTGCCGCTCGGTCTCGATGCCCGAACTCCCCCACCTCGAGGGCCTGCCCAGCTACTTCGACCAGAACTATTGGGGCCCGGTATTTTCCGCGTTGCAGGACCACCACACGGTGATGAACCTGCACATCGGCGCGGGGTTCGGCGCACTGCGACTGGCCCCGGACGCACCGATCGACAATCTGATGTGCCTGGCGCCCACGATTTCTCAGATCACCGTGCAGGATCTGTTGTGGGGCCCGGCGTTCCGCTCCTACCCGGGCCTGAAGGTCGCCCTGTCCGAGGGCGGTGTCGGCTGGATCCCGTTCTTCCTGGACCGCGCCGACCGGCACTACACCAACCAGAAGTGGCTGCGTCGCGACTTCGGCGGCAAACTGCCCAGCGAGGTGTTCCGTGAGCACGTGATGGCCTGCTACGTCACCGATCCCACCGCGCTCACCTACCGCGACAAGATCGGCATCGACATCATCGCCTGGGAATGCGACTTCCCCCATGCGGATTCACTGTGGCCCAACGCCCCCGAATTCGTCCTGCGCGAACTGAACGCCGCCGACGCGCCGGACGCCGACATCGACAAGATCACCTGGCAGAACGCCTGCCGCTTCCTCGAATGGGATCCGTTCGAGCACATCCCGAAACAACAGGCCACCGTCGGCGCACTGCGGGCCCAGGCCACCGACGTCGACCTGTCCATCCGATCCCGCAAGGAATGGACACAGCGCTACGCAGCCCGCACAGCCGGCTGAGGATCGGACCTCTGCGGCAGGAAAGGAGAATATGCAGTACCGCACACTCGGTGTCACCGGTGTCACCGTGAGCGTCCAATGCCTGGGCTCGATGATGTTCGGGCAGTTGGGAAATACGGACGTCGACGACTGCCTGGGGATCATCGGCCGCGCCTTGGACAACGGGATCAATTTCATCGACACCGCCGACGTGTATTCCGGTGGCCAGAGCGAACAGATCGTCGGGCAGGCGGTACGGACGCGGCGCGACGAGGTCGTGATCGCCACCAAATGCTTCTACCCGATGGGCCCGGATGCCAACCAGCGCGGCGGCTCGCGGCGGTGGATCACCCAGGCGGTCGAGGCCAGTCTGCGGCGTCTGGGTACCGACTACATCGACCTCTACCAGGTGCACAAGCTCGACTGGGACACCGATCTCGAGGAAACCCTCGGCGCGCTCAGTGACCTGGTGCGCCAGGGCAAGGTGCTCTACCTGGGCTCCTCCTCGTTTCCGGCGGACTGGATCGTGGAGGCCCAGTGGGCAGCCGCGCGGCGGCACACCGAGCGATTCGTGTGCGAGCAGTCGCAGTACTCGATCTTCGCCCGATCGGTGGAGCAGGCGGTGCTGCCCGCCTGCCGACGGCACCGGATGGCGATGATTCCGTGGAGCCCGCTGGCCGGTGGCTGGTTGACCGGGAAGTACCGTCGCGGCGAAAAAGCGCCCGCGGGTTCACGATTCGATCCCGCGAGCCCTTTCATGCGGGGATCGGTCAGCACCGCCGAGGACCTCACGTCCGTAATGCGGTTCGACGCGGTGCAGGCCCTGCACGTGCTCGCCGAGCAGGCGGGTATCTCGCTGACCACGCTGGCCCTGGCCTTCGTCGGCAGCCATCCCGCCATCACCTCGACCATCGTCGGGCCGCGCACAATGCGGCATCTCGACGACGCGCTGGCCGCCGCCGACATCCGGCTCGACGACGACGTCCTCGACGCGATCGACAAGGTCGTCCCACCCGGCACCGATCTACCCGGCACCGACCACTTCGTCCACCACCGCGCACTCGGCGCCCAGGCCCGGCGGCGCCCTCGGTACACGACCGGGTAGATGTCCACCGAGCCACCGCCGGACTCGGCCGGCCAATATACACCTGGAGTGGTATCCCGGCGACGCGACGACAGCGAGCGACTACTCCTGAGGCAGTACGGAAAAGCCTGCCCGGGGCGGATGGCCGCGGCGAAACCACCCGGCAGGCTGGTCCGGTGACGATTTCCCGGGCGGTCGCGACCACCGCCGATAACGGTTCGGACGCCAACACCCCGCTCTCCGCCGAGTCCGGGGCGCTGCCGCCTGCCCGCCGGTCGGAGCGTGCGGGCCTGGTCCTGCTGCTGGCCGGTACCGCGGCAGCGTATCTGTGGCACATCACCGTCAACGGCATGGGTAACAGCTTCTATGCGGCGGCCGCCTGGTCCGGGTCGTGGAGCTGGAAAGCGATTCTGTTCGGCTCCCTGGATCCGGCGAACTTCATCACCGTCGACAAACCCCCTGTCTCCCAATGGATCATGGGAATCTCCGGGAAGCTGTTCGGTTTCTCCAGCGCGAGCCTGCTGGTTCCGCAGGCGTTGATGGCCGTCGTCGCGGTCGCGCTGCTGTACGACGCGGTCACCCGCGTGACGCGCAGCCGCGGCGCCGGACTGTTGGCCGGGCTGGTCCTCGCGGTGACTCCCGTTGTGGCGCTGATGTTCCGGTTCGACAACCCGGACGCGGCAATGGTGCTGGCGATGACCGCCGCCGCCTGGTGCACGATCCGGGCCCTGCCGCAAGCGAGCATGCGCTGGCTGGTCTGGGCTGGTGTCGCACTGGGTTTCGCGTTCCTGGCCAAGATGCTCGAGGGCCTCATGGTGCTGCCCGCGCTGGCGTTGACCTATCTGCTGGTCGCACCCACCACCGTGGGCAGGCGAGTGCTGCACTTGAGCGCGGCTGCAGCGGCGCTGATCGTCTCGTCCGGGTGGTATGTGCTGCTGACCATCGTCTGGCCCACGTCCATGCGTCCCTATCTGGCCGGGTCCACGAACAACACCTTCTTGGATCTGGTCTTCGGCTACAACGGATTCGCGCGCTATTCCGGGGACAGCGGCTTCGGCCAGAATCTGTTCTCGGCACCGCCGCCGGGCTACCGGTTGCCGATGTTCAACCTCGGTGGGCAGGACCGCGGCCTGACGCGAATGTTCGGCGGGGAGATCGGTGTGGAGATCTCCTGGCTGCTGCCCGCAGCGCTGGTGGCGTTCGTGCTGGTGCTGATCCTGCGATGGCGCGAACCCCGCACCGATCTGGTGCGCGGGGCGGCACTGCTGTGCGGGCTGTGGCTGCTGATCGATTCCGTGGTGTTCTCCGCCATGCAGACCGGCCTGCACGCCTACTACACCCTCGCTGTGGCACCGGCGATCGCCGGCAGTGTCGCACTCGGCGCACACGAGGCGTGGCGGCGACGCGGGGATGTGTACGGCAAGACCGCGGCCGCGCTGCTGATCGCGGCCGCCGGAATCTGGGCTTTCGTTCTGCTGCACCGTAACCCCGCGTGGCAGCCGTGGCTGCGCTGGACCATCCTCGTGATCACCGTGGTCGCAGTGCTCGCGCTGGTCGCGACGGCGGTCGGGGCGGTCTCCCGGCGGGTGCCCACCCGGGCCACTGCGATGCTGCTGGTGCTCGGCCTCGTGGGCGGGCTCGCGGGATCCGCCGCCTACACCGCCGCGACCCTGCCGCAGGCTCACATCGGCAGCGTGCTGTTCGTGGGCCCGGCCCGCCATGAGTCGAAATCCGGTGCGGCCCAACCATTCCAGAGCCTGATAGGCGTGTTGCTCGGTACCGGCGACTACGACCCGCGCGTGGTCGCCCTGCTGAAAGCCACCGATACCCGCTGGTCCGCCGCGATCGACCGGTCCGGTCCGGCCGCCGAGCTCGAACTGGCCAGCCGCACCCCGGTCATGGCCATCGGCGGCTTCATCGCCCAGGACCCCGTGCCCACCCTGGCCCAATTCCAGGACCTGGTCCGCACCCACCGGATCGGCTACTACCTCGTGCCGGAGATCAAGTTGCCCGACACCTTGCGCACGAGCAAGACACCGGTTCCCGCCGGTCTGCCGCCCTACAGTCCCGAGGCCGGCTGGTGGCACCCGGTCGGCCACACCGACATCTACGACTGGGTGTCGGCCCACTACCCGGTCCGGCACTTCGACGGCCTGGCCGTCTACGACCTCACCGGAGGCGCCACATCGTGACCGGCCGCATCCGGAAGTCCGTTCGCCGCGCGATCCCGGGCGCCGTCGCGGCGCTGCTCGCCGCGGCGGCCACCGCCTGCACCTCCAGCAGCACCGGGACCACCACTGTAGTGGCGTCAGCGCCCGAGGCGGTCGTGCTGGGCGACGGTGTGGTCGGCGCGCTCTACAGTCCGGCCGTCCGGACAGACAAAGCGGCGATCGCCGTCTTCGTGATGCACGCCGAGCAGGACTACTTCCAGTTCTCGGCCTGCACCGAACTGTCGAAGCGGGTATACACCGTCTTGTGCGCCGACGGCTCGGCCGGCAAGAACGGGGCCTCCAACGACCTCGACACCGAAACCTGGATGACCGGCGCCGCCGAAGGCGTCGGCTACCTGCGTGGCCTGCCGACGGTGAAGAAAGTCGTCCTGTTCGGCCACAGCGGAGGCGGCGCGATGATGGCGTCGTACCAGAACATCGCCGAGAACGGCGTACAGGCCTGCAATGGCCCGGAGAAGATCGCGCCGTGCAGCGAGGCTGTGGCACACCTGCCGAAAGCGGACGGAATTCTCCTCGCGGATGCCAACTACGGCATCTCCACGATGACCTTGCTCAGCCTCGACCCTGCCATCACCGACGAAAACGACCCGGCCACACGAGATCCGGCGCTGGACCTGTACGACCCGGCCAACGGATTCACACCCACCGGCTCGCACTACACTCCATCGTTCACCGCCGCGTTCCAGCGCGGGGTGGCCGCCCGGATGAACCGGCTGATCGCCGACGCCCAGACCCGCAAGGCCGAGATCGCCGCGGGCACAGCCCGATTTCCCGACGACGATTCGATGACCGTGCCCGGCGCGAACTACCTCGTTCCGGACAACAGATTCTTCCCCCAGGACCCGTCGTACCTGGCCCACACCACCGACGCCTGGCCGCTGCTGCACGCCGACGGCACCGAGACCACCGAGGTGGTCCACACGGTGCGGCCGCCGAGCAACCTCCAGCCCACGTCCGGCACCTATGCGACGGACGCGCTGAAGACCTCGGTGAAGCGATTCCTGTCCACCTTCGCCATCCGCGTCGGCCCCGACTTCGCCTACCACGCCGACGGTCTCACCGGTGTGGACTGGGCCTCCAGCAACACCACCCCGATCGGCGCCGCCCCCGGGATCACCGTGCCGCTACTCACCATGGGTATGACCGGGCACTGGGAATTCCTCGCGGCCGAGAAGATCTATCAGGTCGCCGGCAGCAAGGACAAGTCCATCGCCTTCGTCGACGGCGCATCCCACATCATCACCCCCTGCCAGGAATGTGCCCAGAAACCCGGACAGTACGGCGACACACTCCGGACCACCTACGACCACATGGACCGATGGCTGGCCAAACCCGGCCGGTTCCTGAACTGAACCACCGCACCGATCCGGATGACCGGCCCTATAACGGTGAAGGGAATGTCCTCCCGCAGTGAACATTTCACGGCGAACTCTGCTGGGCGGCACCGCAGCGGCCGTCACGATCGCCGAGACAGGAGCCACCTGCGCCGTACCCCCGGTGAACCTGCGCGCCGGGGCGGGCAAAGCGGTGATTCCCATCAGCCCGGATCTGCTGCCCATGCAAGGTTTCACCACCGTGCACGACGACCTGTACGTCCGAGTCCTGGTGGTGGACGACGACACGACGCGGATCGCGCTGGTGGTCGCCGACTTCACTTCTCTGCCCGCCGACCTCGTCACGCGCGTCCGCACCGCCGTCGCCGCCGCGACCACGACCACCGACCGGAACGTTCTGGTGCAGGTGACGCACACCTTCTCGACCCCGCACGCGATCACCGTGTCAGGCCTGCCTTCCGCCGAGGCCACGAAATCGGTGACACTGGCGAACCGGGTGACGGCCGCGGCGGCCGCCGCCGCGGACACCGCGGTCACCGCTTTGCGGTCCGCCCGCATCGGTTGCGCCACCGGACATTGCGAAGTGAACGTGAACCGTAATGCCCGCACCGCCGACGGATGGTGGCTCGGGGCCGGGCAGTCGCTTCCGTCGGACAAGACACTGGCCATCGCGCGCATCGACGACACCGCCGGTCACCCGATCGCCGTCCTGATGAACTACGACGTGCAGTCCGCGGTGATGTCAGCGTCGGTGATGAGCGACGGCGGACTCGCGGTGACCGCCGACCTCGCCGGCGCGGCCGTCGACCACGTCGAACGCCAGTACGGCGGCGGCACACTCGGATTCTTCCTCGTCGGCGCCTGCGGCGACCAAGCCCCGGCATACGTGTCGAACCGGTACACGATCGGCCGCGATCTGCGGTGGGCGACGGTCGACTCCCACGAAGCAGGGTGGCTGCTGCTGGCATTGCAGGGTGAACGGCTGGGCAGCGAGGCCGTGCGCGTCACCGAGACCATCGATACCTCCGCGTCCGCGCCAGCACAGTTACTGCTGGTCACCGACTCGCTTTCACTGCCGGGACTGCGGGGCAGCAACCACGTCACCACCCCCGTGCGGACCCTCGACACGACACCGGGCCCGGCACGCGACACCCTGATCCGGGTGCTGTGGATCGGCGCGGGCGCCTTGGCCGGAGTTGCTCCCGAATTGTCCAGCGCCACCGCGATGTTCATCAAGCAGCGGTCACCGTTTCCGATCACCTTCGTGCTGTCGATGCTCGACGGCGGCGACAAGAACATGGCCCGCTCCTGGGATTACGAGCATGCGACCTACGCCGCCCAGGATTCCCCGTACGCCGCGGGCGCCGCCGAGCGGGCCGCCGACAGGATCGTCGCGATGCTGTGGGAGCTGCACCCATAGCTCGGCCTCGGCTGGAATGCCCAGTGACAGTACAGGAACAGGAGCTGCGATGAACAGGCGCCGATTTCTCCTCGGCAGCATCGGCGCGGGAACGGCCGCCGCACTCGCGGCCGCATGCTCGACCGGCACTCCAGCAGGTCGCATCCGCGGAGCGACCGCGATCACCCGAGTGTTCGGTGACGGCCAGAAACTGATCGCCGTCGCCGTCGAGTACGACACCGGCATCGCCACGTCGGCACTGAGCACCTCGGCGTACTCCGTGGCCGGCCGCACCGTCACCAAGGTCTACGCCAACACCGCCACCGCGGTGACCGCCAGCCCAGCCGACGGCCGCTACGTGATCGTGGAGCTGTCCCCGTCGGATCCGGTGGCGCAATTGTGGGGCCTGCCACCGGGTTCCGCGCCACCGAGCACGACCGCACCCCCCTCGCCGTCCGACGGACATGACCCCTATGCCGCCGGACCAGCGCTGGGCTCCGCCTTCCACCTGACCCTCACACCGGCGGCCGCCACCGTCACCCAGACCGGTCCGATCACGACCACCGACAGGCAGAGCTACGCCGCTGGAGCCGCGATCACCACCGGCCACGCCGTAGACCCCCTGGTGGACCTGTTCGAGCAGAAGTCGTTCACCGAACCCACGACCGGCCGGGTCCTGCGATACAACCTGTTCGTCCCCAGAAACTACAACCCGTCACGCCGATACCCGCTGGTGCTTTTCATGCACGACGCCAGCATCGCCGGCGGTGACGTGAAAGGCCCTCTCGTCCAGGGACTCGGCGCCGTGTGCTGGGCCGACCCACAGGATCAGGCCCGGCACGAATGCTTCGTCGTCGCACCGCAATACGACTCCGTCGTGATCAGTGACGACTACCGGCCGTCGCCGCTGTTCGACACGACGATCAGCCTGGTGCACGACCTCCTCGGGCGGTACTCCATCGATCCATCCCGTCTGCACGCGACCGGCCAATCGATGGGCGCGATGATGGCACTGGGAATGAACATCCGCTACCCCGACCTGTTCGCATCCTCCTACATCGTCGCGGGCCAGTGGCCCGCCGACCAAGCCGCGCCGCTGGCGCGAAAACGACTGTGGGTCACCGTATCCCAGGGTGATACGAAGGCTTACCCCGGCGAGAACGAGATCATGGCGGTCGTCGAACAGGCCGGCGCCGAGGTCACGACCGCCGCCTGGGACGGCCGCGCGACTCCGGAACAGGCCGCCATCGATGTTGCCGCGATGGCCTCTCGGGGCGCACCGATCAACTATGTGTCGCTACTTCCCGGCACCGTGCCCGCTGCAGGCGACGGACCCTCACAGCACTTCGGGACCTGGCGAATCGCCTACAGCATCCCCGGCATCCGGGACTGGCTACTGCGGCCTCCCTGATCCGGTCGAGGACCAGCGGCAGTACCACCTCCGGCGTACGCGCGGCACCCGATCGCGGATCGGCTACCGCACCGGGAGTACAGGAAAAGCCTGCCCGGCGACGATGGCACCGTCGCGGTCGCCCGGCACACTGAATCAGGTGGCCCGCGCGCGCAGCTGCCGCCGCGCGAACAGCAGATCTGCCTCGCGGGCCACGCTTCGAAATGCCCCGCCCGATGGCCCCGCGAACCTGCATCGAACATCAATCCCCTCGGAAAGGAAAGCCATTGCCTTCCATAACCAATTCGGTCCGCATGAAGCGGTCCGCGGTGCGGATCGCCGTCGCGGGAGCCCTGGTGACCGCCCCGCTTGCGGTCGTCGCGGCCCCCGCTCTGGCCGCGACCGGTGACAATCCCGCCGGTATCACCGCGATCGACTGGGCCGGCCTCCCCGGCGGCTGGGGACACGAGGTGAACGGCTGGGACCACGATCACGGCCATGACCGTGGGCCTGGTCCGGGACCCTTCCGGCCGCATACCGGCAGTTGGTAGCCGGTAGTTCCTCGGCCGATCTGCGGAACGCGAGGGCGATACTGCCGGAGTCCTCGCGTTCCGCAGATCGCTGCCGATCCTGGACTTCGTGAGCGAAACATGTTCTCGCGCAACACCTGTCGCCCGATTCGAGCATTGGTTCCTGCGACCGGGGCAGTACGAGGAAGCCACGGGCTACTACCGCAGGCGTACCGGGAATGCCTGCCTGGCGACGATGGCAACAGCGCCGATCCCGGGCAGGGTGAACCAGGCGACTACCTCCCGGTGGAACCGATGACGAGGGAGAACACGGTGATCGAGGTCGAGCACCTGAGCAAACGGTACGGCCGCATAACCGCCGTCGACGATCTGACCTTCACGGTGCGCCCGGGACTGGTCACGGGATTCCTCGGCCCCAACGGAGCGGGGAAATCCACGACGATGCGGATGATGCTGGGCCTGGATCGGCCGACCTCCGGTGTGGTGCGGATCAACGGCCGGGCATTCGCACGCAGCACGAAGCCGCTGCACGAGATCGGCGCGCTGCTGGACGTGAATGCCTTCGACAACGGTCGCACGGCACGCAACCACCTCCGGCAACTCGGTGCCACCGTCGGCATCGGGAACCGGCGCGTAGACGAAGTGCTCGAGATCGTCGGCCTCACCGAGGTCGCCGGGCAACGCGCCGGATCGTTCTCACTCGGCATGTGCCAGCGGTTGGGCATCGCCGCCGCGCTGCTGGCCGACCCGGGGATCCTGCTGCTCGACGAGCCGGCCAACCGGCTGGATCTGGACAGCATCCGCTGGCTGCGCTCGTTCCTGCGCGGTCTCGCCGACGAGGGCCGCACAGTGTTCCTGTCGTCGCATCTTATGAGCGAGATGGAGCTGACCGCCGACCATCTCGTGATCGTCGGCCATGGCGGGCTCCTCGCAGATATCGGGATGGCGGAACTCATCGACCGGGTACAGGCCGGACATGTCGAGGTCGTCTCCCCGCAGGCCGAGACCCTCGCGGGCCTGGTAGCGAACGCGGATGTCGCGATCACCCGCGTCGACGAGCAGCGGCTGGAGATCACCGGCCGCTCCGCCACCGAGATCGGCGTGATCGCCTTCGTACACAGCATCGAACTGCACGCCCTGACCGCGGTGCAGCCCTCCCTGGAGACCGCGTATCTGTCGCTGGCCGCCGACGCCACCCGATTCCAGGGCCACCTCACCCACCGGAAGGTCGCGTGATGACCACCGCCGTCGACGACCACCATGGCCGTGGCCACAGCCGGTCACGAACCGCGACAGCCGAGTGGCCCGACGTACGGCCGATCCGACTGTCGCGGGTGCTGCGGTCGGAGTGGATCAAACTCGTCACACTCCGATCGACCTGGTTCATGGTGGCCGCCGTCACGGTCTTCATGATCGGCCTCGGCATCCTCAGCGCCGCGGTGACCGGTCACGGGACCGCGCCGGGACATCCGCCACGCCCGGGGGCCCCGGGCGGATTCTCCGATCCAGTGGGAGTAATCCTCAGCGGGTCCGCTGTCGCGCTGCTGATCGTCGGCGTGATGGGTGTGGCGGTCGGCGCACGGGAACACAGCACCGGCATGATCCGCATCACCCTCGCCGCCGTACCCACCCGGCTGCCGGTGCTGTGGGCCAAGCTCCTCGCCTTCACCGCGATCGTGGCACCTGCCACGACGGTGAGCGTCCTGATCACCTACCCCGCCAGCACCGCGATGCTGCTGCACGACGGTGTCGTCGCGCCGCCACTGACCGACGGCGACGTAGTGCGCGCCTTGCTGGGCACCGCCGTGTATCTGACCGGTGTCGCGGCGATCGGGCTGGCCTTGGGAATGTTGGTGCGCGGACTCGTCATCGGGATCGGCGTGCTGCTCGGCGGTGTCCTCATGCTGCCGCCGATCGCGACCGCGCTACTGCCGGACAGCTGGTCGCTGGTGCTGAAATACCTGCCCTCCAACGCCGGTAGCGCGTTCTCGCATTACACCCGCTCTCCCGAACTGCTCGCCCCGGCCGCGGGCGCCCTCGTATTCGCGGTGTGGGTGGTCCTCGCAGTGAGTAGCTGCGCGTACACGCTGCGCCGGCGGGACGTGTGATCGGCTGCTCCGCACCGCCGGTACCGGCGGTGTGACCGAGGTTCGGATCGAAACAGGCTGGGCGACACAGGCTCGGAGGAAAGGCAGGACATGGCTCTGCGGCACGGGGTACGTCGCCGGATCGCCGCGGCGATCATCGCAGGGATGGCGGTAGCCACCGCCACCGGCGCGGCCGGCGCGGCCACCGATCCCCCGAGCGCAGTCGATGCGGTCTTCCCACAGGCCCGGCCCGCGCCGGACGGCTCGCGCATCGTGGCGGTCACCCCTGTGGACGCCCGCCGGTTCGTCGTCGAGGTCCGGTCTGCGGCGATGGACCGGACCGTCCGGTTGCAGGTGATCCGGCCCGCCGACACCGGCATTCCCGCACCGACGCTGTACCTGCTGGACGGCGCCGAGGACGGCAACACCCCGCACGGCGTCAAGACCTGGGAATCCACCACAGACCTGATCCCGTTCACCGCCGACAAACACCTCAACGTGGTCACCGTGATCGACGGCGCTTACACCTATTACACCGACTGGCTGCACGACGACCCGGTCCTCGGCCGCAATCGGTGGCAGACCTTCCTTACCGAGGAGTTGCCGCCGGTCCTGGACACCGCCTTCGGCGCGACGGGCCGCAATGCGATCGCCGGGCTGTCGATGTCGGCGACTTCGGTGCTGCAACTGGCGGAATCCGCGCCGGGGCTGTACCGCAGCGTCGGATCCTTCAGCGGCTGCAACGATCTCGGCGATCCGGTCTGCGCGGCTGCGGTCCAGGCTGTTCTGGCACTGGGCCGCGGCGATCCGGCGAACATGTGGGGCCCTGTCGGCGGCGCGGACTGGGTTGCCCACAATCCCGCGGCGCCGCAGAATCTGGAGAAGCTGCGTGGCATCGACGTCGTCTTCGCCGCCGGCAACGGTACTCCCGGCAAACACGACACCGCGATCGCCGCCGGTGACCCGCTGCGGCTGGGGCGACAGATCATTCTGGGCGGCGGCCCGGAAGAGGCGCTCATCGCGCAATCCAATCGGCGTGTGCAGCAACGGATGTCGGACCTCGGGATCCCGGCTGCCTTCACGTTCACCCCGGCGGGCACCCACTCGTGGCTGTACTGGCAGGACGACCTGCACGCGGCCTGGCCGAGTTTCGCTGCCGCGCTGGATATTCCGGTCTCCGGACCGCGATGACGCCGACCGTTTTCGAGAGGACCGGCCTGTGAAGACGCCCGTGCGCGTATCCACGACTTCATCCACGATCACCGGTACCACGCCAACGGTCCGGTCGCGAACCTTACGGTGGCAGCCGATCTCGGTCGCGGTCCTGCACACGATGACCGGCGCGCTATACCTGTGGGATCTGAGCGCCTCGGGCTGGGGCAATCAGTTCTATGCCGCGGCGGTCCAGGCCGCGTCGGTGAGCTGGAAGGCGATGCTGTTCGGGTCCAGTGACGCCGCCAACGCGATCACCGTGGACAAGACGCCCGGAGCGTTGTGGGTAATGGATCTGTCGGTCCGGCTGTTCGGCTTCCACTCCTGGAGTGTGCTAGCGCCGCAGGCGCTCGAGGGGGTAGCGGCCGTCGGCGTCCTGTACGTGACCGTGCGACGCACCGCCGGGCATACCGCGGGACTGGTCGCCGGTGCGGTGCTGGCGCTGACTCCGGTGGCCGCGTTGATGTTCCGCTACGACAATCCGGATTCGCTGCTGGCGCTGTTGCTGACCATCGCCGCCTATGGTGTGCTGCGCGCCGTCGAGCAGGACGGCGCCGCATGGTGGCTGCCGGTGGCGGGGGTGGCGGTCGGGTTCGGGTTCCTGGCGAAGATGACCCAGGCGTTTCTGGTGTTACCGGCCTTCGCGTTCGTGTATCTGCTTGCGGCCCAGGGCTCCTGGCGCAAAAAGTTCGCCATCTCGGTCGCCGCGGTGGCCACGCTGGTGCTGTCGGCGGGCTGGTATCCGGTGCTGGTGGCGTGGTGGCCGGCCGGTTCCCGTCCGTACATCGGAGGCTCACAGCACAACAGCGTGCTCGAACTCGCCCTCGGCTACAACGGAGTGGGGCGGCTGACTGGCCACGAGACCGGCGGACTGGGCAACACCAATGCCGAGGCCGGCTGGGACCGGCTGTTCGGTCGCGAGATGGGCGGTGGGATCGCCTGGTTGCTGCCGGCAGCCGTGATCCTGGGCGGGGCCGGATTGTGGGTGCTGCGCCGCGCACCGCGCACGGATACTGTCCGGGCAGGGCTGCTGGTGTGGCTGGGCTGGCTGGTCGTGACCGGGGCGGTGTTCAGCTTCGCCGACGGGATCGTGCACCCTTACTACACCGTCGCACTGGCTCCCGCCATCGCCGGTGCTGTCAGTATCGGGGCATCGCTGATGTGGCAGCGCCGCAACGATATTCGATGCACCGTGCTGCTGACAGGTACAGCTGCGGTGACCACAGCGCTGGCAGTCGTACTGCTACACCGCACACCGTACTGGAATGCCTGGCTGATACCACTGGTGATCGTGACGGGCATCGCCGCGGCGACTGCGGTGCTGTTCACCAGGCGCCGGTCCGACCCGGCGGCGACGGCCACCGCGCTGTCGGCTGTGGTCGTAAGCCTGATCGGCCCAGCCGCCTATTCACTCGCCACCGTGGCCATCCCCCACGGCGGTGCGCTTCCCAGCGCCGGCCCGAGCACCGGCCTTCATTTCCCGACCGGCCTCGGACGGTCCGGCACACCCGAGGGTCCAGCTGGCAATTCCGCTGCGGTACAAAGCGTCACGCCGGAATCGAGATCAGCTTCGGCACAGACGAGTACCGCACACGGCAACGGTCCAGTGCCCGGCGGCCGGATGACAGGCCTGAACGCCTTCGGCCGGCTGATCGAGGGCACGTTCTCCGGAGCGGTGTCACCAGGCCCCGAACTGACGCAGGCTCTGGACACCGATGCTGGTCACTACACTTGGGTGGCCGCCATCATCGGTTCCAACAGCGCCGCCTCCTACCAACTGGCCACCCGACACCCGGTACTCGCGGTCGGCGGTTACAACGGCACCGACCCGGCGCCGACTCTGGCATGGTTCCAAACAGCGGTGGCACAACACAGGATCCACTACTTCCTCGACGAGGGGATGCTGCGCGTCATGAGTGCTGTGGGCAGTGCCGGCAGCGGTCAGGTGACCGCGATCGACGCCTGGGTGCGGGGGAATTTCACCGCCACGACCCTCGACGGCGTCACCGCCTACGACCTGACCGAGGTCCGCTGACGACTGCATGGACCGATCCCGCATTTCGAAAAGGAAATTCGACACTTGTCGATCAACGTATAGATAGCCCCTGTGAGCACATGCCCTCGAAGCCATCCGAAAGCGGGGATCGCCAGGTGAGACCGTCGCACGCAGTGTGCGAGATGACGCCGAAGACGAAACCGATCGTGACGAACCGCGCGCCGCGACCCAATCGAGCACGGGTCGGACAGCCTGTGCTCTGGGCGATCTCGACATCACCGACATCATGAGGCTGGCCCAGCTCGTCGAACGGGTCGATCGGCTCGGCACGTTGCGGGCGGTTGGTTATACCGCCAGTATTTCCCCGACGATGGCGGACTGGCTCCGGATCTTCACCGTCCTCCTCATCGGGACCGCGCTGCTCGCGCGGACGTTGCGTCCGCTCCCATGGCGAACCCCGCTGGGCCGCATGGGTATCGCGGACGAGGGGTCGAAGTGGTGGCGTTCGCGCTGTCGGATCGGGCGAGCTTCCCCCGAGGGAATGGACTTGCTCGTGGACGACCGCACCATGGAGTGGCGGGGCGACGTGTCTCCGCTGCGTCGCGGGCGACTCGGGGGATGCAGCCAGCCACCGCCCGAATCGCATTGCGCAGGCTGGACGAGATTTCAGTTGATCGAGAGGGAGTTCGTGGACGCAGGACTGAACAACAAGGTCGTCATTGTCACCGGGGCGACGGCGAATATCGGCCGGGCCACCGCCCTGGCGTTCGCCAGGGAAGGCGCGCGAGTGGTGCTGGTGGGCCGCGATGAGCAAGCCGGCGCACGGGTTGCCGACCTGGCCCGCGAACAAGGTGCCGACGACGTGTTGTGGTACGCCGCCGATGTGACGGTCGCGGACGAGGTGGGCAGGCTGGTCGACAAGGTGATCGAGCGGTTCGGCCGAATTGATGTGCTGCTCAACAATGTCGGCGGCAATGCGGCGGTGGAGCCGTTCGTGTCCAGCACGCCCGATCAGTGGCGGGCCGATCTGGACATCAACCTGATGAGCACCCTGCTGTGCACGCGCGCGGTCCTGCCGCACATGCTCGGCAGCGGAGGCGGCCGGATTGTGAACATCGGGTCGATGGCCGCGCTGATCGGTGACCCGTTCATGGCGGTGTACTCGGCGGCCAAGGGCGCGGTGCACGCGTTCACCCGGGCGCTGGCACTCGAGGTCGGTAAGAGCGATGTCACCGTGAATGCGATCGCCCCGTACGGGACGGTGCCGGAGGACTTCGCCGCGGAAACCAGTTCGGGCAGCCGATTCCACCCGGGGACAGGGTTGTTCACCGATCCTGCCGCCAGTCGAGCCGATGAACGCGCCCCCTTCCGCCGCACTACCGCCCTGGCTCGCGCGACCGCTCGACCGTCCGAGATCGGCGCCGCCGCTGTCTATCTGGCCTCCGAGCAGGCCGCGTTCGTCACCGGTCAGGTGCTACAGATCGATGGTGGCGTGCTGCTCACCTGATGCGACGTGTTCTACGGCTTCGTCACCACACGCGGCCCGTCATCGGTGGCCCGGGTCCTGCGCACGATCCTCGGGGACCCACTCCGGTGGCCGCTTTTCCATGAAAGCCCGCATGCCTTCGCGGAGTTCGGGTGACTGCTCGAGGGCCAGGAACATGGTCTGGTAGTCGATGAGGCCGTACCGCTCGTTGAGCATGCGCTTGACCTGGGCGCGAGCAGTCGGCGCGGTGTGCAGGATTTCGGTGGCCGCACGGACCGCGGCGTCCCGGAGTTGGTCGTGCGGGACGACCCGGGTGATGACGCCGAGGCGCTGGGCCTCGGCGGCGTCGAACCTGCGGGCCGACAGCAGCAGGTCGCGGGCCACGGCCACGCCGACGTGAGCGGGCAGGACAGCGGCGAAGGTGGCGTCGGGGATCCCCCGCAGCAGTTCGGGAACCCGGAAGGTGGCTCGGTCGCTGGCCACGGCGATGTCGGCCAGCATGGCGATCAACAACCCGCCCGCCTGGCAGATGCCGTTGACGGCGGCCACGACGGGGGCCCGGCTGTCGCGGATGGTGAGGAACGGCAGGACGTCCTGGCCACCGAGATCGGGCGGCAACACGTCGCGCGGGTCGGAGCGACTGCCGAGGTCGCCACCGGGGGCGAACACGTCGCCGGTGCCGGTGATGATCAGGGCCGCCAGATCGGGGTCGGTGTTGACCAGGCGCACGGCCCGCTTGATCCCGAAGTACATCGCGGGGGTGAAGGCGTTCCGCGCCTCCGGCCGGTCGATGAAGCACCAGCCGATGGCCCCGTCGCGCTCGAAGCGCAGCCCGGCCGCTCCCAAATCTTCGCTCATATCTATCCCTCTATCCGTTCGAAATGATCTCGGGTCCACCCACTTCAGCGCGCCGATCCGATCCAGCACATCGAGCACGCGGGCGAGATCGAAGCGGCCGCTACCAGGAAGTCGGCGGTGAAATGTCCTCGCCTATGCCGCCCGCGGCGGGGTGGTTCCGTCCGTTGCCTCAGCGGCGTCGTCGTGACTGCGCAATCAGCCGTTGATGAACACGCTCTCCTGCTGGTCGTGAACACCGGTGAACATCTCGGTCGGCGTGAGCGGCCGAGCCGCGACGGTGGGCATGATCCCTTCGCGGCGAGCGAGATGAGCCATGCTCTCGAGCCGGCCCGAGTAGTCGACCGGTTGGCGCAGCATCCAGGCGATCCCCTCGGCGGCGACGGCCGGCGGCTCCCAGTCGGTGTGGTCGACGTCGGGCATGTTGGCCACGGTGCCTTCGGATGCGACCGGCACATCGATACGGAAGCAGTTCACGGCGATACGCTCGGCAGCAAACTGGCGAGCGAGGTCGACGGTCATCCGCTCGAGACCGATCTTGGCGATGCCGTAAGACATCAGCCCCGGCACCGGCTTGAGCGCCGCCAGCGACGACACGTTGACAATCCGACCCTCGCCGCTCGCACGCAGATGAGAAGCGGCGTGCCGGATGGCTTGCAGCGGGGCGTCGAGATCGATCGCCAGCACCAGGTCGTGACGGCGCAGCGGGATGTCGAGGTCGCCGACGAAGGTCACCGCCGCATTGTTGACCAGTACATCCAGCCGACCGAGTTCGGCGGCGGTCCGCGCGACCATCTCGGCCACCTGGCCACGATCCGCCAGATCGGTCGGCACCGCGATCGCGGTCCCACCGCTCGCACGGATCCGCTCGACCACATCATCGAGCGTGCCAGGCGTGCGCTGCGGCCTTTCCCGCGTCGATCGGCCCGCACACGCCACCGCATAGCCGGCCTCAGCCAGAGCCAGAGCGACCGCCGCACCGACCCCACGGCTGGCGCCTGTGACCAGAGCCACCTTCGACACAGTTTGACTCTCCATAAAAGAGAATCATACTCTCGCATTTGCTCTATAGAGCCTTCATTTCTACGCCCGGCAACGTGCCCCAAAGCCGATCAATCGGGTGGAAACGGCTTTGGGTAGCCGAATCTCGCTTCAATTGTCAAACGTTCTCCACGAAAACCGCTGTTCAGTGCCGGTCCCATCCTTGCAATGCCCCGTCGGGAGACAAACCTGCGACGCCTGCTCTTCACTTCGCCCCAAGCGCGTCAGCGGTGGTGGGTAGCCAGGCACCGCGCTGATCAGTAAATTGCGGAACGCAAAACCCGGAAACGGGACGCAATCGGTATCAGCATGAACGGGCGAAAACCGCTTCACTTACCGATCAATACTGCACCGGGGGGCATACTGTCGACGGTGGCGCGGAGGTCGGCTGCGACCGAGTCCAGGGCTGCGGTCAACCTTCGGGTGTAGGTCTTCGGCGACCGGCTCGGGCGGCCGCAAATCCAGATGGGTAAGCGTTGCTGAACGTGATTGCCGTTGGGGGCCGCATGACTGGTTATCACCGGCAGCAGGCAGGGTGGTGCACAGCATCGCTCGCTCAACACGGTCTTGCTCCAAATGGTTGCCGAGGCATGTAGCCGGAAGAACTCGTCGCGATAGTCGACGCCAACGGAGCCGGGCGCATGCTGATCGATGATGCGGTGCCACAGCGGGGCCGGCAACGCCCAGGTGTGCAGCGCCGCTCGTCGGTGATGGTAGTTCACCGCTGGCCGCTGCCGAAGATCCTGAGCGATGACACCGATCGCGGTCCGGAGTTCCTCATCCACTCCGCATCGTCTGATCCATGCTCCGACGGTGGAGCCGCTGCCCCAGACCCTCCCGTAGCCGTGGCTCGGATTGGGAATCGCTTTGACCCCCAGATAGAAGGCAGCGTCACCGAGCGATCCGCCGATGATCATCTGGACTAGACGGATTGCGGCGTACCGGTGCAGAAGACGGTGCGAGATGCCGGTGAACTGCCGCAGGTGGGGTTCGGCGATTTCGTGGGGTATCTGCTGTGGAACGTTCTCCGGAGGTAGGTCCGTGTGAAGTTCCGGAGCTCGTATGCGCTGGCCGGCGCGGCGAGTGCAGGAGTACCGCCGCACACCAGGCGTCAGTGCTCGTTGAAGCGCCGGAGAGCATTCATCCCGACTGTCGAAGAAATGCCTGGCCACGGATGTGCGACCGGCCTGAAATAGCTTGTCGGGCAATAGATTGTGGAGTTCTTGCCGGACGGCAGCAGCACTGTCACGATTGAGGATGTGGTCAGCTGAGAGAAGGAGTCCTGCCGCGACCTTGGCATCGAGCGGAGCCCAGGCGAGCGGAGCGGGTTTGAAATTGGCTGTCGGGGCATTGCGTTGGACGTAGGCATCGACCGCGGCCGTGAACTCCGTGGCCGGGGCAAGCTCACGGGCCTGGTCCCATGTGGCGTAGACCAGATGAGTCGCCAAGCGCAGGTCAGTGAAGTATCGGACAGGTTCGGTGAGTTCACCAGCGCTGAGGACCGGCTCGTGGTTGTCGGGATCGAGTGCCTGATTGAGTCGCTGTTGAAGAGCGACCGCGGTGGCGTCGAGCGCCGGAGATCCGGGCCGATCGAGTCTGGCTCGACACTGTGCGCCTACCTCTGATGTCCGCGACGATCTGGTTGCGTCCCAACGGCATTGAGTGGGGTGAAGGTCGGGAATGCCCTGTCCGGCGATCAGTGGGATTCGTTCCTGCGCGCCACGGTGTCCGTGGACATTGCGGCCGCAATCGGGGCAGCTGTGGCGCAGTAGAAGACGGTGTCGAGTGCACGCGAAAACGACTGCTAGCCGCCAGCTTCGGCGCCAGGGGCCACCGTGAGCTTGTTGGATGGGCGAGCCATCACCGGACAAGCAGTCTGGACAGTACCGGGTGGGCCCGGTCAGCAACCACCATTGACGTGATGCGCGCTGGCTGCCGTAGCGGCGGTGGGCTGGCGGCGCCTCGGGGATCGGGTACCTGCCTGCCAGGAATTGGAGTGTGAGCGCGTCGGCCTCGGCATGGTTGAGACGGGTGGCGGTAGAAAATGTTGCGCGAGTTGCGGGGTCGAGCTTGACCATCAGCTCGTGGCTGAGGCGCGAGGGATACGGATTTCGCGTGGTTTCAGCCATGAGTGTCAGCGCTAGGACCCTGGCGGGCGTGAGTTCGAGTCGGTGGGCTAAGCGCAGTACATACCCTGGCAGCGACTCGTCCGGCAGCGGGTCCAGGCTACGAGGCAACGTTGGGGGCATGTTCGCTGTCGCTGTCGGGCGGCAAACCTCGGTCGTCGAATACGGTGTTTCGGGGACGGCTCCGGCGACGCTTGGGTGGCGCCGACGATGGAACATCAGGGATTTCATTGTCGATGCGGGGGCGTCCGGGAACATCGCCCAGGTTGAGAGCGATGCTGTCCAATAGCTGCTCGGTAATGGTTTCTGTGCCGGTGGCGATGGCTTCGGTGCAGGCTTCCTCTACGAGGAGTTCGAGAAGCCCGACGACGCCGTTGGTCCGGCGGAAGAGGTATTCGGGCATGCGGCCGCCGGTGAGCATATCCGGTGGGGAAGCGAACAGTCGCAGGCTTTGCTGTAGCCCGTCGAGATGGTTGGTCCAAGCGGCTATGCCGGCTGCGGTGTGGTAGCGAAACGGTTCCAAATGAATGAGCTTGAAGCGACGCTCGGTCTGTGTTTCCTTGCGGTCGCCAAGATTCGCCGAGGGCGGTGGAAAGATCCAGTCGCCGGTGTGCTTGTCATATTTTCCTGCTCGTAGCAATCCGGAACGCGGAATGTCCACCCCGATCAGGACCAGGGTGGTGTTCATGCTCATGAAGGCCCGGAGCAGGTCGAGGGTGTCTTGATCGTCGGCTCGGTGCATCTTCAATCGGGTGATGTCATCGAGGATCAGTACCCGGGTGCCGTGATCGTGGAGCGAGGCCCGGACTTGGCGGGTCAGCTGTGGAAGGGTCATATTTTTGTGCTCGGCGCCGTAGAAATCCAAGATCGCCTGGCACGTGGACTTCGGTTTCGCAGTGACCGGGGTTTGGACGTAGGCGACAGGGACGTGCAGGTCCCGGGTGCCGGGGATTGCGTTGGGGTTGAGGTGGTTGTGCAAGTCCAGCCAAGAGTCCTCGAACGCGGCGGCGATTTCGCAGGCAGTCTCGGTTTTCCCTTGGAAGCCGCCGCCGGTGATCATCAGCCCCGCGCGGGTGTTGGGCTTGAGTTTCAGGGCGTTGTTCTGCAGCCGGGCCCGCATTACTCGCGTGAGTTCATTGCTCATCGGGGTGTCCTGCATGGGCAGGTTCGCGTGAGTAGCTGCTCTGTGGAGATCGTGAAGTTGCTGCTCCCGCGGCCTCATCAGCTCGTACTCGTCCGAGCTGATGCGTGGTGCTGGAATAAAACTGTGACGGGTCAGTCGCCAGCGTGTCCAGCCCTCGAAGGTCTCCCGATCTGGGACCTGCTCGGGGAGAATGAACTGCACCACTGGCGAATCCGTACTGTTGGGCACAAACAACCTCTCTATTCCGCCAGGGTCGAATCGGCGGCTTCGTCGTTGGTGAGCAGAAACAGGTTTCCGCGCCGGAATGCTTCACCCAGCCGTGCCGGGGGCGGGAGCGGTGCCTGCTGTTGCAGTGCTTGCGCTCGACGGTCGCGCCGGTCGGCGTCGACTGCGTTGTCGATGTCGCGAGCCTGTTGCGGCCTGCGTGGTTCGGCGACCATCGGTCTCTTCGATACCTGCGCCGCAGCCGGTTTGGGCTCGACGAGCCGCACCGGCTGTTCGACAGGGCGGTCCGCGGCGGCCGCACGGCCTCGTGCGTCGTCTCGGGTTATCTCGGTTCGTTTGGCTTTCGGGAGCGATTTCCAGGACTCGACTGGTGCGTGGGCGCCGAGGAGATCCAGCAGCACCGGCAGCAGCTCGCGATCGGTCTGCGGCTTCAATCCGGACTTCCTTGCCGCGGTGAGCATTTCGCGAACTCGAGCATCGCCGAATGATGGAATCTCGTCGCCGGGCGGTAACCCCTTCCAGCGCAGTGAATGCCAGTCGTGCGTCTTCGGGTCCTGGAAGAACACGGATCGTGCGTCGCGTGGGTCGCTGCGAATCAGATAGCGGCGTTTATGTTTTCCGCCTCGCGCCGAGGGCTCGTCGCGATACTCGTCGAGAGCGTCCCCGTCGTACCACAACCGGCCGATCTTGACGCCACGCTCATGATGGATCTGGACGTGGTGCGCGGGCAGGAGTTCGTAGTAGAGCTCCGGACTCGGTATCTGCATCGCGAATCCGCCCTGTGCCATCGATGCTGCAAACAGGGAGTTGGGACTGTGATCACCTTTTGGATCCCACGATGGTGCGTGCTCTCCCAACTTCCTGTTCTGCCAGACTTTTACGATCCACGTTGCGATCACGTGCTCGGCTTTTTCGATCGTCAGGTCAGCGTCGGCCTCTGGATCTTCACCTCGGTCAGCGACATCGACGCCTGTATAGCCATGCAGCAACTCGAACAGGAGCGACCGGATCGCACCGAAGCTTCGTTCGACGGCTTGTTTGTCGGTCGGGCGCAGCACACGCGCCGGAAGGATGTTGCATCCGAGTACGCGCTCGACCTCGACAAGGTGATGATTGCGGTAGACCGAGCCGTGGTCCGTGGTGACGGTCTCCGGAGAGAAGAACGGCAATCCGGCGACTTGATGACCGGCAAAATCCGCCACCACGTTTGCGGGCAACCCGGGGTAAGGCCACTCCATGTCGTCGCCCCAGCCGGGGCGCATCGGCAGGGGCATCGTAATGTCGCGCAACAACATTGCGATGTCGATCGAGCTGTCCGATACCAATGTGAGCCGAAACCCCACCAGCGAGCGAGTACAAACGTCCAGCGCGAGAGTCAGGTGCACCGACACCGGATCGCCGAACACAGTCTCACGGACCTTCACCGGCATAACCGTTGTGTCCAATGCGACCACTTGCCCAGGTCGGTGGATGACGACGTGCTCACCGGAGGTGGATTTCGCCGCGGACCGGACGTAGCGTTGCCGTCCGCCTCCGGACCCGAACCAGTCGTGCCAGGCCGTCCGCAAGGTCTCGTAGCTCGGTATATCCCCAGTTGCCTCCTGCCCGAACTGCTCTCGAACGTATTGGTGGATCAGCCGTTCCCGTGTACGCATGCTTATTCGCGATCTGTACAAACACTCGCCGTGAACGGCATATATCGCCTCGCGGACCTGCTCGTTGATCGTTAAGTGCCCGAGTGCCGGCCGGAGCCAGCGGTCGTCGGCGCAGCCGATCGCCCCATAGCGGCGACGCCGCGCTTCCCACCTGATCAGCGTGCGATAGCCAACCCTGTCCAAACCGAGCACCCGGGCCTGGTCCTTGTCGAGCCTGGTCAATTCCTCGACCTTGGCCCATCGCCGCTGGGTCAAAGTTGTCACCCCTGGGTCGTAGCACGGCTTCGGTTCACCCGGGCCGGGCCGAAGCGGATCCCCGCCACAGAATCCGGTTGCGACCTCCAATAGATGAGCGACCCGCAACTTGAGCAGCTTGCGTTGATGCCGCGTCAGGTCTGACTCGATCGGTTCCTGACGCCCCTTCGCAGCTGCTCGCGATGCCGTGGTCCGGCTGGACTGACGACAGTTGGGATGATGGGCGAGCATCCCCAGGTTGGCCCGCATCCGCCGCCCATCAGAGGCATCGACGAGCATCACTCGCCCGAATTGCGGCTCGCACCCTTCTACACACCATTCTCGGCCGTCCAGCACAACAGCCGCACCGGGCGAAAGATCAAGCATCGCTTCAGCCCACCCGCCTGGATGAACCCACGGGAGCGGCGATGACTGTCCGATCGCCAAGCGATTCTGCCAAGTCCATGCCGAGTTGGCGACGCCAAAGCAGCTGTAGCAGAATCGATCTCGCCATCACCGGTACTTCAGCCATCTCCGCCAACTCACCAAATGTGACACTTCCCTTAGCAGCGATCGACCGCATTGTGTGAGCCATGTCGAGCGGATCGGCCAACGGCCGCCGCTGCGATGACAACGTATCCACCGTGACCATGGCCGGCTGTCGCCCTCCAGTGACCACTGCGTAACCCCAGCCCAGCATCCCTGCAACCTGAGCAGTAGCGGCGAAGGCAATCTCGTCGGTGAGCTTGATACGTCCCGCCGGCCGGACATCGATCAGCCATCGACCCGTAACAGTGTCCGCAAGGAAGTCTGGGATATGTTCGGCGGCACCGCTTTTGGTCTCGAATCGCAACCGAATCGGCTGCGACAACACATCGTCGATGCCACCGGCGAAATCGAGCATCATCAACAGACGCGCTTCCGCCAGGGACTCGAAGCCATGATGACGGCCTGTACTCACCATGTAGTGCAAACCAGAACGATGCCGCTGGGAACGATGCCAGGAGAAGCGCCGAACCGGTTGACACCCAGACAGAACCAAGGCCGCCAACTCCCGCACCGGCGTCACAATTTCCGTCGAACCCCGGCGATGGGTAGCCGACCATCGGTCCGGCCAGTCGCCCAGTACGAGGTACTCGGTGGCGGAATCTGACACCTTCGCGACCGTAGCTAGGTCCAGCCAACTGCATGTATGAGACCACACCGTCATGCTCATCAAAAGACATGGAAGCCCAAGTCCCGCGGTCCGATCTCGCGAATCAGCGAAATAACGGCCGATCACGGCGAGTCGAAGCACGACACGCCCAGAAAGTGGTGACAAGTACGGCTTGTATTTGGTGACAACTATCGCTTGTACTTTTCGCCGGCAGCCCAGGTCAGTGGGAGTGACTGGTGACAACTATGATCTGTCGTCACAGAGCCGTGACGACAGGTCGCAGTCGTCACCTACCGGTCGCACCCGTCACCCGATGCATGGTCGGGACGACGTCACCTGCCCGCGGTCCGCTCTCGCCGCAGCACGACCCCGGCCAGTTCGGCGGGCGTTGCAGTGCTCGTGTCGACAATCGTGTCGTAGGAGTGGCCGTGATCGTGCACCGTGCCCAGATGGCCTCGCGCCAACCCGATCGTCTTGCCACGAGCCAGTCCCGCTGCTCGGCGACGGCCAGCGGACAGGTGACCCGCGAGAGCACTGCCGGTCCGGACCGCCGGTGGGCGTGACCTGCGCAAGGCCCGGCCCGGCGACTGTCCGGACCGGACAACGGTCCAGGTCCGGTCGCGGTGGGTGGCAGCCGTTCCGGAAAACCGGCCGTGGCCGGTCGGACCAGCGCTTTCACCGCCGGTTGCCGGGGTGAGCAGGCGAAGCGCCCCGGCTGACGCGCATACCTTTCTCTCGGGCCGTCACGGTCCGCGAATCCGCCATCTGGAGGCGGGTCGCAGTAGTTCAGGGGAGGACATCATGCACATCGCATCCGCACTCGCCGCCGCCGTCACCGCCGCGGCACTGGCATTCACCGCGCCGCTCGCGGCGGCGGACACCGGCGAACTCGCACCGCACGAGAAGACGGTCGCCGCACCGGGGGGATTCACATTCACGGTGGGGCACATGGGCAATGCGGTCCATCCGGTGCCGCCGATGAACGGCATGCCGACCAGCCGGGAGGCATATCTGGACAACACCTCCTACGGCCGGTTCGACGGTCCGGGCACCGGCAAGATCCGCACCGGATACTTCGTCGCCTGCGCGGTCGACCTGGACGTGTCGTTCACCGTCGACGCCGGAGCGAGCCTCGACGCCGGGGCCACCGCCGGTGTCTCGGTCGGCGACGTGGTCACCCCCAGCGCCGGGGTGACCATCGGCCCCAGCGTGAACGCCGGATTCGACGCCTCGCTCACCATCACCCCCGGCAAGATCACCGATATCCGGGTGGGCGAGAAGGCCCTCACCCCGGGACTCACCGGATATGTCGTGAGCCGCGATTTCCAGGTCCGCGTGAACGGTTGCGGCGGTCCGCTGACCGTGCAGGCGTACACCATCATCGAGGCATCGTCCCCGCAGGTCGACGGGGGTGAGTGGGTGATGGGCGATCCGGTCGTGCTGTAGCGCGATCGTCGCCGAACCGATTTTCTCCGAGACCAATCAGGGTCATCCCCGATGCGATCCGGGCACCAGCACCGCCACCATGGACAACATGACCAGAGCGAACGGCTGGACCGGCGGGACCGGCCGGACCGGATTCAACGAACAGCTCCAGCACCTGTGGCGGACGCGGCCGGTGCGACTGCCGCGCCGGGGGCCGGTCGCCGGTGTGGCGGCCGGGTTCGGGCAGCGCTACGGGGTGGACCCGGTGCTGGTACGGGTCGCCTTCGTGGTGTCGACGATCTTCGGCGGATCGGGCATCGTGCTGTATCTGCTGGCATGGTTGCTGATGCCCGCCGCGCAGGACGACGTGTCCGCCGCGGAGAGCCTGATCGGCCGGGGGCACAGCATGCAGTCGCCGACCAAGACGCTGGTGCTGATCGTGGCGCTGGTGATCGCGGTCAGCACCGTGGGGCCGGTGGGCGCCGGTCTCGGCGGGGCCGGACTGATCAGTTTCGCGCTGATGGTGGCCGGTTGGTGGCTGCTGTACCTGCGGCAACCCAATCCGCCCGCGGGCAGCACCGATCCGCTGCTGCCCGACGGCGGACCCGCCCCGACCGGATATCCCGGGGTGTTCCCGGGCGGTCCCGCCTGGACCGGGCCGACCTACGGCCCCTACACCAGACTGCCCGATCACTACGAGCCGGATCAGCCGAAAAGCACTGCCGAACAGCAGGTTTCATCATTCGAGACGGTTACCGAAGTCATTCCGCAGGACCGCGCCCCGGATGCCGATACCGCCGCGTCGGACACCGCCGTACTCCGCACCGACCCCCCGCTGGATTCGAGTCCCGCAGAACAGGATTCGTCCAGCACACCGACAGACGAAGCGACACAACCGATCCCACCCCCGCGCACCGGCCCGTTCCGGCCGACGCCGGACCCGTCCAAGATCGGCCCGACCGCCTCGGGCTGGGATCCGCTCGGGGTGACCCCGCTGGCCTGGGATCTGCCCGATCCCACCCCGCGCGGGCCGGTACTGCCGACCCCGCCACCGCCACGTCCCCGCTCCCGGCTCACCCCGATCGTGATCGGCCTGGCCGTACTCGCGGCAGCGGGAGCCGGTGCGCTGACGGCCGCCGGCGTGAGCTGGATGACCCCGGGCCGGATCGGCGCGGTGGCACTGACGGTGGTCGGACTGGGTCTGCTGATCGGTGCGTTCCTGCGGCGCGGCTACGGTCTGATGGTGCTGCTGGCGCCGCTGGCCGGATTCGTGATCCTGGCCTCGCTCGTCGGCCCGGTGACATTCGACCGCTCCGCGATGGGCGAGCACACCTGGAAACCGGCCACGATGGCCGAACTGAATCCCGCCTACCAGATCACCGTCGGCGATGGAACGCTGGATCTGCGGTCGTTGAACCTCACCGAGAATCGCACGGTCGCGGTCCATGTGCGCGCCGGCGACTTCCACGTCCTGGTGCCCGCGTCGATGCGCCTGGACGCGCGATGCCGGGCGAAAGTGGGCGATGTCAGCTGCCCGCAAGGACTCGTGGGCCCGGCGACCGGCCCGGTGCTCACCCTCGATGTCGATGTTCAGGCCGGAGCTGCGGAGGTGACCCATGGCTGAGCACACCAGGACCGATGATCCGGAAACCCGTCGCGGACCGTCGTTCTCACTCCTGTTCGCCGGGTTGCTGGCACTGGCGGTGAGTGTGTGGGCGTTCCTCGGACCGTCCGCGTGGCCCGCGCACAGCGTCGTCCCGGTCGGCTGGATCGTGGTGGCCGTGGCCATCGTGGCCGGGATCGTGATGGTGATCTCGCCGCGTCGACGCCGACGCTGACACTCCCGAAACAGCAGGGCCCGGACCGCTCGACGGTCCGGGCCCTGCCCTCATGTGAGCCCAGCGCTCACTCCCACTCGATGGTCCCCGGTGGCTTGCTGGTCACGTCGAGCACCACGCGGTTGATCTCGGCGACCTCGTTGGTGATGCGGGTGGAGATGCGCTCGAGGACGTCGAACGGCAGCCGTGTCCAGTCCGCGGTCATCGCGTCCTCGCTGGACACCGGGCGCAGCACGATCGGATGACCGTAGGTGCGGCCGTCCCCCTGGACGCCCACACTGCGCACATCGGCCAGCAGCACCACCGGGCACTGCCAGATCTGCCGGTCCAGTCCGGCCGCGGTCAACTCCTCGCGGGCGATGGCGTCGGCGTGCCGCAGCGTCTCGAGCCTGTCCCCGGTGACCTCGCCGACGATGCGGATGGCCAGTCCGGGCCCCGGGAACGGCTGGCGCGCAACGATTTCCTCGGGCAGGCCCAATTCGCGCCCGACCGCGCGCACCTCGTCCTTGAACAGCAACCGCAGCGGTTCGACGAGGGAGAACTCCAGATCGTCCGGCAGACCGCCGACGTTGTGGTGGCTCTTGATATTCGCCGTCCCCGAGCCGCCGCCGGATTCCACCACATCCGGATACAGCGTGCCCTGCACCAGGAATTCCACCTTCGGAGCCGAACCCTCCACGGCCCCGGCATCTTTCACGACCTGCGCGACGGCGTCCTCGAACGAGCGGATGAACTCACGCCCGATGATCTTGCGTTTCTCCTCCGGATCGGTGACGCCCTTCAGCTCACCGAGGAATTTGTCCACCGCGTCGACGGTCACCAGTTTGGCGCCGGTCGCGGCGACGAAATCACGTTGCACCTGCTCGCGTTCGCCCGCACGCAGCAGACCGTGATCGACGAACACACAGGTCAGCCTGTCGCCGATGGCCCGCTGCACCAGCGCCGCGGCCACCGCGGAGTCCACGCCGCCGGACAGACCGCAGATCGCGTGTCCGTCGCCGACCTGATCCTGCACCTGCGTGATCAGCGCCTCGGCGATATTGGCCGGGGTCCACGACGCCGGAATACCGGCGATCTCGTGCAGGAACCGGCTCAGCACCTGCTGACCGTGCGGGGAATGCAGGACCTCGGGGTGGTACTGCACACCGGCCAGCCGCCGCTCGGTGTCCTCGAAGGCCGCCACCGGTGCGCCCGCACTGGTGCCGGTGACCTCGAATCCCGCCGGAGCGTCGGTGACCGCATCACCGTGGCTCATCCACACCGGCTGCACGGTGGGCAGGCCGCCGTGCAGCACACCGCCGTCGACGCTGAGTTCGGTGCGTCCGTACTCGCGGGTGCCGGTGTGCGCGACCGTACCGCCCAGTGCCTGGGCCATCGCCTGGAATCCGTAGCAGATGCCGAAGACCGGGACGTTCAGATCGAACAGGCGCGGATCCAGTTGCGGCGCGCCGTCGGCGTACACACTCGACGGCCCGCCGGACAGGATCACCGCGAGCGGCGCCCGCTCGGCGATCTCCTCGACGGTCGTGGAATGCGGGATCACCTCGGAGTACACGCTGGATTCGCGAACCCGCCGCGCGATCAACTGCGCGTACTGCGCCCCGAAATCGACAACGAGCACCGGTCGCTGGGTTTCTGCCACCGAAACAGTCTACGATGCTGCATTTTCTGCCTCCGTTTCGCTCCGACGTGTGCTGGGTTCTCGGCCTCCGCCGTGTTCGCGGCCCCCAAGGCTCGCCGTTCAGCACTCGAGACTCGGGCTGCGCCCATGCGCTTCGAGGGCTGAACGGCGAGCCGGCCGCGAACTCCTCGCTCGAAGGCTCGCTCCGTGCGGGGCCGCGACAGTGCGCACCTCACGAATACCCAGGTGATGTGTTCTGGTCTCAATCTCCGTGCGGCGCAACATTGCTCCGGCGAACCGGGAGCAGCCTCGGATTCGGTGGCACATCGTGGAGTACCGGTGGGACAAGCTGGACAACCGCCCGTGCGGGACGGGTGTTCCAGCTATCCTCGTGCTCGTGCCATTCGCCCGTGCGATCGACGCCGAAATCCACTACGAGGACAGCGGCGAACACGGCCCGGTTGTGCTACTCGGGCACGAATTCTTCATGGACAGAACGATGTTCGCCTCGCAGGTCGCTGCGCTGTCCCCGGAATTCCGCATCGTCACCTGGGATGCCCGCGGTCATGGGGACACCCGGGACCAGGGGCTGCCGTTCAGTTACTGGACCTCCGCGCGCGATGCGCTCACCGTGCTGGACCAGTTGCGGGTCGAGCGCGCGATCGTCGGCGGCACCTCCCAGGGCGGGTTCAGCGCCATCCGCACGGCGCTGCTGGCCCCCGAGCGGGTCGCGGCGCTGATCCTCATCGCCACCGAGGCGCACGCCCCGACCACCCACGAGCTGGACAATTCCCGTCGCTTCCTGGAGCGCTGGCACGAACCACGCCTGCGCCGCCAGATGGCCGAGCATCTCGCGCAGTGGCTGATCGGCGAGGACGCCTGGTACCGCGCGGTGTGGGTCAAGCGCTGGCTCGCGCGCGACCCACACGCCACCGAGGTGGCCGCGGGCTGCATCCTGGGCCGCGATTCGATCCTGGACCGGCTGCCCGAGATCACCTGCCCGGTCCTGGTCATCCACCCCACCCAGGCCGGCATCGCCCGCACCAACGCGGTGGAAATGGCGCGGCGCCTGACGAATTCACGCTTCGTCGAGATCGAGGCAGCCCGTCAGGCGGTCAACATGACCCACCCCGCCCAGGTCAACTCGGCGATCCGCAAATTCCTCCGAGAAACGGTATTGACCCAATCCCACTGACACCCGCCCATCTCGATGCCTCGAAGGGCAACAACTGATCTCGTGTGAACATGGGTAACTCCCGGGGTACGCCCGGGAGCCGCCCCGGCACCCGACCGTCGGCCCGAGACGCGAGTCCTCCCGCACCCGACGACACGCAAAAATCGCGGGGAGGCGGAACAGTCAAGCGCGCACGCTCAGGCCGACCTTCTGGAATTCCTTCAGTTCGCGGTAGCCGGCCTTGGCCATCGAACGGCGCAGGCCGCCAACGAGATTCACCGAACCCCACGGATCGCTGGACGGGCCGTAGAGCAGCTGCTGCAGGGTCGGACGGTCGTCCTCGTCGGCGAACTTCAGCAGGGCCCCACGCGGGACGGACGGATGCGCGGCCGCGGCGGGCCAGTACCAGCCGCGCGCGGGCGACTCCTGCGCCAGGGCCAGCGGGACGCCGAGCATGGCCGCGTCGGCGCCGCAGGCGATGGCCTTGGCCAACTGCCCGGAGGACACGACGTCACCGTCCGCGATGACGTGCACATACCGGCCGCCGGTCTCGTCCAGGTAGTCGCGGCGGGCCGCGGCGGCGTCGGCGATCGCGGTGGCCATCGGCACCCCGATGCCCAGCACCTCACCGGTGGTGGTCGCGCCCGCGGTGGAGCCGTACCCGACGATGACACCGGCCGCGCCGGTACGCATCAGATGCAGTGCGGTGCGGTGATCGCTCACCCCGCCCGCCACCACCGGAACGTCCAGTTCGGCGATGAAGGTCTTCAGGTTCAGCGGCTCCCCATCGCCGACGTGTTCGGCGGAGATGATGGTGCCGTGCACGACCAGCAGGTCGATCCCGGCCTGCACCAGACTCGGGGTCAGCGCGCGAGCGTTCTGCGGACTCACCCGCACCGCCACCGTCACACCGGCGGCCCGCACCTGCGCGACGGCCGAGGCCAGCAGATCCGGCTGCATGGGCGCGGCGTGCAGCGACTGCAGCAGGGCGATCGCGGCCTCGGTGCCCTCCTTCTCGGCCACCTCGAGCAGGCGGTCGATGCAGGAGGCCACATCCGCGTGCCGGGCCCACAGCCCCTCACCGTTGATGACGCCGAGCCCGCCGAGGCGGCCGAGCTCGATCGCGAACTCCGGCGACACCAGCGCGTCGGTCGGATGCGCCACCAGCGGGATGTCGAACCGGTAGGCGTCGAGCTGCCAGGCCAGCGACACCTGCTTGGACGAACGGGTGCGCCGGGAGGGAACGATGTCGACATCGTCCAGTTCGTAGGTCCGCCGGGCGGTCCGGCCCATGCCGATCTCGACCATGTCGCGCATGTAAGTACTCCTTAATTCCTGCGCAGTGTGTGCTGCGCCGCCTCGGGCACCGCGGGTTTGCGGAGCCGGGAGGCTCGCCGGTCTGCGGAGCCGCCTGGTGCTCCGTGAGGAGCACATGTCACGGTCCGGACGGCCGGGCGCGCCGCACACGCAACTGCCCCCGTCGCCCGCGACGAACCATCAGGCCCGATGTCGCGAGAATCCGGACGCACAGCAAGAGCCTAACCACCCTCGCCCGCGCCCAGTCACCCCCCGGTTACCGGGGGTGTCAGCCGCGCCCGGTGTAGTTGGGCGCCTCGACCGTCATCGTGATGTCGTGCGGGTGGCTCTCCTTGAGCCCGGCCGCGGTGATCTGCACGAACTGCTTGTCCTGCAGATCGGTGATCGACTGCGATCCGGTGTAGCCCATGGCCGCCCGCAGACCGCCGACCAGCTGGTGGATCACCTGGTTGACCGGGCCGCGGAACGGCACCCGGCCCTCGATGCCCTCGGGCACCAGTTTGTCCTCGGCGAGCACGTCGTCCTGGAAGTAGCGGTCCTTGGAGTAGGACTTGGCCTGCCCACGACCCTGCATCGCACCCAGCGAACCCATGCCGCGGTAGCTCTTGAACTGCTTGCCGCCCACCAGGATCAGCTCACCGGGCGACTCGGCGGTGCCGGCCAGCAGAGAGCCGAGCATCACGGTGGACGCACCGGCCGCGATGGCCTTGGCGATGTCACCGGAGAACTGGATGCCGCCGTCGGCGATCACCGGCACACCGGCCGGCTTGCAGACGGCCACGGCCTCGAGGATCGCGGTGATCTGCGGCGCGCCGACACCGGCGACCACGCGGGTGGTGCAGATCGAGCCGGGGCCCACGCCCACCTTCACCGCGTCCACGCCCGCGGCGATCAGCGCCGAGGCGCCCTCGCGCGTGGCGACGTTGCCGCCGACGATCTGGATGCGGTCGCCGACCTCGGTCTTGACCTTGGTGACCATCTCCAGCACCTGCACCTGATGGCCGTGTGCGGTATCCACCACGAGCACATCGACCCCGGCGTCGGCCAGCGTCATCGCGCGGGACCAGGAGTCCTCGCCGACGCCCACGGCCGCGCCGACCAGCAGACGCCCGTCGCGGTCCTTGGTCGCGTTCGGGTACTGGTCGGTCTTGACGAAATCCTTGACGGTGATGAGCCCGCGCAACCGGCCCTCGCCGTCCACGATCGGCAGCTTCTCCACCTTGTGGCGACGCAGCAGGCCCAGCGCGGCCTCGGCGGTGACGCCTTCCTGCGCGGTGATCAGCGGCGCCTTGGTCATCACATCGGCGACGCGGCGGTTCTGATCGACCTCGAAACGCATGTCGCGGTTGGTGATGATGCCCACCAGCTCACCGGTCTCGTCCACCACCGGCAGACCGGAGATGCGGAAGCGCGCACACATCGCGTCGACCTCGGCGAGAGTGTCGCTGGGGCGGCAGGTGACCGGATCGGTGACCATGCCCGCCTCGGAGCGCTTCACCGTCTCCACCTGTGATGCCTGATCGGCGGCCGCGAGATTGCGGTGCAGCACGCCCATACCGCCCGCACGCGCCATCGCGATCGCCATCCGGGCCTCGGTGACGGTGTCCATCGCCGAACTCACCAGCGGCGTGCGCAGCGTGATCTCCCGGCTCAGCCGACTCGACGTCTGCACCGAGCTGGGGATCAGATCCGAAGCGGCGGGCAACAGCAGCACATCGTCGAATGTGAGGCCGAGCATGGCGATCTTGTTCGGATCGTCGCCACCCGTACGAGGGCGGACGGCGTGTTCGCCCATCACGGGACTACTCATCGGATCGACCCCTCCTGGACCTCGAACGCCGTGAGCCCGGAACACGCCCGAGCTCGCGAATTTATTCTGACGGATACGGCACCGAAGACTCTTCCCGGCACCTGGGCTCCATGGTATCGGCCGCGAATGTGTGCGAGCGCGGCGGCTCCGCCGACACGGGACCAGTGCCCGGACCCGATGCCTCCCGAGTTGCGCGTTCGGGGGTATGCGGGGTTTGCTGGACGCGCTCAGGCTCCGGGCCGGACTGATCTGTCCCGCACAGTCATCCGTTGCCGGTTGTTTTCGGACCGCAGGCCCCGGTGCACCGCCCCAACCCCTCGAATCGGTGCGACAAGCGCGTCAAAATATGCGCAGCGCTGGCGCGGAGGGGGTGGTTCTGCGTACCGTGGGAATGTGCGTGACCATCTACCACCTGGCCTGCCGCCGGACCCGTTCGCCGGAGATCCCTCCGACCCGTCGGCCGCGCTGGATGCCATCGAGCCTGGGGAGCCGCTGGATCCTCACGAGCGGCTAGCGGTCGAAGAGGATCTCGCCGACCTCGCTGTCTACGAGGCGCTACTGGCGCACCGCGGTATCCGCGGGCTCGTGGTCAGCTGCGAGGACTGTCGGCAAGATCACTACCACGATTGGGATATGTTGCGCGCCAACCTACTCCAGCTCCTGGTCGACGGTACGGTGCGCCCGCACGAGCCCGCCTACGATCCGACCCCGGAGGCCTACGTGACGTGGGACTACTGCCGCGGGTACGCCGACGCCTCGATGAACGAGGCGTTGCACGGCGACGGATTCGACGGGTTCGACGCCTGATCCACTTTTCGCCCGGCCGACGCATGTGACGTCGGCCGGGCGAAAAGAAAAACCGGACGCCCTGGGGGCCGTCCGGTCGTTGCTAGAACGCCTCGTTGTTCGATTGTGCCTGCGCTGCGGGCTATTTGATGCCCCCGCCGGGCAGCAGACCGCCCCCTGACGGAAGACCGTCCCCCGACGGTATGTGCACCGTCGAGGGTACGACCGGACCCGTATGCGCCGACGGCAGCGAATGCTGGGTCGGCAGCGGATTCTCCGTCGGGACCGGATGTGTCGTCGGCCCCGTCCCCATCGTCGGAACGACCACGATGCTGGTCGGCAGGCCCGTGGGCTGAACGGTCGAACCGGGCTCGTGCCCGCCGGGCCGGGTGGTCGGCGGAACCACCGTGGTCGGCGGATTCGAATGTGAGGTCGGCGGGGTTCCCGGCAGGGTGGTCGGCAGCGTCACTCCGCCACCGGGCACCGTGCTGACCGGCGAATGCGGAGAAGTCGGCTGACCCGGCGTGCCCTGCAGAATCCGCGGGTCACGCGTGGTCGAAGGAGTCCCGCTGCCCGGATGTCCACTGTTGGGCCACGACGGGAGCGTCGTGGGCAACGCGGACGAGTTCGGCAGCGTGGGCACCGGAACTCCGCTGGGAATCAGCGAAGCGGCGATCTCCGGAGCTTTCGCCTGCAACTGCGTCCAGACCTGGTTCCACCGGTCGTTGAGAGTCTGCTTGCGACCCGAATCGCTGATCTGCCCGGCGCTGGCCTGCGCGCTCGCCAGGAGCGGCTTGGCCTGATCGGGATGACCCGCGGCGATCAGATCCTGCGCCTTGGCCATATCGCCCTGGGCGTTCTGCGCGATGGTGGTCTGGGCCTGCTGACTGAACACGACCTCCTTGACCTTCCACAGCGGATCGCCGGGCTCGGCATTGTAGGAGAAGGCCGTCATACCACCGGCGATCAGCGCTATCGCGGCCGCGGCGCCCATGAGCGGGCGAACGAGCCGGAGGTGACCGCGTTTGGTGGCGTTGACCCTTGTCTGCCGAGCACCGATTTCCTGGTTGACAGCCGCGACAATGTCGTCCAGATCCGGTCCGGCCGGCAACGGCTCGTCGACGATGTCGGACCGCCAGCTCGCCAGCAGCGTCGCGAGTTGATACTCCTCGTCGCTGTCCGTCGAAACGGTCCCATCGCCGGCGATCGCATCGATCAGCGCATCGTCGCGACGAACCGCGACGATATCCACCGGTCCCGTGTCACCGGAATCCTCGGCGTAGGGACCGCTGTTCTGCGATCCAAGCCGCGCCTTCCAGTCGCCCCGACCGCGCTCGCCATCCCTAGCCATACATTTCACCTGCCCTCGCCACTTGTGACTTGAGTTTCGCGAGAGCCCGATGCTGAGCCACCCGCACCGCGCCCGCCGTACTGCCCACGGCGGTTGCGGTTTCTTCCGCTGACAAACCCATCACCAGGCGCAGGATCAGGATCTCTCGGTGTTTCTCCGGAAGCGTGGCCAGCAGGGTGTTCATCTGCCGTCCGGCCTCGGACTCGAGAGCTCGCTGCTCAGGCCCCTGGTCGGTGGATATGACATCTGGTACTTCGGCCATCGCGTCCGACTTGTTACGGGCGGCGTTGCGATGGGCGTCGGCGACCTTGTGCGAAGCGATTCCGTAGACGAAAGCCATGAAGGGCCGGCCCTGGTCCTGATAACGCGGCAGGGCGGTCATCACGGCCAGGCACACCTCCTGTGCGACGTCGTCCGCGGAGAGCTGCCCACGCTCCGCGGAACCGATTCGCGCCCGGCAGTAGCGCACTACCAACGGGCGAACGATCTCCAATACCTGGGCCAGAGCCGAACGATCACCCTGCGCTGCGGCAGCGACGGCGGTGTCCAACTCCTCGCCCGTGTGCGTCATCGTCAGAGATATTCCTGGCGTTACAAGTGGCACGGTCCATGTTTGACCAGTGCTTCCGCCGGTCGGCGGAACGAAACCAACAATAGCCGTTCCAAACCTCGGACTCGGCAACACGGTGAATCTATCGGTCGCCGAGAACCCCGGTGTCCGAACGCAATCGACCGCCGCGTACTGCCAGTTCACGGGCGCACTCTGCGGCTTCGGCAGCCGCGCGTGTTGCGGCGGAACCGGTTTCGACTCCGCCGCGCAGCATCGCGCTCGCCCAATGCAGCGGCAGCAGACCGTGTTCGCGGCACTGCTCGGCGACGGCCGCGGCGAGTTCGGCGGAGCGACGGAGATCACCCTCGGCGGCCGTCGCGGCGGCCAGGAGTAGACGGGACTTGACCGCGTGTCTCGCCGAGGGGCAGCGCTCCGCGATCGCCACGGCCGCCGCGGCGTGATCGCGGGCGGAACGCTCGATCAGATTCGTGCCGGGGGCCGCGAGCGCGGTCTCGGCGCAGACCCAGTGCCAGCGCAGCCGGGTGCGCCACCCCTCGCACGCCTCGAGTGAGGGGCGGCAACGTTCCAGCAGCCGAGCGGCGAGCGCCGGTCGAGCGGTTCCGAGCGCATCGGCGGCAAGTCCGGTCAGCGCATCGCACACCGCTTCGATGCGGGTGACGAAGATCACTTCGGTATCGACCACGCGAACCTCGGGCGCGGACGACGTTCCCGAATCGCAGGCGCCGGCCAGCGCCCGCCCGTCCGATATCGCCGCCTCGGCGTGCCAGCCCAGCTGCCGCAGCAGTGATGCCTCGGTGCTGTCGGCCAGCGAACGCAGTGCCGAATCGCCGGTCAGCCGGTATGTGCGGCGAAGTTCGGCGCGCGCGGCGGCATACCGGCCCTGCCCGCCGAGCGCGACCGCGCGCAGCCACGACTCGACGCCGTCGGCGGCGGCGGGCAATTCCGCGGTCGCCACATACGGGTCGGCGCCGAAGGCGGCCGCGGCGAATATCGCGTGCCGCGGCCGGGATTCAGAACTGAACTCGTGCATCGCAGTACCCTATCGACGCACCCGTTCCGATGCGTTCGCGGAACTCCTGGCAACCATCCGGCATGCAGAAAGCCTCGCAGGTGTTTCGATCTCGTAAAACTACCCCGCGCAATCGGCTAGCACGCGCATCGAAAGTTCGCATGCTTTTCGAGTAATTAACCTGCCCGCCCCGGAATGTCCATCCGGATACCCCCTCGGGGTGGATAACCGCCTGCTCAAACCATGATCTGGGTCACATCCCCCAGGATGCGCAAGAGTCGCGGGAACTACGCATTTCCATCAGGAAACTACCGTTTACCTGCGGTTTTGTGAGCGCTCACATGATTGCGCGCCAACCGCTTGCAACCACCAAACAGATCAGTATCTCGACAGGGAGCTGAAAAGTAAACAGCGCAGAGGTTAAATCTGCGATTCCCTCGATTTGAAATCCCCAATGTGGAAACTATTGACTCGATTTGTTTGTCCGTCCTAACGTACGACATCGCCGTCGTCGGCGCCTCACGAAAATGTGAGTGCCGCGAACTGCGATCGCCGGACCCCCGGCGATACGGTCCGAGCCCGATCTCGGCGAGGTCTCATCCGGCCACGCCCCGGGGCCGGACAGACCGTTGCTACCGCACCGCTCGACAACGCCGACGAGCTCGCACCATCAAGGAGTTCACCATGCCCATGCCCACTCACCTCCCCGGGCCGAACGCCGACGTCTGGGATTGGCAGATGCGCGGTTCCTGCCGCGGAGTGGACTCGTCGGTATTCTTCCATCCCGACGGCGAACGCGGCCGGGCCCGCACCCAGCGTGAGCTGCGCGCCAAGGAGATCTGCCGGAACTGCCCGGTGCTCATGCAGTGCCGTAGCCACGCCCTGAAGGTCAGCGAGCCGTACGGCATCTGGGGCGGTCTGTCCGAGACCGAACGCGAGATGCACGCGCGCCGCAACCGCCGCCGCGTCGCCGTCTGAGCAGTCCGGACGGCTCGTCGCCGAGGTCCGGAGAAAATTTCTCCCCATCCGCAGGCGCGGGTGCGCCGAATGCCTAGCAAATGCCCGGCCATTCGAGCACACGGCCAGTGAACAGCACGAACGAGCACCCTGGAATATTCGGCTACCCCCGTAGGACCTGCGGTGCAGCAGTCGGCATCGTTGCCATCCGATATACGGCACACGTCGCCTGATTCAACGAAAACGGTTTGCGCAACCATGCAGCAGCCCGTATCCGTCACAACGAGTTCGGCGTTGATCCACTGTGCACAAATACGGCGTTTCGCAGATACCTTCGGCGTGTCTGCGGCGTGTCTCCTGAAAAATTCTCCGCGTGTCGATCGATGTCCGAAAACCGCTGAGCCGCAGTCGGTTTTGCCGATACCCCAGCGAAGAGGAGGTCATAGCGGCAGGCTACGGTAGTGGCCGATGACACAGAATGGAGCGTTGTGACAACGCGGCCGTCAGCCGCAGAGGACGACTCGTTCCACCAAGCGTTTCGGGACGGGCGGGCGAACTCCCCCAGGGTGAACTCTGCAGTGACGGCGCGCGCAGCCGAAGGACTCGAACTGGCAGCACTGCTCGAACGGTGCGGACTGTCCGATCAGCGAGCCTTCGCCGAACTGTACGACCGAACCTGTGCACGCGTATTCGGCCTGGTGCTGCGCGTTCTACACGATCCGGGCTATGCGGAGGAGACCACGCAAGAGGTCTATCTGCAGATCTGGCGTACCGCAGCCAATTTCGATGCGACCAAGGGTTCCGCGGTTACCTGGCTGATGACGCTGGCCCATCGACGAGCGGTCGACCGGGTGCGCGCGGAACAGGCCCACGCCCTACGCGAGGTCGCCTACGGCGCAAGCACTCTCGGCAACGAGTTCGACGAGGTCACCGAGGAGGTCGGGCGGCGCCTGGAGCAGCAGGCCGTGCGCGCGGGCCTGGAAACGCTGACCGCCACACAGCGAGAGGCGATTTCGCTCGCCTACTTCGGCGGACATACGTATGCGGAGGTGGCTGCGCAGCTCGGCGTAGGGTTACCGACCGTTAAGTCCCGTATTCGGGACGGTTTGACCAGACTGAAGAAGAATTTGGGAGTGACGTGAGATGAACGAAAGCCAGATCGATCTCGCGCACATGGTCGCGCTCGGGTCGATCGGCGACGAGGACCAGCGCGCAGTGCGGGAGATAGCCGACGGCGACGACCCGGTGCTGCGTGCGGACTTCAACACGGAAGTGCAGCTGAACCGACAAGCTCTCACCCTGTTCGCCTCGGCGTCGGCAACCCCACCGCCCGCCTCGCTGCGTGATCGCGTTTTGGACATGATCGCCGCGGAAGAGTCCGAAAGTTCCACACCGGCCCATACACCGCGTAATCCGGTGCATCCAGGCAGCCCGACCGCCTAGCCGATTCCATCCCGCTGCACGACAACCGAATCCGCAGCCGAGAATCTCGATATTCCAGATAAGCCGACGGGCCGTTCACATTCATGAATGAATGTGAACGGCCCGCAATTCTGTTTACCCCCACGCGAATGCCGAACGGTCCGGCCCGCCGAAATTCGAGATATCCCATCAAGATATCCCACCGGAAACGCGACAGACGCACTCCCCCAACCGCGCACAGATCCCCCCGGAACGCCCCTTCGCGGCCGACCGCAGACGAACACTCTCGAAACACATGGCTGTCTCGATCATTCAGCGCCGAGCCCGCAGACCGCACGCACAGAAGTGAAACGGGGCCATCACCCGCAACCACGCGAGATACGCGCTGCCCCAACCCCACACGAAGCGAGTCCCCGAGCGAGGAGTTCGCGTCACTCGGCGGCGACCGACAATCGAGACACGCAGGCGACGATCCTCAGCGACACGCCCAACAGATCGCCGACACACCGTGGCAATACCAGGGCCATCACCCCGACTGCGCGAGATGCGCACTCCCCCAACCCCACACGGAACGAAACTTCGACCGGCCGTTCACACCGCATCGCCGATCAGCACTCGTGCCCGCAAGCGAGCACGAGTCCGGTACGCGGCAGCGAGCACTACAGGCCACACAACGGCCGTCACGAGACGAAGGCATCACCCTCGACCGCGAGATGCGCTCTTTCCCACCCCACACGTAGCGAGCCTTCAACCGACCGTGCACGCCGCATCGTCGATCAGCACCCGAGCCCGCTAGCAAGCACAAGCCCTGGGAACGCGGCAGCGAGCACAGGCCACAAAAGCCGTCGCGACGCCATCACCCCCAACACGCGAGATGCGCTCGCTCCCACCCCCGCACGGAGCGAGCCTTCGAGCGAGGAGTTCGCGGCCGGGTCGCCGTTCGGCCCTCGAAGCGCATGGGCGAAGCCCGAGTCTCGAGGGCCGAACGGCGGCCCTCAGGGGCCGCGAACCCGCCGGAGCGGAGCGGAGGCCGAAAATTCAGTGCGCGTGACCGTGGTGGTCGTCGGCCTCTTCTTCGGCGGGCTTGTCGACGATGGCGCTCTCGGTGGTGAGCACCATGCGGGCGACGGAGACGGCGTTGAGAACCGCGGAGCGGGTCACCTTCACCGGGTCCACGACACCGTCGGCGACCAGGTCGCCGTAGACGAGCGTGGCGGCGTTGAAGCCCTCCTTGCCGTCGACGACCTTGCTGACCACGACCGCACCGTCGACGCCCGCGTTGCTGGCGATCCAGTACAGCGGGGCCTCGAGCGCCTTGCGGACGACCTCGACGCCGACGGCCGCGTCACCGGTCAGCGACTCACGCAGTTCGGCGAGCTTGGTGCTCGCCTGCACCAGCGCGGTGCCGCCGCCGGGGACGATGCCCTCCTCGACCGCGGCCTTGGCCGCGCTGACCGCGTCCTCGACCCGGTACTTGCGCTCCTTGAGCGCGGTCTCGGTGGCCGCACCGACCTTGATCACCGCGACGCCGCCGGCCAGCTTGGCCAGCCGCTCCTCGAGCTTCTCGCGGTCCCAGTCGGAGTCGGTGGCCTCGATCTCGCTGCGCAGCTGGGCGATTCGCCCGTCGATGGCCTCCTGGGTGCCGGCGCCGTCGACGATGGTGGTCTCGTCCTTGTTCACGACCACGCGACGCGCCGAACCGAGCACGTCCAGGCCCGCTTCACGCAGGTTGATGCCCAGATCGGGGTTGATGACGGTGGCGCCGGTGACGATGGCCAGGTCGTCCAGGAACGCCTTGCGGCGGTCGCCGAAGAACGGGGCCTTGACCGCAACGACCTTGAGCGTCTTGCGGATCGCGTTGACGACCAGGGTGGACAGCGCCTCGCCCTCGACGTCCTCGGCGATGATCAGCACGGGCTTGCCGGATTCGGCGATCTTCTCCAGCAGCGGAAGCAGATCCGGCAGCGAGCTGATCTTCTCCCGGTGCAGCAGCACGAGAGCGTCCTCGAGCACCGCTTCCTGCTTGTCCAGGTCGGTGACGAAGTAGGCCGACAGGTAACCCTTGTCGAACTGCACGCCCTCGGTGATCTCGAGGTCGGTGCTCACCAGGGAGGACTCCTCCACGGTGACCACGCCGTCCTTGCCGACGGTGGTCAGAGCCTTGCCGACCATCTCGCCGATCTCCTCGTCACGCGAGGACACGGTGGCGACCTGTGCGATGGCCTTCTCGCCGGAGACCGGCTTGGCGGCCGCGAGCAGCGCCTCGGAGACCACGTCGCCGGCCTTGCTCATACCCGAGCCCAGGGCGATCGGGTTGGCGCCCGCGGCGATGTTCTTCAGGCCGCCCTTGATCAGCGCCTGCGCCAGCACGGTGGCGGTGGTGGTGCCGTCACCCGCGACGTCGTTGGTCTTGGTGGCCACGCTCTTGACCAGCTGCGCGCCGAGGTTCTCGAAGGGGTCCTCGAGGTCGATGTCGCGGGCGATGGTGACGCCGTCGTTGGTGACGGCCGGGCCGCCGAACGCCTTGGCCAGGACCACGTGCCGACCGCGGGGGCCGAGCGTGACCTTGACGGCGTCGGCGAGCTTGTCGACGCCGCGCTCCATTGCCCGACGAGCCTTCTCGTCGAACTCGATCTGCTTTGCCATGTTTCGGAATTCCTTCAGTGTCTGATCGTCGGCGCCGGGTGGCCCCGCGTAAGCGGACTGTCGCCGGGCCCTGCGCGAGCGCCGAGGAAGGGGCCGTAACGAATGCTGCCCCGGTGCCTCATCTCGGGGCGCCGGGGCAGCGTTCGTCTACGGCTGGGTCACTTGTTGACGACAGCCAGGACGTCGCGCGCCGACAGGATCAGGTACTCCTCGCCGTTGTACTTGATCTCGGTGCCGCCGTACTTGCTGTAGATGACGGTGTCGCCTTCCTTGACATCCACCGGGATGCGGTCACCGGTATCGGTGATCCGCCCGGGGCCCACGGCGATGACGGTGCCCTCCTGGGGCTTCTCCTTCGCCGTGTCGGGGATGACCAGGCCGGAGGCGGTCGTCGTCTCGGCCTCGCCGGCCTGGACGAGGATCTTGTCCTCGAGCGGCTTGATGTTCACGCTCGCCACGTTGAGCCCTCCACTTTCAGGGGATTTCTACTCGTCCGGGGCTGTTCCCCGGACTCACGGTTTCGGTCGTGTGCCGACCCTGCCCATAGCCCCGTCGTCGCGGGTGCCGGGACCCCAGTGCAGTGGTCGTGCTGGCAGCTGAGCAACTTCCACCAGTGCCACCTAGCACTCTATACAGCAGAGTGCCAGCGCTCAAGGTTGGGTAGTGCTGATTCTCCGACACCCGTTCGCAACCCGCCGTGTCGCGACACGTTGCGCGACACGCCGACGATTTTTCGCCGGAAACCCCCGCTGACCCTGGACCTCACGGGTAACTCGCGTCACATCGTCCACACGGTGGCAATCGATCTGAAAAATCTGTAACGTTCGGATAACGGAATGTGACACTATGGACGACGGCTCCGTGATGTTGCCGTGCCAGCAGACGCCGTACCGCTAGAAGGCTCCGTGCCGTCGGGAGGTACATGTCGGATGGTTGCACACCGTCACGCGATCCGCCGAGCGTTGTACATACTGCTTCACCCCGCGCGAGCCCTTGGCGCACACCATGGAACGAGTATCAGACCGCAAGTGATCGTCGCCGGACCCCACGCCCCGACGGACCACGGGCCCGGCCCGATCAGCTCGGGCCATCCGCCATCCACGCGGATGCCCGTGCTGTCCGCATCCGATGGTCGGCGACGCGATGACCATCCGCTCGAAGGGAGGTGAACGTGCGAACATCCCTCGGTATCTCCGCCGGGAACGAAGTGGTGTGCTCGGCGCTGGTCGCCACCGCACCCAACGGCGCTCAGGACTTCGACTATCGAATCGTCTCCGCAGACGCCGCGCATTCGGATCTCGGCGATCTGGTGGCCTCCTCGATCGAGTTGATGACCACTCAGATGCCCCGCGAATTCGTGTACCCGCGCGGTGCGCACGCCGCCGGACCGGCGCCCACGCCCGGCGAACCGTTTCCCACCCCCGGCGCCATCGCGGTCGCGTACCGCGATCGGGAACAGGCCGTGGCGATCCGCTCCGCCATCGGCCGCCAGCGCCGCGACGTGCAACTGATCCTGGAAAGCACTGCCGCACTTACCTATCTGCGCCATACCGGCCTGTTGGACAGATACGAGACGGTCGGCCTGATCGATCTCGGCTCCTCCGGCATGACCGTCTCGGTGGCCGACGTCGCCGACGACGCGGTGCTACACAGCGAGCGCACGAGCGCCGTCAGCGGTGACGCCATGGACGAGCTAATCTACCACCATCTGCTCGACTGCCATTTCGCCCGTCGCGGCACCCGGCCCAACCGCGCCATGCTCGTCAACCGCGCCCGAGCCGCCAAGGAGCATCTGTCCATCGCCCCGGCGGTGACCATCGATCATGTCGCCGGTCAGCCGCTCAAACTCACCCGCGCCGATTTCGAGGAGCTGATCGCCGATCTGCTCCACGAGGCCGCGGTCTTCGCCGCCGCGGTGTTCGCGCGCGCGCCGAAATATCCGCGGGCGGTCACCGTGATCGGCGGCTGCGCCAATATGGCCGCCGTGGTCAACGGCCTGGCCGATCTGCTCGACGTCGTGGTCCTGACCGTGCCCGAGCCGGAGGCAGCGACCGCGAAAGGCGCTGCGCTGGTTGCCGATTCGGCGCAGCCCTCGGCCTTCCCGGTGATCAGCCTGGGCTCGGACGCCAAACCAGGCACCTTCACCAAACTCATCGGCACCCTGGCCGGTGCGGTCGTGGTGCTCGGCCTGGTCGTCGGCTACGGGGTCAAGGAACTGGTCCCGACCGCAGATCACGACGTCACCCCCGCCGGTACCAGCCGCACCGCGGATATCCCCACCACCACCGCGACGCCCCCGCCCAGCCTTCCCGAGAGCTCCTCGAGCACCACCACCGAGCAGTTCGCGCCGGGTCGGCACACCGTGGCCACCACCACCCCGACCCCGTCCGCCACGGACACCAGCCAGCAACCCACCACCACCGCACCGAGCGCGACGCCGGCGACCACCGGCGTGCCGCTGCGCCCGGACCCGGGCCTGCCGCCCATCCCGCTGCCGGATCTGCCGCACCTGCTCGGCCCGTTGCTGGGCACCACCACCCCGCAACCCACCGTGCCGAACAGCGTCCCGGCTCCGACCACCACACCCGCGCCGGCACTGACGACGACGCCGAGTCACGGTCCGCAACTGCCGCGAGCCAACACCGGTTCGGCCGCGCGCGCCACCCTCCACCCCGCCGACTGACGACAGCACGCCGCGCCGATCTTCGTCCCGGCTCCGACCGAAAACACCTGCGCCGGATCATGATCCGCATCTGCCTGATGCCGGTACCGGCGCAGCCGGGTGAGCCGAATCCACCTCGCCGCCCCGGCCGATCGTCGTCGCATCGGCCCACTGCGACATCGGAATGAATACTCGCTGTACAGATCGTGTGCCCCTGCTTCGGTGCCTGTGGCTGCCGTAAGCTGTCGCGGTCATGCGCATGGGACCAGTACGCCGGATTGTCGTGGCCGTCGCCGCGATGAGCACCGCGGCGGCGGCGAGTGCATGCGGGCACCCCGCTCCCGCGAAGCCCGCCCGGCAGATCATCGACGTCTCCGAAGACGCCTGCGGCCAGGGCTGGACCGATCCGCACACCGGTCAGCAGACGCTCTATTTCCGCAATACCGGATCCAATCCGACCACCGTCGACCTCATCGACGTGCACACCGGTGCGATCTCCGCCGAGGTGCCCAATATTGGGCCGAACACCACCCGCAGCACGCGCGTCGACGTCGGCGGTGGCACGTTCGCCTTCCGGTGCGCCATGGAGGGTTCGAGCAACGCGATGATCACCGGGCCCACCGTCACGATCGCCGGACCGCCCGCGGCCTCGGCGGCGGCGCCGGTCACCCCCGAGGATCTGTACGGACCGGACAAGCAGTACGTGGATTACGTTGCGGCCGGGCTGAACCGGCTGGCCACCGACACCGACACCCTGCGCGACACGGTCGATCGCGGTGATCTCGCCGCGGCGCGCACGGCCTGGCTGACCGCTCATCTGGACTACGAACGTCTCGGCGCGGCCTACGACGCGTTCGGCGATTACGACGGAAAGCTCGACGGCCGGACCGACGGACTGCCCGGGGGCGCGGCCGATCCGCAGTTCACCGGATTTCATCGGGTGGAATACGGTCTGTGGCACGGCGAATCGGCCGCGACGCTGTCCGGATCCGCCGATCAGCTGGCCCGGGATGTGCGCGGACTGGTCGCGGACTTCCCCAACATCCAGGTGCCGCTGCTGGACCTGGGCCTGCGCACGCACGAAATCCTGGAGAACACACTGCAATTCGAGATGACCGGCGATGCCGACTACGGCAGCGGCACTTCCCTGGCCACCGCGGCGGCGAACGTCACCGGGACCCGGGAACTGCTCACCGTGCTGGATCCGGTGCTGCGCACCCGCTATCAGCAGCTCCCGCAGGTCACGACCTGGTTGAACCGCTTCGATGCCATGCTGCAGGCACACCACACCGATGCCACGCCCGGCGATCCCGCCGGCGGCACGTGGACCGCGGTGTCCGCACTGAGCCCGTCGGATCGGCAGCGGTTGAACGGCACGCTGAGCCAGCTGCTGGAGTACCTCGCCCCGATCGCGACCATCTGCAAACCGCGAAAGACGTTCCAGTGACCGCGAATCCGTCGCCGAGTCGGCGTTCCTTCCTGCGCGGTGCGATGGCCGCGGGCGTCGGCGGCGCGGTGACCGCGGCCTCGACGGTCGCCCCCGCCGCACTGCATGCGGTGACCGCCGCACAGGCCGCACCGCCGTTCCACGGGATCCACCAGGCCGGAATCGCTGATCCGCCGCCGGACGGTGCGCAGGGCATCACGGCGTCGTTCGATGTGATCGCCGAGAATCCGGCCGAGCTGACCGAGTTGTTCCGCACCCTCACCGAACGAGCCCGCATCCTCAGCGCCGGTGGCCCGCCGTCCGCGGTCGGCATCACCGCACCGCCCGCCGACAACGGCGTCCTGGGTCCGGAGGCGCCGCCGGGCGGGCCGGTGATCACGGTGGGCGTGGGCGCGAGTCTGTTCGACGACCGATACGGCCTGTCCGGCAAGCGGCCCGCACGGCTGACGGCGATGCCGATGTTCCCCAACGACAATCTTCGACCCGCCTGGTGCCACGGCGATCTGAGCCTGCAGCTGACCGCGACCGACGCCGACGTCTGTGTGCACGCACTGCGCGACATCACCCGCGCGACGCGCGGTGCGCTGCAGCCGCGCTGGCGGATGAACGGTTTCGTCAGCCCGCCCCGGCCGAGCGGGACGCCGCGAAATCTGTTCGGCTTCAAGGACGGTATCGCCAATCCGGCCGGTACCGACTTCCAGCATCTGGTGTGGACCGGGACCGACGAACCCGCCTGGGCCGCCGGGGGCACCTATCAGGTGGTCCGGTTGATCCGGATGCTGGTGGAGTTCTGGGACCGGGTCGCGATCACCGAGCAGGAGAACATGTTCGGCCGGGTGCGCGATACCGGCGCGCCGCTGAACGGCAATCACGAGAGCGACCTCCCCGACTACGGCGACGACCCCACCGGACTGGTCATCCCGCTGAACGCGCATATCCGCCTGGCCAATCCGCGCACGCCCGACACCGCGGGCAGTCAGATCCTGCGGCGCAGTTTCAATTACGACCGCGGCAACGACGACGCCGGAAATCTCGACCAGGGCCTGATCTTCCTGTGCTATCAGCGTGATCCGCACGCGCAGTTCGAGGCCGTGCAGCAGCGACTGCTGGACGAACCGCTGGTCGACTACATCTCACCGTTCGGCGGCGGATACTTCTTCATCCTGCCGGGCGTGCACGACGACGCGGACTTCTACGCGCGTGCCCTGCTGACGTGAGTCGGATCTTCCATCCGACAAGCGGACGTCGCCCGGTGTTCACCCCTGGGAAATCTCCACTCGTGACTATCGTTTGACTTCGCATGAGCGGCGAGGCGGGATCGACCCAGGAGGACACGTGAGTACAGGCTCCCAGACGCGGCGCGCACCGGCGCAGGGTGGCAGCGGAAAGTACAAGCGACGCACGACGATCGCCGCCGCCATCGCGACGGTGGGGCTGCTCGCGGCCGCCTGCTCGTCCTCGACGAGCCCCGCGGCCACCGATCAGTCGGCGACGACCACGACGCCGATCAAGCACATCGTGGTCCTCTACGACGAGAACATCTCGTTCGACCACTACTTCGGCACGTACCCGAACGCCGCCAACACCGACGGCGTGCCGTTCACCGCCGCGCCCGGCACCCCGGCGGTGAACGGGCTGACCCCGGATCTGCTGACGCACAACCCGAATCTGTTCCAGCCGCAGCGCTTGGGTCCGGATCAGGCCATGACCTGCGATCAGGACCATTCGTACAAGGCCGAGCAGGAGGCCTTCAACAACGGCAAGATGGATCAGTTCGTCCAGAAGACGCAGAAGGACGAATGCCCGGCCGCCTACGGTCCCAACGGGATCGTCATGGACTACTACGACGGCAACACCGTCACCGCCATGTGGAACTACGCCCAGCACTACGCGCTGAGCGACAACTCCTTCGGCACCACCTTCGGCCCGTCCACGCCGGGCGCGCTCGAGGTGACCGCCGCGCAGACCTACGGCGCACAGGCCGTCGACGCGAAAACCGGTAAGCCGGTGCAGGATCCGAATCTGGTCGCCGCGCCCGACGCGGAGGGCATCGGCTCCGACATCGACGACGCCGACCCCGCCTACGACGACTGCTCGAACAAGAGCCACACCACCACCGACAATCTGATGGCGATGAACGCCAAGAACATCGGTGACGAGCTGAACGACAAGAGCATCAGCTGGGGCTGGTTCCAGGGCGGATTCACCCCGACCGGTAAGAACGCCGACGGCAAGGCGGTGTGCGGTTCGAAGCACGCCAACCTCGGCGGTCAGCAGGTGCTGGACTACAGCCCACACCACGAGCCGTTCCAGTACTTCAAGTCGACCTCGAATCCGAGTCACACCGTGCCCGCCTCGCTGGACGAGGTCGGCCACGCCGGTCCGGCCAATCACCAGTACGGGCTGGAGTGGTTCGATCAGGCCGCCAAGGCGGGCAAGCTGCCCGCGGTGAGCTACGTCAAGGCGTCCGAATATCAGGACGGCCACGCCGGCTACTCCGACCCGATCGACGAGCAGCACTTCCTGGTGGATCGGATCAACGCCATCCAGCAGTCGCCGGACTGGAAGTCCACCGCGATCTTCATCGCCTACGACGACTCCGACGGCTGGTACGACCACGTCGCCGGACCGGTGATCAACGGTTCCACCAGCGCCTCGGACGTCTACGGCCCGTGCGCGAGCAAGCCCGCCCTCGGTGGTCACCAGGGCCGCTGCGGCACCGGCCCGCGCCTGCCGCTGCTGGCGATCTCTCCCTACGCGAAGACGAACCACGTCGATCACACCCTCACCGACGAGACCTCGATCGTGAAGTTCATCGAGTCCAACTGGTCGCTGCCCACCCTGGGCAACGGCTCCTCCGAGGCGACAGCAGGCGACCTGTCCGGCATGTTCGACTTCGCCTCCCCCAAGGCCACCCAGTTGATCCTCAACGCGGACGGTTCCGAAAAGCACTGAGGCGGAGGGTAGTTCGGGAACGACAACCCGTCAGTGCCCGAACTACACCCCACTCGACGAGCCGCCGGAGACCGATCCAACCGGCAACATCGAACAGGATCGCCGGCGCGATGAATCAGCACCGGCCGATCCCCTGTCGTATGGCCGGCGGACTAGGGCAGTTGGGTGGTCGAGACCGCGAGACCGGGGTCGGTGGCAACGGTGAGGGGGGAAGGTTTCGCGCCGCCCGCGATGACGTGGGCGCCCAGCGTCGCGATCATGACGCCGTTGTCGGTGCACAGGCGCGGCTTGGGCACGCGGAGGGTGATACCGGCTGCGGCGCAACGTTCCTGAGCCATCGAGCGGATGCGGGAGTTCGCCGTCGCGCCGCCGCCGAGGACGAGGGTGTCCACGCCGACGTCCTGTGCCGCGCGAATCGCCTTGAGCGTCAGCACATCCGCGACGGACTCCTGGAACGAGGCCGCGATGTCCGGAATCGGCAGCTCGCGACCGTCGCGCTGGGCGGCCTCGACATATCGGGCCACGGCGGTCTTCACGCCGGAGAAGGAGAAGTCGTAGCGCGCGTCGCGGGGGCCGGTCATCCCGCGCGGGAAGGCGATGGACTGCGGATCACCGTGTGCCGCAGCCGCATCCAGTGCCGGGCCGCCCGGGAAACCCAGATCCAGCAGCCGGGCCACCTTGTCGAAGGCCTCGCCCGCGGCGTCGTCGACGGTGCTGCCGAGTTCGGTGATCTGCTCGGCCAGATCGGTGACGTGTAGCAGATGGGTGTGCCCGCCCGACACCAGCAGCGCCACGCACGGCGGCATCGGACCGTGTTCGAGGGTGTCCACCGCGACGTGGCCGCCGAGATGGTTCAGCGCGTACAGCGGGATATCCCATGCCGCCGCATAGGCTTTCGCGGCCGCGACGCCGACCAGCAGCGCACCGGCGAGCCCGGGACCGATGGTCACCGCGATCGCATCGGGCCGGGCGACATCGGCCGCGGCGAGTGCGCGCCGCATGGCGGGCACGATCGCCTCCAGATGTGCGCGCGAGGCGATCTCGGGCACGACGCCGCCGAAGCGGGCGTGCTGTTCCACACTCGAGGCGACCTCGTCGGCCAGCAGTTCGCAGGCGCCGTCCTCGTGCCAGCGCACGATGCCGACCCCGGTCTCGTCACAGGAGCTCTCCACGCCCATCACGATCATGCCCGCACACCCCTGTCGGTCCGCACATCGGTTGTGCGACAGCCTATTTCACAACCCGCGCGAATCCACGAGCTCGGCGGTGCGCCGCGATTCATGTGAGCACCCCGTTCGGATCGGCGATACCGTCGGTCGCGGGACGGCGCATGGTGAACGCGTCGGCCCCGCTGGGCTGGTAGTAGTTCTTGCGCAGACCGATGATGTGGAAGCCGTGCTTCTCGTACAGCGCGATCGCCGGAACGTTGTCGGTGCGGACCTCGAGGAACACCGGCCCGCCGCGCTTACCCGCCTCGGCCAGCAGCGCGCGCAGCAGCGTCGTGCCGATCCCGCCACGATGACTGTCCGGGTCGACGCCGATCGTGTGCACCTCGGCCTCGGGGTGATCCAGCGGACCCAGCAGCGCGATCCCGGCGTAGCCGACGATGTGGCCGAATTCGTCCCGCGCGACCAGGTAGCGGTTGTGCGCACCGGCCAGCTCGGATTCGAAGGCCACATCCGGCCAGGGATCGTCCTCGGGGAACAGCACCTTCTCGAGTTCCACACAACGATCGATCGCGGACCGATCCATCGGCTCGATCCGGATCGCCGGTGCGATCCGGTCACTCATGCTGTGTCCTGACCACTCATGGCTGCATCATCTCGGGCATGAGCGGGGGCCTGCGTGGTGACGCTCCGCTGCCGCCTCCGGCCCTGACCACTCATGCCCGGACCGCCTGATAACTGCGTTCGACCGCATCCGGGCGGCGCAGATACAACGGGACCAGCGGCTGCGGGGTCGCCCGCGCCAGCAGTTCGGCGGCGGCGCAGCTGACCAGTCCGGCCGGGGACGGGGTCTCCACCGGCAGCACCGGAAGATCGAAAAAGTCCACGTGCGAAGCGGATCCGGCGATCACGGTGGAATCGCCGGACTCCAGATCACCCGGCTTGCACACCTGCGGCCCCGCGACGCGCACCACCGCACGGGATTGCGGACCGCCGTTGCCGTTGCCGACCACGAAGGATCCGGCCAGGGCCGCCTTGGACACCGCGCGATAGCGAGCCCAGTACACCTCGCGACGACGGGCATCGGTGACGACCAGCAGTTCGGCGTCGACCGCGGAGATGTCGCGCCACGCGGCCGCGGCGATCGCGTCCAGACTGCACACCCCGTACACCGGCAGACCCAACGCGTCGCCGAACGCTGCGGCGGTCGCCATCCCGACGCGCAGGCCGGTGAACGGGCCCGGCCCGACACCGACGACGACCGCGTCGAGTTCGGCGCGGGAACGCCCTGCGGTGTCGAAGCATTCGAGGATCTGCGGAGTGAGCACCTCGTTGTGAGCGCGAGCGTCCACGGTCACCCGGGACGCGAGCGTATGGACCTCGTGGTGCTGGGGCGCGGTCTGCTCCAGTGCCACCAGTCCCGCGGTGACGGCAGGCGTCGCGGTGTCGAGGGCGAGTACAAGCATGATTGCCTCAACGATACCGGTTGGTCACCTCCCCGACGGCAACCTGCCCGCCCCCGGTTCACCCTTCCATCGCACCGGTATCGCCGTCCCGCGGCGCGTCGGATGGCGCCGATTCGTCCATCGCCGCCAACGACCAAGTACCGCAACGACTACCGGCAACGATGCGACCGTCACCGCGATGTGCACCACCGGTCGATCCGGCTTTCGAACCCGGGAATGGTGTCCGGCATCACACCGCGGCGGTTCAGCCGGCCGCGACCCACTCCCAGGTGGCGGTGCGAACGTCCGAGTCCGGCTCGCGGCGCAACACGACGCGCAGGTGCCGATCGGTGAGATGTTCCACGACGCCCAGACCCCATTCGACGACCACGACCGCGTGATCCAGATCGGTGTCCAGATCGAGGGAATCGAGTTCGTCCAGATCCCCGCCGAGGCGGTAGGCATCGACGTGGACCATGCCGACCGCGCCGGGATGATCCCCGGCGCGATGCTGCCGGGCGATGATGAACGTCGGCGAGCTGACTCGTCCCTGCACACCGAGCCCGTCGGCGAGCCCGCGGGTCAGCGCGGTCTTCCCGGCGCCCAGCGGACCGTCGAGCACGACCAGATCACCGGGCCCCAGATCGCGGGCCAGTTCGCGACCGAGCGCCTCGGTATCCTCGACCGTCGGCAGAATCCGCTGTTCAGCCACCTGCGACCTCCTGCTTTCCCCCGGCGCCGAGCAGCCCGCCACGCAACAGCAGACGATCCAGTGCGGCATTGACCAGATCCGGATACTGCATGTGCACCATATGCGCGGCGTCGGTGACGCGGACCAGGTCGGCATCGGGCAACCGGCGGGCCAGCGCGACCGAATTCCGGAACGGAATCACCATGTCGTGCCCGCCGCCCAGGACCAGTTCCGGCAGCGCCGCCAGGGTCGGCAGCGCCGCGGATTCGTCGTGCACCCGCAGGGCCTCGAGGAATTTCACGACCGTGGCGACCGGCGTCCGATCGATCATCGAGGTGGTGAACCGGGACAGCGTCGGGCTCACGTCGCCGTGGAACGAGCTGACGTGCAGGATCGGATTGATCACCTGCCGCGCGGCGACCCGCCCGGCCTGGATCAGTGCGGGCGCGCTGTGCACGGCGAGCCGGAATCCGTCGAGCGCCGGATTGCGCAGCAACTGCGGCACACCGGCCGAGGCGACCTCCGCCGCGGCCGTCGACAGCAACGCGACCGCCCGCACCCGCTCCTGGAACAACTCCGGAAACTGCGCGGCGGCAGCGAGAATCGCCATGCCGCCCATGGAATGTCCGACCAGCATCAACGGACCGTCCGGCGCGCACGCCCGGATCACCTCGACCAGATCGCGGCCCAGCTGCGGCACCGTGCAGCCGCCCACACTCGACTCACCGGAGCGGCCGTGCCCGCGCAGATCGAAGAAGATCATGCGAACGTCCGGGCCCCACAGCTTCTCGAGATCGCGCCGCTGAAAGTGGAAGGACTCCATACTGTTACAGAATCCGTGCACGAAAACCACGGTGGCGGGAGCATCTTCGGAGCCGCATTCCCGAACCGCCAGTGCCACACCGTCTTCGGTGGCAACCGTGCGCGCCCGATCCCGATCGAGCAGGGTGAAATCCTCGTCGCGCAGGTCGTCGCCGCGGGCGGGCCACTGCACCGACGCGCCGACGCGCCGCAACGCATGGGCGGCGGCCAGCGTGCCGAGCACACCCGCGGTCGCCATCCCACCCTGACAGACGACCTTCACAATCCTTTGTGGCCGAGCATATTTCATGAACAAGCCCCTCCGCCCACATACCGTCGCGCCACCCGCCCACGCGGCGAGCACACGATCTCGTAGTGGATGGTACCCAGCAGATCGGCCCATCGCTGCGGATGCGTCTGCCCGGGACCGCCACCGAACAGCACCGCGGTATCGCCCTCCTGGACTCCGGCGGCGTCGTTTCCCAGATCGACCACCAGCTGGTCCATGCACACTCTGCCCACACTGGGATAGTCGCGTTCGCCGATACGCACCGAGATCCGCCCACCCAGTGACCGGAACACACCGTCGGCGTATCCGGCCGGAATCAGCGCCACGGTGGTGTCGCGCGGTGCGATCCACTCGTGCCCGTACGACACGCCCTCCCCCTCGGCGACCCGCTTGACCAGTACGACCTGCGCCTGGAACGTCATCGCGGGACGCAGCCCGAAACCGGCCTCCTCGATCGGCGACAGCCCGTACATCGCGATGCCGGGCCGGACCATGTCGAAGGTGAGATCGGGCCGAGCCAGCGCGGCGGCCGAATTGGCCAGATGGGCGAGTTCGGGCTCGAGACCGAACTCCTTCGCCGCGGCGATGGCGTCCAGGAGCCGATCGCGCTGCATGTCGTTGCCCGGATGCTGCGGGGTGTCGGCGTGTGCGAGATGGGAGAAGATCGCCCGGAACCGGACCGCGCGCTCATCGACCAGCTCCCGCAGCATCCCCAGGACCTGCGGATATTCGATATCGGAGACACCGTTGCGATTCAGTCCGGTGTCGACCTTGAGCGAGACCGTGGCCCTCACCCCGGTGGCGCGCGCGGCCTGTTCGATCGCCCGCAACTGCCACACCGAGGACACGCCGAGTTCGATATCCGCGGCGACCGCGGCGGAGTAATCGGCGTCGGCGATGTTCAGCCAGCTCAGGATCGGCGCGTCGATCCCCGCGGCCCGCAGATGCAGCGCCTCGGCGATCGTGGTGACGCCGAGTTCGGCGGCCCCGGCCGCGAGCGCGGCACGGCCCACCTGCACCGCACCGTGGTTGTAGCCGTCGCCCTTGACCACGGCCATGACCCCGGCGTCACCGGCGTACTCGCGCAGCACACGCACGTTGTGTGCGATGGCGTCCAGGTCGATGACGGTCTCCACCTGCGCTGCTGTGCTGTTCACGGCTACCGATCCTGCCATTGCCACACCCTGGACCATCGTCCGGTCGGTCCGGACCGTCGTCCGCGGTCGGTCGCGTTCCAGCATCCGCCCCGCAATCTGCGCAGAAGCCTCGGAGAAGCGCTTGCTTGGAGCACACTCCAGGTGCCTACCGTTGATCACGGGGCCGACAGACCCCGACCACTGACATGGAAGGTCACCATGAGCAAGGTTTGGTTCATTACCGGTGTGTCGCGTGGATTCGGCCGCGAGTGGGCGATCGCCGCGCTCGAGCGGGGCGACCGGGTCGCGGGAACCGCACGCGAGATGAGCACTCTCGACGATCTGACCGCCGCACATCCCGACACCTTCCTGGCGCTGCACCTGGACGTCACCGACCGGGACGCGGATTTCGCGGCCGTCCAGCAGGCGGCGCAGCATTTCGGGCGGCTCGACATCGTGGTGAACAACGCCGGTTACGGCCACTTCGGCATGATCGAGGAGCTCACCGAACAGGAGGTCCGCGCGCAGCTGGAGACGAATCTGTTCGGCGCGCTGTGGGTGACGCAGGCGGCGTTGCCGATTCTGCGTGCGCAGGGCAGCGGCCACATCATCCAGGTGTCGAGCATCGGCGGGATCAGCGCATTCCCGAATGTGGGCGCGTACCACGCGTCGAAGTGGGCGCTGGAGGGGTTCTCCCAGTCGCTCGCCCAGGAGGTCGCCGATTTCGGCATTCACGTGACGCTGATCGAGCCGGGCGGTTTCAGCACCGACTGGGCCGGGCCGTCCGCCAAGCGCAGCACCCCGAATCCGGCATACGAGGCGGTTCGCGACGTCCGGGAGAAGCAGCGGGCCGCGCGCAGCGTCGGCGAGCCGACCGGCACCCGGGAGGCGATCCTGCAGATCGTCGACGCCGAGAAACCGCCGTTGCGGATCTTCTTCGGCGTGGATCCGCTGGGCATCGCCACCGCCGACTACGAATCCCGGCTGGCGCAGTGGCGCGAATGGGACACGGTGTCCAAACTCGCCCAGGGCAAGTGAAACCCGGCCGCTACCCGATGCCGTAGCTGCGCAAGGTCTGAATCGCCGGACGGATGTGCTGCAACAGCGGACTCGCCGAGATGGGAGCGCCTGGGCCGCTGGGAGATTCGGCGTACGCGGCGAGGTTGGCGGCCAGGGCATGGACTCGGGCGGCTGCCGCGGCGGCCCAGGACGGGTCGCGCCCGGCCGCCAGCAGTGCGCCGATGACGCCGGACAGCACATCGCCCGCGCCCGCGGTGGCGGCCCAGGAACCGCCCGCCTCGTTGATCAAGGTCGGGCGACCGGGCGCGGCGATCAGCGTGGCTCGACCTTTCAGCAGCACCGTGACCTGCCACTTCTCGGCGAGATCGCGCACGGACGCCACCCGGTCCGGGCCCGGATCCGCGCCGGTGAGGCGGGCGAACTCACCGGCGTGCGGGGTCAATACGGTCGGCGCGGTGCGGCCCGCGATCAGGGTGGGGTCCGCGGCCACCAGGGTCAGCGCGTCCGCGTCGACGACGACCGGCAGATCCGTCGCGAGGATTTCCGAAAGTCGTTCACGGGCGAAGTCGTCGGTACCGGCGCCGGGCCCCGCCACCCAGGCCTGCACTCGGCCGGTGGACGAGATCGTCTCGGCGGCAATGACTTCCGGAAAGTTCGCGAGCACCTCAGCTGCACCGGTACCGGCGTAACGCACCATTCCCGAGGTCGCCGCCACGGCCGCGCCGGTGCACAGCACCGCCGCACCCGGATACGTCGCGCTCCCGGCGCAGATACCGGTGACCCCCTGGGTGTATTTGTCGTCGTACGGGCCGGGAACCGGCCACTGGGCACCGATCGAACCCGGTTCCAATGCGGCGAGTTCGGCCTCGGGCAGACGTAATCCGATGGGCACCAATTCGATTCGCCCGCACCAGGGCGCGGCGAGCGCGTGCACCGGTTTGTACGCACCGAATGCGACGGTCACATCCGCCCGCACGGCAGGCCCGTCCACCGCGCCGGTATCCGGATCAACGCCACTGGGCAGATCCACGGAGATGATCGGAACATCCACCGCCGCAACGAGCTCCGCTGCTCGCGGCCGCAGTGAACCGTGTCCGGAGATACCGACGATCCCGTCGACCACGAGATCGGGCGAGCCGACATCCTCCCGAATTCGCCCACCCGCCCGCCGCAACGCCGCCAGCCCCAGGGCATGCGCCCGCTCGGGCGAGAGCAGCACCGCGGACACCGCGACCCCGCGCCGCCGCAGCATCGCCCCGGCCCACAGCGCATCGCCGCCGTTGTCCCCCGACCCGACCAGCAACGTCACCGAACGCCCGGCCACGCCGCCGGTCCGCTCGCGCAATTCCCCCGCGACGACATTCGCCAGCCCGTACGCCGCCCGCTGCATCGGCACCCCGGCCGCGACCCGCCCGAACAGCTCGGACTCCGCTGTCCGAACCGCATCGACCGGGTAATACCCGCGCACCGCCATCGTTCGCCTCCTGCCCACCGACCCCGGCACATCCGACGACAGCAGAGTACGCCGCGGCACCGACCGCGCTGTCGATGCAACGAGACGTAACCGCTGCGCAGCGGCCGTCACCGGTCGGCGCCGTAACGCGACGAACCGGACAACGGTGCTGCGGCGAACCGGGGGTTATCGGGCGGGGCTAGGCTGGGCGGCATGCCGATGGACTGGAGCCGCCGGAAAATGCTGCGTGCCGGATTCGGCGTCGCCGCACTCGCGGGAACCCTACTGGTGAGCGGATGTGGTTCCGGGACAACGACATCCGCACCGACATCCGGTTCGGCGACCGGGTCGGAATCCTCGGCCGAGGCGGCCGCGCCCGCGGGAGCGGTGACGGTCCAGGTGAAGAATATGAAGTTCGCACCCGATGCGGTGACCATCAAGGCCGGTGGCACCGTGACGTGGAACTTCGCCGATCGTTTCCCGCACGCGGTGCAGGGCATCGGTGACAGCGCGATGGGCATCAACAGCCCGATCTTCAATACGGGCAGTTGGAGTCACACCTTCACCGTGCCGGGCACGTACCGCTATCTGTGCCCGCTGCACCCGGACATGCACGGCACCATCACCGTGCAGTAGCAGATCAGTACGCCGAGAACACGCGATCGATCGTGCCGTACCGGTGGGCGGCGTAGTTGCAGGCCGCGCTGATGTTGGCGACCGGGTCGTAGATGTCCCACGACGTGCCGTCCACGTGATAGGCGCGGAAGGTGGGGTCGATGACCTGCATCAGGCCCTTGGAGGGGATGCCGCGGGCGGCGTTGGAGTCGCTCAGGTTGATCGCGCGCGGGTTGCCACCCGACTCCCGCATGATGTTGCGGTGGATCCCTTCGTAACTGCCGGGGATGCCGCGCTGCGACATGACGAACTGCGCGTTGCGGATCCAGCCGTCCAGGTTGTTCGCGAAGGCCGGCGGGATCAGCTGCGGCAGCGGTTGCGGCATCGGCTGGAGGAACTGCTGCAGCTGGTTCTGCTGCGCCATCGGCAGTTGCTGCTGCAACTGCAGGGCCTGCTGCTGCAACTGCGGCGGCACACCGGCGATGGGGGTCTGAGCGTTTGCTGCCACGGGTACGACCGCGACGGCGGCTAGCAGGGTCAGGGGGATCAGTTTTCGAAAGTTCATCTCGACTGTGTTTCTGACAGCGCGACGGTACCGAGAGCGCTCGGATTCGACCTGGCGGCCGGAGCGTTCACCGCTACCTGTCCGTTTGTCGGTTGTGTTCTGGGAGTTGGAGATTCAGTTATCCGAAGACATGACGGATACGCGCGGTCTCACACCGGATCCGGAACCGGCGACTGCCGACGCGGCCGTGGCGACGAATGTCGCCGAAGCGGTCGTGTCCACCTGCTGGAGATTTGCTGGAAGCTCATCTCGGCAAGTCACAGAATGGTCGCGACAGATGAACGCAAGGTTAACGAAAAGACAACTAAACACTCTTTCGGGAGTGACATATCTGACTCTCGGAGAGCGTCTGATAATGGATCACACCAGCGTGACCAGTGTGACAACGATACGAAGCCGCCATGACCGGCCGCGCCACCGGATTGCGATATATGAACGGCTCGCGTTATCCACCGGTGACCACGCGACCGAATCGAGCGACATCGGCACGGCCGCCAGCTACACCGGACGGTATTCGCGAGTACGCGCACCGTGCGCCGAGGAAGCGTTCAGCGCCTCGACCGCGGCGACCAAGGGAGACAGTTCGGGGTCCGCGGCCGCCTGCCGGAGTGCGCCGGACAGGGATTCGTCATGCGTGGGCCGCGCCTGATCGAGCAACCGCAATCCCGACGCAGTGACATCGGTGTAGATCCCCCGGCGGTCGTCGGGACACAGATAACGCTGCAGTAGACCGCGATCCTCCAACCGCGTGACCAGCCGGGTCGTCGCACTCTGACTCAAGGCCACCGCATCGGCGACCTGATTCATCCGCAGGTGCCCGCCCTGCCCGTCGTGCTGACGGCTGAGCACCACCAGCAGCGAATACTCCCGGACGCTCAGTTCGTGACCGGCCTGCAGCGCGCGTTCGATATGCGCCTCGATCCGGGCGTGCAGCACCGACAGTGCGTACCAGCCGTCGGCGAGACCGGTCAGGGCGGCGTCCGCGGTCATCGATTCCTCCTGCGTGCGGCGTTGTTTCTTCAGGATACCCCGCTTCCGAAATATACCGCGCTTGCAATTAACACGCGTCTGCAACTATTGTCGACGCCTGTAATGCTTACCCGCAACACACGTGGAGGCTCCACCCATGCCCCTCGCACTCCTGGCCCTGGCACTCGGGGCGTTCGCCATCGGCACCACCGAATTCGCCGTCGTCGGTCTGCTGCCCGATATCGCGAGCGGCTATCACGTACCGATCCCCACCGCGGGCCTGCTGGTCAGCGGATACGCCCTGGGCGTGTTGATCGGCGCGCCGATCATGACCGGACTCGGCACCCGCGTCTCCCGCAAGCGGATGCTGCTGATCAGCATGCTGCTACTCGTCGCCGGCAACGTATTGTCCGCTCTCGCACCGGTTTTCGGCCTGATGCTGACCGGCCGCATCGTGGCCTCGCTGGCGCACGGCGCATTCTTCGGGATCGGGTCGATCGTCGCCGGAACGCTGGTGAGCCCGGATCGCCGCGCCGGAGCGATCTCGCTGATGTTCACCGGACTCACCGTCGCCACCGTCCTGGGCGTACCGCTGGGCACACTGCTCGGCCAGCATTTCGGGTGGCGGATCACCTTCTGGTTGATCGCAGCGGTCGGCCTGCTCGCCACCGCCGGGGTCGCGGCGCTGGTCCCCGATCAGGCCGCCCCGCGCGAAGCCCGGTTGCGCAGCGAACTGGCCGTCCTGGCCAATCCCCAGGTGCTGCTGGCCATGGCCATGACGGTGCTCGGCTTCGGGGGCGTGTTCGCCGCGATCACCTATCTCGCACCGATGATGACCGAGGTCACCGGATACGCGGAGAGTTCGGTCACCTGGATCATGGTGCTGTTCGGCCTGGGCTTCCTCATCGGCAATCTGATCGGCGGCCGCTACGCCGATCGCCATCTGATGCCGATGCTCTACCTCACCCTCGGCACATTGACCGTGGTACTGGGCGTATTCACACTCACCGCGCACGACAAGATCGCCGCCGCGATCACCGTCGTGCTGATCGGCGCACTCGGATTCGCGACCGTCCCGCCGCTGCAGAAGCGCGTCCTCGATCAGGCCGCCAGCGCACCCACCCTGGCCTCGGCCCTGAACATCGGCGCCTTCAACCTCGGCAACGCCCTGGCCGCATGGCTCGGCGGCCTCGTCATCGCCGCCGGATTCGGCTACACCGCGCCCAACTGGGTCGGCGTCGTCCTGTCCGGCAGCGCCCTGGGCCTGGCCGCACTCTCGGGCGCCCTCGAGCGACGTTCGGTCGCACAGGTCACCCCGGAACCCGAACCGCTTGCCGCAGTAGCCGATTGACCCGCGTCGCGCCGGGCCGCCGGACCACCCGCATCCGGCGGCCCGCTACTACTCGACCGTGACGGACTTGGCCAGATTGCGCGGCTTGTCGATGTCGTAGCCGCGGGTCTGGGCCACCTCCGCGGCGAAGATCTGCAGCGGGACCGTCGACAGCAGCGGCTGGAAAAGCGTTGGGGCGACCGGAATTTCGATGAGGTGGTCGGCGAAGGGCCGCACTGTGTCGTCGCCCTCCTCGGCGATGACGATGGTGCTCGCGCCGCGCGCCTGGATCTCCCGGATATTGCTGAGCAGTTTGGAGTGCAGTACGGCGCGGCCCTTCGGCGAGGGCATCACGACGATGACCGGCAGCCCCTCCTCGATCAGCGCGATCGGACCGTGCTTGAGCTCACCCGCGGCGAAGCCCTCGGCGTGCATGTACGCCAGTTCCTTGAGTTTGAGCGCACCCTCGAGGGCCACCGGATAGCCGACGTGGCGGCCCAGGAACAACACCGTCGAGACGTTCGCGAACCGGCGCGCGATCTCCCGTACCTGCGGCGCGGTCTCCAGCACGCGCTCCACCAACGCCGGCATCGCCTCGAGTTCGCCGAATTCGCGAGCCACCTCGTCCGGGTACTTGGTCCCGCGCGCCTGCGCGAGGGCAAGGCCGACAAGGTAATTCGCGGTGATCTGCGCCAGGAACGCCTTGGTGGAGGCGACGCCGATCTCCGGGCCCGTGCGGGTGTACACCACCGCATCGGACTCGCGCGGGATCTGCGCGCCGTTGGTATTGCAGATGGCCAGCACCCGCGCCCGCTGTTCCTTGGCGTGCCGCACGGCCTCGAGCGTGTCCGCGGTCTCCCCGGACTGCGAGATCGCCACCACCAGCGTGGACCGGTCCAGAACCGGGTCGCGGTAACGGAATTCGCTGGCCAGCTCCACCTCGACGGGCAGCCGCGTCCAATGCTCGATGGCGTATTTGGCGAGCAGACCCGCGTGATACGAACTGCCGCAGGCGACGACGAAGACCTTGTCGAACTCGCGCAGCTCCTGATCGGCCAGGCGCTGCTCGTCCAGCACGATCCGGCCCTTGTCGAAGTGTCCGATCAGCGTGTCGGCGACCCCGGCGGGCTGCTCCTCGATCTCCTTGAGCATGAAGTAGTCGTGACCGCCCTTCTCGGCGGCGGCCAGATCCCAGTCGATGGTGAACGGGCGGGTCGGCACACCGGAATTGCCGTCGAAATCGGTGACGGCGTACCCGTCGGCGGTGATCACCACCGCCTGGTCCTGCCCGAGTTCGACTGCCTCCCTGGTGTGTTCGATGAACGCGGTGACATCCGAGGCGATGAACATCTCGCCCTTGCCGACGCCCACCACCAGTGGTGTCGACCGCCGCGCGGCCACGATCGTGTCCGGATGCGCGGCATGGGTGAACACCAGCGTGAACGCACCCTCGAGCCGACGCAGCACGGCCAGCGCACTGGCGACGAAATCACCCGCGGTCGGCCCCGAGTCGTAGGCGCGCGAGACCAGATGCACCGCGACCTCGGTATCGGTATCGCTGCGCAACTCCACCCCGGCGGATTCGAGCTCATGCCGCAGCGGCGCGAAGTTCTCGATGATGCCGTTGTGCACCACGGCAACCGCACCGGTCGCATCGCGATGCGGATGCGCGTTGCGGTCGGTGGGCGCGCCGTGCGTCGCCCATCGGGTATGACCCATTCCGGTGGTTCCGGCGAAGTTCGACACTCCGGCCTCGGCCAGCTCGGCCTCCAGATTGGCCAGGCGACCGGCCTTGCGTTCGACGGCGATCTCGCCCGCACCGTCCAGGATGGCCACACCCGCCGAGTCGTATCCCCGGTACTCCATACGGCGCAGCGCGTCCACGACGACGCCGAGCGCGTCCCGGTATCCCACGTAGCCCACGATTCCGCACATGGGGCACCAGCGTACTGGGGCGCAACCGGGACAGCGACAGGGCCGCGCGATGCGCTCGCGCACGTGCCCGGCTGCGCTCGTTCGGTGCGGCAAAGGGGCACATTCGCTCGAGCGGCGCGGTCTTGGCGTGTCCGGGACCCGGGCGCGTCCGACGCGGACGGTTGCGAACGTCGGAGCTATTCGCCCCGGGAAACCGCTGGCAGATGCGTTGCCGCCCCGATCGATCGGCTCGACGACGACCCCGAGATCCGGCGAAACGCCGTTCGCGGACGGCTATCGGATAAATTCGACGTCGTGTCGGCGTCTGTGAAATCGCTCCTGAGCACCCTGGCCAGCCCCGGCCCCCACCGGGTCCTGCACGGCAATCTCGGCATCGCCGGGCAGCCCGGGTTGGTGTTGACCCCGGAGACGGGTCTGAACCTGCCCGCCGTCGTGTTCGGGCACGGCTGGCTCACCGGTGCGGGCAACTATCGCAAGCTGCTCGAACATCTCGCCTCCTGGGGTTTCGTCGCGGCCGCACCCGATACCGAGCGCGGACCGATCCCCTCGCACCTGAACCTGGCCACCGACCTGCTCACCACCCTGGACATCTGCACCGGAGTGCGGCTGGGCGAGGGCAAGATCAGCGTTCATCCCGACAAACTGGCCTTGGCCGGTCACGGTATGGGTGCGGGCGCCGCGGTCATCGCGGCTTCGCAGCGCAAGGTCGCGGCCGTCGCCGCGCTCTACCCCGCGGTCACCGCCCCCTCCGCTGAATCCCTGGCGCCCGATATCGAATCGCCCGCTCTGATCCTGGGCGCCGGCGCGGAGCTCGACGAGGTCGGCTCCGATGCCGTCGCGCTGGCCGCCGCGTGGGGTGGTCCCGCGGTGCTGCGCTCGGTCGACGGCGCGTCTCGCAACGGCATCGTCCGGGGCCGTCGGGTCCTTTCCGCGCTGGGGGCGACCAAGTTCGAACCCAAGACCGAACGCCTCACCCGCGGCCTGCTTGTCGGATATCTCACCTACCAGTTGCTCGGCGACAAGAAGTACAAGGCGTTCGCCGAACCGGAAGAGGTGATCGCACGCACGGCGATCATCGATCCGCATGCGGTCGAGGAGCCCGAACCTCCGTCGAAGATGGAGCTGCTGCAGGTTGTCCAGCTGTTGCGCAAGTAAGCGAAACCACCTGACGGACAGCATAATTCGCCCGCTTTGCCCGATTTCACGCTGAGTGTCCGTTGCTGCTCGTTCGTCGGCTGCGCGCTGGCCGCCGATCGGCCGTCGCGCGATCGAGCCTTGCCCGAGCATGCGGAGATACCCGAATGCTATGGAACCGGAACGGTGTCGGAGACGTCCAAGTAAGCACTGAAGACGTCGTACGTCTCGTGACGGAATGAAAAGGTGGCTGGAGAATTGGCTGGTTTTCTCTCGGTGGACATCGAGGCACTGGGTAAAGCGGTGCAGTCGTTGCGCAACTCCGAACAGGTGCTGACCGATGCGATGAAGGCGATGGCGCAGGGCGGTCACGGCGATATCGGACCGAAGGTGCTCAACGATGCCGCCGAAAGCTTCCAACGCCGATGGAAGTACGGGATCGAGCAGATCGGCAAGTCCGCCACGTCCACCGCGGACGGCATCTCGCAATGCCACGACGCCTATCAGGAGGCCGACACCGCGTTCGCGCAGGCCCTGGCGCAGGCGAAGTCCGTCGTCGAGGGCACCTCCGGCACGGAGACCAAGGCATGAACCAGGCCAACCCGTACCCGAACATCGGTTTCAACCCGGTCCCCGGCACGCCCGACGACGTCTCGGGCCTGCGAACCGAGATCAACTCCGCGGGTACCGCCGTCAAAGAGACCAACGATCTGCTCAAACGTCTCCGCAACAGCAACGACGACATCTGGAAGGGCGACGCGGGCGACGCGTTCCGCTCCCACTTCGACAACACCCTCGCCCAGGATCTCGGCTACGCGCAGAACTCCCTCGAACGCGCCGTCACCGTCCTGGACGAATGGCACACCGGCCTGGTCGGCTACCAGGACACCGCCAAAACCCTGGAGACCGAAGCCGCCGAGGCCCGCGACAACCACGCCAAGGCCGTCACCGCCCTGCAACAAGCCAAGGCCAATCCGGACCTCGGCCTGGCCAACCAAACCTTCACCGACCAGAATGCCCTGGCCGCAGCCCAATCCCGCCTCGACACCGCCACGGCCGCCGTCCGCTCCGCCGGCACCTCGGTCGACAACTACCAGGGCGCAATAGATTCCGTCATCAAGCGAGCCAAGGACCTGGAATCCGAACACGGCAAACTCGCCCGCAAGGTCGCCGCCGAACTCGACGCCGCCGCAAAGGATTTCGCCCCCAGCGCCCCGAACCATCATTGGTGGGACAGCATCACCGATGCGGTGAAGGCGGTGGGGAAGTGGATCGACGAGCATCGCAAGGGATTACACGAGGCTCTCTCGATCATCTCCTCGGTAGCCGGATTGTTGGCTGTCGTCACTCCCCCGCCGATCGACGCCATCGCCCTGGGGGTCTCGCTTGCCGCAGGCGCAGGAGCACTCGCATTGGACGCGACCGACAAGGACATCCGCAACGCATTCCTGCACGGCAGTTGGTCGGACAAACTGAAGGCTGCCGAGACCGTCGGCGGCGACGCGCTGAGCGTGATCCCCGGGGTGGGCGGTTTGGCCAAGGTCGGAAAGGTTGCCATGTTGGGTGATGCGGCTGGTGACGTCGGCCGATTCGAAGGCATGGCGCGTGCGTGGTCGGAATCCGCGCATGCCCCCGGATGGGTAAACAACAAGATGATCGGCGATGGCACCAACAAGCTTGCGACAGCGCTCAACAGCAGCGGTTTCACTGCGGGAACCCATACGGTCCTCCAAGCCATGAAGGTCGAAGGCGCGCATGCCACAGCCGATCCCGCAGTTGCACTGAAGGTCTTCAAGGGGCTCAAGACTTCGGTGACCAAGATCGGGACCTGGGGATACAACGAGGCGACGAGCTGAGGACATGAGCATCACACCGAAACGTGAGATCGAGTATTCGATCACAGTGGATATCCCGCCCGGATACCATCCGCTCCCGCTCACGAATATCGACCAGGCCCTCCAGAATGCCGCGGGACCGATCACCGAAGCCGCTCCGGATGCGCTGAATTCGAGTGTTTCCGACGTATTGGGCGTGCTCGAGTTCTTCCTGAAGGCACTGGCGGCTCGCCGGACCGTGTACTGCGGAGTCGGTCGCCACTTGACCGAGGCGGGCGAACAGGTCACGTCGTGGATCACGATTTCACTTCTGCAGGGCGGAGATCCGCAGAATCCACGGCTCGTCGTACAGGACTTCGCGATGAACAAGCTGGCCCAGGCCCCCTCGACCGTCGTCGAACCTGTCGAGGCCGACGGCCGACCGATGCTGTTCTCGGAGTTCACGCGTCGGTTCCCCGCCCCCGACCTTTCGGCGTACGAGGGCAGATCCGACGATGTCACCGTCTTTCAGCTCGAAGCGCTGGTCCCCTCTGATGACGGCACGAACGTGGCGGTTATCGAGTTCTCGACACTGGCGGTCGATTCCGGCCCGCTGTACGGCGAAATGCTGTTCGGCATGGCCACATCGATCGATTTCACCGAGCTGACGCCCGCGTACTCCAGTCTGAATCTCTAGCCGGGAGAGATGGTGAACCAAACCTTCAGTGGCGTCGATTCCGATCGTCCGCCACGGGCGATAGATTGGCCTGCCACTCGTGCCGCGCTCGGGCATCGCCGGTTGTGGCTCTGGGTGGCAACGCTTTTCAGTGCCGCTTGCGGGCCGTTGGCCGTGGTTGCGGTGAACAAGTTCGATCAGCCGGGGATGCACGGTGCGGCGAAGGCTGGTCGGTTCCTCCCCGGGCCGCTGTTCATCGTGTTCGTTTTCGGCTTGATGTTCGCGCTGACGTTCTTGTGGATACATGGACGGCGGCGCAAGGCGTTGAAGCGGAATCCGTGGATGTGCTGGCCGATCAACTACATCTCCACCGGCCGTTACGAGTGGGTGGAAGTGCTCGACGGGAACCGGCGGCCGGTGTCGGCGCTGATCCTGAACACCTGGTCGAATCAGATCGGCAAGCTGGTGAACCACAGGACCACCGAGATCTGGTTCGCGGGCGATCCGCGAAAGTACGGCATCATCTCGGTGAACGAGGGTGGCGGACCACTGCGGTATGCGTATTACTCCGCAGCGAGGCAGCCTCCGACCTTCACCTACCGCGATCCAGGAGCCGATCAGCCGAGGTCATCCGGCGCGCCCGATGCGGGCGGGTACGAGATGCAGCGGGAGAACGGCCGGGTCATGATGAAACGTCCCGGTGCGCCCGACACCGAGGCGAAGCCGAAACGGCATGGTGCGCTGGATGATCCGGATTATCCGTCGCCGCGCAAGCTCAGGCGTGCACTCGGATTCGCATTCGACGTGCTCATCCATCTCGCAATCGGCGCGGCCGTCGCCTTCACGAAAGCGCCTGAGTCCGCCAAAGATGCTCTGTTACATCGTGATTGGCACCACGCCGTACCGATCGCGGTATTCACGGTCCTCGGCTGGCTGGCCACCTCGTTCGTCAACCGCGTGATCATCCAGGCGATCGTCCACACCACACTCGGCAAAGCCGTGTTCGGTCTGGTTGCACTCCGCCCCGATACCGGCCGATATCCGTCGTTCGGCAGGTTGCTCGCGATCTGGTTGATGGACCTGTACGTCCCGCCCGCCTTCGCCGTCGCGTTCTGCTCACCCGCCGGCGATCTGCCCGGACCGGCCCGAATCGAGGACTACATCCTGACCGCGGTGCAGTGGCGCGACCGCCGCTGACCGAAACCGCCTGACGGCCACCGACTTTGCGATTTTCCCGGCCGCACCCCGATCTTCCACATGTTCTACACTCCGAACAGCATGTCGAGACGGAATTATCCGTCTATGGGAGGGGAAAAATGTCAGGCGAGGTCCCGCCGCACGGTCGGCAGGGTGAGGACGGCGGCAGCAGCGACCCGAGGCAGGGGGCGGGATCGGCGCCGACCCCCTCCCCGGCGCAACCCACGGTGTGGTTCGGGAACAACGCGATCGGCGGCGAGCCGCAGCCGCCGACGTCCTGGCCGCAGCAACCGGGGCCGCAGCCGACGGGGACCCAGCAGCCACAGGCACAGCCGAACTGGCCACAACCAGGGGCACAGTCGGCGTGGCCACAGCAACCCGGGGTACAGCCGACATGGCCGCAGCAACCGGGGACACCGCACCCAGGCACACAGCCGATGTGGCCACAGCAGCTTGGGTCGACCGGCCAACCGCCGCAGCAGCTTTCGACAGGACAGTCGCCACAGCAGTCTCCGACGGAACAGCCACCGCAGCAGTGGTCACCCGGGCAGCAGTCCCAGCAATCATGGCCGCAACAGCCGGTCGAGCAGTCCTGGCAGCAACAGCCAGGCCAGCAGTCCTGGCAACAGCCGCCGGTGCAGCAGCCGTACTACGTTCCGCCCCGATCGAGCGGGGCCGGCAAGGTGATCGCCATCGTCCTGGGCTGCGTCGTTGTCGTCGCCTTGGTCGCGGTGATCGCGGTCGTCGCGAGTAATTCCGGCAGCCACGATTCCGCTTCCGCACACTCGACCTCGTCCACCACGACCACGGACAGCTGGTCCCCGACCACCACATACTCGACTGCCCCGACAACACCACCGTTCGACCCGAACACACTCGACGAGGCCTCGACCGACCGGACCCCGTTCACCGCGGATGCCCTACTGGCCCAATCCTTCACAGATGCCAAGGGGGTGCGGTACAACCTGGTGGGCAGCGGTCCGCAGGTCTGCATCCAGGAATCCGATTCCGAGAATGTGAAGAACGCGCTGCGCCAGAACAACTGCACCACGAATATGTCCGGGACCTACATCGACAGCGCCGAACACATCCTGGTCTCGGTGAATGTCCTGGTCTTTCCCGACACGGTGAATGTCAACCTCGCCTACAGCGCCCTGAAGGGGGCCACCCAGGACTGGGCAATCTGGTGTCCCACAACAGGAGTCGGCCACGCGGCCTGCAGCGGCGACATCGCGCGCGCCACCAAGTCCCAGTGGTCGTTGTCGAACCATCGGTACTTCATCCAAGCCACCGGCATCTACATCAACCTGACCCAGGACAGCAGCGTGGAGCCATGGGTAGATGCGGCCGCCGACAAGGCCGTCGATGTCGTAGGCCCCCAAACCCACTGAAGCGACGGGCCCCAGGGCCGCTACCGACGACGACCAGAGTCGCCGAAAGCCGCTCAGGAGTCGGTGAGCGGACCGCCCGCGGCACGCCACTGCACCAGACCGCCGCTCATATTGATTGCCTCGAATCCGTTCTCCACCAACAAGTTCGCCGCACCCGCCGATCGGAGTCCACCGGTGCAGAAAGTGATGAGAAGACGATCCTCGGGAAACTCCGCACAGCGGTCCAGCAGCACTTCCAGGGGTGCGTGAACCGCACCGGGAATGTGCACCCGATTCCACTCGAACTGGCGGCGTACGTCCACCACGAGCGCGCCGCGCTCGACGAGCGAAACCGCCTCCGCGGCACTGACAGCCGGGGGCCGACGCAGATAGTGCCGGATACTCATACGTTCCGAGCCTTGCCATATTCCATAACCTTCAGCCTAACTGAAGGTTACTCCGATGACGACAGCGCCCGCATCATCTGCGCCCGCAAAGCATCCGCCAGCTCCGGATTCTGGGCGGCGAACTCCACGTCGAGATCGACGACGAGAGCCGCGGCCCGATCCAGCACGGCGGCCCCCTCGGCCGTGACACTCAGGGTCGACGCCGCGCCGGCATGCGCGGTCCCGTCATCGACCAGACCGGCCGCGACGAACCGCGCAACCGCGGTGTGCGCACTCTGCACGGTGATCCGCGAACGTCGCGCCAGTTCACTGAACGAGATCCCCGGCGTCCCGCGAATATGTCCCAGCAGCCCGTACTGCCGCGTCGTCAGCCCGAGCGGCCTCAGACCGTCCGCAAGCCTCGCCTCCCATACCCGACTCAGAGTCAGCAGCATGATCGTGGGGCTGAACGGGGGCGCGTCGGACATGCGTGCACGCTACCGCGATCCGTCGAGGGCGAGGCCGAGCGCGGTCAGCCGACTGCGGCAGCAGCCGCTACCGGATCAGCTCGGCTCCAATGCTCGCCGCCGGATGAGCAAAGCCAGGCCGACAACCGCATCGGCCAGTAACGCGACGACGATCAGTGCGGTCTGCGCCAACCCGAGCCATTTCGGCCCCAGGTCGACCCCGCCGGCCGGACTGATCGCGTTGAGTCCCCTGACGAGGTCTGCGAGACCGACTGCGATGAGGCCGACCACGTCGGCCATGACGACGACCAGATTGGCAATCTCGGCGAATACCATCGCGAAATACCACCGACCGCCGCGCCGCGCAGTCCCACCAGGGCGCAGACCGTAGGCAACCAGCAACACCAAGGCCAAACGCGCACCTGGTACAGCGAAAATCCAGGTCGGCACACCGTCCGAATGCTCGAAGCGCAAGTTGACCAGAAGCCATCCGACCGTGGCCACGGTGCCGATGATCGCGGCGACCGACGTCACGACCGGCACACCGAACTTTCCTTTACGCTCCTGCCTGCGTTCCACGTATCGGTCGACCCGATCCATGACCAAGTCACGTGCGATCAAACTCGCCAGTTCACCCAGCATGATGGTTCATCTCCCCTTGATCGAACTACTGCTCCACCGGGTTACCTGACGAATCGAATATACCGATTATGTTGGTACCCAACGGATTTTGTACTTCTCGGTTCCGTCGCCGAGTCATCCCGGCGATCCCCTATCTGCAGCCCGCGAGCGCCTTCGGCCCCTTCCAGCTCTGTGGATCGAAGTGCGAGGCAAATCTCGTCACGAACTTGCGCAGGCTCAGCGAACCCCAATTGTCGTGCGCCACCAGGAGACAGGAGAAGGCCAGCAGGAAATCGAATGCCCGACTGGGCGTCACGAATCCCGCGAACTCATCGAGATTCGGGACGATGAAAACCCGGTGCAGTTCACCGACTCGAGGCGTTCCCCCTGCTCGGCACCCGAGCCCGGATAGCCGATGATGTCCTCCGTCGACAGCACATTCAGCGCTGCGGCCACGCGCGTCCCCTCTTCGCTCTGGATGTATCGGCCGGTAGGTTACCGGCCGTCAGTGTCTCCCGCTGACTCCTTGGACGCATGCGGACCAGGTTCGGTTCCTTCGATTTCCCATGTTGCACAGGGTGTTTCCGATCACCACGGCTTGGCGCCCGGCATTCTGTCGCCGGGGCTATCATCGAGCGAAGTAACCGAGGGTGTGGGAGTTCCGATGGGCGAAGAAGCCGGCTTCGAATCGATCGATTTCGATGCGATCCTTGCCGAGATAGATCGCAAGGAGGCCGGTCTGAAGGCCGCCCAGCGGCAGCTTGCGGCGGTCAGCGCGAAGGCCCGGTCCGCCGACGGACTGGTCGAGGTGACGGTGAGCCCCACGGGTGCGGTCACCGCAGTGACGCTGGCTCCCGAGACATTTCGTCGCAGTACTCCGCAGTATCTCGGCAAATCGGTGGTGGAGGCGGCTCAGCAGGCCACTCGCCAGGTTCGGCAGAGCACGAAGTCGGCGGTGGCGCCGATCGCGGAGATCGGCCGGGAACTGAGCGAGGCCGTCGACGAGCCGCGAATCCCGCACTCCACCAACGCATCCGCTACGAACGAGAATTCCGGAGTGGAAGCGGCGTCGACCGATCACACGGCCCGCGTCGGCGTCGATGCGTTGGGGATCGTTGCGGTCGTGCAGATCTCGCCGAATGCCTACCAGGGCGGCACCGTCGGCACATTGGCGGCGGCGATCACCGAGGCAGCCGAACGGGCCGCCCGCCAGATGTACGAAACCCGTATGGGCGCAGTGGAATCGGACATCATCCCGGCGGATCTGCCGGAGATGGATGTCTTCTTCCCGATCCCCCAGGTGCCGGATCAGGACAGTCCCTCGGCTCCGCAGACCCCGCCCGTCACTCCCCCACCGGCACCCCCGGTCTCCGTGAACCGTGTCATCCCCGGCACCCGCAAACCCAACCGCGACCAGGTCGTCGGACCGTCCGACTGGGACGAGGACGACGGCTACGGGCAGCCCCGGCAATCCTGGATGGTCTGATCTCCGGCCATTCTCATGCCCCGGGAAGTAGACGCAGCACGCCCATCAGCAACCACAAGCCCGCGATGAAGAGAAAATTGGCCTTTTCCTCTTGCTGGTAGGTGGCCAGCATCAGAAATCGGTCCACTCGTTCGTCGTGCACCGTAAAATGGACCCGCGACCCCTTCCGCGGCGCGGTTACCGTGAATCCGGCACTTTCAGCACTACTGTACCGGGCAATATGAGGACCCGTTTCCTCCCTGAACATGGCCCAGCGACTCATTTTTCCGTTCGAAGCCTTGGAGTCGCTTCGAACGCATTGCCGTGTCAGCTTGCCGAGCCCGAACTGGTCGAATTCACCGGTGATGGGACCGTCAGGATACCCGCCTGCGAAAGAAACCTTCCCAACCCTCCTCCGCGCAGCATTCAGCGCAGATTCACCGAGCCTGACGTATCCGATAGCGTCCCGAAATTTTTCCCCGGTGGACACACGAAGGAGATCCACGTTCGGCTTGCTTCCAGGCCTGGTCCTATCAACCAGCTCCATGCGAGCAATCGGTTTTCGTTCCCCTGGAACAAAGATATCGTGTCGCTTCTCTCCGAGAAATCGAAATTTGACACTGAACTCCGTCGCATTTTCCAGCATTCGATTCGCCCCGATCAGAGAGCCGCCAGGTAGCCGGTGCGGGATGTACCGTCCTCGGGTGTCCAGCCGCCCTGTTTCTCGAAGTCGAAACCGTGCTGTTCGACATCCCGAATCAGGCTACCGACGCTCTGATTCCCCGAGAAATCAGGATGCTGCATCTTCTCGACCACCGACTTCACCTCTTCCACCGTCTCTTTGATCAGATTGTAGTAATTATCGATCTGCTCGATAACATTTACCACCATTCTGACATCCTTGTAGATCTGCACTGCTTGCGCGGCAGTGAACAAACCGGCAACGATATCGGCGAGCGGATCCTCCGGACCGCCACCGATAACCTCCACCGCCCCGTCGACCGCTGCCGTCTTCTCGACATCCAAGGCAAGTTGCTTGATCTCCTTGTCCAGCGCCTGGCTCGCATAAGAGACGACCAGTTGCACGATGGAAAGGATGATCGTGTGCCCTTTTTTGTACTCGTCCGCTATGACCTTGGCCCGATCTCCGACTCCGCCGATTCCATTCGTCCAGCGGAACATGTACGAATCGAACGCGGTGGCCGTATCGCCCTGCCATTCGCTGCCGAGCTTCCATGATCCTTTGCGGAGAGTTCCCGCCACCGTATAGCATGCGTCGCCGAGCGTGTCGTATGCGTCATGCAGGTAAATCAGGCGGTCCCAATCACCGAGTATCGGCTTGAGCATAAGATCGATGAAGCTGTGACCGGTGATGAACTTGAATGCCTTGTCGGCTATCCAGATAGAATTACCTTCACCGGTTATCTACTTTGTCAGAATCCCTTTCGTCTGCGATATGCTGGTCCCCTTTGCAGAGCTCCACTTATTACCCAGACCTTTTGCCTTGAAGTCATCCTTGTACTGCGCGAGAACCGAAGGACTACTATTGTCCTTGGCCCCCGGAATAAATCCCGCAGCAACGCTCGTGAGCAACGACGACTTGGTACTGCTGGTCTCCGACGGTTCCTTCAGTGTCACTTCCTCGTCGTTGAAGTTCAACTGCTCTCCGGCCGGGGTGCTCAAAGTCGAGATATCGGGAACCCCGGAGACCATGTCCGGGAACGCCTGCTTCAGCGCGGCCGCATTCTTCTCGTCCTCGGTCCGCAGTTCCTTGTCGACCGTGCTGACCTTGTCTTTGATAGTCCCCATACCGGTCTGACACTGCTTCAGCATGTCGCCGATCTCTTCGGCCGCTCCTTTGACGGTCGGCTTCAGCACCGTCAACAGTCCATCCAGGCCGTCCACATCCGAACACTGCTTTCCGGTCCAAGCGACCATGGGCCCGAAATGCTCCCCCTGCTTGGCGACCAAGCCGCAGAAACCCGAGAAGTCTTCGCTTGGTGGCACTTTCACACCGACGGCCATTCATCCCCCTTCGATCATCGATCCGACCAACCGCGACGCCGGCCTGCTCAGACCAGCCAGCTCTTGCGGCGGTAGTACTCGTCGTCCTCGTCTTCGTCGTCGACCGGGCGGACCACGTCGTTGGCCTTGCGGAAGGCGGCGGCGCGGGCGATGGCGGCGCGTTGTTCGCGGAGTTCGGTCTCGCGACGTTCGGCTTCGGTGAGTTGTTCGGTCTGCTCGCGGTTTTCGCGGAGTGGCTCGTAGTGCTGCTGGATCGCGGGGTCGTTGGCCCTGCGCACGGGTGCGGCTCGCAGAGCCGTGCGTTGTTGCTGCGCTTGCGCTTCGCGGCGGGCCGCTGCCTCCTGCTGTTCGCGGGCTTCGGATGCGCGGCGTGCGTGTTCCTCGTCGGCTGTGGGCAGGGCGGCTTGTTCGCGCTCGCCCTGCTCGTGGGCCGCTTCCGCGGCGAACCGCTCGGCGCATGCCTGAGCATTGCGCTCGGTCTGCAGTTTGGCCTCGTCCAGCTCGTCCATCAACATCGACATGCGGCGGCGGTTCTCCGCTCCGATGCGCTCGATTTCAGCGGCGTAGTCCACGATTTCGACACTCCGTGTTCAGTCGGTACCTGCGTAGATCACAGCGGGCCCGCCTCGGAAAGCTCTGCGCCACTGTCGAACGGCTTCGCCGGTGAAGGGGTGGTCTGATTCTTGACCTGGTCGGACTTGGACTGGTCCTTCTGCGTGGCAGTTCCAGGGGTGACGCTGGTCCCGGTGTCGAGGCTCGGCGTCTTGTTCCCGGTCTGCTCGGTCGCCGAATTCTGCTCACCCGAGCTGTGATTGCTCGCCTGACTGCCGGAGTCCGAGGTTGTCGAAGACGAACTGCCCGATGCGCCTGGAGATTCCGAGCTGCTCTGCGAGCCGGAAGAGCTGTGCGAATCCGATGTGCTGTGAGATCCGGACGCGCCCTGAGCATCCGAAGTACCGTGCGGGCCCGACGCCCCGTGGTCCTCGGTGGAGATGACGGGCATCCCGTGCTCGTCGAGTTCGAGTGTGTAGGTCTTGTCCTCGCCGGCGGAGTCCGAAAGATCCAGCGACAGACCGCCCTGCGCACCGAGCCCGAACTTCACATGCTTTCCGGCGATATCGAATTCGGCTACGGACTTCCCCGAGGCGCCCGATGCGCCGCTCGCCGACTTCAGGACGCCGTCGATGCCCTTCTCGATCTGCCCGGACAGCGCGCTGATCGCGCTCTCCCCCTGCGTGACCACCGAATTCACCGTGCTCCCCAGACCGTTCAATGCCGAGGAGGCAGTGCTGGTCAGCGAACTGGCCTGACTGGCCAGGCTGGAGAGTGTGGTGCTCAGGTTCGAGTTGCTGTTGGTGTTGGTGTTCTTCGTGGGAGACGTGGTTGTCGTCTTGTCCCCCGAGTCGTCGGTCGTCGTCGATGCCGTGGTTGTCGACTTGGACGGAGATGGAGACGGTGACGGGGATGGCGAGGGGGCCGGTGCTGGGGCGGCGTTCTGCGTTGCCGGGCGCGGATACCTGGTGTCGTGCACCGCGTTCATCGCATCGGTGACGAGTTTGTAGCCGCTGTTGATATCGCCGTCGGCCTCGTTGCAAACCGTGTCGAGTATTGCCAGCTTCCTTTCGACATCTCCTTTGAAGACGTTATCCAACCACCAATTGACCGCAATCTGAGCGGCCTCCCCCCGCCCTATGGCGCCAGCATCATAGTGTTTGACAGAATTCTTACCTTCATCGTCTGGATACAGCTTGTTCAACTGCCTGGCAGGGAACCAGTCTTCCACATGATCCGCTTGTTTATTACTGATCCATTCCTTGGCGTTACGAATGTCGATCATTTCCTGAATGTCATCCGCAGACCTGCCATCAATCTGTAGCTTCGGATCTTCCCCGTCGAAATCGGCGATACTGCGAACATTGGCCGCTTTACCGGTCACCGCACTGCGAGCCATGTCAATGAACTTGCTGATCGCATCGACTGCAGCCTGCGCTGCTTCGATATCACTACCTGCCAGCCGAACCTGCTCGACAGCCATCTTGTGCGCAGTCTCGGAGGTCGCCCCACCACTCCAGACAGCTTGAAGGCGAATAGCGCAGTTCTGCTGAGTGTATTGCTCCGTCTGCGCTTGGGTGAGCGCAGACGACAGGGCATCACGGGTCCCGGCGAGTTTCGCGAGGTTCATGCCGCGCTGTTCGTCGTATCGGGCCTCGATATCCGTGAGGCTACGATTCGAAGGCCACAGTTTCAGATACAGCGGGTAGAATTTCATGAAATATACGATTCCCCCCTTCGCGCCCCAGTCGAGAATCTGATCGACCGACTCGCCCGCGTGCGCCTTGACCTCGTCGCCGGTCGGTGCCGCAATCCCCATATCTCATACTCCCCGTGATTGTCCGCGACTACTTGTCGGCATTCGAGATCTGCTCGGCGTTGTAACCGTCGGTCCAACCGTATGCGATGGAACTCGCCCCCAGTGCGGTGGCCGTGGCAGTGGTCGCATCACTCCAGTGCTGTAGCCAGTCGGCGATGTGCTGAAGCCCGTCGTGGATCGCGGTGCCCTGCGCCACGTAAGCACGACCGGCCTCGCACTCCGCGCCGTTGCGTCCGGTACCGAACATGTGATCGCCGCTGCTCACCGCCTTGGACTGATTGGCGACAGTCGTCGCCGAATCCCGCATATGACCAGCAAGTTTGGCCAGATCGTCCGTGCTGACGTCCAACGGTGCGTTCGCCATCGCTGCCTCCTCCACTCCCCGACCGGTCCTGGCGATCGCCGCGCCGATCCTTCGGCCTGCGAACGCCCTACCAACTTGGACGCACGCGGAATACGAACGGTTCCGTTCGATCATAGGAGTCGCCGATAGCGGGAGTTCGGGCAATCCGCCCGCACTGGTGAATCGGATCGCACAGCTGCACAACGCGATCAGCCGAGCTGTCGGCCCCACGGCGGCAAGCGGCGACATCGACGTAGCGTCGAATGCACTCGCACCACCGCGGGTCCAGCTTCCGCAGGCCGTCGAATCCGGCCTCGCTCAGTGCTTGTGATCGCCCAGATGTCCCTGATCGGTGCGCACCCATTCGGTCGTGCCGTCGGAGTTGTGGTGGAACTCCCACGCCGAATAGTCGCCGTCGTTGTCCACGGCGGTGAGGTGGTCGGCGAAGCCGTCGTGGTCCATATCGCTCCACACGTCCACCGAGTGCGGGCCCTGGACGGTTTCGGCGTCGGGGATGTGGTCGCCGTTGAGATCCTGGGTGGGGTGGTGGAGCTCGATGGCGCCGAGGCCGCCGAGATCGGAATGCGCGTCGACGTCCGGCATGTCCAGGCCTGGCAGGTCGCCCGAATTGACCATGTACAGCTCCTCGGATGGGGGTCCGGCAGGGAAGTGGTTCCATCCTGTCATCCGACCCACCCGCGGCGCATCCGCCTTCTGCTCGTTCCTGTGGATAACTCGCCGATGTCGGCTCACTCCTTCGGAATGACCACCCACAGCACCAGGTAGATCAGGAACTGCGGTCCGGGCAGCAGGCACGACAGGATGAACAGCAGGCGGACGAGAGTGGCGTTCCAGCCGAAGTATTCGGCCAGGCCACCGCAGACGCCTCCGATCCAGCGATCGGTACGGGAACGGGTCAGGCGGCGCATATCACTGGTTGTCATATCTCCACTGTGCCGCCGGAGCACTCGAACGCACATCGGGACCAGGACCGATGCGCACCCTGATTTCCCCGGGCCCGATCTCGGGGTACAACCCCGAGCACGGCAGACTCATGAGGGTGAACAAGCTTGTCAGCCGAGGACGGCGGTCGTGACCGCCACGCTGCACACCCGCAGCCTGTCCGCCGGGCACGGTGAACGCGTCCTGTTCAGCGATCTGGATCTGATTCTGGCGCCCGGAGACGTGATCGGGCTGGTCGGGGTGAATGGGGCCGGGAAGTCGACACTGTTGCGGATGTTGTCCGATGGCTACGCGTCCGAGGGGCAGATCTCGTTGAGCCCGCCCGACGCGACGGTCGGCTATCTCGCGCAGGAACCCGAGCGCGCGCCCGGCGAGACGGTACTGGGGTTTCTGTCCCGGCGCACGGGAGTCGCTGCGGCACAACAGATCATGGACGCCGCCGCCGAACGCCTGGCCGAAGCCCCGGACGACGCGGATGACTATTCCGCCGCCCTGGAGCGCTGGCTGGCGCTGGGCGGTGCGGATCTGGACCAGCGGGCGCAGGAGGTGGCCGCGGAACTCGGCCTGATCGAGAGCCTGCCGCTGGGGCTGGACACTCCGATGACGGGTCTGTCCGGCGGGCAGGCCGCGCGGGCGGGTCTGGCCTCGGTGCTGTTGTCCCGCTTCGACATTCTGCTGCTGGACGAGCCGACCAACGACCTGGATCTGGACGGGCTGGCCCGGCTCGAGCGCTTCGTGTCCGGGGTGCGGGTGCCGCTGATGGTGATCAGCCACGACCGGGAGTTCTTGGCACGCACCGTGAATCGCATCGTCGAGCTGGATCTGGCGCAGCAGCAGGTCGGGTTGTACGACGGCGGCTACGAGTCCTATCTGGCCGAGCGCGAGATCGCCCGCCGCCACGCCCGCGAAGCCTACGAGGAGTACGCGGACACCAAAGAGGGGCTGCAGGCGCGCGCGATGACGCAACGCAACTGGCTCGAACACGGCGTCCGCAACGCCCGCCGCAAGGCCAAGAACGATTCGGACAAGGCGGGCCGCAAGATGCGCGCGGAGTCCACCGAGAAACAGGCCTCGAAGATGCGCCAGACCCAGCGGCGCATCGAACGTCTCGAGGTCGTGGAGGAGCCGCGCAAGGAGTGGGAGCTGCGGATGGAGATCGCCGCGGCTCCGCGCAGCGGCTCGGTGGTCGCCACCGTCACCGGCGCGAGCCTCACCCGCGGCGATTTCGCGCTGGGACCGATTACCGCCCAGGTGGATTGGGGCGATCGCATCGTGCTGACCGGCGCCAACGGATCCGGCAAGTCCACTCTGCTGGCCGTGCTGCTGGGCAAGATCGCGCCCGACAGCGGAACCGCGACACTGGGTTCGGCGGTGGCCGTGGGCGAGATCGATCAGGCGCGCGGCCTGTTCCGCGGAACTGCCTCGCTCGCCGAAACATTCGGCGCCCAGGTGCCCGACCAGCCCGAGGCCGAGGTCCGCACGCTGCTGGCCAAATTCGGGCTGCGCGGGCCACATGTGTTGCGCGCCAACGACACCCTGTCCCCCGGCGAACGCACCCGCGCCGCCCTGGCCCTGCTCCAGGCGCGCGGGGTGAACCTGCTGATCCTCGACGAACCCACCAACCACCTGGACCTGCCCGCGATCGAACAACTCGAGCAGGCCATCGAATCCTTCACCGGCACACTGATTCTCATCACCCACGACCGCCGCATGCTGGACACCGTCCGGGCGACGCGGCGGTGGCGGATGACCGACGGGCAGCTCACCCAGGACTGATCGGCGCACCGCCGGCCTTTCAGCCCTCCTTGATCGCGGAGATCAGGGTGCGGTCGGAAATGGTTCGGGTGCTGACGATCTGGGTGAAGGTGTGCGGCTGCTCGCCGGGCTTCTGCTGGGTGAGACGGACCTCCCACTGGCTGCCGTCGGAGCTGCCGCGGGTGACCTGCACGCAGTACCGGGTGCCGACGGGGACCTGGTTGATCCCGCGCTGGATGTTCTCCGCGGCGGGAAAGGCCGAGGGGCCGGCGGACGCCGACGACACGGTCGCATCGTCGGTGACGACCGCGCGCGCCGCCGAACCGGAACGCTGCACGTAGTAGGCGCGCTCGAAGGCGAGGATCGCATCAGGGCCCGAACTCGTGCCGCCGGGATCGGTGCCGGAGACCTCGTCCGCGTCGCGGTGCTGCTCACAGTCCGCGGTCGCGATCGGCGCCGGGGAAGCCGGTGCGGTCGTCGGCGGCGCCACGTGGGGAGCCGTATCCTCCACCACCGCGGGCACACTCGCGGCCGCGGCGGTGTTGGTCTTGCGATTGCCGGTGTGTATGACGGTCAGCACTACCGCGACGACCACGATCCCGACGCCGACCAGGATCAGCAGGCTCAGCACCTTGTCGCGGCTACGGCCGTCGTCGGGGCGGCGCGAGCGGGCCCGGCGCAGGCGAGACCCCGCACTTCCGCCTGAACGATCGACGATCTGCGGGGCCTGTACCGGCCCGTCGTTGTCGCTGTAGTCGTATTCCCTGGTCGGCACCCGGGTGGTGGGCGCCTCGGGCGGCGGATCCGGTTGCCGCGCACCCTGATTCAGCCATTCCTCCCAATCGCCGGAGCGATCGTCCGTACCCGGGACCGGCATCGGCGCCGGACGCGACGGCGGAGGCCGTCGACGAGTGCCACGACGGCCCGGACGACGGCGCGAAGACTGCCGCGCGGGCGGGCGCAGCATCGGCAGACCCAGGTCGAACGGATTGTCCTGCCCGGGATCCGGTTCGTCGGAGTCAGATCTCGTCATCGCCCAGATCGCCGATGACGGCGGTCGGGACCATCTGGGTCGCAGCCGGAGCCGTCACACCGAGCTGACCGTCCCGCGGTTTCGGATCACCGCCACCCGTGCCCGCCGAGGGCGGCATCGCCAGCCCGGCGCTGGGACCGGACTGGTTGGGCGCCGAGGTATCCGGGGCGGGAGTCGCCGGTTGCGGCACCGGTTTCGCCGCGGGCGCCGGTGCGCTCGTTCCGGGCGCCACACTCTCGCCGCTGGATGCGGGCGTACCGGGATCGGGCGTACTCGAGTCCGAACCACCCGCATCCGGCGGAATGACCGAATGCGAGTTCCCCGCCGATTGGGCCGAGGGCGTGGACTGCGACCCGCCGAAATCGAACAGGCTCGAACTGGTGCCGCTGGTTCCGTCCGCGCCGCCGGTCCCGTTGGTCCCGTCGGTGGACGCCTTCGGATTGATCAGCTGCGGAATGGCCTGCTCGGCGACCTGCGCCCCGGTATCGATGGCGTGCGTACCGACCTCGGCGATCTTATCGATCAACTCGGTGCCGATATTGACCCCGGCGCTGATCGCCGAGGACCCCAGATCCACGCCCGCCGCGATGAGCTGCTCCTGCAACTGCAACTGCGCCGCGGCGGCGGGATCCAGCTGGGGGCCGGTAGCGGTGCCGTTCATGGACAGCGCGGGCGTGGTGCCATTGAACGAAGCGCCGTTGAACGAGGTCCCGCTGTTGAGCGGGCTGTAGTTGTTCGACGGATTGTTCGGCGTGTAGTTGCTCGAACTGGTCGAGTTGTCGTTGTTGTAGCTCGAGGTGTTGTCGCCGGAGAACTGGTTCGTGGACAGATCCACCGGCGTGGTGACCGTCAGCGGGCCCATCGCCGTCAATTTCGAGGTGTGCGAGGCCATCTCGGTCTTCGCGGTGTCGACCGCGGTGATGGCCGCACGCAACGCCTGGCTGGCCCGGTTGATCACCGCATCGGTGTCGGGGGCGGCCTTGGCGTTGTTCAGGATGGTGCGCGCGTCGCGACGGAAATCGGCGATGATCGCATCGACCTGCTGTGCGGCCCGGTAACTGGTGGACTGCGCATCGCCCAGCACCGCCAGATACTGCGGGCCGCGATCGGAGATGTCACCGATCTGGGTCTGCGTGGTGCGCAACGCCGGAACCGCGGCATCCGCGGCCGGACCCGACCAGGTCGACTCCAGCACATGCATACCGTCGCGGTGCGGGGCCTCGGTGTCGGCGGCCTGGGTGGACGAATTCGTCAGCGCCCGCACGATACTCGCGTCGGGAACGCTGACCCCGCTGCCGAGCGAGGCGCGCAACGCGAGCATCGGCTGCACCAGACGGGCGATGATCGGCGGATCCACACCGTCGGAGCTGGTCTTCGTCGCCGGTTTCGTGGCGCGCTGGGAGATCGGCCGCCGCTTGAGCCCCGGTGCTCGCCTCATACCAGTGTCTCCCCGGTCTTGGCGATGGCGGCCGCGGTGCCGGCATCGGAATCCTGCATATCGGTGTTGTAGTCGCGCAGCACCTGGCCGTAGGCATGGACCAGCTGGCCCGCCGTGGACAACGCCTGCACATGCTGCGAGACCGCGGCCGTGAACTGCGCCGCGAACTCCGCTCCCACCAAACCCAGATCGGCGGAGAGCCGATCAGGATTGACCGCGCCGCCCGCAGCCACGGCCGCGGAGGCCAACTGCTGCGAGACATTGTCGGCAACGGTCTTGTAGGCGGCCATCGCCGCCGGATCCAGCTTCAGCGCGTCCACTGTTCCCCCTCACGGAAAATCAAGCTCTCGCTGTCGCATCATGAGTCGAGTCCACCATACTTGGCGCCGCCCCGAAACGCTCTCCGATCATCCGATCACACACCGGACAGCGTGGTCGGTTCGGTGTGCCGATCAGACCGCGGCGACTCGTTTGGCCAGGTCATCGGCCAACTGACGGGCCCGATCCGGATCGGTCGCCTCGACCATCACCCGCACCAGTTGTTCGGTTCCGCTGGGCCGCAGCAGCACCCGGCCGGACTCGCCGAGGACGCGCTCGGCCTCGAGCACCGCGTCGCGCACCTCGCCGGACTCGGCGACCGCGACCTTGTCGGAGACCGGGACGTTCACCAGAACCTGCGGAACCGTCTCCACCACGGACGCGAGGTCGGCCATGCCGCGGCCGGTTTCGGCCATGCGCGCCAGCAGGCGCAGACCGGTCAGCAGGCCGTCGCCGGTCGTGCCGAACTTCGGGAAGACCACGTGCCCGGACTGCTCGCCGCCCAGGGTGTACCCGCCGCGGCGCAATTCCTCGAGCACGTAGCGGTCGCCGACGGCGGTGGTGCGCACCGTGATTCCCGCATCCCGCATCGCGATATGCAGCCCCAGATTGCTCATCACCGTGGCGACGAGGGTGTCGTGCGCGAGTTCGCCCGCCTCACGCATACCCATCGCCAGCACCGCCATGATCGCGTCGCCGTCGACCACCGCACCGGCCGCGTCCACGGCCAGGCAGCGGTCCGCGTCGCCGTCGTGGGCCAGGCCCAGATCCGCGCCGTATTCGAGCACCGCGTGCCGGACCCCGTCCAGATGCGTGGAGCCGCAACGGTCGTTGATGTTCAGGCCGTTGGGTTCGGCGTTGACGGCGATGACCCGCGCGCCCGCCTCCCGATAGGCCGCCGGGCCGACGTCCGAGGCCGCGCCGTGCGCGCAGTCCACCACGACGGTCAGGCCGTTCAGATCGCGACCGGTCGCCTCCACCAGATGCTCGACATAGCGTTCGTGCGTGCCGGCCTGGCTGTAGTGATCCTCGACCCGGCCATCGATTCCGGACAGGCTCAGCACCCGCCCGATCCCGGCGCCGGTGGGCCGCAGGAAATCACGCTGGTGCACCAGCTCCTCGATGCGGTCCTCGATCGCGTCGTCGAGTTTGTGCCCGCCCGCGGCGAAGATCTTGATTCCGTTGTCGGGCATGGGATTGTGCGAGGCGGAGATCATCACGCCCAGGCACGCGTCGTAGGTCGCGGTCAGATAGGCCACCGCGGGCGTGGGTAGGACACCGACCGACACCACGTCCACCCCGGCGGAGGTCAGGCCCGCGATCACCGCGGCCTCGAGCATCTCACCGCTGGCCCGCGGATCGCGGCCCACCACCGCTCTCGGACGCGACTTGCCGCGGCTGAGCACCTGCGCCGCCGCGGCCGAGACCTGTAGTGCGAGTTCCGGACCCAGCGAACCGTTGGCCAGCCCGCGGACTCCGTCGGTGCCGAACAAACGTCCCATTCCAATGCCCCTCAATGTCTGCTTACGGCTTCCGGTGCACCCGGTCGGGGGTCAGCGGAACCGTTGTCGATACAGCACGAGAGCAGGCACCCGATCCGATCGCGGACAATCGGATCGGGTGCCTGCTCTCGTACGGGTGCGATCTCGACCGTACTCCCGACCTGTCCCATCCGGGGAGCCGGACCATGCCTCTGCACGCACCGTGAACTCACGGCGGCCTGTCTTGCCGTAGCACGAACCATCACAGCAACAAGCCAGTTTTCGCGGTCCGTCTCGCCGTTCGGACGCGTAGCGATGAGGCCGACAAGTACCACGAACGCTCACCCAGGCCCGCCAACCCGGGATAAACGCCAACCCCGAGGTTCGCGGCCCGTCTTGCCGTGCGGACGCGTGGCGGGTGCGAGGAACGAGTGCCCGACACGGGGCCGAACGGCGAGACTTCGGGGGCCGCGAACAGCCGGAGCGGAGCGGAGGCCGAGGATCCAGCCTCAGCGCTTCGAGTACTGCGGAGCCTTGCGGGCCTTCTTGAGACCGTACTTCTTACGCTCGGTCGCACGCGGGTCACGCGTGAGGAACCCGGCCCGCTTCAGGGCGGGACGATCCTCGGGGGTGACCTCGATCAGCGCGCGGGCGATCGCCAGACGCAGCGCACCGGCCTGACCCGACGGGCCGCCGCCGACCAGGCGGGCGTGCACGTCGAAGGACTCGGTCCGCTCGACGGTGACCAGCGGGGACTTCACCAGCTGCTGGTGCACCTTGTTCGGGAAGTAGTCCTCGATCGGACGACCGTTGAGCACGAACTGGCCGGTGCCCGGCTGCAGGCGCACCCGAACCACGGCCTCCTTGCGGCGGCCGACGGTCTGCACGGGACGGTCGATCACGATCGGGGCGACCGAGACGGACTCCTCGTAGGACTCCTCGTAACCGGCGCCCTCGTCGACGACCTCGACCGAGGTGTCCTCCGCGGCGACCTCGTCGGCCGCGTATTCCTCGTTGAATTCCTCAGGAGCGGTCACTGGGCCACCTGCTTGATCTCGAACGGAATGGGCTGCTGGGCCGCGTGCGGATGCGACGGGCCACCGTAGACCTTGAGCTTGCCGGCGATCTTGTTGCCGAGCTTGTTCTTCGGGATCATGCCCTTCACGGCGCGCTCCACGACCCGCTCGGGACGGGTGTCGAGCAGCTGCCCGACAGACCGGGACTTCAGGCCGCCCGGGAAACCGGAGTGGGTGTACAGGTGCTTGTCCTGCCGCTTGTTACCGGAGACGGCAACCTTGTCGGCGTTGATGATGATGACGAAATCGCCACCATCCACGTTGGGGGCGTAGGTCGGCTTGTTCTTGCCGCGCAGCAGATTCGCTGCCTGTACGGCAAGGCGTCCGAGCACTACGTCAGTGGCGTCGATGACGTACCACTGGCGGGTGACGTCACCCGCCTTCGGGCTGTACGTAGGCACAGTTCTTCCCTGTCTGTCGTCGTGTTCTACCGGCCGGGCGGACGATCGAGCGACCCCGGCGGCCAGCGGAGACCCGGGACTCGTGATACGACGCGAAGAACTCGCGACATATCGCACGCCAGCGGGTCACGATACCAGTCGGACATCACGCGCCCGAAATCGGACTGCGCAGCACCTGCGCGGAGTGCGCCGCGCTCGGACTCAGACGTGCAGTGGCGGGCCCTGATCGAGGTCCTCGGGCATTGTCGGCACGAGATAGTGCAGGTTATCGATGCCGAACCGGGCACAGCCCTCGGCCCGTTCGATACCCGGGCCCGGATCCGCGTTGACGCTCGGAATCCCCGGGCAGTCCTGCGGCGCCCCGGCCGGGCGGACCGACGGGACCACCAGATCCGTCGCCGAACGCTCCCCGGCCACGGCCGCGACGCCCGACCGGCTCGCGCCGCCCGGATCCACACCGACGTGCACCGCCAACGCCGCCAGCGCCACCGCGCCCACGATCGTCGGAGCGCCGAACAGGTTGTCCTTCACCTTGTTCCACACCCGGCCGGACTGCTCACCCGTACCCTGCTGCTCCACCGGCGGCTCGGCATGACGCGCCCGTGGGCCGGCCGGCTCGTCGCCCGAACCCATCCGGGTGGTCTGCATCGTGTCGGCCGGAGAGCCCGGCGGTCTGGTCGTGCGGCCGCCCATCGCGGGAACGCCCGGATGCACGTTCGAGACCTGGTCGTGCACGATGACGGTGGTCTGCTCGCCCTCCTCCGGCGCCGCGTGCCGCGGGCCCTGCTGGCCCGGACGCGCACCCGTGAGCTGTCCCGTCCGTTCCGGGCCGCGCCAACCGTGCCGCCCGCCACCCTCGAGTGCGGCGGCATCGTCCTCGGCCGGGGCGGCGGCCGAATTCACCGCGCCCTGTCCGCCGGTCGAACCGGAATAGCCGCCCGCCGGATTGCCCGGTGCACGGCCGCCGCCCTGCTGACCGGGATTGACCGGACGACCCTGATCCGGACGCGGCGGGGTCGCCGCCTGTCCGGGCCCCTGCGGTATCGGGCCCGGACCGCCGGGGCGTGCCGGTTCGGGCCCATAGCCCTGATCGGGCTCCTCGTCCGCGTATTCGCTGTCGGTGACCAGCAGATGCGCCGCGCCCAACACCAGGGCGTGCATCGGATGGTCGGCCACGTGCAGCCGGTGACCCAGATGATTCTGGAACGCCAGCCGCAACGCGTCGTTGAAGCAGACATTGCCGGTGAGCAGCACCCGCGAGGTGTCCGCGCCGATCGAGCGGGCCGCGGCCATCACCTCGATCACCACGTTGTCGGCGTGATGCGCGTCGCGCATGGCGTCGGGTGCGATCGGCACGCCGACCGATTCGGTCGGCTGCTCGTCGTCGCCGTTCACCGAGACGACCAGGCACATCCGGCCGTCGGAGTAGACCCCGGTCGCACTCGTGGCCCGGCCACCGGCGTCGGGCGGGTGGACCAGGCCGATGGCGCGCACGTAGCCCGACAACGCCACCGATTCGGGCAGCGGCTCGCTCTGCACGTCCAGTTCTTCGACCAGCCGGGCGTATTCGTCGATCTTCTCGTCGGGCCAGTCGTCCGGATACGGCAGCGCGATGACGTCCGGCTTACCGCGCACGTATTTACCGATGGCGGCCAGCGGGTTGTACAGCCGCGCGCGGAACACGAGTTCCGAGGGCCAGGTCGCACCCGCGATGCGGATCTGCTTGTGGCCGATGATGTCCCGCACGTCCGCCACGGCGATACCCAGGTCGGAACGCCCCCGATCGGCGCCCGCGGTATGCAGGCGACCGGACGCGTCCGCCAGCAGGTATGCGGGCGGCGTATATGTTCCTTCCACCTGGACCGGGCGGATCGGCGTACCACCGCCACCGCCGGCCACGGACACCACATCCCATCCGAGATGCACCGCCCCAATTCGAGCCGTCACACGCACAAGTGTGCCTTCTTTGTCGGCGACACGCGCGACCGGGCGGGTTTATTGCCTGGTCGCCGCCGTTTCGCGGGATGCGGACAACAACAACTGACGCTCATACCGTTCATGCCGAGGACTTCTTCAATCGCAACCGCCACCAGGTGACGATCATCAGCACCAGGGTGAGCACGGCCAGCATGCCGATATCCAGCCACCAGACGTGCGAAGTGTGCTTCCACAGCGTATCGGTGGCCGCACTGCTGTCGAGCGGATTCAGCGCGGGCATGTTGACCGTCGAGGAGCCCGCGGCGAATCCCCATCGCGAGGGGAACAGCCAGGCGATCTGCTGCAGCACGACGCGATTGGTCACCGGGATCACGCCGCCCGCCATCACCAGCTGGACCATGATCACCACCACCAGCAACGGCATCACCTGCTCGTTCGATCTCGCGACGGACGAGAGCGCCAGACCGATGAGCACACAGGCGATGGCGGTGGCCGCGATGTCGACGTACAACTCCACATTGCCCGACGGGATCACCGTGCCGTGGCCGGGCTGCTTCTTGCCGATCAGGACGATCGCCACCATGACCGCGGATTGCAGCAGCGCCGCGAAGCCGAAGATGGCGACCTTGGCCATCAGATACGACCACGGGCGCAGCCCGACCGCGCGCTCGCGCAGGAAGATCGCCCGTTCGGCGACCAGATCGCGCACGGTGAGCGTGGATCCCATGAAGCACGCGCCCAGGATCAGCACCACCAGCAGCTGTTCACTCTCCCGACCGCCGTCGGGGACGAACATGATGCTGCCCTTCCCGTCGCTCACCTGGGACAGCGGGCCGATGGCCAGACCGTTGGTGCCGGGCACCACCAGTGAGAGTCCACCGAGGACGAACGGCAGCAGCACCAGGAATATCAGATACCCGCGGTCGGCCAGGATCAGCCGGAACTGCCGCCGTGACAACGTCGAGAACTGTTTGCGCGCACTGGATTTCGGCGGCTTGCCCTGATCGCCGCGTGGTGCGGGCGGTGGCGGCGGCGGCACCGCGGCCTGTTTCGCGCGGTAGTTCGCGAAGGCGCGATCAGGATCCGCGGCGACCCGCGCGAAGATCTCCGCCCAGTCGCTGGTGCCCAGGAATGTGCCGACCGCGCCCGGATGACCGAAGTACGCGGTCTTACCGCCGGGCGCGAGCAGCAGCACTTGATCGCACATGTCCAGGCAGGCCACCGAGTGGGTGACCACGATGACGGTGCGTCCGGCGTCGGCCAGTTCCCGCAGCATGGTCATCACCTGACGGTCCAGCGCCGGATCCAGACCCGAGGTCGGCTCGTCGAGCAGCAGCAGGGCCGGGCCGGTGAGCAGCTCCAGCGCCACCGAGGCGCGTTTGCGCTGACCGCCGGAGAGTTTGTCGACGCGCGTGTCGGCATGTTCGGTGAGCGAAAGTTCTTCCAGCACACCGTCGATGACCGCGCGACGGTCCGCCTTGGAGGTGTCCGGGGGCAGCCGCAGCTCGGCGGCGTAACCCAGCGCCTGCCGCACGGTGAGCTGACGATGCAGCACGTCGTCCTGCGGGACCATGCCGATACGACTGCGCATGGCCTCGTATTCGGCGTGCAGGTTGCGGCCCTCGAAGGTGACCGCGCCCGCGGACGGATGCGTCGCTCCGGCAACGAGTTTGGACAGCGTGGACTTGCCCGCACCGGAGGGGCCGATCAGCGCGGTCAGGGTGCCGCGCCCGGCCTGCATGTTCACATCGACCAGCAGTTGTTTGTTGCCCTCGACGGTGAACCCGACGCCGTGCACGTCCAGCCCCTGCTCGGTGACCGGCTTCTGGCGCACGACGAGCGTGCCTTCCTGCACCAGGAAGTCGATGTTGCCGATCGTGACGATGTCCCGCTCGTGCAGTGCGACGCGCTGTTCGCGGCGGCCGTTGACGAATGTGCCGTTGGCCGAGCCGGCATCCTCGACAACCAGCCCTTCGGGGGCCTTCACCAGGCGCGCGTGCCGACGCGAGGCCAGCGGATCGTTCACCACGATCTCGTTGTCGCTGGTGCGGCCGATATTCAAGCCCTGCGGGGGAATTCGGTCGGCGCGAGCGAGCGGACCGGTGGAGGTGGGGGTGCGCACCGGCGGAGGCAGCATCGATGCGTCGGCCTTCGCGGTCATATTGATATTGGCCGCGGCCGACTGCTGCGCCGGGGCCGATTGCTGGACCGGAGCCGGTTGCTGGGGAGAAACTGGCTGCGGCGGAACCGGTTGTTGCGGTGCGAAATTCGGTCGATCGATCGGGGGGCGCTGCGGCGCGGGATGTTGTGGCGCCGGATGTTGCGGCGGCGCCTGCGGGGGCTGCGCCTGCGGGTTCTGCTGCGGCGGCGTCATCGGACGTTGCTGCTGCGGAGCCGGTGGCCGCTGCATCGGACCGGACTGCGCCTGCGGCGGAACACTCGGAGCCTGCGGCGGCGTGAGCGGACGCTGTGGTGGAACCGCCTGCCCCTGCGACGGCGGGGCGGGCGGACGCTGCATCGGCATGGATTGACGCTGTTGCGCGGGCGGCTGCGGCGGCATCGGCGGACGTTGCGGCGGAACCGCCTGCCCCACCTGCGGTGGCGCTACCTGCCCCGGCACCGGCGGCACACCCTGCGGCGGCATCGGCGCCACCGGACGCACCCCCGACTGCCGATCCTGCGGCGCAGGCCCAGGTCGCTGCTGCGGCGGCATCTGTTGCTGCGGCGGCATCTGCGGATGCTGCCCCGCCTGCGGTGTCAGCTGCAGCAGCGGCCCGGTGACCGCGTCACCCAACCGCACCTGCATCGGCCGACCGATCGGAAGTGGACCCGTGACCCGTTGCGCGTCCACGAATACGCCATTGGTACTGCCGTTGTCGGACAGTACCCAGGTACTGCCCTGCCAGCTGAGTGTCGCGTGCACACGGGAAACCAATGGGCTGTCGACGAACAGCGTCACCTCCGGCGCACGGCCGATGGTGATCTGCTGCCCCGCTTCGAAACCCCGATCGATTCCCTCATGGCGCACGGTGATCTTCTGCGCCCCCGGTGATGACATGTGCCGGATACTATGCGAAAGCCCGGGTGTCGGGGCACCGCAATTTCCCACGGGCATAGGGTGTGCGGGCGCGTAACTGAACCAGGACCGCCCAGGGGAGGGAGTAGGTGTGGCCAAACGCCAGGTGACAACGGTGGTCTCCGCATTGGTTCTGACAATCCTCACGCTGACGGGCTGTACCTCGACCGTCGGCGGCCGGGCCGTCTCGATCTACGAGGATCCGTTCCAGGTGGCCGGACTACCCACCACCAGCGGCCCCAGCGGACCGCGCACGGGCGTCCCCGACAGCAGCCTGACCGCCTCCGGCGCGACCGGCGACGAGTACGACAAGCTGGCACTCAACGCCATCGACGACATCCAAAGTTATTGGCAGAGCGAGTATTCCAAGGATTTCCACGGGACGTTCGCGCCGGTTCCGAAGTTCTACTCCTGGGATGCCAAGCAGACTCAGGACGGCCAGTTCTGTCAGCAGACCACTCTGCATCTGGTCAACGCCGCGTACTGCCGCCTGGACAATTCCATCGGCTGGGACCGCGGCGTTCTGCTGCCGACGATGACGAAGGCGTTCGGCAAGATGTCGGTGGTGATGGTGCTGGCGCACGAGTACGGCCACGCCGTGCAGACCATGGCCGAACTGGCCACCGGCCGGACCCCGGTGATCGTCAAGGAGCAGCAGGCCGACTGTTTCGCCGGGGCGTTCATGCGGCATGTAGCCGAAGGTGCGGCAAAGCATTTCACCATCAACACCGCCGACGGCCTGAACAAGGTGCTGGCGGCGACGGTGGCGATCCGCGACGCGGATACGAGTGATCCCGATTCGGTGCACGGTTCGGCCTTCGAGCGGGTGACCGCCGTGCAGATCGGTTTCACGGACGGCCCGAAGGGGTGCGCGGCCATCGATATGAACGACATCACCCGCCGCCGCAACAATCTCCCGCAGTCCTACGGCAGCGATGCCGATCACGGTGAATTGAGCGTCAGCCAGCACAATCTCGTCGAACTGAGCAAGGCGATGAGTTCGATCATGCCGGTGTCCACCGAGCCCGCCTACGACTTTCGCGGCGCGAAACTGGGCTGCCCGGACGCCACGGACACCGAACCGGTCACCTACTGCCCGGCCACCAACACGATCGGCACCGACGTCGCCGCCCTGGCAGCCCGCGCCAAGGCGAACACCGACGTTCAGGCCGATTTCCCGACCCACATCGGCGGCGACTACAACGCCTACATCGTCTTCATCTCCCGCTATACCCTTGCGGTGCAGAACAATCTGCATCAGCAGCTCTCGGGTGCGAAGACGGGGCTGCGCGCGTCCTGCCTGTCGGGCGTGATCACCGCGAAACTCGCCAGCCCCACCCGCACGGTGGCCAACGGCGATCTCGCCCTGTCCCCCGGCGATCTGGACAAGGCCGTCTCCGGCCTGCTGACCGACGGCCTGGCCGCCAGCGATATCGCGGGAAACACCGTCCCGAGCGGCTTCTCGCGCGTCGACGCCTTCCGCGCCGGAGTCCTGGGCAACCAGCAGACCTGCGAATCCCGTTACGCCTAACCAGCGCAGGCCCACACCCCCAGCCAGATCCACCCCAGGACAACACCTTTCGGTTCCGCGAAAGACACAACCCGCGCACCTGGTTCCACCAGCACCGGATAACACCGACACAAAGGTTCGCGGCCCGTCTCGCCGGTCGAACGCGTGACGGGTGCGAGGAACACGTACCCGACACGGGGCCAAACAGCGAAACCCCCCGAGGCCGCGAACCACCGAAGCGAAGGCAATCAAACACAGTTCGCGGCCCGTCTCACCGATGAGACGCGTGGCGGGTGCGAGGAACGAGTGCCCGACACGGGGCTCATCGGTGAGACTCCAGGGGCCGCGAACCCGCCGGAGCGAAGCGGAGGCCAAAGACTCAGTCCAAAAACTCAGAACGGCGGGGCGGCTGCGGGGTCGTAGCGTAGGACTCGGTTGCCGAGCATCAGTTCGGTGCCGTGAATCAGGGCCAGGGGCTGGTTGGGGACCAGGTGGATCCAGTCCTGGTAGCCGGGGAGGCGGGCGCGGGTGCCGTTGGTGGAGCCGCGGTCCACGATGGTGGCGTCCCAGTTGACCAGTCGGATCTCGGCGTGGGCGCGGGACATGCCGCCGGAGTTGTCCTCGATCTTGAACGGGGTCATACCGCGTTGGGCGGCATCGGAATTCTGCGGATCACGGCCGAGGACGGCGTCGGCGGCCAGCGTGAACGTGGTGCCGTCGTCCAGGACGAGTACCCCCAGGGGCGGGCGCAGCACATCGGACGGCGGTTGGGTCTGATCCACCGGCATACCGCAGACGGTGCAGAACGCCGATCGTGGATCGCTGGGATGCGCTCGCGCGCACTTGAATCCGAGCACCCGGATGCCGGACGCCGCACCGCGCTCGGGCGTGGGCTCCGGAGTTGGCTGCGGCGGAACCGAACTCGGCCGCCCCAGCTGCGTCTGCGCCAGCCGCGCGGCCATATCGGGCCCGGCGTTCGGCAGCGGCGGCGGGACCGAGGGCAGGGGCGGCGGAGTCGGGGCCGCCGACGGCAGAACGGAATCGCCGCTCGGTCCCGGACTCGGCAGCGGCGGGGGCTGCGGCTCATCGGCGAACGGAACCGAACCGGTCGTCGCCGGACGGTGCTGCCCGCCGGGCTCCTCGTCCCGATCGCGGGCGCGCGAACGCCGACCTTCGAACCAGACGACCGCGCCGGACGCCGGCGCCACTCCCTCGCCCAGCGCACCGATACCACGGTCGGGCAGTTCCGGATCGCCGGCCGATTCGTCGTCGGCGAAGATCGCGGCCGCCCGCGCGGGTGTCGACGCCACTCGATCCACGGTGAACGCGGCCTCCACGCCGTGGTGGTACTCGACGCCCTCCGCGTCGACCACCATCGCGGTGACCGCGCCGTGCAGGAAGATCGCCAGCCCGCCGGTCTCGGCCTGCGACAGGATGCCCAGATCGACCGGCATGCCGGGGCTGAGCTGCTCGGCATCGCGCATCAGCCAGTTCGTCGCCTCCCGCGCGACCAGGCGGCCGGGCCCACCGGGAGCCTGTTCGGTCGCCTCGAAGACCAACTGCGACAACGCTTCGGCCACACGCATCGCGGCCGAGTCCTCCCGCACCGGTCCGGGTGCACGGTGGGCGACCAATACGAGCGCACCTGCCACCCGGACCACCACATGGTTGCCCGAGACAACCTCGACCTGCCGATCCCTCAACGCAATCGGCCTCCGCGGACCATGTATGCGGTCGTCACCACACGCACCAGGTTAGAGCAACGGATCCGCATCGGTCCCCGGACCGCCCGCGTCGTCTCGGCACACGCCGATCGCAGCGCGCGGACTGTTCCCGCGGATGCCGCCGGTCCGGTAATTTGTGAGCTGATTGCTGGAGATACGGGGGCTGGCCGATGGTTCGTACGACACGTCGCGCAGGAATCGTATGCACCGCGGCAGCCGCGGTCGCGGTACTGGCCGGGTGCGGGGTGAAGGGCACTCCGGTCGCGGGCGAGATCGATGTGCGCACACTCGATGTCGGCAGTTACGCGGTCGACGCACACACCTACCACCAGACCGCCGACGACAACGGCGCACTGGTGGAAGGTATGCGGATGTCCCGGGCGGTGGTGCCCGCGGTGGCGATCGATCCGTCGCTGAAGGTCGGGCAGAGCGGCCACGTCGTACTGGACAACACCGAGGCCACCACCCGCCTGCTCGCCGCGGTGTCCAAACCGATCCTGGACAGGGAGGGCCTGCTCACCGGCTACACCGCCTCCGGGGCGGACAAGTCCGATGATCCCGGCACCTCCATCTCCACCTCCGACACCACCTCGGTCACCGATTTCGTGATGCGTTTCGCCGACGCGGACACCGCCAAGCGGACCGCGCAGGAACTCGAGGACGCCGACTTCGGCGTCGCACCCGATATCAACAAGAAGTTGTCGCTGTCGAAATACCCCGACGCGCTGGTGCATTGGCGTCCCGGCGTCTCGAACGTCGGCGCCTTCCTGGCGCACGAGAACTTCGTGATCTCGCTGTTCATCCAACGTCCCCAGCCCGAGCAGGACGATCTGGAGGCGTGGGTGCAGAAGGCGCTCGACGCGCAGATCCCGGCACTGGACAAATTCCGGGCCACGCCGAAGGACCAGTTCTCCGGTCTCCCGGTCGATCCGGATGGGCTGCTCGCCCGCGCGGTGGTGCGCGACCGGGACAAGCACACCCCGGATCGAGACCGCTTCGCCAGCTACGGTCCCAACGATTTCGTGAACATCGCCGCGGACGAGACCGTTCGCCAGCGGCTCGTCGCCGATACCGGCCTGGACGCGGTCGGTATCGCGGATACCAGCACGGTGATGCGGGTGCGCGACGCGGCGGCGGGTGGCCGGCTGATCACCGGTCTGGTCTCGGCCTCCGGATCGGGCTACAGCCCGATCGACGCACCGGACAAACTCCCGGGGGCGAAATGCCTGCAGCTGAGCAGCTCCAGCGTGCACTCGAATTCGGCCACATTCCGCTGCTATATTCCGCACGGCCGATATGTCGAGGTGGTCATCAGCAATGACCAATCCGATATGAAGAAGAAAGCCTCGGCGGCGTACGCACTCCTGGCGAACAGTATGTGAGCAGGCTCGCGGGCGGCGGCAAATCACTGGCATCGGCATGCACCCCCGTGTGTACACTACCGGCGGGCCATGGCCGCGCGGATCGTGCGACGGCCGGTTCCACGGGAGGGGAGCTATGCGCAGGTCGAAGGTATTCGTGGCGGCGATGCTGCTGGTCACGGCCTGCGCCGCGGGCTGCGGATCCGGCCACGACGACCCGCCGCCGGACCCCGTCATCGACCTCGCGAAACTGGATTTCGGCCCCTACGACGCCACTCCGCACGAGATGGGCAAGCCCAAGAACATCTTTCAGGCACGCGATTTCGAGGCCGAACGCCTCGGCGACGTCGTGCCGCTCGCGATGGACATCGACCCGGCTCTGACCTACGGCGGAAATTCCGGCACCCTCGTCTTCGAGGATCCCAAGGATTCGCAGCTGCACAATTTCGGCGACTTCAACCACTTCGCCGAGGACGCACCCAATTTCATCGGCGGCTACATCAGTTACGGGATGGACAGCCGGAACAACGACGGTATCGAACTGCTCAATGCGGTGCTGCTGTTCCCCGACGAGAAACAGGCCGCCGACGCGGCCACCGCGCTCGAACACCGCGACTTCATCGCCAAACCGGACAACCAGCCGGTACCGATACCCAAATATCCTGCCGCACATGCTCATTGGGAACCCGGCAACCAGTCGATCGACAGCTGGTACGCCACCGGGAAACTGGTGGTGTTCACCTCCGACTACGACCACACGAAGATCTGGTTCCACCACACCGATCTGCCCGCCCTGGTCGCCATGGTGACCAAGAGCCTGGACACGATCGTCCCGGCCGTCGCGAAATACACCCCCACCCCGGTGGACCAACTCACCGACAAGACGATGGATATCGAGGGCATGCTGGGCCGCACGATGGTCCGGCCGAAGGCGGCGGCGGGCGAATGGCTCAACCCGCCCGTCGTCTTCCACGCGCACGCCGCCCTGGGCTGGACCACCGATCCGATCGCGGATCAGAAGATCTTCCAGAAGGACGGCGTGGATCTGTACGCCGAATACGGCAACAACCTCTATCGCGCCCGAGATACGGACGGCGCGAAGGACATTCGTGATCAGCTGGGTGATCCGGCCAAGCATTTCAAATCCGCCGCACCGCCGCGGAATCTCCCGATCGCCAAATGCCGTCAGTACCACGGCCCGGCATCCAATGCCGTGCACTTCTACTGTTCGGTCGCCTACGGGCGTTACGCGGCGCAGTCCTGGGGCGAACAGCTTCTCGATGCGCAGCAACGCATTTCGGCGCAGTACGCGATCCTGGTGAGGGCGAAATGAGCACCGCGTCCCGCACCCGCAAATGCCTCGCCGTCCTCGGCAGCATCGCGGCCGTCGCCGCCCTGAGTTCCTGCGGTACGGACCGCGGGACCGCGCGACCGGCCGAAATCGACGTCCGCACACTGGATATCGGCCCCTACCCGGTCGATCCGACCGACATCCACCTGGACCATCCGCCGGGCCTGCTGCACGGCCTGCAGGTCGGCGGCCTGCGACTGGGCGAGTACGTGGTCGACGCCTACGATATCGACCCCCATCTGACCAGGGGCCTGACCTCCGCGTCCTTCACCAGCGGGGTCGTCGCCGACTCGCTCGGCAACGACGCGGCCATGAGCGCGGTCGCCAAGCGCGACAACATGTATTTCGGCTTCGAATCCGTGGGATCGGATACCGACAGCTTCCTGAATTCCGGCGACTGGCCGTCCCAGTCGGCGAAGAACGCCACCACCATCGATCTGATGGTGATGCAGTTCCCCGATGCCGCCACCGCGCAGCGCGCGGCCACGGACTTCTCCGACACCGATATCGGCATCACCAAGAATCAACCACTCCCGATCGGCAAATATCCGGACGCGCACGCGAATTGGCGGCCGGGCAGCGCGGTCATCCGGTCGTTCCTCGCGCACGGCTCCTACGTTGCTGCGGTGGCGGCCTTCGCGCCCACGGCCGACCAGCAGAATCTCACCACCCTCGTGCAGAAGACCTACGACACGGAATTCCCGGTCCTGGACAAACTGCAACCGATCTCGGACGAGGACACCGTGCGATTGGATTGGGATCCGGAGTACATGATCAGCCGCACGCTGAATCCGGATAATTTCACCACCATCGGTTTCGGCGACGAGAACGCCGCCTTCGGCCCTCGCGGCATCATGCATTACATGCGCTACCGGGCGCAGGCGAAGCAGACCTTCACCGCGATGAACGCGGTCAAATTCGCCAGAACCGATGCCGCACTGGTAGTCCGGACCGAGGACGACGCGTCGGCGGACAAGGCCGTGCACGACAAACTCACCCCGGAACCACATCAATCGGATGCCGCCGCGGTGCCGAAGATCTCCGATTCGGCCTGTGTGCAGAACGATACGGAGACCGATATCTTCTCCGACCGAAAACGTTTCACCTGCCTGGTCGCATACCGCAATTACGTCGGCTACGTCGAATCCGATCAGCTGATCGATGCGCATCAGCGTGCCGCCGCGCAATACGCGCTGCTGGCCAACAGCCAATGGGAGCCGTAGCTCGACCGTGTTCGGGCGGGGCCGGTATGCTCCGCCAGAGCACGGGCCGACCGACGCGAGCACCCTCCACCCACTTTTCGACCAGGAGTTTGTGACAGATGGCGATGAGTCCCGGCACCATCGTCGGTGGGTATCGGCTCGAGCGAGTGCTCGGTGCGGGCGGTATGGGCACGGTATATCTGGGCAGACATCCGAGCCTGCCGCGGATGGACGCGATCAAGGTGCTCGGCACCGAACTGTCGGCCAATGCCGAATTCCGCGGGCGATTCGAGCGTGAGGCCAATCTGGCCGCGGGACTGGATCATCCGAATATCGTCTCGGTGTACAACCGCGGCGAGGAGGACGGGCAGCTCTGGATCGCGATGCAGTACGTCCAGGGCACCGACGCCTCGGCCGAACTGTCCCGCGACCGGCACGCCATGACGCCGCTGCGGGCGCTGCGCATCGTCGCCGAGGTCGGCCGCGGCCTGGACTACGCGCATCGCCGCGGGCTGCTGCATCGCGACGTCAAACCGGCCAATTTCCTGCTCTCCGCCAGTGACGGCGACGACGAGGAACGGGTGCTGCTCACCGATTTCGGTGTCGCCAAATCCACCGAGGATCCGGGTGAGCTGACCCAGACCGGCAGCTTCGTGGCCACCATCGCCTACGCCCCGCCGGAGCAGTTGCAGGGCAATCCGGTGGACCACCGCGCCGACATCTACAGCCTCGGCTGCGCCTTCTACAAGTTGCTGACCGGCCAGAACCCTTATCCGGCAATGCAACCGGCGATGGTCATGATGGGCCATCTGTACGAGCCGCCGCCGCGGGCGACCGCCCTGAACCCCGGACTTCCCGAGGCCGTCGATCAGGTCTTCGCCCGGGTGCTGGCGAAGAATCCGGCCGAGCGGTTCAACACCTGCCGGGAGTTCATCGAGGCGGCCACCAGCGCCCTGGTGCCCGGGTACAACCCGGTGCGCACCTCCACCTCGCCGACGTATCCGATCCAGGTGCCCGGTCGGTCCACCGACCCGCGCAAGAATATCTCGGGTTCCTATACCGCGCAGGGCAATACCGGTCCGCGGATGACGAATTCCGGTCCGGGCGAACCGGATCTTTCCGCGCTGCTGGCCAAGCCGCCCGGTCGTCGCCGGTGGCTGATCCCGGCGGTGGCCGGCGTGGTCGTGGTGGCCGTCGCCGCGGGGATCGGGATCTGGGCGACCCGGGGCAGCCAACCGTCCACCCCCACCACGACAACCAGCGTCGCGGCCGCACCGACTTCGGTGGCGCAGGCCAAACAGCAGAACCCGGGCTTCGCCGGAAAGACCATCACCATGGTGGACGTCACCGACGACAACAAGGTCGCGATCTATCTGGGCGGCACCCCGCAGACCGAATTCCTGCAGGGGCTCGGCTTCGTCTACAACCTCGCCTACGCCAAGAAGGGCAACGACACCTCCCCGAAACCGATGAGCGACTACGACAGTCTCAACGCCGCCGACGGCAGCTACGTCATCGCCGTACGCAGCGACAAGGCCGCCGGGGGCGGAGGTCTGCTGGGCCTGCCGTACGAGATCAGCACATCGAAGGCGACCGTGATCCCGCTGGACGATCCGACCGCGGTCGCGGCCATGCGGAACTGGGCAGCCGATTCGGAGAAGACCGAGCTGAGCAAGCTGGTTCCGGTGTTGCACAACCACATTCAGTGAGCCGATCCGGCACCGGCGATCACAACGTGTAGAAACCCTTGTCCCACAGGGTTTCCAGACGACGGAAGTAGTCCTCGTACTGCGCCGCGACCACATCTGTGGAGAATCGGCCGACGGCGTAATCGCGGATCGCCTGATAGTCCAGCTCGTCGACCGCGTCCGCGGCATCGCAGAACTGACGAAGCGAACGGCACCGGAATCCGGTGACGCCCTGTTGCACGGTCTCGCTGAACGCTCCCCAGTCGGTGGTGATGACCGGAGTTCCGCACAGCATCGCCTCCACGTGCACTCCGCCGAACGGCTCCAGATACAGCGAGGGCACGAAAACCGCTCGGGCACGGCTCATCAGCTCACCGCGCCGCGCGGGGTCCACGACGCCGACGTACTCGCCGAACTCCGGCGGCGTTCCGGCGCCGGCGATCACGAGCCTGCGCCCGAGGGTGCGGCAGGTGTCCACGGCGATCTGATACCCCTTGGCCTCGATCAGCCGCCCGATGAACAGATAGTAGTCGTCCTTCTCCGCGGAGAACGGAAAGTCCGGCACGTCGAAGTAATTGGGGATCACCTGATCGAAGAATCGCCCGCGATCGCTCATGATTCCGGGCAGTGTCGTATGCGCGCCGTGCACCGCGTGCATCCACGCATAACTTTCGAACACACGGTATTTCGCGAACACACCGCTGTACCCGATGCCGAATTCCACCGTCATCATCTCCGGCAGCGCGGCGCCGATCGCCTCCTGACAGGTGCCGCCGATGATGCACAGAAAGTCTCGTGGCTCGGCCCGCTGGGCGATCTCCGCGACGGCCCTGCCATTGGTGATGACCCAGTGTTTGTCGTTCTTACCCCAGGTGATGTTGATCGGGCCTTCGAAGAAATCGTTGTTGCCGAACCATTCTCGCTGCTCGTCCTTGGTCACGATGGTGATCAGTTCGGTGCAGGCCGCCTCGTTCTCCTGCGAGGCGTACAGGAACACCTCGTGCCCGAGGGCTGACATCATGTCGCAGAATCGGCGCACCTTCTGGGTGTAGGCACAGGGCGAATACGACCGAGTGGTCTGTGTGTGCGGCAGATTGACGACGTGAAAACGCATCGTGGACACTTCAGTTACCCGACCAACTCTCCCGTGACGACGTGGCGAACGCTACCCTACGACGCCATCGCCGGCCGTCCCACGAACGGCGGGCGGACCGGCAGCTGTGGCCCCCGCGCCGCGCGATTGGTAGGGTAAAGCGGCAGTCATGCCCGTCAACTGGGTACAGCGGCACCTCGGGGGAAGGAGGACATACGCTGTCACCGCGCGCGATGCCTGCCGCAGGGGGTGTCTCAGGCGGCCGATTCCCATCGCGCGGAATTCGATCGGAAGAATTTCCTCGACGATCGATGGAACCGAATCAGCGCATGCTGCGTCCAAATACCTGTAGGCGATCGAGTCCCTTGGGCACGGCGGGGTTTCGCGCTTCCGGCTGTCCGGCCGGACTACATTGCGGGAAGCACTAGGAAGGAGGGTCCGGATTCGAGGCCTCGGCGGCCTCGTTTGCCCCTGGTACCAGAGCCGGTTGCTCCGACGGCACGGGCGGGATGACGTCCACACAGTGGCATCTCGCGTCACGTGAGCACACCAGATCGGCTTCATCGCCTGGGGGGTGCCCTTCATACTTGGGCAGAAGTAGATGGAACCGAACGGACGTCGTATGCGTCCAATCAGACATACCGATCACGGCAGACGACCGTCGTCGATCGTTGACCCGAGAGGAGCACACTGTGGCTGGCAAGCTCGAAGCCAATGTCGATCAGATGAACACGTTCTCCAAGAACATGGAGGACCAGCATCAGAAGCTGATCACCCACATCCAGTCCACCAAGGCGGATCAGGAACAGACCACCGCCAGCTGGAGCGGTCAGGCTCGTTCCGCCTTCGATCAGTTCATGGAGCGCTACTACGAGCAGGCGCAGGCGATGAACAACAAGCTGTCCACCACGGTCGACAGCCTGATGAAGGCCGCTGACAACTACTCCAAGCAGGACGAGGACTTCCAGCAGCAGATCTCCAAGCAGAACTCCAGCCTGGATCTGCCCGCCATCTGATCCTGCCCGGCTCATTCACGTTCGGGCCTCGAAGATCACCACGTTCAGAAGGAGCATTTCATGGCCGCCAACGATCCCTCGCGGATTTCCGCCAACTTCGGCGATGTCGCCGCAGGTGCCGACGCGTTCATCAGCCGCGCCCGCAGCCTGATGTCCGACCTGGAGGATTTCCACAAGCAGGTCACCGACTTCGTCACCAACCACTGGCAGGGTGATGCGAACGATGCGTTCTCGCAGCTGCAGTCCCAGTGGAACCAGAACATCATGCAGCTGAACACCACCCTGCAGGGTGCGGCTCAGCTCGTGCACACCGGTAACTCCGACCTGCAGTCTCGCGACTCCTCGCTCGCGGGCCTGTTCTGATCCGAGTTCAACGCAACTGAGCCCCGGCGACTTTCGCCGGGGCTCAGTCGTTTTCGCGCTATCTTCTACGGTGCCACCCGAATCACGCAGAGCACTCAGGGGTTTCACATTGCGTCGCCGATCGAGGATCCGTACCGCCGCGGCGGCCGCTGCCACCGTTGTCCTGACCGCGCTGTCGGTCACCACGGGTGCGGGAGTCGGTTCCGCCGATCCGATCATCGCCTCCAAACATCTGCTGGCCTCCCCCACCACGGCCGACGGGTCGAAGATCAGCGCGTACTACCTCCGCGACGCTCGCCACCTGACCCTGCGCGTGCATTCGGCCGCGATGAATCAGGACATCACCGTGGAGGTGCAGCGTCCACCCGACACCTCGGTCCCCCGGCCCGTGCTGTATCTGCTCAACGGCGCGGGCGGCGGCGAGGATGCGGCGACCTGGCAGCGCAACACCGACGCGCTGCCCTATCTCGCCGACAAGAACGCCAACGTCATCGAGCCGATCGGCGGCGCGTGGAGCTACTACACGGATTGGCTGAAGGACGATCCGGTGCTGGGCCGCAACAAATGGAAGACCTTCTTCACCCGGGAGCTGCCACCGCTGATCGATGCGTCCCTGGGCACCGACGGCGTCCACGCCATCGCGGGTCTGTCCATGGCGGGCACCTCGGTGCTGGCCCTGGCCATCGCCCAACCTGGTCTGTATCGCAGCGTCGCCTCCTACAGCGGGTGCGCGCAGACCAGTGACCCGCTGGGACGGGAAGTGGTCAAGACGGCGATATCGGTGTGGGGCGACGGCAATCCGGCGAACATGTGGGGCGCGGACTCGAGTCCGCTGTGGGTGGCGAACGATCCGTTCGTCCATGCCGACCGATTGCGCGGGATCAACCTGTTCCTGTCCTCGGGCAGCGGTATCCCGGGCCGGTACGACACGCTGAACAGCCCGTTCCTGTTGCATCCGGGTCCGGTATCGCTGGCGAATCAGCTGCTGGTGGGCGGCCTGCTCGAGGCAGGCACCAATACCTGCGCGCACAACCTGCAGAATCGCCTGAACCAGCTCGGCATCCCGGTCACGGTCGACTACACCGCCACCGGCACGCATTCCTGGGGCTACTGGCAGGACGCGCTGAAACAGTCCTGGCCCACCCTGGCCCGCGGGCTGGGTCTGTAATCGCGATCAGCGCAGTTCGCGCACGCTGGTGAGGATTTCGCGCGCCTGGGCGGGCGTCAGCTCTCCTGCCGTGCCGCGGTCCGCGAGGACGGCAAGGACCAGCACCGAACCCGACGGGGCGCGGAAGGCGAAGGTGTACACCGAGAATGTCGTTGTGCTGCAACCCGATCGGCTGGGCGTCCAGGCGCCGGAGGTCTCCACGTACTGTCCGGTGATCCCGCTGCGGGTGGTCAGCTCGGCGGCCGGCGCCGCGGTACCGCCGCCCGAACCGCCGTAACTGGTCTGTGCCGCAGTGGTGCCGACCGCCGTCGCCGCCTGGGCCGGATCCCCCTGCCCAGAATCGGTGAGGGTGGCGACCGCCCGGAATCCGGATCCCGGGCAGTAGTGCGCACCCTCATCGGCCTGGCCGTGTCCGGTGAATCCGCCGATCGTCCAGGTGGTGCTCGCAGGTTCGATGATCCACCCGGTCGGCACGTCGTAACCGATCCCTAGGGCCGGCACCGCAACCCCTTGATATCCCTGGACCATCGCATCGGTGGTCGTGGTGTCCGGGCCGAGCGTCGCCTCGGTCCGCGAGGGTGGCACGCTCCGCTGCGCGGCCGTTGCCCGATGCGGCAACCTGTTCAGCACCGTCGCACCTGCGACGACCGCCACGAGCAGCGCCACCCCGGCCACGACGAGGACTCCGGCACGTTTCCCGCGCAACCACCGCATCCTCGAATCGGACTGCGGCACAACGTTCGCGGACTCCGAAACTTTCTCGGCCCCCGCCCCGGAGTGCTGCACTTTCGACGTCGGCCGATCCCCGAACCGCGTCGCGTCCGGCTGCGCCTGACCGGCATCCACGTGCTCCCCCGGCTGCCGCACACCCGCCAACGCATAACTGACCTGCCACCCGGCGGCCCCGTACTGCCCGTTCGCCCCGGGTGACGCCCCCGCACCCGACTCGGATGCGGCCCCTCCCGGAGCGGCCACCTGTTGCTCATCAACTCCCACGGAGTCATCGCCCGGCTGTAAATCCGAAACTACCTGCTGCACAGCAGGATCCGAATTCTCCTCGCCCGAGGCCCCCGAACCTTCCCCCCAGCTCTCGTCTCTCACGCCAATTCGTTCCTGATCCGCGCGGCTGTTGCCTGGCACCCATGATGCCCGCACAACCCGTCCCCGGCGACACTCACGCGGTCCGACGCGATGGCTAATTCGGGAAGAACTCCGGGTCGGGTTCGCAGGTGACGTCGGTGGCGGGCAGAGCGCCGGTGGCGAGATAGGTGTTGACCGAATCGTTCACGCACGGGCTCAGACCGGGGCGGAAGGAACCGTGAATTCGGGTGTCAGCCAGGGTCACCAGGCGCGAGGCCGACAGATCACGGTGCAGCGCTACACCTTCCGGATAGGCGGTGCGGGTGTCGTGGACCACGGCCAGGATCAGCGCCGGCGTCGCGTTGTGCACCTGGGTCGCGGGTTCCAGCGGATCGGGCCAGTAGGCGCAGGCGGTGATGTTGTTGGCGAACGCGCCGAATACCGGCTGGGTCGGCCGGGCGGCCTCGATATTGCGATAGTACCAGGCCGGATTGCGGGGCGCGGCCCGATCACCGCACATCACCGCCGCCATTCCGGCTGCCTCCGGCGCAGCTCCGCTGATCTTGGATTTGAGTTTCGACACGTCCAGCGGTTTACCGTCGACGCCGTCGGACAGCAGCCGCACGACATCGGCCAGGCCGGCGTTCATCTTGGGGTTCGACAGCAGTGCGAGCAGCATGATCGGCACGGTGTGCTCGTCGACCAGATATCCGGAGCCGAGGCTGATCACCGGATGCGCCGCAGCACGATGGATCATGTCCTCCACGAATGCGCGCACCTGCTGCGGGGTCGCGCCGAAGTGGTATTGGTCGTCGTGCCGGGCGGCCCACGCCGCCCAGTCGTCCAGGGCGTACTCGTTGATCGGGCCCATGTCCTGGTACATCCCGACCCAGTAGCGATCGGGATCCACCGCACTGTCCAGCACCATCCGATCGGTGCGCGACGGGAACATCTGCGTGTACACCGCGCCGAGGTAGGTGCCGTACGAAGCGCCGTAATAACTGATCTGCTGGACGCCCAGCGCCGCCCGGATGACGTCCATATCGCGAGCGGTGTTCCGCGTGGTGATGTTGCGGAGCTTGTCGATGTCCCCGACCAGGCAGGACGCGGCAAGCACGGCGGCCAGTCCGGTGTCGCGGGCATAGCCGAACACGTCGAATCCGGACGAGAACAGCATCGTCGGCAGCGGTATCGCGCAGTGCACCGCATTCGAGCGGCCGATACCGCGCGGGTCCATGCCGATCAGGTCGTATTGCGCCCGCACATCCGGGGTCATCCCCTTCTGCACGGTTGCCATCGTCTGCAGTCCCGCGCCGCCGGGCCCGCCCGGATTGGACAGCAGCACCCCGCGCCGCCGCGCCGGATCGGTCGCCGCGATCCGCGAGATCGCGATGGTGAGCGTCCGCCCGTCGGGGTGGCTGTAGTTCAACGGGACGAGCACACCCGCACACGACGCACCCGCCGCGTCGAGCGTGCCGTCGTGACAGGGCTGCCAGTCCAGTCGCTGCTGGTAGAACCGGTCCAGCGGGTCCTGCGCGTGTGCAGGACCCGCGGTGAGCCCGGCCACGAGCACAATCCCCATCGTCGAAACGAGCCAGCGAAACCACCGTGTCGGCATCGGTACTCCTCGCAGAAAGCCACCCCTGTGCGAACCTCATCTACAGGTACAGGTTCTTCACCCGGCATGCGACGAGACGCGCCCGACTTGCGGTAGAACCTCAGACCACGCGACCGGTGAACGCGGCGAGTTTGTCGAGAGCGGGAGCGTCCTGCGGGACGGGCTGCTCGTCGTCGAAACGCCCGGCTCGGGAATGTTCGGCCATCTGCATCCTGATGTACGCGAGGGACTCCTCGACCAGATCCTGCGGCAGATCGGCGCGAAGTCCCGTGGCACGGGCCAGATCCCAGCCGTGGGTGAGCAGATCCGCCATCCGGATCCGCAACCGTCCCACGCCGGTGGCATCGCCCAGTGGACCCGAAAAGGTCTTGTCCAGCACTCCGGGAGCGCCGAACGCCGCCGTCACCGCCGCGGCAGAGGTCCGATAGGCCGCAAGCGGGTCGGCCCCCAGATGATCGGCCTGCCGATCCGGCATCGGACCACCCTCCAGCAACGCCGTGAACACGAGGTTCAACCCGACCAGATGGGCCACCACGTCGCGCACCGTCCATTCGGTGCACGGCGTGGGCGCCTCCCACTGCCGCGGTTCGATCCGCGCGATCAACTCACCCACCGCCTCGAAGGCCCGTCCGAGGTCGGCAACAGGATCCGATGTCATAGAGCGACCCTATGGCCACTCCCGCCACCGGTAAACCGAGTAGCCCGATCGGCCCGCGATTCCGCGCGCGTCGGCCGAGTAGGCGGATCGACATGACGGGCAGCAGGCGACGCATGGCGGGCAACGCACGACGGGCGACACGCGACACGCGACAGGCAACGCACGACGGCGACACGCGACGGGCAACGCACGACGGCGACACGGGACACGCGACGGGCAACGCACGACGGGCGACAGGCGACAGGCGACAGGCGACAGGCGACAGGCGACAGGCGACAGGCAACGGGCAACGGGCAACGGGCAACGGGCAACGGAGGTGATCCGACTCGGGAATCTCCGTCGAGGAAAGGGGGTGTTCGTGCAGGGTATGGTCGGTTGGGCCGGGTGTGGTGCCCTGCGCTCACACGGACGAGGACAACCCTGGTGAAATACATTCCCCGCCTGATCATGTTTCTGGCGATTCCCGCCATCCTGTTCGCACTGCCGTGGTGGACGGTGATCGGGGCGGTCACGACCGGACCCGCGTTCTGGGTCGGCACGGCAGTCTTCCTGCTGGGTTACTTCAGCCTGCCCGCGGGGATGTTCTTCGGGCACGGGCCCGCGCAGTCCGATGTCGGGTCGATCGTGGGCGACACGTTGCTCGGGGTGATGTGGGTCTTCTTCACCTGGTCGGTGATCGGGAATGTCGCCGGTCTGGTGCTCGCCCTGGCGGGGGTGCACGATCCGGCGCGTTCGCGGATCGTCGCGGTCGGCGTGCTGGCGGTGTCGGCGGTGTTGGTGGCGTGGAGCATTCGCGAGGCGCGGCGGGTGCCCCGGGTCCGCGAGGTCGATGTGCCGATCCACGGACTCGGACCGGGTCTGGACGGACTTCGGCTGGTGGTGCTCACCGATACCCACTACGCGGCACTGAACCGGCTGCGCTGGTCCGAGCGGGTGGTCGAGATCGTCAACGAGTTGCAGCCCGATATTGCTTGTCACGCAGGCGATCTCGCAGACGGTTCGGTCGCGAAGCGGCATCCGCAGGTCGACCCGCTGGGCAAGGTCGAGGCGAGATTCGGCCGCTTCTACATCACCGGCAACCACGAATACTTCGGCGACGCACCCGGCTGGCTCGAGCATATGACCGCACTGGGCTGGCAGCCGCTGCGCAATCAGCACGAGATCATCACCCGCGGCGGGGACAGCCTGGTGATGGCAGGTATCGACGACCCGACCGGCACCGGCCTGGAAGGTCACGGCCCGAATCTGCCCGCCGCCCTCGCCGACGCCGATCCGCAGCTACCGGTCGTCCTGCTCGCCCATCAGCCCAGGCAGGTGGCCGATGCGGTGAAAGCCGGTGTCGCCCTGCAGATCTCCGGACACACCCACGGCGGGCAGATCTGGCCGTTCCACTACCTGGTCCGGCTCGAGCAGCCGGTGGTCGCCGGATTGAGTGAACACGGCGACCACACCCGCCTCTACACCAGCCGCGGCACCGGCTTCTGGGGCCCACAACTGCGTCTGTTCGCTCCCAGCGAGATCACCGTGCTGACACTGCATCCGGCGTCGGCATGAGCTGTGCCGGGGACACGTTGGTCACCACCGCGACCGAAAAATCCTCGGCGGGATAGCGATACACCGCGCATGACGAACCGGGCATCCGGCTGTTGTGGCCGAGCACGGCTGGGATCCTACGACTTCGGCCGTTAATCGTTCACCCTCGAGTCGTACTTGGAAAGGTCTGCGGCAGAAGCATTTTCGTTCGGCATGCCGAGGCCGAAAAGCACAACGGGTCCGGAACTCCGGACCCGTTGTGCTGTATCGAGATTCTGTTGTGTCGAGCAGGGCCGACCGCGAATCGGACTGTCGCAGTGCGGATCAGCCGGATCTACGGCAGAGGGCCGTGATCAGTTCCAGCGGGACTGCGCGCGGCGCTTGACCGCCGGTGAGGCGTGCGCGTTGGCCATCACCTCGAGGTCCTCCAGGAAGTTCTCGACGCTGTCGGCCTTGGCCTGCAGGGTCGCCACCTGCTGACGCACCCGCTCCTCGGTGCGATCGAGCATATTGGTGACGAGCTCGGCCTGCAGATCGCGCACGAGCTGCCGGTGCAGCTGGGCGATCTGATCGCGCCCCTGCTTGCGCACCCGCTCGACTTCCGCGGTCGCCGCCTCGCGCATCTGCGCGATGATGTGGTCGGCATCGGCGCGGGCGTCGCCGCGCATCCGCTCGAGTTCGACCTGCGCCTCGGCCAGAGCGTTGTCGTAGGACTGCTTGGCCTCTTCGAGCCGGGTCGCGGCCTTGCTGCTCTCCTCGAGCTGGCGCGCGATGGCGTCCTGGCTCTTGGCCATCATCCGTCGCAGCGGGGGCAGGATCCACTTCACGAAGACGAAGATGATCACCACGAAGCCGAACAACTGGCTGAAGAAGACGGGCCAGTCGAACGAGATGTGATAGGGGCCCTCAGCGAGCACACCGCTCGTATTGATCATGAAGTAGCCCGTCCCCTTCGCTGGCCGGAGCTGGTACCGGCGTGCCCTTCGTCGCGGCCCACCACGCGATCGGCCAGGGACTGCGACAGCGGCTCGACCGCCTCACGCAGCTCCGCGGCGACCTGGTCGGCCTCGGCCCGCAGTTGCGCCGCGGACTCCGCGACGATGTTGTCCGCCTCCTGCTGCGCTTCGCCGCGCAACTGTTCGAGGATGTTCCGCCCTTCGGCGCGTGCCTCGTTGCGGATATCGGCGGCCTCGGCGCGTGCCTTCTCGAGCGCGGACTCATATCTGGCCTGTGCCTCGGCGAACGTTTCCTTGGCCTCTTTGTTGTTCGCCGAGGTCTTATCGACCCGCTCCTCGCGCTCCGTCAGGACCTTGCGGATCGGCGGAACGACGAAGAACCAGATGACTCCGAGCACGATCAGGAAGATCAGCAGCTCGGCGAAGAAGGTTCCGTTGGGAATGAGGAAGTTCCCTGCGGCCTCCACATCGGTTCGCGGAGACATCTCGTATTACTTACCGGGAGTGGCGAATACGAACAGCGCCATGAAAGCAAGGTTGATGAAGTACGCGGCCTCCACCAGACCAACGGTAAGGAAGAAGTTACCGCGCAACCGGCCCTCGGCCTCGGGCTGCCGGGTCACACCGTTGATCAGCGCGGAACCCGCCAGGCCGTCACCGATACCGGCGCCGATAGCGCCACCGGCCATGATGATGCCGCCACCGATGAGGGCACCCTGGACGATCTGAGCGGTTGCTGGATCTGCCATTTTCACTTCCTGTTCTCGAACAGTTACTCCGACCGGCGGCGCCGATCAGTGGTCTTCATGCTCCAGCGCCATCGACTGGCTGAAGTAGAGTACGGTCAGCAGCGAGAAAATGAACGCCTGAATCGCTCCGACGAACAGATCGAACATTTTCCAGATTGCGTTCGGGCCCCAGCTGATCCACACCGGGAACAGCGTGATCACCGCGATCATCACACCACCGGCGAACATATTGCCGAAGAGTCGCAGCGAGAGCGACAGTGGCTTGGCGATTTCCTCGATGACGTTGATCAGCACCATCGGACCCCATCCGGTGTGCCCCTTCAACAGCGCCTTGAAGTGGCCGCCGACGCCACGGCGCTTGATACCCGCGCCCTGGTAGAAGACGAACACGAACAATGCCAGGGCATAGACGAAGTTGACGTCCGAGGCGGGCGGCGACACCAGCTCACCCTCGCCGTACTGGACCGGCAGGACCGAGAGCCAGTTGGACAGCAGGATGAAGGTGAACAGCGTGACCGCCAACGGCAGGACGAACGGCGCGACCCGCAGGCCGATCGCCGATTCCACCTGATCGCGCATCTGCACGGTGATGGCCTCGAAGAACAGCTGAACCCCGTTGGGCACACCGGAAGTCAGCTTGATGCGCAGGAAGATCGCCAGCGCGATCACGATGAGTGCGGCGACCGACGTCGAGACGATGGTGTCGACGTTGAAGTCCATGCCCCAGAAATGCGCGACGGCATGTTCGCCGACTTTGATCTTGGCGCCGGAATCGGCAAGCGGGAGTTCTGACCGGGCGATCGAACTCGGGATACCGGTCAACGAGGCGTGGATCGTCATGACAGCTGGCGCATCGCTTTCCACTCGGGCAGGACAGTGTGAAGAACCAGGATGACCTGGAAGAGGGCCAATCCGAAGAAGACGCCGATGCCGTTAGGCCGGGCGAGGTAGGCCACCAGGATCGACAGTGCCGTCAGCCCGAACAGGCGGACCGCGGAGGATAACAGCAACCCCTGTTTGCTGGGCGTCTCCGAGCGAATCTGGTGAGTGATGAACTTCCAGGTGAGCTGAGCATTCAGCCAGCCCAGCCCGAGTCCGATGCAGATGAACGTACCCAGCAACAACCGGTCAAGCGGACCTGCTACCACCAGAGCCAGCACACCGAACGCGGTCGCAACATAGGCCGCGCGGCGTATCCGGAGTCTGTCGACATTCACTGTGACACCGCCTCGCCGGTCGTCCCACCTCGTAGTGGGTCATGATTGTCCGTCAGCTTACACATACTCAACGACGTTGCGTAGCAACAATTTTGATCTTCACACAGATGATCTTGATATGTCTCGAAAACGCATCGGAACGAGCTTCCAGCGACTCGCCAGCTATCGGGACAAATAGCCCATATCCGGCAATTCGGTGGTGACACAACACTATCCGGCGTCGGTCCGGCAAAACCGGCGCCACGCCATTATGAGGGAGGGGTTTTCGGTGGAATGTCGCAATACAAACATGAGATTCGGGGCTGGATCGGGCTCTCCGGGGGCGGATTCGGCGGCAACATCGGCCGCGGCCGACACGTGCCGGACTCTGGCGCGCGACCCCGGCATCGGCCAAGGTGAGTGAGACGATCGCCGGACCTCACCGAGAGGCGACACCATGCCGCAATCCCCGACCGCGCCCGAACCCATCCCCCTGCGCAGGCGCGGGAGAATGCTGTGGCTGCTCGCACTACCGGGCGTGCTCTACTGTCTCGCCCCCTTCGTGGCCAACCGCATCGAACCGCGCGTGGCCGGAGTCCCCTTCCTCGTCGTCTATCTGCTCGCCGTGACGGTGCTGACCGGACCGGTGGTCGGCCTGGTGGCCCGGTTCGATCCGGCTCATCGTGCGGGCGCACCGGAATACGTGCCCGTCGACGACCACCCCGAACCTCCGGCGGAGCACGCATGAGTTTGCATGCGGAACCGAGGTTCGCCGGGGTGCGGTCGTGAGTGCTCGGGCGGCGGTGGCCGTCTCCCTGTTCGCCGTTGCCATGGTCGTCGCCGTCGCGATCGGGGTGCTGTCCGGACGCGGCCGGGAACGTTCCATGTCGGAGTGGTCGGTGTCCGGGCGCGGCCTGGGCACCCTGTTCGTCCTGCTGCTGATGGCGGGCGAGTCCTATACGAGCTTCTCGTTCCTGGGCGCGGCGGGCTGGTCCTATCGATACGGCGTGCCGATCTTCTATCTGATCGCCTACCTGAGCACCGGACTGGTCGCCGCGTACTTCGTCGCGCCGCTGCTGTGGACCTACTGCGCCCGGCACGGGCTGATGTCGATCGCCGATATCGCCGAATTCCGGTTCGGATCACGCGCGCTGGGCGTCGTCGTCGCGGTGATCTGCACGATCTTCCTGATTCCCTACGTGCAGTTGCAGATTCAGGGGATGGGCGTGGTAGTGAACGCGATGTCCTACGGGGCGATCGACCTGAAGGTGGCCGCCGTCGTGTCGTTCGTGGTGGCCGAGGCGTTCATCCTGGCCTCGGGCCTGCGCGGATCGGCCTGGGTGAGCGTGCTCAAGGATGCGCTCGCCGTGCTGTCGGTGGTGTTCCTGACGATCTACGTGCCGTGGCACTACTTCCACGGTCCGGGCCGACTGCTGGACCGGCTGGTCACCGAGCATCCGCAGTGGCTCACCTTTCCCGGCGCCGGCGGCGGAACCTTCGGCACGGCCTGGTTCATCTCGACGATCGTGCTGAACGTCATGACCATCTGCATCTTCCCCACGACCGTCGCGGGGTATCTCTCCGCCGGCGGTCCCACTGCGCTGCGGCGCAATTCGATTCTGCTGCCGTGGTATCAACTGCTCCTGGTGATTCCGATGTTCATCGGCGCGGCCGCACTCTTCGTCGCGCCGAAGCTGACCGATCCCGATCTGGCGCTGTTCACCCTGGTGACCGATTCGCTGCCGCCCACGGTGGTGGCGATCATCGGCATCGCGGGGGCGCTGTCGGCCATCGTGCCGATGAGCGTATTCCTGGTGTCGATCGGAACACTGTGGGGCAGAACGATTCTCGGTGGCGGTCTGGCCGGCGCGGCGCGGAGTGCGACCGCCGAAACGGGCAATTCAGGCGACCGGCAACGCGAATGGTCACGGCTGATCTGCCTGATCGCCGGTGCGATCGCCCTGGGCGGCGCGCTGCGATATCCGAAACTGCTGGTGAACCTGTCGGTGTTGTCCTACGAAGGCATCGCACAGTTGCTGCCCGCGGTGTTGTTCGGGCTCTACTGGCGGCGCCTGACCGCCGCGGGGGCGGCGTCGGGGCTGGTGACCGGCACCGTGATCGTGCTCGCCCTGCACGCCGCGGGCCTGGATCCGCTGTGGGGCGTCAACGGCGGACTGTTCGCACTGGCGGCGAATCTCGTGGTCGCGGCGATCGTCTCGACATTCGCACCGTCACGCACGGGTTCGCCGAATGATCCCTTGCGTCCGATTACCGAAGGATGAGAAGATAACAGGTGACCGTATGTGAAACGGTTATAGAGCCAGTTGTGTCTCGTAACGGATTTCGCCTCGGTCTCGGTGCCCCGATTTCGTCCGGGGCGGCCGGGGTGGAATCGCCTTTGCGCTACCTTCCGAACTGGTCATGCGGTATACAGACAAGAGGTCTATGTATGCGCACTTTATCTGCCGGCAGCGAGCAAGAGCCGCATTCTATCGGTGCAATCCGGGCACTTCCGTAAGATTTTCGGACACATGATTAGCTAGCTGAATGCTGGGTATGTCTCAGCCTGGGATCGCGCCCGGTGAGACATGGACGCCCCGATACAGGAGCGCAAGCTCCTGCTTCAGGTGAGGCTTATCTACCTGAAGTTCCGATTGGTCGCAGCTTCACACGTTGAGGAGGCAGTACCATGAGTTCCATCCCGTCCGATGCCGATTCACGCATTGTGGGATTCCGAAAGTCCGTCGCGCCGCTCAATATCGTCATGGTCGCACCACCGTATTTCGAAGTTCCACCGTCGGGGTACGGCGGCGTCGAGGCAGTGGTTGCGCAGCTCACGGACGCATTGACCGACCGCGGACACCACGTCACACTCCTGGGAGCGGGACGATCGGGAACCACCGCGCGGTTCGTCAAGGTGTGGGACGACATTCTCGCGGAACGTCTCGGCGATCCATTTCCCGAGGTACTGCACGCGCTGAAGGTGCGGCGCATCGTCACCGAATTGGCACGCACCGAGCGCATCGACATCGTGCACGACCATACCTTCGCCGGGCCGCTGAATGCACCGATGTATTCCTCGCTGGGCATCCCGACCGTGGTGACCGTGCACGGTCCGGTGGATGGTGAACCACAGGATTACTACCGGGCGCTGGGCAACTCGGCGGAGTTGATCGCGATCAGCGATCGGCAGCGGTCCCTGGCCCCCGGATTGAATTGGCTGAGCCGAGTGCACAATGCGGTGCGGCCCGCCGAATGGCCGCTGCGGCTGGAGAAGCAGGATTTCGCCCTCTTCCTGGGCCGATACGCACCCTACAAGGGGCCGGACCTGGCCCTGCAGGCCGCACATGCGGCCGATATTCCGCTGGTGCTCGCGGCGAAGATGAACGAACCGCCCGAGCGGGAGTATTTCAATTCCGCGGTGCGCCCGCTGCTGACCGATCGCGACTGCGTATTCGGTGAGGCCGATGCGGTGGCCAAGCGGCTGCTGCTGTCCTCGGCGCGGTGTCTGCTGTTCCCGATCAGGTGGGAGGAGCCGTTCGGGATCGTGATGATCGAGGCGATGGCCTGCGGCACGCCGGTTGTCGCGCTGCGCGGTGGCGCGGTCGAGGAGGTCGTCGAGGACGGGGTCACCGGAATCATCTGTGACGACCCGTCGGAGCTGCCCGCGGCCATCGCCGAGGTGCGGCGCATCGATCCGCTCGACTGCCGACGTCGCGTGATGGAGCGGTTCTCGGTGGACGGACTCGGGGCCGGATACGAGGCCGCCTACTACGCGGCGCTGGATTCCCGTTCGGTGCCGCAGATTCCGGCGGACATTCCGCAGTTCTCCCCGGCCATGTCCTTCGCCGCGAATCACTGATTCCGACCTGATTCGTATCCCGTGCCCGACGGGGTACGAATCAGGGAACGTGGATGTATCCGCCGATCGGCAGGTGCCCGTGTCCGACTGGATGGGGCACGGGCTCGGCGGATCAGTAGTCGACACTGCCCAGCTGGCCCTCGAGCAGGAGCAGCAGATCTCCCAGGATGCGGGCGAGTTCGCCCTGTTCGCTCCCGGGCAGCCGGGACAGCAGCGCCTGTTCGTAGGAAAGCTGTTGCGGAAAAAGACGATCGATCAGCTCCCGACCGGCGTCGGTGAGCGTGAGGTGAGCCACCCGGCGATCGCGCTCATCGATGCGGCGCTGAACCAGGCCCTGTTTCTCCAGCCCCTGCACCCGTTTGGTGACCGCTGCCGGTGAGGCGAACGTCTCGCGAGCCAGGCGACCGGGTGTCAGCTCACCGCCGATGCGCCGCAGTGCGGTCAGGATGTCGAATTCGGGGCGACTCAACTCGGCCGTGCCCAACGGGGCGTCGGCAACCCGTTGCAGGAGCGCCGCACAGCGGTTGAGGCGGCCGAGCACCGCGATCGGGCCCAGATTCAGCTCCGGATACACGACCTCCCACTGACGCAGCACGCCTGCCACCGCATCCTCCGTCATCGGACGACCACCGGCAGCCGGACCGGAAGTTGCGCCAGTAGTCGATGTCCCGCTCGTTCGGAGGCGACGATCCGCTCCTCGGGCACCTCGGTGCTCCACCACTCCCCCGTGGCGATATCGGCGGATTCGCGCACCTCCACCAGTGCGGTCGCGAGCCGACGACGCACGTCGTGATCCGGACGCCCGGCGCTCAGCGACTCGCGCGCACGGGCGAGTACGGCGTCGAGTTCGCGCAGGGCCAGCGCCACCCGATCGAAGGCGCGCCGGTTGGGTACCGCGAAACAGATCACCACGGCCACGGCGGCGCCCACGCAGGTATCCAGCCAGCGGTCCAGCGCGAGCCGCCCGGCGGGCTGAGCCCCGGCGAACTCGACCATCACCAATGCCATCGGTGTCACGAATACCGACGCTACCCAATAGTTCCGGGAGATCGTCGCCTCGACCACGAGCTGGCAGGCCAGCGCCACGGCGACCAGTGCCACCGGATGGACGGTCAACGGGACCAGGGCGGTGAACAAGCCGACCCCGATCAGATTGCCCAGCAGCCGCTGCACCGTGCGATGCCAGGACATCACGGTATTGGCGACGATCAGCACCGCGGCGGTCATGACCGCCCAGTACGGTCTGTCCACGCCCAGGGCGACGGACACCAGTCCGGCCGCGGCCGCGCCCACCGAAACTCGTACCGCGAGTGGGAATCCGGGCGCGGTGGGCCGGAAAGCCCTCAGCACCCGGCGTATTCCGCTCGGTGTGCGTTCCGCGTCGCGTTGCAACGCGATACCGCGAATCTGGTCTCGTTCGGTGAGCAGGCAGTCGACCTCGGGCACCGCACGCCCGCTGCGCAATTCGCGCGCCCAGTCCGTGAGCAGATCGGCCTCGGCGGCTCGATCGGCCGCATCGGTGTGCCGGGAGCCGTCCGAAGGAGTGGTAGTGCGCTCGGGATATCCAGCGGTGGTGGAGAATTCGGACCGGTCACGGTCCGATGAACCGGATTGCGCTGCGGCGGCGAGGGATTCGGCGCGAACCAGGAGGCGGATCAGCGCGGTGATCTCGGCAGCCCCCTGCAGGGTGTCGCAGGGAACCAGCCGAACGGTGTGCCAGGCGGCATGACACGCGGCCGCGGCGTCGTATCGGGCGCGGGCCGCGACCGGATCGCCCGCGGGCGCCCGCACCAGCCGAGCCGTGGCACTCAGCGCTCGGGCGACGGCGAACCGCTCCGGGGCGTGCGGGCGCACCAGCGCCGGAGCCATGCAGACCACCCATGCCAGCACGCCGCCGGACAGGACGAGTTCGAGATGCGCCGGTACCTCGGCCAGACGCACCGGCAGGAATCCGGCGGCAGAGATGATGAAGGTGAAGATGACATTGCCGGGCGGGCCGATCCGCGAGGCGTCGCAGATCAACTTGCACAGGCCCGCGAGCAGTGCGAGGACCAGCACCCGAACCACAGCGGACTCGGTCAGCGCCGCGGTGGTGAGCGCGACGCCCACTCCCGCGATCATCCCGAAGACCACCCAGCCGAGAGCGCGCGCCCGCGCCGAATAGGGCAGACCGTGCCCGTAGAGCGCGCAGAGCCCGCCGGCGCAGGTGTAGAACGCCAGCGGCAGATGTCCGGTGGCCACCAGCACCACCTCGGGCACGCCCAGTGCGATCAGCCCGCTGACCGCGGACCGACGCCAGGTATCGGCGGCCGGGCGCATCCGGAACACCCCGTGCAGCGAGAGCACCTGCCACGCGCGCCACAGCGTCCGAGCCGAGCGATCGACCGGGCGCAGATGCATGTGGGGTGGCGGGAACATACGAGAAGGTTAGCAGATGTTTTACCAGGAAAATATCTTGATGTGCGGCGTCTCACGACTCGTGTCCGCAGCGAGATCTCGAGGCGCTACAGTCTCCGGGATGACGGTCGGGCCGCGCCGAGGTTGCAGCGAGAAGTCTCTCGGGCGGATTTCCGGGTGCGAGTCACGGAAATGGCGAGTGCCGTGAAATAACTCGTAATTCAACTATTCCGACGGCCGATTGCCCGGTCCTGTGACACAGTTCCGCCGACGACGTCGCCAATTGTGAACTATGATGATTTCTGACTAATCCAGACCTCACTTTTCGGCCGACCGGATCGGCCGAAATATCGTGCATCTCGCGGGAATAATCGCGTTATGTGCGACGCGTGAGAGACTGCCGGAACGCCCGCGGCGACATACCGCGCCAGCGCGTGAATGCGTGCGTGAAGTTCGCGGTTTCGGCATAACCGAGCAGCCGGGCAACTTCCTCGACGGTCGACCCGCCACGCAGCAACTCCGCAGCTCGACTCTCGCGCACATTGTTGAGCAGACCGCGGAATGTCGATCCCTCCGCGGCGAGCTGGCGGCGCAGGGTGCGTGCGGTGATGTGCAACTCCCCGGCGACCTCGGCCATCGTGGGCACCACGCCCGAATCGCGCAGCAGCCGATCGCACACCGCCGCGGTCAGCCCGCGGCCGGTGCCGACCAGTTGACGCAGCGCCTCACCGAGTTGCCGCTCCACCATCGCCGCGGTGTGCGCATCGGCCTGCGGCATGGGCTGATGCAGGAATGCCCGCGGAATGGCGATACTGTTGCGGACCTGCCCGGACAGCACCGAACAGCGATCGAACGGGGCCACCGAGGTCAGTTGCGCGACCCGCTCGGCCGGATCGCGCAACCCGATCTCACGCACCGGAATGTCGACGCCGAGTACCTCTCCGGCCATGAAGACCAGCATGAGGTCCCGCTCGACGAAATAGGCCCGCACATCCTCCGGAACCGCCTGGCCGTCGACGATGATCACGATCTCGTCGTCGCCCTCGTCGAGCGAGTACCGCGTGGCGACCGGAACCAGATCCTGGTAACGGATCGCGACATTGAGCACCGCGCCGACGGTCGCACTGGCCAATGCCGCAAGGCCCGCCAGCCCGGCCTTGCCGAGCGTGGCGTGACGGGCGGTTTCCACGCCGAGTCCGGGCTTGTCCCCCAATGCGCGAAGCAGGTTGCGCGCGACGTCGTATTCCTGATCCGCCCAGAATTGGGCAAACTCGTCAGCCAGATTCTGCCCGGTAATTCCTGTGCCTCGTAATAGCGTTGAATCATCCAGTCCGTGCGCACGCCCAACCGCGATCATCATTCGCACACTGGCGCTGCTGCGAGGGAGTGCGCCGAACGGACTTCCGATAGGAACCACCGTCCGAAATTACCAACAAAAGGTCCCATCGTCACATTCTTCGGCCCGAAAACAGCTTCTAGTCTCATTTCAGGGCGGCGTCATACCCGACGTCTATGAGGAAGGGTAGGGGATCGTGGACAGGTTCAGTACTTGCTGGGTCGAGCCCATCGGGCTCACCACCGAACGTGCACACTCCATCATGCAGATGCATCTGAACTGCCGGACCGACGAATGCCCCCGTCGGCGGGCCGCGGTACGCACCCTGATCCGAGTCGGACACCTAGTGCCCGACTCGTCCCGGGTGCACTGACCCTTACGGCCCCCGCGCCGATCCTTCGATCCGTCACGTGACCCGTTCTCCGGCCGATACCCCCTAGGCCGGATCCCGCCAGACCCAGGACATCTCGGCGGTCAGCGGTGCATCGGGCCCGACGATCGAGGGATCGGTGTTGAGTCCGTTCGGCGGCCCGGACTGCGGTTCGACGCAGACGGTGTCGGCCGGTTCGTCGTAGACGACCACCCATCGCAGTGGGCTGCGCACGGTCAACTCGAGTGCGCCGGGCCAGTTCAGCGTGACCGACACCCCGTCGGGCATGCCGAAGCAGTCGTCCCACGGGGCGGGCTTCGGTGCGATCCGGTTCCCGTCCGGGAGGTAGTCCGCACCGCGCTCCTCCTGCCACGCCGGGGTGAAGTCGATGTCGACGGGCGCGCCGTCGGCGATCAGGCGGCGTTCGAACCACGGATGCCAGCCCACCTGTGCCGGAAAGGGTTCCGCGGCCGCTTCGACCGTCATCCCGAACGACGCTGTCCGCGTGCCCAGTTCGAAGGACTGGGTCACCCGGCCGGGGAACGGCCAGGGCTCGCGAAGATCCTGTGCGAGAACGAGTTTGCTGTCGGAGTGCTGAACCACCTCCCACGGATGGTCCCGCACCGTGCCGTGGATGGCGTGCGGCTCGGCGTTGCGGGGCAGCTGATACCGCTGCCCGGCGAATTCGAGGACGCCCGCACGCATCCGGCCGCACCAGGGAGCCATCGGGAAGCAGCCGAATCGCGGGCCGACGCGCAACAGATCGTGCGCACCCACGCGGAACCGGGCCACTCGGCCCGTCGCCGGGTTCACCGTCATCAGCGCCTCACCGGCGCTCAGTCGCAGCTCGTCCGTCACCGGGTTCTCCTCGGCCACCCTTGCCTCCAGTCCTCACGCCGCCGCGCCGGGATCGGCGGGCTGTGCCCCTCATCAGCATTGCACAGCCCACCGACACGTCGAGCTCAGCGGAGTTCGACGATCTCCACCCAGTTCGGATCGCGCCCGAGCTCCTGACGTCCGCAGATGGTCAGCGCCCCGGTATCGGGATCGATGGCGTGGACGGTCAGCGCGTCGGACTCCTGCCCGGCGGCGAGCAGGTACCGTCCGCTCGGATCGATGTCGAATCCGCGCGGGCAGGTCTCCGTCGCGGTGTGCCCCAGCGGTTCCAGCGCGCCGGTGTCGGCGGCCACCCGGAATCCCGCCAGCGTGCTCGAACGTCGCTCGGACACATACAGATAGCGGCCGTCCGGGGTGAGCCGTACCTCCGCGGCCCACGGCTCGGCGCACTCCTCGGGAATCGCCGAATATGTGCCGATCGGCGTGAGACATCCGGTGCCGGTGTCGAATTCGTAGCCGCCGACCGTTCCGTCCAGCTCGTTCGCCACATAGACCCACCGACCGTCCGGATGGAACACCAGATGCCGCGGCCCGGCGCCCGGCAGGGTCGGGACGCGCGGTGGGACGTTCAGAATGGGAACCCCGGTGACCTGGTCGAACAGATATTGCAGCAGCACATCGCCGCCGAGCGAGGCCGCGAACAGATACCTGTTCGACGGATCGACCACGACCGAATGCGCATGCGGCGGCGTGGCGAGCACCACGCTCGGCTCGGACCCGACGATCCCGTCCGGTCCGATCGGATTCACCGAGACGACGTTGCCGGAATAGGAGGCGGCGAACAGGAACCGACCGTGCCGGTCGGTGGACAGATAGGCCATGTTGTCCGGCAACCGGACTCGCGCCTGTTCGGTGAGTTCGCCCGTGCCCGAGTCGATCTCGTAGCAGACCACCGAATACGGCTCGGACCGCAGCGAGGCGTACAGGTGACGATGGCCCGGCCCGGTCGTCAACGGCATCACCGCCCCCGCGGTATCCACCGTCTGCACCGGTTTCAGCGCGCCGTCGTCCTCCAGTCGCAGCACCGAGATCTCGGCGCTGCCCGCATTGGACACGTAGACGATCGTCGACGCGGAATCTCCACTCACGCGGCCTCCTGGGTGGCGCCCGGGACACGGCCGCGCAGATCCATCTCGATCTGTTCCAGGCTGCGCCCCTTGGTCTCCGGGACGAACTTCGTCACCAGAACGTAGAGCACGACACTGACACCGGCGAAGATGAACGACGAGGCGGCCAGGCCGAGATGATCGCTCATCACCGGGAACAGGAAGGTGATGGCGAAGGTGGCCGCCCACAACACCGTGCTGCCGACGCCCATGCCGATCCCGCGCACCCGCAGCGGGAAGATCTCGGCCATCATCACCCAGACCACCGCGCCCCAGCCCAGTTCGTAGCCGACCCAGTACAGGCACAGCAGCAACAGGGCGATGATGCCGGTGCCGGTGCCCTTACCCAGTCCGAGTACGCAGGCGCCCAACAGGATCAGCGACAGCGCCATCAGCACGTTGCCGATCAGCAGCAGCGGTTTGCGGCCCCAGCGGTCCACGACCAGGAACACCCAGGCGGTGAACACCAGTTTGACCGCACCCATGATGATCGAGGCCAGCAGCGAACCCGAGGTGGCCAGGCCGAGCTGTTTGAACATGGTGGGCGCGTACAGATTCACCGCATTTGTTCCGGCGAACTGTTGTCCCACAGCGAGAATCAACGCGACGACCAGCGCGGGCCGCGCCCACGGGGCGATCAGATCGCGCAACGTGCCGCGCTGTTCGGAATCGATCCGGATCACCTCGCGGATACTGCCCAGTTCGGCGTCGATGTCGTCGTTGCGGTGGGTCTGGGTGAGCACCTCGCGCGCCTCGGCCTCGCGTCCGGCCTTGACCAGCCAGCGCGGGGTCTCCGGCATGAACATCAGGCCGACGAACAGGACCACGGCCGGAATCGCCGCGATGGCGAACATGATTCGCCAGTTGGCCGTGCCCGCGCCGGACAGCGCCCAGTCGATGATGTACGCGATCAGGATGCCGGAGACGATCATCAGCTGATTCAGCGTGGAGAGCCTGCCGCGCACCCGGGTCGGCGCGAGTTCGGACAGATAGGTGGGCACCGTCGCCGAGGAACATCCCACGGCGACGCCGGTGATGAACCGCCCCACCACCAGCACCCCGAATCCGGGTGCGAACGTGCAGCCCAGTACGCCGATGACGAAGACGACGGACGCGACCACGATGGCGGGCCGCCGCCCCCACCGGTCGGTGATCCGGCCGGCGAACAGGGCTCCGAAGATCGCGCCGAAGGCGACCGAGCCGCCGACGACACCCTGCGCGAACGAGCTCAGATGCCACAGGGGGTTGATGAACAACAACACTCCGGAGATCACGCCCAGGTCGTATCCGAACAGGATGCCGCCGAGCGCGCCGAAGAAGTACAGGTAGGAGATGCTGATCCGGCGCCGTTGTTCCGGCGCCGTTGCCGAGTGCTGCATGTGCTGCTTCCTTCACTACCAAACAAGTGTGCTCAGGGTCACATGCTCGATAAGTGGACGCAATACACATGACGATGCCCATTCGGTATCGCGTCATGCTGTCACATATGTGAACACTGAGCGCATGCGCAGCACCCGGCCCGGCCGGAACTCCGGCGTCACAGCGGGTTGTGCTGCCCCAGCGGAATATCGCAGAACGCACCGCCCAGATTGCCGGGCAGCTCACCCGGAGGCATCCGATCGGCGAAGACCTCGGCGTCGTCGACGGGCCGATAGCCGATCTGCTCCCCCTCGCTCTGCGAGACCACCGCGCGAGTGTTCGCGGACATGCCCCACAGCACACGGAATCCCGGCTCGGCCGTGCTCAGGCAGGCCTCCAGCAACCGCGCGCAGTCCTGCGGGGACAACCAGAGCGAGAGCTGGCGAACGTCCACGGGGTGGTCGAAACAGCTGCCGATGCGCAGACAACTCACATCCATCCCGAACCGCGAGTGGTACAGACTGCCCAGCGCCTCCATGGTTGCCTTGCTCACGCCGTAGTAGGTATCCGGACGCGCGCTGCTGTCGGCGGGCAGCCCGGCGGGACCGGCCTCGCCGATCCGGCGGAAGCCCACCGCATGATTGCTGGACGCCAGGATCACCCGGGGCACCCCGGCCGCCCGTGCGGCCTCGAGCACGGTGTGCGTGCCGTCGATATTCACCTCGAGGATGCGCTCCCAGCTGTCCTCGCGACTGATCCCGCCCAGGTGGATCACCGCGTCCACACCCTGGCAGGCCGCCGTCACGACCTCGGCATCGGTGACCGATCCGCTGACGATCTCGACCTGTTCACCGGGTGCGGCGGGTTCGAGCGGTGCGATGTCCAGCAGTCGCAGGATGCGGCCGGGACGGGCGAGCCGGGGACGCATCAGCGTCCCGACGATGCCCGCCGCGCCGGTGATGAGAATGCGCTGATCCGACATGGGTGAAACTCCTCGCTGTGGTGCATGCCGCGAAAATCGCGGCGGGTCAACGGATTCCGGCGCGACGCAGCCGCATGGCCAGTTCGGCGGCGGCCTCGCGCAACACCTCGCCGATGCGGCGCTGCTCCCCCTCGGTCACCTGGTCCATCGGCATCGAGCAGCTCAGCGCGTCGGTGGCCGGAATCCGGTACGGCACCGCCGCGGCGGCGCAGGCCACGCCCGCGGTGCCCTCCTGCCGCTCGGTCGCGTAGCCGCGTTCGCGCACCACGCCCAGTTCGGCGTGCAGGGCGTCGCGATCGGTGATGGTGTGCTCGGTGAGCGGGCGCAGCCGTGCGGGCAGCAGTTCGCCGAGTTCGGCATCGGCGAGTTCGGCCAGCAGCGCCTTGCCCAGAGCGGTCGCGTGGGCGGGCAGCGCCCGGCCGACCCGGGAGATCAGGTGTCCCGAGCTGCGCGATTCGCGAGTCTCCAGATACACCACCTCGGCGCCGGCCAGCCGGGCGTAGTGCGTGGTGAATCCGGTCTGCTCGCGCAGCCGCTCGAGCGTTTCGGTGGCGAACGGCATCGCCGGATCGCGGTCGAGATAGGCGGTGCCGCACATCAATGCCCGCACCCCCAGCCGGAATCGGGTGCCGGTCTCGTCGGTCTCGATCCAGCCCGCATCGCGCAGGGTGCGCAGCAGACCGTGCAGGCTCGATCGGGGAAATCCGGTGGCGGCGTGCAACTGCGCCAGCGACAACCAGGATTGCTGTGCGGCGAACACCTCCAGCAGGGTGATCGCGCGTCGCGCGGATTTGACCCCGGTCGCGGATTCGGCCGTGGAACCGGTCCCTGCCACGGGGTCGGATCCGGATTCGAGCAGATGCTCACTGCCGATGCGGCGCTGCATGGCACTCCTTCGGTGGGTGATCCGTGTCTCGGAGGCTATCCAGGCGCCTCCGCATTCTCAATCCCGAATACCTCCGGCTTTCGGAAAGTATTCAGATATATGAATCACGAGTGATACCTCTTGGGCATATTGTGATGCTGAAACGATGTTGGACGGGTATCACCGACTCGTCCTAGCCTGCAAAGGAAACCGATGCCCACACAACCCGCCCGCACCACCGAGGAGCAACCATGACCGGCGACGGCAAGCTGTCCGCCATGTTGTCCCTGGAACAGGTGCGCGGATTCGTCGTCGTCGCGGAGGAAGGCAACTTCCGCCGCGCCGCCGAACGATTACAGATGACCCAGCCACCGCTGAGCCGCCAGATCCAGAAGCTCGAACGCGATATCGGCGTACTGCTGCTGGACCGAACCCAGCGACAGGTCGAATTGACCCCCGCCGGTGAGGTTTTCCTCGCCGAGGCGCGTCGGCTGCTCGCCCTGGCCGAGGCCGCGCCCAGCACCGCACGACTGGTCGCGGCGGGCCGCACCGGAACCGTGCGGATCGGTTTCACCGCCACCGCGGGATTCGGCTTCCTGGGCCGATTCCTCAACCAGATCTCCCGGTCGCTGCCGGAGATCGAACTCGTGCTCGCCGAACAGGTCAGCGCCGTGCAGTTCGAGGAATTGTCCAGCGGCAAACTGGATCTCGCCTTCGCCCGCCCGCCCTTCGACCGCGCCGAGTTCGACGCGCGACTGGTGCATCGCGAACCGCTGGTGCTGGCCCTGCCCGAAGGGCATCGCCTGGACGCGCAGACCCCGCTGTCGCTCGACGAACTCGAGGGCGAACGGCTGCTGGTGTACGCACCCGGCCCGGCCCGCTACTTCGCCGAACTGATGACCAGGACCCTGGCCGGGATCTCCTACGATCCCGCCGACCGGCTGACCCAGGTGCACACCATGCTCGCGCTGGTGGCCGCCGGACGCGGTCTGGCCCTGGTCCCCGAAACCGCCAGCCACCTGCATCCCGACGGGGTGCGCTACCGCCCGCTGTCGGGGGTGCGCGAACCCGCCGAACTGTATGCGGTCTGGCGGCGACATCCCGCGAATCCGGCCCTGCGCCGGGTCATCGACCTACTGGAGTCCTGGCCGGACTCCTGAGTCCGGCCAGGGCAACCGCCCGCGAATGTCATTCCCCGAGGAGGAAACCCGTGTCACAGATATCTGCCGAAGATCTCGGCCCCGCGCTGGGCCGCGGGCTGCTGTCGTTCCCGGTCACGCATTTCGACGACGCTCTGGCGTTCGACGAGGCCGCGTATCGGGAGCACATCGGCTGGCTGGCGCAATACGACGTGGCCGGGCTGTTCGCCGCGGGCGGCACGGGTGAGGGATTCTCGCTGACCACCGCCGAGATCGATCAGGTGGTGCGCGCCGCGGTCGCCGAGACCGAGGGCCGAGTGCCGGTGATCGCCCCGGCCACTGCCGGAACCGCCGTCGCGGTCGAACAGGTGCGCAATGCCGAAGCCGCTGGGGCGCAGGGCATTCTGCTGCTGCCGCCCTATCTGACCGAGGCCGGGCCGGACGGTCTGGTGGAACATGTCGCCGCGGTCTGTGCGGCCACCTCACTGGGCGTGATCTTCTACAGCCGCGCCAATGCCCGCATCGATGACGTCACCGTCGCGCGTATGGCCGAACGCTGCCCGAACCTCGTCGGATTCAAGGACGGCGTGGGCAACATCGAGACCATGACCCGCATCTACGCGCGGATGGGCGACCGGCTCACCTATATCGGCGGGCTGCCCACCGCGGAGACCTTCGCGCTGCCGTACATCGAAATGGGCGTCACCACATACTCTTCGGCGATCTTCAACTTCGCGCCCGAATTCGCGCTGGAGTTCTACCAGGCGGTGCGCGCGCACGACCGCGACGAGGTGTACCGGCGACTGCGCACCTTCGTCCTGCCCTACCTGGACATTCGCGATCGTCGCCCGGGATACGCGGTATCGATCATCAAGGCGGGCCTGACCGCCGTGGGCCGCCCGTCGAGCCGGGTGCGCCCGCCGCTGACCGATCTGGCCGCCGACGAGGTCGCCGAGCTGACCGAGCTCGTCAAGAGCATTGCCTGACAAGGAGATCCGTCATGTCCACCCCATCCTCCGTACTCGACCGGATCACCGGCGTCACGCTCTCCTCGGTCACCCTGCCGCTGCCCACCGGGATCAGTGACGCCAAGGTCCTCACCGGACGGCAGAAGCCGATGACCGAGGTCGCGGTGCTGTTCGCGGAGATCACCACCGAGGCCGGACTCGAAGGTATCGGCATCAGCTATTCCAAGCGTGCGGGCGGGCCCGGACAGTTCGCGCACGCCCGGGAGATCGCGCCGGTGCTGATCGGCGAGGATCCCAGCGATATCGGCAAGATCTGGGACAAGCTGATGTGGGCCGGGGCCTCGGTGGGCCGCAGTGGGCTGTCCGTGCAGGCGATCGCCGCCTTCGATGTCGCGCTGTGGGATCTCAAGGCCAAGCGGGCCGGTCTGCCGCTGGCGAAACTGCTGGGTGCGCACCGTGATTCGGTGCGCTGTTACAACACCTCCGGCGGTTTCCTGCACGCCCCGATCGAGGAGGTGCTCGACCGCGCCACCGCTTCGCTGGAGTCCGGGATCGGCGGTATCAAGATCAAGGTCGGCCATCCCGACAACGCGGTGGACCTCGCGCGGGTCACCGCGGTGCGGGAGCAGATCGGCGACCGGACGCCGCTGATGGTCGACGCCAACCAGCAGTGGGACCGGCCGACCGCACGGCGGATGTGCCGGGCGTTCGACCCGCTGTCCCTGGTGTGGATCGAAGAACCGCTGGACGCCTACGATTTCGCCGGGCACGCACAGCTCGCGCAGACCTTCGACACGTCCATCGCCACCGGCGAGATGCTCACCAGCGTGGCCGAGCACAGCGAATTGATCAGGGCCGGAATCGATATCGTGCAGCCCGATGCGCCGCGCGTCGGCGGCATCAGCCGATTCCTGGACGTGATGTCCCTGGCCGGTCGCGAACATCTGCAGCTGGCACCGCATTTCGTGATGGAGGTGCACGTCCACCTCGCCGCGGCATACCCGATCGAGCCGTGGGTGGAACACTTCGAATGGTTCGACCCGCTGTTCAACGAACGGCTCGAGATCCGCGACGGACGTATGCACCTGTCGTCACGTCCGGGCCTCGGGGTGACCCTCAGCGATCAGGCGCGCGCCTGGACCGTCGACGAGTTCCGGATTCGTGCCTGAATTCCGCTCGCCGACCACAGATTCCGACTACTGGTGGAGGACACAGTGACTACCGAGACGTCCCCGGAGGACATCGATCGCATCGTCACCGCGGCGGTGGACGCCGCGGAACAGCTCGCGCAGACCACGCCCGCCGAGCGCGCCCGCTGGCTCGAGGCCGCGGCCGAGGCGCTGGAGAAGGCTTCGGACGAGCTGGTCACGTTGGCGGCGAAGGAAACCCATCTGCCCGAGCAGCCGCGACTGCGGTCGGAGATGGTGCGCACCGTATTCCAGCTGCGGCTGTTCGGGCAGGTGCTCGCCGACGGTGAATTCCTGCGCGCCGCAGTCGATCACGCCGATCCGGACTGGCCGATGGGGCCGCGGCCGGACATCCGGCGGATGACCGTTCCGATGGGACCGGTGCTGGTGTTCACCGCGAGCAACTTCCCGCTGACGCTGAGCGTCGCCGGGCACGACACCGCCGCGGCGCTCGCGGCCGGATGTCCGGTCGTCATCAAGGCGCATCCCGGGCATCCGGAACTGTCCGCGCGCACCTTCGCGGTGCTGTCCGAGGCACTGCTCGGCGCGGGCGCGCCGGAAGGGACCGCCGGCATCGTCTACGGGGTGCAGTCGGGTGTGACCGCGCTGCGTCATCCCGGTATCGCGGCGGCGGCGTTCACCGGATCCGAGGCCGGTGGCCGGGCCCTGTTCGACATCGCCAACGCGCGGCCGCGGCCGATCCCGTTCTACGGCGAGCTCGGCAGCGTCAATCCGGTGGTCGTGACCGAGACCGCGGTGCGCGAGCGCGGGGCCGAGGTGGCCAGCGGGTACGTCGGATCGTTCACGCTGGGAGCCGGACAGTTCTGCACCAAACCCGGTATGTTGCTGCTGCCCGCCGATCACGGCCTGGACGAGGCACTGCTGAACGCGGTCACCGCGATTCCGGCACAACAGCTGCTCAACGATCGGATCGCACACGGCTACCGCGACGGCCTGGACCGGCTGCGGGCGCATCCCGCGATCACGGTGCTGTACGCGCCCGAACCCGGTACGACCGAATTCGGCCCGACGCTGCTGAAGGTCACCGGCGCGGACTTCCTCGCGCAGGCCGAATCCCTGGATGTGGAATGCTTCGGCCCCGTCTCGCTGATCGTCGAATACGCGGGGCCGGACGAACTGCGCACCCTGCTGCGCAACCTCGAACCGGGCCTCACCGCCACGGTGCACGCCCAGGACTCGGATGCGGACACCGTCCGCGCCCTGCTGCCCGCGCTCACCGGCCTGGCCGGACGCCTGATCTGGAACAGCTGGCCCACCGGCATCACCCTGTCCTGGGCCCAGCAGCACGGCGGCCCGTACCCCGCCACCACATCCCCCCAGTTCACCTCCATGGGCACCGCCGCCATCGACCGCTTCCTGCGTCCGGTGGCCTGGCAGGGCTTCCCGGAAGCCCTGTTGCCGCCCCCGCTCCAGGACGCGAATCCGTGGAATCTGCCCCAGCGCGTCGACGGGGCGCGCTGAACGGAACACGCACTGACACAACGTTTCCCATGAGCGGTTACGCACACCCGCGCGAAAGCCCCGCCTGAGCCGATCCTGTCGATGTGCCGAACCCACTCGGCACATCGACAGGATCCGCTCATGGACTGCGAATCAGCGACTCGTACAGCATTCCTCGCGGATCACACCGCCGGATCTCGTTGCGGGGCAGTCGCTACCGAAGATCGAGGGCGCGACCCCTCGCGACGAATCGATGGAGTACGCCGATGAACGCCGAACCAGGCACCGGTACAACACTTCCCGTGATCACCGACGTGCGGCTGACGCCGATTCTGATCGCCGATCCGCCGCTGCTGAATCTGTCGGGGGTACATCAGCCGTATACGCCGCGGTTGATCGTGGAGGTCGAGATCGAGGGCGGGATCGTCGGAGTCGGTGAAACCTACGGCGACACGGTGTATTTCGAGCGGGCCGCAGTACTCGCGCCCGAGCTGATCGGGCGGTCGATCGGCGCGGTCAACTCGATCGGCGGGATCGGCCGGGGTGCGAGCACACTGCTGGACGCGCAGCCCGCGGCCAGCGGCTTGCGGGGTGCGCTGACCACGGACAAGGTGCGGCTGAGTGTGTTGTCCGCGTTCGAGGTCGCCGCGCTCGACGCGCTGGGCCGGCATCTCGGCGTACCGGTGCACACCCTGCTGGGTGGCAAGGTGCGCGATCGCGTCGAGTACTCCGGATATCTGTTCTACAAATGGGCCGAGCATCCGGTCGACGACGCGCCCGCCGACGACTGGGGTGCGGCGCTGGATCCGGCGGGTGTGGTGCAGCTGGCGCGAAAGTTCTTCGAGTACGGCGGTTTCCGCTCGTTCAAACTCAAGGGCGGGGTGATGCCGCCGGACGAGGAGATCGCGGCGATCAAGGCGCTGGCGGCCGAATTCCCGGGTATGCCACTGCGTTTGGATCCCAACGGCGGCTGGGCGCTGCCGACCGCGCTGCACGTCGCGCAGGAGCTGACCGGCGTCGTCGAATATCTCGAGGATCCCGCGGTGACGGTCGCGGATATGGCCGAGGTGCATCGGCACACCGGAATCCCGTTGGCCACCAATATGATCGTGACCGCCCTGGACGAGGTGAAACCCGCTTTCGACCACGACGCGGTGCAGATCGTGCTCTCGGACCACCACTACTGGGGCGGCCTGTTCGCCACCCGCGATCTGGCCGCGGTGTGCCGCGCGTACGGCCGGGGCCTTTCCATGCACTCCAATACCCACCTCGGGATCAGCCTGGCCGCGATGACCCACGTCGCGGCCACCGTCCCGGACCTGGAATACGCCTGCGACAGCCACTATCCGTGGCAGAGCGAGGACGTGATCACCGAGCGGATCACTTTCACCGAAGGCGCGGTCACCGTCCCGGACGCGCCCGGACTGGGCGTCACGCTCGACCGCGACGCCGTCGCCCGGCTGCACGAACGCTGGAATGCCATGCCGCACCTGCACGACCGCGACGACATCGCCGCCATGCGCCGGGCGGACCCGGGATATCAGGACCCGGGCATCCCGAAATACTGATCAGCCGGGCAGGTTCGCGCACAGGATCGGGGCGAACAGCAGCGTCGGCTTCTCATCGGAGAGGATCTGCGCCATCGGGCCCTTGTGCACGTTGACGTACCAACCGGTGGCCGGCGGGGCCTGGGTGACGCCGTCGACGGTCGCGTTCAACGTCCCCTTGCCCGAGGCGTCGGTCCGCAGATCCGGCAGTTCGTGGACGACCGGCCCCTGGGCGGTGCAGCTTCCGGAGTGGATGTGCACGCCATGGGTCGAGTTCGGAGACAGTCCCGTCGCGGTGAGGTCGACGTGCAGGCTGTGCGCGGCGGCATCGTAGGACAGTGCGACGGTCCCGGCCGGGGGCATCTCCTGGACCGTCGGCGCGGCCATGGTGACGGTCACCGGGCCCGAACCCGACGACCCTCCGGCGGGGATGTCACCGCAGGCGATCGAGGTGAAATTCAGCTGACCGGGATTGCCGAGCGTGGCACTGGGCGCGAGATGCACGTTCACATACGCCCCCGTCGGGATGCCCGAGGCCACCGGCTCACTGGTCACCGTCTGCTTCGCCACGCCGCCGGCGTTCGCGGTGATGTCCGGGAACGGGATCGAAGGGGGCTTGCTCTGATCGGCGCAGGTGCCGGGATGCACATGCATCGCGTGCGAGCTGCCGGGGGTCAGACCGGACAGATCGACCGCCGCGCTGACCACCTTGGTGCCCGGGTTCCAGGTCAGCACGACCTTGCCCGTGGGTTGTGCGCGCAGCGGCACACTCGCGGCCGACCCCTTCGCCGTGGTCGGCGGTGCCGCGGACGTGGTAGAGGAGTTGGAACCGGATGACGAGCAGGCCGTCGCCGCGGCAAGCAGAACTGCTGCGGCACAGCACAATACGGCATTTCTGTGCATATCCATCCACCCTGTTCGGTAGTCGGCCCGCCAGCCGCGAACCGGCCGCGGGATCGAACGGAATCCGGACGCACATCGCGCTGCACGGATCCCGCGGACGTCGTCCACATGCCTGTACCACGAAGACGATAGTCACCACACGGTTCAGCACAACCCTTCACCCGGAATACCGGGGAGAAGTCGACGGTTGACTCCATCCGATACATAATCGGACCGCAGTCCGTTTCGCCTCCGGCAACCGCCGGGAGCGATCGCCGACCCGAGATGGATACCTTTTCGATGACGACAACGACCAATACCGAAGCCACCACCGCCGACACCGCCGCGCTCGAATCCGCGGACGGCTCGGCCCGGCTCGGCTCCGATATCGGCCTGCTGATCCTGCGCGTCACATTCGGCGCGCTGCTCGTCGTGCACGGCACCCAGAAGCTGTTCGGCTGGTTCGGCGGTTACGGCCTCGGCGCGACCGCCAAGGGGTTCGGTTCGATGGGCTACACCCCGGGCCGATTCTTCGCGACGCTGGCCGGACTCAGCGAGGTCACCGGCGGCGTCCTGCTGGTCCTGGGCCTGCTCACCCCGCTGGCCGCCGCCATCGCGCTGGGCACCATGATCAACGCCGTCCACGCGAGCTGGAGCCAGGGTTTCTCGGGCGGATACGAACTGCCCCTGGTCTATGCCCTCGCCGTCGTCGCGATCGCCTTCGCCGGGCCCGGCCGCATCTCCCTCGACCACGGCCGCCCCTGGCAGCGCTCGGGTGCCGCGTGGGGGCTGGGCGCGGTCGTCCTCGCAGTAGTGGCCGCGCTGATCACCTTGGCTGTCAGGTAGTCACCCCGGCACAGTCTCCCGCAATGCAGCCGGCCCGGCCACGGATGATTCCGTGGCCGGGCCGATTCGGTATCAGGCGCCTATTCTCCTGCGGCGCGGGGGATTTCCCCGCCCGCCGCACGGGCGCGAGTGGCGCGGGCCGCAGCGGCGTCGAAGGTCTCCAGGAAGTCGAACGCCGGGTCCTCGTCGTCGATATCCATGACGACCGCACGGCGGCGCAGATCGCCGGCGTCGTCCCGGCCGAGATCGGGGTCGGCGGCACGCGCGGAGTCGCGGGCCCGCGCGGGCCGCGCGCCACCGGACAGCCGGGACGACCGGCGACGGCGGATGTCCTCCTCGAAACGCACCTGCCGACGCAGGTAGAACAGGTACCCCGCGAGCACCAGGGCGGACAGACCGCATCCCCACCACAGCAGCGGCGAGACCGCCAGCCCGAAACCACCGAACAGCAAGGCGCTCAACGCCAATGCGAGCGTCATCCGCTGCCGGTACCGGTAGCGAGCCGCGCGGGCAACCGCATCGGCTTCCGGATCGTAGCCGCCGCGGCCTCGCCGGTTGGGCACGAAACGGCCTGAGCCGGAACCGGATTCGTCCTCGAGCAGATCCGCTTCAGCAGCCGCGGCGGCGACCTCCTCGGCCTCGGGCGGATCCGCCGCCCGGCGCGACCCGGATACCGTGCGCGCCGGGGGAATTCGAGCGTTCATCGGGGCCGGTTCGTCCTCGGCCGCTCCGGAATCGTCCATCACATCCGACTCGACGTCCGCGACCTCGGCCGCTGCGGCGCCGGCATCCTCACCCGAGATGTCCGCTCCGTCCGCACCGCCGAATTCGGCCTCGTTCAACTCGTCGACCTCGGCCTCGATGACCTCGCCGCCGACGCCGCCCGCGCCGGTACCGCTGCTGTCGTCGTGCTCGGTGACGGGCTCATCGGCCGAAGTCGTCATCCGATCCTCCGCATCATTGCCGTGTAAAAGCCTTCTCTGCGCTCGTATGGGTACCCAGTCCGGGTCCGAGTCGTGCCCGGAGGCAGGCCCCGACTTGGCGCGTCGTCTGGAATCGCCCCGATGCAGTACCCGGGTGGCCAGAGCGGTATCGGTGGTACGCCGAATGCGTGGATACCGCGCGGCGAGCATCGGGAACAGCACGAAGACCCAGAGGACCACCAGGCCGACCCACAAGATCGAATTCGGCACTGCGCCCGCACCTCCGTCCCCGCCTGGCTGTCGACCCTGCGACAGATCTCGCAACCTGCTCATACATCGCCGACATGCTGCCGACCGTTCCCGCACCGTGTCCCGGAACGGCGGAAGATGTTGCACCGCCGCGTCGTCGAGCCACTGCACCGGCTCCCTTCCGGCGATGCAGGACGCACCACCGACGTCCGTAGGCTAATTCGGCCGCCGCGAAATCCGTCGCAGGCGCGCCGTCAACACCTGCCCCACGAGTAACACGGGTAAAGGCGATCGGGGTGGAACCGTCGCACATCAGGACTCTCTTCTCCGCCGTGGACAGCTCATGTGGGAGTGGCGCGGCCTGATCGGATGAGTCGATCGACCACGGTGCCGGACAGGTCCTCGACGGTCATGGCGACCAGAAGGTGATCGCGCCAGGCTCCGTCGACGTCCAGGTAGCGGCGCAGCATGCCCTCCTCGCGGAAGCCGACATTGCGCAGAACCGCCTGGCTGGGCAGGTTCTCGGGACGTACGGTCGCCTCCACGCGATGCAGCCCGACAGGGCCGAAGCAGTGATCCAGCCCTAGCGCCAAGGCGGCGGTCGCGACCCCCTGGCCGCCGACATCCTTCGCGACCCAGTACCCGATCCACGCCGAACGCAGTGCGCCGCGCACGATATTGCCGACCGTCAACTGCCCGCTGAAGCTGCCGTTCACCTCGATCACCAGAGGGATCATCGCCCCGCGCCGCGCCTCGGCCTTCAGACTCGACCACAGCGACGGCCAGTTCGAGGGATGATTGCGCGCCTCCCACGCTCCGCGACCCGTCGGCTCCCACGGTTCGAGATGATCGCGGTCGCGCACCCGGATGCGCGCCCACGCCGACGCGTCGCGCAATCGAACCGGACGCAGGGTCACCTGCCCGGCAGCCACCCGCACGGGTCCCAGATGCGCAGGCCAGCCGGGATGCTGCGCGGCCCGAAAAACATTCATGTCCATAACTGTTTCAGCCACGCTGAGCGAGAAAGGCAACCTGGACCTCGTCACCGGTGCGAACCTCGGTGATCTCCGGCTCGAGCACGATCAGACTGTTCGCCTCGGCCAGGGTCGAGAGCAGGTGTGAGGAACCGTTCACGCCCAGCGGTTGCACCAGATAATCCCCGGTCTGCTCGTCGCGCATCAACTGCGCCCGCAGATAACCGCGCCGCCCGGCCATCGAACTGATCGGCATGATGGTGCGCGCCCGCACGACTCGCCGCATCGGATGCCGCCTGCCCAGGGCGATGCGAATCAGCGGACGCACCATCACCTCGAAAACCACCAGTGCGCCAACGGGATTCGACGGCAGCAGGAAGGTCGGCACCTCGTCCCGGCCCAGTCGGCCGAAGCCCTGCACCGAACCGGGATGCATGGCGACCCGATCGATCGTCAACTCGCCCAAGCCCTCGAGCGCCTCCTGGATCTGATCCGACGCCCAGCCGCCGACCGCACCAGCGATCACCACCACCTCGGAGCGGACCAGCTGCCCCTCCACCACGTCACGCAGGCGCTTCGGGTCGGCGCTGACGATGCCGACGCGGTTCACATCCGCGCCCGCGTCCCGCGCGGCCGCGGCCAGCGCGTACGAGTTCACGTCGTAGACCTGCCCCGGACCGGGCGTGCGGTCGATGTCGACCAGCTCACCGCCGATCGAGATCACCGACAGCCGCGGACGCGGATGCACCAGAACCTTGTCCCGGCCCACCGCGGCCAGCAGACCCACCTGCGCCGCGCCGATGATGGTGCCCGCCCGGACCGCGATATCGCCGGGTTGCACGTCGTCGCCGATGCGACGCACGTAATCACCGGTGCGCACCGGCTCGTAGACCTTGATCCGGGCGCGACCGCCGTCGGTGAAGTCCACCGGCAGAACGGCATCGGCGAGAGTCGGCAGCGGCGCGCCGGTGTCCACCCGCACGGTCTGCCGGGGCTGCAACCGGATCGGCTGCCGCGAACCGGCCTCGACCTCGCCGACGACCGGCAGGGTCAGATCGACCGGATCACCGTTCTCGTCCCGGATGTCCGCACCCGCCCCCTGCACATCCACACTGCGCACCGCATAACCGTCGATGGCCGCCTGATCGAAACCCGGCAACGGACGTTCGGTGGCCACATCCTCGGCACACAGCAGACCTTGAGCCTCGGAGATCGCGACCCGGACCGGTCTCGGCGCAACAGCCGCCGCGGTCACTTTGATCTGCTGATCCTCCACCGAGCGCATGCAGCCCTTCCCTCACGTTCCGTGTCCGATGCGGCGCTCGCTCGGCTGCCCGCCAGACTACTCCGGCGAGGTCAGCTGCGGATCCCAGTCGGGGGCGAGTCGGTGCTCCAGCCATTCACGCAAGGCCGGCCCGTATTCGTCACGCTCCAAAGCGAAATCGACCGCAGCTCGAAGATAGCCGCCCGGGTTGCCCAGGTCGTGGCGCGACCCACGGTGCACGACGACATGGACCGGATGTCCTTCGGAAATCAGCAGGGAAATGGCATCGGTGAGCTGCAATTCACCGCCCGCGCCGGGTTCGATGCGACCCAGTGCGTCGAAGATCGCGCGATCGAGCAGATAGCGGCCCGCCGCGGCGTAGGTGGACGGCGCATCGGCGAGGGCGGGCTTTTCCACCATCCCGTTGACGCGCAACACGTTCGGGTTCGTGGCGTCGGGCACGGGCGCCACGTCGAACACGCCGTAGGCGCTGACCTGCTCCTTGGGCACATCGATGGCGCACAGCACCGAACCGCCGCGTTTGCGCCGCACCCGGCTCATCACGTCCAGGACGCCCGAGGGCAGCACCAGATCGTCGGGCAGCAGCACCGCGATGGCGTCCTCGTCGGGGTCCAGCACCTTCTCCGCCTGGGCCACCGCATGACCCAGACCCAGCGGCTCCTCCTGGACCACCGAGGTCACATCGAGCAGGCCCGGCGCCTTGCGCACCTTCTCCAGGAGATGGAACTTGCCGCGCTCCTCGAGGGTGTTCTCGAGCATCAGGTCCTCGACGAAATGCGCGACCACACCGTCCTTTCCGGGCGAGGTCACGATCACCAGGCGCGCCGCGCCCGAATCGGCCGCCTCGGCGGCGACCAGCTCGATACCGGGCGTATCCACCACCGGCAGCAGCTCTTTCGGCACGGTCTTGGTCGCGGGTAGAAACCTCGTCCCGAGTCCTGCCGCGGGGACCACAGCGGTACGGAAGCAGGATTTCGCGGTCGCGGATCCCTGCACCGTAGTGTCCGATCCAGCCTCGGCCGACCCGTTCGTCGTCCGACCGCCACCCCTCACGGAATCGCTGCGCGATGCTGTCATAAGCACACCCTATCCATCAGTTTCGTCGACCGGACGGGCTTCGCCCCGGCGCGGCACACCGGGAAGCCTAGGGGGCGGCCTCTGCGACCGCTCGCCGAGTTCCACACCGCACCGCGACGCGACGCGACCGTCCACCACCAGCGTGCTTGCAACAGTTCCCCGTCGGACCGAGCGGGAAACCCTGGTTGTACGTGAGCTTCCCGACTCCGGCGGACGGGCGTCGGAACCTGCGGGCGAGCGGCAGGAGCCGGATCCATGAGCAAGGGGACCGTGCGGAGTGGGTGCGGCGGCAGGCGAGCGCGGCCCGAGTATCGGCGGCATATCGTGGTCCGCGTGGAGATCGCTGGTCAGCTGGACAAACGTGAGTGGCGCGCGAGGCTGCTGGCCGGGCGCGCGGCGGTGGACCCCGCCGTCCACGAGTCGGAAGCGGCAGCCCTGGCCGCCGCGGCGTCGCGGCTGCCGCTCGACGACGCCGAGGAGGTCTGGGTGGCTGCCTACGTCCCGGTGCACGGCGAACCCGGCTCCGTGGCCATGCTCGACGCCCTCCGCACCGCGGGCGCGCGGGTGCTGCTGCCGGTGACAGGCCCGCCGGGCCCCCTGGACTGGGCCGAATACACCGGACGAGCGGCATTGCACCGCGGCCGCTACGGCCTACTGGAGCCGACCGGCCCACACCTGTCCCCCGCCGCGATCACCCGCGCCGCCACGATCCTGATCCCCGCCCTCGCGGTGGATCGACGCGGCGTGCGACTCGGGCGCGGAGCGGGCTACTACGACCGCACCCTGCCCGCCGCCCGCTCGGATGCCCGCCTCATCGCGATCGTCCGTGACGAAGAACTCCTCGACCAACTCCCCGAGGAACCCCACGACCGCCGCATGGGCTGGGCCCTGACCCCCGCCGCGGGCCTGACTCCCCTGTCGACGGCCACCTGACATCAACGGGACACCTATCCCATGGAGACACCAGCCCGCACACCCAGTTTCACCAGCCCCGTAGAACGCCGACACCTGGTTTGCGGCGCGGCTCGCCGCCCGGACGCGTGGCGGGTGCGAGGAACGAGTGCCCGACACGGGGCCGGGCGGTGAGCCTTCAGGCGCCGCAAACCCCGCCGGAGCGAAGCGGAGGCCAAAGACACAGCAAACCCGCCGGAGCGAAGCGGAGGCCAAAGATATGGAATTTAATTCCGATTAGTGTTGTTGGCACTGTCGGCTGTAGAGTGCTAACGACGGAGACTGTGGAGGTTCCTGTGCCTACTTACTCGTATCAGTGCACGCAGTGTGGCGATAAGTTCGACATCGTTCAGAAGTTCACGGACGATGCGCTGAGCACGTGTGAGAAATGCGACGGCAAGCTGCGCAAGCTGTTCAATTCGGTCGGGATCGTGTTCAAGGGCAGCGGCTTCTACCGCACCGACAGCCGCAGCGGTTCGACCACCGCGAGCGAGCCCGCCAAGGCGGAGGCATCCTCGTCGTCCTCGTCGAGCAACTCCTCCTCGGACGGCTCCTCGAGCAGTTTGAGCAGCTCGTCCACCAGCAGCACAGCCACGAGCTCGCCGGCTGCCTGACATATCGGCCGCAGTGGACGCACACGGTGTTGTCCACAGCCTCCGAGTTATCCACAGCCCAATTCTGACCAGCTGTTTTCCGGCCGGAGAGGCGTTCGACGAGCCGTAGCGTCCTGGACATGACGTACAGCGCGTCCGGCCGAGGCAGGTCGGCTCGATCCCGCCGCGGCGATCTCGACCTCGGCCGCATCCCTCGCTGGGAGTGGTTGCGGCACCGCCGCCCCGCCTGGCTGGACGGCACTCTGGCCCGCCGGATCCTGGCCGCCGCGCTCACGGTGCTGGCCGCATTCCTGCTCCTGCGCGGCAATCCTGCGGCACAGCGTGTCGAGGTCGTGGTCGCCGCGCACGATCTGCCGCCCGGTCGCGCGGTGGCCGCCGCCGATCTGCGCATCGCCGCCTTCACCGCGAACAGTCTGCCCGGCGGCGCGATCCACGAACCCGCACCACTGTTGGGGGCCACCCTGTCCGCGCCCATGCGGGCCGGTGAGATCTTCACCGATCTGCGGGTGCTCGGGCCGCGCCTGGCCGCGGCCGCCACCGCCGCACCCGATGCCCGGATCGTCCCGATTCGCCTGGCGGACAATGCCGTTGCCGAGATACTGCGCACCGGTGACCGGGTCGATGTGGTCGCCGCGGCCGAACCCGACACTCCGACCGCGACCCCCGCCCGCACTCTTGCCTCGGGAGCTGTCGTGGTGTCGATACCCGAGAGATCCGACACCGGGAAATCACCCCGATCGGAGGATCGCGTCGTACTGATCGCACTCGATTCCGCGCACGCCACAACCGTCGCCGCAGCATCCCTGCGCACCGCGCTCACGGTGATTTTTCAGTAGCGTTCATTCGATTCGCCAACTATTTGCCGCAAAATCCCTCTAGCATCCCCGATACCCGAACTATGAGCGGTGATCATGGGTGTCCACCGCTATGACCAGACCATTCGACACTGGCCGGGTACGCCGATGAGACAGGAGCAGCAAATGCTGAAGGGTTTCAAGGACTTCATTCTTCGCGGTAACGTGATCGACTTGGCGGTCGCGGTCGTGATGGGCACCGCATTCGTCGCCATCGTCACGGCGTTCACCGACGGAATAGTCAAACCACTCATCGAGATATTCGGCGGAACCGGCGATCTGGGCCTCGGATTCCGAATCATCGCCGATAAACCCGCAACCTATGTCGCGCTCGGCCCGATCATCACCGCGGCGATCAATTTCGTCATCATCGCGGCCGTGGTCTATTTCGCGCTGGTACTACCGGCCACCCACGCCAAGAAGCGCTGGGGCAAGGCCGATGCACAAACCGAAGCCGAACTGCTGACCGAGATCCGCGACCTGCTCGCCGACGGAAACAGGAGCACGGGCGGTCGCCACGAATCCCGGGCCGGACTTGATTCCAAGGAGCGAGACACCCTGTAGCAGAACGGGATACGCCGCTTCCCGATTTCCGCAGTGGGCCCGGCGCAAGATACGCCGGGCCCACCGTCGTGCCGGAGGAAAAGAATCCGATCAGCCCAGGCTGAACGGCTTACCCCACAACGTCACCCAGCTGATGACGCTGTCGGTCTGGACTTCGGCACTGATGAACGAACGCGCCTGCGCGTAGCCGGCGCAGCCGGTGAGACCGATGGTCTCGTCCGCCCACGAGACCGAGCCGTCGTTACCGGTGAACGCCAGGCGGGTCTTGTGGGTATCGGCGCCGAAGTCGTCCTTCTGCTCCAGATCCAGGACGTAGAACGCCTGCGCCTGGCCGGGGCCGAGAGTCAGGTTGCCGCCGGTGCCCATCGAGGCGCTGGGCGTGACGTTGCCGGAGCTGTCCCAGCTGCCGCCGACGCTCGGAGCGGCATTGACGCCACCACCGGAGATATTGACCTGGCAGCCGACGACGTAACCCGGGTAGATGTTGCCACCCTTGGCCGTTGTCTTGCCATCGATGTGGACGTGCGCGGTACCCGAGGCCCACGAATTGCGGTGCAGCGGAGTCGAACCCAAGGACGGGTTGATGTTCGCCGACTCGCCGTCCATCCAGACGTGGACGCTGGTGCCGTCGCTCAGCGGCCGGACGATGCTTCCGCCCGGCAGCGGGACGAAGGTGTCGGCGTTGGCGGCGCCGGTCGAGAGCAGACCTAGTGCGGCGGTGGCGACAGCACCGACGCCGGCCACACGGGCCAGAGACTTACGGATGTTCATATTTCGGTTCCCTCAAAGATGAATCGCTATGCGCGAGAATGGGATTGGCGGATCAGACCACGAAGGTCAGCCGATGCTGAACGGCTGCCCGTAGAGGGTGGTCTTCGAGTAGTGGTTGCCGACGACCTCGACAACGGTGTAGGCGCGCGCCTGCGCGTAACCCGCACAACCCTGGATCTGCATCTCCGCATCCTGGTACTCCACCGAGAAGTGGCCGGGGTGGGTGATATCGATCGAGTCGATCTGTACGAACTTGACCTGGCCGGGGCCGAGGTTCAAGCCGATCGATCCACCGACTGACGCGTCGGTCAGGCTGACGCTGCCGGAGACTCCGGCGGAGATGGCGTCAGTACCGATGTCGACCTGGCATCCGACGATGTAGCCCGAGTTGAGCTGGGATGCGCCATGGGTCGACGAATTGTTGGAGCCAGGACTGTTCAACTGTCCGTTGTTCGGTCCCACGGTGGCAGCAGGCGCATTGGGTACATCCGCCGACGCGATACCCGACACCCAGACAGTACGGCCGGCACCGTTGGCTGCCATGGAAGTCGAAATGTTCGCATGCTCGTGCGTGCGGGTGATCAATACACCATCTGGTCCTGCCTTCTGGCCGTCCGGCAACGGCACGAAGGTGTCGGCGTTGGCAGCGCCGGTAGATAGCAATCCGATCGCAACGGCTGCCGCCGCCCCGATACCCGCGAAACGGGCACCGCGACGCGCACCGCTGGTGCGGTTCTCGCTCATATTTCCCCTCATCAGGTTATAGCAGTCAGCCTCGACCACCGAGGCTGATTTCCGACCCCGACCACCGGGGCTGGAAACGCGGCCCGTTACCGGGCCCAGCTCAGTCTATTCGCCAGCATGTTGCCGCCGCCTAACCGGCGACATTCGTCGCGCTACCGCCAGACCAACCTGTCGGAACCGGGCTACGTTCCGCCGGGACCAACGCCGAGACGCCGTTCCCGGGCCCAAAAGAGCCGCTGTGGTATAGCCCAAAGGCGAACATTAAACGCAGTGAGGAGACGCTGACAACGTAAGCTCATGTAAACATGTTGTGATCTAAATCACATTAGCAAGTCTGCATACTACACGTCCTGCAAAAACCGTGTTAGCGCTCGCAAAATGGAACCGGCGCAAGACGCGGCTCGAGTACGCCAGAGCGACGCAATTGTGCTGACGGACCGATCATCCGTGATGCGGCGGAACCTGCGACCGCAACCAATCCTCCGATGATGTTCCCACAGTTGGGGATTCGCCGTCGGTACCGCGTTCATCGCTGGTGGTTTGCGGGAGGGTTTCGCCGAAGATGCGCGCCAACTTCGCGGCATCGGCCGCCGAACGCGCGGAACCCCCCGCCCGGCGCGGGCGGGGGGTTCGATCGTCCTCGTTCGGGGTGGAGCTCATTACTCGTCCAGACCGGACAGCTCATCGATGACCCGGCTGACCAGCGGGCCGAGCGTGGCCATGCCATCGCGCACCGCGGCCCTGGTCCCGGGCAGGTTGACCACCAGCGTGCTGCCGGAGATACCGGCCAGCCCGCGGGACAGACCGGCGTCGAGCGAGCCCGCGGCCAGACCGGAGGAACGCAGTGCCTCGCTGATCCCGGGAAGTTCGCGATCGAGCACCTCGGAGGTGGCCTCGGGGGTGACATCACGCGGGGACATGCCGGTACCGCCGGTCGAGATCACCAGGTCGACACCGCCGATGACGGCGGTGTTGAGCGCATTGCGAATCTCGACCTCGTCACCCGCCACCAGGACCGTGGCGTCGACCAGGAATCCGGCCTCGGTGAGCAACTCGGTCACCAGCGGACCCAGCGAATCCTCCCCGCCATGAGCGGACCGGTCGTCCACAATCACCACGAGCGCACGACCCGCCACAGGAGCATCGATTTCCATATCGCTAACCGTAGCGTCCGGGGGTGACAGGAAATCCGGTCCCCCGCTGCCGGAGTGGCGGTCCGTCAGGAGAGTCAGGGTGCGGGGCGGGCGGCTCAATGGGCACCGTCCGCGGGAGCTCCGGCGAGGGTCACCTGGACCGTCTTCTCGTTCTGTCCGTTGGTGTCGGTGTAGGTCAGCGAGACCTTGTCACCGGGCTGATGCGAACGAACCGCGGCGACCAGGGCGTCACCGTTGTCGATCACCAGATCACCGAGTTTGGTGACCACCACGCCCGACGGGATGCCCGCCTTGGCGGCCGGGCCGTCGGCAGCGACGTCCTTGACCACCGCGCCGTTGGCGTTGACGTTGCTGGGCGCCTGATTGAGCACGGTCATGCCGATCTGGGCGTAGGTCGCGTGGCCGGTCTTGGTCAGCTCGTTGGCCACCCGGCGCACCTGATCGACCGGGATCGCGAAGCCCAGGCCGATCGAACCGCTCTGCTGACTGCTGTCCGCGCCGCCGCCCAGGGTGGCGATGGCGGTGTTGATGCCGATCAGCTTGCCGTTCATGTCGACCAGCGCGCCACCGGAGTTGCCCGGGTTGATCGGCGCGTCGGTCTGCACCGCGGAGATCACGGTGCCGGTGGAACCGGACTCGCCGCTGGTGGACACCGGCCGATTGAGCGCCGAGACGATACCGGTGGTGACGGTCCCGGCCAGGCCCAGCGGGGAGCCGATCGCGACGACCGGCTGGCCGACCTGAAGCGACTTGGAGGTGCCCAGGTCGATCGGCGTCAGGCCGGTCTTGTTCTGCGCCTTGATGACCGCCAGATCCGAGATGGGGTCGACGCCGACGATCGAGGCGGAGCTGGTGCTGCCGTCCTTGAACTGCACCTTCATCTTCGCGTCGGGGCCCGCGCCGCTGGCGACGTGGTTGTTGGTCAGGATCAGCCCGTCGGAGGACAGGATGACGCCCGAGCCCTCACCCTCCGCGCGATCGCCGGCCACCTTGATCATCACCACGCTCGGCACGACCTTCTGCGCGACGGCCTGCACCGACCCGGCGGGCGCGGTGACCGAGGCGGGATTCGCATTCGGTGAAGAGCTGTCGAGCGCGCTGATCGAGGATCCGTCGCCGGAATCGGCGACCAGCGCGCCGACCGCACCGCCGATTCCGCCCGCGACCAGTGCCAGCACGATCGCACCGACGACCAGTCCACCCCGGCCGCGACGCGGCGGCGCCGCGGTCGCGTACGGAGCGCTCGCATAGGCGCCGGTGTTGTGTTCGGAGCCGAAGGGCGAACCCGCGACGGTCGGCACGGGACCGGTGGGCGGTTGCTGCCCGCCACCGGAGCCGTAGGCGTGCGGATACGGCGGCATCGGGGTGGTGTGCTGGGTCGGCGTCTCCCGGGACGCGTACGGGGAGTATTCCGGCGGCACCGAACCCGAGCCGGTCAGCTGGTCGGCCGGCGGGAACTGACCGGTGACCGGCTGCGGCCCGGACTGCGCGTACGGGGAGGGCGATTGGGCATACGGCGAGGGCTGCTGCCCGAAACCGGACTGCCCGAACGGCGACGGCGCGAAAGGCGAATCCGACGGCGTCGGCCCGCCCGGGGTCGGCTGCCCGAACGACGACTGCTCCGCGCCCGGCTGCGTGAACGGCGCCCGCGGCACGGCCGATCCCTGGGATGTGGACCCCGGCTGACCGGGCATCGGCTGCCCGAACGGCGAATCCGACCCGCTCGACGGCGGCTGCCCCCACGGTGACTGCGCCGGGGCGGACCGGGCGTAGGGCGACTGCGACCCACCCGATCCCGGCCATCCGGCCTCCGCGCCCGAACCCGCGGCCGCCGGCTGCTGGGCCTGCGGCTGCGCTGTGCCCGGCTGCGGCGTACTCGCTTCCGGAGTTCCGGTCCCCGACCCGGACGGCTGCGCGGGCTCTTTCGAAGGTTGATCCTCGGATGCCCCCGCCGGACGACCCGGCTCGGCGGACTTCTGCTCGGTCGGCTGTGCGTCGGGCGTCTGTGCCCGCAACTCCGAGTTCGCCGACGGCTGCGGCTGTTCCCGGTTGTCCTTCGGGTCCTCGGTCATCTTCTCGTTTCTCCTCACGTCTGCCGACCAGACTGATGACATCGACTGAGAGCGAACTGAGACGGCGCTTTCAGTTCTCCATCAGTTCTTCCGCGATCGTGGGCAGCGGGCCGCCTTCGTATGCTCAACCTACCGGCCCGCGAGAATCCCCGTCGATGACATTCGGCCCACTGCACAGGCGTATTCCCCCTTGCGGCCCGGCGCTATTGCGCCTGCAGCACGGCGTTCTCGCCGGGTAGGACGATCCGGACCAGTGCGCCACCGCGTTCGGAGGTCTCGATGGTGATCGTCCCGCCGTGTTTGGTCACCACCTGCTGCACGATGGCCAGGCCCAGGCCCGAACCGGGCATGGATCGGGCGGCCATGGTCCGATAGAAACGTTCGAAGACCAGGCGGCGTTCGGCGGGCGGAATGCCCGGTCCGGCGTCGTCGACGCCGATCTCCATCAATCCGGGCCCGGTCTCGGCCATCGTGACCCGCACCTGATCCCCGGCCGGACTCCATTTCGCCGCGTTGTCCAGGACGTTCAGCACGGCCCGCTCGAGTCCGGCCTCGTCGCCGTAGACGAACCAGGGACACAGTTCGGCGACGAATTCCACTCCTGCGCGTCTTCTGCGCACCCGCTCGAGCGCGCGCTCGGTCACCGCGCCGACGTCCACCCGCTCGTAGACGTCCTCCGGGGCGTCCTCGCGGGCCAGATCCACCAGATCCCCGACCAGGGTGGACAACTCCTCGATCTGGGCCACCACGTCGGCGCGCAACTCGGCCATATCGTCCTCGGGAATCCGCGGCGCGCCGGGACGGGAGGAGGCGATCAGCAGTTCCATATTGGTGCGCAACGAGGTCAGCGGCGTGCGCAGTTCGTGACCGGCGTCGGCGACCAGACGTCGCTGCCGCTCGCGAGATTCGCCCAGCGCTACCAGCATCGTGTTGAAACTCTCGGTGAGACGGGCCAATTCGTCGTCGCCGGTGACCGGGATGGCCGCCAGATCGTCGGTGCGCGCGACTCGTTCGGCGGCCGCGGTCAACCGCGCCACCGGCCGTAATCCCGTGCGGCCGACCGCGGCTCCCGCTGCGGCGGCCACCACCACGCCGCAGCCGCCGACCACGAACAACAGCAGCGCCAGCCGATCGAGTACCTCCTGGGTCGGTTCCAGCGACTGCCAGATCACCAGCGTCGCACCGGATTCCATGTGTTCGGCGAGAATTCGCTGATTCCTGCTGGTCCGCAGGGAGAACGAGGACTGGCCGTGCGCCACCGCGACCTCGGGCGCCCCGATCGGCGACGTGGAGTTGCGGGACAACGAAACCCACTGATCGCTGCCGGGATAGTTCAGCGCGATGGACACGTCGTTGGAGTACAGCGCGCCGAGCTGCAACACCTCCTGATAGTCCAGCGCGTCCAGGCGCTGGTCGATCATGCCGGTCGCCCGGGTCCGAAGTTGTTTGTCGACATCGGCGTTCAGCGCGCGCGCCACGACCGCGTAGGCGGCGATCGAGGTGACCGCCACGGCGATCGCCACGACCGAGGCCGCCAGCAGTGTCACCCGCCAGCGCAGCGACACCGACCGCGTCAGCGGCATCGGCGGCCGCAGATCCGGGGTGTCCGCGCCCGCGTGCAATCCGGCCACGACGTCACGGCCGCGTCCGTTCGCATCCCGTCCCCGGCCGGCCGAGCCTCGCGCGCCCGAACGCGGAACATGCCTTCCCACGATGACGCCCACTGCTACGGCGGGGTCTCGCGCAGCACGTAGCCGACGCCACGCACGGTGTGAATCAGCCGCGGCTCGCCCTCGGCCTCGGTCTTGCGGCGCAGATAGCCGATGTACACCTCGAGAGCATTGCCGGAGGTGGGAAAGTCGTAGCCCCAGACCTCCTCGAGGATGCGGCTGCGGGTGAGCACCCGGCGCGGGTTGGCCATCAACATTTCCAGCAGTGAGAACTCGGTGCGGGTGAGACTGATGGCGCGTTCGCCGCGGGACACCTCGCGGGTGATCGGGTCAAGCGACAGATCCGCGAACGTCATCGTCTCGGATTCCTCGGCGCCCGCCGGATCGGCGGAGGTGCGGCGCAACAGCGCGCGCAGCCGGGCCAGCAGTTCCTCGAGGGCGAACGGTTTGGGCAGGTAGTCGTCGGCTCCCGCATCCAGGCCCGCGACGCGCTCGGAGACCGAATCCCGTGCGGTGAGAACGAGTATCGGCAGGTCGTCGCCGGTGCTGCGCAGTCTGCGGCAGACTTCGAGGCCGTCCAGCCGGGGCATCATGACATCGAGTACCAGCGCGTCGGGCCGCTGCACGGCCACCTGTTCGAGCGCATCGAGCCCGTCCACGGCCAGCTCGACGGAGTAGCCGTTGAACGTCAGCGACCGCCGCAGTGATTCCCGCACCGCGCGGTCGTCGTCGACTACCAGAATGCGCATGCGGTCCAGTCTGACCGTACCGACTGAGAGTCCACTGAGAAGCCCCCATTCGACACGCCGATCCACCGCGAGCCGATGACCAGTCGCTTTACCCGCTCGCGCGGAGGCAAGCACATGAAACACCTTGTGCGTGGCGAAATTAGCGAATTTCAGAGCGGGGAAGTCCGAATTGCCGTGGCCAAGTTCACGCGGTATGTTGCCTGCCGTAAAAGAAGACCTGCAGTCGGTTCTCCGGCGGTTGGACCCGAAGAACGTCAGTTCACATTGCGCAAATTCGAGCACTACCGGATCTGCGTTACCGCGAGGGAGCTCGAGAGCTGGCCGAGGATACAGCGCCTTCGGCACAGCGCGGCCGAGCACCTGCGAGGTGAGACTGTGAGCCGGGAACCGGCCGCGGTGGGACTCGCAGGGCGAATGCGCGAGCGGAGGCGACGGAAGCGGGATGGGAACTGGACCGCGACCATGGCAGCGAAATCTGTCCAACCTCTCGGTAACGAGCAAGGTCGGCATCGTGCTGCTCCTGCCCGTCGTGCTGGCCTCGGTCTTCGCCGTCCTACGAATCCGGGACGAGCTGGGCACCATCTCCCAGCTGAACACCGCGACGCAGCAGGCGCAGATCATCCGGCCGCTGCTCGACTTCGGTTCCGCCGCCGATGATCTCGCGGTCGCCGCGGGGACCGGCGGCGTCGGCGACCACATCGGGCAGGCGACCCTGGACCAGGTCTCCGCACGCTTCGACCAGGCGGCGGCCAATCTGCAGTCGGCACTTCCGCTGGCCCGCGTCGATCAGCAGGTGAGCACCGAGATCAGCGATGCGCTGTCCACCGGACGCGGGATGCGCAACAGCCTGCACGGCAGCGCCGCCCAGGTGGTCGGCACCCAGGCCGACGAGGTCGCGACGCACATCAGCAACGCCGTCACCACGCTGATCACGCCCAAGGAGACGGTCCTCGAGCGGTATTACACCCAGCTCGGCGATCTCACCATCGCTCGTCGGATGTTCCTGCAGCAGCAGCTGATCATCGGCAGCGGCGAGATCAGCAACAATCCGGCAATGCGGGCGCAGGCGCTCACCGCGACCGGTTCCGAACTCACCATGATCAACCAGTACGCCGTGGTCCAGCCCACCTCGGCGTACAAGCCGGACATCCTGCTGGACGCTCAGCAGACCCGGTTGCGCGCGCTGAGCCAGAGCTCGGCCGAGCCCATGATGATCGTCGGCGTGAACGATTCGCTGCAGCGCAGCACCGCCACCTACACCGAGGCGATCAGCCATGTCGACGATCTGATCACCTCCGGTCTGAGCCGCACCTCGATCGATGCGCGTAGCACCGTGCTGCGTGACGTCGCGTCCGTGGTCCTGACCCTGCTCGCGGGTCTGGCGCTGGCGCTGGCGGTGGCGCGTTCACTGGTCGTGCCGGTGCGGCGACTGCGTCGCGGCGCACTGCAGGTCGCCCACGTCGACCTGCCCGCCGAGCTGTCGGTGGTGCGCGAGGGCGGTGCGACCCCGGAGATTCTCCCGGTCGACGTGCAGACCACCGAGGAGATCGGCCAGCTCGCCCGCGCGGTCGACGACATGCACCGGCAGGCGCTGCACCTGGCCGCCGACCAGGCCCGCCTGCGACTGCTGATCAGCAGCATGTTCGAAACCCTCTCGCGGCGTAGCCAATCGCTGGTCGAACAGCAGTTGACGCTGATCGAGGATCTCGAACGCGACGAGGAGAATCCGGGCCGCCTGCAGAGCCTGTTCCGCCTCGACCACCTGGCCACCCGCATGCGCCGCAACGGCGACAACCTGCTGGTGCTGGCCGGAACCGCGCTGCGCCGCGGCCAACTCCCCCCGGTTCCGCTCTCGGACATGCTCTGGAGTGCGGTCTCCCAGGTGGAGGACTATCAGCGGGTGGAGATCGGCGCGGTGCCCGACGGCATCGTCGCCGGAGAGCCCGCGGTCGACATCGAACATCTGCTGGCCGAGCTGATCGACAACTCGCTGCGGTACTCGCCGCCGAGCACTCCGGTCGCGGTGTCGGTGTCCGCGGCGCCCGAGGGCGGCTATCTGATCGAGATCACCGACCGCGGCCTGGGCATGTCGGGTGACGATCTACACGAGATCAACGACCGGCTGGCCTCCGGCGGTGAGGTGACCGTCGAAACCGCCCGCCGCATGGGCCTGTACGTGGTAGGCAGGCTCGCCAAGCGGCATACGGTCACCGTCAGCCTGCGCCGCACCTCGACGATGGCGCAGCAGCCCGGCATCACCGCCACGATCCATCTGCCGAAATCGCTGATCGTCTCCGACAAGCCGGAGTCCGGCGAATTCCCGGGCGCCCCGCTGCCCGCCGCGCCGACCTCGACCCCGGCTCATGCGGCGCCCGAGGAGATCCCGGCCCCGGTGCCGCTGTTCGGTTCCTCGGCCTCGGTGACTCCGCTCCCGCAACGCCGCCCGGCACGCGAGGACTCCGGCGATTCCGCCGGCCCGGAGAAATCGCCCGGCGCCGACAACCAGCCCACCGGATTGTTCATCTCGCAACACGATCCGGAACCGGTCCCCGACGACGAACCCACCGGATTGTTCGTCTCGCATCAGGATCCGGAGCCGGCCGCCGACGGTGTGATCGGCTACCAGCCGCAGGAGCAGGAGCAGAACCCGTTCGCCCACGCGGGCGAGACCGCGCGCGACCCGTGGGCGGTCCCGGATCGATCGGCGTTGTCGCCGGCGGACCGGGACGAGGACGACGACGAGCCGGTGGTGCAGGACTGGTCGAACTCGGCATCGAGTTGGACGCCGCCGGAATCGGTTTCGGCGGAGCAGGATTGGGATACCGAGGAGCCGCAGTACCAGCAGGGTCCGGATGTCGCCCGCTGGAAGAGCGGCGACTCGTGGTCCGGCGCGGTGCGCTGGGAGGAGACCGGATCCGAACCGGCGCAACAGTTCTGGGCCGACGCGCGCCCCGAGCCGAGCCCGGCATCCGAACAGCCATGGGGCAGGACGGATTCCGCGAACTCGACGACCGAATCCCGGCCCGGCCTCGGTGGTGAGCAGATCCTGCGCCCGCGACGCCGCCGCCCGGCGGCGGAGCCCTGGCCCTCGGGGGAATTCCCGCCGATGCCCGCCAACGTCCCGGCCCCCGCGCCCGCCGAACCGGCACGCGCCCCGTCCTGGGAATCCGAGCCCGCGGACCTGTGGGCGCAGACCGCGACCCTGCCGGTGCAGCAGCCCGGCACACCCGAACCGGCCGAATCACCCATCTACCAGCGCATGGTCTCGGAGTGGCTGGTCGAGCCGTCGGCGAACGAAACGGGCGCGGCCTGGTCCTCCCCCGCCGATGCGGGCTGGGCCGCGGCCGAAGAGGCCAGCAAACCGACCATGGACCATCGCACCTCCGGTGGACTTCCCATCCGCAACCCGGGCGCACAGCTCGTTCCGGGCGGCCTGACGCCTCCCTCCGACACCGGCGCCCCCGATCCCGAGGAAATCCGCAGCAACCTGTCCCGGCACCTGAGCGGTGTGCGCAGCGGACGCGCGGGCCTCGCGTCGTACGGCGATGAAAACGGGTACAACGGAACTCGGTCCGGCGGCGGGCTCGAACATCACGACGCGCAGTACAACGATGGAGGACACGTATGACCGATACCGAGCAGCCCCCCACCGACGAGAATCTCAACTGGCTGGTGACGCGCTTCACGCGCGAGGTCCCCGGCGTCTCGCACGCGGTGCTGGTATCGGCCGACGGCCTGTTGCAGGCCACCAGCCCGCACCTGCCGTCCGATCGCGCCGAACAGCTGTCCGCGGTGACCGCCGGACTGGCCAGCCTGTCCTCCGGGGCCGCCCAGTTGTTCGACGGCGGCAAGGTGATGCAGTCGATCGTCGACATGCAACGCGGCTATCTGCTGGTGATGAGCGTCGGCAACGGGTCACACCTGGCGGTGCTGGCCAACAAGCAGCACGATATCGGCCGCATCGGCTACGAGATGGCCCTACTGTCCGATCGGGTCGGAGCGGTCGTCCAGGCCACTGCCCGTTCGTCGGTCTGACGGTGCGATGTCGAGTTCCTTCGGAGCCGATCCCCGGCCGACAACACGCGTCCGCCCCTATGCGCTGACCGCCGGGCGCACCCAGCCCGCGGTCGACCTGCCGCTCGAGGCAGTCGTGGAGACCCTGCCGTATGCGAGTCGATTCGATTGGCCCGCAGGCGATGTCCGGACCGATATCCTGCGCCTCGGCGGTGGCAGGCTCTCGGTCGCGGAGATCGCCGCCCATCTTCAGCGGCCGTTGGGTATGGTCCGCGTCGTCATCGGTGATCTGGTCGTCGCCGGTACGCTGCGGGTACACACCACGCTCAGCGAAAACGCCACGTACGATGAGCGCCGTTCGCTCATGGAGAGGACCCTGCGTGGACTCCGCGCTCTCTGACGTCTCGGACGCCGAAACTCGCACCGCCTCCACGAAGATCGTGGTGGCCGGTGGTTTCGGCGCGGGTAAGACCACCTTCGTCGGCGCGGTCTCGGAGATCGTGCCGCTGCGCACCGAGGCCATGGTGACCGGCTACTCCGACGGCGTGGACGACTTGTCGGCCACACCGAGCAAGGAGACCACAACGGTCGCCATGGATTTCGGCCGCATCATCCTGCCCGGCAATCTGACCCTGTACCTGTTCGGCACCCCGGGCCAGCGCCGATTCTGGTTCATGTGGGACGACCTGGTGCGGGGCGCGATCGGCGCGGTGGTGCTGCTGGACACCCGCCGGATCGAGGACAGTTTCGCCGTGGTCGACTTCTTCGAGGCGCGGCAGCTGCCGTTCCTGGTGGCGGTCAACCGTTTTCCCGATTCGCCCCGGTTCCCGGCGACCGAACTGCGCGAGGCGCTGTCCATCCGCGAGGGCGTTCCGATCGTCGACATCGACGCCCGCGATCCGGTCCAGGTGCGCCAGTCCCTGGCAGCGGTAACCGAATACGCCATCGCCCGCCTCACGGAGCGCTAGACCGCCTCTCCGAGACTTCAGCGTGTCGTTGGGAAGTCGAGGATTTGCGTTTCGGGCCGGCGGTTCAGGTGAAATCACCTTTTGGACGTGCCCGGGGAGTTACCCATGTGCTCACGAAATCAGTTGTCACCATGGCATTGCGGCGGAGACGGCGCGGTGGAGATGGCAAGGTGACTCGGGACGGCGACCGGTGGTCGGCGGTCCGAACGTAGGTAAGCAGAAGAGAATTCATTCGACCTGAGTAGGGGGTTTGCGTGCAGTACTTCACCATGGGGACCTGGGTGCTCGTGCTGGCGCTCGGTGTGGCGTGGGCGGGCACCCTGGTGGGCCTGATCTGTATCCGGCAGTCGAGGCTGTCGGTGACCGCGAAGTTCCGGCTCGTGTGGCTGACCGCCGCGGCGGTGTGCATCGGCGCGATCGGGTCGCAGGTGGCGATGTCGGTCGCGATGCTGGGCGTCGGACTGTCCAGCGGGGTGGTTCGCTACGACGTGATGCAGCGCATCATCGCGCTGGTGGTGGCGCCGGTGGGAATTCTGGCCGGACTGATCATCGCGGGCGACGATCGCAAGCCCGTGCGCCTGGCGCTCGGTGCGCTGGTCGCGGGACTGTGCCTGGCGCTGATGAACTATCTGGGCCTGAGTTCGCTGGCGGTGCAGGGCAGCACCACGATCAGCCCCTCGATCATCGCCGGATGCAGCGTACTGCTACTGGCGCTGGCCGCCGGACTGCTGTGGGCGACGCGGATGCGCGTGACGACGGCCCTGGTCGGGGTGTCCGTGGTGTATGCGGGCGTGATAATCGCCATCCACTATCTCGGCTTGTCCGGGCTGTCGGTCCACATCGATCCGGCCATGTCGCAGCCCGCGGGGCGGGATCTGTTCACCATGTTCATCCCGATCTTCGTCGTCGCGACGATGTCACTCGCGATCCCGATCACCGCGGTCCTGGTCGCACCGGACCGCACCGGGCGGCTGCAGCCCGAGGCGCGCACCAAACGGGTGCCCAAGGACCCGCGCAAGCGCCGCATCGCCGGCCCGAATCGCACTGCCGACACCGCCCGCAAGACCGAACCGGTCGGCTGAGCGGCTCGCCCGGACGGTCCCGAGAGCGGTAACAGAACGAATCGGGCCGGATCGCCCCCGGCAGAGCGATCCGGCCCGAACCCGTCGGGCCGCTGGTCACCGAAACCGTTGCGGCCCTGGTATTTCGGTTGGTTCTAGACGTCGCCCTGCGCGTGCAGGGTGTTGTACATCTGCACACCGCTGGCGATGCCGACCGGGATGCCCAGCGTCGCGCCGCCGAGGATCGCGCCGACCCCGCCGACCGCAGAGGCGCCGAGGATGCAGCCGCCGATGATGCCGAGCGGAGTGCCGATGATGGTGGCCGAGGTCAGCACGCCGCCGGTGACGACGCCGAGCGGGCAGCCGATGAGCGCTCCGCCGACACCGCCGACCATGCCGCCGACACCGGTGGCCAGGCCGAACTGGGTGGCCGCGGTACCCAGGGCGCTGTTGAAGTCCGCCTGCGGATCGTGCGCCGAGGCGTCGACCGGTTTCGGCGAGGGCACGGCCGCGTCGACCTGATGGGCCGTCGGCGCGTTCGGCGCCGCGGGCAGGGTGCTGGCGGCCTTCGGAAGCGCGGTGAAGGTCTTCTGCCCGTACACCGTCGCACCCTTGGCGTCGTTCAGCTGGATCTGCCCACCCAGCGTGGTCAGCGTCCCGAGCGGGGTGGTCAGCACCGTGGACCGGTCGGTGGTGTTGCTGGTGTACTGCAGATCGGCACGCTCATCGTGTGCGGATCCACGACGGGCGCATCCGCGCCGGGAGTGGCGGCCGACGCGGTACCCGTGGCCAGTGCAACGGCGGCGGTCGTCGCGAACGTCGCCAGTGATACCGCGTACGTCATCTTCTTCATAACGATCCCCATCAGTGTTTTCCTCGCAGTGCACGCCCCCGGAGGCCGGGGACGCGGGTCCGGAAATGCGACCCAGACAGAGAGTCGCCTGTGCTTATTACGAAGCTGTAACATTGCCCGTCAATAAGTCGGCAAAATTGCCGCAATCATGTTAATAACCTGCAAATTCGGACAACCGCGACAGAAAACCGCAGTTCGAATACCTCCTCGGGGTATCTCCGGATGCGGCGGATCGTCAGCCTCCCCCCGCTCCGGACCGGCAGGGGCACAACCGATCCCGAGCGCCGCACCGACGGAGCGAATTACAGTGGCCTCATGCAATCCCGCCCGGATGACGCCGAGGAGACCGACGCGTCGCAGGCACCCCAGGATCACGTGGCGGTACTCCGCGATATCCAGACTCAGCTGCGCGGCCCCGACCTGGCCGGATGGCCACAGCTGGGCACCGACGAGGACGGTCGGCACCGATCCCTGGTCGACGCCGTCGCCGCCGCATTGACGCAGATTTCCGAACTGCGCACGGAAGTCGGCGATCTGGAAGCCACGATCGCCGAACTCGAGGAGCAGGTGCGAGGTCTGTCGCAGCCGCGATTGCCGTGGCCGCTCTCCCTGGCGGAGGGGCCGCTGACGCTGCTGGCCGAACAGGTCGCCCGCTTGGAAGCGCTGCTGCCCGAGACGCTCGGACGCGGCGGCGGATCGGAACATTCGTAACGTCGACCGCGGGCGTCTTCGCGGGAACTCCCCCCCAGAAATGGCGATGAGCGGGTTCCCAGGATTTCCGAGGGAACCCGCCCTCCCGAATGAGGCTACCGGCACAAGAGCACGAATTCATCACTTCACGTGGACTTTTTCACACTCAAAAACCAACTGGCAGTAGGTAGTTCACCCGACAGCTACTTCATCGCAATCATAATTGACGAGACAAGCACTGTTGGAACCCATCTCGACATTTGCCCGCAGGTCGCCGAATCCGGACAAACACCGTGAACAACCTCCAGTGCCACACCGGATCTCGCGACGCGATCTAGAGCCGAGCCGGATCGATCAGACCCCGCTGCACCGCGACCACCAGCCGCCGCGGCACCCGATACTCCGCGCCGCCCACGCGCACGGGCACCAGATCCGGCGGCGTCGCCTTCCAATTCGCCCGCCGGCTACGGGTATTCGATCTGGACATCCGCCGCTTGGGAACCGCCATCTCAGCTCACCGCACCCTTCTGCTCGCCGCCGCGACGGCCCGGCGTGCGCCGACCGTATTTGCGCTCGAACTTCTCCACCCGTCCCGCGGTGTCCAGGACGCGATGCGCACCGGTCCAGAACGGATGGGAGTCGGCGCTGACCTCGACGGTGATCAACGGATAGCTGTTGCCGTCGGTCCACTCCGCCGTGCGCACGCTCGTGGCGGTGGATCGGGTGAGGAATCGTTTGCCGGTGCTCACGTCCTCGAAGATCACCGGATGATAATCCGGGTGGGTACCTGCCTTCACTGATCTGCCTTCCTGTCCTGGACGCCCTGCGGCGTCACGGTGGATTCGGTGGTCTCACAAGGGTCTTCATGCCAGTCGCCGAACGGGTCGTCCCACTGCGCGACGACCTCGGGCGCGGTGCGCACCAGATGGAATTCCGCATCGTCGACCAGAGCCCAGTGCAGCGCGTGCCGGATCTCGTCCGGATCGGCGTCACAGACCAGGACGGTCAGCGAGACGTCGCGATCGCCGAAGTGCTCGTCCCAGCGCATCGCGGCCAGAGCGCGGCGGTCCGGATCGGCAGCGGCGGCCTGCTCAGGCGGCAGTACGGCCAGCCACGGGCCCGCGTTGCCGACCCGCAGGCCGCCGCCCGCGGATTCCAGCCACACCACCTCGTCGGGCTGAGTGGCCAGCCACACCCGGCCCCGCGCGGTGACCACACCCTCGAACAGCACATCCAGCGCGTCGTGCAGCCGGGCCGGATGGAACGGGCGTCCCGCGGCGAATTCGACCAGGGTGACCCCGAATTCGGTGTGCAGCGGGGGTCGGCCGCGCAACAGCGGCGCGTGCGCGCCGAAGATCCGGCCGCGCCGCGAATCGGCCGGTACGCAGGCGAGCAGACGACCGATCCGCGCCTGCTCCTCGATCACCGAACCGTGCGCCCAATCGATCGGGGCCTGCGGGATCAGCCGATCCAGGATCGCGGTCAGGCGCGCGCGATCCGCACCGGCCACCGCCTGTCCGCCGAAAACCAGGACAGCATCGGCGAATTCGACCTGTCCCACCGCGACCTGAGCCACCGTGCGCTCGTCTTCCGGGCCCAGACCACGTTCGGCGAGAGTCTCCGCGCCGATGGCGTCGGACAGCCAGGTCCGCGCGTCCAGACCGGTGACCACGGCCTCGATCCGCACACTGCGCCCGGCGGGCCCGTCCACCCGACCGGCGACCCCGACCACCGGAACGTGCTCGATGGCATGACACACCGCCTCGGCCTCGAAGGCGGGATCCAGGGCAATCACGATGCGCCGCACCGAATCCCGCGTGGCCAGCAGGCACAGCAGCGGCAGCAGATCGGCACGCAGCGTGCACGACACGCAGCCGTGCGCGAGTTCGTGCACGGACGTCACGGCGTGGTGATCCACGGCGGGATTCGCGACATCGTGCCCGATCGGCGTGCCGTACCACACCGTCCGGTGCACGATACCCTCGCGCAGGGCGGTCAGGTCGTGGCGGATGACCACCGTGCCGGGCGTATCGAGCATCGCGCGGGCGGTGCGGGCCAGACCCGCGCCCACGGGTGCGCCCGGTTCGGCTTCGTTGGACGCGTCGGCCAGTAACACCACGGGTGTGCGGCGCTCGGGAGGTGCGGCCACCGGAGCCCCCTTTCGACAATGATTTTCATTTACAGGCCGCCAACGGTACAGTGTCCGACGTCCAATGTCGAAAATGATTTTCATCTTCAGGAGGATCACCGTGTCGGCACACTGCCAGGTCACCGGGCGCCGGCCCGGATTCGGCAAGGCTGTCTCGCATTCACACAAGCGCACCAACCGCCGCTGGAACCCCAACGTCCAGCGCAAGACCTACTACCTGCCCAGTGCGGGCCGGCGCGTCACGCTGACCGTCTCGGCGAAGGGCATCAAGACCATCGATCGCGAGGGCATCGAATCGGTCGTCGCGCGACTGCGCCGCGAGGGGGTCCGGATCTGATGGCCCGCAACGAGATTCGCCCGAAGATCAAACTGCGCTCCACCGGGGGCACGGGCTACACCTACATCACCCGCAAGAACCGCCGCAACGATCCGGACCGGATGGTGCTGCGCAAATACGATCCGATCCTGCGCAAGCACGTCGACTTCCGGGAGGACAGGTAATGGCCAAGAAGTCCAAGATCGCCCGGAACTCCCAGCGCGCCGCGGTCGTCGCCCGCAATGCCGAGCGACGCGCCGAACTGAAGGAGGCCGCCCGCCGCGCTGCCGCTGCCGAAGCACCAGTTCGCGGTCGCAGCGAAGCGGAGGCCATGTACGCAGCGCTTCAGCGGCTTCCGCGTGACGCCAGTCCGGTACGATTGCGCAATCGGGATGCTACGGATGGCCGCCCACGTGGGTATCTGCGGAAGTTCGGCCTTTCCCGAGTGCGTGTGCGCGAGCTGGCCCATCGCGGGGAACTGCCTGGTGTGCACAAATCGAGTTGGTAGACCACCCAGCCCAGAGCTCGCACCGAGAGAGGGTACTGATATGGCAGTCAAACGAGCACCGTCCAAGAAGATCCGGGCCGAGCAGGCGCGGCGTCCGAAGAAGAACCCCCTGATCGCCGCGGGCGTCGAGGTGGTCGACTACAAGGATGTGAACCTGCTGCGCACGTTCATCTCCGACCGCGGCAAGATCCGCAGCCGCCGGGTCACCGGCCTGACCCCGCAGCAACAGCGCCAGGTCGCCATCGCGGTGAAGAACGCCCGCGAGATGGCCCTGTTGCCGTTCACCAGTCGCTGACCGCCCCCTCGGCCAGACGCGAAGAGCCCCGGTGCGCACCGGGGCTCTTCGCGTTGCGCCGCGCCGTGCGCACCACGGGCTCGGCGACATCGCCCACTAGGGTGTGGCGCATGAAGGCGAATTCGGGACCGCGCCGCGCCGGCGCGGCCGCCGCAACCCTGCTGGCGCTGCTGGCGGCCGGTTGCGAACAGGCGAACAACGGTGGCACACAGGCGGATACGACCACGAGCACGTCCTCGGGGCCGAACACCCCGACCGAACAGGCCACCCCCGATCCGGGACGCACGTTCACCGCGAATCCCGCCATCGTCGACGCGCACGCGATGACCTTCGACAGCTGGAGCCCGCTGGCCGCCGATCGGATCGCGGTGAACTTCCAGATCGGATCGCCGGACTGCTTCGGCGTCGACGTCACCACCACCGAGACCTCGAGCACCGTCACCATCGCCCTGCGCTCGGGTCGCCTGCCGGAGGCGCAAGGCCGCATGTGCACCATGATCGCGGTATTCGGCACCCTCGACGTCCAGCTGAAGCAACCCCTCGGCAACCGAAAAGTACTCAGCGCACAATAAGTTCGCCAGCTACTGTGATGTCGATCACAAAACATTCTCACCAGCAGTTATAGCAGAATTATCTGAAGCGCCAATACTTCGGAAGTGATACGTTGCGTGACATAAGCGTTACGTAGAGAAACTCCAGGCCGTCCAACACCCACAGAGCACTCATGTCACGCACTTCCCCCTCGCGACGCATCCGTCGAGTTACTCCGAATTCCCGTCCGGCACAAGGGGAACCCCAGACCGATTCCCGGCGTCCGCCGGGATGACGAAACCCGGGACCCGGGATGTATACGGCCCGGTGCCTGGATGAAAAGAGCACCCCTGCGCGGGAACCGCAGCCCCGCGCAGGGGTGGTCTGTATTTTCTGCCTCCGCTTCGCTGCGGCGTGTTCGCGGCCCCTGAGTCTCACCGTTCGGCCCCGTGTCGGGCACTCGTTCCTCGCACCCGCCACGCGTCCGACCGGCGAGACGGGCCGCGAACCTTGGTGTTGGCGTTACCCAGGGTGAACGGGCCTGGGTGATCAGGGGAGTGCCGTTGTTCGAGGCGAACGAGGCCAGGTGATCACCGGAGTGCCGTGGTTCGGGTGAACGGGCCTCAGTAACCTCGAATGGGGCGCTGAGCCGGGCTGGAATCAACTGGGCACACGGGCCTTGGAGTTGGCGTTTTCCGAGGTGCGCGAACCTGGGTGTATGCGCAGTTGGCAGCTCATCACTTCGGATCACGCGGCCTCGGAATCGGCTGTGTCCGTTCGGGTTTCCCGCTTCTCCGGCCCGGGGTCTCGTCCCCGGGCCGGAGTTCGCTCAGTGTGCGAAGTGGCGGGCGCCGGTGAGGTACATCGTGACGCCGGCTTCGCGGCAGGCGTCGATGGTCAACTGGTCGCGGACCGAACCTCCCGGTTGCACAATGGCTTTCACGCCCGCGGCGATGAGCTGCTGGGGGCCGTCCGGGAAGGGGAAGTAGGCGTCCGAGGCGGCTACCGAACCCTTGGCGCGATCATCGGCGCGCAGGACCGCGAGGTGGACTGCGTCGACCCGGTTGACCTGCCCCATGCCGACGCCCACCGAGGCACCGTCATGGGCCAGCAGGATCGCGTTCGACTTCACCGCACGGCAGGCGCGCCAGGCGAATTCGAGGTCGGCCAGGGTGGCCGCGTCGGCGGCCTCGCCGGAGGCCAGGGTCCAGTTGGCCGGGTCGTCACCCTCGGCGTCGACGATATCGCGCTGCTGCAGCAGCGCCCCGCCGCTGATCGGCCGCAGTTCCACACCGCCGCGCACGGGCGGCTCGGCGATCAGGATGCGCACATTCTTCTTGCGCTGCAACACTTCCACCGCACCATCGGCATAGCCGGGCGCGACGATCACCTCGGTGAAGATCTCCGCGACCTGCTCGGCCATCTCGACGGTCACCTCGCGATTGGCCGCGATCACCCCGCCGAACGCGCTCACCGGATCGCAGGCGTGCGCCTTGCGATGCGCCGACGCGATGTCCTCACCGACCGCGATGCCGCACGGATTGGCATGCTTGACCACCGCCACGGCGGGCGCGGTGTGATCCCACGCGGCCCGCCACGCCGCATCGGCGTCGGTGTAGTTGTTGTACGACATCTCCTTGCCGTGCAACTGCTTCGCCTGCGCCAGACCCGGCGCACCGGCCGCATCGGTGTACAGGGCGGCGGCCTGATGCGGATTCTCCCCGTAACGCAGCACCGACTCGCGGGTCCAGCTCGCACCGAGCCACGCCGGGAACCGCACTGCGGCAACCGAATCCGACTCGGCCGACTCCTGTGTCGCCGAATCCTGGTCCGCGGTCAGCACATTCGTCATCCAGCTGGCCACCGCGACGTCGTAGCTCGCAGTGTGCTGAAATGCCTTGGCCGCCAGCTCGGTTCGCTCGGCAAGGGTGAATCCGCCCGAACGCACCGCATCGAGTACGCGATCGTAATCCGCGACGTTCACCACCACGCCCACCGACGGATGATTCTTCGCCGCGGCACGCACCATCGACGGACCGCCGATATCGATCTGCTCCACGCACTCGTCCGGACTCGCGCCACTGGCCACGGTCTGCGTGAACGGGTACAGGTTCACCACCACCAGACCGAACGCCTCCACACCGAGCTCGACCAGCTGATCGGCATGCTCCTGCTTGCGCAGATCGGCCAGGATCCCGGCGTGCACCCGCGGATGCAGTGTCTTGACCCGGCCGTCCAGCGTCTCCGGGAAACCGGTCAGATCCTCGACCTTCGTCACCGGGACACCCGCGTCCGCGATCCGCGCCGCGGTCGAACCGGTCGACACCAGCTCCACGCCCGCCGCATGCAGCCCACTGGCCAACTCGACGAGTCCGGTCTTGTCGTAGACGCTCACCAGCGCCCGGGTGATCGGCCTGCGCTCGGCCTCATTCGCGGGTCGTTCGCTGCGTTCACTCACCGGAGTACTCGCTCATCTGGGATAACTGCCTTTCGTCCATCGGAGACAATGCCTCGCGTCGCGACAGCGGCGACCACTTGCGCCAGCAACCGCCGTTCGACGACCTTGATCCGCTCGTGCAGGGAGTCCTCGTCGTCCTCGGGCTGCACCGCGACCGCCTCCTGCGCGAGGATCGGCCCGGTGTCGACGCCCGCGTCGACCAGATGCACGGTCGAGCCGGTCACCCGCACCCCGTAGGCGAGCGCGTCGCGCACGCCGTGCGCGCCCGGAAACGAGGGCAGCAACGCAGGATGGGTGTTGATGATGCGGCCGCCGAAACGGGCCAGGAAGGTCGGACCCAGGATCTTCATGAAACCGGCCGACACCACCAGATCGGGTGCGTGCGCGGCGACCGCCTCGGTCAGCGCCGCATCCCAGGACTCACGATCGGAGTAATCCCCCAGCGCGACACGGAAATGCGGAATCCCGGCGGCGTCCGCGTGATCGGTTGCGGCACAAGCCCGGTCGACGGCGACGGCGGCCACGCGAGCGGGATAACCGGGTTCCGCGGCGGCCTCGATCAGCGAACGCAGCAGCGATCCGGTCCCCGAGGCGAGCACGACGACGGTCGCGGGCACGGCCGCGGGCACCAATTGGGCGGGCGGAGTCGTCAGCGCTCTACTCCCTGTGCGTCGAGACTGCAGGATTTGCGGCGGATGCGAGGACCGCCGCTGTAGAGCCTAGCTACCGTCCCACCGGCGACCTTCCGGCAGGTCCGTCTCCACCACCTCGGCGTCCAGAATGTCGTCCGGATCGACGGCCGGTTCGAGCGCTGCCTGCTCCTCGACGACTTCACCGTCGATCTCCTCGACCGCGTGCGGGCCGCCGTACCGGGCGTAGTCGTCGTAGTCGAGGTCGTGGTAGCCGCTCTCGTCGTAACCCTGGCCATCCTGACCTCGGCCGTCGTAGCCGCGGTCGTCGTAATCCCGGTCGTCACGACCACGGTCGAGTTCGTATTCCCCGGATTCGTCACCGCTGCGCTCGTAATAGACCTCGTCCGGATAGCCGTCCTCGGTGTACTCCTCGCCGTATTCGTCGTCGTGATAACCCTCGTCGGCATATCCCGCATGCACGTATTCATGCTCGTCGACGAGTTCGGCGGCAGGGATGGCCAGGAACCAGCGCGAACCGATCAAGCCGAGATATCCGGCGACCGCCAGCCAGGCGAAACTCACACCGCCGAAGAGGAAGATGCCCGTCCCGATCTCATCGAACGAACCCACCTCACCGCCGGCGATCCCGCCGAGCACACCCAGGATCACCGCGCCGACCCCCGCCGCGGTCAACGTCGCCCAGGGCCGCAGCGGCTGATCGTAGGTGCCGCGCGCGCAATCCCGCCCGGTCAGCACACCCACCGCGGCGGGCACGGCCAACACGATCGGCCACCATCCGGCCGCCGGACCGGTCGGCACCGCGGCGAGGATGGGCAGCGCGGGAACCGGCGCACCGGAGACCGAGAACACGCTCAGCCCGCCGACGCCGATGTGCACCTGCGCGCCGATCAGCAGTCCCGTCGCGCCGATCACCGTATTCGGCAGATAGGCCAGCGACAGCAGCGACAGTCCGACCACACCGCCGAAGTTCCCCGACGCGCGGTAGGTCTCCCCGATCCGGGACCAGTGCAGCAGGAAGGACAACACGGTGAGCACCGCCGCACACAGCAGCAGCCGCCACACCGCGCGCACCGCGATCCGGGTCGCGGACTCGACCCACAGCGGAATTCGCGCGATCACCCGGTCGCGCAACGGATTGGGCCGTACGGCCAGGCCGACCAGGGCCGCAACCAGATGCAACCCGCCCACCCAGGCGAAAGCGGCCAGCGCCTGCGGGGGCTGCAGGGCGACCACGGATGCCGCGTCCTCGGCCACCGCGAGACAGACCGCGGTGACCAGCAGCGGTCCCGCCAGCGCCGCACCCAGGATCCAGCCCAGGTCCGCGCGGGAGGATTCGGGTTCCACCGCGCGGGCACAGTCGCGGGTGGTCAACCACAACACCAGGCCGGTCGGGACCAGCGGCAGCAGACTCAACGTCGTCCGGCCGATCACCAGCGGAACCTGGTGTACCGCAAGCCAACCCGCGGCGATCGCGCCCGAGGCTCCGGTCATCGCGCTGCCCGAGGCGAACAACGTCACCAGGACCAGCGCCACGATCACCACGATCGTGTAACTGGTCGCCCGTGCGGCGACGATGAGCAGTACCCGAGCCCGATCCGGACTCAGCGACAGGAACAGATTGTCCTCGGGCCCCGAGCGCCCTGCGCCGCGGCCGTTCTCGTCACGCGGCGGGCGCGAATCGCGGGGATCCCACCGGACGGGAGAAGCTTTCACGGTCCGACTCTCCCGCGACGTCCGGCATCGGATGCGACTGTCACGACTTCCCCTCACGACGGGTCGGCGCGCCAACTTTCACCACAGCGCTACCTCACGACACCCCAGGGTGGCACCTTCCACGACATCGGCGAGTCAGGCGCGCCGAAGCGCACCGGACTCGCCGATCCAACCCTCACCCACCTGGCTCCAATACCCCTGGACAACACCAGCTCCGAGGTTCGCGGCCCGTCTCGCGGGTCGGACGCGTGGCGGGTGCGAGGAACGAGTACCCAACCCGAGGCCGACCGGTGAGACTCCAGGGGCCGCGAACACGCCGGAGCGAAGCGAAGGCCGAAAATACAGCCTATTTCTTGTCGTCGTCGCCGGGGCGGAATGCGGTGGTGGGGTCGGCGGCGGGGTTGGCGGGCCGCTCCTCACCGAAGGGGTTGGCCGGCTTGGGTGTGCTCGCCGACTGCCCGGACTGACCGGCCGCGGCACCCTGACCGGCCTGCTGCTGGCCGAAGTTGAGCGAGCCGTACTGCGGCTGCTGGCCGCCGGCGGCCTCGCCGCTCGGATTCGACGCCTGCTGCTGTTGTTGCGCAGCGCCGTATCCACCCGGCTGCTGACCGTACTGTTGCTGGCCGTACTGCTGCTGACCGTAGGGCGACTGCGCCTGACCGGGCTGCTGGCCGTACTGCGGATACGGCTGACCGGGCTGCCCGTACGGCGACTGACCGCCCTGCTGGGCCTGACCGTAGGGGGACTGCGCCTGCCCCGGCTGCTGACCGTACTGCCCGTAGGACGGCTGACTCTGCCCCTGCTGAGCCTGCGCGTACTGGGCCTGCTGCCCTTGCTGACCGTACTGCCCCTGCTGAGCCTGACCATAGCTCTGCTGGCCGTATCCGGGCGCCCCGGGAGCACCCGGAACAGCCTGCGGCGCAGCCGGTTTCGGTGCGGGCACGGACAGGATCTCACTCTCGAACAGCACCACGACGACGATCGCGACGGTCTGCACGAGCGCCAGGAACAGCACCACCCACGCAGCCCAGCCCACGCTGACCCCGTCGGGCAGCTTCACCATCAGGAAGATCAGCCCGAGGAAACCGGCCGCCGAAATCCCCGCCGAGGCTCCGAGCCAATTCTGCTTGGGCAGCAACGACAGTCCCGCCAGCAGACCACCCGCGACCAGCGCGATCAGCGCCGACGCGGCGAACAGGGTGAACAGGCCGGTCCCGCCGCCGGAAGACCCCTCGCTCGTGGAGAAGAACGGCCCGAAACCCAACAGGAAGTTGATGATGCCGAGCACCGCGGCACCCGCCGTGAGGTAGAACGGCAACCCCATGGCACCCGATTCCGGGCTACCCGCTTTACTGCCGGAACCAGCGGCCGGCTGCTGCGCGAAACCGGGCGTGGAAGTGGGTGGTGTCGGCGCGGGTGCGTTGTACCCGGAGCCCCCGGACGGGTATGACATGTCGTCGTCTCCTTGTCGAGTCCCTCGTTGTCAAGACTGAATCTGCTCTTGACGCTACTGCACGAAACCGCCCGGGTCACGGCTACCGCAAACCGCGCAGTCGGCCGGATATATGCCCGATGAACCAGGTGAGCACGTGGATCGTGCCCAGGGGAGGAGAAAAAGGAGGTTTGCCGTGAATCTTTCGGAAATGTTCTGCACCGTGGTCCGCGCCCTGGGTCTGTGCCACGTATTCCCAGCACCGTGAACACTGTCCGGCAACGACGAAGGCCGCCAACCGAATTCGGTTGGCGGCCTTCGTGAATCGAAGTGCGCTGGGGCCGGATCAGGCCCGCCTCGTCCCCGCCACCACCCTCAACGGAGACGCTGCGCGCCGCTATCAGGCCTCGATGCTGGCTTTCTCCAGGATCTCCCGAGCCAGCGCGGCGGTCTCGGACGGCGTCTTGCCGACCTTGACGCCTGCGGCCTCGAGGGCCTCCTTCTTCGCGGCGGCGGTACCGGCCGAACCGGAGACGATCGCGCCCGCGTGACCCATGGTCTTGCCCTCGGGAGCGGTGAAGCCCGCGACGTAGCCGACGACCGGCTTGCTGACGTTGGCCTGGATGTAGGCCGCGGCCCGCTCCTCGGCGTCGCCGCCGATCTCGCCGATCATCACGATGACCTTGGTCTCCGGGTCCTTCTCGAACGCCTCGATGGCGTCGATGTGGGTGGTGCCGATGACCGGGTCGCCGCCGATGCCGATGGCGGTCGAGAAGCCGAAGTCGCGCAGCTCGTACATCATCTGGTAGGTCAGGGTGCCGGACTTGGACACCAGACCGATCGGGCCCTTGCCGGTGATGTTGTTCGGCGTGATGCCGACCAGCGACTCACCGGGGGTGATGATGCCGGGGCAGTTCGGGCCGATGATCCGGGTCTTGCCACCCTTCTCGACGTTGTAGGCCCAGGCGTACGCGCTGTCCTGCACCGGAATGCCCTCGGTGATGACGACCAGCAGCGGAATCTCGGCGTCGATGGCCTCGATGATGGCGTCCTTGGAGAACGCCGGGGGCACGAACGCGATCGAGGTGTCCGCGCCGGTCTTCTCGATGGCCTCGGCGACCGAGCCGAACACCGGCAGCTCGACGTCGTTGCCGTCCTTGTCGACGTGCTTGACAGTGGTGCCCGCCTTGCGCGCGTTGACACCGCCGACCACGTTGGTGCCTGCCTTCAGCATCAGGGCGGTGTGCTTGGTGCCCTCGCCGCCGGTGATGCCCTGGACGATGACCTTGTTGTCCTTGTTGAGGAAGATTGACATTGCCCTGATTCCTTACTTGGCCGCGGCCAGTTCGGCGGCCTTGTCGGCGCCTTCGTCCATTGTCTGCGCGAGGGTCACCAGCGGGTGGTTGGCCTCGGCGAGAATCCGGCGGCCCTCGTCGACGTTGTTGCCGTCGAGACGGACGACCAGCGGCTTGTTGGCCTCGCTGCCCAGGATCTCCAGCGCCTTGACGATGCCGTTGGCGACCGCGTCACAGGCGGTGATGCCACCGAAGACGTTCACGAACACGCTCTTGACCTGCGCGTCGTTCAGGATGACGTCCAGACCGTTGGCCATCACCTCGGCCGAGGCGCCGCCGCCGATGTCCAGGAAGTTGGCGGGCTTGACGCCGTTGTGGTTCTCACCGGCGTAGGCGACCACGTCCAGGGTCGACATGACCAGGCCGGCGCCGTTACCGATGATGCCGACCTCACCGTCCAGCTTGACGTAGTTGAGGTCGTTCTCCTTGGCCTTGAGCTCGAGCGGGTCGGTCGCGTCGATGTCGGCGAACTCGGCGTGCTCCTTGTGGCGGAACTCGGCGTTCTCGTCGAGGGTGACCTTGCCGTCCAGAGCCAGGATCTCGTTCTCGGGGGTGCGAACCAGCGGATTCACCTCGACCAGGGTCGCGTCCTCGCCGATGAACACCTCCCACAGCTTCTGGATCGTCACCGCGGCGGCATCCAGGACGTCGGCGGGCAGGTGGCCCTGCTCGGCGATCGAGCGGGCGAAGGCCAGATCGACACCCTTGACCGCGTCCACCGGCACCTTGGCCAGCCGCTCGGGCTTGGTCGCGGCGACCTCTTCGATCTCCATGCCGCCCTCGACCGAGCACATCGCCAGGTAGGTGCGGTTCGAGCGGTCCAGCAGGAAGGAGATGTAGTACTCCTCCGCGATGTCCTTGGCCTCGGCGACCAGGATCTTCTTGGTGACGTGGCCCTTGATGTCCAGCCCGAGGATGTTCTGGGCGTTGGCGAAGGCGTCGTCGGGGGTCGCGGAGTACTTGACGCCACCGGCCTTACCACGGCCACCGACCTTGACCTGGGACTTGATCATGACCGGCTTGCCGATTTCGGTCGCGATCGCACGCGCATCCTCGGCCGAGTCCGTGACCCGGCCTTCCGACGAAGGCACTCCGTGCTTCACGAAGAGCTCCTTCGCCTGATATTCGAAGAGATCCATGTACTCACCGTCTCGTCTGCGTTGTGGTGACAACGACTTTGTTGGCGTCCCGTCGTTCCAGGGCGGGTCGAATCGGACTCTAATCACTCGCGAGCACGGGAAATCAGCCGCATACAGCCTAAGTGGCACAGGTCACCGGCCCGCACCCGGGAGGGGAAAACCGCTGGCCACTGCTACTGGCGAGTAGGTTGCCGCGGCGGCGGCGGGACCACGGGTTCGAGCGGTTCGCGGCGATCGGAATACTACGTGGCGTCGTACTTAAATCCGACATATCCACCATCGCGCCGAACGCGCTATTCCCAGGAAAACCTGTGATGAATCTCACATGCGGACAGAGATGCCCGGGAGCGCTTGCCGGGTCGCAATCGTTTCGTTACCGTCGATGCGACCGATGTCACAACAAGGTCACAGGACCGGCATGAACGAGGGCGTCCGACGCGGTAGTCTCTGTACTCCCGACCGGGTTACACCGGGCGACCACATTCCGCCGCTGACGGGTACAGGAGGACGGCAGGCTTGTTGCAGCACAGCGCTCCGCAGGTAGAGAGCCGCGTCGCAGGCGACCCGTCGACAGCACGGCAGCACTTCTCCTCGGGAATTCGGTAATGAGCGGCGATCCGTTTCAGCCAGGACATCGCGCTCCGTCCGCCCTGCGTTACCGGCGCGAGGGCGATGGTCTGAACAACCTCGGCGATGCGGCCTCGTTCGGCGGCTATGCCGCGCCCGCGGGCCGCGCCGACAGCTGGTCGGGCTCGGGCACGGCAGCCACCTGGGACGTGCCTGTCGGTGACACGTGGAATGCGCCCGTGGATGCGTGGGGCGCCCCCGAACCCGACGAGTGGCAGCAGTCCCCCGAATACCACTGGGGTGCACAGCCTTCCGAGGATGCGCAGTGGGACCCCTGGGGTTCGGACGAGCCGTCCGCGGCCGAGCAGGCCGATTACGACGAGCCCGACGAACCGTTCCCGCCCACCGCACTCGGCGCCCGCGGCCTGCGCGGCAATGCCGATCACCGGCCCGCCCGTGTCCCGGGCGCGCACCGGATGCCCGTTCCGCCCGCAGCCCTCAAGGGCCGCGCGGCCGTCGTGGCTGTCGCCGCGGGCGCGGTCGTAGCCGCTGGTCAGGCCGGTGCGCAACATCTCGGAGGTCAGCACCCCGCCACCGCCGACGCGCCGACGACCGGTGAGATCCGTCAGGTCGCGGCCTCGGCACCCACCAATGGCGCCGCGAGTGCGACTCAATCGCCGCAGCTGCTCGACGCCGCTCCGGTGACCGATATCAGCCAGTTCCAGGATGTGCTGCACCACGGGCAGCAGTTCGCCGAGAGCCTCGCCGCCCAGGCCGCCGCCAAACTCCGGCCGGTCTTCGTGAAGTTCGCCAGCGGCACCTTCACCTCCGGGTACGGCACCCGCTGGGGCGTGCTGCATCCCGGGGTCGACATCGCGGGCCCGATCGGCACCCCGATCTACGCGGTCATGGACGGCACCGTCATCGACGCGGGGCCGGCGTCGGGCTTCGGCATGTGGGTGCGGGTGCGGCACGAGGACGGCACCATCACTGTCTACGGGCACGTCAACACCACCACGGTGTCGGTCGGCCAGCACGTGATGGCGGGCGATCAGATCGCCACCATCGGCAACCGCGGCTTCTCCACGGGCCCGCACTGCCACTTCGAAGTGTGGTTGCACGGGACCGATCGCATCGACCCGCTGCCCTGGTTGGCGAGTCGCGGCATTTCCCTGGGCCCCGAAGAGGATTGAGCGGAGAAATCCCGCCGGGGACGTGAACGCCCCCGGCCGGGAACCTCTTACAGTTTGACCAGCACCCCGCCGCTGTATTGCGGGATGAGTCGGATCTTGCCCGCGGTGCCGAAATCAATGGTGACGCTCGCGATCGGGCCCGTACCTTCGGCGGCGATCACCCGGCCCAGTCCGTACTTGTCGTGGTTCACCCGATCGCCCACGGCCAGAACGAGATTGGTGTTGCCACGCTTGGCGCCGCCGGGGGCGGGGCGGCGGTCGCCGCCGCGCACGCCGGGACGATCGGACCAGCCGTCGCCGCGAGTCCAGTCCCGCCCCGGACCGTCGCTCTCGCCGCGGCGGCGCATGCCGCGGAGACCGGGCGAGTTGGCCGGCTCGAGGCGCTGCCAGTCCATCAGATGACCCGGAATCTCCTGGAGGAAACGGGATTCCGGATTCGAAACCGGCTGGCCCCAGCCGGAGCGGACCACCGCGCGGGACAAGTACAGGCGGCGGCGAGCACGGGTGATGCCGACGTAGGCGAGGCGACGTTCCTCGGCCAGTTCGGTCGGATCACCCAGGGCGCGCATGTGCGGGAACTGGCCGTCCTCCCAGCCGGTGACGAAGACGACCGGGAATTCCAGCCCCTTGGCAGTGTGCAGGGTCATCATGGTGACCACACCCGTACCCTCGTCGGGAATCTGATCGGTATCGGCGACCAGCGACACCCGCTCGAGGAATGCGGCCAGCGACCCCGGATCCGGCTCCCCCTCGGCGGCGGTGGGCAACAATCCCTCCGCCGTGGCGGCCTCGACACTGTTGCGCGCCTCCGAGCTGAATTCTCGTGCGACGCTGACCAATTCATTGAGGTTGTCCAGGCGGGCGCCGTCCTGCGGATCGTCGGACGCCTCGAGTTCGCCGCGGTATCCGGAGCGGTCCAGCACCGCCTCGACCACGGTTCCCACATCCGGGAAATCCAGATCCTCCTGCACGCCCGCCGCGCGGATCTCCTCCAGCAGATCCAGAAAACCGGCGATGGCGCGCTGGGCACGCGTATTGAGCAGTGCCACCTTGCCGTCGGCGGCATCGCGCAACGCCTGGCCGAAACCGATGCCGCGCTGTTCGGAATGCACGGCCACACACGCCTCGGCGCGATCGCCGATGCCGCGGCGCGGGGTGTTCAGGATCCGGCGCAGGCTCACCGCATCTTCCGGATTCTCCAGGACGCGCAGGTAGGCGACGATATCGCGAACCTCCTTGCGCTCATAGAAGCGGACACCGCCGACCACCTTGTACGGCAGCCCCATCCGGATGAAGATCTCTTCCAGCGCACGGGAATTGTTGTTGGTGCGGTAGAAGACCGCGACCTCGCCGTAGTTGTAATCGCCCTGATCGACCAGGCGATCGATCTCGCGCGCGACGAACGACGCCTCGTCGTGCTCGTTGTCCGCGACGTAGCCGACGATCAGATCGCCCTCACCCGAATCGGTCCACAGCTTCTTCTCGCGGCGGCCCTCGTTGCGCGCGATGACCGCGTTCGCCGCGGACAAGATGTGCTGGGTGGAGCGGTAGTTCTGTTCCAGCAGAATGGTTTCCGCATCCGGGAAGTCGCGCTCGAACTCCTCGATGTTGCGGATGGTCGCACCGCGGAAGGCGTAGATCGACTGGTCGGCATCGCCCACCACGCACAGCTCGCTCGGGGCCACCGCGTCCTCGCGCCGAGCCGGGGTGAACTCCGGATCCACCGCTGCCGCACCGGCATCCGCATCGTCCGCCTCGGTGGCCGGACCCGCCGCGTGATGGCCGACCAACTCGCGGACCAGGACGTACTGCGCGTGGTTGGTGTCCTGGTACTCGTCCACCAGCACGTGCCGGAACCGGCGGCGGTAGTACTCGGCAACCTGCGGATGACGTTGCAGCAGTGCGACCGTCTCGCCGATCAGGTCGTCGAAGTCCATCGCGTTGGCGCCGCGCAGCCGACGCTGATATTCGGTGTACACCTGCGCGACGATGCGGGGCAGCTGACTCTCGTCGGATTCCGCATCGATCGTGGCCTGCTCGGGATCGATGAGCTCGTTCTTGAGATTGGAGATGGCTGTGGCGAGCAGGCGCGGGGTGTACTTCTTCGCGTCCAGCTCCAGATCGCGGCCGATCATCGCGAGCAGCCGGCGCGAATCGTCGGCGTCGTAGATGGAGAAGTTGGTGTTCAGGCCGGGCAGCAGCGCGGCCTGGGTGCGCAGGATCCGCACGCAGCTGGAGTGGAAGGTGGACACCCACATACTCGCCGCGCGCGGGCCGACCAGTCCGGCCACCCGCTCGCGCATCTCGGCGGCGGCCTTGTTGGTGAACGTGATCGCCAGGATCTGGCCCGGGGTGACGCCGCGGGCGGCGAGCAGATAGGCGATGCGCCGGGTCAGCACGGCGGTCTTGCCCGAACCCGCGCCCGCGACGATCAGCAGAGGTGTGCCGCTGTGCACCACCGCCGCGCGCTGCTGCGGATTCAGGCCCTCGAGTAGCCGCTCGACCGCCTCCGCCACCGCATCGTGCGGGGCGTCCGCCGCATGCCCCGCATCCTCTGTCTGCCCCGTCCGCGCCTGCGGATGCCTCTTGTCAGCCACCGTGGTCTCCATCGCCCTACCACGCTACCGGCGAGCACCGACAAGGTTGTAGCCCCTGTGCCGAGCATGGCAGACTGACCACATGTCCAGCGCTCGCGCAACCACTGCAGCCCGGCTGACCGCTGTCCACCCCGGTCGCCGATTTCGCATTTGAGTGTATGGGTGTCGAAGGGGGGAATATATGGCCCACCGGGCCTGATTCACGGTGAAGGAACCCATCGGTAACGGCCAGAGGTCACCCGCCGATCGAAGTTCTGACACGAGGAGAAGAAGTATGAGCACCTCTACGACTACGACCGGGTCCGATGCCGCGCTGCCCAGCGGCGAGGCGGAGATCGACAAGCTCCGCAAGGAGATCGACCGGCTCGACGCCGAGATCCTGGCCGCGATCAAGCGGCGCACCGAGATCTCGCGCATCATCGGCCGCACCCGGATGGCCAACGGCGGTACGCGGCTGGTCCACTCCCGCGAGATGAAGGTCCTCGAGCGTTTCAGCGAGCTGGGCCAGGAGGGCCACACGCTCGCCATGCTGCTGCTGCGCCTGGGCCGCGGCCGTCTCGGCCGCTGAGTCCACGATAGCCGAGATCGACTCGGCGACAAAAGATTTCGCATCGGGCCGCCCCGGGCACGGGTCCCGGGGCGGTTTTCGCTGTCCGGCTACGGCAGTGCGATGTACTTGGTCGAGAGATATTCCTCGATACCTTCGGTGCCGCCCTCGCGGCCGAAGCCCGATGCCTTCACCCCGCCGAAGGGTGCGGCCGGATCGGAGATGACGCCCCGGTTGATGCCGACCATGCCGCTCTCCAGACCCTCGGCGATCCGCAGCGCCCGATCCAGATCCCGGGTGTAGACGTAGGCGACCAGGCCGTATTCGGTGTCGTTGGCCGCGGCAAGGCCCTGCTCCTCGGTCTCGAAGCCGATGATCGGCGCGACCGGTCCGAACACCTCCTCGCTCAGGATGCGGGCGTCCGAGGGCACATCGGACAGCACGGTGGCCGGGTAGAAGTATCCGGGACCGCCGGGCGCCTTACCGCCGGTGCGCACCTGCGCACCCTTGGTCACCGCGTCCTCGACCAGTTCGCTGACCGTGTCGAGCTGCTCGGCGTTGATCAGCGGGCCCAGCGTGGTGTCCGGATCCGCACCCGCACCGAGTCTGGTCTCCTGGACCGCCGCGACGAACTTCTCGGTGAACTCCTCGATCACCGAGTTGTGCACGTGGAAGCGGTTGGCCGCGGTGCACGCCTCCCCGCCGTTGCGGAGTTTGGCCAGCATCGCGCCCGCGACCGCCGCGTCGACGTCGGCGTCGTCGAACACCACGAACGGGGCGTTGCCGCCGAGTTCCATCGAGGTGCGCAGCAGACCGTGCGCGGAGGACTCCACCAGCTTCTTGCCGACCTCCGTCGAACCGGTGAAGGTGAGCTTGCGCAGCCGCGGATCGTTGATCAGCGGTGCGGTCACCGCGCCGGAACGGCGGCTGGTGATCACCGACAGCACACCGTCGGGCAGGCCCGCCTCGCGGCACAGCTGCGCCAGCAGCAGCATGGTCAGCGGAGTGGCCGAGGCCGGTTTGACGATCATCGTGCAGCCCGCCGCGAGCGCGGGGCCGATCTTGCGAGTTCCCATGGCCAGCGGGAAGTTCCACGGCGTGATCGCCAGACACGGCCCGACCGGCTGCTTGTGCACCATGATGCGACCGGTGCCGGTCGGCGCCGTCTGATAGCGACCGTGGATACGCACGGCCTCCTCGCTGAACCACCGGAAGAACTCCGCGCCGTAACGCACCTCGTTGCGGCTCTCGGGCAGGGCTTTACCCATTTCCAGGGTCATCAGCAGCGCGAAATCCTCGGTGCGCTCGATGATCCGCTCGTAGACCGCGCGCAGGATCTCACCGCGCTGACGGGCCGGGGTGGCGGCCCATTCGTCCTGCACCGCGACCGCGGCGTCGAGGGCGCGCATCGCGTCCTCGGGCGATGCGTCGGCTACCTCGACGAGGGTTTCGCCGGTCGCCGGATTCTCGACCGGGAAGGTGGCACCACCGGTGGCATCCACCGGGCCACCGATCCAGAGTTGTGTGGGGACGGATGCGAGTAGTTCACGTTCGGACACCATGTGACCAGCCTATGCCCGGTTGTCCAACCCTCCGGGAGGTTCGGATGCGCCTCGGTCGGCGGGGTCCGGCCCGACGTCGTCGTTACTGCGGACCGGCCTCGATCGTGGTCTGATGGCAGTCGGTCCCGGATGCGCTCTGCCCTGTCGAACAGCGTTCGCGGCCCGGGATGAACACCGAACGAAGATCGAACGAAGATCGTGTGAGGAGAAGATCCAATCGTGAAGAAAACGGCTGCCGTAGCAGTCATGACCCTCGCCCTCGCCGCCTTCTCGGCGGGCGCGGCTGGTGCCGCCACCATCGCCGGAATCGACCTCGGCCCCATCGCCAGCGGGAGCGGCGGGATGGGCACCCAGACTCCGCCGGACAGCAGCACCCCACCCGCGCCGCCCAACGGCGAGCACGTCGGCGACCCGTGCCGGGCCGGTGGAAACAAGCCGGGCCACAAGGCCTGGGTCCATCTGGACGGCAGTGCCGCCGAGCATTACGGCACGCACTGGATGTGGGTCTGCCAGTAGGACCGAGCGATCGCCTCGGCCGCGACGACCCCGTCGCCGCGGCCGGCGACATCGGATGCATTGCCGACGCGGGCCCGGGTCTGGCGGTAATGTCGGATCGGTGAGCAGCGACATCACCGCGACGGCGGCCTGGCGGAAACTGCACGATCACTTCTCGGCGATCGCCGACCGGACACTGCGGGATCTCTTCGCCCAGGATCCCGAGCGCGGCCGCGAGCTGACAGTTCAGATCGCGGATCTGCACATCGACTACAGCAAGCACCGCGTGACCCGCGAAACCCTCGATCTGCTGGTCGAATTGGCCGAGGTCGCGGGGGTGGCCGAGCGCCGCGACGCGATGTTCCGCGGCGAGCACATCAACACCTCCGAGGATCGCGCGGTGCAGCACGTCGCGCTGCGGCTGCCGCCGGGGACCGCGCAGCTCGTCGACGGCGAGGACGCGGGCGCGCAAGTGCACGAAGTGCTGCGCGCCATGGGCGATTTCACCGATTCGCTGCGCTCCGGGCAGTGGCGCGGCGCGACCGGCGAGCGCATCACGACGGTGGTGAACATCGGCATCGGCGGTTCGGATCTGGGCCCGGTGATGGCGTACCAGGCACTGCGGCACTACGTCGACGCCGGAATCTCCGCGCGGTTCGTCTCCAATGTCGACCCCGCCGATCTGACCGCGAAACTCGACGGCCTCGATCCGGCCTCGACGCTGTTCATCATTGCCTCCAAGACCTTTTCGACGCTGGAGACGCTCACCAACGCCACCGCCGCGCGCCGCTGGCTGGTGGCGGCACTGAGTGAGGACGCGGTGGCCAAACATTTCGTCGCCGTGTCCACCAACGCCGAGCGGGTGGCGGCGTTCGGCATCGACACCGCCAACATGTTCGGCTTCTGGGACTGGGTCGGCGGCCGCTATTCGGTGGATTCGGCGATCGGACTGTCGGTGATGGCGACGATCGGACGCGAGCGATTCGCGGAGTTCCTGGCCGGAATGCACAGTGTCGATGAGCATTTCGCGCATACGCCGCTGGCGGAGAACGCGCCGGTGCTGCTGGGTCTGCTCGGCGTGTGGTACTCGAACTTCTTCGGTGCGCAGTCGCGGGCGGTGCTGCCGTACTCGAACGATCTGGCCCGTTTCCCGGCCTACCTACAGCAGTTGACCATGGAGTCCAACGGCAAATCGGTGCGCGCGGACGGCTCCCCGGTCACGACCTCCACCGGTGAGATCTTCTGGGGTGAGCCCGGCACGAACGGCCAGCACGCCTTCTATCAACTGCTGCATCAGGGCACCCGGCTGATTCCGGCCGATTTCATCGGATTCGCCCGGCCCACCGACGATCTGCCGACCCGCGACGGTACCGGCAGCATGCACGACATCCTGATGAGCAACCTGTTCGCGCAGACCAAGGTGCTGGCGTTCGGCAAGACCGCCGAGGAGATCGCCGCGGAGGGCACCGACCCGAACGTGGTGCCGCACAAGGTGATGCCCGGCAACCGGCCCAGCACCGCCATCCTCGCCCCCGAGCTGACCCCCTCGGTCCTGGGCCAGCTCATCGCCCTCTACGAACATCAGGTCTTCGTGGAAGGCACCATCTGGGGCATCGACAGCTTCGACCAGTGGGGCGTGGAACTCGGCAAACAGCAGGCGCTCGAACTGGCCCCGCTGCTCACCTCCGACGAAGATCCTGCCTCCCAGGGAGATTCGTCCACCGACGCCCTCATCGGCTGGTACCGCGAGCACCGCTGATCGCGGAGTTTCAGTGTGGGAGCAGATTCCCCAGGGCTTCGTCCAGGGTCGGGTAGCGGAATCGGAATCCGGTGTGCGGCAGGACTTCCGAGGTCGCATGACGACCGGTGAGGCCCAGGGCCGGGTCGGTGCGCAGGAAGACCGCACCGAGCTTCAGCAGCGGTGCGGGGGTCGGGGGCGCGGGCGGACGGTGCAGGTGACGCCGTAGCACGATCATCAGGTCGCGGTTGCGGACCGGGTAATCCGTTGCGGCGACCAGGATTCCGTCGGGTAGGCGCACCTCGGGGTCGAGCCCGAGGGCGGCGCGGATCAGGGCCAGCCAGTCCTCGACGTGGATCCAGCTGAACCACTGGTCACCCGGGCCGACGCGGCCGCCGAGCCCGGCGCGGGTCAGATCGCACAGGCGTTGCAGGGCAGGGGAATCCGAGTCCAGCACGATCGAGGTGCGCAGGATCGTGTGGTGTTCGGCGTTCGCGCCCTCGAAAGCCTGCTCCCACGGCCGGGCGACGCCGGTCATCTGCGGCAGTCCCTGCGGAAGTGGAGTCGTTTCGGTGCACCGCATCTCACCGGCGTCGGACCAGATCGCGGTGGTGCTGGCCTGGATCCAGTGAGCGATCGGGCGGTCCAGCGTCGCGGACGCGGCGACCAGGGCCGCGGTCGGATCGACGCGGCTGCGGCGCAATTCGACGACATTGGCTTCGGTCGGGCGGCAGTCCACCAGCTTCCCGGCCAGGTTGATCACTGCGGTGGGGCCCGAATTACGCAGCGCGCCTGCCCAATCCCCGACGCTGCGGCCGTCCCATTCCACCTGTTCGAACGGCAGCTCGGGATCGCGGCGACGGGTCAGAATGCGCACCCGCAGCCCACGACAGGTCAGATCGGCCGCGATATTGCGTCCCAGAGCCCCACTGCCGCCGGCGATCACGACGGTCAGCGCGCCGTCGGCCGGGGTGATCCCGGCGAGCCGGGCCAGCCGGGCGAAACCGACCCGGGCGTGCGCCTGCAACCGCCCGCCGATGACGGACCAGAAGATCGGCGCGCCGGCACCGACGAGGCCGACTCGCTGGACCAGTTCGGTGCCGCCGGGGCGGGGCGTCAACGTCCAGGAGATCCGCATCACCCCGGCCGGTTCCGGCTGCTGCACGACCAGTTCCCGGCCGGGTACGAAACTCGTGATCGTGAAGGGCCGGGCCAGCCTGCCGTGCACGGCCGCGTTCACCCGGCCGCTGGGCAGATAATCGCCTTGCACTCCCACCCCGGGCGCTTCCCGCAGCCGCACCGAGACGACGGCTGGATTCCATTCCGGCCAGCGAACCGGATCCGCCAGCACCGCCCACAATCGTTCCGGCGGCAGCGCGATGAATTGTGTGTACGCCGTTGTACGTGCCATACCCCGACGCTAATCCCCCTGGTACAAGCCAGGAAGCGTGTCGCTGCTCACGTGTCGCCGGGCAGCGGCATGCCGGGCCGCGCGCCCGGTCAGTCGACGTAGGCGCGTGCCAGGATGGCTGCGGTGTCCACACCGGTGGGCAGGGTGCCGAAGGCGATACCCCAGTCACCGCCGAACCTGCTGGCGCAGAAGGCATCCGCGACGGCGGAATGGCCGTGGCGAACCAGTTGCGCGCCCTGCAGGACCAGCGCCATCAGTTCGACCACGCGGCGAGCGCGGTATTCGATCTCGCCGAGGTCGGTGAGTTCCTTGCCGATTCGGTCGATCGCGTCGTCGAGGTGGTGATTCGCGCCACGGGCGAGGGAGACCTCGTTGAAGTACGCCTCCACGCTCTCGGGCTGACGTCCCATGGCGCGCAACGCATCCAGCGCCGCGACATTGCCCGAACCCTCCCAGATGGACATCAACGGGGACTCGCGGAACAACCGGGGCATGCCCGAATCCTCGACATATCCGTTGCCGCCCAGGCATTCCAACGCTTCCGCGGCATGTGCGGGGGCGCGCTTGCACACCCAGTACTTGGTGACCGCCAGCGCGATCCGGCGCAGCGCCGCCTCGGCGGGATCACTCCCGGCCCGGTCGGTGGCCCCGGCCAGACGCATCATCACGGTGGTGGCCGCGTCGGATTCGATCACCAGATCGGCCAGCACGTTGCGCATCGCGGGTTGATCGATCAGCTTGGCGCCGAACACTTCCCGATGGCGCGCGTGGTGCACCGCCTGTACGAGCCCGGCGCGCATGCCGGTGGCCGAACCGATCACGCAGTCCAGCCGGGTCATATTGACCATCTCGATGATGGTCTTGACGCCCGCGCCCTCCTGGCCGACCAGCCAGCCGACGGCGTTCTCGTATTCGATCTCCGAGGAGGCATTGGACTTGTTGCCCAGTTTGTCCTTGAGACGCTGCAGGCGAAGGGCATTGCGGCTGCCGTCGGGCAGGACGCGCGGCAGCAGGAAGCAGGACAGCCCGCCCGGCGCCTGAGCCAGGGTCAGGAACATGTCCGACATCGGCGCGGAGGTGAACCACTTGTGCCCGACGAGGCGGTAGCTGCCGTCGGATTGCGGTGTGGCGGCGGTGGTGTTCGCGCGGACGTCCGAGCCGCCCTGCTTCTCCGTCATCGACATTCCGGCGATCAGACCGGCCTTGGTGGACGGCTCGCGCAGGCCGAAATCGTAAGTGCGCGAACCCAGCAGTGGCTCGTAGCGGGCGGCCAGCTCCGGATTGTGCCGCAGGGCGGGCACGATCGCGTAGGTCATCGAGATCGGGCACATGTGCCCGGCGTCGGCCATGCCCCAGGTGTAGAACTTGGCCGCGCGGGCGGTGTGCGCGCCGGGACGTTCGTCCAGCCAGGGTGAGCCGTGCAGGCCGTGTGTCACCGCGACGTCCATCAGCCGATGCCAGTACGGATGGAACTCCACCTCGTCGACCCGATTGCCGTAGCGGTCGTGCGTGTGCAGCACCGGCGGGTACTCGTTGGCCACCCGGCCCCACTCCTGGGCCTCGAATCCGCCTGCGAGCGCGCCCAATTCGCGCACTTCGGGTTCCACCCAGCCAGCGCCCTCCCGGTGCAGGCCCTCGATCAGCGCCGGATTGTGCGAGTTGTCGAACGGAACGATATTCGGAACCTGGTTGAACACCTCGTGGGTGGGCATGCGGAACTCCTATTCGGGCGACGCCGGAGTGCGGTCGTCGCGGGTCTGCGGGATGCGCGCATCTCCACGCGCGCTGTCCGTATTGCGAATGTCGTGAAATCCCAACGCGCGCAAGGCGAAATCCACCAGTTCGGGAATCACCGACTCACTCTGCCGGGCCTCCGCGAGCGGCCCGACCAGCACCTCGCCGATGGCCCCGACCAGTGCGGCGGCGCTGACACGGGGATTCTGCGGCGGCAACTGGCCACCGGCCACCCCCTCGGCGACGGCGGTTTCGTAGATCTCGGCGAAGGCGCGGCGGAAGCGCAGCCGTTCGGCGTCCACGGCGGTATCCACCGGCTCGGCGAGCAGGACGTACGCCAGTTTCGGATTCTTCAACGCGCGCCCGGCGAAGGTCTCCACGGATGCGGTGACGCGCTCGACGACGCCACCCGACCCGCCCGCCTCGGCCACGGCGGCCACCTCACGCCCCACGACCTCGCGGAACACCGCGGTGACCAGTTCGGCCTTACCGCTGTAGTGCTTGTACACCGTGCCCGTGGCCACGCCCGCCTCGGCCGCGACCGCAGCCATCGACAGCCCGGCGAAGCCCTCCCGCGAGAGCACCCGCGTGGCGGCATGCACGATCACACCCGCCTGCTTGTCGAGACGGGCCTGTACAGCGGGGGTTCTGCGGTAGGCCACACAAGAAGTGAATCACAAATTCATTTCTTGACGCAAGGGCGGTTCGGGGACGTATCGTCGGGGTGTCGGCAGGACAACCAGCGAGGAGAAAACGTGAGCGTCCGAATCGAGCGCAGCGGGCCGGTGTTCACCGTCGTTCTGGATCGGCCGGAGGCTCGCAACGCGGTCGACGGTCCGACGGCGGACGCGCTGGCGGATGCGTTCCGGGAGTTCGACGCCGATCCGGCGGCCGCGGTCGCGGTGCTGTGGGGTGCGGGCGGAACCTTCTGCGCCGGAGCCGATCTCAAGGGTCTGGGCACCGAGCGGTCCAATCACGTCACGCCGGACGGCGACGGGCCGATGGGCCCGACCCGGATGCGCCTGTCCAAACCGGTGATCGCCGCGGTCTCGGGGTATGCGGTGGCCGGCGGACTCGAACTGGCGCTGTGGTGCGATCTGCGAATTGCCGAGCAGGACAGCACCTTCGGCGTATTCTGCCGACGCTGGGGCGTTCCGCTCATCGACGGCGGCACGGTTCGGCTGCCGCGCATCATCGGCGAGGGCCGGGCCATGGACATGATCCTGACCGGCCGCGCCGTCGGCGCCACCGAGGCATTGCAGACGGGCCTGGTGAACCGCGTCGTACCCAATGGCGAATCACGCAGTGCCGCAGAGGATCTCGCACGAGAGCTGGCCGCGCTCCCGCAGACCTGCCTGCGCTCGGACCGGATGTCCGCACTCGAACAGCAGGGCCTGGACGAGACCTCCGCCATCGCGAACGAATTCCGCCACGGCATGAACGCCCTGTCCGACGCCGACGGCGCGCTCGCGGGCGCACAACGCTTCGCCTCCGGCGAGGGCCGCCACGGCCGCCCTGCCTGACCCGGTCGGCGTCGAGGGTGACATTCGGCCGAACAACGCACGGGACAACGCCCCGACGCCGATGCCCAGCGACACGACGGACTCGACGCCCACCGAACCGCCATGAGCCCAGCTACGGCCGTCCGAGACGGCGCGTGTGACGCGAGATACGACTGCGCGGCCCGGAGGCGACATCCCGCCGAACGCACGGCGTGCGGCGATGGCACGATGACGACATGCCTGCCGATCAGCGCCCGATGAGCCGACTCGGCGTCGTCGACGAGATCTTTCTGCGCACCCATCGGGGTATGGGCACGCCGATCGCGTTGCAGGGGCTGTGGCGGACCGCCGATCGGGTCGGGCCGGAAGTGCTGGAACAGGTGCATGCCGCCCTGCGGACGGGGCCGCTGGGTCGGCGCGTGGTGCGGGCTCGGATTCCGGGGGCGCGGCCGTATTGGCGGGCGAATCTCAGCGCGCATCCGCTGGAGATCGCCGAGCGGGTGCTGCGCGCGGACGAGGTGCTCGACTGGGCCGATACCCAGGGTTTCGATCTGGATCCGGAATACGGTCCGGGGTGGCGACTGGCCACCGCGGCGCTCGCGGACGGGGGTTCGGTCGTCGCACTGACCTGCTCCCACGTCCTGGCCGACGGGCGCGGTCTGACGATCGCGGTCGATCAGGCGCTCTCGGGCGCCGCGTCAGCGGAAGTCACAGCACCACAGTCGGATTGGGTGGACGCGCGACGACAGTGGGGCATCGTTCTGAGCGGTGCGGCGCGGGCGTTGCGACAGGGTGTGCCGGAACGCGCGAGCACCGCACCGAGCCGCTCGGACCCGGCCGACACCTGCGGTGTCGTACTGGAGATTCCGGTGGCGGACTGGGAACTCGCCGCCACCGCACGCGCCGCGACGGGTAACAGCCTGTTCGTCCACCTGATCGCACAGATGTTGTGGGACAGTGGATTCGACGGTTCGGAGATCTCGGCCAGTATTCCGGTCGATACCCGGGGCGAACCGCGCGTCGACAACGACATGGCGATGACCTCGGTCACCGTCACCCGCTCGGACACCGTCGCCGCTCTGCGCGAAAAGTGCCGTGCCGCATACGAATACCGCATGTCCAGCCCCGGCGGCATGCCCGAGGAGATCCTCCAGGTCCTCCCCGCCCGCGCCGCCCACGCTCTGACCCGCGGCGCCGGGGAACGCGACATCCTGTGCTCCAACATCGGACGACTGCCGAACACCCTGTCCCACCTGGGCCCACATCACTGCCGCGGCGTCGCCGCCCGCGCCATCCACCCCGGCCTCACACCCCCACTCCCCCGAACCCGCCTGTCCGCCTACCTCTCCCGCCTCGCCGACACCTACACCCTCGCCCTCACCTCGCTGGACCCCGCCCACATCCGATCCCCCAGGGCCCTGAGCGATCTCGCCCGATCCGTCCTCGCGACGCACGACCTGACGCCGACCTTCTGGTAGCCCGTCCGAACACGATCGACCCGGCCGCCGCAGTCCCCGCACGCAGCGGTGGATCTCACCGGCGACGTGCCCCGACTCGCTACGATCCGCGAAGTCCCCAGCGCAGCGCCGGGGCGATCGGACGATGCGCATCCGGTTTCCGCGAGGGACGCTGCCCAGCAGCCCGAGCGACCGTCGGCGATCGACGAATGGGCTACTGCCCCAGGCGGTCCAGGACGTGCTGCGGGATCTCGATGCCCGGGACCAGGTCGGCGGAGGGGATCGGTGCGTCGAAGATCTGACGGGTGGGCAGGACGCCCGCCCAGACGTTCGCGGTGAGGTCCGATTCGTCGTCACCGGGATCGCCCGCGCGGGTTTTCACCGAGGCTTCGGTGAGGTCGAGGGACAGGACGGTGGTGGCGGCCAGTTCCTTCTTGGTGGGTGAGCGGACGGTGTCCCAGGCGCCGGGGGCGGCGTGTTCGACGATGACGCGCAGGGCGTGCAGGCGCTGGTCGTGATCGGTGAGTTCGACCGGGCGGCCGTGCACGACCGCGGAGCGGTAGTTCATCGAGAAGTGCATGGCCGACCGCGCGTAGACGATGCCGTCGACGAGGGTGACCGCGACCGACACATCGCTCGTCATGGCCGCGCGCAGATTGCCCGCTCCGGTGGATCCGTGCAGGTAGAGAGTGTCTCCGTCGCGTCCGTAGATGGTGGGCAGCACGACCGGAGCGCCGTGCATCAGGACGCCGAGATGGCAGATCGTGGCGGCGTCGAGGATCGCGTCCAGCGCGGCGCGGTCGGTGGCGTCGCGCTGGCCCCGGTACCGGGTCAGGGTGCTGCGGGGCGTCGGCGAGAGCGGAGTGCGGGTGGCGACTGACTCGGTCATACTTTCAGACTCCTCGCACCAGTGGCATTATCGAATGGCCAATTACGCACTCTTTCGAAAGACCACTTAATGGGCCAGCCGGATCTGCCACTCCTGATCGACCGCACGTCGGCGACACCGCTGGCCGTGCAGGTCGCCGACGGCCTGCGCGGCGCCGCCACCGAGGGCCGACTGCGCGGCGGCGACCGGCTGCCCTCCTCGCGCACGCTGGCCGCCCAGCTCGGCGTCAGCCGCACGGTGATCACCGCGGCCTACGACCAGTTGCACGCCGAGGGCTGGCTCAGCGGTCGCCACGGTTCGGGCACCTATCTCACCGCCTCGCCCGCCGCCGCACCGCACAGCCCCGCTTCCGTCACCGCCGAGGATCCGGCCGCGGATCTGCTCGACCTCGTCCCGGGCACCCCGTGCGTCGCGGCGATCGACCGAGCGGCCTGGCGACGGGCGTGGCGCGCGGCCGGAGATCGAATTCCCGCGGCGCACAAGAACAGAGCGGGTGAGCCCGATTACTGCGAGGTCGTCGCGGAACATCTGCTGCGGCACCGCGGCCTGGGCGCGGGCAGTGAAACCGTGGTGCTGGCCACCAATGGAACCGGCTCGGCCGTCAGCGAACTCGCGTCCGCGCTGCTGCGCCCCGGCGATGCGGTGGCGGTGGAGGAACCCGGATATCTGCGTGCGGTCGGCGCGCTGCGGGCCGCGGGCATCCGGGTGGTGCCCGTCCCACTCGATGCCGACGGCCTCCGGGTGGACCTGATACCGCCGAATGTTCGCGCCGTGTATTGCACACCGGCACACCAGTTTCCGCTCGGCGCGCGCCTGCCCGCCACCCGCCGCGTCGCCCTGGTCGACTTCGCCCGCCGCACCGGAGCCCTGGTGATCGAGGACGACTACGACGGCGAACTGCGCTACGACACCGCTCCGCTCCCACTGCTGGCCACACTGGCTCCCGATGTGGTGATCCACCTGGGCACCACATCGAAGATCCTGTCCACCACATTGGGCGTCGGCTGGCTGGTCGCGACGCCGGAGATCGCGAATGCCGTAGTGGCACAACGTGAATGGATCGGCACCCATCCCGCTCCCGCCGGACAGCGGGTTCTGGTGGAGCTGGCCCGCCACGGCGATCTGGCCCGCCACCTGCGCCGCCTCCGCCGCGAAATGCCCCCTCGCCGAGCGCTTCTGGTGGACGAACTGCGCGCGCACGGCCTGGACGTCAGCGGCGACGACGCGGGCTCCCACGTCACCGTGCCGCTCCCCACCGCCGCCCACGAACAACGCGCCGTCGCCGCGGCCCGCACCCACGGCGTCCTGCTCGACGGCCTGGCCCGCCACCACAGCGGCCCACCCCGAGAATTCGGCATCCCCCTCGGCTACGCCACCCTTCCACCCGCCGACCTGGCCACCGCAGCCCGAATCGCCGCCGACTGCATCGCAAGCGCATGATCGCCGAAATAGCCGGGGAACGCCCATGTCTCAGGGATGGCCGATGTGCGACACTGGCGCGGTGCAGCCCAAGCGTAGGGTTCACTTCGTGGGCAGCTTGCCCGCGGAGTTGGACAGTCCAGACAAGGCAATGGCGTTCGCTGTCGACACAGCCGGTGAATTCCTGGACGGCATGGTTCCGGGCGGTGAGGCGGATCCATATCGCGCCCAGTGGTACGTCAGACCCATCATCGACCGGTTCGACAGCGTCCCGGCGCTGGCGCCCGCGCGCCGCGGTGATTGGTCGACACTGCGCTCCCGCGACACCTTTCGGCTTCGGGGGGGCCGATCACTGGGCGAAGACGATATCGACCACGCGCTCGGCTATGCGCAGGAGGCCAGGCGTGCCATGGACGCGTTGGTCGACATGCGCCGGACCGATCCCGGACTTCGCTTGCAGGTAGGCATACCGACGCCCCTTGTCATCGGCTTCATCGCCTTCGAGGCGCGGATGCTCATGTGGCGGCGAGGCTCGGCCGGCCGTGGTGACCGAGGCTTCCCCTATTACCGCCCGATCGTCGACGCCACCGTCAGGGAGATCGTCCGTATCCATGAGGCGTTGCGGGACAACGTCGTATTCCAACTCGAACTGGCAGCGGAGACGCTTCTGTGCGCACAAACACCTGCGGGCGTGCGGCAGGGCCCGGCCACCGTGGCGGGTCGCGCGATCGCACGCCTCGTCGCACGGGCACCCCATAACGCCCGCTTCGGTGTGCACCTGTGCTACGGGAGCCTCGACGACAAGCCGGCCGTGGCGCCGAGATCGATGGCCTCGGTCGTCGCGCTGGCCAACGCGATAGCGCGATACTGGCCTGCGGGAAGGCATCTCGATTTCGTCCACCTCCCCATCGGCGACGGCAAACAGGCGCCGGTTCGGCCGCGGTACTACGCGCCCCTGGAACGCCTCGAATTGCCTGCCGGCACGCGTGTCATCGCCGGGCTCGCACATCCGGCGCAGCCGCTCGCGCAAGCACGACAGGCACTGGCAGCGGCGGAGTCGGCCTACGGCGGTCTGTTGGACGTCGCGTCCCCATGCGGTCTGGGCCGCTATACGACCGTCGACCGGGCGCGGTCCGCCGTAGCACACGCAGTCGCCTTGGCTGAAACAGATTCGTGAAACGGCCGGAAGAACCTATGAATTCGGATCATGTTGCGGCGGAGAACAACCGAACGCCGCAGCCGTTCAACCCCGGTCAGCTGAACTCTGCCAAGGTGTATGACTATCTGCTGGGCGGAAAGGACAATCGCGAGATCGACCGCGACATGGCCGATGAAATGCTCTCTCGCGCACCCGAACTCAAGACCTTGGCCTGGTTCACCCGGAGTTTCATGCTCAAAGCGGTCGAGATGGCCGCGGCAGCCGGTATCCGTCAGTTCCTCGATCTCGGCTCGGGGATCCCGAGCTCGCCCAACGTGCATGAGGTGGCTCGGAAGATCGAGCCGTCAGCGCGGGTGGTGTATGTCGACTACGACCCGGTCGTGCACGCCCATTGCGACGCGCTGCTGGCAAAACCACGCGATGTCTCTGCGCTGCTGGGCGACATTCGTCGTCCCGACGACATCCTCGATCAGCTGAAGAACCACACCCTGATCGATTTCAACGAGCCAGTGGCAATCACGCTCATCGGTGTGCTGCATTACGTGATGGACTCCGAACACCCCGCCGAGATCGTCGCCGCCTTCCGGGATCAGTTGGCACCAGGCAGTTACCTGGCGATCGGTCATGGCTCCCTCGATTCCGACCCGGCGATACTCCAGGTGCTCACCGGCACCAATGACAGTTCAGCCCAGGTCGCCTTTCGGTCCACAGCGCAGACGGAGGCATTCTTCGCCGGCTTCGAGTTGCTCGAACCTGGCGTGGTGCCGGTGCAGCAGTGGCTGCGCCCCGACTTGCCGGAGACTCGAATGGTCATGCTCGGTGCCATCGGCCGCAAACCCTGAGGGCCGACAGGAACAGGAGTAGTCTCGAATACTTGTTGGCCGCCTGCACATTCGAGCGTGCATCAGGTGCTTTCCCAGTCGATCAGAGGATGACGTGATGAAGACCCTCGAAACTGTCGCTGGTGTCGTGTCGACGATCGCAGCGGTCGCCATCGTCACGACCGGCACCTCGGTTGTCGGTGCCCCTGTCGCCTTCGCCGATCCCGGCAAGTTCCTCATCACCCGAGAGGTCCCCACCCTGGAGGATCTCCACGCCCAAGTCGCGTTCCTGATCGAAACACCCGCCTCCGACGAGGCCAAGGCCGCCAATCTGGAAGGCGGCATGAAGGCGGTCGTGGTCGCGCGCACCCTCTACAACCTCGGTCTGTTCCGGGCTCCGCTCGGATCGAATCAGATCACCGGTCCCGAAACCCAGAACGGCAACGTACACACCGCAATGCTGCGCAGCAAGACAGCGGGACGACCGGATCTGGTTGCGCGCGTGGTCTGGAAGCGTATCGATGGTGTCTGGAAGCTGTCCAACAGTTCCGTGTGCGAGGGCGTCAAGGCCGTGGGGCTGGCGATGGCCTGCGACTTCTGATCGGCTCCGTGCGCCGTGATCGATATTCGTGACCTCACCCTGAGCTACTCGGGCGTGACCGTCCTCGAAGTCCCCGAACTGACCGTGGCAGACGGGGCACTCACCTACCTGATCGGTCTCAACGGCACCGGCAAAACCACGCTGCTGCGGTGTATCTGCGGCATCATCGCGCCAGCTACCGGCACCGTCCGGGTCGACGACACCCTCATCCGGGCCCATCACACCACACCGGCAACTCTCGGAATGCACCTCAACTACCGAGCTTTCGACCCACGCCACACCGCACGTCGGCACCTGCGCTGGATCGCCCGCGCTCGTGGACTGCCCACCGGCCGGGTCGGCGACGTCCTCGAGATGGTCGACCTCGTCCGGGTCGCCGATCGCCGGCTGGGGCACTATTCGCTCGGCATGCTCCAACGTGTCGGCATCGCCGCCGCATTGCTCTCCGAGCCTCGAACCCTGCTGCTCGATGAACCTCTCAACGGTCTCGACGTCGCGGGCATCCGCTGGATACGTGAACTGTTGCGCCACCTCGCCGATGCCGGGACCTGTGTCCTGGTTGCCTCGCACCTGCTCGATGAGGTCGAACGCAACGCCGACCACATCGTCGTCCTCGGCAACCAGCGCATTCTGACCGACCAGCCGTTCGCCCAGCTCATGAAAACCCTGGGTCCTGGTGAGACCAGCCTCGAAGACGCCTACCTGCGAATCGCCGGACTGCCGGCCGATGTCGCGTTCGGAGTGGCCCCATGAACGGTCCCGGCCCGGCCACCTTGATCCGCCGCGGCATCGCCGCCGAATGGACCCGCACCACCGGACGCAGCTTCCTGTGGACCGCCGCCGTCCCCCTCACCTTCGTTCTGCCGCTGGTCATCACCTTCGGAATCGCCGCTGTCGCAGAACGACTCGCCACCCTCCCCGGACAGAGTTACGTAGCCAAGGCCTCCACCACCAACTCCGTGTACTGGGTGATCACGTTGTCCGTGTCGGTCATGATGGTCACCACCGCCTACGCCCACGCCACCCAATGGCGCGGTCAGACAAGCGATCTCAATGCCTTCCTGTTTCCCCGGTCCTGGCCGGTCGCGTTGGCCCGGTGGATCTACTACGGCGTCATCACGGCGATAATGACAGTCGTCCTGCTCGTCGTCGTCATGGTCACGCTGCCACACCAGTTCCCGCAAATCTATGGGGCAGTGGACATCACCGACTCCGCTGGTATCCGGTTCCTCTGGACCGTCCCGAGCTACGCGTTCGCCGCATGTGGAGTGGGTGTCGCGGTCGGGTCACTGATTCGCACGCCGTCCGCCGCCGTCGCCGTCCTCTTGTTCTGGGTTTATGTGGCCGAGAACGCCATCAATCTGCTACCCCATGGGTACACCCTGCAGGCCTACGCGCCGTTCCTCAACGCCGTCGCCGCAACCGGCCAGGAAGTCGCCTTCCTCCCTCGCTTCGGCCGCAATGGATCTCTGCTCTACTTCATCCTCATCGCCGTCACCCTCTTCGTCGGCACAGCCGTCCTACCGGTCCTCATTCGCCGGATATCCGGATATCGCAGAACGACGCTCACCAGATCAAGCACAACCTGAGCCAAGCCCCGCGCGATCACACAGAAACCGGACGAACCTCGAGCGGAAGCCTTCCCATCACCGGGATCGGACCCATGGCTCGCGGGAGCTTCTTGGTTGTCACCGGCTGGAACTCCCACTTCGACAGCAGACTGTGCAGAGTCGTCTGCAGTGCCATCCAGGAATAATTGTTGCCGATACACATCTGATTGCCCATGCTGAACGGAACGAAGCTCCTGCATTTCGCCCCGGAGCGGGAGGCCGACCACCGATCGGGGTCGAAAGTGTTCGGATCGGCGAAAATATGCGGGTTGCGGTGAATCGCCGCAATGCTGTAGCCGATATCGGTTCCAGCGGGAAATGTGAAACCGTCGAGTTCGACCGTGGTGACGCTGCGTCTGGTCTGCAGCAGTGGCGAATGGATCCGCGTGACCTCGTTCAGGAACCGGTTCAGGTAGTCGAGCTGGTCGAGGCCTCGGGGGCCGATATCTCCCGCGGCGGAGATCTCTTGCCGCAGTTTCGAAGCCACCTCCGGACGCTGGGACAACTCGTACAGAGCCCAGGTCAACATGGCGGTCGAGGCGTCGATCCCGCCGAAGAGAATGGTCACGGCCTGCTCTGCCAGGAACTTGTCACTACGCGATTCATCATCTGACGAACTCAGCAGGATGTCGATCAGGTCGTTCCGGCGGTCACCGCTGTTCCGGCGCGCGACAAGCAGGCCCTGGCAGTACTCCCGCAGTTGCGTTCCGGCCGACAGGAATTTGCGGTTCACCGGCAATGGCAGACTCGCAACCCTCTTCGGCAGCACACTGCCCACTACGGCACCTGCGCCTATGTCCCCGACCAGACTCGAGATGAGTTGCAGCTCTTCGGTATCGGGTTCGTGCGAGAACATCGACCCGAGCAGGTCGGCGATCACCAAATCCAACAGTACGGAACGGGCCTCGATGATCTGGCCTGGCTGCCACGAACTCGCCAACGCATCCGCGTTACGCTTTACGACGTGCGCATAGCTTTCCAACTCTGTTCGATGGAACGCGGGTTGGAGCATACGACGAAGATCCCTGTGTCGCTGACCATCCGCGACGATCAACGATTCCCCGAATATGAGCCGGATGCGTTCGAAGAGGAGCCCTCGCTCGTAGGCGTCGGAGTTCTCCACCAACACCCTGTGGAGTAGTTCGAAGTCGGTAATGACATAGACGACGAGATTGCCGATATCGACACGTGCTATTTTCCCGACGCTGGCCAGATCCACCATGAACTGGACCGGATCACGCCATATTCTCCAACCGTGTCCGAGAACCGGCAAACGTCCGGGCCCGCACGGGACGTCACGAAGATCCACTGCATGCCGCCTTTCTTGCACCACCAACCCGTCGGCGGCACAACGCTGTGCCACGGTCCGGCCGATGCCGCTGGACGCCTCGGCTACGAGAAGCGGGCCTTCCGACCAGATCGGTCATAGCCAACTCCTGGATCAGCGTGTCGGGCAACGATCTCCGCACAACCCCCGGCAAACCTGCCTCGGTCTCGGACTTCTCCGATCGTCCACGCGAAGACTCCTGATAGGTGACAACCGAGCTGGATCACTGAGGCCTGTTGTCCATCAATACGTTACATCAGCCGGGACCTCGGCCCGGCCCGAGCTCGAGTTTCAAGTACCGAGCTTCACGACCACTCTCGTACCCCCGTAGGGCGAATCCTCGATGGTGACGGTACCGCGATGTGCGGCAACGATTTCCGCGACTATCGCGAGTCCGAGCCCGGTTCCGCCGCTGTCGCGGCCGCGGTCGTCCTGGAGGCGGACGAAGCGCTCGAAGACCCGTTCCCGTTCGGACACCGGGATTCCCGGACCGTCGTCGTCGACGATCAACTGCGCGCCGGACAGGGTTCGCACGGTGCGGATGGTGACGATCGAGCGCGTGTGGGTGATGGCGTTGCCGAGCAGATTGCGGGCGACCCGCGTCAGCGATCGTGCGTCGCCGCGCACTCTGACCGGGTTGAACTGTCTGGCGAGTGTCACATCGGCGGGATGACGCGTCGCCTCGAGCGCGATGGCGGCGACATCGTCGAGGTCGACGTCGGTGAGCGGGACGGTGAGGCCGTTCTCGTCGGCGGCGGCGAGCATGAGCAGGTCATCGATGAGGTAGCGCATCCGTTCCGCCTCGGGAAGCAGTGTGCGGGCGGCGAGGTCGGTGTCGAATGCCCGGGGATGGTCGCGGGCGAGTTCCAGTCCGCTCAGGACGGTGGCCAGCGGGCTGCGCAGTTCGTGGGACGCGTCGGACAGGAAACGCCGCTGGGCAAGGTGGCCGGCCTCGATCCGGCCGAGCATCTCGTTCATGGTGGCGGCCAGCCGGGCGACCTCGTCGCGGGCCGAGGGCACCGGCACCCGTTCGGACAGCCCGGTACTGCCGATCCCCGCGACGCGCGAACGGATCGCCTCCACCGACAGCAGCGAACGCCCGACCAGCGCATAGGTCGCTCCGGCGGCGACCGCGACGACAACCGGGGTGCCGATCGCCAAGGCGAGCGCCACCTCCCCCATGGTGTCCTCGATGGGCTGGATATCAGCCGCGACCAGCACCGTGACGCGCCCGCACGGAGAGTCGACCCGACGCGCGGACAGCCGCAGATCCGAATCCCTGCCCAGCGACTGCCCGACGACGTCGTCCGCGGCCGGAACCAGCCGTGGGTGGGTGCCGGGCCGCGCGGAGGATCGCAGCAATCGCCCTGAGCTGTCCGAGATTTCGACGATGCTGACATATCCGTTGGGGACCAGCAGCGCCGGACTCGCGGTCATCGGCGGGGTCGTGCGCAATTGCGCGGTGACGTCGTCGAGCCGTGCGGTGGCGGCGCTGTCGACCGTGCCGAGCAGCGATCGCCCCAGCAGCACCAGCATGAGCCCCTCGCCGAAGCCGAGCACGATCGTGATGACGGCCGTGGCGACCAGCGCCGAGCGCAGCCGCAACCCCCAGCGGGACGGCGGCCACAACCCCGCGAGGCGTTCGCGGATTCGCATCTGCCGTCGCATACCGACTCCTCACCACACGTGCACAGTTTGCTTAGCCTAAGTTAAGGTGAAACGTCGGGTCGAGTCACCATCAGGGGGTTTGCGGGGCCGGAAAGGGGTGCACGGGTCATGCGTGTGCTGGTAGTCGAGGACGAGGCGGGTCTGGCGGAAACCGTTCGCCGCGGCCTCGAGCAGGAGGGGTTTCACGTCGACATCGCGGGCAACGGCGTCGACGGACTGTGGATGGCGACCGAGTACGACTTCGATGCGATCGTGCTCGACATCATGATGCCGGGGTTGAGCGGATACGAAGTCCTGCGCGGAATCCGCGCCGGGGACGTCACGACGCCGGTGCTCATGCTGACCGCCAAGAACGGCGATCTCGACGAGGCCGACGCCCTCGACATGGGCGCGGACAACTACCTCACCAAACCGTTCTCGTTCGTGGTGCTCATCGCCCGGCTGCGCGCCCTGATGCGGCGGCAGTCACCACAGCAGCAGGAGATTCTCACCGTCGGCGATCTGGCCCTGGACCCGAGCCAACGGTCGGTGCGTCGCGGTGAGGTCGAATTGTCTCTGACACCAAGGGAATTCGGATTGCTGGAATTCCTGATGCGACATCCCGGCGCGGTGGTGAGCAAGTCGGAGATCCTGCGCAACGTCTGGGACAGCCACTACGACGGTCCGGACAACGTGGTGGCCGTCTACATCCGGTACCTGCGCAGCAAGATCGATATCCCCTTCGACAGAACGACTTTGAAGACCCATCGCGGGGTCGGATACCAGTTGGCCGACTAGATCCGGCACAGTCGGGCAACCGGCATCCGCGACCCGCGACGGATATGGCCGCGACCGATCTCATCGCCGCTGCCCCGGGACGCGAACCGGGCAGCACCCGGCCGAATTCCGTACAGCGGCCCCTCAACCGACCGATCGCGCACCGCCCACGGTCCGGCTCGGCTACGGCGAAAGTGTCGGCGCCGAAAGCACACTCGACACCGAACACCTTCACTCGACTCCGGACCGACGGGCGGTTGGTCTACTCGGCGCGCAGATCGGCGCGGAACTGCCTGAGCAGCAGCACCGCGGTCGCCCCGAATCCGGCGCACAAGCCCAGCCAGATCCCGTATCCGCGCCAGTGCAGCAGATAGGCGGCGATGAGCATGACCGGAATTCCGACGCCCCAATAGCTGATCAGCGTGATGCGCAGACTCGAGGTGGTGTTCCCCAGACCGCGCAGCAATCCGACGCAGATGTTCTGCGCGCCTTTGAGATATTGGTGCGCGATGGCGAACCAGAGCAACGCGCTCGCGGTGGCCACCACTGCGGCGCTGTCGTTGTGCAGGAACGGAGCCAGCACCGCCCGAGGCGCGAGGCAGTACAGCAGTCCGAACGCCGTCATGGTCACCACGCTCACGGTCAGCACCCGGCGCGCGATGTGCCCGGCCTCGTCGCGGTCACCGCGCCCCACGCTGCGGCTGACCAGTATCGAAGATCCTTGGGACAGACCGATGTTCAGCTGATACACGATATAGGCGAGCTGGTTGACGATATTGCTCGCGGCCAGCAGCTCCGGGCCGAAGATGCCCATGAGCACGGTCGCGACGGAGGTGATCGCGGCCTCGTTGCCGTAGGTGAACGCGATCGGGGTGCCCATCTTGACGACGCGGCGCACGGTCGCCCGGTCGACATTCCACAGATTCAGCGCGAGCAGTCCGGTCAGCTGCGCGTCCCGCCGGATCTGCAGGTACAGCGAGACCAGCGTGAACACCTGAACCAGCGTGGTGGCCAGGCCGATACCGGTCGCCCCGAGCTTGGGCAGGCCGAGCCAGCCGTAGATGAACGCGGCGTCCAGCAGCACGTTGACCACGATCGACACCAGCGTGACGCGCAGCAGCGACCCAGGTCGGCGCATGCCGACGGTGAACTGCCGCAACACATTCAGCCACAGCATCGGCACCAGCCCGGGAGCCAGGGCGATCATCATCGGCCGCGCCATGTCGACCACTTCGCGGCGTTGCCCGAACAGCGGCAGCGCGAATCCGAGCCCGATCAGGATCACCGCGGCCAGCATCGAGACCAGCGTCGCGACGAACAGTCCGGCGCGGACCAGTTCCCGGATCTCGGTGCGCGCCTCATCGTCGAGTTCGTCACTGCCGGTGCGCTTCTCACCCCGACCGACCGCACCGGCGATCTGATTGCCGATTCCGGTGACCATGCCGACGCTCATGGTGCGCAACTGGTTGTAGAGCAGGATGGCCATCCCGCCCGCGGCGATGGCGGTGACGCCGAGCAGGCCCATCATCGCCAGATCGACCGTGGTCAAGGCGACTTGGGCCAGCTGGATCCCCGCGATCGGAGAGGCCAGCGCGATGACGGGCCGGTATTCGCGCAATCGGCCCGTGGGATTGCCGAGCAGTGCGGACATCACGCGCCCGCCTTCCGGCACAGATCGGCGGCCGCGATGTCCACCGAATCGGCGTAGGCGTCGAGCAGCCGGTGCAGCCGCCGATGGGCGGCCTCGTCGAGCAGTCCGCGCGCGCGGAGCCAGTCGTCGTCGTACATGGTGTCCAGATATTTCTCCCCGGCATCGCAGACGAGCACCACGATCGTGCTTCCGGCCGGCACCAGGGCCAGGCGGCGCAGTGCGAGACTGATTGCGGCGCCGGCGGTTCCGCCGATCAGCAGACCGGTGCGGCGAGCCACGACCCGTGCGGTGGTGAAGGCCGCGACATCCCCGACCGGCACGCCTTCGTCGATGCAGCCGTAGTCGACATTGCTGCCCACGGTGAATCCGGGCGGACTCCCCGCGCCGGTCTGCCAGTAGCTGCCGCCGGGACCGCCGAAGATGATCGAACCGACCGGCTCGACCCCGATGGTGGTGACCGGCACGCCGCGGCTGCGCAGTTCCCGGGTCGTACCGCACAGCGATCCGCCGGTGCCGACCGCGCCGATCAGATAGTCGATCCGATCGAGCGCGTCGGTCAATTCCCCGGCGAGTTCGGCGTATCCGTCGTTGTTGGCGGGATTGTTGTGCTGATCGGGGCGGAAGGCCCCGGTGCGAGCGGCGATCTCGTCCGCGACCCGGCGGCGCTCCACGGTGCTCGGCCCGCCGGTGGCATCGCTGTCGACCAGGACCAGTTCCGCGCCCATCGCGGCCATGGCCCGCAACTTGTCGCGTGCGGCGTGCGCGTCCACCACCGCGGTGAAGCGGTATCCCCGCTCCAGCGCGATCATGGCCAGTCCGAGACCGGTGTTGCCGGAGGTCGGTTCGACGATGTGACCGCCCGGCCGCAACTGGCCGGTGCGTTCGGCCGCGAGAACCATCTGCCGGGCCATCCGGATCTTGCCGGAGCCGGTCGGGTTGAACTGTTCGAGTTTGAGCAGCAACCGAGTGCCCGAACCGGTGCGGGTGAGCTCCAGCAGGGGCGTATCGCCGACGAGCGCGGAAGCGTGATCCGCGATGGCGGCGGTCGATCGGCTGAGCGTGGTCAGCATGGTGGCGTTCCTCCGAATCGCGGCGGTATCAGTGGGAGTCGATCGACCAGGTGTACCGACCGTCCCGGGTGTGGACGCGGACCTTGGGCGGCAGCGGCAACTGATGGAAGCCACTCTCGTTCTTGTCCATCTGATATCCGGCGGTGTTGGGGTAGACGATCAGGTCGCCGTATCGCGGCGCTCGCTCGAAAGCTATTTTGCGCCAGGTCAATACGTCGTACTCCAGGCAGCTGGAACCGCCGATGAAGGCGGCGATCGGGCCATCGGCGGTGGCGGAGCCGGCGGCGGGCCACAGCAGCGGATCGGGCAGGAATTCACTGCCCTTCCACTGTTCGGAGATGCTCATGCTGAGTCCGCCGACGGTGACCGCGAAATGATCACCGCGCGCCTTGCACCCCTGCACCGGGAACACCGTGAACCCCGCCTGATCGAGCAGCGCCCGCCCGGGTTCGCACAGCAGCCGGGTGCCGGTCTCGACGAAACGCGCTCCGACCCGTGCCAGGACGGCGGTGAGCATATCCGCCCCGACCGGCGCCTGATGGTAGGGGTAGAAGCGGTTGAATTGCTTTGCGGCGTGGAACCATTCGTCGGAATAGTCGTCCTGGAAACGTCGCCAGTCCTCGGGATCGACGTAGTCGCAGGCGAATCCGCCGCCGATGTCGATCGCCGTGGCGGCCAGTCCGCGCGCCCGCGCGTCCAGGCAGCGGTCGATCAGCTCGTTCGCCAGTTCGGCCCGCGGTTGCGGCAGGTAGCCGTCGAGATGGAAGGAGAACCCGTCCATCGTGATGTCCTCGCGCAGCTGCACACAACGTTCCAGGGCGCGGTCGAGTTGCTCGGGATCCAACCCGAATCGGCTGTTCGGACCGGTGGGCGGCAGTACCCGCAGCAGAATCCGGGCGGCGAGGCCGACGTCGACGAGCCGCTCCAGCTCATCGAGATCGTCGATCGCGATCAGGCATTCGTGCCGGGCGGCGAGCCAGAGCAGTTCGGTGGATTTGGCGGGTCCGGTCACGACGATCTCGCGACCACGCACACCGTGACCGAGTGCGTGCACCAGTTCCGGGGCGCTGGCGACGTCGACCCCGCCCTCGTGCCGCGCGCATTCGTCCAGCCAGGCTCCGGCCTTGTTGGCCTTCTTGCCGAAGTAGATTCGGCCCTGCACGCCCGCGGCGCGCAGGGCGGCGCGGAACGCGTCCAGATTGGCGGCGAACCGGCCGGGGTCGATGACGTGGAACGGGCCGCCGACCGCGTGCGCGATATCACCGAGCAGCGCGGGATCGGCCTGGATCGCCGACGCCCACTCCGACTGCCGGGCCGCGAGGGCAGGGCCGATATTCGGCGCGGTGATCTGATTCGACACTGTCATGTCCATAATTCGACGTTCTGTCCTCGTCCGGCGGCGATGGCACGGGTGGCGAAGGCGTGCGCGACCGGAATATCGGTGATGATCATGCCACTGGAGAATGCGAACACCCGGTCGGTCGGCGTGCGACGGCCCGGTGACTGCCCGGCGAGGATGTCGGGCAGTACCGCGTCGACACGCACCTCTCCCCCGGACGCCAATCGTGTTCCGGTGACGCCCAATTGGCCGATGCTCGTGGTGATGTTGTAGTCCGAATCGCGCATCGCGCCGGCCGCGACGCCCTTGCTGGCGACCGAGATCATCAACCCGCCGGGCGGCAGCCACCGCACATCGATCGGCGGATGCGCGGCGCGGCCGGAGGCGACGACGACGATGTCGGAGGCCGCGACCGCCTCCTGCACATCCTCGACCATCTCCAGTTCACGGTCCGGGAAGTGTTCGCGCAGTGTGCGTTTCGAGGAGGCTATGCCCTCGGGGTGGGTGCCGAACAGCCGGACGGTCGCCAGGTCCGGCAGCACCGTCAGCAGATACGGCAGGGTGTTCACCCCCTGCACCCCGGTGCCGATCATCAACGCCGAGCGCGCGCCGGGCGCGGCACACGAGCGTGCGATCAACGCGGTGGTGGCCGGTGTGCGCGAGGCGCCGATGCGCTGGCAATCCATCAGCGCGAACGGGAGTCCGGTCGCGTCGTCGTACAGAGTGATCGTGGTGTAGTACTTCTCGTTGGTCTGGCTGCCCTGGCGATACGAGGTCTTGAAACCGAGGTGTTCGAGGTTGGCGTCGTAGCCGAGCATCGAATACGACACCGAATCACGCCGCTCGTCGGGCAGCGGCATCATCAGTTTGGTCGGGCATCGGGACTCGCCCCGCGCGAAGGCGAGGTAGCCGTCTTCGACGGCACTGATCACATCCGACGGGGACACCTGCAGGTCCGCCAGATCGCTCCGGGTGAGGATATGCATGGGGATGCGGTCCAATCGTGGTGCTGGGAATCCGCTGAGAAGACGCGGCGATTCGAAGGCTAGCCTTACCTAATCAGCTACTGCAAGGATTTAAGGAAAGTCTTGGTCAGGGCAACTTTCGGGCTCGCCCGTCGCCGTTGACATCATCCGAACCGGATGCCTAGCCTTTCCAGAGATGAGGGAAGGCTAACCAAATATGTCCAGCTATATGTCATCCGGCTCGGGTCGGCAACCGGGCAGCTCGCAGACCCCGCCCCGCCCGCGCAGGCGAGCGTTGTCGATCGCGGTTCTGCTCACGACGGTCCTGGTGCTGTTGATCAGCGGTTGCAGTCCGAGCACGACCACCGCGTCGGACGGGCGCACGACGACGATCACCGATGCGCTCGGGCGCAAGGTCCAGGTGCGGCTGCCGGCGCACCGGGTCCTCCTGGGCGGGCAGCGGCTGATCTACACCACCGCGTTCCTGAACAAGGACGACCCCACTCGCGACGTGGCGGGCTGGCCGGACGATCTGCTGCAGAACGACCCCGACACGTACGACAAGTACCGGGCGCGCTTCCCGCAGATCGACAAGGTCACCACCACCGGTGAGATCTCGGCCGGATCGCTGTCCGCCGAACAGGCGTTGCAACTGCGTCCGGATGTATTCGTCGTCAGCGCAGCGAGTTTCAAGGCGGCGCAGGACGCCGGAATCGTCAGCAAGCTGGACAAGGCCGGTATCCCGACGGTCGTGATCGACTACTTCGTCGACCCCGTGGCGCACACCGTGCCCAGCATTCGCGCACTCGGCCAGATCTTCGGCCGCGAGCAGCAGGCCCAGGCATTCATCGACTACTACCAGGCGAAAGTCACGATGGTGCGCGACCGGCTGGCCGCCGCGCACGCGACCCCGACACCGGCCTTCCTGTGGCGAGCGCCCGGTTATTACGACTGCTGTTCGACTTTCGCGCGCAGCAATCTCGCCGCGATCCTCGCCGCGGCGGGCGGGGCAAACCTCGGTGACGAACTGCTGTCCACCCCGCAGGGCACGCTCTCGCCGGAGAAGATCCTCGAGCGCAACCCCGCGGTCATCATCGCCACCGGTGCCAACTGGGCGCCGGGCAAGACACCGGTCAAGGCGGGCGGTTTCGTGGCGCTCGGCTACGACGAGACCCCCGAGGCGGCGCGCAGCCAGCTGGCGTCGGTCGTATCGAAACAGCCGGGCTTCGACACCCTCGCCGCGGTCCGCGACCATCGGACCTTCGCGCTGTGGCACCACTTCTACGATTCGCCGTACAACTACCTGGCCATCGAGTGGATGGCGAAATGGCTGCATCCCGAACTGTTCGGCGATGTGGACCCCGGTGCCGAACTGACCGAACTGCATACGAAGTTCCTGCCGATCTCCGCCGGCGGCACCTTCTCGACGGGCCTGTCGTGACCACCGTGCACCGGACGCCGGTCGAACGAGCGGTCTCCGCGCAGGAGGGCTACCGCGCGCTGAACCGTCGCCGGATGCTGATCGTCACCGCACTGGCACTGCTCACGGTGGTGGTGTTCTGCGGTGACGTCATGATCGGCGGCGCGCCGATGCCCGTGGGTGATCTGCTCCGCGCGGCCTTGACGCCGGGGCACGCGCCCGCCGTCGACGACCAGATCGTCTGGGGCATAAGGCTTCCCATGTCGGTCACCGGGATTCTGGTCGGCGGCGCGCTGGCCGCGGCCGGCGCCGGGATGCAGACGATCCTGAACAATCCGCTCGCCGAGCCCTATACGCTCGGCGTCTCCGCCGCCGCGGGCTTCGGCGCGGCGCTGGCCGCCGTCACCGGGATCACCAGCCTGCTGCCCCTGGGCAACGAACTCGGAATGGCAGGCAGCGCATGGATATTCGCGATCGGGGCCTGCCTGATCATCCTGGGCTTCAGCCGGTTGCGCGGCACCGGCGCGGAAACCATGATCCTGCTGGGAATCGCCATCGTCTTCCTGTTCAACGCACTGCTCGCGCTGATGCAGTACGTCGCCTCCGAGGTGCAACTGCAGCAGGTGGTGTTCTGGACGCTGGGCAGTCTCAGCCGCGCGACGTGGCCGCAGATCGGCACCCTCGCGGTCGTCACCGCGGTACTGCTGCCCTTCTTCTATTGGCAGGCATGGACATTGACCGCGTTCCGGATGGGTGACGACCGCGCCAACGCCCTGGGCGTACCGGTCGACCGGATGCGCACCATCGCACTGGTGGGCGTCTCACTACTGGCCGCCACCGCCGTATCGATCGCGGGCACCATCGGTTTCATCGGACTCGTCGGCCCGCACATCGCGCGGATCCTGGTCGGCGAGGATCAGCGCTACTTCCTCACCGCCTCGATCCTGAGCGGCGCGACACTGCTCACCGGGGCCTCGATGGTCAGCAAGATCGTCGTGCCGGGCGTGATCATCCCGGTCGGCGTCATCACCTCGCTGGTCGGCGTTCCGGTCTTCCTGCTCATCATCATGACCCGGCGACAGCGGACATGGACATGACCCTCACCGTCGAGAATCTCGACTTCACCTACGGCCGCACCCCCATCCTGCGGTCGATCTCGCTGCCGGCGTTCCGGCCCGGTGAGATGTACGCGGTCGTGGGCCCCAACGGTGCCGGGAAGTCCACGCTGCTGCGCTGCATCGCGGGACTGCACCGGCATTCCGGCACGATCACCCTCGGCAACGGCAACGGCAACGGCAACGGCGCAGGTCAGCAAGGCTCTGTGCTGTATCTGCCGCAGGATCCGCCGCCCGCCACCACGCTGACCGTCTTCGAGAATGTGCTGCTGGCGTATCAGCAGCGGGCCGGGTTCCGGGTCGAACGCGCCACCGTGGATCTGGTGTCCGACGTCCTGGCACAGGTCGGCCTCACCGAGTTCGCCGGGCGCAGGATGGCACATCTGTCCGGCGGGCAACGACAATTGGTCAGCCTGGCCCAGGCCATCGTGCGACGACCGTCGGTGTTGTTGCTCGACGAACCGACGAGCAGTCTGGACCTGCACAATCAACTGAAAATGCTCGAACTCGTCCGGCAATATGCCGAAGAACAACCCGCGGTCGTGATAACCACAATTCACGACCTGACGCATGCGGCGCGGTTCGCAGACCATGTCGTGGTGCTGCACGATGGCAGCGTGCACACCGTCGGCGCACCGCGCGAAGTGATCACCGAGGATATGCTGCGCGAGGTCTACCGGGTCAACGCGAGAATCCATTTCAGCGATGACGACACGCTCGCGCTGGCGGCCACCTCTGCATACGTCACGGAGGTCTGATCCGCCGCGTACGCGGCGGTTCCCTCGTGCCGGGCCGGGCAAACCAGGACGTCCATCACCTTCTCATCGTCCTCTAATATAGATTTCTCTATTATTTCCACATGGACGCCTTTGGAGTTCTCGGCAACCCGGCTCGCCGACAAATTCTCGAATTGCTCGCATCGGGTGAAAAAAGTTCCGGAGCGATCACCCGGACCATCAGCGAACAACGCGGAATTTCCGAAGCAGCGGTATCACAGCATCTCAAGGCACTACTCGACAATGGTCTGGCAACGGTGCGCCCGGCCGGGATGAACCGGTTCTACACCGTCGATATCGATGGACTCCACCGGCTGACCTCATGGCTGTCGCAATTCCCCCAGCCGCCCCGTCCGGATCTGCACTCCCCCCAGGCTCCGCAGCGTCGGCACCAGTACCGGCGCCCGTCCCCCGACCGAACCGCCCACGGGATCCCCGCTGTGCACGCCCGACAGACCGGAGGCCACTAAACTCGGCCTCATGTCCGAACATGATGTCCTCGCGCGGATCACCGAACTGGTGGATCGGGAGCATCAGCTCCGGTCCAAGGCGGCAGAGGGGGCGCTCGGCCAGGAGGCCGAGCGGGCGCAGTTGGCCGAGCTGGAAGTACAGCTCGACCAGTGCTGGGACCTGCTGCGGCAGCGGCGGGCCCGGATCGATCAGGGTGGCGATCCCGATGATGCCCAGGTCAACCCCGCCAAGCAGGTCGAGGGATACCTGCAGTAACAGCTACCATCGTCCCCATGGCAGAGATTTCCACCGCGGACGGCGTGGTTCGCGGCCATCGCGGCCGTCACGTGGTGCGCTGGCGTTCCATTCCCTACGCGGCTGCTCCGGTCGGCGAGCTGCGGTTCCGGGCTCCGCAACCGGTGCAGCCGTGGCAGGGGGTGCGTGATGTCACCGAATTCGGATTCGCCGCGATGCAGCATCGCTCGGGCGCCCGGATCGGCCCACGCACCACACAGCCGACCGGCGAGGATTGCCTGACGCTGAATGTGGTCGCCCCGGCGGAGCCGTCGTCCACCCCGCGTCCGGTCATGGTGTTCATCCACGGCGGTGCGTACCTGATCGGCACCTCGGCACTGAGCCTGTATTCGGGTACGGGCCTGGCGGTTCGCGGTGACGTCGTCGTCGTATCGATCAACTATCGGCTCGGCGCGTTCGGCTACGTCGATTTCAGCGAATTCTCCACGCCCGAACGGCCTTTCGACTCGAACCTCGGTCTGCGCGATCAGGTGGCGGCGCTCGAGTGGGTGCAGCGCAACATCGCCGCATTCGGCGGAGATCCGGACAACGTCACGATATTCGGCGAATCCGCGGGTGCACACGCGGTGCTCTCGCTGCTGGCCGCGCCCGCCGCGGGCGGCCTGTTCCATCGCGCCATCGCCCAGAGCGCACCCGCCGACTGGGCGATCACCGCCGAACAGGCCCGGCTGTTCGCCCGCACCTGCGTCGAAAAGCTCGGCGCCACACCGGAAAACGCGGCGCAGGCACTCGGCGAGGCCAGCGCCAACGATATCCGCAAGGCGGTGGAATCCCGGCTGAGTAAGTGGACCCGGCAGTATCCGGGCACCTTCGCCACCTCCCCGGTCGTGGACGGCGACTATCTGCCCGAGGCTCCGATCGACGCGATCGTGAACGGCACGGCCCATCGGCTGCCACTGATCATCGGCACCAATCGCAACGAGGCGACGCTGTTCACGCGCTTCGACGACACCTTGCCGACCACTCCGGAGCGCATGCGCAAGGTCCTGGCCGGTTCCGAAGGCGCCGAATCCCGTATCGCCGCAGCCTATCCCGGTTACCCGGCCCCGAAGACCGCGGTGCGCGCGGGCGGCGATTTCGTGTTCTGGCGGCCCTCGCTCGAGGTGATGGCCGGGCACAGCCGCTACGCGCCGACCTACGCCTACCGCTTCGACTTCGCACCGCGCGCGGTCCGGCTGGCCGGTTTCGGCGCGACGCACGCGCTGGATCTGATCCCGGTCTTCGGCGGGGTGGACTCCGCGATCGGCCGGGCACTCACCGCCGCGGGCGGGCGCAGGGGTTTCCGCGCGGTACAGCGCGAATTCCAGGACAACTGGCTGGCTTTCGCGCGGACCGGCACACCGTTGTCGTCCTGGCCCGAATACAGCGAGCAGCGCCGCACCACCCGCGTCATCGACTCCCCGCCGCGACTCGAGGTTGATCCGGACAAGTCCAAACGCCTTGCCTGGGAAGGGGTTCGGGTCCAGGTGGCGAGCTGAGCCGCTACCCCGGCAACGCCGCGGCCAGGACCGTGGTCACCATCTTCGCGACCTGTTCGGGCTCCGGTGCCGCGGACCGGTCGGCGAAGCGCATATGCGCCGCGCCGATCAATGTCGGTGCGAGCGTGTCGATATCGGCGTCGGCGGCGATGCGCCCGAGTTCGCGCTCACGCCGCAGGTAGGCCGCGAGCATCTCCCCCGCCTCGCGCAGCAACGGGATTCCGGTCGGCTGGGTGCGACGCAGCCGGGCCCGCAGTTCGTCGCGGAAGATGACGAGGCTGACGATCGAGACGGCGACGGTGCCGAACAGATCCGTCAGCGCGCCGGTGAGGTTCGCGACGACCGTTCCGGTCCCGGCGGCCCGCTCGAGCGCGTGCGCCTGTGCGCCGACCCGGGCGATCCGGTCCTGGACGAGTTCGGCCAGGAATTCGTCGAAATCCGTGAAGTGCCGGTGCAGTACGCCCTTCGCGCAGCCCGCCTCCGTCGTGACCGCCCGGCTGGTCAGCGCGTCGGGACCGTCTCGGAGCAGGATGCGTTCGGCCGCACCGAACAACTGCTCGCGCACATCGCGCAGGGCCACTCCCGTGGGCACCGGCACTCCTTTCCGCTCAGGGCGAACGCGATCGATCGCCCGGATCATTGTCGAGTGGGCAAGTGCCCACTACCGTGGGCGCATGCCCACTCTACCGCCCGAACAGCCGCGATCCCGACCCGAGCCGGACCGGACCGCGGCCACCCCGCACGAGGCCCGCGCCATGGCCGAATCCTTCGGCGTGGACGCCGCCCGCTACGACCGCGCCCGCCCGCCCTACCCCAGGGAGCTGATCGAGCGAATCCGCGATGCCGCGCCCGGCGGTGAGATCCTCGACGTCGGCTCCGGAACCGGCATCGCCGCACGGCAGTTCCGGGACCTGGGATGCACGGTGCTCGGCGTGGAACCCGATGCCCGGATGGCCGAATTCGCGCGCGGCACCGGAATCGACACCGAGGTGGCCACTTTCGAGCAGTGGGAATCGCGCGGTCGGCGATTCGACGCGGTGGTGTCCGCGACGGCGTGGCACTGGGTGGATCCGATCGCCGGAGCCGCGCAGGCCGGGCGAGTGCTGCGTCCCGGCGGGCTGCTCGCACCGTTCAACCACGTCTTCCAGTTGCCGCCCGAGATGGCCGAGCGCGTGCACGCGGTCTACCGGCAGGTGATCCCCGACTCGCCGTTCGCCGATCAGCCGGCCCGCCCGGCCATGGACGCCTATCAGGGATTCTTCGACATGGCCGCCGACGGTATTCGCGCCGGGGGCCTATTCGAGGAGCCGCAACGGTGGCAGTTCGAGTGGCAGTGCACCTACACCCGTGCCGAATGGCTCGACCAGTTGCCGACGACGGGTCTGTTCACCCGGCTCGAACCGGATCGGCTGGCCGAGATCCTGGCCGGCGTCGGCGCGGTGATCGATGACATGGGCGGCAGCTTCACGATGGCGTACACCACCGCCGCGACCACCGCCGTGCGGAAAGCCGAAGATATGTAGATTCCGTTGTACTGCAACAGTTTTACCGATTCGCATCGAACTGGACGTCCGTTTTCTCCACGCCGTCGTGCCGCAGCGGATTTCGGCGGCGGATTTGCTTGCCCGTTGCGCCGCACTCTGCCAAGATTGAAGGGACGGTTCGCGTACTGTCTCTCGATTCCCTTGGAAGAGTGAGGAATTCGTATGCACGCCAATTCTTTCATGATGAAATCCCACCCGCCCGAGGCTGAATCAGGCTCGTCGTCGATCGGGGAGGACTGACATGGCCAACGGCTTGGATTACGCCGGAGGAATTCCCGGGGGCGCGGCCATCGCGGCCGCCGGATATCGATTCGTCTGCCGTTATCTCGCATCGGGCGGTCCGGGACTTCCCGGGAAACTGCTCACTCCGGCCGAAGCGGATGATCTGCGCGCCAACGGTATCGACATAGTCTCGAATTGGGAGACCACGGCCGATCGGATGCTGGACGGATACGAAGCCGGACGTTCCGATGCGCAGGCGGCACTGAATCAGGCACTCGCCTGCGGCGGTTCGGCGAGCCGCCCGATCTATTTCTCGGCCGATTTCGACGCCACACCCGAACAGCAGACCCCGATCAACGCCTACCTCCAAGGCGCGGCAACCGTTCTCGGCACGGACAACGTGGGCATTTACGGCGGTTACTGGCCCGTCTCGCGGGCACTGGACGCGGGCGTGGCCACCTGGGGATGGCAGACGCAGGCATGGAGCGGCGGAAATCAGGATCCGCGCATCAATATTCTGCAGAACGTCTCGCTCGGATACGCCTACGTCAATGGCGTCGAATGCGATATCGACCAATCCCTGACAGTTGATTTCGGCCAATGGAGCCTAGGAGGAGATATGCAGTTGAGCGACACCATCACCGACGCATACGGAAATCAGGTCTCTGTCGGCGACGCCCTGAAATGGCTGCTCTACCATACGGATCTGACGATCGATCAACTCGGCGGCGAAGGCACGCGGGACGCGATGCCCGCGATATTCGCCGGATGGCCCCAGTTGAACGGCCGGACGATCGTGGACGCACTCGCGGAAATCGGTGCGCACCTCGGTATCGCGGGCTATCAACCGCCTTCCACAGGGGCCTGAGCCGCCTTATTTCAGCAGCCGCGACATGCGCCGGTCGGCGAGAATCTTGCCGCCGGTCTGACAGGTCGGGCAGTACTGGAACGACTTGTCCGCGTACGCGACCTCGCGCACGGTATCGCCGCAGACCGGACAGGGCAGCCCGGTGCGGGCGTGCACACGCAGTCCGGATCGCTTCTCGCCCTTGAGTTTCGCCGCCTCCTGGCCGACCGAGCGATCGATGGCATCGGTGAGGATCTCGCGCATCGCCGCGTACAGCCGCTCGACCTCCTCGGGGGTCAGGCGGTTTGCCGTGGCGAACGGGGAAAGCTTTGCCGCATGCAAGATCTCGTCGGAATAGGCGTTGCCGATTCCGGCGATCACCACCTGATCGGCCAGCACGGTTTTGAGTCGCTGGGCCGTGCCGTGCAGCAGGGCGGCGAACTCCTCGCCGGTGACCTCCAGCGCGTCCGGGCCCAGGCGGGCGATCCCGGGCACGCTCCGCGGGTCCTCGACGATCCACACGGCGAGGCGTTTCTTCGTCCCCGCCTCGGTCAGATCGAATGCCGGGGTCGCCCCCTCGGGAGTGAACAGATGCACCCGCAGCGCCAACGGTCCCTTGCCCGGTTTGGGCGGGGTCTGCCCCGGCTCATCGATCCAGCGCAGCCAACCGCCCCGCGACAGATGGGTGATCAACCACAGCCCACCGCAGTCCAACCCCAGATGCTTTCCCCAATGCCCCGCCCCGGTGACATCACGACCGGACAGTGCGGCGATCGGCGGATCGAATGTCTTGAGCACACTCAGCGCCGCGACATCCACTCGCCCCACCACCGCACCCACCGCATGCTCGACCAGGAACCGCTCGAGCGCCACGATCTCGGGTAATTCGGGCACCCCTGCACACTACCGGCGAGCACCGACAATCCATGCCCGAAGCACGGGATCACCGTTGTGGACGAGCCGAGCGAGGAAAACCGGCCCGGGTCGCCATCGCTCGCGTGACCAGGCCACCGGGCGCGCCACGCCCTCCGCGAGCACCGGTGTTCTCGATACTCAGCCGACCTCGCGACGCAGCAGGTAGATATCCATTATCCACCCCTTATTCTCACGGAGTTCGTTGCGGCGCTGGAGGATTCGTGACTCCACCGCACGCAGCGGCCCCTCGATGAGCTCCTCGTCGGGCATGCCCAGATACGCGCCCCACCAGATGTGCACGTCGTCGCCGGGAACTCCGGTGAACGAGGTTTCGCCGTCCAGCATCACCACCGTGGGCACACCGGGCAGCAGCCCTTCCTCGCGCAGACGACGACCGGTGGTGATGTGCACCGGCTCGCCGATCTCGTGCAGCACGATCCGATGCCGAGCGGCCAGGGCCTGTGCGCTGGTCACCCCCGGAATCACCTCGTAGTCCAGCGGCGTGCGGGCATCGACCCGCTCGATCATCCGCAGCGTGCTGTCGTACAGCGAGGGATCCCCCCACACCAGGATCGCCCCGACACCGTCGTACTCGGCGAACGCCTCACCCAGCAACGCCGCCCGTCGCTCGTGCCAATCCAGCACGACATCGCGGTACTCCCCGTCCGCGACGGTGCGCTCCCGCGGCGGATCGGCGATCTCCACGATCCGATACTCCCGATCCATATGCTCTGCCAGAATCGCGGTCCGCACCTCGACCAGCTCCCGCTTGGCCTCACCTTTGCCGATGACATAGAACACCTCGGCCCGGCGCATCGCCTTGACGGCCTGCACCGTCACCTGGTCCGGATCACCGGCCCCGATCCCGATCACATAGAGCTTCCGCACATCGGCAAGCTTGCCAAACCGCCCCGACCAGCAGCTCCCCCGGTAGGCCCTGCGGGTGCACGCACGGTCGGCCGTCGCGCAGGCCCAACGGCTCCGCTCGGCGACCGCCCGCGCGACGGCTGCTCACCCCGCGGCCCCGCCCTGCGTAAGGTGCGTAAGCTTCCAGTTATGGAGGACTCGCGCCTGGTCACGGTGCCGGACACGGTATCCGGCGTCGCACCCGATACCCAGTACGAGGATCTGCTGCGGCTGGTTCTGACCTCGGGGACGCCGAAGGCCGATCGCACCGGCACCGGCACCCGCAGTGTGTTCGGCCATCAGTTGCGGTACGACCTGTCGACGGCCTTCCCGCTGGTCACCACCAAGAAAGTGCATCTGAAATCGATCGCGTACGAGCTGCTGTGGTTCCTGCGCGGCGATTCGAACGTGGGCTGGCTGCACGAGCACGGGGTGAGCATCTGGGACGAATGGGCCGATGCGAAGGGTGAACTGGGCCCGGTCTACGGGGTGCAGTGGCGGTCCTGGCCCACCCCCGACGGATCGCAGATCGATCAGATCTCACAGGTCCTGCACACCCTGCGGACCAATCCGGACTCGCGGCGGATGATCGTCTCGGCCTGGAACGTCGCCGATCTGGACCGGATGGCGCTGGCTCCCTGCCATGCGCTGTTCCAGTTCTACGTCGCCGACGGCAAACTCTCCTGCCAGCTGTATCAGCGCAGCGCGGATCTGTTCCTGGGGGTGCCGTTCAACATCGCCAGCTACGCGCTGCTGACCCTGATGGTCGCCCAGCAGACCGAACTGACCCCCGGCGAGTTCATCTGGACCGGCGGAGACTGCCACATCTACGACAACCACGTCGAGCAGGTGCGCGAACAGCTCGGCCGGGAGCCGTATCCGTTCCCGCAACTGCATCTGCGCCCGGCGCCGTCGCTGTTCGACTACGAGTACTCCCACGTGGAACTGGTCGGATACCAGCATCATCCGGCGATCAAGGCCCCGGTCGCGGTATGACGCACATCGGCTTGATCTGGGCGCAGGCGAACAACGGCGTGATCGGCCGGGACAATACGATCCCCTGGCACATTCCCGAGGATATGGCCCATTTCCGGAAGGTCACCGGCGGTCATCCGGTGGTGATGGGACGTCGCACCTGGGATTCGCTGCCGGAGCGTTTCCGCCCGCTGCCCGGACGCCGCAATATCGTCATCACCCGGCAGCCGGACTTCTCCGCCGTCGGCGCCGAGTACACCGACTCGCTGGAGCAGGCGCTGCGCACGTCCGGCCCGGATCCGCTGTGGGTGATGGGTGGCGGCGAAATCTACCGTGCCGCAATGCAATACGCGACCGAACTGATGGTCACCGAGGTGGACGCCGAGATCGATGGCGACGCCTACGCCCCAGCCATCGGCCCGGAATGGATCGCGGCGGACGGGCCGTGGGAGCAGTCCAGCACCGGTCTGCGCTACCGCATCCGGCACTACACCAGGCGCGCGGCGTAGCCGATCACGGCCGAACATCGAATTGCAATGTGAAACAGCACGTTATCGCCAGGCGGCTGCGGCATACTCACGACTATTCAACCCGTGACAACTCGCACGGCACAGGCGTGAAAGGCTGTTCATGGACAAGAAATCGCTGACCGCAGTGGCCCGCCAGCAGCTCAAGCTGGCCGCGGCCAATACCAGTGGGCGCAGTTCCCAGACGCTCTGCGGCGGCCACACGCATTCGCTGCGGCAGACCGTCATCGCGCTGACTGCGGGACAGAGCCTGGCCGAGCACGACAATCTAGGCGAGGCCACCCTGCAGGTGCTCTCCGGCACACTCACCCTGTTCAGCGGAGCCAACGAGTGGAAGGGCTCGCCGGGTGATCTGCTGATCGTGCCGTCGGCCCGACACAGCGTGTCCGCCGTCGAAGACGTCGCCTTCCTGCTCACAGTCGCGAAATAGCGAGCGCGCGGACCCATTCGGCGCATATGTCGGTGCGCCCCCGTACGCTGTCGATCATGAGTGAATCGCAGCCGATCCTCGATCCGCTCAGCCCGGCCGCCCTGTTCCTGGTCGCCACCATCGGCGAAGGCGGTGAGAGCACGGTCCGCGATCTGCTCGCGGACCTGCCGGGGCTCCGTCGTTCGGTGGGCTTCCGGCTACCGGGCGCAAATCTGGCCTGCATCGTCAGCATCGGTTCCGCCGCCTGGGACAGGTTGTTCGCCGGTCCGCGCCCGGCCGAACTGCACGAGTTCCCCGCCTACCAGGGCCCGAGACACACGGCTCCGGCCACTCCCGGAGATCTGCTGTTCCACATCAAGGCCGAATCCGCGGACGCCTGTTTCGAATTGGCGATGGTGATCGGCGACCGGCTGCGCGGTGCGGTCACGATCGTGGACGAGACGGTGGGCTTCCGCTATTTCGAACAGCGCGACCTGCTCGGCTTCGTGGACGGCACCGAGAATCCGGAGGGGGCGCTCGCGGCCTCGACGGCGTTGATCGGCGCGGAGGATCCGGCGTTCGCGGGCGGCAGTTACGTCATCGTGCAGAAGTATCTGCACGATCTGGAAACCTGGAACGCGCTGCCGGTGTCCGAGCAGGAGCTGGTGATCGGCCGGACCAAGCTGGGCGATTACGAGATGTCCGATGCGGACAAGCCCGCGAATTCGCACGTCGCGGTCAACACGCTGTACGACCCGGACGGTACGCAACGTCAGATTCTGCGCGCGAACATGCCCTTCGGCAGTGTGCGCGAGGGCGAATTCGGCACGTACTACATCGCCTACGCCGCGACGCCGAGCGTCACCGAGCGCATGCTCGAGCGGATGTTCCTGGGCAGCGACGAGGCCGCCTACGACCGCATCCTGGATTTCTCCACCGCGGTCACCGGCACACTGTTCTTCACCCCGCCCGCGGGATTCCTGGACGATCTGCCCGATCCCCCGTCCGCGACAGCCGAATCCGTGGACACGCCCGCGGTCGCGAGCTCCGGGAACGGCTCTCTCGCCATCGGCACATTGAGGAAGGGCACAGCATGACCGAGTCAGGGCCCGACCGGTCCGGCCACGTCGAAAGGACTCCAGCGATGAACAACCTGCACCGCGAGCTCGCACCGATCACCTCCGAGGCGTGGTCGGCGATCGAGGAAGAGGCCAAGCGCACGTTCAAGCGGCATGTCGCCGGACGTCGCGTGGTCGACGTCTCCGGCCCGCACGGCACCGCGTTCTCCGCCGTCGGACTGGGCCGCACCACCGTCATCGATGCGCCCGACGAGGGCATCGTGGCACGGCAGCGGCAGGTCGCGCCGGTGGTGGAGTTGCGCGTTCCGTTCGCACTCTCGCGCGAGGAGCTCGACAACGTGGAGCGCGGCGGGCGCGACACGGACCTGGACGCGGTCAAGGACGCCGCGCGCAAGATCGCCTTCGCCGAGGATCGCGCGATCTTCGAGGGTTATCCGGCCGCGGGCATCACCGGGATCCGGGCGGCCTCGTCCAACGAGCCGATCGCCCCGCCCGCCGACGCGCGTCAGGCGCCGGAGGCCATCGCGCAGGCCGTCACCGAGCTGCGGCTGGCCGGTGTGGACGGGCCGTATTCGGTGCTGCTGAACGCCGATCTGTACACCGCGGTCAGCGAGACCGCCGATCACGGCTATCCGATCCGCACCCATATCGAACGTCTGATCCCGGACGGCGACATCATCTGGGCGCCGGCCATCGACGGCGCGTTCGTGCTGACCACTCGCGGCGGGGACTTCGATCTGCAACTGGGACAGGATCTTTCGATCGGCTACCTGTCGCACGACGCGGAGTCGGTGCAGCTGTACTTCCAGGAGAGCCTGACCTTCCTGGTGTACACCGCCGAGGCCGCGGTCGCGCTGCGGCCCTGACCTCGGTTCCTCGGCCGCACGACGCCCGGTACGGTGCTGTCGGAGGCAGGAAGGACCGAGGGCGATGGTACGTGCGGGCGTGGTACCCGGACAGCGGGCGCTGATCTACGGCACGCTGGGTGTGCTGGTGACAGCGCTGATCTGCGGGGCGACCGTGGCCGCGTTCGGGCTGAACCGGGTGTTCACCGGATTGTTCGCGGGTATCGCCGTCGGCATCGCGGTGCTGGTCGCGCTGTTCGGGCGCGATGTGGTGGTGCTGACCGATCGGGCGATCTCGCGGCGCACCCCGCTGCACGAGAGCGATATCGCCTGGGATCGGGTAGTGGCCGGGCGGTTCACCCTCGACGAGCGGGCGCGCTGGGCGTTGGCGCTGGACCTGTCCGGCGGCGACGAGCAGCATGGCGAGCTGCTGCTGCTGTCCATCCCGCCGGTGGTGCGCCCGGTGTCCAACGCCTACGAGCACCGCAAGCGCGAACAGGTCGCGCAGATCCGGAAGATGTTGCGGCACAAGCGGGTCCCGGTGACGGTACTACCGGAGATCGCGAACGCCCTGCACGAACACTGGAAGCTGGCACCGCCCACCGCCCGCTGACGAACCGAATACGAAGGTGGCCACCATGATTCGCACCGCGGCGCTGGCATACGTCCGCGATCGCCGTCTGCTGCAGGCACGTTCGACGGGCAAGGACGTGTTCTACATGGCGGGCGGCAAGATCGATGCCGGCGAGACCCCGGTCCAGGCCCTGCACCGCGAGGTCCGCGAGGAACTCGGCGTCGAGGTCACCGACTATGCCGAACTCGGCGTCTTCGAATGCGAGGCGTACGGCCACACCCCCGGCACCGCGCTGCACATGACCTGCTTCACCGCCGATCTCGGCGGCGATCCCCGCCCCACCAGCGAGATCGCCGAGCTGCGCTATTTCACCGTCGGCGAATACGCCGCCATGTCACACGTGGCCCCGGGCTCGATGCTGGTCTTCCGCCATCTACACGAACTCGGCCTCATCGACTGGTGAGACCGGATATCGTTGCGGCACAGCGCATCACTCGTCATGCGGGTACGGTGAAGTTCGACGCCACCGTCAAGGTCGAGACCGCGACCGGCACGAGGAGTGAACATGCTGATCGGGGAGCTGGCCGCGCGCACCGGCGTGAGCCGCCGATCCCTGCGGTACTACGAGGAGCAGGGCCTGCTGACGGTGCTGCGCGGCGGCAACGGCTACCGCGAATACGAGGAGTCCGCCGTCGACACCGTGCGCCGGATCCGCGCACTGCTGACGGCCGGACTGCCCACCGAGACCATCCGCCAGGCGCTGCCCTGCGTCCGCAACGCCACACCGCGCCTGGAACGGTGTCCCGAACTCGTCGAGGTCCTGCGCACGGAAATGGGCCGGATGGACGCACTGGCCGCGGAACTGACCCACTCCCGCGATCTGATCGCCCGGATGCTCACCGATGCGGGAGTTCCGTTGCGTCCGTAAGGCGCGAACCGTTCGTATCCCGCGCTCAACCCGTACTGCTGGACGTACCGTCCCGGCTCCCGTCGGCCTCGGCATCGGCAGATTTCGCACCGCCGTCAGCGGCACCGTTCGCACTCGGTGCCGCTTCGGTCTCCGACGCGCTGTCCGTGGTCCGATCGGCGTCGTCCGGCACTCGTGCGGCGGGCGATGTGCGTCGTGTCCCTCCCGCGCCGATCGGGATGCGGGTGGTGGCGAAGAAGCCCAGGAGCAGGATCACGCAGGCGACCAGGAGGGCGGCCCGGGTAGCGTCGGTGAAGCCGCGGGCGAGGGCCTCGACGACGGCGGCGTCGGCGTGGTGGGCGCGCAGGGCGGAGATCGCGCCACCGGCCGAATCGTGGGTGACGATGGTGACCTCGCGGATCGTGCGCTGCGGCAGGCCGTGGACCTCGGACAGCCGGTCGGTCAGCGCGTGTCCGAGCGAGAGAGACAGCGCGCCGCCGAGGATCGCCACGCCCAGGGCCGCACCGAAACCGCCCAGGGTGGCCTGGGCGGCGCGGGCGCGTCGGTAACTCCGTTCGGGCGGGGTCCCGTCGAGGGTGATGGCGGTGAGATGTGCGCAGGTCATGCCGAGGCCGACGCCGTAACAGACCAGCAGAACCGCGACCCACCAGGGCGAGATGTCCGCGGTGATGAACAGCGCGGCCAGCGCGATGGCGGCGGTCTGGATGGCCAGCCCCAACCGCGCGATCCGCACCCGCCCCAGTTCGGCCACCGGGCCACGGGCGACGAGCGCGCCGAGCAACGTCCCCAGCGCGGCCACCGCGACGACCAGGCCGCTGCGCAGCGTGGACAGGTCCAGTACGTCGACCAGATACAGCGGCAGCACGAACAACAGCCCGAACACGCCCAGCGCGCTCGCGAACGAGGCCGCCACGCCCCACCGGAACGCGGGCCCGGAGAACAGCGAAAGATCCAGCAGCGCAGGTCGATTCACCTGCGCTCGATGATGTTCCCAGAGTACGAACAGCACCAGCAGCGCGAGTCCGAGCACCAGCAGCACCGGACCGGGCGAGGCCGCCGCGCGCACCGACCAGTGCAGTCCGAACACCGCGAAGGTCCGCAGCGGCCGCCCCCAGCCGTAGGCGGCCCCCTCGATCAGCGCGAAGACGACCACCGCGAAACCGGCTGCGCCGAGCAGGAATCCGTCCACGTCCAGGCCGCGATCCTCGGTGTGGATCTCGGGAACCACGGCGAGGATGCCCGCCAGCAGCACCGCGCCGATCGGCACGTTCACCAGGAAGATCCACGGCCAGGTGAACTCGGTGGTCAGCCATCCACCCAGCAGCGCCCCGAGTACCGCGACGACGCCGAGCGCCACGCCACCGGCGGTATGCGCGAGCGTCCGGTCCCGGCCGCGGAACACCGCGTCGATGGCGCTGAACACTCCCGCCGGGACGCAGGCCGCTCCGGCGCCCTGCACGATCCGCCCCCAGATCAGCAGGTCCGGATGGTGTGCGGCCGCGGTGAGCAGACTGCCTGCGACGACCAGCACCACACCGATAGCCATGAGTGTGCGCATCCCCACCCGATCGCCCAACCGCCCGGCGGTGATCAACAGTGCCGTGAACACCACCGAATAGGCGCTCAGCACCCACTGCGCGGCGGGAAACCCGAGTCCGGTGCCGGCGATGATCGCGGGCAACGACACGCTGACGATGGTGGCATCGAACACCAGCGTGCCCGCCGCCAATGCGAGCACCCCCAGCGCGATCCAGCGCGCCCTGCCCCGCAGCGGTCCAGATTCGACCTCGGTGTCCGTCATGCGCCGCTCCCGCCGTCACCCGACAACCGTGGAGACTCAGTCTACGGCCCGTTTGCCAAAAATTGGCTGCCCCTGATCCGATGGGTGGAAGTGCACCGACGACCGGCGCGGACCAGCGATCGGGACGGTATGCGCAGCGACCGATCGAACATCAGACCAGGAGATGACCGGCAGTGCTACCCATCGCCGACGGGCGTCATCCTTTCGGGTGAAATCGCAGCTGGTCCGATGTTTCGGGCGAATCGGCGTGAGAGCCTGTGGCCATGAGCAACGAATACAGCGGTGGTCAACAGCCCAATGCCGGCGTGCTGGTCAGCACCATGAACGATCTGCCCGGCTTTCGCGTGGAACGGGTACTCGGCGAGGTCTTCGGTCTCACCGTGCGCGCCCGGAACGTGGGCAGTTCGCTCGGCTCGGCGGTCAAATCGCTCAAGGGCGGCGAACTCAAGGGCCAGACCAAGATGCTGGTGGACAGCCGGCTCGAGGCCATGGGCCGGTTGACCGAGGAGGCCGCATCCCGGGGCGGCAACGCGGTTCTCGCGATGCGCTTCGAGACCTCGGCCGGTGAACTCGGCACGGAGATCTGCGCATACGGCACAGCCTGCGTCGTGAGCCCTGCCTGATCTAGGCGCCCTGTTGCGCGTAGAGCTCCGGCCCGGTCCCGTCGTCCACGGCCAGCACGGCGTGGGCGACGGCCAGGCCGTGCGCGGTCCCGCCGGTGCGGCCCGGACCGCTCAACCCGGTCCGTTGCAGGGCAGTGTCCAGCCGCGCGGTCCACTGCGGATACAACGCGGTCAGCACCGTGTGCGCGGCGACCGCCATGGCCGTTTCGGCCGCTGATCCCGGTTCGGGGATCGGCGGATCGGCCAGATAGCTGCGATATGGGGACGAGGCGATACTGCGATACGCCTCGTACATGGCCAGATGAGTCATCGCGAGCGCACGCGCCAGATATCCGGCATCGGTGCGCCCCGGTTTGTCCGAACCGAGCACCTGAAGGTTCCAATACAGGATCTGATCCACCGTCTGTTTCCTACCTCGCTGACCGCAGCACAGGCGCGTATGCACCGTCGCGGCCCGACGGACGATCCGTCCGGTTATACGATCCCGCGATCCCGCGCAGATGTCGGCAGTACTCCACTACCCGTATCACTGTGTGACGCCGGACACCCACCCGAGTACCCGTCGATCATGAATCACACCGAAACCGACTGCTACAGAACAGGTCACGTGACTTTCGAACCCGAATCGCCGATGAGGTCGCCCGCACCCGGATTTGCGGCCATCCCCTGACCGAAACCAGCACAGGGCATTCGGCGTCGTGGCGGACATGGAGCGAGGTCCCACGTCAGCGCATCAACGCAGCCGGATCCACAGCGAACTCGAACGGCGACTTGAAAGTCACCGACGTCCCGGCGGCTACGCGGTTGGTGAGCTGGTACTCGCCGTCGTCGCCGCGAGCGTAAGCGAACAGAACCGGCAAGTCCTCGCCGGGTAGACGGCCCTTGAAAGGGTTGATCTCGATACGCCAGTAGTTCGGGATTCCGGCTTCGGCATACAGGAGCGGTTTGACCAAGCGGTCCTGCATCGTCGTCGAGGCCGAGACGACCTCAACCGCAAGGACGACCTGCGAGACAGGAATCCCTCTGTCATCCATGGGGATGTCGCCCACTCCCACAACAAGATCCGGAATCGGCTCGTCCTCACCGATCAGAACGCCGACGCCCGCGATGCTGAAGTACCCCTTCGGCGCAACATCATCGAGGGTTCGATCCAGCCACTTGATCAAGCGTTGATGCCGCGGCTTGGGGGCAGCGTTCACGACAAGCTGGCCATTCAGTACCTCGTACCGCATTCCGTTCTCGGGCAGGTGATCAAGGTCAGCGGCGGTCCAACGATCCGGCTTCACTGGAAAATCCATCGACGACTCGGACAATGGCATCGACATGAACACCACCTCCGACCTCGCAGAGCGGGAAAGGCCCACACTTTCCTGAAGTCTAGCGACTCGAGTGAAGTGTAGATGACGCGCGACCTGCTCGGGACCGGTGGAGAGTGCCGGCAAGGCGGCACTCTGCACCGGTGGTCGGGCTAGTCGGTGATCACCACCCGGATCTCGTCGTCCGCTGCTTCGGTGGACTCCTGCGAGGTCACGAACCAGTGGGTGACCTCGCCGTCGGCGAGGTCGTCGGCGAGGTCGCCGCCGTTCGGCAGGACCGACAGGGCGCCCGCGGTGGCCGAGGTGAGGAATTCGGCCAGGGCCGCGGGGCCCGCCGTAGCGGCGGTGAACGTCGTCGACTCGTAATCGATGCCGTTGTCCTCGCGCAGGGTTTCGGCGTGGTCGAGAGCCTGTTCCTGGGTCAGGGTGAACCAGGAACCGTCGGCGCGGCGGGCGATGAGGGCCGGATGGTCCTCGTGCAGCGGGCGCAGGCGATCGGCGTAGGAGACCGGATGCGCCGGAGCCGCGGCGAGTTCCGCCTGCACCTTCGGATCGGTCGGCACCAGCCAGCGCATCGACTTCGCCGCCGGTTCCAGCGTGATGCCGAATCCCGCTCCCGCCGAGACGATCTCGCCGAAGGACAACCCGTCCGCGAACAACGCCGCCGCACCGGCCTTCTGCACCGCCCACAGCGAGACCACGGCCTCGACCGAACGCGGCAGCGCCACCGCGACGATGTCGCCGGGGCCCACCCCACGTTCGATCAGCACCCGCGCCAGCTGCGAGGACCGCGAATCGACCACCTGATAACCGATTTCGGACTCGCCGACCAGCAGCGCCGGGGCCTGCGGATCCTCTTCGACGACCGCGCCCAGCGTCGTGGCCACGGTGCGAGCGCCGACCCGCGCGGACGCGGATTCGGTTGCGGCGCCACCGGATTCGACCAGGATTCGGGCACGTTCGGCGGCGTCGAGGATATCGATGTCGGCCACCAGCGCGTCCGGATCACCGATCAGCGCCTCGAGCACCCGCTCCAGCCGCGCGGCCAGGGTTCGCACCTCGGCCTCGCTGTACCGGCTGGTCAGATACTCCAGATTCACCGCGATGGTGGTATCGGCGGTCACCGTGATGGTCAGCGGATAGTGCGTACCACCCTTGAAATCGATACCGGTCACCGCGACGCCGTCGATGGAGCTGGCGGCGGCGATCGCCTCCCGGTCCACCGGATAGGACTCGAACACGACCAGCGAGTCGAACTGCGCACCGAGTCCGGCCACCCGCAGGATGTCGGGCAGACCGACGTAGTGGTGATCCATCAGCGCCGCCTGCTCGCCCTGCAATCCGGTCAGCAGATCGGCGACCGTGCGATGGTCGTCGACCCGCACCCGCACCGGCAGGGTGTTGATGAACAGGCCGACCATCGACTCGATACCGGTCAGCTCGGCCGGACGGCCGGATACGGTCGCGCCGAACACCACGTCACCGCGGCCGGTCAGGCGCCCGACCAGCAGACCCCAGGACGCCTGCACCAGCGTGTTCGCGGTGACCCCGAGATCGGCGCAGAACTTGCTCAGGCGCTGCGTCCGCTCGGCGTCGAGTTCGATGCCCACGTGCTCGATCTCGAAATTGTCGACCGCCTTCGGTTGCGGCGCGATCAGTGTCGGCTCGTCGATACCGGCCAGCGCCCGCGCCCACGCCTGCAGCGACTCCTCACGGTCGCGTACCGACAGCCAGGCCAGGAAGTCCCGGTAGGACGCCACGTGCGGAAGCACGCTCACATCACCGTGCACCGCGTACAGCACCAGCAGATCCCGCATCAGCAGCGGCATCGACCAGCCGTCGAACAGGATGTGGTGCGCGGTGATCGCCAGCCGCCACTGCTGCGTCTTCGGATCACCGTCCGTGTCGAGCTTGTACAGCCCGAACCGGATCAGCGGCGGCGCCGCCATGTCGAACTGCACACCGCGGTCCTGCGCCAGCTGCCGGTGCAGTTCGGCCTCGCGCTGCTCGGCGGGCAGATCGGTGAGATCCACTTCCCGCCAGGGCACCTCGACGCGCTCCTGGACGATCTGCACCGCCTTGCCATCGGTGTCGGTGGTGAAGGCGACCCGCAGATTCTCGTAGCGATCCGCCAGCGCCTGGACCGCCGCGTGCAACCGATCCGCGTCCAGTGTTCCGGTGAAGTCCAGGCGCGCCTGCTGGCTGTAGACGTCCATGCTCGACTCGGACATCATCGCGAGGAAGAACAGCCCCGACTGCAGCGGCGAGAGCGGCCACACCTCGGTCATCGCCGGATAGGTCTGCTCCCACGCCCGCTGGTCGGCCGGATCGACCTCGACCAGCGGACCGGTCGGCAGTTCCGGTTCGGAACCGCCGAGCACCGCACCCGCGGCGATCCCGGCGACGGTGCGCCGCTCGAACACCTCGCGTGCACTGAACACCACGCCGCGCGACTTGGACCGCGACACCACCTGAATCGACAGGATGCTGTTACCGCCGATTCCGAAGAAGTCGTCGTCGACGCCGATGTCCTCCCGGCCGAGCACGTCGGCGAACACCTCGGCGACCACCTGTTCGGTCGGCGTCGACGGCGCGCGGTACGGGGTGGACTCGAATTCGGGTTCCGGCAACGCCTTTCGATCCAGTTTGCCGTTCACGTTCAACGGCAGCGCATCGAGCGTCACGAATGCCGCGGGCACCATGTACGAGGGCAGGTTCGCGGACAGTTCCGAACGCACCTGCGCCACATCGAGATCCGTATCCGAGGTCACCAGATAGGCGACCAGCCGGTCACCGAGGCGCGGATCCGACTTGGCCAGCACCGCGGTCTGCGTGATCTGTGGCAGGGCCAGCAGCGCCGCCTCGATCTCACCCAGCTCGATCCGGAAACCACGGATCTTCACCTGGAAGTCGGTGCGGCCCCGGTAATCCAGCTCACCGGCGGCATTCCACACCGCCAGGTCACCGGTGCGGTACATCCGCTCACCGACGTCGAACGGGTTGGCCACGAACCGATCCGAGGTCAGCTCCGCCCGGCCGAAGTAGCCGCGCGCCAGCTGCGCACCGGCCAGATACAGCTCGCCGGGCACCCCGGCGGGCACCGGCCGCAACCGCGAATCCAGCACGTACACCTGGGAATTCCACTCCGGAACACCGATCGGCACCGACGTCACGTCGGCCTCGCCGACCTGATGGCTGGTGATCGACACGGCGGCCTCGGTGGGCCCGTACAGGTTGAACAGCCCGGCCGCATTGCCGGTGCGGAAGCGCTGCGCCACCGAGCCCGGCAGCGCCTCACCGATCGCCAGCACCCGCAGCAGCGAATCCGGCAGTGCCCCGTCGGATTCGGTCAGCAGCGCATCGAGCATCGAGGGCACCACGTGCAACGTGGTCACCGACTCGCGCGCCATCAGCCCGTTCAGATACTCCGGATCCTGATGACCGTCGGCCGTGGCGATGACCAACCGGCCGCCGCAGACCGCGGCGGTCCAGAACTCCCAGACCGACAGGTCGAAGGTGGCGGCGGTCTTCAGCAGTACCGAATCCTCCGCGCCCAGACCGAATTCCGCGGTCTCCCACAGCAACTGGTTCACGATCGCCGCATGCGGCACGGCCACGCCCTTCGGGCGTCCCGTCGAACCGGAGGTGAAGATGACGTACGCGGTGTTCTCCGGGCGCAGGACACCGAGCCGCTCGGCGTCCGCGATCGGCGCATCGTCGCCGTCCTGCTCCGCATCGATCCGCACGACCGGCGCGATCGTGGTCTCGAACGCGGTCTCGGCGTTGGTCAGCACACAGACCGGGCCCGCGGTGTCGAGGATGTAATCGGTGCGCTCGGCGGCCTGATCCGGATCCACCGGCACATACGCACCACCGGCGGTCGCCACCGCGTACATCGCCACGACCAGATCAACCGACCGGCGCAGTGCCAGCGCGACCCGTGCCTCAGGCCCAACGCCCAGCGAGATCAACCGGCGCGCAAGACGATTCACCCGCGCACCGAGTTCGGCGTAGGTGATCGTGCTGCCGTCGGGGGCGATCAGCGCCGCCGCATCGGGCGTGCCCGAGACGGTGTGCTCGAGCAGCGACACCAGGGTCGCCGAACGATCGGTCGCATGCGCGGTCGCGTTGCGATCCGACACCAGCTCGGTGACCTCGCCCGCGTCCAGGTAGTCCAGATCGCCGACGGGCTTGTCCGGCGCGGCGACGATCTCGCCGAGCAGCCGCACGAACCGGTCCGCGAACACCTGTGCCGTCTCGCGGTCGAACAGATCGGTCGCATAGGTGAGGTCACCGGCGATGCCGAGCGGCGTGCCCGACTCGTCGTACCCGTCACCCACGATCAGATGCAGGTCGAACTGCGAGATCTCGACGTCCACATCGAGTCCGGACACGGTCAGGCCGGGCAGTTCCAGGCTGATCCGGGCCAGGTTCTGGAACGACATGCCGACCTGGAACAGCGGATGCCGCGCAGTGGACCGCTCCGGGTTGAGCACCTCCACCAGACGCTCGAACGGCACGTCGGCGTGCGCGAAGGCCTGGATGTCCGACTCCCGCTGGCTCCCCAGCAGATCGGCGAACGCCGCACCGGGCTCGACCTGCGTGCGGAACACCAGGGTGTTCACGAACATGCCGATCATGTCGTCCAACGCGGCCTCACCGCGGCCCGCCATCGGCGTACCGATCGCGATGTCCTCGGTACCCGACAAACGAGCCAGCAGCACCGCGAGCGCGGTGTGCACGACCATGAACAGCGTCGCACCCTGCTCGCGAGCCACGTTCACCAGCGCGGCGTGCGTATCCGCGTCGATCCGCAGGCTCACCGTGCCACCGGCGAAGGTCTGCATCGCCGGACGCGGCCGGTCCGCGGGCAGATCCAGCTGATCGGGCAGATCCGCCAGCGCCCTGCGCCAGTACGCGATCTGCTTGGCCGCCAACGATTCCGGATCGTCCTCCGAGCCCAGCACCGCACGCTGCCAGATGCTGTAGTCCGCGTACTGGGCGGCCAGTGGCTCCCAGTCCGGGGCCACGCCCGCCGAGCGAGCCGCGTAGGCGGTCATCAGATCCCGCGTCAGCGGTCCCATCGACGAACCGTCACCGGAGATGTGGTGCACCACCATGGCCAGCACGTATTCGCCCGTGCCGTCGGCTCCCGCCGCGGACACCTCGAACACGGCCACCCGCAACGGCACCTCGGCGGTCACATCGAACGAGGCCGAGAAGAACTCGAGCACCGCCGATTCGACCTGATCCGCCCCGGTCACCCGCACATCCAGCGCCGGAATCGCCTGCACCGCAGGCAGAATCACCTGCACCGGCCCCTGATCGGTCTCCGGGTACACCGTGCGCAGCACCTCGTGCCGGGCCACCAGATCACCGATCGCGCCCCGCAGCGCGGGCACGTCCAGCGCACCGGTCAACCGCACCGCGATCGGCACGTTGTACGCGGTGGAGTCCGGATCGAAGCGGTTCAGGAACCACATCCGCTGCTGCGCGAGCGACAGCGGAATCCGTTCCGGCCGTTCCAGACTGCCGATCTCGACCCGGTCGCCGCGGCTCTGCGCCGCCACGGCCTCCGCGAGCCCGGCCACCGTCGGCGACTCGAACAGCGAACGCACCGTGACCGTGGTGTCCAGGGCCGCGCCGATCCGCGCGGTGACCTGGGTCGCGATCAGCGAGTTACCGCCGAGGGCGAAGAAATCGTCGTCCACGCCGACCCGATCCACGCCGAGCACCGCGGCGAACACGCCCGCCACGACCTCCTCGATCGGGGTGCGCGGCGCGCGGAACTGCGTCTCGGCCTCGAACACCGGCTCGGGCAGGGCGCGCCGGTCCAGCTTGCCCACGGGGGTCAGCGGGACGCGGTCGATCACCATGATCGACGCGGGCACCATGTAGGCCGGCAGGCGTTCCTGCAGGTGCGCGGTCAGCGCGCCGACGTCGACCGAATGTTCCGGCGCGGCAACGACGTACGACACCAGCGCGGTCGATCCCGCCGCACCGCGGTGGCCGAGGGTGACCGCGAAGCCGACCGTCTCGTGTGCGGTGAGAGCGGCGTCGATCTCCCCCAGCTCGATGCGGAAACCACGCACCTTCACCTGGAAGTCGGACCGGCCGACGTACTCCACCGAACCGGCGGCGGTCCACCGGACCACATCACCGGTGCGGTACGCGCGCCCACCGGGCACGTACGGATCCGCCACGAACCGCTGCGCGGTCAGGCCGTTGCGCGCGTGGTAGCCCCGCGCGAGCTGGACACCGGACAGGTACAGCTCACCCGCGACGCCCACCGGCACCGGCCGCAACCGCTCGTCCAGGACCAGCAGGCGCATACCGCGGATCGGACCGCCGAGGGTGACCGGCTCCTCGGGCACCAGGGCGCCGAGGGTGGTCGCGATGGTGGTCTCGGTCGGTCCGTAGACGTTGTGCATCCGGCGCATCGTCCCGTCGGCCAGCGGCACGACCCACTTGGCGACCAGATCCGCGGGCACCGCCTCACCACCGGCGGTCAGCACCCGCAGGCTGTCCAGACCGGTCGGGTCGACCGTGGACAGCGCGGCCGGGGTGATGAACGCGTGGGTGACGCCCTCCGCGCGGATCAGATCGGCCAGCTCCGCACCGCCGTAGACGCCCGGCGGGACGATGACCAGCCGGCCGCCCGCACCGACGGCGAGCAGCAGTTCCAGGATCGACGCGTCGAAGCTCGGCGAGGCGAAATGCAGTGCCCGCGTAGCGGAGTCGAGCCCGTAGAGCTCGAGCTGCTCGTCCCGGAAGTTGGCCAGGCCCGCGTGGGTGACCATGACGCCCTTGGGGACGCCGGTGGAACCGGAGGTGTAGATGACGTAGGCCGGATGCGCCGGAACCAGCGGGCGCACCCGATCCGCGTCGGTCACCGCGGCGGCGTCGAATCCGGCGGTGTCCAGCTCGTCCAGCACGAGCCACTGCACCGAATCGGGCAGCTGCTCGCGCACCGCGGCCACGGTCAGGCCGACCCGGGCGCCGGAATCGGTGAGCATGTGCGCGATGCGGTCGGCCGGATAGGTCGGATCGATCGGCACGAACGCCGCACCCGACTTGGTCACCGACCACTCCGCCAGGTTCGAATCCAGCGATCGCGATATCGCGACGGCCACCAGATCCTCGGCCCCGAGGCCACGCTCGATCAGCAAACGCGCCAACCGGTTCGACTGCTCGTCCAGCTCGGCGTAGGACAGACTCCGGCCCCACGACGGACCCGCCACGGGGGCGTGCCCCTCCACCACGGCGATCGCCTGCGGATCGCGCGCCACTGCCTCGGCCAGCAGCTCCGGCAGCGTGCGCGGCGCGGTGGCGGGCAGTCCGGTGCGCGAGATCAGGTCCGCGCGCTCGCTGTCCTCGATCAGCTCGAGATCGCCGACCGAGATGTCCGGCCGCTGCACGATCTGTCGCAGCAACCGCACGAAACGCTCCGCGATCACCTCGACCGATGCCTGATCGAAAAGGTCACGGGCGAAGGAGAACTGAGCCGAGATACCCGAGTCGACGTGCGACTCGCGCAGGGTCAGCGACAGGTCGAACTTCTCGATGCCGGAATCGAATTCGACCCCGCCGACCCGCAGATCGGGCAGTTCGAACGTCGTCTCGGGCATGTTCTCGAACGACAGCGCCACCTGGAACAGCGGATTGCGCGCGGTGGACCGCTCCGGGGCGAGCAGTTCGACCAGCCGCTCGAACGGAATGTCCGCGTGCGCGAACGCCTGCAGGTCGACCTCGCGAGCCTCGGCCAGCAACTCCAGGAAGCTGCGCTGCCCGCTCACCTCGGTCCGCAACACCAGGGTGTTGACGAACATACCGATCAGATCGTCGAGTTCGGCCTCGCCGCGGCCCGCGACGGGCGTGCCGACGGCGATGTCCTCCGAGCCGCTGAGCTTGGCCAGCAGCACGGCCAGCGCGGCGTGCACGACCATGAACAACGTGGTGTTCTGCTCGCGGGCGATCTCCCGCAGCGCCTCGTGCACCTCGGCGTCGATCGGGAACAGCACGTGCCCACCGCGATACGACGGCACCGCCGGGCGCAGCCGGTCCACCGGCAGGTTCAGCTCGTCGGGCAGATCGGCCAGCGTGGTCCGCCAGTATTCGGCCTGCGCCGACAGGACGCTGTCCGGGTCGTCCTCCGAACCCAGCACCGCGCGCTGCCAGACGCTGAAGTCCGCGTACTGCACCGGCAGCGCAGGCCAGCCCGGGGCGTCACCGGCGGTGCGGGCCGCGTAGGCGAGCATCAGATCCCGGGTCAGCGGGCCCATCGACCAGCCGTCCGCGGTGATGTGGTGCGCGACGAACACCAGGACGTATTCGGCATCGCCCGACGCGTCGATCCGCAGCAGGCGGGCCCGCAACGGAACCTCTGTCGTCACGTCGAATGCGGCGGTGACCAGTTCGATCACGGTGTCCTGCACCGCGTCCGGCTGCACCGGCACCGGCGTGAGATCCGGAACCGCCTGTGCGACAGGCAGAATCACCTGCTGCGCCAGACCCTCGCGCTCCGGGTAGATGGTGCGCAGCACCTCGTGCCGCTCCACCAGATCACGCACCGCTGCCTGCAACGCGTCCAGATCGACGTTGCCGGACAACCGCACCGCAGCGGGCACGTGGTAGGCGGTGGAGGTCGGATCGAACCGGTTCAGGAACCACATCCGCTGCTGTGCCAGCGACAGCGGCACCTGCTCGGGTCGCACGGTCGCGGCCAGCGCGGGCCGGGCGACATCCGAACCGGCGTACTGCGCCACCCGCGCGGCCAGTTCGGCCACGCTGGAGCGTTCGAACAGCTCCCGCACCGACACCCGCGTCTGCAGGGCTGTACCCAGTCGCGCGGTGACCTGCGTCGCGACCAGCGAGTTACCACCGAGGGAGAAGAAGTCGTCGTCCGCGCCGACCCGGTCCACACCGAGCACCTCGGCGAACACACCGGCCACGATCTCCTCGATCGGCGTGGACGGCGCGCGGAACTCGCGATGGGCGAACTCCGGCTCCGGCAACGCCTTTCGATCCAGCTTGCCGCTGGTGTTCAGCGGGAACTCCGCCAACTCGACGACCGCGGCGGGAATCATGTAGGCGGGCAACGATTCCGCGGCGGCGGCCAGCAGTTCGTGCTGATCGATCGACTGTCCGGGCGCGGGAACCGTGTAGGCCACCAGCTGATCACCCAGCTCCGAGGACAGCACCAGCACCACGGCCTGGCTGACCGTCGGATGCGCCAGCAGCGCCGCTTCGATCTCGCCGAGTTCGATGCGCTGACCGCGGAATTTCACCTGGAAGTCGGTGCGGCCGATGTAATCCAGCACCGGCGTGCCATCGGTGACGCGCCACGCCACCAGGTCACCGGTGCGGTACATCCGCGCGCCGTCCGTACCGAACGGGTCGGCGACGAACCGGTCCGAGGTGAGATCCGGACGCGCCACATAACCGCGCGCGAGCTGGTCACCGGCGAGATACAGCTCACCGGCCACCCCGGCCGGAACCGGCCGCAGCCGCGAATCCAGGACGTACACCTGGGAATTCCACTGCGGCGCACCGATCGGCACGCTGAGGCGCTCGGCCTCGGTCGCGGGCCAGTAGGTGATCGAGACCGCGGCCTCGGTCGGACCGTACAGGTTGTGCACCGTCGCATCGGAGATCGCACGCATCGCCGCGACCGTCTGCGGCGGCAGCGCCTCACCGATGACGAACACGTCGCGCAAGGTCCGCACCGCACCGGCCGAGGTGTGCGCGGCGAACACCGTCAGCATCGACGGCACGAAGTCGGTGACCGTGACACCCTGCGCGGCAATGGTTTCCGCGAGGTATTCCGGATCGCGATGACCGTCGTGGGTGGCGACGACCAGTTTCGATCCCGCGCGCAGCGGCATGAAGTAGCCCCAGAGCGAGACGTCGAACGTCGTCGCGGTCTTCTGGAAGTAGACGTCATCCGCACCCATCGGATACTCGGCGAGCATCCAGGTGATCTGGTTGTGGATCGCGGCATGCGAGACCGCGACGCCCTTCGGGCGACCGGTCGAACCGGACGTGAAGATCACGTACGCCGGGTTGTCCGGGAGTACGGGTCCTTCCAGCTCGTCGGGCTCGAGCGGCGTGACGTCGAATCCGTCCAGGTCGACAGTTTCCAGATCCAGCACCTCGATACCCTCGGGCACCGGCACCGCGGCGGCGGTACGGGTCAGCACGCACACCGGCTGCGCGGTCTCGAGCACATGCGCGATCCGCTCGGCCGGATGATCCGGATCCAACGGCACATACGCACCACCCGCGGTGATCACCGCGTACATGCTCACAACCAAGTCGATCGAACGACGGATCGCCAGCGCGACAAGCGATTCCGGACCGACACCGGCCCAGATCAACCGGCGCGCAAGCAGATTGACCCGCTCGTCGAACTCCCGATAGGTCAGCTCCTCGCCCTCGAAGCTCACCGCCACCCGATCCGGATGCGCGGCCACCGTGCGACGGTATCCGTCCAGCAGCAGCTCCGGTGCGACCTCGTGCCGAGTGTCGTTCCAGCGCACCAGGATTCGTTCACGTTCGGCGTCGTCGAGCAGTTCGATCTCGCCCACGCGCCGATCCGGCCGGTCCACCAGCACGTCCAGCACGTGCAGCAGTCGCGCCGACAGTTCCTCGACCTGATCATCGGTGAAGTGGCTCACCAGGTACTTCATCGCCAGCACGACGGTCGCCTCGGCGCTGACCATCACCGTCATCGGGTAATGCGTGTCGTCGTACATGCCCGCGCCGGTCACCGACATGCCGTCGATGGAACTGGTCGCCTCGATCGCATCCTTGTCCACCGGATACGACTCGAAGATCACGAGCGAATCGAATCCGACGCCGGTGCCCGCCACCCGCTGGATGTCGGTCAGGCCCACGTAGTGGTGATCGAGCAGATCGGCCTGGTCCGCCTGCAGACCGGACAGCAACTGCCCCACCGACGTCGCGTCGTCGACCCGCACCCGCACCGGCAGGGTGTTGATGAACAGGCCGACCATCGATTCGACACCCGGCAGTTCGGCCGGGCGACCCGAGACCGTGGCGCCGAATACCACGTCGTCCTGGCCGGTCATCCGGCCCAGCAGCACACCCCACGCCGCTTGGATCAGCGTGTTGACGGTGATGCCCAGCTCGGCGCAGTACCGCTTGATCTGCTCGGTCCGCGCGGCATCGATCTCGGTGACCTGCCGGCCGATCTCGTAGGTCTGCTCCTCGACCACGACCTGCGGCGCGAGCAGCGTCGGCTCCTGGACGCCGGACAGCGCGGTCTGCCAGGCGCGCAGCGAGGCGTCCCGATCGCGACCGGCCAGCCAGGCCAGGTAGTTCCGGTAGGGCGCGACGCGCGGCAGCACGCTCGCGTCACCGCGCACCGCGTACAGCATCAGCAGATCCCGCAGCAGCGGCGGCATCGACCAGCCGTCCAGCAGGATGTGGTGCGTGGTGATGACGATCTGCCATTCCCGCGCGTCGGTGCGGTAGAGGGTGAAGCGCAGCAGCGGCGGTGCGGACAGGTCGAAGTGCTCGGCCCGATCCGCGGCCATCAGCCGCTTCAGTTCGGTGTCGCGTTGTGCCGCAGGCAGATCGGTGAGATCCACCTCGCGCCACGGCGCCTCGACCCGATCCAGCACGACCTGCACCGAGCGGCCGTCGGCATCGGTGACGAACGCGGTGCGCAGGTTCGGGTACCGCACCAGGATGCCCTGGGCGGCCGCGCGCAGCCGCGCGATGTCGACCGTGCCGCTCAGTCCGACGGTGGACTGCACGGTGTAGACGTCGACGCCGCTCTGCGCCAGCAGCGCGTGGAACAGCAGACCCGACTGCAGCGTCGAGAGCGGCCACACGTCGATCAGCGCCGGATAGTTCCGCTCCCAGATCGCGATATCGGTCTGGGTGGCGGGCACCAGCGGCAGATCCGACGGCGTGAGGCCACCGGCGTCCGGGCGGCGGGCGTGCCGCGCCAGCGCGGTCAGCGCCTCGACCCACAGGTCGGCGAACTCCTGCACCTGCTCCCGGTCCAGCAGACCGGTCGGATAGGTGAACGAGGCGCCCAGGCGCAGACCCTGCTCGCCGTCGGTGACGATCGCGTTGATGTCGACCGCGCCGTTGGCGGGCATATCCGCGTCCTGGCCCACGGACAGATCGCCCAGATCGTCCACCGGCACCCAGCCCAGTTCGGCCAGGCCCTCGGGCACCTCACCGGCGGAGATCCGGCCCAGATAGTTGAAGCTGATCTGACCGGGATCGCCCAGCTGCGCAGCGGTTTCGGAGTTCAACCGGCGCAGCAGACCGTAGCCCAGGCCCTTGTCGGGCACGGCCAGCAACTGCTCCTTGATCGCCTTGACCACCGCGCCCAGTGCGGGTCCACCGGCGAACGCGTCGTCCAGATCGGCGCCGACCGGATCCAGCCGCACCGGATAGGCGGTGGTGAACCAGCCCACGGTGCGGGACAGGTCCGCACCCGGCACGACGTCCTCTTCGCGGCCGTGGCCCTCGACGCGGATCAGCGAGGCGCCACCGGTGCGCGGACGCCACCGCGCCACGGCCAGTGCCAGCGCCGAGAGCAGTCCGTCGTTGACGCCGCCGTGGTACAGGCCCGGCAGGGTGGTCAGCACGGCCTCGGTGACGTCGGCGGGCACGCTGACGCGCACCTGCTCCACCGTCGCATTGGTGTCCACGGCCGGATCGAACGGACGCGCACCCAGCTGCGGATCCGGCGTCGCCGAAACCCGCTGCCAGAACGGCAGTTCCGCCAGACGCTCGGCATCGGACGCGGCCTCGGTGAGCGCGTGCGCCCAACGCCGCATCGAGGTGCCGTTGGCGGGCAACGCCACCGGCTGCCCGGCCGCCAGCTGCGACCAGGCCATCGCGAAGTCCGGCAGCAGGATGCGCCAGGACACGCCGTCCACCACGAAGTGATGGCCGACGATCAACAGCGCGTCGCGTCGTGTGCTGCCCGCCTCGGCGGCGAACCACACGAACTGCATCATGGCCGCGTTCGCCGGATCCAGATGTCCCAGTGCCGCATCGAGTTCCGTGGTCGCCAGGCGGTTCAGCGCCTCGGCGTCGAGATCGCCGGGCAGCTCGACGCGATGCAGCAGTGCGTCCACATCGACCGCGCCGGGCTCGAGTGCCTCGAAGGCCCAGCCGGTCTCGGCATCGCCGCGCAAACGCGACCGCAGCACGTCGTGGTGGTCGAAGACCGCGCCGATCGTCGCGACCAGCGTCGCCCGATCGATGCCCTCGGGCAGGCGCACCGTCATCGACTGCGAGAACCGCTCGTACGACGAGCCGCCGGCCAGCAGCTGCGTCATGATCGGGGTCAGCGGGATCTCGCCGACGCCGCCGCCGGGCAGCTCGGCCAGCTTCTTGCGCTCGGAAGCGTCACCGCGCGTGGCGATTTCGGCCAGCGATGCCACGGTGCGCCGTTCGAAGACGTCGCGCGGGGAGAACACCACGCCGCGCGCCTTGGTCCGCGACACCAGCTGGATCGACAGGATCGAGTCGCCGCCCAGGGAGAAGAACGAATCGTCCACGCCCACCTGGTCGACGCCCAGCACCTCGGCGAACACCGCGGCGATGACCGTCTCGATCTCACCGACCGGAGCGCGGAATTCCCGCGGCGCGAGTTCGGGTTCGGGCAGCGCCTTGCGATCCAGCTTGCCCACCGGCGTCAGCGGAATCTCGTCGAGCACCACGATCGCCGAAGGGACCATATGCGGCGGCAGGGTCCGCGCGACGTGGGCGCTCACCTCGGCCGGATCGACCGCGCGACCCGGGACGCCCAGGATGTAGGCCACCAGAATCGTTGCCCCGGCAGCGGTTTCGCGCCCCATGGTGAAGGCGAACTCGACGTCCGGGTGGGTGCCCAGGACGGCGTCGATCTCACCCAGTTCGATGCGGAAGCCGCGGATCTTCACCTGGAAGTCCGAGCGGCCCACGTAGTCCAGTTCCCAGCGAACCGACGCCAGCGCCTCGTTACCGGCGCGCTCGCCCGGTTCGGCGAACCAGCGCACCACGTCACCGGTGCGGTACATCCGCGAACCCGGCGCGCCGAACGGGTTGGGCACGAACCGATCCGCGGTCAGATCGGGCCGGTTCCGGTACCCGCGGGCCACGCCGCCGCCCGCCAGATACAGCTCACCCGCGACACCCGGCGGCACCGGATGCAACCGCGCGTCCAGCACCAGGGCCGACATGCCGTGCACCGGCTCGCCGATGGTGATGTGGCGGCCCGGGAACAGCCGTGCGTAGGAGGAGATGATCGTGGTCTCGGTCGGACCGTAGGCGTTGAAGTACTTGCGGCCGGGCTGCCACTTGGCCAGCAGTTCCGGCGTGGTGACATCGCCACCGACCGAGGCGACCAGCAGCTGTTCCTGTCCGGCCGGATCCACGGTGCCCAGCACGGCCGGGGTGATGATGCTGTGCGTCACCTGCTCGGTGTGCAGCAGCTCGGCCAGATCCGGACCACCGATGACGTGCGCGGGCGCGATCACCAGCGTCGCGCCGGTGGAGAAGGCACACAGCCATTCCAGCACCGACGGGTCGAAACTCGGCGAGCAGATGTGCAGCATGCGGTGCTGCGACTCCAGCTGGTAGTGACCCACCGCGACATCGACCAGGCCGCCCAGACCCGCGTGGGTCACGGTGACGCCCTTGGGCCGTCCGGTCGAACCGGAGGTGTAGATCACGTACGCCGGGTGCCGCATGCGCAGCGGGGTCAGCCGGTCCGCATCGGTGATCGGCTCGGCCGAATGTGCGGCGCACAGCTTTTCGGTCGACGCGTCGTCCAGAACCAGCCAGTCCACCTCGGCGGACAGGTCCGCCACCTGCGCCGAACCCGTGATGCCCAGTACCGCACCGGAATCGGTGAGCATGTGCGCTACGCGATCCTCGGGATAGTTCGGGTCCACCGGCACGTGCGCGCCACCGGCCTTGCTGACCGCCAGCACGGCCAGCACCATCTCGTAGGACCGCGGGAAGGCCAGGGCCACCAGCTTTTCCGGGCCCACACCGCGATCGATCAGCACGCGCGCCAGGCGCGAGGACCGCTCGTCGAGTTCACCGTAGGTGATCGAACGTCCGTCGTAGCGCACCGCGATCCGGTCGCGGCCCAGCTCCACGCCGCGGCTCAGCAGGTCCGGCAGCAGGCCCGTGGCCATGACGTCGTCGTCGTGCACCTGGGTGAGCAGCTCGAACTCCGGCGCGGTCAGCAGCGACACATCACCGATCGAGGCATGCGGGTCGGCGGCCAGCACGCTGAGCAGACGCACGAACCGACGGGCCAGCACCTCGACCGTGTCGTCGTCGAAAAGGTCACGCGCGAAGGAGAATTCGGCCTGCATACCGGAGTCGTCGAGCGACTCGCGCAGGGTCAGCGACAGATCGAACTTCTCGATCCCGGACTCGAACTCGACCGCGCCGACCCGCAGGCCGGGCAGCTCGAAAGCGGTCTCGGGCATGTTCTCGAACGACAGTCCGACCTGGAACAGCGGATTGCGCACCGTGGACCGCTCCGGCGAGATCATCTCCACCAGGCGTTCGAACGGGATATCCGCATGCGCGAACGCCTGCAGATCGGTCTCCCGGGCCTGTGCGAGCAGGGCCTCGAAGCTCGACTCGGGCCGCACGTCGGTCCGCAACACCAGGGTGTTGACGAACATGCCGACCACGTTGTCCAGTTCCGCCCGGCCACGCCCGGCGACCGGGGTGCCGACCGCGATGTCCTCGGTTCCGGACAGCTTCGCCAGGAACGTCGCGAGCGCGGCGTGCACGACCATGAACAGTGTCGTGTGCTGCTCGCGGGCCAGGCGCTGTAGTGCGGCGTGCAGATCGGCATCGATGGCGAACGGCACCCGCCCGCCGCGATAGGTCGGCACACCCGGGCGCGGCCGGTCGACGGGCAGATTCAGCTCGTCGGGCAGGCCCGCGAGCGCGCCGCGCCAGTAGTCGGCCTGCGCGGCCAGCACACTGCTCGGATCGTCCTCCGCGCCCAGCGCCTCGCGCTGCCAGATGCTGAAGTCCGCGTACTGCACCGGCAGCGGCGACCACGCGGGGGCCTCACCGGTGCAGCGGGACGCGTAGGCGAGCATCACGTCGCGGGTCAGCGGGCCCATCGACCAGCCGTCCGCGGTGATGTGGTGCGCCACGACGACCAGGACGTGTTCGATCGAAGCGTCCTCGGTCGCCACGCGCAGCAACCGGACCCGCAGCGGCACTTCGGCAGTCACGTCGAAGCCCGCGGAGACCAGTTCGGCGACGGTGTCCGGCAACGCATCCGGCCGCACCGTGATCGGCTCCAGATCCGGAACCGCCTGTGCCACCGGCAGAACCACCTGATGCGCGAGGCCGTCGCGCTCCGGGTAGATCGTGCGCAGCACCTCGTGCCGCTCGATGACGTCCCGCACCGCGGCCTGCAGCGCCGCGGTGTCCAGCTCGCCGGTCAACCGCACCGCGACGGGCACGTGGTAGGCCGCGGACTGCTGGTCGAACCGGTTCAGGAACCACATCCGCTGCTGGGCCAGCGACAACGGCACCAGCTCCGGCCGCGGCCGCGCGACCAGGGCGGGACGGTCGGCGGCAGCGGAATCCTGCTCGACCTTGACCGCCAGGCCCGCCACCGTCGAGGACTCGAAGATCGCGCGCACCGGCACCTGCGCATCCAGCGCCGCGCCGATGCGGGCGGTCACCTGGGTGGCCAGCAGCGAGTTGCCGCCGAGGGCGAAGAAGTCGTCGTCGACACCGATCCGCTCGACGCCGAGCACGTCGGCGAACACGCTCGCCACGATCTCCTCGATCGGCGTGGACGGCGCGCGGAAGGCCGCCGTCTCGAACTCCGGCTCCGGCAGCGCCCGGCGGTCCAGCTTGCCGTTCGCGTTGAGCGGCAACACATCCAGCACGACGAATGCCGAGGGCACCATGTACGAGGGCAGTTGCCCGACCAGACGGGCACGCAGCGCCTCGAGGTCCACACTTCCGGCGGCGGGCACCACATAGGCGACCAGCCGATCACCGGCGCGCTCGTCGGAGTGCACGATCGCGACCGCCTGCGCGACGGAATCGGTTGCGGTGAGCTCGGATTCGATTTCGCCGAGTTCGATGCGCTGACCGCGCAGCTTCACCTGGAAGTCGGTGCGGCCCATGTAGACGATCGCACCGTCACCGGTGTACCGGACCAGGTCACCCGTGCGGTACATCCGGGAACCATTGCCCGCTGCACCATCGCCCCCGGACCCGCCCCCGAAGGGATTCGCCACGAACCGGTCGGCGGTCAGATCGGCGCGGCCCAGATAGCCGCGCGCGGTCTGCGCGCCCGCCAGATACAGCTCACCCGCGACGCCCACCGGCACCGGGTGCAGCCGCGAATCCAGCACGTACGCCTGGGCGTTCCACACCGGCGAGCCGATCGGCACCGCGGTGCTGACGTTCTCGGCGACCGGCGCGTAGGTCGCGTGCACCGTGAATTCCGTGGGGCCGTAGAGGTTGTGCAGCCGCGCGGACACGCCCAGGCGGCCGAACGCCGCCACGGTGTCCGGGGTGAGCGCCTCGCCCGCGACGAACAGGATGCGCAGCGTCTCGAGCGCCTGTGCCGATGCGCTGTCGGAGAACACCCGCAGCATCGAGGGCACGAACGAGGTCATGGTGACGCGCTCGGCGGCGATCACGTCGGCGAGGTACCGCGGATCGCGATGACCGTCCGGGCTCGCGATCACCATGCGCGCGCCGACGGCCAAGGGGGCGAACAACTCCCACACCGACACGTCGAACGTCGCGGGGGTCTTGAACAGCACCACGTCGTCCTGGCCGATGCCGTATTCACCGGTGATCCAGGCGATCTGGTTCGTCACGGCGGAGCCGGGCACCGCCACACCCTTCGGGCGACCCGTCGAACCGGACGTGAAGATCACGTACGCCGGGTTCTCCGGCAGCACCGGACCCTCCAGCTCGTCCGCCTCCAACGGCGTGACCTCGAAACCATCCAGATCGATGGTCTCCAGATCCAGCACCTCGATACCCTCGGGCACCGACACCGCATCCGCAGCACGAGTCAGCACACACACCGGCTGCGCGGTCTCGAGCACATGCGCGATCCGCTCCGCCGGATGATCCGGATCCAACGGCACATACGCACCACCCGCGGTAATCACCGCGTACATGCTCACAACCAAATCGACCGAACGACGAATCGACAGCGCCACAAGCGATTCCGGACCCACACCAGCCCAGATCAACCGGCGCGCAAGCAGATTGACCCGCTCGTCGAACTCCCGATAGGTCAGCTCCTCGCCCTCGAAGGCCACCGCCACCCGATCCGGATGCGCAGCCACCGTGCGGCGATACCCGTCCAGCAGCGAGGTCGCCTCGACCCGATGCCCGGTGTCGTTCCAGTCCCGCAGGATCAGCGCGCGCTCGGCCTCGTCGACGAGTTCGAACTCACCGGCGGGTGTGGCCGGGGCCGCGGCGATCTCGCCCAGCAGGCGCAGGAACCGGCTCGCGAAGCCCTCGACCGTCGCGGCGTCGAACAGATCCGTCGCGTAGGTGAAGTGGCCGTCGATACCGTTCGGCTGACCGGCGTCGTCGTAGCCGTCGGCCAGGAACAGGTGCAGGTCGAACTGGGAGATCTCGGTGTCGACCTCGATCCCGGACAGCGTCAGACCCGGCAGTTCCAGATTCGTCACGCCCATGTTCTGGAAGGACAGACCCACCTGGAACAGCGGATGACGCGCGGTCGAGCGGACCGGGTTCAGCGTCTCGACCAGCCGCTCGAACGGCACGTCGGCGTTGGCGAACGCCTGGATGTCGGTCTCGCGCTGGGTTTCCAGCAGATCGGCGAACGTCGTCGCGGCATCGACCTGTGTGCGGAACACCAGCGTGTTCACGAACATGCCGATCATGTCGTCCAACGCGGCCTCACCGCGACCCGCCATCGGCGTACCGATCGCGATGTCCTCGGTACCCGACAAACGAGCCAGCAAAACCGCCAGCGCGGTGTGCACGACCATGAACAGCGTCGCACCCTGCTCACGGGCCAGATCGACCAGCGCGCGGTGCAATTCGGCGTCGATCCGCAGCGCGGCCTTGCGACCGGCGAAGGACTGCACCGCCGGACGCGGCCGGTCCGCGGGCAGATCCAGCTGATCGGGCAGATCCGCCAGCGCATTCGTCCAGTAGGCGGTCTGCTTGGCCAGCAACGATTCCGGATCGTCCTCGTTGCCCAGCAGCGCGCGCTGCCAGATGCTGAAGTCCGCGTACTGCACCTCCAGCGGGGCCCAGCCGGGGGCGTGGCCGGTGGAGCGAGCCGCGTAGGCGGTCATCAGATCGCGCGTCATCGGGGCCATCGAGGAGCCGTCACCGGAGATGTGGTGCACCACCATCGCCAGCACGTACTCACCCGAACCGGTCTCGAACAACGTCACCCGCAACGGCACCTCGGCCGTCACATCGAAGGTGGCCGAGAAGAATTCGAGCAGCAGCGCCTCGATGTCGCCGGCCGCGGCCTCGCGCACCGTCAGTTCGGGCACCGACTGTCCCGGCGGCAGGACGACCTGCACCGGACCGGTCTCGGTCTCGGGGTAGACCGTGCGCAGCACCTCGTGCCGGGCCACCACGTCGGCGACGGCCTCGCCCAGCGCGGCGACGTCGAGGTCGCCGGTGAGCCGGACCGCGATCGGCACGTTGTAGGCCGCGGACTGCTGGTCGAACCGGTTCAGGAACCACATCCGCTGCTGCGCCAGCGACAGCGGGATCCGCTCCGGACGCTGCGTCGCACGCAGTGCGGGACGGCCGCCGGTGTGCCGCTCGACCCGGGTCGCCAGTCCCTCGACCGTCGAATTCTCGAATACGGTGCGCACCGGCACCCGGGCGTCGAGTGCGGCGCCCAGCCGCGCGGCCACCTGGGTGGCCAGCAGCGAGTTGCCGCCGAGGGTGAAGAAGTCGTCGTCCAGGCCGATCCGCTCGACGCCGAGCACGTCGGCGAACACGCCCGCCACGATCTGCTCGATCGGCGTCGTCGGCGCGCGGAACTCGGTGGTCTCGAATTCCGGTTCCGGCAGGGCCTTTCGATCCAGCTTGCCGCTGACGTTCAACGGGAACTCGGCCAGCACCACGAATGCCGCGGGCACCATGTACGAGGGCAGGCTCGCGGTGAGCGCGGCCTTCACCTCCGCGATGTCCAGTGCGCCGTCGGCCGGGATCAGGTAGGCGACCAGGGTGTCGCCGAGGCGCTGATCCGCGCGCGCCACCACCGCGGCGCGGGCGACCTGCGGCAGCGTGAGCAGCGCCGCCTCGATCTCACCCAGCTCGATCCGGAAACCACGAATCTTCACCTGGAAGTCGGTGCGGCCCCGGTAATCCAGCTCACCCGAGGCATTCCACACCACCAGGTCACCGGTGCGGTACATCCGCTCGCCCATACCGAACGGGTTCGCCACGAACCGATCCGAGGTCAGATCGGCGCGGCCCAGATACCCGCGTGCGAGCTGCACACCGGCCAGATACAGTTCACCGGCCACCCCGTCCGGCACCGGACGCAACCGCGAATCCAGTACGTAGACACGGGAATTCCACTCCGGCACACCGATCGAGACCGAGGTCGCCTCGTCGTGGGTGACCTCGTGGTTGGTGATCGAGACCGCCGCCTCGGTCGGGCCGTACACGTTGAACAGACCCGAAGCGTTGGCACGCAGGAAGCGCTGCGCCACCGAGCCCGGCAGCGCCTCGCCGATCGCCAGCACTCGTCGCAGCGAACTCGACAGTGCGTCCGCGGATTCGGTCAGCAGACCGTCCAGCATCGAGGGCACGGTGCCCAGCGTGGTCACGCCCTCGCGGGCCATCAGGTCGTTCATGTATGCCGCGTCGCGATGCCCGCCGGGCGCGGCGATCACCAGGCGGCCGCCGGTCAGCGCACCTGCCCAGAATTCCCACGTCGAGACGTCGAAGGTGGCCGCGGTCTGCAGCAGCATCACGTCGTTGTCGTCGAGGCCGAATTCGGCGACCTCCCAGAGCATCTGGTTCACGATCGCGCCGTGCGAGACGGCCACACCCTTGGGCCGGCCGGTCGAGCCGGAGGTGAAGATCACGTACGCGGTGTTGTCCGGACGCAGTCGTCCGGTCCGCTCACCGGCGTCGATCGCCGCATCCGAGAGGTCCGACAGATCCAGCTCATCGATGCGCACCACCGGCGCGACCTCGGTGCCGAACGCGGTCTCCGCATTGGTCAGCACACAGACCGGCGCCGCGGTCTCGAGGATGTAGCCGGTACGTTCGGCGGGCTGATCCGGGCCCAGCGGCACGTACGCGCCACCGGCGGTCACCACCGCGTACATGGCCACGACCAGATCCACCGACCGGTCGAAGGCCAGCGCCACCCGCGACTCCGGACCCACGCCGAGCGAGATCAGATGGCGCGCAAGGCGATTCACCCGGCGATCGAGCTCGTCGAAGGTGATCCGGCCGCCGTCGGGGCCGATCAGGGCCACCGCGTCGGAGCGGGCACCCAGGGTCGCGGCCAGCAGCGAGGCCAGCGTCGCGGAGAAGTCCACCGCGTGATCGGTCGCGTTGCGCTGCACCAGGATCCGGCTGCGCTCGGTGCCGTCGAGCAGATCGATATCGCCGACCGCCGCAGCGGGATCGGCGGTGATCTCACCCAGCATCCGCACGAAGCGATCGACGAAGCCCTGCACCGTGGCGTGGTCGAACAGATCGGTGGAATAGGTCAGGTAACCGCTGATGCCCTGGGAAGCACCGGATTCGCCGTAGGCGTCCGCGACGATCAGGTTCAGATCGAATTGCGACTGCCGAGTGTCCAGCTCGAGCGCCGACACGGTCAGGCCGGGCAGTTCGAGTCCGGCCTGGGCCAGGTTCTGGAACGACAGGCCGACCTGGAACAGCGGATGCCGCGCGGTCGAGCGGACCGGGTTGAGCACCTCGACCAGCCGCTCGAACGGCACGTCGGCGTGCGCGAAGGCCGCGATATCGGTTTCCCGTTGCCGCGCCAGCAGATCCGTGAAGGATTCGCCGAGATCGATCCGCGTCCGGAACACCAGCGTGTTCACGAACATGCCGATCATGTCGTCCAGTGCCGCCTCGCCGCGACCGGCCATCGGCGTACCGATGGCCACGTCGTCGGTGCCGGACAGGCGCGCCAGCAGCACCGCGAACGCGGTGTGCACGACCATGAACAGCGTCGTGCCCTCGGTGCGCGCCAGTTCGGCCAGCGCCCGGTGGATCTCGGCATCGATCCGCACCTCGACCCGGCCACCGGCGAAGGTCTGCGCCGCGGGCCTCGGCCGATCCGCGGGCAGGTCCAGCTGATCGGGCAGATCCGCCAGGGCCGTGCGCCAGTACGCGATCTGCTTGGCGGCCAACGATTCCGGATCGTCCTCCGAGCCCAGCAGCTCGCGCTGCCAGATGCTGTAGTCCGCGTACTGCACGGACAGCGGCGCCCAGCCCGGCGCCTCGCCCATCGCGCGAGCGACGTACGCCGACATCAGATCCCGCGTCAGCGGGCCGATGGAGGAACCGTCGGCGGCGATGTGGTGTACCACCATCGCCAGCAGGTATTCCACCGAATCCGTGCCGGTGATCTCGAACAGCGCGACCCGCAGCGGAACCTGGCCGGTGACATCGAAACTCGTCGAGATCAGCCCGGCCATCGCCGCCTCGATCTCGTCCGCGGCGACCGCGGTGACCTCCAGCTCCGGCACGGCCTGCCCGACGGGCAGGATCACCTGCACCGGGCCGCCGGCCTGCGCACCGCTCGCGGTGACCTCCGGGTACACCGTGCGCAGGACCTCGTGGCGAGCCACCAGGTCGCCGATCGCCGATCGCAGCGCATCGACGTTCACCGCACCGCGCAGCCGCACCGCCATCGGCACGTTGTACGCCGCCGAGGACTGGTCGAACCGGTTCAGGAACCACATCCGCTGCTGCGCCAGCGACAGCGGAATCCGTTCCGGCCGTGGGCCCGCCACCAGTGCGCGGTGACCGGACCCGGCCTGACGTTCCACGCGTGCGGCCAGCACGCCCACCGTGGACGCCTCGAACAGCAGCCGGACCGGAACCCGGGTGTCGAGCGCGGCGGACAGGCGGGCCGCCACCTGGGTCGCGATCAGCGAGTTGCCGCCGAGTTCGAAGAAGTCGTCGTCGACGCCGACCATCGTGCCCAGACCGAGCACGTCGGCATAGGTGTGCGCGACGATCTCCTCGATCGGCGTGGACGGGGCACGGAATTCGCGTACCTCGAACGACGGCGCGGGCAGCGCGCGACGGTCCAGTTTGCCGTTGGGGCTCAACGGAAGCGCGTCGAGCACGATGATCGCCGAGGGCACCATGTAGGACGGCAGCAGTCCGGTCAGATGCGTCCGAAGGGCCAGATCGTATCCGGCGGAATCGAATTCGGCACCCGGCTGCTCGGCGGGCACGACGTACGCGACGAGCCGGGCACCGGTACGGTCGTCGGAGCGCACCATGGCCACCGCCTGCGCGACGGTCTCGTGCGCCCGCAGCGCGACCTCGATCTCGCCGAGTTCGATACGCAGACCGCGCAGCTTGACCTGGAAATCGGTACGGCCGCGGTAGATCAGCTCACCGTCGGCGGCACGGGCGACCAGGTCGCCGGTGCGGTACATCCGACCGCCCTCACCGAATGGATCGGCCACGAACCGATCCGAGGTCAGGTCGGTGCGGCCCACATAGCCGCGCGCGAGCTGCGCGCCCGCCAGATACAGCTCACCCGCGACACCCACCGGAACCGGCCGCAGCCGCGAATCCAGCACGTACGCACGGGTGTTGAACACCGGACGGCCGATCGGCACGAGGTCGACGTCCGCATCGGTCACCTCGTGATAGGTGACGTCGACCGCGGCCTCGGTCGGGCCGTACAGGTTGTGCACCGCCGAACCGGTCAGCTCGCGCAACCGATGCGCGGCCTCCGGGCCGAGCGCCTCACCGGAGGCGAACACCATCCGCAGCGAACCACACTGCACCACAGCGGATTCGGCGACGAACACCGACAGCATCGACGGCACGAAGTGCGCCACCGACACACTCTCGGCCGCGATCAGCTCCGCCAGGTACGCCGGATCGCGATGACCGTCGGGCTTGGCCACGACCAGCCGGGCGCCGATCTGGAAGGGCCAGAAGAACTCCCAGACCGACACGTCGAAGGTCGACGGCGTCTTCTGCAGTACGACATCGTCAGCGGTGAGCCCGTATTCGGACTGCATCCACACCAGACGGTTCACGATCGCCCCGTGCGAAACCGCCACACCCTTCGGACGACCCGTCGAACCGGAGGTGAAGATGACGTACGCGATGTGCTGCGGCAGCAGCGGGCTGATCCGCTCCGCATCGGTGACCGGCGCGTCGGAGTAGCCGGCGGTATCCAGCTCGTCGAGCAGCAGTACCGGCACACTCTCGGGCGCGAATTCGTCTGCGGCAGTGGTGAGTACGCATGCCGGGCGCGCGGTGTCGAGCACGTGGGCGATGCGTTCGGCAGGCTGTTCCAGATCCAGCGGCACGTACGCGCCACCGGCCTCGACCACCGCGTGGATGGCCACGACCAGTTCGAGCGAACGCCGCAGGCCCAGGGCCACCGGCACGTCGGGGCCGACGCCCGCCTCGATCAACCGGCGAGCGAGACGACGCACGCGCGAGGCGAACTCGGCGTAAGAGAGAGTTGTCCCCTCGAACGTGAGCGCGGGCTCGTCCGGCGTGCTCGCCGCCTGTCCGGCGAACATCGACGGCAGCGTCGCGGCACGTCCCGCGAGCGCGGCGGCCAGATCGAAACGCGTGTCGTTCCACACGCGCAGTTCGAGTTCGGCCTCCCGCGCATCCAGCAGCGGCAGATCGCCGACCGGCCGATCCGGGGTCACCGCAACGGCCTTGAGCAGCCGCACGAAGCGCCGCGCGAACTGGGCGATGGTGTCGGCGTCGAAAAGGTCGGTGGCGTAGATGAACTTGGCGCTCATCCCCGCGGGCGCGGGGATGCCGCTACCGGCCCCCTCGGGGGCCTGCATCCGTTCGGTCAGCTCCAGCTGCAGATCGAATTTGGCCGTCTCGATGGGCAATTCGACGCCGTGGATGGTCAGGCCGGGCAACTCCAGCGTGGTCCGGCCGGTGTTCTGCAGCGACAGCATCACCTGGAACAGCGGATGCCGGGCCTGCGAACGCGTCGGATTGAGGATTTCCACCAACCGCTCGAACGGCAGGTCCGCATGTCCGAAGGCGGCGATATCGCCACTGCGGACCGCGCGCAGCACGTCGGCGAAGCTCGACTGCGCCTCGACCTCCGTGCGCAGCACCAGCGTGTTGACGAACATGCCGATCATGTCGTCGAGCGCGCGTTCACCGCGGCCCGCGACCGGCGTACCGATCGCGATATCGGTTTCACCGCTCAACCGGGACAGCAGCACCGCCAGGGCCGCGTGCACGACCATGAACATGGTCGCGCCGTGCGGACGGCCCAGCTCGGCCAGACGGGCCTGGGTTTCGGCGTCGATCTCGAAGGTGTGGATCGTGCCGCGGCCCGAGGCCACCGCGGGACGCGGCCGGTCGGACGGCAGGTCCAGCTGCTCGGGCAGACCGCGCAGCGTCTCGGTCCAGTACGAGATCTGCTGGGCGATCAGCGATTCCGAGTCGCCCTCGGAACCGAGCACCTCGCGCTGCCACAGTGCGTAGTCCGCGTACTGCACCGTCAACGGCTGCCAGGCGGGCTCGCCGCCGTCGACGCGGGCGCCGTAGGCGGTCATCACGTCGCGAGCGAACGGGCCCATGGAGAAACCGTCACCGGAGATGTGGTGCACCACCACGGCCAGCACGTGTTCGGTCGGGCTCACCTCGAACAGGCGGGCCCGCAGCGGCACCTCGGCGGTGACGTCGAAACCGGTGAGCACCAGCTCGGACAGCTGGCCCGGCAGTTCGGCCTCGGTGATCTCGATCGGCGTCAGATCCGGGATCACCCGGCTGGTCGGCACGATCTCCTGGTACGCCGCCAGCGCCGGCTCGCGGGAGTCCAGCGCCGCCTCGGGATACCGGGTGCGCAGCGATTCGTGCCGCGCCAGCACGTCGGCGACCGCGATATGCAGCGCCTGCCGGTCCAGCAGACCGGACATCCGGACCACGACCGGGATGTTGTCGACCGCGGACTCCGGGTCGAAGCGGTTCAGGAACCACATCCGCTGCTGCGCCAGTGACAGCGGAATTCGCTCCGGACGCGATTGCGGCACAAGCGGTTTGCGGGTGGAGCCACCGGTCCCGGATTCGGCGCGCGCGGCCAGCGCGGACACCGTTGACGCCTCGAAGATCTCGCGGACGCTCAGGTCGGTGTCGAGCGCGGCCGACAGCCGGGCCGCGACCTGGGTGGCGATCAGCGAGTTGCCGCCCAGGGCGAAGAAGTCGTCGTCCAGGCCGACGCGCGCGACACCCAGTGTCTCGGCGAAGATCTCGGCGACGATCTCCTCCACCGGCGTGGTCGGCGCGCGGAACACCGCGGCCTCGAACACCGGCGCGGGCAGCGCCTTGCGGTCCAATTTGCCCGAGGCGTTGAGCGGCAGCTCGTCCAGCACCATCACCAGCGCGGGCACCATGTAGGCGGGCAGGCGGCGGCCGAGTTCCTCGCGCACCTCGTCGGTGTCCAGGATCGACCCGGCCGCAACGACATACGCCACCAGCTGATCGCCGGTGTGCACGTCGTGGCGGACCACGGCCACGGCCTGGCCGATCTCGGGCAGGGCGGTCAGCGCGGATTCGATCTCGCCGAGTTCGATGCGCAGACCGCGCAGTTTCACCTGGAAGTCGGTGCGGCCCAGGTATTCCAGTTCACCGTCGCCGGTCCAGTAGACCAGGTCGCCGGTGCGGTACATCCGCTCACCGTCACCGAACGGGTTGGCCACGAACCGATCCGCGGACAGATCGGACCGGCGGACGTAACCGTGCGCCAGCTGCGTGCCCGCCAGATACAGCTCACCCGCGACACCCACCGGAGTCGGCTGCAATCGCGAATCCAGCACGTACGCACGGGTGTTGAACACCGGACGGCCGATCGGCACCGATTCCTGATCGGCCGCGGTGACCTGGTGGTAGGTCACGTCGACCGCGGCCTCGGTCGGGCCGTACAGGTTGTGCACGGCGGAACCGGTCAGCTCACGCAACCGATGCGCGGACCGGGGCGCCAGCGCCTCACCCGAGGAGAACACCATCCGCAGCGAACGGCACTGCGCCACAGCGGATTCGGCGACGAAGACGGACAGCATGGACGGCACGAAGTGCGCCACCGTCACGCCCTCGGCCGCGATCAGCTCCGCCAGATACGCCGGATCGCGATGACCGTCGGGCTTGGCCACCACCAAGCGCGCACCGATCTGCAACGGCCAGAAGAACTCCCACACCGACACGTCGAACGTCGACGGCGTCTTCTGCAACACCACGTCGTCGGCGGTGAGACCGTACTCGGACTGCATCCACACCAGGCGGTTCACGATCGCCGAATGCGGCACCGCGACACCCTTCGGGCGCCCGGTCGAGCCGGAGGTGAAGATGACGTACGCGGTGTCGGCCGCGCGCAACGGGTAACGGCGGTCGTCGTCGGTGAGCGGCTCGATCGCGTAGCCGGACAGATCCAGCAGATCGATGCGCACCTGCGCGGTGTCGATCTCCAGGTCGTCACCCGAGGTGAGCACGCAGACCGGATCCGCGGTGCGCAGGATGTATTCGGTGCGCTCGGCGGGATGATCCGGATCCAGCGGCACATACGCACCACCGGCCGCGGCGACGGCGTACATGCCGACGACCAGATCGATCGAGCGGCGCATGCCCAGGGCGACGAAGGATTCCGCACCCACACCGCGTTCCACCAGCCAGCGCGCCAAGCGGTGCACGCGGGCGGTGAACTCGGCGTAGGAAAGAGTTGTCTCCTCGAACGTGAGCGCGGGCTCCTCCGGCGTGCGGGCGGCCTGTGCCTCGAACATCGACACCAGCGTCGCGGCCGGATCGGGCAGCGGGTACGCGGTGTCGTTCCACCGCGTGACCACCAGATCGCGTTCGGCGTCGTCCAGCAGGGCGATATCGCCCACCGGCGCCTCCGGAGCGTCGGTGATCGCGGTCAGCACGCGAATCAACCGGGCCGCGATGCGGCGAACGGCGGTCTCGGAGAACAGATCCTGCAGATATCCGGCACGGATCCGCAGGCTCTGCCCGGCGTCGCCGGCCCGGGTGTCCAGCTGCGCGATCAGCGTCAGCGGGTAGTGCGTGGCATCGGCGGCCTCGAGCCCGGTGACGGCCATACCGTCGATATCGGCGGCCTGCGCCCGGATCCCCTCGGAGTCCATCGGATAGGACTCGAACACGACGAGGGTGTCGAACAGCCCGCCCATTCCGGCGGCCTGCTGGATGTCGGCCAGGCCGACGTAGTGGTGATCGAGCAGGTCGGCCTGCTCGCCCTGGGTCCGGGTGAGCAGTGCGCGCACCGATTCGGTCGGGTCGATGTCCACCCGCACCGGAACGGTGTTGATGAACAGACCCACCATGGACTCCACGCCCGGCAGCTGCGCCGGACGTCCCGAGACCGTGGTGCCGAACAGCACGTCGTCGCGACCGGTGGTGCGGCCCAGCAGGATTCCCCACGCGACCTGCAGCACCGTGTTCGGGGTGACGCCCAGCCGGGTCGCCAGCTCGGTGAGCCGCGCGGTGGCGGCCTGGTCCAGCTCGAACAGGTATTCACCGGACAGCGAGGTGATCTCGCGACCGGAGTCGGGACGGGTCAGCAGGGTCGGCTCGGACACCCCGGACAGCGCCGCGGCCCAGGCCGCGACCGACGCCGAATGATCCTGCTGCGCAACCCATTCCAGGAAGTGCCGGTAGGAGCGCACGGTGGGCATCGCGGCGGTGTCGGCGTGCGTCGCGTACAGCACCAGCAGATCCCGCATGAGCAGCGGCATCGACCAGCCGTCCAGCAGGATGTGGTGGTTGGACACCGCGAGCTGCCATTCGGCCTCGCCCACCCGGATCAGCGTGAACCGGATCAGCGGCGGCTCGGTGAGATCGAACCGCTGCGTCCGGTCGGCTTCGATGATCTCGCTCGCCGTCGCGCCCGGACGCGCGTGCGCCGGACGGCCGTCGTGTTCGGCCCAGGCCACCCGCACACCGTCCAGAACCAGCTGCACCGGATTGCCCTGGGCGTCGGTGACGAAGGCGGTGCGCAGATTCTCGTAGCGATCCACCAGCGCCTGCGCGGCCGCGCGCAGGCGATCCGCGTTCACCCGGCCGGTCAGCGTGAGCACCGCCTGCGCGGTGTACACGTCGACGGAGGTGGCGGCGAGCTGAGCGTGGAACAGCAGACCGGCCTGCAGGGCCGAGAGCGGCCACACCTCGATGAGTACCGGGGAGCGGCGCTCACCCGTTTGGGTCAGCGCCGGGAACCGGCGTTCCCAGTCGTCCACGTCCTGCTGGGTGCTGTGCACGAGGGCGAAGTCGGACGGGGTGTGCCCACCCGCCTGCGCGGAATCCGCGTGGCGCGCAACCGCTTCCACGGCCTCGATCCACAACTTACCGAAGCCCGCGACCGCCTCGTCGCCGAGCAGCGTGGTCGGATAGCCGATGTTGGCGGTGAGCTGATCGCCGACCACGATGGCATTGATGTCCAGGGGCGCCATCGCGGGCATATCGGCGTCGTAGTCGCCGCCGAGGGCACCCAGTTCGGGTGCGGGAACCCAGCCGAAGCCGCGCAGCGCCTCGGGCACGCCGCCCTCGGAGACCCGGCCCAGGTAGTTGAAGCTCACCTGGCCCGGCAACTGCGCCGGAAGCTGTGCGGCGGTGTCCGCGTTCATGTAGCGCAGCAGGCCGTAGCCCACGCCCTTGTCCGGGACCTCGCGCAGCTGTTCCTTGACCGCCTTGATCGCGCGGCCCATGGCGGGACCGCCGGTCAGCGCGGCCGCAAGATCGATGTCGGACAGATCCACCCGAACCGGGTAGATCGCGGTGAACCAGCCGACGGTCCGGGACAGATCCGCGCCCGGCACCAGATCCTCTTCGCGCCCATGGCCTTCCAACCGGATCAGCAGCGAATCGGTGCCCTCCGCGCCGGCCTCGCCGAGACGTTCGGCGCGCCACGCGGCCGTCGCCAGCACCAGGGCGGTCACCAGGGCATCGTTGACGCCACCGTGGAACAGCGCCGGAACCGTGGTCAGCAGAGCGCGGGTGACCTCGGCGGAGACCTCCACGTGATGCCGGGCGATGACCCCGGACACGTCGATGGCCGGATCCATCGGACGCGCGGTCAGCAGCGGGTCCGGCCCCTCGACCGCGGCACGCCAGCGCTCCAGTTCACCGGTGCGCTCGGTCGCGACCTGTTCGAGAGCATGAGCCCAGGTGCGCATGCTGGTACCCGGTTCGGCCAGCTCCGGAGTCTGTCCGGCGGACAGCTGTCCCCAGGCGGTGACGAAGTCCGGCACCAGGATTCGCCAGGACACACCGTCGATGATCATGTGGTGCGCGGCGACGACGAGTCGTCCGGCGCGCTCGGCGCCCGAGTCGGAGACCGGTTCGAGCCAGACGAACCGGATCACCACGCCCGCTTCGGGATCCAGCCGGTCCAGCGTGGCATCCAGTGCGGTGCGGGCGATCTCGAAGATCGCGTCCTCGTCGGCCGAGGCGTCGAATTCCACCCGGTCGATCAGCGCGTCCGCATCGACCGTGCCGGGTTCGGCAGTCTCGATGATCCATTCCGCGCCCGCGTGCCGCCGCAGCCGTGCGCGCAGCATGTCGTGCCGGTCGATGACCGCGGCCACGGTCGCGGCGATGCCCGCGCGGTCGATGCCGATCGGAAGTTCCAGCCCCAGCGTCTGATTGAAGCGCCCGATACCGCCGGACCGCTCCACCATGAACCGCACCACCGGAGTCAGCGGCATCGTGCCGACGCCGCCGCCGGGCAGTTCGGCCAGTCGCGCCACCATGTCGCCCTGGGCGTCGGTGGTGGTGGCGACCTCGGCGAGGGCGGCCACGGTGCGCTGTTCGAAGACATCGCGCGGGGAGAACACCACCCCGCGCGCCTTGGCCCGCGCGACCAGCTGGATGGACACGATGCTGTCGCCGCCCAGCGCGAAGAACGAATCCTCGATGCCGACCCGCTCGATGCCCAGCACCTCGGCGAAGACCTCGGCGAGGGTGTGCTCGAGCGGAGTGCGCGGTGCGGTGAAGGCGGCCTCGGAGGCGAAGACCGGCTCGGGCAGCGCCCGGCGGTCCAGCTTGCCGACCGGAGTCAGCGGGATGTGATCCAGCACCATCACCGACGCGGGCACCATGTAGGCGGGCAGCCGCTTGCCGATGTGCTCGGTCAGCGCCGCGACGTCGATCGCATGTCCCTGTGCCGCAACGACATAGGACACCAGCGAGGTCGCGCCCGCCGCACTGCGATGGCCGATCGTCGCGGCGAAGTCGACGGCCTCGTGCGAGGTCAGCGCGGCGTCGATCTCACCGAGTTCGATGCGGAAACCGCGGACCTTCACCTGGAAGTCCGAGCGGCCCACATATTCCAGACGGTGCTCCTGCGCGCCGTCCGGCAGCTGCCGCGAGGTCCAGCGCACCACGTCACCGGTGCGGTACATCCGCTGCCCCGGCGCGAACGGGTTCGCCACGAACTTGTCCGCGGTCAGGCTCGCCCGCTCGTGATAACCACGGGTGACCTGGATACCCGAGACGTACAGCTCACCGGCGACGCCGTCGGGCACCGGCTGCAGCCGGTTGTCCAGCACCAGCGAACCCACGCCGCGGTTCGGCCCGCCCATGGTGAGCGCGTCGCCGGGCAGCAGCGGCTCACCGATGTTGACCACGATCTGGGTCTCGGTCGGGCCGTAGATGTTGTGGAAGCTGCGGATCGGCCCGTCCGGGCCGCCCAGCGGAATCGCCCACTTGGCCAGCAGTTCCGGTGAATACGCCTCACCACCGACCGCCAGCACCCGCAGGCTGTCCAGTCCGGCCGGATCCAATGTCGCCAGCGCCGCCGGAGTGATGAACAGATGGCTGACCTGCTCGCGCCGGATCAGCTCGTACAGCTCCTCACCACCGAACACGCCGGTGGGCACGATCACCAGTGTGCCGGAGGGACCGACCGCGAACAGCAGCTCCATCAGCGAGGCGTCGAAGCTCGGCGAGGAGAAATGCAGTGTGCGCGAATCGGAGTCGAGCCGGTAGCGCGCGACCTGCTCGGCGCTGAAGTTGGCCAGACCCGCGTGCGGCACCACCACGCCCTTGGGCACACCGGTGGAACCGGAGGTGTAGATGACGTACGCGAGGTTGTACGGCCGCAGCGGGCGCACCCGGTCCGCATCGGTGACCGCCGCGCCGTCGAACGCGTCGAGGTCCAGCTCGTCCAGCACGAGCCACTGCACCGAATCCGGCAGATCCGCGCGCACCGAGGCCACGGTCAGGCCGATCGGGGTGCCCGAATCGGTGATCATGTGCTCGATGCGGTCGGCCGGATAGGACGGGTCGATCGGCACGAAGGCCGCACCCGACTTGGTCACGCCCCATTCCGCGAAATACGAGTCCGCCGAACGCGGAATCGCGATCGCGATCAGGTCCTCGGTGCCCAGGCCGCGATCGATCAGCAAGCGCGCCAGGCGATTCGAGCGTTCGTCGAGTTCACCGTAGGTCAGCCGGATGTCCCGGAACACCACCGCGGGCGCGGCCGGATCACGCGAGACGGCCGCGGCCAGCAGCTCGGGCAGCGTGCTCGGCGCGAGCGCGGGACCCCCTGTGCGGGAGACGATCTCGGTGCGCTCGGCCGGCTCCATGATCTCGATGGTCCCGACGACCACCTCCGGATCGGCGGCGATCGCCTCGAGCACCCACTGCCAGCGGGTGACGACCTGGGCGGCCGTGGCCTCGTCGAACAGTTCGGTCGCGTAGGTCAGCGCCAGGGACATCCCGGACGCATCCCGCTCGGACAGCGTGAACTGCAGATCGAAGCGGGCGATGTTCTCGTCAAGATCCAGCGCCGAGACCGTCAGGCCCGGCAGCTCGAGTCCGGCGCGTTCCATGTTCTGGAACGACAGCGCCACCTGGAACAGCGGATTGCGGGCCTGCGACCGCTCCGGCGCGAGCAGCTCGACCAGCCGCTCGAACGGGACGTCGGCGTTGCCGAACGCCTCCAGATCGGTGTGCCGCACCCGCTCGAGCAGTGTGCCGAACGATTCGGCGCGATCGACCTCGGTGCGCAGCACCAGGGTGTTGACGAACATGCCGACCAGATCGTCGAGCGCGGCCTCACCGCGTCCGGCGACCGGGGTGCCCACGGCGATGTCGTCGCCGCCGGACAGCCGGGCCAGCAGCACCGACAGCGCGCCGTGCATCACCATGAACAGTGACGAACCGCGCTGGCGGGCAACCTCCTCCAGCTTCGAGACCAGCTCCGGGGACAGCGTGCGCCACAGCGTCGCGCCGCGATGCGAGGCGACCGCGGGCCGCGGGCGATCCGCGGGCAGGGTCAGCTCGTCCGGAATACCGGCCAACGCGCCCTGCCAGTAGCCGAGCTGACGCGACAGCAGCGAGTCCGGATCGTCCTCGGTGCCCAGCGCCTCGCGCTGCCAGATCGCGAAATCGGCGTACTGCACCGGCAGCGGCGCCCAGCCGGGGGCGCTGCCCTGGGTGCGCGCGGTATAGGCGGTCATCAGGTCGCGGGCCAGCGGCGTCATCGAGATGGCGTCACCGGCGATGTGGTGCACCACCACGACCAGCACGTGCTCGTCGGGCTGCACCCGGAACAGCCGGGCGCGCAGGGGAACCTGTTCGGCCACATCGAATCCGATGGACGCGAACTCCGCGAGCGCGGCGGCCAGCTCGTCCGCGCCGATCGGGTAGGCGCGCAGGTCCAGTGCGATCTGCTCGGCCGCCACCACCAGCTGGGTCGGCGCGCCGCCGTGCTCGGGATAGCGGGTGCGCAGCGACTCGTGCCGCCGCACCACGTCGAAGATCGCCAATTGCAGTGCGGCGGTGTCGAGTTCGCCGGACAAGCGGATGGCCAGCGGCAGGTTGTAGGCCGCCGAGGACTTGTCGTACTGGTTCAGGAACCACATCCGCTGCTGCGCGAACGACAGCGGCACCAGATCGGTGCCGGTGCGCGGGCGCGGGGCCAGCCGCGGCCCGGCGTCGTCACCGGTGTGCGATTCCACCCGGGCGGCCAGGGCTTCCACCGTCGGCGCCTCGAACAGCGCGCGCACGGCCACCGTGGTGCCCAGCGCCGCGCCGATCCGCGCCACCACGCGGGTCGCGATCAGCGAGTTGCCGCCCAGTTCGAAGAAGTCGTCGTCCAGGCCGACGCCGCGTCCGGCGGACCGCTCGATGCCCAGCACCTCGGCGAAGACCGCGGCCACCGCTTCCTGCACCGGTGTCTCCGGCGCACGGTAGGCACGTGCCTGCACCGCGGGTGCGGGCAGCGCGCGGCGATCCAATTTTCCGTTGACGGTCAACGGGATTCGGTCCAGCACCACGAAGGCCGCGGGCACCATGTAGGAGGGCAGCCGCTCGGCCGCGCCGTCCCGCACGACGTCCAGCGCCGGCGCGGTACCCGGTTCGGGCACCACATAGGCGACGATGCGCTGATCCCCGGGCTGGTCCTCGCGCACGATCACGGCGGTCTGCGCGATACCCGGCTGGGCCAGCACCGCGGACTCGATCTCGCCGAGTTCGATGCGGAAACCGCGCACCTTGACCTGATCGTCGGCGCGGCCCAGATACTCCAGCTCGCCGTGCCGATTCCAGCGGGCCACGTCACCGGTGCGGTACATCCGGGCACCGGCCCCGGCCTCGTCCCCGAAGGGATCCGGAACGAACCGCGCCGCGGTCAGATCCGGGCGGCCCAGATATCCGCGGGAGAGCTGCGGCCCCGAGACGTACATCTCACCGGCCACACCGACCGGCACCGGGTGCAGGCGGTCGTCCAGCACCCGCACGCTCAGCCCGGCGATCGCCCGGCCGACCACCGAACCCGTTGCGGCGGAGACGGTTTCGGCGTCGATCGGCCGATACGACACGTGCACCGTGGTCTCGGTGATGCCGTACATGTTGACCAGCTGCGGATTACCCGGCGTGCTGCCGTCCGCACCCGCGCCGTACCGCGCGACCCAGTCCGCCAAGCGGCGCAGTTCCAGCGCCTCACCACCGAAGACGATGTACCGCAGCGACAGCGGCCGCGCCGCGGTCCGCGGATCGGAGACCGCGTTGCGGTCCGCCTCGGCGAGTTGGTAGAACGCCGAGGGCGTCTGGTTGAGCACCGTGACCCGTTCGCGCCGCAGCAGTTCCAGGAACTGTTCGGGCGAACGCGAGGTGTAGTAGTCGACCACGATCAGGGTGCCGCCGAACAGCAGCGGACCCCACAGCTCCCACACCGAGAAGTCGAAGGCGAAGGAGTGGAACAGCGTCCACACGTCGTCCGAGCCGAAACCGAAGTCCCGATCGGTGTTGGCGAACAGCCGCACCACGTTGCGGTGCTCGACCGCGACGCCCTTGGGCCGCCCGGTCGACCCGGAGGTGTAGATGACGTACGCGACGTCCTCGGCGCGCAGCGGCGCGAGACGGTCGACGTCGGTGACCGGATGTTCGCCGGAGTCCAGCAGATCGGGCACATCGATGCCGTAGTGGTCCATCAGCACGATCGGCAGCGTGGTCCCGTCCGCGCGCATGCCCAGGTCGATCTCGACGGTGCTGTCGATGATCGCCACCGCCGGATCCGAATCACCCAGCACATAGGCGATCCGCTCGGCCGGATAGCTCGGATCGACCGGCACGTACCCGGCGCCGGACTTGACCACCGCGAGCAGGGCCACCACCAGATCGGCCGAACGCGGCAGGATCACCGCGACCAGCGAGCCGGGTCGGGCCCCCTGCTCGATCAGCCTGCGCGCCAACTGATTCGCGCGCTGATCCAGGGAGGCGTAGGTGAGCCGGTCGTCGCCGAACTTCACCGCGATCCGGTCCGGATTCGCCACGACCATCTCGTCGAACAGGTCCGACAGGGTGCGGTCGCGATCGGCGAAACGCGCGGTCGCGGAGTCGTCGGCGCCGGAACTCACCCAGCGGTTGGTGACGTCGAGCCGCTCGGCCTCGCCGAGCAGATCGATATCGCCGAGCACCGCCGCCGGATCCTCGACCACGGCGTGCAGGATGCGCAGCAACCGGTCCGAGAAGGCGGCGACCGTCGCGGGGTCGAACAGATCGGTGGCGTAGTTCCAGGACAGCGACAACCCACCGGCGGCCGTGGCCGGATCCTCCGGAACGGCCTCGCCGACGGTCAGCTGGATGTCGAACTTCGCTGTGGCCGCGTCGAATTCGACGACCTCGAGGTCGAGGCCGGGCAGGCTCACCGCGGCCGCGTCCCGCTGACCGGTCGCCTCGAAGGTCAGCACGACCTGGAACAGCGGGTGGTGCGCCTGGGAGCGGACCGGGCTCAGCACGTCCACCAGATGTTCGAACGGCACGTCGGCATGGCCGAACGCGGCCAGATCCGTGCGACGCACCGCATCGAGCAGTTCGGCGAACCGCGCGTCCGGGCGGACGTCGGTGCGCAGCACGAGGGTATTGACGAACATGCCGACCATGTCGTCGAGCGCGCGTTCGCCACGGCCCGCGATCGGCGTGCCGATGGCGATGTCCCGGCTGCCGGACAGCCGCGCCGCCCAGGTCGCCAGCACCGCGTGCATCAGCATGAACAGCGTGACCCCGTGCGCGCGGGCCAGTTCGGTCAGCGCGCCGTGCAGTTCGGCGTCGATCGAGAAGTTATGTGTACCACCGGAATTGGTGGCCACCTCCGGACGCGGCCGATCCGCGGGCAGATCGATCTGCTCGGGCAGATCGCGCAGTTGCTCGGACCAGTAGGCGATCTGGCGCGAGGCCGCCGAGGCGGAATCCTCCGGCGCGCCCAGCACCTCGTGCTGCCACAGCGCGTAGTCCGCGTACTGCACCGGCAGCGGCGTCCAGGCGGGAGCCTCACCGCGGGAACGCTCGGAGTAGGCGGCCACCACGTCACGCAGCAGCGGCCGCAGCGAGAAGCCGTCACCGCTGATGTGGTGCATCACCAGCACCACGACGTGCTCGTCGGGCAGCTGCCGACGCCGGTCGCCGTTGCGGTTCGGCGCGCCCGCGCTGGTCACCTTCAGCAGACTCGCACGGAACGGGATCTCGGCGGTGACGTCGAAGTGCACGCTCGCCAGTTCCAGGATGCGCGCGGGCAGTTCCGCCTCGGTCACCGGTTCGGCGGTGAGTTCGAACTCCACCGACGGCGCGGGCAGCACCTGCTGATAGCCGACGCCCTCGATCTCGGGGTAGATGGTCCGCAGCGCCTCGTGCCGGATCTGCACATCGCGCACGGCGGCGGCGAAGGCGTCGCGATCCAGTTCACCGGTCAGCCGGATGGCGACCGGAATGTTGTTGACCGCGGTGCGGTGATCGAAGCGGTTGAGGAACCACATCCGCTGCTGCGCGGGCGAGAGCGGCACCAGCTCGGGCCGCGGCCGCGGGGTCAGCGGAGCGCGACCGCCCTGTCCCGCATGCGATTCCACACGCGCGGCCAGTGCCGCGACGCTGGACGCCTCGAACAGCACGCGCACCGGCACCTCGGTGTCCAGCGCCGCACCCAGCCGCGCCGCGACCTGCGTGGCCAGCAGCGAGTTGCCGCCGAGGGCGAAGAAATCGTCGTCCAGGCCGACCCGCTCCACGCCGAGGACCTCGGCGAGGGTATCGGCGACGGCCTGCTCGACCGAGGTGCCCGGCGCCCGGAACACCCGGGCCTCGAAGGTCGGCTCGGGCAGCGCCCGGCGGTCCAGCTTGCCCGAGGCGTTGAGCGGGAACTCGTCCAGCACCACGAAGGCCGTCGGCACCATGTAACCCGGAACCTGTTGTGCCAGTTCCGATTTCACCACGTCGACGGAGATCCGCGCACCGGGCGCGGCGACCAGGTAGGCGACCAGCTGATCACCCAGGCGCTCATCGGCACGCACCAGCACGACCGACTGCGCGACCGTATCGATGGCGGTGAGCGCCGATTCGATCTCGCCCAGTTCGATGCGCAGACCGCGCAGTTTCACCTGGAAGTCGGTGCGGCCCAGGTATTCCAGCTCACCACTCGGCGTCCAGACGACCAGGTCACCGGTGCGGTACATCCGCTCGCCACCGGCCGCGCCAGCTCCGAAGGGGTTGGCCACGAACCGATCCGCGGACAGGTCCGCCCGCGCCACATAGCCGCGCGCGAGCTGCGCGCCCGCGAGATACAGCTCACCCGCGACACCCACCGGAACCGGTCGCAACCGCGAATCCAGCACGTACACCCGGGTGTTGAACACCGGCGCGCCGATCGGCACGGCGATGGAGTCGGCATCAGTCACCTCGTGATGGGTGACGTCGACCGCGGCCTCGGTCGGGCCGTACAGGTTGTGCAGGCGCGCGCCGGTCAGCGCGCGCAACTGCTGTGCGATCGGACCGGGCAGCGCCTCGCCGGAGGCGAAGACGTTGCGCAGCCGCACCGCCGGGACATCGCCCGCGATCGACACGGTCCCACGCTCGCTCGCCAGCGCGGCGACGAACACCGCCAGCATGGACGGCACGAAGTGCGCGACCGTCACGCCCTCGGACGCGATCAGCTCCGCCAGATACGCCGGATCCCGATGACCATCGGGCTTCGCGACGACCAGCCGGGCGCCGATCTGCAACGGCCAGAAGAACTCCCACACCGACACGTCGAACGTCGACGGCGTCTTCTGCAACACCACATCGTCCGGGGCCAGCCCGTACTGCGCGTGCATCCACACCAGGCGGTTCACGATCGCCCCGTGCGGCACCGCCACACCCTTCGGACGACCCGTCGAACCGGAGGTGAAGATCACGTACGCGATATTCGACGGATGCAGTGGCGCAACGCGATCCGCGTCGGTCAGCGGCGCGGCGGAGAACACCGACAGATCCAGGTCCTCGACCACCGTCGGCGCGTCCGCACCGGCGCGACCGCCGGGCAGGTCGACGAAGTCGGTGTCGCTGGTCAGCACGCAGGCCGGACGGGCGGTGTCGAGGATGTACTCGTTGCGCTCGATCGGATGGTCCGGGTCCAGCGGCAGATACGCACCGCCCGCGGCACTCACCGCGTAGATGCCCACCACCAGCTCGATCGAGCGCCGCATGCCCAGTGCGACAACAGATTCGGGGCCGACGCCCTGCGTGACGAGCCAGCGCGCCAGCCGCCGGACGCGGTCGGCGAACTCGCCGTAGGACAGAGTCGTCCCCTCGAACGTCAGCGCGGGCGCGTCCGGGGTCCGTGCGGCCTGTGCCTCGAACAGCGAGATCAGGGTGTCCGCGGCGTCGTCCGAGGTGCTCGGCAGTGCCGCGGCGATCTCGAAGTCGGTCTCGTTCCAGCGGCGCAGCACCCGGATCCGCTCGGTGGGGTCGAGCAGTTCCAGATCGCCCACCGCCGCGGACGGATCGGCCACGACGGCCTCGAGTACGCGCACGAACCGGGCGCCGAACGTCCGGGCGAACGCAGAGTCGAAAAGATCCGCGGCATAGACGAGTTCGGCGTCCATCGCGGTGTCCGGACCCTCGCCGCCGACGGTCTCGGACAGGGTCAGCTGCAGATCGAACTTGGCCATCGGCGCATCGGCGCGCAGCTCGGACACGGTCAGTCCGGGCAGCTCGAGCATGGTCGGACCCATGTTCTGGAAGGTCAGCATGACCTGGAACAGCGGGTGCCGGCCCTGCGAGCGGGCCGGATCGACGACCTCGACCAGCCGCTCGAACGGCACGCCCGCATGCGCGAAGGCACCCAGGTCGCGTTCGCGCACGTCGGCCAGCAACTCGGTGAACGCCACACCCGATTCCACCGGCGTGCGCAGTACCAGCGTGTTGACGACCATGCCGACCAGATCGTCCAGGGCCGCCTCGCCGCGACCGGCGACCGGGATACCGACCGCGATGTCGTCGGTGCCGCTCAGGCGGGCCAGCAGGGCCGCGAACGCGCTGTGCACCACCATGAACAGCGTGCTGCCGTGCGCGCGCGCCACCTCGTTGAGCGCGTCGACGAGATAGCCGGGCACCTGGAACCGGTGCGTTCCGGCCGCGTAGGACGCGATCGGCGGACGCGGACGGGTGGACAGCCGCAGTTCCTCGGGCAGTCCGGCCAGTGTGGTGCGCCAGTAGTCGAGCTGGGTGGAGACCACCGAGCGGGGATCGTCCTCCGAGCCGAGCTGATCGCGTTGCCACAGTGCGTAATCCACGTACTGGATCGGCAGCGGCGTCCACTCCGGCGCGCGGCCCGCATTGCGCGCGACGTAGGCGATCATCAGATCGCGCACCAGCGGGCGCATCGAGAAACCGTCCGCGGCGATGTGATGCGCGACCACCGCGAGCACGTGATCGGTCGGACCGCTGCGGAACAGCCGCAGCCGCACCGGCGCCTGCGCCGTGACGTCGAAACCGCTTCCGGCGAATTCGGCCAGCGCGGCATGCAATTCACCGGCGTCGATCACATCGATCAGATCGATCCCCGGGAACGCCTGGGCCGCGGGCAGCACCTGCTGATAGCCGACGCCCTCATGCGAGGGGTACACGGTGCGCAGCGACTCGTGCCGGGCGACGATATCGGCCACCGCGCCGCGCAGCGCGGCCAGATCCAGCTCGCCGCGCAGCTGCACCGCCACCGCGATGTTGTTGGCCGCGGAGTCGGTGTCGAACCGGTTCAGGAACCACATCCGCTGCTGTGCCGGGGACAGCGGCGGACGTTCGGGCCGCGGACGCGCGGTGAGCGCCTGGCGCTCACCGGATCCGGTCTGGGTGCTCACCCGCGCGGCCAGTCCGGCCACGGTCGGGGCCTCGAACAGCGTGCGCACCCCGACCTGCGCGTCCAGCGCGGCGCTCAGGCGCGCGGTCACCTGGGTGGCGATCAGCGAGTTGCCGCCCAGGGCGAAGAAATCGTCGTCCGCACCGATCCGCTCGGTGCCCAGCAGTTCGACGAAGATGCCCGCGACCAGCTCCTCGAGCGGCGTCGAGGGAGCACGGAACTCGCGGGTGCTCAGCTCGGGCGCGGGCAGTGCGCGGCGATCGAGCTTGCCGACCGGGGTCAGCGGGATCTCGTCCAGCACCATGATCGAGGTGGGCACCATATAGCCCGGCAGCCGGTCCGCGACATGAGTCGAGACCGCGGCCACGTCGACCGCGTGCCCCGGCACCGCGCGCACATAGGACACCAGCACGGTCGAGCCGTTCTCGACGGTGTGGCCGAGGGTGACCGCGAAATCGACATCCGGATGGGCGGTCAGCGTGGCATCGATCTCGCCGAGTTCGATGCGGAAGCCGCGGATCTTCACCTGGAAGTCGTTGCGGCCGACGTATTCCACGACCGGAGTCGCCTCACGGCCGCCGCGCCGCCAGCGCACCACGTCACCGGTGCGGTACAGCCGGTCGCCCGCACCGCCGTACGGATCGGCCACGAAGCGCGCCGCGGTCAGCTCGCTGCGCGCGAAATAGCCTCGGGCCAACTGGATTCCGCCGACATACAGCTCACCCGCGACACCCTCGGGCACCGGATGCAGGCGGCTGTCCAGCACCAGGGCGCGCATACCCCGGACCGGACCGCCGATGGTGACCGGATCACCCGGCCGCAGCCGCGCGCTGATGTTGGTGGCGACGGTCGCCTCGGTCGGACCATAGGCATTGTGGAACCGTCGGTCGGTGCCCGAATCACTCGGCGCGGCAGACCATTTGGCGACCAGATCGGCCGAGACGGCCTCACCGCCGGCGATGATGACCGCCATCCCGGCCAGTGCGGCCGGATCCAGCGAGGCCAGCACCGACGGCGTGATCAGCCCGACCGTGACGCGCTCGCGGGCGATCAGCTCGCCGAGTTCCTCACCGCCGTAGGTGCCCGGCGGCACGACCACCAGGGCGCCCGCCGACCCCACGGCCAGCAGCATCTCCAGCACGGAGGCGTCGAAGGAGGGCGAGGCGAATGCCAGCGCCCGCGAATCACGGTCCAGGCCATAGCGTTCCACCTGCAACGTGCTGAAGTTCGCCAGGCCCGCATGGGTGACCACGACGCCCTTGGGCAGACCGGTGGAACCGGAGGTGTAGATGACGTACGCGACGTTGCCCGGCCGCAGCGGGCTGCGCCGATCGGCATCGGTGACCGGCGCGGGCGAGGCGGCCTCGGCGGCGTCGGTCAGCTCCGGATCGTCGAGGGCGAGCCAGCCCGCACCCGTCATCGGCGGCAGCGCGTCGATCCCGTCGAGCAGCGTGATACCCAGTTGCGCACCGGAATCGGTGATCATGTGCGCGATGCGGTCGGCCGGGTACGCCGGGTCGACCGGCAGGTACGCCGCACCCGTGCGGGTCACCGCCCAGATCGCGAGCACCGATTCGATCGATCGCGGAACCGCCACGGCCACCAGGACTTCGGGGCCCGCGCCGCGCGCGATCAGCACCCGCGCCAGCCGGTTGGCCGCCGCATCCAGTTCGGTGTAGGTCAGGGAACGGCCGCGGAACACGACCGCCTGGCCGTCCGGGTTGGCCGCCACCGCGGCGGCCATGATCTCCGGCAGCGTGGCCGGCTCGATCGCGACATCGCCACGGCGGGTGAGCAGTTCGGCGCGTTCGGCCTCGGCCAGGATCTCCAGATCCCCCACCGCCAGCTCGGGGCGCACGGTGATCTGTTCGAGCAGGCGCATGAAGCGTTCGGCGAACACCGCGATGGTCGGCTCGTCGAACAGGTCCCGGGCGAAGGAGAACTCACCCAGCATTCCGGCGTTGTCGGCGCCGGTCTCGCGCAGAGTCAGCGCCAGATCGAATTTCGCGGTCTCCACATCGAAATCGACCGTGCTGACCCGCAATCCGGGCAGTTCGAAATTGCGCTCGGGCAGATTCTCGAACGACAGCGCGACCTGGAACAGCGGATGGCGCGCCTGCGAGCGGGCCGGGTTGAGCACCTCGACCAGCCGCTCGAACGGCACGTCGGCGTGGGCGAACGCCTGCAGGTCGGTATTGCGCGAGCGGCCGAGCAGATCGGCGAAGCTCGCGGTGTCCGGCACCTCGGTCCGCAACACGAGCGTGTTGACGAACATGCCGATCAGATCGTCCAGCGCCGCCTCGCCGCGACCGGCAACCGGCGTGCCGATGGCGATGTCCGTGGACCCGGACAGCCGGGCCAGCAGAACGGCCAGCGCGCTGTGCATCACCATGAACAGCGACGCGTTGTGCCGACGGCCCAATTCCACCAGCCTGGACTGGATCTCGGGCGAGACGACGAAGGTGTGCGTACCGCCGCGATAGGTGGCCACGGCCGGACGCGGCCGATCCGAGGGCAGCATCAGCTCGTCGGGCAGATCGGCCAGCTCGCGTGTCCAGTAGCGAATCTGGTTGGAGATCAACGAGTTCTGATCGTCCTCCGAGCCGAGCACCTCACGCTGCCACAGCGCGTAGTCGGCGTACTGCACGGGCAGCCGAGCCCAGGACGGAGGCTCCCAGGTGGTGCGCGCGGCGTAGGCGACCATCACGTCGCGGGCCAGCGGCCCCATCGACCAACCGTCGGCGGAGATGTGGTGCACCACCATGCCGAGCACGTACTCGGTCTCGCTGACCTCGAAAAGCCTTGCGTGCAAGGGCACTTCGTTGGTCACGTCGAAGGCCATCGAGGCCAGCTCGATCAGGTGCTCGACGATATTGGTCTCGGTCACCGGGATCGGGGTCAGGTCGGGCACGATCTGCGCCGCGTCCAGCACCACCTGCACCGGCGCGCTGCCGGTCTCCGGGAACACGGTGCGCAGCGACTCGTGCCGGTCGATCACGTCGATGACCGCGACCTGCAGCGCCGCCACGTCCAGCTCACCGGACAGCCGGATGGCCACCGGGATGTTGTTCACCGAGGAGGCGGTGTCGTAGCGGTTCAGGAACCACATCCGCTGCTGTGCCAGCGACAGCGGCACCTGTTCGGGCCGCTCGCGGGCGACCAGCGCCTCGCGACCGCCGTCGCCGACGTGGGATTCGATCCGGGCCGCGAGGGTGGCCACGGTGCTCGCGTCGAACAGCATGCGCACCGGCACCCGGGTGTCCAGTGCGATGCCCAGGCGGGAGGCGACCTGCGTGGCGATCAGCGAGTTGCCGCCCAGATCGAAGAAGTCGTCGTCGACGCCGACCCGGGCCAGGCCGAGCACCTCGCCGAAGGTCTGCGCGACGATCTCCTCGATCGGCGTTGTGGGAGCGCGGAATTCGCGCAGTTCGAAGACCGGCGCGGGCAGCGCGCGGCGGTCCAGTTTGCCCGACGCGTTGAGCGGCAGCGCGTCGAGCAGCACCAGCGCGGAGGGGACCATGTAGCCGGGCAGCGCCTCGGTCAGTTCGGCGCGCACGGCCTCGGTGTCGATCTCGTGGCCGGGCGCGGCGACGAGATATCCGACAAGCTGATCGCCCAGCTGACCGTCCGAACGCACCACCGCGACGGCCTGCGCGACCGCGTCGATGGCCGTCAGCGCGGACTCGACCTCACCGAGTTCGATGCGCAGACCGCGCAGCTTCACCTGGAAGTCGGTGCGGCCCAGGTACTCCAGCTCACCCGCGAGGGTCCACTTGACCAGGTCGCCGGTGCGGTACATGCGCTCACCGGCCGCACCGTCCGCGAACGGGTCGGCCACGAAGCGGTCCACGGTCAGATCGGGCCGGGCCACGTACGCGCGCGCGAGCTGCACGCCCGCGAGATAGAGCTCACCCGCGACACCCACCGGAACCGGCCGCAGCCGCGAATCCAGAACGTAGACAGCGGTATTGAACACCGGACGACCGATCGGCACCGACACCGTGTCGAGTTCGTTCACCTGGTGGTAGGTGACGTCGACCGCGGCCTCGGTCGGGCCGTACAGGTTGTGCAGGCGCGCGCCGGTCAGTTCGATCAGCCGCTGCGCGGTCACCGCGGGTAGCGCCTCACCGGAGGCGAACACCTGTCGCAGGCCGAGTCCGGCCAGTTCGTCGATCGGGGCGGCGCCGATCTCGGCCACGAACATCGCGAGCATCGAGGGCACGAAGTGCGCCGTGGTGACCTGCTCGCCGGTGATCAGCCGCACCAGATACGCCGGGTCGCGGTGCCCGTCGGGCTTGGCGACGACCAGCCGGGCCCCGATCTGCAAGGGCCAGAAGAACTCCCACACCGACACATCGAAGGTGGCCGGGGTCTTCTGCACGACGACGTCGGTGCTGTCCAGGTGGTATTCGTGCTGCATCCACAGCAGCCGGTTCACGATCGCCCCGTGCGGCACCGCCACACCCTTGGGACGACCCGTCGAACCGGAGGTGAAGATCACGTACGCGATATTCGACGGACGCAGCGGCGCGAGCCGATCGTCGTCGGTCAGCGGCATGTCGGAGTAGTCCGACAGGTCGAGCCGGTCGATCTCCAGCACCGCGATATCGGTGCCGCTCTCGAACTCGTCCTCGACGGTGCTGAGCACACACACCGGACGCGCGGTGTCGAGCACGTAGCGGGTGCGTTCGGCCGGATGATCGGGATCCAGCGGAACGTACGCGCCACCGGCGACGGTCACCGCGTACATACCGACGACCAGATCGATCGAGCGCCGCATCCCCAGTGCCACCAGCGAATCCGGGCCGACGCCCAGCTCCGTCAGATGCCGGGCCAGGCGGTACACCCGGGTGGCGAACTCGCCGTAGGTCAGCGTCGTCCGCTCGAAGGTCAGCGCCGGCGCCTCGGGGGTGCGTTCGGCCTGCCGAATGAACAGCGAGGCCAGCGTGGCCGTATCCGGCACCGGGGCGGCGGTGGCGTTGCGCTCGCGCAGGACCAGGGTGCGCTCGGCGTTGTCGAGCAGTTCGATATCGCCGATCGGACGTGCCGGATCGGAGACGACCGCGTGCAGCGTCCGCAGGAAGCGATCGGCGAATGCGGCGACGGTGCTCGCGTCGAACAGATCCGTGGCGTAGGAGATCACCGCGGACACCCCGGCCGGGGAGCCGTCCGCGCCGCGCTGCTCGGTCAGGGTCCACTGCAGGTCGAATTTGGCGATGTCGACGTCGAGTTCGTCGGCGGTCACCGTGAGCCCGGCCATCTCCATGGTGGCGTGCGAGAGCTCCTGGAACGAGAGCATCACCTGGAACAGCGGATGCCTCGCCTGCGAGCGGGCCGGGTTGAGCACCTCGACCAGCCGCTCGAACGGGACGTCGGCGTGCGCGAATCCGGCCAGGTCGGCTTCCCTGGTGCGGGAGAGCAGCTCGGTGAATGTCTCACCACTGTCGATCTGCGAGCGCAGCACGAGGGTGTTGACGAACATGCCGATCAGATCGTCCAGCGCCTGTTCGCCACGACCCGCGATCGGCGTGCCGATCGCGATGTCCTCGGTGCCCGACAGCCTGGCCAGCAGCACCGCCAGCGCGCCGTGCAGCACCATGAACAGCGAAACACCCTGCGCGCGAGCCAATCTCGACAGCAGAATGTGCAGGTCCGGATCGATCTCGAAGGTCACCCGGCTGCCGTGGAAGCTCTGCACCGGAGGCCGCGGGCGATCGGTTGGCAGGTCCAGTTGATCGGGCAGGCCCGCCAGAGCGCCCTGCCAGTAGGCGATTTCGCGGGCGGCCATCGAATCCGGGTCGTCCTCGGAGCCGAGCACCTCGCGCTGCCACACGCTGAAGTCGGTGTACTGCACCGGAAGCGGCGACCAGGCGGGGGGTTCACCCGCCGCGCGCGCCAGATAGGCGGCGGTCACATCGCGCGCCAGCGGGCCGAACGAGAAACCGTCCGCGGCGATGTGGTGCACCACGAAGGCCATCGCGTAATCGGTGCCGGGCGCACCGGATCCGCCCGCAACCTTGTAGACCCGCACCCGGATCGGCAGCTCGCGCGTGACATCGAAACCGGTGGAGGCGAATTCGGCCAGCGCGGCGGCCAAACTGGCCTCCGCGATCGGCAGCACCGCGATGCCGAGATCGATCTCCTCGACGGGCAGCACCTGCTGAGTGCCGCCGCCCTCGGGAGATTCGGGGAACAGCGTGCGCAGCGACTGCTGGCGCGTCATCACGTCCAACAGCGCCGCGGTCAGCGCATCGATGTCGACCGAGCCGCGCAACCGCACCACGAACGGCAGGTTGTAGGTCGGGACGGTCGGATCGAACTGGTTGATGAACCACATCCGCTGCTGGGCCAGCGACAGCGGCACCGGCTCGCCGTTCTCCCCGGTGTGCTGGGCGACCAGCGGCGGCCTGGAAATCTGTGCGGGCGTTGCGGATTCGGCACGTGCGGCGATGGCCGCCACGGTGGGCGTCTCGAACAGTGCCCGCACACCCAGGGTGATGCCGAAGGCGGCGGAGATGCGCGAGACCACCTGGGTGGCGACGAGCGAGTTGCCGCCCAGTTCGAAGAAGTCGTCGTCGATGCCGACCCGGTCCTGGCTCAGCACATCGGCGAAGATCCCCGCGACGATCTCCTCGGCCTGAGTGCGCGGGGACCGGTATCCTGCCGCGTCCGCGCTGAACACCGGCTCCGGCAACGCTTTTCGGTCCAGCTTGCCGGAGGTGTTGAGCGGGAAGGCGTCCAGCACCATGATCGCCGAGGGCACCATATAGGCGGGCAGCTGCTCGGCGGCGAACCGGCTCAGTTCCACCGGATCGATCGAAAGCCCTGGCGCGGGAACGACATAGGCCACCAGTTGCTGACCGGTGGCGGTATCGGCCACCAGCACCACGGCCTGGCTCACCGCCGGGTGGGCCAGCAGATCGGTCTCGATCTCACCCAGTTCGATGCGCTGGCCGCGGAACTTCACCTGGAAGTCGGTGCGGCCGATGTACTCCAGCTCGCCCGCGACGTTCCAGCGCACCAGGTCACCGGTGCGGTACATCCGGTCGCCGGGCAGGCCGTAGGGATTCGCGACGAACCGGTCCGAGGTCAGATCGGCCCGGCCGCGGTACCCCCGCGCCAGCTGCCGACCACCCAGGTACAACTCGCCAGGTGCGTCGATCGCGACCGGGCGCAGCCGCGAATCCAGCACGTACACTTCGACATTCCACTCGGGCACACCGATCGGCACGACGGTGGTGTCGGCTTCGGTCGCGGTCCGGTGGGTGACCGAGACCGCGGCCTCGGTGGGGCCGTAGAGGTTGTGCAGACCGGCGCTGTGTCCACTGGGCACGACCGGGGGGCCTACGTGGTTACGCTCCGCTGCCGCCTCCGGCCCTGACCCGGTCGTGCCGAAGATCGCCCGGAAGCCCGCCGCGGTCTCCGGCGGCAGCGCCTCACCGATGACGAAAACCGCACGCAGCGTGGCACAGTCGTCGCGGGAGGCCGAGGCGACGAAGACGGTCAGCATCGAGGGCACGAAGTCGGTGATCGTCACCCCGTGACGGCGGATCATCTCCGCGACGTACACCGGATCGCGATGTCCGTCCGGTGTGGCGACGACCAGCTTCGCACCGGACAGCAGCGGCAGGAAGTAACCCCACAGCGAGACGTCGAAGGTGGTGGCGGTCTTCTGCAGATAGACGTCGTCGGCGATGAAACCGTACTGCTCGAGCATCCACAACTGCTGGTTGACGATCGCCCGGTGGGTGACCGCGACGCCCTTGGGGCGACCCGTGGAACCGGAGGTGTAGATGACGTACGCGGTATTCGAATCACGCAGCGGCGCAAGCCGATCCGCATCGGCGATCGGATCGGCGGGGTACTTCGACACGTCCAGGGTGTCGATCTGCACCTGCCGCACCGACTCCGGCAGCTCCACCTCGTCACCCGAGACGGTCAGCACGCAGACCGGTGCCGCGGAGTCCAGGATGTACGCGGTGCGCTCGGCCGGGTGATCGGGATCGATCGGCACGTACGCGCCACCGGCCTGCAGGACCGCGTGCATGCCGACAACCAGCTCCAGCGAGCGCCGCATACCAAGGGCCACAAGCGATTCCGGACCGACGCCGTCGTCGATCAGGTGCCGGGCGAGCCGGTTGACCCGGGCGGCGAACTCGGCGTAGGTGAGCGTGTCGCCCTCGTAGTCGAGCGCGACGTTCGACGGGGTGCGCCGCATCTGCCCGTCCAGCAGCGCCGCGAGCGTCGTCTCGGGGACCTCGTGGGTGGACTCGTTCCACTCGACCAGGGTCCGGTCCAGCTCGGCCGTGGTGGTGATCGGCAGCGCCCACACCGGCTGGTCGGCCGCGGCCGCCAGGAACCGGTCGAAGAATTCCAGGAAACGCGAATGATGCTGTTGCGCTTCGTCTTCCGAATACAGGTTCGGGTTGGTCTCGAAGTCGATGCGGGAGCGCGCACCGCCCTCGGTCTGATAGAAGTTGACGCCCAGATCCTCGATGGATCCGGTCGAGAGCACATGCAGCTGCCCGACCAGCTCACCCAGGGCGAGTTCGTCCTGGAACAGCATGATGTTGACCCACGGCCCGAAGAACTCCTTCGTGACCGCGCCTGTCCCGCCCGCGCTGTCGCGGCGGATGTCCTCGTGCCGGTAGCGCTGATGCCGCAGCGCGCCGGAGACCTCCACGGTCACCGAGCGCAGCAGATCCGCGACCGTGGTCTCGTGGCCGACATGCAGCCGCAGCGGCACGATATTCGAGGTCACACCGCCCGAGCGGCGCATCAGCGCGGTGGTGCGTGCGGTCACCGGCAGGCTCAGGATGACGTCCTCGGCGCCGTTCCACTGCGCCAGATAGGCCGCGAATCCCGCGATGAGCATGGCCGCGGGCGAGGAGTCGTAACCGCGCACGGCCGCATCGAGCAGTTCGTTGCGCTCGTCGCTCAACGCCTCGGACACCACGCCGTTCAGCGGTGCGGGCGGGGCCGAGCGCCCGGTCAGGCTCGTACCCTCCTCGAGTCCGGCCACCCGCTGCGCCCAGTGTTCCTTGTCGGACTGGAAGCGCGTGCTGTCCCGGTAGGCGAATTCGGATTCGACCAGTGAGCGCAGATCCGCGGCCTTGGCGGGCGTGGGCTCGGCCCCGGCGAGGTACGCGGTGTACAGCTCGGCGATGCGCTTCTGATTCGTCATCGCGCCGAAGCCGTCGAGTGCGATGTGGTGGGCGCGGGAGTACCAGAACCAGTGGTCGTCGGCGAGCTGCAGGGCCGCGACGGCGACGAGTCGTTCGGTGGTCGGATTCAGCGGGCGGCTGTACTCCGCACGCATCCAGGCGTGAGCGGCGGCTTCGGGGTCGGCCTCGTCACGCAGGTCGACGTAGGTGACCTTGTCGTGGTCGGCGATGGAGTGGTCGATCCACTGCAGGGGCTCACCGTCACGTTCGACGATGCGCAGGAAGCCCGAACCGAGCTCGCGAGAGGCATCGATGCTGGCTCGCTCGAGCACGTCGACGTCCAGGTCGCCGTGCAGGTCGACGTACTGGGCGATGGTGATCGGCACCTGCGGGTCCAGGTGCTGGGCATACCAGATGCCCAGCTGCGCCGGCGACAACGGGAAGAGCGCCTCCCCGGAGTCCGGCGCTGCCGCGATCTCGCTGCCAGCTTCGCCGTTCCCGCCGAAATCCCGCCGGTCCAACCCGCAACCTCACTTCCGGAACACCCTGCAGTGCTCCCCAATGGCACACCGACGCGAACGCACATCTGTCCCAGCATGGCGTCCAGCGGTCGGGGCTCACTTCGAATTTCAATCAGACATACGTGTTCAAAGGAGTTATCCGTCGCTCGGGCCGATCTTGTTACATCGACCCGACCACGCTCGCCGGCCACGGCACGGCCCTCCGTCGAACCTCACTGATGAACACCGAACCAATCTACCGTCCGCATCCCGTGTAGGACCAAAAAGGTTCATAGCCACAAAACATCAGATCAGCTCATGGTGTTCGCCCCCGCGTAGATTCCCATCGGGAGATGGTAACGCTCACGATTTCGCGCCGCCCGCGCTCGACCCCTGCGAATGTGACGCGGCCGATGGTTGGGACAACTCACAACCGCACCTGCCCGCCCCCGGACTCCGACGCGGCCGAGGCGATCGGCGCGGACGGTCGACTCCGGTCCCGGGCGGGATCGTACAGATGCGACTGCGCGCACTCCACGGGGACGCCCACCGCACCGCCGACCAGAATCACCGCGGCCTGCCGCAATCCGGCCTCGGCGACCCGTTCCGCGATATCGGCCAGGGTGCCGCGCAGCACCAGTTGCTCGGGCTGACTCGCGCGATAGATCACGGCGACCGGACAGTCCACACCGTATTCGGCGGTGAGTTCCGCGGCGATCGGCCCGATCCGGGTGATCGCCAGATGCAGCACCAGCGTCGCGCGGGTGCGCGCGAACCCGGCCAGCGCCTCGGATTCGGGCATGGCGGTAGAGCGCGCCTGCGTCCGGGTGAGGACCACCGATTGCACCAGCTCCGGAACGGTCAGCTCGGCCCCCAGCACCGCGGCCGCCGCGGCGTACGCGGGCACCCCCGGCGTCACATCCCACGCGATACCGAGCGCATCCAGCCGCCGGGTCTGCTCGGTGAGCGCGGAATACAACGACGGATCCCCCGAGCACAACCGCGCCACATCCAGTCCCGCCGCATCGGCCCGCACACAGTGCTCGATGATCCGATCCAGATCCAACCCCTGGGTATCGACCAGCTCGGCCTCCGCCGAACACTGCGCCAGCACCTCCGGATCGAGATACGTCCCCGCGTACAGACACACCGGCGATTCCCGAATCAACCGCATCGCACGCAACGTCAGCAGGTCAGCGGCCCCGGGGCCCGCCCCGATGAAGTGCACGGTCATGCGGGCGAGTGTAGGCGGGCCCCCGACACCGAGTCGACCGGCTACCACCCCGCACAGCCCTGCTGGACGTGCGACGTCACACCTGCGCCACCGCCACCGTGTCGACACCCGTGTTCATGCCGAACTCACTCTGAAACAGACCAGCCTGAACGCGACCATTTCGACCATGCACCGAAAGATCGAAATATCTTTCTACACAACATATTTCGAGATTTACCGAAGTTCGCCACCTACCGAATTACCGGCTACCTTTGCGCCCCATGGGGACCATTCCGTCGAATCCACACGACGCCTTCTTCCGGCACGTGCTCACCCGGCCCGCCGAGGCAGCGTCGGAATTGCGCGCCGTTCTCCCGAAACAGGTTGTCGCACTGATAGATTGGGATTCCCTTCAGATCTGCAAGGACAGCTTCGTCTCTCCCGAACTGCGCGATCGCCGCAGCGACGTGCTCCTGCAGGCCCGCATCGACCGCCACGACGGCTACATCCACTTCCACGTCGAACACCAGAGCAGCGTGGACGAGCTCATTGCCCTGCGGATGCTCGAGTACACGGTCAACATCTGGAACCACCACCTCCAGACCCACCCCAAGGCCAAGCGCCTACCCGTGGTGATTCCCTTGGTCGTCTACGCATCCCGCACCCGCGCCCGCTGGGACGCCCAACTGGATATCGCGGATCTCCTGGACACCGGTCCCACCCCGGAAGCTCTCAGCGATTTCCTCCCCCATTTCCGGAAGCTCCCGGCAATACCGCCCTCGACCAGGTCCTCTCACTCATACTCACCACCCTCATCGCAATGTTCGAGGGCCCACACGGCACCAACGACCTCAACGCCGTCGTGACGTACATAATGAAAGTTGCCGAGACCCCCTTGACCCAGATCACACCCATCATCGACAAACTCGGACCAGAGGCCCAGGAGGCCATCGTGACAACCGGCGACATGCTCCGCGCAGAGGGACTTGCAGAAGGACGAGCAGCCACCCTGCTCGATCAACTCACCATCAAATTCGGCGACATCTCCGAATCGGTCCGCCGCACCGTCCGCGAAGCCACTCTCCAAGACCTCGAGACCTGGAGCCGACGCATCATCACCGCCGACACCCTCGACGCCATCTTCGCCTGACCGGGTTGGGGCTCGAGGCGAGAGAGTTGGCAAAGATCGTCGACTTCGTTTGTGCGACAGTGACTTCGAGCATGTCGGAGGGAAGCTGTCGCGTTCGGCGGCACGATGACCCGGCTATCGCGGCGGACCGCTCAGACCGATCACAACGGCGACGGCGCAGACCAGGATGACCACCATCGCGGTGAGGGCGACTTCGATGCGGGAACGGCCGAGTTCGCCGTGGTGCAGTGCGCGACTGCGCTGAAAACCCATGGCGGCGAGGACGATCAGCATGAGGGCGGCGACCAGTGGCGCCGCGGCCGAATGGCGCCATCCGCTGACCACCGCGTGGTTGACGAAGAGTGCGGCAGTGGCCATCGATGCGACGGCGGTGCGGCGCCACGACAACGCCGTGCGCTCCCGGGCCATGCCGGTGTCGGCAGTCATCGGGACGTCGACCGCATCATTCGAACAGCACCGCGAGAGCCGACAGCACCGACACCACCGCGATACCCACCGCCAGCAGCGCGACCATGACGGTGCCGGTGAGCGGTTCGCCGCGGCGCATCGCGTCCTCCACATTGCGCCAGTGCCGGTACGCGCCGACGGCCACGATCACCGCCAGCACGATGCAGCTGACCGCGATGACCCGCCGCAATCCGGAATGATGAAACGGCTGCACGAGGGTGTGCACCGCCACGCCGCCGGCCAGCAGGCCCAGCGAGGTGCGGATCCAGGCCAGGAAGGTGCGCTCGTTGGCGAGGGTGAACCGATAGTCGAGCTGGTCGCCGGGACCGGAGGACGTCACCGTTCTCCCCCGCACGACGCGCTGGGCCGCGAACAGCCCGGGATTCCGCCCGCCACGGTCGTCGCCGAGCAACGTCGGTTCGTCGAGTTCACCATCACCGCCTGATCTCGGGTCGCGGAAACTTCTGTGGCCCTGGGAGGGTCGCCGATGCCCGGCTATCCGGTCATATCGAAACCGCCGAGCACCTTCGTCGGACGAAGGCGCACCACCAGCTCACCCGGTACGCCGTTGCGCACGCCGAACTCCTCGGCACGCTCGGCGCCCATATAACGAGCGGCGATGGCGGTTGCGGTGCGCACCAGTTCGGCCGGATCCTCGGACACCTCGGCCACCCCCTGCACCTGCACGTACCCGAAGGGCGGTTCCTCGAGGTCGACACACAGCGCAAGACGCGGATCACGGGCGATCCCGCGGCCCTTGGCGGTGTCCTTACCGGTGTTGAAGACCAGTTCCTCACCCTCGACGATGAACCAGACCGGGTTGATCACCGGTCGGCCGTCGGCGGCGACGAATGCGAGCTTTCCGGTGCGTGTGCCGTGCGAAAGGAATTCACGCACCTGCGAGTCAGCGAGTGTGAGAGCCATCTGCACAGCGTAAGGGCGCACGGTGACAATCCGTGGCAACCGGCCGCTGTCGCCGGGATCGCTCAGATCGCGCCGCGCTCGCGGGCGCGCGCCACCGCGGAGGTGCGGGACTTCACCCCGAGCTTGGCATAGATGTGCACCAGATGGGATTTCACGGTGGTCTCGCTCAGGAACAGGCCCCGGCCGATCTCCCGGTTGGAATGCCCCTCGGCGACCAGTCGCAGCACCTCGATCTCCCTGGGACTCAACGTCGTATCCGGTTTCCGGACACGAGTCATCAGCCGCGAGGCCACCGACGGCGACAGCACGCTCTCCCCCGCAGCGGCCGCGCGCACCGCGGCGAGCAGATCACCGGGCGGGGTGTCCTTGAGGATGTAACCGCAGGCCCCGGCCTCGATGGCCCCGAGGATGTCGGCATCGGTGTCGTAGTTGGTGACCACCAGTACATTCGGCGGATCGGGCAGCGCGCGCAGCGCCACCGTGGCGTCCACACCGGATTTCCCGGGACCGAACCGCAGATCCATCAGCACCAGATCGACAGGCATTGCGGCACAGGCGGATACGGCCTCCTCGGCAGTCGCCGCCTCACCGGCCACTTCGACGTCCCGCGCCGCGTCGAGCAGAGCGCGCAATCCGGCCCGCACGATCGCGTGGTCGTCGGCGAGCAGCAGCCGAATCTTCTCTCCACCAGAGGAATTCATCATTCCACCGAGGATGGGAACGAGACGGTGACGGCGGTGTGCCCGGATTCGGATTCCACATCCATACTGCCGCCCTGCTGTTCGACGCGACTGCGCATCGCGTTCAGGCCGAACGTCCCCTGCGCGAAAACCTCTGGGGCGATGCCGATTCCGTCGTCGACCACATCGAGGTGCACCCCGTCCTCGCCGTAGGTGAGGGTGATTCGCATCCGTTGCGCGTGCGCATGGCGCACCACATTGGATACCGCCCCCTGCGCGACGCGCACCAGCGCCGCCTCGACCGGCATCGGCAACCGCTCCGGCTCCCCCTCCACCAGAACGTGCGCGTCGAGCCCGGGTGCGCTGGCGCGCTGAGCGATTCGCTCGAGCGCACCGGCCAGCGACTGCCCCTCCAGAGCCGCCGGGGTGAGATCGCCGATCAGCTGGCGCGTCTCGGCGAGATTGTCCGCGGCGGTCTCGCGCGCCAACCGAATCTTCTGCAGCGCAGGATGATCCGGCGCGACCCCTTCCGCCGCATGCAGCAGCATCTGAATGCTGGACAGACCCTGCGCCACCGTGTCGTGGATCTCCTGAGCCAGCCGCTGCCGTTCGGCCAGCCTGCCGGCGGTGCGCTCACGTTCGGCGAGTGTTGCGCGGGTGGCCAGCAATTCGTCGATGAGCTGCTGCCGATCCGCGGCCTCCCGATACAACGCCCGATAACCGAACCCGATCGCGAGCGCGACGGCCGCACCCAGCACCGGCCCGATCACTCCGCCCGCCGTCCAGCCCTCGTGCAACGCGAAGCCGACGACCGAGACCGCCGTCGCGGCCAGCACCGCGATCAGCCCCCAGAACCGCGGCAGCAGATGCAGATACAGGAAGAACAATCCGAAGACGAGATAGATGGCCTCGGGCGCCAACGCCACCAGACCCAGCCACAACACCGTCAGCGCACCGAGCCAGACCCGCGCCGCGACGGGCCGTGAACGCAGCATCGCACCGCCGAAATAGGCGAGCAGGAACAGCACCGCCAGCACCACCACCGCGATCCGGTGCTGCCCACCCGGCACCAGCGCCCGCACCATCACATAGACCGTCAACGCCACCATCAGCACATGCAGGGCAGCCTGCAGCGCAGCGAAGACGGGAGTCAGCGGAGAGCGGTGCACCCTGTCAGCTTATGCGGGGTTACATCGACGGCATCCATCGAAAGATGGAATCGGACACCCATCCTCGGCTGGTCGCAGGTTCGTTCGCTCGCCCGATGAACCGGGCCCCGAATCCGGGCACGGTGGAGACATGTTCGTCGCACTGAGAGATCTGCGGGCCGCGCGCGGCCGATTCGCGCTCATCACGCTGGTCGTGGTCATGGTCGCCCTGCTGGTCAGCTTCCTGAGTGGACTCACCTCCGGACTCGCCCACCAGAACATCTCCGCCCTGCGGAAGATGTCCGGCGACACCGTCGTCTTCGCGGACTCCGGGACCGCACCGTCCTTCGACTCCTCGGCGCTGACCCCGGATCAGGTGCGGACCTGGCAGCGGGCCGCGCACGCCGACCCGGTCGGCATCAGCCACGCCCAGGCCACCCGGGACGGCGGTCCGCCCGCGCAGGTGGCGCTGTTCGGCACCGCGGGCCCCACGTTCGGCAACCGAACGGCAACCGCACCGGGATCGGTCGTGCTGAGCGCGCCCGCCGCAAGGGATCTGTCCGCCACTGCCGGTGACCGCATCGCACTCGGGAATACCACGTTCACCGTGACCGCGATCGGCGGTGACGACTGGTACGCGCATTCCCCGGTCGTCTGGATGACGCTCGCGGACTGGCAGTCCGCCACTCCCCGCGGCGGCGCCGCCACGATCCTGGTCGCCTCGCAGGTACCCGATGCGGGCGCGGTGAACGCCGCCGCGCACACCACCACGACGAGCCCCTCCGGCGCACTCCAGGCGATCGGCTCCTACCGGGCGGAGAACGGCTCGCTCACTCTGATGACGATCCTGTTGTACGCGATATCCGCGCTGGTCATCGGGGCCTTCTTCACGGTGTGGACGATTCAGCGCACCCCCGATATCGCGACATTGAAGGCCCTGGGCGCGACCACCGGTTCACTCGTCGCCGACGCACTCGGCCAGGCGCTGATCGTGCTGCTGACCGGCGTCGGCATCGGCCTGGCGATTACCGCGCTCGCCGGGGCGGCGCTGGGCACGACTGTGCCGTTCGTCCTCAGCGCCGCAACGACTCTCGCACCGGGCGCGGCACTGATCGGCCTGGGTCTGCTCGGCGCGGGTGTCGCCCTGCGCTTCCTGGCCACCGCCGACCCGCTCACCGCGCTCAACCAGACACGCTGAACCACAGGAGTTCTCGATGACCACACTGACCGTCGACAACGTCACCCTCACCTATCCCGATGGCGGCGAACGCATCACCGCCCTGGATTCGGTGAATCTGCGGGTGGACGGCGGCCGGATCGCCGCCATCACCGGACCGTCCGGGTCTGGCAAATCCAGCCTGCTGGCGGTGACATCCACCCTGCTGCACCCGGACTCCGGCCGCGTACTCCTCGAAACCGGCGGCAGCACGGTCGATCTGGCCGCCCTGAACCGCCGCGAGACCGCCACCCTGCGACGCGAACGAATCGGCATCGTCTTCCAGCAACCCAACCTCATCCCCGCTCTGACCGCCGCCGAACAGCTCGAGGTGATGGCCCACCTGGGCGGCCGGCGCACGACCACACACCGCCGCCGACGCGAAATACGTTCCCGAGCAAGGGGTCTCCTCGATGCCGTAGGGCTGTCGGGACACGAACACAAACGCCCGTCCCAGCTCTCCGGCGGCCAGCGGCAACGCATCGATATCGCCCGCGCCCTGATGAACGACCCGGCCCTGCTCGTCATCGACGAACCCACCAGCGCTCTGGACACCGAACGCGGCATCGCCGTCATGGACCTCATCCTGCGGATCGTCCGCGATCACGCCGCCCCCACCCTCCTGGTCACGCACGACCGCGCCCACCTCCACCGGATGGACGCCGTATTCCGGATGGTCGATGGAAAACTCACCGCCGAGACCACAGAACTGGTCGCCTGACAGCCGATTACAGCGCGCCGTCGAGCCATCCGAGTCGCCGCGGCCGCTGCGCTATTCGGTGGCCTTCGGCATCCGGACCGCTCCGTACCAGTCCAACAGGTCGGGGTCATCGACGGCGGTGCGTTCCACGACGCGAGCGGCTTCCGCACCCTGGAAGAGTTTCTTGATCGGCACCTCGAGTTTCTTCCCGGTGCGGGTGTGCGGAATGCCGGGCGCGAGGATGATCTCGTCCGGGACGTGGCGCGGGGAGACCTCGGTGCGGATCACCGATCCGATCCGTTCGCGGAGTTCGCCGGTGAGTTCGGCGCCGGGGGCCAGGACCACGAATAGCGGCATCCAGTAGCCGCCGCCGGGTTGTTCGACGCCGATCACCAGGGCTTCGGCGATCTCCGGCAGCGATTCCACGGCCTGGTAGATATCGGCCGAGCCCATCCGGATGCCGTGCCGGTTCAGCGTCGAATCCGACCGGCCGTGCACCACGACGCTGCGGTGATCGGTGACGGTGATCCAGTCGCCGTGCCGCCAGACGCCGGGAAACATCTCGAAATACGCTGCCCGATACCGTGATCCATCCGGATCGTGCCAGAACCGGATCGGCATCGACGGCATCGGCGCGGTGATCACCAGCTCGCCGACCTCGCCGCGCACCGGTTTTCCGGATTCGTCCCAGGCGTCCACCGCCGCGCCCAGGAACGGCACCGACAGCTCACCCGGCCACACCGGAACGTTCGGCGCGCCACCGATGAACGCCGAGACCACATCGGTCCCGCCGCTGATCGAGGACACCTGCACATGCTCACCGACGTTCTCCCCCAGCCACAACGAGGAGGGTTCGGGTAACGAGGCCCCGGTGATCCCGACCGTGCGCAGCGCCGTCAGATCATGGTCCCGCGCGGGCCGCACGCCCGCCTTGATACAGGCCAGCACGTAACCGGGACTCGTGCCCAGCACGGTGGTACGCGTGCGAGCGGCGATGTCCCACAGCGCATCCGGCGCCGGATAGGCCGGGCTGCCGTCGTAACAGACGATGGTCGCGCCCACCAGCAGTCCGGCGACCTGGAAGTTCCACATCATCCAGGACGGGCTGGTGTACCAGAAGAACACGTCGTCCGGACCGATATCCGATTGCAGTGCAGTCGCTTTCAGATGTTCGACCAGCACGCCGCCGTGGCCGTGCACGATCCCCTTGGGCAGGCCGGTGGTCCCCGAGGAGAACAGGATCCACAGTGGATGATCGAATTTCACCGGCTCCGTGGTGATTTCGATATCGCCGGGCGCGCTGACCTGTGCCCAATCCAGCGAATCGGGCACCTCGCCACCGAGCCGGGACACCACGACCGTCGCCCGCAACCCCGGCAGGCCCGCCCGCAACGCGGCGATGTCCGCGCGCTTGTCGTGGGCCTTTCCGCCGTACCGGTAGCCGTCGGCGGTCACGAGCACCACCGGTTCGAGCTGACCGAGCCGATCCAGCGCTGCCTTTGCCGAATAGTCCTGCCCGCAGGCACTCCACACCGCACCGATCGATGCGGTGGCCAGGAAGGCGATCACCGCCTCGGCGATATTGGGCAGATAGCCGATCACGCGATCACCGGGCGCGACCCCTCGCTCGCGTAGTGCCCGCGCGAATGCCGCTGTCCGGCCGAGCAACTCCCCCCAGGACAACTCGGTGAGCTCACCGCCCTCGGTGGCCGAGACGATGGCCGATCGATCGGTGCGCGCCTGCCGCACGACCCGATCCACGTAATTCACGCGTGTCCCCGGAAACCATTGCGCCCCAGGCATATCCGCATTCACAAGCACTTGCTCCGGCGCCGGTCCCAGATCGAAGTACTCCCACAGCGCACCCCAGAAACCGGCCGGATCGCGAACCGACCACTCCCACAACGCGTAGTAGTCCGCGAATTCGATCCCCGTGCGTCCGGTCACGAATCGCTCGAAGTCGGTGATCCGCGCCCTCGCGACAGCACTCTCCTCAGGCACCCACTGCGGCTGCATCACCCTCCACCTTCCTGCACAGGGGGAATCCATCGCATGCCCGCCGACCCGCACGCCCGGGGGGCCGGCATCACGCACCAGCTATTGTCCGCCCACCACCCCGCGCGCGGCGCAGAACACGCGCGACATGCCGAAACACCGGCTCAGTGCCGCCGCAGCTCCTTCTCGGCGGTGCCGAGCACACTGCGAATCCCCCCGAGGACCATCGGCGCCATCCCCGCGGTCCACAGATCGGCGAAAAGCGGTGCGTCGACCTCGAAGTGGGCGGTCCAGCGAATCCAGGCGCCGCCCTCGGTCTCCTTGAACTCCAGGCAGCCGTCCTGGATTCGCATCGGCGGGTAGGAGCTGAGCAGTTTGTAGCGGATCAGGCGCGGCGGTTCGTATTCGACGATCTCCTCGGTGACCCGGACCAGCGGCGTCACCAGCAGCCGCACCGCGCCGACGCCGTGCTCGACGAGATTGCCGGGCCGCACCAGCGTCACCCGCCGGATGATCGGCACCCGCTGGAAATTCGTGGCGTCGGTGAGCCATTCGAACACATCGGCCAGGGGTGCCCGGATGGTGCGCTCCAGCTTCACCGTGCGCATCGATCGGGACTCCGTTCATCAGGGGTGCGGGACTCGCAGCGCAGCCTACGATGCGCTACCCCGGCGAGCCAGGGCAGCGAGCTGAATCGATGCGGTTTCGAGACCGGCCCGCGACCCGTTGCGATGACGTAACAGATTGTGACAGCACGCTTTTCAGATCATAGCGCGATGCTTGCGCATCCGCTTGCGGACGTCGTGCATCAGCACGTAGGTCGGCGCGAACCGGACGAATCGGGGGATGAACCGGTTCACGAATCCCACGAAGACGAACAGGTTCTCGAAGCGCCGCTGATCGATCGGACGCCACCGCACACCCATCTGCTCCCGAAAGTACGGCCCGAGGAATCCCGCGGTCAGAAAGCGCAGCAGACCGCCGAAGAACACTCGCAGATACCAGTGGATCATCCGCAGGTTCAGCAGGTCGTCGACGTAGGCGCGCACCTTGTCGTCCAGCACCGCCGACCGGCACGCCTCGTTCCAGTACACATCGAACTCGACCCGCGTGGCAGGCCACATGTCCTGCGGCACCTGCAAAGTCGTGCCCAGCGGCGAGGAGGTCCGATAGAACGCTTCCGCCTCTTCCGGGCTCATCTTCCCGTGCAACAGCTGATACGAATCCTCGAATCCGATGTACAGGCACGCCGCCACCCACAGCTGCAGATCCCGGTCGAACGCGTTGTACTCGACCGCCGCACCCGGCTCGGATTTGACCTGCCGATGCGCGACGTTCACCGCCTCACGGAACGCGGTCTTCTCCTCCTCGGATCCCAGGACGGCGACCGCGAGGTAGGAAGCGGTGGTACGCAAGCGTTTCCACGGCCGGATCATCAGCGCACCGGATTCGACCTTGCTGTCCGCGACACCGTGCCCGACTCCCGGTCGCGACATCTGCATCGCGACATTGGCCGCGGCGCCGGCGAATTGCCAGAAGTCCAGCGCATCACCCAGTCGCGGTGGACGTTTGGACCCCAGCCGATGCCCGTCCGGAATGTGGATCCGGGTCTGCTCGACGGTCAACGGTTCGATGTCGGAGGGCTCCAAGGCCCGTGCAGCGGTCATCGCCACCCCGCCCTTCTCGCAGCTGCCGATGCTGCGCTCGAAACTACCGGCACAGTCGCCGAGCATAGCGGCGAACAGGTCCCGAACGGAACAGAATCGGTCAGATCAACTCCGGAATAGTCAATAACTTAATCTCCGCACGAGGACCTCAATGCGAGCCTCACATGCGCAGAACTGCAGCCGAATCCGAAGTCATCTTGACCAAACCCTTCCATTTATGGAGGAATCATCCGTAACATACGCAGCCGCGGGCACTCGTCTCATCCGGGCGGCCACGCATCCGAAAGGACGGACACCACCATGTTGAAACGGCTCGACCGGCTGCTCAGCTACGAGATGCGGGTCTCGGAGTTCCTGGGCACGCTGATCCTGATCGGCATCCCGTACGGGATCGTCGGGGTGATCTGGAGCCTCACCCACACCTCCCAGCTGCGGAACATGCACGGCATCGACGTCCTGATCTCGTTCCTCGGATCCATCGTGTGCTGGCCCGTGCTCACCTTCTCGAATGTGTGCATGACGTAATGCTCGCGCTGGTGTGGCTCATCGACCTCCTGGTGATCGCGATCAGGATTCTCGGCGGCCGAACGAAGGTCAATCCTGTTGTGCGACTCGCACTCTGGCTGATCGTGCTCTGCGGATTCGCGGCGGTGATCGCGGCGATCGGCGCGGGTCTGGTCCTGCTGGACCACCATCTGACAACCCTGAACTAAGTCGTACCGAGCCGATCGGCCCTGGAGAAAGGATCGGCACCCGTGACCCGGACACCGGTTCCCGAACGGTCGCTGCCGCCCTCGCAGCGCCCCTACCCGCCCGCGGAGGGTGAGCTGCGGCGGATCACCGAGTCGGTGAGTGGGCTGTGGCGACGCCATCCGCAACAGTCCCTGGAAACCCTCGGCCGTCAGGTGATGCTCGGCCGCGACGCGTTCATCCAGCTGGTGCTCGCACTGGTACAGCGCAGATTTCCGTACCGGGAGTTCATCAAGCAGTGCGCCTTCATGGCCAACGTGTCCGCCGCGCCAACGGTTTTCGTCGCCATCCCGATCGCGGTGGTGGTTTCCATCCAGGTCGGGGCGCTGGTCAACCAGGTCGGCGCGACCACGTTAATCGGCGCGGTCGCGGGTCTGGGCATCATCCGCCAGGGCGCTCCGCTGGTGTCCGCGTTGATGATCGCGGGCGCGGTGGGTTCGGCCATCTGCGCCGATCTGGGTTCGCGCACCATCCGCGAGGAGATCGACGCGATGATGGTGATGGGCGTGGATCCGGTCCGCCGGCTGGTCGCGCCGCGCATGGCCGCAGCGGTGCTGGTGAGCATGCTGCTGTGCGGTTTCGTGGTCTTCGTCGGCTTCGCCACCGCGTACATGTTCAATGTCTACGCGCAGTCCGGTACGCCGGGCTCGTTCATCGGCTCGTTCGCCTCGTTCGCGGTCGCCGACGATCTGCTCGTCGCATTGACCAAGGCCGCGATCTTCGGGGTGCTGACCGCGATCATCGCCTGCGACATCGGATTACACGCCCACGGTGGCCCCGGCGGCGTGGCCAACGCGGTCAACTCCGCGGTCGTGAGCTCGGCGCTGATGTTGTTCGCCACCAACATCATTCTCACCCAGCTCGACAACACGCTGCTCCCCTCGAAGGTGGTCTGAAATGGCCAGTACCTACATTCCGCCGTCCGTGCGCCCGCTCCGGGCGGTCGGCACGGCCGCCATGGTCCCGGTGCAGGCCAACCAGCGGCTCGGACATCAGGCGATCACCTTCTTCAAGGCACTGGCCGGAATTCCGTTCGTACTCAGGCACTATCGGCGCGAGGTCGCGCGCCTGACCGCCGATGTGGGCTGGGGCAACGGCTCGCTGATCGTCGGCGGCGGCACCGTCGGCGTGGTGTTCATCCTGTGCGCGTTCGGCGGGATCATCGTCGGGATGGAGTCGTTCACGGCGCTGAACCTGCTCACCATGAGCCCACTGACCGGCGCGATCTCCGGATTCGCCACCACCCGCGAGCTCGCGCCGATCCTGGCCACCCTGGCCTTCGCGATCCAGTCCGGCTGCCGATTCACCGCACAGCTGGGCTCGATGCGCATCTCCGAGGAGATCGACGCGCTGGAATCCATTGCCATCCGGCCACTTCCGTACCTGGTGAGCACTCGGATGATCGCCGCGACGGTGACGATCGTCCCGCTCTACAGCGTCGGCCTGGGCGCGGCCTACCTGGCCACCAAACTCACCGTGCTGTTCCTGGGCGGCACCACCGCAGGCACCTACGACCACTACTTCTACCAGTTCCTGATCGGGCACGACCTGTTCTACTCACTGCTCAAGGTGGTGCTGTTCACGCTGCTGGCCACGTTCATCCAGTGCTACTACGGCTTCGTGGCCACCGGCGGCCCGGAGGGCGTGGGGACCGCGGCGGGGCGCGCGATCAAGATGGTGATCGTCGTGACGGTCTTCGCGGATCTGTTTCTGACCCTGTCGATCTGGGGGATCGACCCCGGATTCCGGATCTCGGGATAGGGGCGCCGAGATGATCCTCGATCCCAGTGGCAGAGGCGCCACGGCCCGTCGGCTCGGCCTGGCGGGCATCGCGATGATCCTGGCCCTGGCCGGTCTGCTGTACCTGCTGATGTTGCGCTACACCGGCCATTTCACCGAGAAGGTGCCGGTGACCGCGATGCTCACCAGCACCGGCGACGGGCTGCCCGCCCATGCCGACGTGAAGTTCCGCGGCATGCTGGTCGGCACGGTCGATACGGTGGACGTGGTAGCCGCGGGCGTGCGTCAACGTGCGCAAATCAACCTGAAACCCGCTGTGGCCGGGACGATTCCGGCGAACGTCACCGCACGCGCGATCCCCAGCAACATCTTCGGCGTGACGGCGGTCGAACTGGTCGACAACGGCCCGGACGCGGCCACCCTGCACAGCGGGATGACCATCGCCGAGGACACCGGCGCACCCACCATCGCCCTGCAGACCACCCTGGACACCCTGCGCAACGTGCTGGACAAGATCCAGCCCGAGAAGCTGGGCCGGGTGCTGGCGACGTTCTCCGCGGCGCTGGACTCCTCCTCCCGGGTGCCCGGTTCCACGGTCGAACGCCTGGACACCTGGCTCACCCAGGTGCACGACATTCCGCACATCGGCGATCTGCTCGGCAATCTGGGCCGGGCCTCGCAGGCGCTGAGCCGGTCCGCGCCGGATCTGGTCGGCGTACTGGCACAGTCGGTCACCACGGCGCGCACTCTCACCGAGAAGCGGTCGAATCTCGTTGCGCTGCTGACGAATGCCTCGGGCACGATCGACTCGGTGAACGCCCTGTTCGCCCGGAACCCCAACTCCGGCAAGTATCTCGTCTCGGGTCTGGACGGCCTGTTCGGCAGCCTCGCCGAGGATCCCCAGGCCATTCCGTTCACCGCCGCGAACCTCAACATCGCACTGCGGCGGCTGCAATCGGCATTCCACTACGGCCCGCAGAAACAGATGGTGTGGACGATGGACGTCACCTTCACCCCGTTCCAGCAGTACACGGCGAAGGACTGCCCGCACTACGGCAGCCTGCGCGGACCCCGCTGCGGCGGGCCCAGCGTCCCGGCCGTCGCCCCAGCGCAGCAGTATCCGGCCTCGATGCTGCCGCAGTGGCTCGACGCGGCCGGGCCGAAACCGCTGCCGACACCGGCTCCGGCCGCCTCGGCCCCCGGACCGTCGCAGCCGCTGCTGCCCGGACTGTCGCAGCTGCCCGGCCTCCCCCGGATTCCGGGGATCACCGCACCGGCGGCCGATCACGACCGAACCGATTCCGGCGCAGTACATCCCGCATCGTTGCGCGGTATGGCCGCGGTCGACGCGGTGGTCGGCGGTAAGGCGAACATGGCACAGATCCTGCTGCTCGGCCCGGTGCTCTCGGGTGGACATCTGACGGTGAGCGAAGGCGGTGCGAGGCAATGAGATCCGGTAAGGCACTGGCCGGGTTCGGCCTGTTCGCGGTCGTCGCGATAGTGCTCACCTACACCATGTACTCGACCCTGCAACGGTCGGTTTCCGGTGCGACACAGAGCTATTCGGCGATATTCGCCGACGTGCTCGGACTGCGGGTCGGCGACGACATCCGGATGGCCGGTGTCCGGGTGGGGCGGGTGGACAAGATCGATTTCGGTGACAACTACCAGGCCAGGGTGGATTTCCGCATCGAATCCGAACAGCATCCGACCGATACCACCAAGGCCCTGGTCCGCTATCAGAACCTGATCGGCCAGCGGTACATCGCACTGATGCCCGGCCAGGATCCCGGTACGCCGCTAGCTCCGGGCGGACAGATCCCGATCCAGCGCACCGAACCCTCCTTCGACGTCTCGGCACTGCTGTCCGGATTCGAACCGCTGTTCTCGGTGCTACAGCCCGATCAGGTGAATTCATTGTCCAAGACGCTGATTCAGGCGTTGCAGGGTAACGACGTCTCGATGAGCGAGCTGATCACCCAGGCCGCGCAGCTGGCCACGACCTTCGGTCAGCGCGACAAGATCCTCGGCGATGTGGTCACCAATCTCAGTTCGGTCATCACCGGTCTGGCCCACCGCAGCGGTGATCTGGAAACTCTTATCACCCAGACCCGTTCGCTGATGGACGGCCTGTACAGCCAGGGTGCGGCACTGAAGAGTTCGGTCGACCGGGTCGCCGCGTCGACCGATTCGCTGGCCGGGCTCATCGCGCAGGTCAAGCCGGGAGTCGCGGCGGCGCAGAACAAGGCCACCAGCGGTATCGCGCTGCTGCTGACCAACGGCGCGGCGCTGGACAACGCGGCGGTCGAACTACCGAACTTCCTGAATCGGGTGGCGCAGTTCTCCGGGAACGGCGCCTACGGCAACGCCTATCTGTGCAGCCTGGACGTCTCGCTGTGGGGTGTGCTGCTCCCGCCGGGGCTGTTCTCCCAGGTCGGCGGCAATTCACATTCGGAGGTGTGCCGATGATGGCACGGATACGCGCGATGCGACTGCCGCGAATACCGTCGGTGCGGCTGCCCGGATTTCTCGGCAACAAATTCCTGCGACTGGGTCTGCTCGCCGCGGCCGTCGTGGTGATCCTGCTGGCGGGTTCGAGTCTGCTGACCCAGGCCAAGCTGGGGGACAGGACGATTCACGCCGAATTCCAGCAGGCCGCCGGGCTGCGCGCGGGCGCGACCGTGGACGTCTCGGGCATCGAGGTGGGTTCGGTACGCGCGGTCCGGCTGGCCGGGACCAAGGTCGTCGCGGATCTGCGGGTGCGCGGTGACCTGCGGCTGGGCCCGGACGCCAAGGCCGCGATCAAGATGGAGACCATCCTGGGCCGCCTGCACGTGGATCTGACTCCCGGGGACGGAAAAGGACTGCCGGACAATACGATTCGCCTGAAGAGCACCAGCGTCCCGTACAACCTGGGCAAGGTCATCCGGGATCCGCAGTACAAGCAGTCCTTCGATCGCATCGAGCAGCTCGACCCGCAGCAGATGCGCAACGCCCTGGACACCCTCGACCGGCAGATGGGCGATTCCCCGCAGCTGGCGGTGCAGGCGCTCGACAGCATCGGCGAGTTGGCCAAGGTGATCAACGACCGCAAGGGTGAGGTCGATTCGCTGCTCAAAGGTATGGACTCGGTCTCGAAACTGGCCTCGGACAACCAGAACAGCGTTCTGATGCTGCTCACCCGCGGCCAGGCGATCGGCGAGGCCGTGCAGAAGCGTCAGGCCCTGTTGAAGCAGCTGCTGGACAATGTCGCGGCCCTGTCGAGGCTGTTCCAGGACATGGGCCTGGAGAACAATTCCCAACTCGGCCAGACGATCCGGGACCTGAACACCATGTCCGAGGGGCTGCAGAAGAACAAGGACAACCTGGACCGGCTGTACGAGATCATGCCGGTCACGTTGCGCCAGTTCAACAACGTGCTCGGCAACGGTCCGTACGGAGATGTGTACGCGCCGTGGCTGTTCCCGGACAACTGGCTGTGTTTCGCCCACGCCGTACAGGGGTGCAAGTGATGAGAATTCGCGCGTTGGTCGAACTCGTCGCCGTCTGCGCGCTGACCGGACTGGCCTCGGGATGTTCCCTGCTGCCGGGCAGCCTGAGCTCGATGTCGGGCCAGTATCTCGGCTCGCGCCAGCACATCAGCGCCGATTTCGAGAACGTCGCCGGGCTGTACGCCGGTAACGAGGTGGATGTGCTGGGCGTCCCGGTCGGCAAGGTCGATTCGGTCGAGGCGAAGGGCAGCTACGTCCAGGTGACGATGAGTATCGATCAGGGCGTGCAGATCCCCGCGGACGCGATGGCCGCACTGGTGAATCCGCAGCTGATCACCAACCGGCACATCGAATTGTCGCCCGCCTATTCGGGTTCGGGACCGGTGATGGCCGACAACGCGCACATCCCCCTGCCGCGCACCAGGACACCGGTCGAACTCGATCGCATCCTGCAGACTTTCGACCAGCTCGGCACGGCGTTGCAGGGCGACAACCAGACCGGGCCGATGGCCAGCCGGGTGCTGTTCCCGCTGCTGAACGGCAACGGGGACAGGCTGAAAGACACCCTGGCTGCGCTGTCCTCGGCCTTCCAGACCACCCTGGCGAACAAGGACCAGATCTCCGAGACGATCGTCAAACTGAACGACATCACCCAGGTGATCGCCCAGAACGATTCGACCGTCCGGGATTTCAGCGGCCGACTCACCGAACTGGTGAATCTGCTCGGCCAGCAGGCGCCCGGGCTACAGGCAGTGCTCGCCCAGCTCGACGCATTCGTCACCAACACCTCGACCGTGGTCGGGCAGAACAAGGATCAGCTGGCCGGGGCGCTGACCCGGTTCGTGGCCATCAGCAATCAGATGCGCGCCAACGCACGCAATCTCACCGAGGTCGTGGACGTCGGCCCGCTGATGTTCCAGAACCTGGCCAATGCGACCAGCACCGAACATCAGGCGCTGCGGCTGCACGGCCTGCTGGACAAATCCTTGCTCGACGGCGAGGCCCTGTCGACGTTCTGTGAGCGCGTTCAGATGCGCTCGGACGGCTGCCGCACCGGCAAGATCCGAGATTTCGGCCCGGACTTCGGGCTCACCGCCGCACTGCTGGGGATCACGAGAAAATGAGACACATCCGAGTCCGGGCCGCGGCCGCGCTGGTGACCGCCGCGGCGCTGTTCGGCGCGTCGAGCTGCGCGGTCACGGTGCAGAACCTGCCGATGCCCAAACCCGGTATCGGCGGTCCCGGTTACGCCCTGCACGCCGCCTTCCGCGATGCGCTCAACCTGCCCGATCACGCGCACGTGCGGATCGGCGGCAGCGATATCGGCACCGTCACCAGGATCACCACCACGAATTTCATCGCCGACGTGCAGATGCAGATCCGCGACGACATCCGGCTGCCCACCGGCACCACCGCCGAACTGCGGCAGGCCACCCCGCTCGGGGACATGTTCGTCGCGATGACGCTGCCCACCGCACGGCAGGCCGGTCCCGAGCTGAAACCCGGCGCGCGGATCGGCCTGGATCGGACCGGCACCGCGGCCTCGGTGGAACAGTTGATGATGTCGATCGCCATGCTGGTCAACGGCGGCGGCATCAATCAGGCCGCGCAGATCACCTCGGAGATGAACTCCATGTTCGGCGGGCGCGCACCGGAACTGGCGCATCTGCTCTCCGAGCTGACCACGGTGATGATCGATCTGAACAAGCGCACCGGGGATATCGACAGCACCCTGGCCGGAATGAATTCGCTCACCGGCGAATTGGCCAGGCACAAGGCCGAACTCGGCGCGGCGGCCGACACGTTCCCGAAACTGCTGGGCCTGTTCAACGAGAACAACCAGCGCATCGTGGACCTGACCACCAAGGTGGCCACCACGATGGACGCGATGGGCGATTTCACCGACACCACCGGACCGCAATTCCTGAGCCTGTTCGACAGCATTCAGAAGCTGATGACCGGATTCACCCAGATGGGCGATAATTTCACCCAGTCACTGAGCGAATTGCACACGCTCTATCCCTCACTGATGTCGAGTATCCGCGGGCCGGTGCTGGCGGTCGCCGCGACGGTCTCCTATCTGAGCGTGGGGGCGCTGACCGATCCGAAGGGCAGCCGCTGGCCCGAGGTCGGTGATGTGCCCGCCTTCGTCGGCAGCCTGGCGCAGGTGCTGGAGAAGGTGTTCGGGCGGGTCACCAGTCCCCCGCATGCCGTGCCCGGAATACCCTCGAGCACAACGAATCCGGCGGTTCCCTCGCCGATTCCGGGCGTGCCCGTGCAGGGCGGTGTGCGATGAATCCGCCGCTGTGGCAATGGCTGGTGCGCAGGCGCGTCACCCTGGCCAATATCGGACTGGTCCTGGTACTGGTGATCGGATCGGGCTACCTGGGCCGGGAAGTGTTGCGGTTCAACCCCTTCGCGCGAACCTTCCAGGTGACCGTGGATCTGGCGAACTCGGGCGGACTGATGCCCGGCGACGACGTCACCTTCCGCGGCACCCGGGTCGGGACGGTGCGCGATGTGCGCGTCTCGGGCGACGGGATAGCCGCGGTCGCCGCCATCGATGCTGGCACGAGGATCCCGATGGGCGGCACCGTGCACGTGGGCCGGTTGTCCGCGGCCGGTGAGCAGTATCTGGACTTCCGTCCCGATGCCGACACCGGGCCCTACCTGACCGACGGTTCGACCGTCGCGCGTTCGCGCACCAGCGTGCCCGTGCCGATCCAGAACGTGCTCACCCATATGAGCGGGCTGATCAGCGGGATGAATCCGGACCGGCTGGACGTGGTGATCAACGAGCTGGACAAGGCGCTCGCCGGCGGCCCGGACGAAATGCGCAACATGATCGCCGGGATCAGCGAGGCCATGGCCGGGTTGACCAACCTGCTGCCGCAGACCCGTCAGCTGATCGAGAATCTCGAGGTCATCGCCGACACCACCCAGCACGCGCAACCGGATCTGGGCACCCTCACCGCCCGCGGCACCGCACTGTTCCAGCAGGCCACCGCGGCAGACGGGGAGATCCGCAAACTGCTGGACCAGGGTCCGGGCGATCTGGCCACCCTGGGCGGGGTCGTCACGCAGAATCAGGACCCGATGACCGATCTGGTGACCAACTTCGTCGCCATCACCAAGGCGGCGAAACTCCGTCAACCGGCCATCGAGACGCTGTTTCCCGCACTGCGCCAAGGCATCCAGGCATTGGGCGTCCCCGCCCACGACGGCAGCTACCACACTCTCGTCGATCCCTGGCCGCGACCGACCTGCGACTACAAGACGATTCCGGTCGTCCCGACGAATACCGTCACCGACACTCGCGTCCGCCTGTACAACTACTGCGTGACCGACAACCCGGCACTGCAGGTGCGCGGCTCGGCCAACGCTCCCCGGCCCAACATCCCGAACAACGGCTCCGGCCCGCCCCCGGGCGTCACCGGCAACGAGCTGTCCCGCCCCATCTCCGGCAACTGAGGAGCTGAATCCCATGAGCGACAAGGTAACCGACGCGCCCGATCCGGACCCGGCCGATTCGTCGACCACTCCCGCCGCCGAAAAGCCGCTTCCGGAAACGGATTCCGAGACTGCCGCCTCGATCGGTACCGAGTCCTCCGGCGACTCCACCGCTCCCGATAAGTCGGTCGCCGAAACCATCAGCGCCAGTGGCGAATCCACCGTCGCTGAAGCATCGACCTGTGCCGACTCCGCCGCGAAATCCGATGGCGGAAGTTCCGAGGGCAAGACGAGCGATTCCGATGGCACAGTATCCGCCGACGTCGCATCGACCGAGAAAGATTCCGGTACAGCCCAATCGAGCCCGGACGAGGACAACAATGAACCCTCGGCCCCCGATTCCGATACGGCCGAGGCGAGTGCCGAACCCCGAGCCCGCCGAATCCGTCGACCCCGGCTCGGCCGGGCCGGTCGGATCGCGGTATCCGGCGTCGTCGCGATCCTGTTCATCGCGGCGGTCGCCTCGAGTGTCTATTTCTACCTACAGAATCAGCACAACAAGACGACCCTGACCGCGCGGGAACAGGCCCGCGACACCGCCTGCAAGTACGGGCCGGTCCTGGCCACCTACGACGCGAAGCATCTGGACACGTACTTCCAGGCCGTCCTCGCGGGGGCGACCGGGGACTGGCACAAGCAATTCGACTCCACCAGCAAGGACCTGCGTGACGTGCTGGTCAAGGGCGAGGTGGCGACCACGGTGAACGACGTGCAGTGCGCGATCGTCTCCGGCGACGCCACTTCCGCGCAGGCCATCGTGGTGGTCGGGCAATCCATCACCAGCCTCGGTACGCAGGGCAAACCCGAGCCCGGCCAGCTGTCGATCTCGATGCGCCTGGAGAAGGACGGCGGCCGCTGGCTGGTCGACAAGGTCGACTCTCCGCTGGCGACGACGCCGGGTTCCTAGCGGTACCACGGTTGTGAAACGACGACCGCCGGTAGCACGGGAAGGCGGCATACCGCCTGCTAGCTACCATGGCGATCATGAACATTCCGGGAATGCCACGGCGGTGAACCAACCGCGACGGCTACCCGCCAGCCGCGTGCGCACACCGAAATCCGGCGCGCGCACGCCGTCACCGAAAGACAGGCCAGCACTGTGAGCCGAGGTCAGCGCGATACCGCGCACTCAGCAGAGGTATCGACGACCGGAAAGCCGGACCGGGTGATCCGCCGCCGCCCCAAGAACCGCCGGGCGCAGATCGCGGCGACCTCGGCGGCCGCCTTCGGCTCCCTCGGCTATCACGGCGTGAGCATGGAGGACATCGCCTCCCGCCTCGGCATCTCCTCCGCGGCCCTGTACCGGCACTATCCGAGCAAATACGCGCTGTTCCGCGAGGAACTGCTGCGGCTGGGATCGGGCACCGTCACGACGGTCACCCTGCCCGACGACTCGGTGGACTGGACCCCCGAACAGCGCCTGGCTCACGTGATCGACGCGATGATCGCCGATACCATCGCCAATCGCCCGACGGTCGCGCTGACCCGCTGGGAGCGGCGCTATCTGGACGACACCGACCGGGAAACCCTCGACGAGCAGTTCCGCACCTCGATCGCGGTGGTGCGCCGGTTGATCGACGATCTGCGCCCGGAGCTGAGCAGCCGGGACAGCCTGGTCCGCGCGGTGACGTTGTTCAGCGTGATCAGCAGTGTCGGTGACCATCACGCCGCCCTGCCGGTGAAACCGTTGACAGCCGTGCTGAATTCGGCCGCCTGGGCGGTGGTCCGCGCGGATCTGCCCGAGCCCCAGGCCGATCCGCGCACACCGCGTGCGGTGGAGATCCCGCAATCGTTCAAACACGAACTGCTGCTGAAGAAAGCGGTGGAGCTGTTCCACGAGCGCGGCTACCCGAACGTGAGCGTCGAGGACATCGCGACGGCCGCGGAACTGTCGGCGGCCTCGGCGGTGTACCGCTACTACCGCAGTAAGAGCGATCTGCTGGCCGCCGCGTTCCGGCGGGCCGCCGATCGGATGGCAGGTGCGATCGGACCGGCGACCGCGTCGTCCAGCACTCCGGCCGAGGCGCTGTCGAAGCTGATCGACCTGTACGTCGTGGGCTGTTTCGCCGAGCGGGAACTGACCTTCGTGTACTACGCCGAGTTCGGCCACGTGCCGCCCGAGGAGCGCACCATGCTGCGCAACGTCCAGCGGCTGATCGTGGCCGAATGGGTGAAACTGCTTGTTCAGGTGCGTCCGGAACTGTCCCAGGCCCAGGCCCGCATCCTGGTCCAGGCCGCCTTCAGCCTCGTGGTCGACCTGGGTCGCGTCTTCGGCGAGGGCGATCGGATCTGTCCCCAGGACCGCGTCATCAGCCTGCTCGAGGTGACGCTCTTCGGCGAGGCGCAGTAGGTCGCGAACCCCTTCGGGTGCAACGGATCTGCGGCATTATTGAGCCGATTCTCATGTGCGACTTCAGGATCCGTAGCGCGGCCAGGGGTAGAAGGCCAGGTGCAGCAGCAGGATCACCAACAGGGCGAGGATGATCGCGGCGATCGGATGAGCGCGACGCTCGAGATAGCCGATGGTGCGAAACAGCGTGGGGAACGGCACTTCTCGCGCGAAGAACATCGCCAGCACGCTGGGCACGATCACCCACAGCACCGCGATGAGCCCGTAGAGCACGTATGCGCCGACGTAGGTGCCCGGATGCATGTGCCGGGCGCCGGCCGCGACGGCCAACCCGATCACGAGCCCGGCAATGGCCAGCACCAGATACCAGCCCATCCCACCGGATCGCACGGCCTCCGCATCACGGGTGGCCCGACCGTTGGCCGTGGCCTGCTGCCCCGGCACGATCCGCGGCCGGGACGGATGCGCGAGCAACTGCGGCACCGCGTAATAGCCCAGCACGACGATCACGAACACCACCACCAGGCGCACCCAGGAATGCTTCGCCTCGAGATGTCCGACCGTGTTCGAGATGGTCGGCCAATCCCCCACCCCGAACACCGATGCCAGCTCGGGGCCGGCGATGGCCACCGCCGCCAAACCCCACATCAGATATCCCCAGTACTCCGCCGACCATCCGCGAATCTCCCGCGTATCGGCCACAACCTCGCTCATACCCCTGGTGTACCACCGGCAACCGGCGAACACCCCGACCCGCACACACCAGATGCCACACCGACACCTGCCCGCAACGTCCCGCCCCCGAACGGAACACGACCGAAATCCGACCGTGCACCACGCCGTCCGAAGATCAGGCCCCCGGCAAGGCCAGAGCCGGATGCCCTCACATCGTCGTCGTCCCCGGTCACTCGGTCTCGGCCGCAACACATTCCAGCGATCAACACCGCGGCGGACCGCGCCGCCTCCCGAGCGCGGTGCACGTCCGCGGCTCAGCTGCGCGGCGGGACCGTCAGGTCGTATACCTGCACGCCGTCGACGGTGACCGCGCTGTAGTGCGCCTGCACCCAGGCGGTGATCCGGCCACCGCTGGTGCCCGGATTCGAAGCGGCACTCGGCGATCCGGGCAAGTTCTCGGGCCGAGCCGTCGCGGACGACGCCGCGCCCGGCTGTGTTGTCGTGGTGTCTCGATGAGCGCTGGTGGTGTGCGCACCGCTTTCATCCGCCGCGGTGACCCGCCCGGTACCGTGCGACTGCGGTCGGGCGTTCATCAGGAAGTAGTGCACATCCCCGTCGGCGACGTACTGCTCGAATTGCGCCAAGGTCGGCGAATCGTCCCGGCCGCTGAATCCGCCGACGGCCAGCAGCGATGCACCCGTGCGCAATTCGATGGCGCTCACCTGTTGGGAGCCGACAGCCGCAGCGGCCCAGCGGTTGTCGGCGTCGGACAGCATCGCATCCAGGCGCGGCGCACTCCGGGTCGACGATTCGTGCCCGGACCCATTGCCGCGCACGCGAACCGGTCCGCTGTACGGACTCCCGCCGCTGTGCGGCAACGCCACCGTCTCCACCGCGTAGGCCGCCGGACCAGCCAGTCCGGCGATCACCGCGACGGCCGCGACCACGACGCCGAACCGCCGCAGCCGGGAGATTCCGAGGATCAGCAACGCTGCCACGGCGAACCCGGCGATCACCAGCGTCCACCGCAGCCAGGGCAGCCAGGGCAGCCAGGTCGGTGTCCCGTCGAGCAGATGGAACACCCACAAACCGGTCGCCGCCGACATCGCACCCAGACCCACCCGGGCCGCGACATGCGCACGTCGCTCCCACAGCAACGTCCCGCCGATCGCACCCAGCGCCGCCAGGGCCGGGGTCAACTCGATCGTGTAATAGGTGTGGAACGAACTGCTCATATAACTGAGCACCAACCAGGTCCCGACGAGCCAACCGCCCCACAGGATCAACGCCGCGCGGGCCGGATCGGTACGCGGCGCGCGGCGGGTCAGCCACAGCCCGGCCAGCAACCCGATCACCGCCGCGGGCACCAGCCAGGCGAATTCGGTCGCCAGCGAGTCCTGGAACAGCCGCAGCAACCCGGTCCCGCCGTGCGCCATCCCCCCGAAATGCGGCGCCTGCGATTGCACCGCCGCATGCGTGGCCGAGCCATCCGTCACGGTCGCCGTAGCGGCGTCCGTCCCATGCGCCGCAGCCGTCGCACCATTCGCGGCATCGGCCGTACCGTGCGTCGCACCTTGCGCTGCGGCGGTCGGTGCATGCGTCGCGACGGCATGCACACCGGCGGTCGCGCCGTCCGTCCCGGCGACCGAGGCGTGCGCGGATGCTGCCTGATGCTTGTTCTTGTTCCCCAGAACCCGGCCCAGACCGTTGTAGCCCACGGCCAGATCCCACAGGCTGTTGTCGGTGGACCCGCCGATGTAGGGCCGAGAATTCGCCGGCCACACCTGAACCAGCGCCACATACCAGCCCGCGGAGATCAGCACCGCCGAACCCGCGGTCACCAATTTCCCGATGCGCGACCAGAATCCGCCCGGCAGCGCCACCAACACCACCAGCGCCAGCCCCGGCAACACCAGGAACGCCTGCATCATCTTGGCCAGGAATCCGAAGCCGACCGCCACACCCGCCAGCGCCAACCAGCCGGTACTCGCCGACCACCACCGCCTCCCCGGCGACCGCAACGCCCGCACCACGCAGTAGGCCGCAGCGACGACCAGCAACATCATCAGCGCATCGGGATTGTCGTAGCGGAACATCAGCGCCGCCACCGGAGTCAGCGCCAGCCCCGCACCCGCGATCAGCCCAGCGGCAAATCCCGCGCACCGCCGCACCGCGCCGTACAGCAGCGCCACCGTCGCGACCCCGATCAACGCCTCCGGCATCAGCATCGACCACGCCGTGAACCCGAACAGCCGCCCCGACAACGCCATCACCCACATCGCGGCGGGCGGTTTGTCGACGGTGATGCCGTTGCCCGGGTCGAGCGAGGCGAACAGCAGCGCCTTCCAGTCCTGCGTACCCGCCTGCACGGATGCGGCGTAGAACGGGTTGGTCCAGCCCGCCGAACTCAGCCCCCACAGATACAGCACGGCCGTCGCGATCAGCAGTCCGGCCAGACTCGGACGCACCCAGCGCGGCCGGGTGTTCCCGGGATCTCGCCGGGACCGCGCTCCGGATGTACCCACGTGCTCCTCGGATACGCTGCCCGCACCCTCGTCGACGCCGGACATCGACACCATGTTCCCGCCTTCCTCCACGGATTCCCCCGTTGTCCGCCAGAGCGTAGAAATGCCGTCTGGCAGGCTCGCTGTGCCGCGGCTGGGAACTTGCTGTGCAGGACGTATGTCCACCTGTTCAGGCCGCCTGCGGTCGCATCATCGGCGGACGCAGGGCCACCGCCGGACCGGCCCGGTACAGCTGCGCGGGGCGGCCGCCGTCACGGGTGCTGGTCCGCCCGGTCGCCTCCACGAATCCGGCGGTACTGGTCACCTTGCGATGAAAATTGCGCGGATCGATCGCGGTCCCCCACACCACCTCGTACACCCGGCGCAGCTCGGCCACGGTGAACTCGCGACCGCAGAACGCGGTGGCCAGCGGCGTGTACTCGAATTCGGCCCGTGCGCGCTCGACCCCGTCGGCCAGGATCCGGTGATGGTCGAAGGCCAGTCGCCCCGGATCGGCCAGAATCTGCTCGGCGGACCAGATCGCCGCGGCCGTGGCATCCCCACCAGCGGTGGGCGCGGGCAGATTCGGCACCAGCGCGAGATAGGAGGTGCTGATGACCCGGCCTCGCGGATCGCGGCCCGGTTCGCCGTAGGTGGCGAGTTGTTCGAGGTGCATCCGGTCCGCGCGGATCCCGGTCTCCTCCCGCAGCAGCCGCACGGCCGCCGTCGAGAGGCTCTCGTCGGTCTGCACGAATCCACCCGGCAATGCCCACCTGCCTCGATACGGTGCGTACAACCGCTGCACGAGCAGGGCACACAGGGTGTCGTTGGGCGCGTTGCGCGCGCCCAGAGTGAGCACGACGAGATCGACGGCGACCGCCGCGTTGAGGCGAAAAGCATTGCCCATGACCGAGATTGTAATCGTCACCCTGACGATAACAGCCGGTGCGGCGGAGCTTCCGGTCGAATGATCAGTTCATTGCGACGGGCATGAACGGTGCGTAGTCACGCACATGCCCCTCCACCCAATCCCACAGCGACACCGGATCCACCGCGACTCCGCGCTGCAGGATCAGCCGCCAGCCCTGAGCCTCCTTCTCCCAGACATCTCCGTCACGATCCAGGTAATAGCCCGCCGCACTCGGTTCGGCGGATCCACTGTCGTTAAACACCAGCACATCTCCTGACTGTTGTTCCACCAGGATCTCCGCGGCCTCCCGCCGCCGGTTCCAGCTCTGGCTCATTACAGCGCACCCCTTCGTACGACAACCCCGGAACGTATTCCGAGACACTCTTCCGAACGACTTCGGATCGAATTAATGCCAACCTTCAACTTCGGGATCAACAGCGTATGCCGACATTAACAAAACCTGCCCGCACCTTGGGTTACGTTCGAGATACAGCCCAAGATCGAGAGCAACCGGAAGGTTTGCCGAAGGCAAATGAGTAATGTGCCCGGACGGGTGATATGACCGAATGCGCGTATGACCGGCCGGGGTGACACGACAACAAGTCTCCGGAGATGTTTCCGTCGCTTGATTACATGCACGACTCACAGAGATGTAAGTTGATTGAAGAATTACGTTTTCATAAATATTCAGCAACTATACGGCATGCGCTGCGGATATTTCCGGTTCGAATGGTCTACCGCGCGGCCCGAACCGCTTCGGGCCCGGACGCGCGACCCGGGCGGACCCGCGATCTCCGAACGCACCCCTTCCAGCGGCGCGTTTGCGTCACCACGCCGAATAGCCATTGACATGGGCGGATGACGCTGGTGCGATTAGGGACAGTTTCGGGGGGTGGCCCGATCCACGGGTATCAGGGGGCCCATCCCGCCACAGAGTCCGGTGTCGGCAGCACGGTGCGCCGGTCACACCGGGTCGGGATGGTTCGGACAGTATCGAAAGGCTGTGCCGCAGATGAGGACAACGTTGCGCGCTCGAATCGCGCTGATGAGCATCGCACTGGCGGGGGTGGCGGCGATCGTGGCCGCACCGGCCGTCGCCGCGCCGATCCGGAGCAATACCTCGGCCATTCCGGCGGGCACCGTGATCGAGCCACCGGTGAACTGTGCGCCCGGTCCGCACCGGCCGCATCCGGTGATCGTGCTCCCCGGCGCCGATGGAACCACCGATCAGACTGCGGTGCAATGGAATCCGATGCTCACCGCATTGCGCGCCGACGGCGGCTGCGCCTTCGTGTTCCAGGGCGGCATCATCAAGGGGCAGCGCTGGGCCGGTGATGTGCCCAGCGAGGCGCGGCAGGTCGCCGATTTCGTCTCGAAGGTTCGCAGGGCGACCGGCGCCGACAAGGTCGACGTCGTCGCGCATTCGGCGGGCAGCTTCGTCGCCCAGTACTACCTGAAGGTGCTGCACGGGGCGTCCTCGGTCCGTGACGCGGTACTGCTCGCACCCGAATCACGCGGTTGCGACGGTGCGGGTCTGCTCGCCCAGTACGGCATCACGAATCCGCCGATGACTCCGGTCCAGGCGGCCGAGGTCGCGCCATATCTGGTGTCCGCGTTGGCGATCATGTTTCCCGGCATGGCGCCCGCCATGCAGATGTCCCCCACCTCCGAGGTGTACCGGGCGGTCTTCGACGGCACGGTCACTCAGCCCGGTGTGCACTACTCGGTCCTGGCCACCCGCAACGATGGCATCGCCACCCCCGCGGTGAGCTGCTCACTGATCAATGAACCCGGGGTGGTGAACGTCGTGTACGAGAACCGATTCCCCACCGCGCCCGTGGTCGATCACTCCACCCTGCGTTCGAGTCCCGACACCACGGCCTGGGTGGTCGAACAGTTGCAGTCGTAAATTCCCGAGCTGGAATATCGAATCCGCCCGCGGTGCGCTCCCCCCACGAACCTCCGCCGGTGCCGCACCTTCCCCGGGACCGGCACCGGCGAAGCATTCGGTGACCCCACCCGCGCCGCCGCGAGCACACCCGGACCACCTCGACCTCTACACTACGCGCCCAACCCGGCCCTCGACCCGCGCAGCACCGCCACTCAACTGCCGAAATACCGAACCAGGCATGCCCTTCGCCGTGTCGATCGGCAACCCTTGACTTCAAGCGCTTGAAGTCTGTTTTCCTGCATATATGTCATTGACCATCCAGGACGCCGCCCGGCGTAGCGGGCTGAGCGAACCGACACTGCGCTACTACGAACAGGTCGGGCTGATCGGCCCGGTCGACCGCGATCCCAGCAGCGGGCATCGCCGGTATCGCGAGGAAGACCTCGACGATCTGCAGATCCTGGCCTGTCTGCGGGCCGTCGGCCTGGGCATCGCGGAGATGCGCACCTATCAGGCGAACCGCACCCGGGGCCACGACGCGGCCGGTGAACAGCGCGATCTGCTGCTGCGCCATGCCGAGCGGATCGAGGCCGAAATCGCGACGCTGCACGTCCACCTCGACTATCTGCAGGCCAAGGCCGCGCTGTGGGATGCCCGCGATCACGGCGACGCCGCCGCGGAAGCCGCGGCGAACGAACGGGTGCAGGGCATGTACCCCCGACTGGAAGCGATGGTGCTGCAATGAACCGAGTTCTGGTGACCGGCGGGACAGGTTATCTCGGCACCCAACTGATCGCCGCACTGCTGCGCGAAGGTCGCCCGGTCCGCACGACGGTGCGCTCACCCGGGAGCGAGGCTCAGGTGCGCGAGGCGGTGCGGCGCGGCGGCGCGGACGACGGCGACCTCGAGATCGTCACCGCCGGGCTGACCGCGGACGACGGCTGGGCCGAGGCGACGAAGGGCTGCGAGGAGGTTCATCACACCGCCTCACCGATGATCCTGTCCCAGGATCCGGACGAGGTGATCGTCCCCGCGCGCGACGGCGCGCTGCGCGTACTGCGGGCCGCACGGGATTCCGGCGCGCGACGGGTCGTGCTGACCTCATCGTTCGCGGCGATCGGTTATTCGCCCAAACCCGGCGCGGAGTACACCGAGCAGGATTGGACCGATCCCGACACGCCGGGTCTGGCCCCGTACCCGCGATCGAAGGCGATCGCCGAGCGCGCCGCGTGGGATTTCCACGAACGCGAGGGCGGCGACACCGAACTGGTCACGGTCAACCCGACGTTCATCCTCGGTCCCACCCTGATCGCGCAGGTGCGTTCGTCACTGGGGCTGACCAAGGCGATGCTCGACGGAACGATGTCCGCCGCGCCGCGTCAGCGTTTCGGCGTCGCCGACGTCCGCGATGTCGCCGATCTGCACATCCGCGCGATGGCGGCCCCCGAGGCCGCGGGCAAACGCTTCCTGGCGCTGGCCGACGGCCCGACGATCAGTTTCCTGGGCATGGCCCGAATCCTGCGCGAGAACCTCGGCCCCCTGGCCGCCCGGGTCCCGACCGAGGAGGCCCCCGGCACCGAACCACCCCGCCTGATAATCCACAACGACCGCGCGAAATCCGAACTCCACTGGTCCCCCCGCCCGGCCGAAACCACGATCGTGCAGACCGCCGAAAGCCTCCGCGACCTCGGCCTACTGGACCACCAATCACAAGCACAACACTCCAGCACACCGTGAGGTGCATGCGCTACCGGCCCCGCACGGAGCGAAGCGGAGGCCATCAGACAGAGCACCAACCCATCCACAGGCCGGTGCCGTAGGCCAGGTCGTCCAGGCGTTTGCAGACCAGATAGCGCAACGGGTCCAGGCCGCCGGGGTCGCGATGGGTGAACCAGTCGGCGAGGCCGTCGGCGGCGGCCATGGTGAGGGCGAATCGGCGCAGCCGGGCGCTGAACACCATGGCTACCAGGGTGACCGGCCAGTAGTCCCGGCACATCGCCGAGACGATGCGCCACACACCCCCGGAGTAGCCGCGTGCCAGGGCCAGCGCGGCCACTCTGGTCGGATGGTCGAGTTCGGCGAAAACCCGGCGTAGCCGCACCAGCGCGGCGGCGAGGGTCACCACCGCGCCCAGCACACTGATTCGGGAGGCGATACCCAGCAGAACCGTCGCCACGACCGCCCACAGCGGAACCGATTGCGGGGCAGCGGTCCCGGGATGCCGGCGTGCCAGCGGAGCAACTCCGGCGCCGTGGGATACCTTGCGCCGGAACCACTGTCCGAACGACACCGGATGATCACAGGCGACGTGCGCGGCCGGTTCGTAGCGCAACCGCCACCCGGCCTGCTCCAACCGGCGACACAGATCGATCTCGACCGCGGAGAACATCTCCTCGTCGAATCCGCCCTCGGTCAGCACGGCACGACGCCGCACCAGCAATGCCGCCCCCGGCACATAGGACACCGCACCGCGTGAACTCACTTCGGCCTCGCGCCGACCACGGTCCAGCGATGAACGGGTCTGTTCGTATCGGCCCAGCACGGTGGCGGCCGGTTCCCGCGCGACGATGCGCGGCGCGACCAACGCCACCTCGGGATCGCTGAAATGTCCGAGCATCACCTCGAGCCATCCGGCCCGGGGCACCACGTTCGAATCCAGGAATGCGACGAATTCGGTGGTGGCCGCGCGCAATCCGGAATTGCGTGCGGCCGCGGGCCCTTGTCGGCGATCGTGCCGCAGTACGGTCACCCGGCATCGGCCGCCGGTGCGCGGAATGGCCACGGGCTTGTCCGAACCGTCGTCCACGATCACCACGCTGTGCCCGCGCAGGGTGCGCAGCAGACGTCCCAGACCGTCGGTGTCGTTGTGCAGCGGCACCACCACGGTCACCTCCTCCGGACGCGGCAGCAGACGCGGGCGCGGATTACCTATCCCAGCATCGAGCAGTCGTCTGGCAACTACCGCGGACTTGGGATCGGTCACCTCGAGGTACCCGTCGCCGATCAGGGCGGCGGCATCCGGCGCGAGTCGCAGCAACCTCGTCGGCGAATCGCCGACGAGGAACCGCCCACCGGAATACGCGCGCACCCTGGGATCGATCCGCACCCCGAACCCGTCGGGCAGTCGCTGATGGCGCATTCCGGAAATGTTATGCGCTGTCAGCCGTTCCGGTGCAGGGTGTCGGAAAAACGGATCGTATTCGGCGTGAACACCCGGGCGAGGAGCCCGGTGCCGGCCGCCTCGCGGACTCGCACCGGATCGCGATCAATGGCTATCGTGCCGCAAACGAACTCACCGACGAACCGGATCGCATTGCGGCATCGAACAGTTCACAACTGGCTAATGCATTCGTGCGCCCGCACGAATGTGCACGGCCGACGAGTGACACACAACCGAACCTCCGCCGGGTCACGCGCTCTAGACTTCGGAGAGAAAGCACGGTGAACAGCCACAACGAGCGGACCACCGGCACAGTCTCGAGGTGTTATGGGAGTCGGACGGATGCAGACCAGTGGGGGCCGTAATGCCGGGGGCGCCGCCAATCAGACACTGTCGGAATCGGAGATCGTGGAGGCCGCGCTGCGCGTCGTGCGGCAGGACGGCGTGGAGAAGTTGTCGATGCGGCGGTTGTCCCGCGAACTCGGCGTCTCTCCGATGGCCCCCTACTACTACGTCGCCGACAAACGCGAACTACTCGATCTGGTGGCCACCGCCGCGTTGACCGGTGTGCGTAAACCGACCCGGGAATCGGGTCCGTGGCAGCAGCGCCTGCGCGAACTGGTCGATCAGATCGATGAGAAATTGCGTAAACATCCGGGACTGGGCGATGTACTCATCGAACAGATGCTCGGCAAACAGTTGGATCTGATCGGCGCTGTGATGGAAATCCTGTCCGATGCCGGGTTCGACGATCGCGCGGTGTTGTCGGCTTATGCGACGATCCATACGTATCTGTTCGGGCGCAGCCGGGTCAATCCGCGCGACCGCGCTGCCCTGGCCGATGCGACATTGCCCGATGCGATGGCCCGTGCGGTCAAGCATATGGGCGACCTACGCGGCCGATACTCCTACGACTTCGGCATGGACGTACTGATCTCCGGTCTGGAAGCCCAGCTTGTCCGGCGGCAGGAGGGCTGCGTATCATGAAATTAGAACACGTTCTAGTTTGATGTTTTCGCGTGAACGCCCGGCCCGAGAGGACGTTATGACCACCGCCGACCCTCGACCCGACCCCGCTGCACCGCACAGCTCCCGCTCGGTGCTGCTGCGGGTATCCGAGGTCGTCAACGAGACGGCCGACGCCTGTTCGCTGGTTTTCGAGGTGCCCGCGGAGCTGCGCGAGCGATTCGAGTACCAGCCCGGTCAGTTCCTCACCCTGCGCATCCCCAGCGAGCTGACGGGCTCGGTGGCGCGCTGCTACTCCCTGGCCAGCTCACCGCACACCGACGACGCCCCCAAGGTCACCGTCAAGCGCACGCCCGACGGATACGCATCGAACTGGGTGTGCGACAACGTCCGCGCCGGGGACACCCTCGAAGTACTGCCGCCCTCGGGCGTGTTCACGCCCAAGGATCTGGACGAGGATCTGCTGCTGTTCGGGGCGGGCAGCGGAATCACGCCGATCATGTCGATCCTCAAATCGGCGCTGGCCGGCGGCAGCGGCCGGATCACCCTGCTCTACGCGAACCGCGACGCCGAATCGGTCATCTTCGCCGATGAACTGCGCGAACTCGCCGACAAACATCCACAGCGCCTGGTGATCGTGCACTGGCTCGAGAACCTGCAGGGCCTGCCGAACGTGGAGAAGCTGGCCGCGCTCGCCCGGCCCTTCGCCGAGCACCGGGCGTTCATGTGCGGGCCCAAACCGTTCATGGACGGTGTGCACGATGCCCTCGCCCAACTCGGCGTGCCGCGCAACCGCACCCATGCCGAGGTCTTCAACTCCCTTGCCGGAGACCCGTTCGCGGACGTCGAACCCGAAGCGGTCAGCGAACAGGAGGCCGCCGACGCCGCCACGGTCGACGTGGAACTCGACGGCGAGGTGCACAACCTGCAGTGGCCGCGCAGCAAGACCCTGGTCGACATCATGCTGAGCAAGGGCCTGGACGTGCCGTACTCCTGCCAGGAGGGCGAATGCGGCTCCTGCGCCTGCACCGTGCTCGAAGGCAAGGTGGAGATGGACAACTCCGAGATCCTCGACCCCGAGGACATCGAGGCCGGATACATCCTGGGCTGTCAGGCACACCCCGTCACCGACCACCTGAAAATCCAGTTCTGAGCTGTATTTTTGGCCTCCGCTTCGCTCCGGCGGGTTTTCGGCGCTGTAAGGCTCGTCGTTCAGCCCTCGAGACTCGGCCTTCGGCCATGCGCTTCGAGGGCTGAACGACGAGCCCGCGCCGAAAACCTTGGAGTTGGTGTTGTTGAGCCTTTCGCTTCGCGGGCGAATACCAGCCGGACAGAGACTCTTCGCCGCCGGGCTTCGCCTCGCTTCGCTTCGGCCGGTTTCAGCGGCTCAGCAGTTGTCGATGCCTCCGCGATACGCGTCTAGTGAAGAGATTCCTTCCCCGGTTGCACGTGTGCCGGAAGACCTCTTCGGCGGCGAGGAGCTGACTCGGGTCCGCACTCTTTCGGTCAGGCGGTGATGACCTCGGCGGGTGCGCCCAGAACCCGCCCGGCTTCGAAGGCCGATGCGCTTGCGGGTAGTTCGCCGGGGCGGCCGCTGTTGACGACGGTGACCGCGCCCGACCCGGCGGTGGAGCGGCCGAGGGCATCCATGCGGCGCAGGGTCTGCACTGCGACGGCTTCGGCGCTGTCGAACAGTCGCACGCCGGGCGGCAGCGCGGCCAGGATGGCATCCATGACCAGCGGGTAGTGGGTGCAGCCCAGGACGACGCCCTCGGTGTCGGGCGGGGTCAGAGCGGCAGCCTTCGCGATGGCCTCCTCGATACCGGCCGGATCGCCGCGATCGATGGAGTCGGCCAAGCCGTGACAGGCCACGCCGGTCACCTCGGCGTCGCCGCCGAAACGCGCGATCAGATCGGCCTGATAGCGGCTCGCGGTCGTCGCGGCGGTCGCCCACACCGCCACCGCGGCGCAGGCGGCCGTCGCGGGTTTGATCGCCGGAACGGTACCGATCACCGGAACACCCGGCCCGACCTCGGCGCGCACCTGTTCCAAGGCCGACACGCTGGCGGTGTTGCAGGGCAGCACGATGACCTCCGCGCCCAGCTCGATCGATCGCCGAGTCGCGTTCAACACCCGATCCACGAGCCAGGACTCGGGTTTCGGACCCCACGGCGCACCGTCGGGATCCAGTTGCAGCAACAGGTCGAGATCGGGCCGCAGCCTGCGCAACCACGCCCCGGTGGTCAGCAGTCCGAGGCCCGAATCGATCAGCGCGACAATCACACCCGCCACTGTATTGGTGACCGGCGCGCTACCGTGCGCCGCACCCGGCTCGTCCGGCCGGACGAGCCGCGTATTTCAGCCGACCCGTTCCCCGGGACGGGTGTTGGCGGCGAGTTCGGCGCGCATCTTCATCACCTTGCCCGCCTTGCCCGCGCCGACCACGGCCGTGAGCACGCCGTCGGTGAGGTAGTGGGCGAGGAACTTGCGCCCGTCGTCCTCGACGATCCGGATCTCGTCGGCCCCGCGAGTCGAACCCAGGACCTGGATCTTCACCTCGTACTGATCGCTCCACACATACGGCACTCCCGCCGCGGGGCCCTCGGCGCCCAGCAGCGCGGCGGCCAGCAATTGGGCCTGCTCACCGGCATTGGTCCAGTGCTCCACGCGACGATGCGCACCGCCCTGACGCCAGGCCGCGACATCGCCGAGCGCCCAGACGTTCTCGACCGAGGTGCGCCCCGTCTCGTCGGCCAGGACACCGCCGCCCGCGGACCGATCGGCCAGCGGGATACCGGATTCGGTGAGCCAGTCGGTCGCCGGCGCCGAGCCGACGCCGATCACCACCAGATCGGCCTCGACGGTCGACCCGTCCGAGAGCCGCGCACCGCGCACCGCGTCGTCGGAGACGACGAGCGATTCCAGACCCACGCCGCAGCGCAGATCGACGCCCTCGGCCCGATGCAGCCGCCCGACCAGCGCACCGACCTGCTCGCCCAGTGAGGCGGCCAGTGGCGTCGGCTGCGGTTCCACGAGCACCACCTCGACGCCGTGAGAGCGGAAACTGGCCGTCAGCTCGCAACCGATGAAACCCGCGCCGACGACCAGCGCACGGGAGGCGCTGCTCAGCCCGTCGCGCAGACCGGCCGCGTCGGCGTGACTGCGCAGCACGTGCACCCCGGCCGCATCGGGCAGCCCGGGAATCCGCTTGGGACGCAAGCCCGTCGCGATGATCAGATGTTCGTAGTCCAGCGCGTTGCCGTCGGCCAGCAGCAGCCGCCGCGCGACGATGTCCACGCCGGTGGCCGCGACGTCCAGACGCAGCTCGATATCGTTCTCGGCGAAGAATTCGGCCGGGCGCAGGGTGGTGTCGTCGGTTTCCCCGCGCACGAACTGTTTGGACAGCGGCGGCCGGTCGTACGGCAGTCGGCCTTCGTCGCCGACCAGTACCAGCCCGCCTTCGTATCCGGCGCGTCGAAGCTCCTCCGCGGCGCGCAGGCCGGACAGCCCTGCGCCGATGATCACGATCGGGCGGCCGGTCATCGGGTCACCCCGGACGTGGCGCGGGCAATGCAGATCTCAGGTTTCGAAAGGCGCACATTATCCAACTTATTCTAGAACCTGTTCTAATTTCGCCACTGTGACGACCGACACGTCCGGCCGTATCGGGTATCGCCACCGAATCGTGCCAGGGCAGGTATTGATCGGGCGGTCAATCAGAGTTATACCGGAAATTGAACACAAATCACCGCCCTGAGGAGGCAAAACATGTTCACCGAATCCCGTGCGCAGGACTTCGTAGCAGTCGTACTCGGTGTCTACACTGCGCTGTCGCCGATATGGGTCGATCACAACGATCGAGCCATGTGGACGTTGATCGTGCTCGGCGTGCTCATCGCCCTGACAGGTCTGGCGCAGATGGCGCGTCCGGCGATGTCCGGTCTGGACTACGCCATGGGTGTGCTGGGCGTCCTGCTGTTCATCGCCCCTTGGGTCATGGACTACAGCTCCTTCAACGGCGCGGCATGGACGTCCTGGATCGTCGGAGTACTGACCGTCGTGGTCGCCGTCGCCGCACTTCCGCAAGTCACGGCACGGATGCATACTGCTCACTGATGCAGATGCCCAAACCCCATCGAGCGGGGCGTCGCCGCAGTAAGAAGGTCGACGGCGACGCCCGGCAGCTCATCCTGGATGCCGCCGAAAGTCTTTTCGCGACACACGGATTCGACGCCACCGCGACCGCGGCGATCGCCACGACCGCAGGTGTGCCCAAAGGGCTGGTCTTCTATTACTTCCCGACCAAGGATTCGATCCTGTCGGCGCTGATGGCCGAGCGGATTCCGGCCAACCCGCTCGACGACATCGATGCCGTCGTCTCCCCGGGAGATCCAGCGGGGAGCCTGATCGCCCTGGATGCCGCGCTGAATCTGCGCGATCACCATTCCTCGGTGCTGCGCGTCATCATGTGGCGCGAGGCCGACACCCATCCCGACGTCCGTAAGCAGTTGCGGCGCATGCGCGATCAACTGCTCGATATCACCGCACGGGTGCTGCAGGCCAGCGCGCCGGGGCCGGTGCAGCCCGGCACGTTGCGCGCCTGCGCGGGCGCGTGGGTCTCGGCGATGTTGGCCATCGCCACCACCGACCGGCTGCACACCCTGGATGGTCTGAGCCTGCCGACCGCCGACGAGATCCTGAGCATCTCGAAGGTCGTCGCCGCGGGCATGACCCATCTGGGCTGAGCAGTTTCCGCGCTCGGCCGTCGAATCCTCCGGCGTGGCGAAACGGACCGCGAGACGGTGAACTATCCACACCCCCGAGTTGTCCACATTCGTCCCGAGGCAAGTCCGAAAGAGCTTCGGCGCACCGATGATCGACGCATGGGAACCCCGCAACCGATCTCCCGCCGCGATGCCCTCGCCACCGGGCTGTCGGATTCCGATCTGCGCAGGCTGTGCCGGCACGGACTGTGGCATCGTGTCCGGACCGGGCACTATCTCAGCGCACCGGCCGAGACGCTCAGCGCGGTGGACCGGCATCGAGCGCTGATCCGGGCGACGATCACCGCAACCACCGATGCCGCGGTGGTGAGCCATGTTTCGGCGTTGGTCGGGCACGATCTGCCGACCTGGCGGATTCGGCTGGACCGCGCCCATCTCACCCGCGCCCGCCGCAACGGCGCGCGGGTCGGCCGCTTGCTCGTGGTGCACGCCGGGCAGCTCGCGGCCGACGAGGTCGTCGCGGTAGCGGGCATCCGCTACACCACCGCGGCGCGCACGATCCTCGACATCGCCCGCACCGAAGGTTTCGAGCAGGCGGTCGCGGCCGGTGACGCGGCGCTGCACCGCGGCGCGACGACGGCGACACAGCTGCGCGAACAGTTGCATCGCGCGCGGGCGCGCCCCGGCTACCGACAGGCCGCACAGGTCCTGACCTTCCTCGACGGCCGCAGCTCCGGTGTCGGCGAATCGCGTCTGCGAGTGGCGATGGCCGCGGCCGGACTGCCCGCCCCCGAGGTGAAGGCTCGAATACTCAGTCCCGACAACAGCTTCGTCGCCCGCGTCGACTGCCTGTTCCCCGAACTCGGCGTCGCGGCCGACTTCGATCCGAGGCCGGAGATCGACCCCGACCCCGGCCACCCCGAGGCCGCCGAACGGGCCGCGTTCGCCGCCGAACTGCGCGACGACCGGCTGCGCGCTCTCGGCTGGATCCCGGCCCGATGGACCTGGGACGAACTCGACGATCCCGCGGAGGCGGCCCGCCGGATCACCACCGCCGCCGAAGTCGCCGCCCGCCTCACCCGCCACGGGCGGTGGGTTCCCGCACCCCGGCTCCGATGATTTCACACCGTCCGTATCTTCCCAGCTACCAAGCGAATCGAGTGCGCCTGTGGATAATTCGACGACCCGCGGGGTCGCATACCACGGATGTGGAGGTAAGAATGGCGATATGACCGACCCCGATTTCGCCAGTTTCGGAGAACCTAATCGTTCGCGCCCGGACGGGTATCGCCTCACCCATCCGCGCAACGAACCGGCGACGGGATCGACGAATGCGCTCACCGGATTCGATCCGGGTAGAGGCAGCCTGGGCCGTCCGGAGGTCGCCGTGGGGTGGACTCCGGCCGATCCCGCTCCGGAATGGGCCACCGGCGCAACGCCTTCGGTCGCACCCGCTCCGGCGCCGCCCGGCAGTAACGGCGATCACCCGTACGGCCGATCGGAATCGCTGATGTCCGCACCCGATTCGGTAGCGATCAGACCCGATATCGGAACATCGATAGCCGGTTCGATGGCCAACGGCGGACGGCAACCCGAGAATTCCTCCGGCACGAACGGCCACCAATTCCCCTCGGCGCCTACGGGTTCCACATTCTCCGCGTTCGACGCACCTGCCGGGGACGATCCGCGCAGCGCGAATCCAGCGCCGGGAACACGCCCGGCTCAATCGCCACCCCCCGCACCGAATAATCAGCCTCCGACAACCGAATTCAGCGCGCCGACCGCACCGAAGCCGCCGAATCCGGCACTCGATTCCGCTTTCCGCACAGATACCGAACCGTCCGAAAAATCCCCCGGCCTACCTCGGCGAACTCCCGGAGTGCCGTATCAGTTCACCGATTCCGAGGAGTCCGACTACGTCTACAGCCAGCCCATCATGAATTTGCTGGACTCACAATTCGATTCGCCACCCCCGGCCCGCCGCAAGTCCGGCGGTTCCGGCAACTTGACCAACGGTTCGGCATTCACCTCGACCGAACCCGGCCACCTCACCAATAATTCGCTGCTGGCTACCGTCGAGCACGAATCCGCCACACCGCCGAATTCCGCCGAATTCGGCGCTCACCCCGGCGGTCCCGCCGTCCCACCGGCTCCGGCCCCACTTCCCGAACGTCGCGCATCGAAGCCTGGACCGGAAGCGAATTCCACAGCGCCCGATCCGACGTCGACCGCCACAGCGTCGAACGCTTCCCCTGAACGCGCGGCCCGCACCCGCACCACATCCGGACTCACCGCCCCCGACCTCACCGACCCGGTCGAGACCCCCACCGCGCCCGCGCCGCCGCGCACCAGAATGAGCCGCAAAGCCGCCGAGCGCGCCGCCGCAGCCGAGTCGAATGACGAAACCACCAGCACCACAACGGAATCCGACCCCACCGCACCCCGCCGCACAACCGTCCTGCCACGCACCGCCCCCGAAACGCGCCGCACCTCGAGCCAGGACGACGTCACCAAGAATGTCGACGTCCACCTGATCATGCACCTACTGCTGGCCAGCCACACCCTGGAGAACATCGCGGACAAAGCCGAAGCGGGCGACGTCTCTCTCGAGGAGTTCATCCGCGCCGCCCGCCGCACCCGCACCGCGGCGGTAGACCTGGTCTCCGCCTGGTTCGGCGGCGCAGATCAGATGCGTCAATTCGCCGAGGCCCTCCTGGCCGCCTCCGACTCGGCGTGACGACATCGAACGGGAGATCATGGCGTTCTGTAGATCGAATGGTCACCGATACGGCGCCAAGCCAACACCGGGTCGCTTGCGTCGTCCCTCTCCAAATGGAATCTCGCACGCCCGTCAGGGGACGCGAAATTCCAGGTCAGCGAGTAGATTTCGGTGTTATTCAGCTTGTGGATGCGTAACCGCTCGGGCCAGGGCGGGGATCCGCTGAAGGCACCGCTGTCTATCGCAGGCAGAAAGTACTCTCGGAGCATCTGTTGAAAGAGTCGCTGATGTTCCGCCGGAAGTCGGCGAAAGTCGTTCCTGAACGAGTCGAGCACTCGATATTTCACTGGCCGGGCGTCTCCTCGTCCGAACCGGACGAAGCAAGGGTAGCCAAGTCATCCAGAAAGGACTGCGCATCGTCGAAGGTCTTGTAGCGACCTGCGGCAAGATCTTCTTCGGCTTCGCGCTCGGCAGCTTGATGACCCTCTGACCAGAACCACATCTCATCTACGGGAACCGGCAGCATCGGACGCAGTTCGATCACACCATCTTCGCGCTCGGAGACCTCGAGCTGCGCCCCTGGATCGTCCAGCCGATACTTCCGACGCAACTCGGCAGGCAGTGAGACGGTGCCACGGCCCTGAACTGCTGCGAAGCCATGATAGTAAGCCATACCTCCATGGTGCAGAAATTCTGCTTTTCAGTCAATCGGAATAGCTGATCAGATGTCACTGCGACAGGGCGGTACGGACGCGAAAAAGGGCCGCTCCCCGAGGGGAACGGCCCTTTTCGCGTAGCTCTGCTGAGCGCAGGTCCTACTTGATGATCTTGGTGACGCGACCGGCACCGACGGTGCGGCCACCCTCACGGATCGCGAAACGCAGACCCTCGTCCATGGCGACCGGCTGGATCAGCTTGACGCTCATCTCGGTGTTGTCACCGGGCATGACCATCTCGGTGCCCTCGGGCAGGGTCACAACGCCCGTCACGTCAGTCGTACGGAAGTAGAACTGCGGACGGTAGTTGTTGAAGAACGGGGTGTGGCGGCCACCCTCGTCCTTCGACAGGATGTAGGCCTGACCCTCGAACTCGGTGTGCGGGGTGGTGGTGCCCGGCTTGATGACGACCTGGCCGCGCTCCACGTCCTCGCGCTTGATGCCACGGATCAGCAGACCGACGTTGTCGCCCGCCTGGCCCTGGTCCAGCAGCTTGCGGAACATCTCGACACCGGTGACCGTGGTCTTGGTGGTGGTCGGGCGGATGCCGACGATCTCGACGTCCTCGTTCACGTTGACCACGCCGCGCTCGATACGACCGGTGACGACGGTGCCACGACCGGTGATGGTGAACACGTCCTCGATCGGCATCAGGAACGGCTTGTCGGTCTCACGAACCGGGTCCGGGATCGACTCGTCGACCGCGTCCATCAGCTCGATGATCGACTCGGCCCACTTCTCGTCGCCTTCCAGCGCCTTCAGGCCGGAAACGCGGACGACCGGAGCGTCCTCGTCGAACTCCTGCGAGGCCAGCAGCTCGCGGACCTCCATCTCGACGAGCTCGAGGATCTCCTCGTCGTCGACCATGTCCGACTTGTTCAGCGCGACCAGGATGTAGGGCACGCCGACCTGACGGGCGAGCAGCACGTGCTCGCGAGTCTGCGGCATCGGGCCGTCGGTGGCCGCCACGACCAGGATCGCGCCGTCCATCTGCGCCGCACCGGTGATCATGTTCTTGATGTAGTCAGCGTGACCAGGGGCATCCACGTGGGCGTAGTGCCGCTTCTCGGTCTGGTACTCGACGTGGGAGATGTTGATCGTGATACCACGAGCCTTCTCCTCCGGAGCCTTGTCGATCTGATCGAACGCAAAGCTCTGGTTCAGGTCCGGGTACTTGTCGTGCAGAACCTTGGTGATAGCCGCCGTCAGCGTGGTCTTGCCGTGGTCGACGTGACCGATGGTGCCGATGTTGACGTGCGGCTTCGTCCGCTCGAACTTCGCCTTCGCCACTGTGGTGTCCTCCTGGACTTGTTGGTGCGTGCAGTTGCAGCAGTGCGGTTTTTCGGATCGTCTCCGCGGGCGGAGACGGGGTCGTGCTGACGTCCGGACTACTCGCCGGTCGCCTTGGCGATGATCTCCTTCGACACGTTGGCCGGAACCTCCGCGTACGAGTTGAACACCATCGAGAAGTTCGCCCGGCCCTGCGTCTTGGAGCGCAGGTCACCGATGTAACCGAACATCTCGGAGAGCGGAACCAGCGCCTTGACGACACGGGCACCACTGCGTTCCTCCATGGCCTGAATCTGACCACGGCGGGAGTTGAGGTCGCCGATCACATCGCCCATGTACTCCTCGGGCGTGGTGACCTCGACGGCCATCAGCGGCTCGAGGATCACCGGACCGGCCTTGCGCGCGGCTTCCTTGAACGCCTGCGCACCCGCGATCTTGAACGCCATTTCCGAGGAGTCGACCTCGTGGTAGGCGCCGTCGAGCAGGCTCGCCTTCACGTTGACCAGCGGGTAACCAGCGAGGACACCGTACTGCATGGCGTCCTGGATACCGGCGTCCACCGAGGGGATGTACTCCCTCGGCACGCGGCCACCGGTGACCTTGTTCTGGAACTCGTAGGTCGCGCCGTCCTCGCCGATGAACGGCTCGAGGGCGATGATCACACGAGCGAACTGGCCCGAGCCACCCGTCTGCTTCTTGTGGGTGTACTCGTGCTTCTCGACCGGCTTGGTGATGGTCTCACGGTAGGCCACCTGCGGCTTACCGATATTGGCCTCGACCTTGAACTCGCGTTTCATACGGTCGACGTAGATGTCGAGCTGGAGCTCGCCCATGCCGCCGATGACGGTCTGGCCGGTCTCCTGATCCAGCTCCACGTTGAAGGTGGGGTCCTCCTCCGCGAACTTCTGGATGGCGGTGCCCAGCTTCTCCTGGTCGGCCTTGGTCTTCGGCTCGATGGCCACCTTGATGACCGGATCCGGGAAGGTCATCGACTCGAGCACGATCTGGTTCTGCGGATCGCACAGGGTGTCACCGGTCGTGGTGTCCTTCAGGCCGATGACCGCGTAGATGTGACCCGCCTGGGCCTCATCGATCGGCTGCTCCTTGTTGGAGTGCATCTGGAACAGCTTGCCCAGACGCTCCTTCTTGCCCTTGGTCGAGTTGATGACCTGGGCGCCGGAGGCGACCTTGCCCGAGTAGACGCGCACGTAGGTCAGCTTGCCGAAGAACGGGTGCGTGGCAACCTTGAACGCCAGCGCCGCGAACGGGTCTTCGACGCTCGCGGCCCGGTGCAGGACCTCGTCCTCCTTGCCGGGGACGATGCCGTCGGTGCCGCCGTCGTCCAGCGGGTTGGGCAGGTAGTCGATGACGGCGTCGAGCATGGGCTGCACGCCCTTGTTCTTGAACGCCGAACCGCACAGCACCGGGTAGAGCTCGGAGTTGACGGTCATCTTGCGGATGGCGCCCTTGATCTCCTCGACCGAGAGCTCCTCACCGCCGAAGAACTTCTCCAGCAGGGCCTCGTCGGACTCCGCGACGGTCTCGAGCAGCTCCTGGCGGTACTGCTCGGCGCGCTCGGCCAGGTCGGCCGGGATCTCGATGGTCTCGTAGGACTCACCGAGCTTGGTCTCGCCCTTCCAGACCTTCGCGTTCATCTCGACCAGGTCGACGATGCCCTCGAAGTCGTTCTCCGCACCGATCGGCAGCTGGATGACCAGCGGCTTGGCACCGAGGCGATCCTTGATCGTCTGCACGGTGAAGTAGAAGTCCGCGCCCAGCTTGTCCATCTTGTTGACGAAGCAGATGCGCGGGACGTCGTACTTGTCTGCCTGCCGCCAGACCTGCTCGGACTGCGGCTCAACGCCCTCTTTACCGTCGAAAACGGCGACCGCACCGTCGAGCACGCGCAGCGAGCGCTCCACTTCGACCGTGAAGTCGACGTGTCCGGGCGTGTCGATGATGTTGATCTGGTTGTCTTTCCAGAAGCAGGTCGTCGCGGCCGACGTGATCGTGATGCCGCGCTCCTGTTCCTGAGCCATCCAGTCCATCGTGGCCGCGCCGTCGTGGACCTCACCGATCTTGTAGGTGATACCGGTGTAGAAGAGAATGCGTTCGGTTGTCGTGGTCTTACCGGCATCGATGTGCGCCATGATGCCGATGTTGCGGACCTTGTGGAGGTCGGTGAGCACGTCCTGTGCCACGGAAATCTTCCCCGCTCTGCTTGTAGCGATCAGCTAGTTGGGATTTTCGGGAACTACCCGGCGGTGAGCCGGGAAATTCGACTCTGTCGGGGGTTCTGTCTGTATAACGCCGGGCGCGGCGCTCGAGTGCCGCGCCCGGCAGCGACCAACCCTCCCGGCACCGTCAGCGGCGGGCCGGGTGGTGGATCACCAGCGGTAGTGCGCGAAGGCCCGGTTGGACTCGGCCATCTTGTGGGTGTCCTCGCGACGCTTCACCGAAGCGCCCAGGCCGTTGCTGGCATCGAGGAGCTCGTTGGCCAGGCGCTCGACCATGGTCTTCTCACGACGGGCGCGGGAGTAGTTCACCAGCCAGCGCAGCGCCAGGGTGTTGGCGCGACCCGGACGAACCTCGACCGGCACCTGGTAGGTGGCGCCACCGACGCGACGGGGCTTGACCTCGAGAGCCGGCTTGACGTTGTCCAGCGCGCGCTTCAGAGTGACGACCGGGTCCGTGCCGGTCTTCTCGCGCGCCTGCTCCATGGCGCCGTAGACGATGCGCTCGGCGGTGGACTTCTTGCCGTCCAGCAGGATCTTGTTGACCAGCTGAGTGACCAGCGGCGACCCGTAGACCGGATCGTTGATCAGCGGACGCTTGGGTGCGGGGCCCTTGCGTGGCATATCAGCTCTTCTCCTTCTTGGCGCCGTAGCGGCTGCGGGCCTGCTTGCGGTTCTTCACACCCTGGGTGTCGAGCGAGCCGCGGATGATCTTGTAGCGCACACCGGGAAGGTCCTTCACACGACCGCCGCGGACGAGCACCATCGAGTGCTCCTGCAGGTTGTGGCCCTCACCGGGGATGTAGGCCGTGACCTCGACCGCGCTGGTCAGGCGAACACGCGCGACCTTGCGCAGCGCGGAGTTCGGCTTCTTCGGGGTCGTGGTGTACACGCGGGTGCACACGCCACGACGCTGCGGGCTCCCCTTCAGGGCCGCAGTCTTGGTCTTGGCGACCTTGTCGCGGCGACCCTTGCGGACCAGCTGGTTGATGGTTGGCATAGACCGGCTTTCCTCGTTAGTTACCAGGTGTCTGGAACTTCATGTGTCTGTTGTCGAGCCTTCACCCGCTCGCCCGGATCGCGTCACTCGCGTCCCGAGGTCGGGCGTGTCGCGCGCAGATCAGGGCCCGATTTTCGGGCATGTCTGAACGTTCGGCCGCTTTCGCTGGCTTACGTCCTGCACACAAACTTGCCCGCACGCTCCGGGCACAGCGATCCACGATACTCGTCGGCGCGGCGCGGGGCAAAAAGGGGTCCCTGCGGGGACCGCCCGGCAAGCCCGAATCGGGACCTCATCGAGCCAGGTTCACCGTCAGCTCGACCAGCTTCTGCGCTGCGGTGCACGGATCTCCGTGACCACCCGGGTGGTAGTTGACCCACCAGCCGACGATCCCGGTATCGGCGGCCGGGGTCATCACTCCGCACGAATCGGTGTCGTTGGGACGATGGATCTGCAGCGAGCGGCGGCCCTGCACATTCACATTGGTGGAGCTGTAGCCGAGTTTGTCGCTCGTCGTCTTCTCGTTGGTCAGCGATCCCATCTCGTACCAGTTCAGCGTGACCATGCCGTCGCCGCTGGGCGTGCCGGCCAGACTCCACATGCACACCGCGCCGTTGAACGAACCCTGCGCGTCCTGCGCGCCGGTCGTCTTGACGATGTCGTCCTTCTTCACCACATCGCATTCGCGCAGCAGTTTGTCGAAGTTCGTGTTGATGCCGCCACCGCCGCCGGCCGGTTGGGCCGTACCGGAGACGGTCTTGCCGCATCCGCCGACCGACACACCCACGACCACCGCGAGCGTGGCGACGAGTACGGACCGAGCCTTCATGGAGCTCCTCATTTCAATCGCTGCACGGTCAGCTCGGCGAGCTTGCGGTTCTTGTCACACGGAGTGGCGTTGGCCGTCCCGAAAAGGCCACTGGAAGTGGACCATTCGAAGAAGTCGTCGCCGAGCTGCACCGCCAGATCGCAGATGCTGCCGTCCGGGGTGGCGTCCTGGAAGCCGGCGTGTCCGCCCACATCGATGGTCTCGGGATTGCGGCCCTGCGCGGTCACCCACGCCTTCTCCCGGCCCAGCGGGCTGCCCCGATAGGAGGCGAATGTGACGCTCGCACCGTCCAATCCGGTCGCCTGCCAGTTGCAGCCGACCGAATTCTTGTACGCCGCCGAGACCTGACCGAGCCCGCCGATATCGCGCACCTCGTCGTCGGTGACACCGCCGCACTCCCCGACGAACGGCCCCAGTGCGGCCACCTTCATCGGCGGCCGCATCGACGAGCTGTCGCTGGTGGAGTCGCCCCCCGATCCGCAGGCCGTCAACAGTGCCGCGATGGCAGTCCCCGTGACGATTGCCGACGTCATCCTCCGCATGCGCCGAAGTGTAGTAGTTGATGCCGTCCGGCTGCCGGGTCAGAGGTTGCCGCGGGCGTCCTGCTCGCGTTCGATGGCTTCGAACAGGGCTTTGAAGTTGCCTTTGCCGAAGCCGAGTGATCCGTGCCGCTCGATGAGTTCGAAGAAGACGGTGGGGCGATCGGTGAGCGGACGGCAGAAGATCTGCAGAAGATAGCCGTCCTCGTCGCGGTCGACCAGGATGCCGCGCGACTGCAGTTCCTCGACCGGCACCCGCACGTGTCCGATCCGGGCGCGCAGTTCGGGGTCGGAGTAGTAGGCGTCGGGGGTGTCGAGGAATTCCACCCCCTCGCGGCGCAGGATGTCGACCGTACCGAGGATGTCCGCGGTGGCCAACGCGATGTGCTGGACGCCCGGTCCGCGATAGAACTCGAGGTATTCGTCGATCTGGGATCGCTTGCGGCCCAAAGCGGGTTCGTTCAGCGGAAACTTCACCCGATGGTTGCCGCTCGCGACGACCTTGCTCATCAGCGCCGAATAGTTCGTGGCGATGTCGTCGCCGACGAATTCGGCCATGTTCGTGAAACCCATGACGCGGCGGTAGTAGTCGACCCACCGATCCATCTGGCCCAGCTCGACATTGCCGACCACGTGATCCACCGCCTGGAACAGCCGGACCGGGGCGTCGTGCCGGGGCACGAAGGCGGATTCGCGGGCGATGTAGCCGGGCAGATACGAGCCCGCGTAGCGGGAACGATCGACCAGGGTGTGCCGGGTCTCGCCGTAGGCGGCCAGCGTCGCCGAGCGGACGGTGCCGAATTCGTCGGTGTCCTCGTGCGGTTCGACCAGCACCTCCGCGCCCTGCGACCGCGCCCACTCGACGCAGCGGTCCACATCGGGCACCTCGAGCGCGACATCGATGATCCCGTCGCCGTGCCGATCGTGGTGCGCGACCAGCGGACTGTCCGGATCCACCGCGCCGGTCACCACGAAACGCGCACTGCCGCTGCGCAGGACGAAGCCCTTGTGATCGCGCACGCCGGTCTCGGGACCGCAGTACGCCTCGAGCCGCATCCCGAACGCGGACTGCAGATAGTGCGCGAACTGGGTGGCGTTGCCGACCACCCACACCAGTGCGTCCCAGCCGGTGACCGGGAACGGATCGCGTGCGGAGTCGTGTTCGACCAGGCCGATCAGCTGAATGTCCGACGGCTCCTCGCGGGTGATCGCCGGCGCGGTTTCGGTAGTCATTCCCCTAGGTAATCGCCCGTTCCCGATCTAGGCAATATCATGGAAATTCGGTAGGCATGATGGCGAATTACGCCACCGAAACCCCGACCATGCTGGACAATCTGTCTAGAACAACGGATCGAAGTGGAGACTACCGATGGGCCGCACCGAGACCAGGCTGGACGAGCTGGACCTGGCGATCCTGACCGCAATGCATGAATACCAGAAGGCCGGAATCCTGGAGTTGTCGCGCCGCACCCGCGTCGCGCGCGCCACCGTCCAGTCGCGGATCGCGCGAATGGAGGAGGCCGGCGTGATCGCCTCCTACGATCCCCACATCGATGTCAGCGCGGCGGGCTTCGACGTGCTGGCCTTCGTCACCCTGGAGATCGCCCAGGGTGCGCTCGACGCCGTCGCCGCCGATCTCGAGGCGATCGCGGGCGTGCTGGAGGCGTACGCGACCACCGGTTCGCAGGATGTGCTGTGCCGCATCGGTGCCGATTCGCATGCCGGGTTGCAGTCGGTGCTGCTGAGTATCGACCGCAGCGCGTCGGTGGTGCGCTCGCACAGCGTCATCGTGCTGTCCACGGTCGTGCCGAGTCGGACCCTGCCGCTGCTGCGTACGCTCACGCCCACCGGCACCAGTAAGGCCCCCGCATATCGGCACAGCTGACGCGCGGATCAGATTTTCACGTCGGCTTCCGGGGCCAGGATTTCGATGCTCGGAATCAGATCGGGCTCCAGAAAGCCCAGCAGCGCAGCGCCTTCCGCTTCGACCGCGGAACGTTCGGCCACGGACCAGATGCGGCGGGGCACGATTCGCAGCCGGGTGCGTTCGCGGTCGGTGAAGATCTTGTAGACGGCCGCCACCATGCCGTCCAGCAGGATCGGGGAGACCTGCGTCCCGCGATACTGCGCGGGTGGTGCGGCGACGCCTGCCGGGACGATGCGGCCCCGATCCTTGTGGGACAGAAAGACATTGTCGTACCAGCCGAGGTACCGCACCGGGGCGGGCAGATCCGGATCTGCCAGCTCGGCGTCGACCGGGTCGTAGAGCGTGCGGCCGCGTTCATCGGTGTAGGTGCGGACCCGATCCCCGAGTGCCGCAATGACTTCGGCTACTCCGGTCAGTTTCGACCAGGTCGCGATATCGGCCGCGGTGGCCGGACCGAAGGCGGTCAGATAACGAATGACCAACTCCGGCAACGGATATCGATAGTCCAGCGGCGCACCGAGCCAGGGTTCGATGCGAGACCACACCGGCCGGGCGTTGTTGCGCCACAGACCGCGCGGCGGGGTCTGCAACACGGGGAGCTGATAGAGCCAGGTCTGCAGTACCGCGGACGGATTGCGATCTGGGAATTCCCGGGCCGCCAGCACACGTAGTTCGGCGGCGGGGATCGGCTCGTCGCCCAGGACGGCTTCCCCGCGCCGACGCACCTCCGCCGGATCCAGGCCGACCATCGCGCCGGCGTTGAACCCCTTGCGAAACGGGATCTTCTCCAGCTCCGGTTGGATATGCGGCGCGATCCGCAGCGCATCGGCGGCGGTGACGAGATGGATCGTCGCGCGCATCAGCGTGATCCGCACCAACGACCGGTCCCGCAACCCCACAGACACCGCCGCCGGATCGAAATCGACCGTGCGACTCCACAATCCGACATACGGCGGCGGAACATCCTGCGCCTGCAATCCCACCAGGTGCGCGCACATATCCGTCGCGGACAGCGCCGAGCGTGCCAGCAGATGCTGCCGGGCCAGCAGCGTCCGGTTCAGGACGCGATCGGAAAGTTTCATGGTCCGGTCACCGTAAACGCCGGCACCGACAAGAATCCGACGAATCGGCCCGGTCCGGCGGTAGCCGCCGTCGTCGCCCGAGCCGCAGCCGGGGCGACGACGTCCGGACCGGACGCTTCCGTTCCGCCGATTCAGCGGATGGTGACGACGACCTTGCCCGTGGCGGTCCGATTGTCCAGCGACGCAACCGCATCCGCGGCCCGGTCCAGCGGGTACAGCACCGGCTGGGGCGGGGCGATCTTTCCCTCGGCCAGCAGCGGCCCGACCTCGGCCCACTGTTCCTGCAGGTAGCCCGGGTGCGAGGTGACCCACTCACCCCAGGCCGCGCCGACCACCTCGACGTTCTTGAGCAGCAGCCGGTTCACCTTCACCGTCGGGATCTCACCCGCGGTGAACCCGACCACCAGCAGACGGCCACCCGCGGCCAGCGAACGGACGCTGTCGGTGAAGCGGTCGCCGCCCACCGGGTCCAGCACGATGTCGACCCCGCGACCGCCGGTCAACTCCTTCACCGCGGCCAGCCAACCATCGGTGAGCACCACGTCGGTCGCGCCGTTCGCCCGCGCCACCTCGGCCTTCTCCGGCGTGCTCACCACCGCGATCACCCGGCCCGCACCCAGCGCCGCGGCCATCCGCAACGTCGAGGTGCCCACACCACCGGCCGCACCGTGCACCAGCACCGACTCGCCTTCGGCCAGACGGCCACGGTTGCGCAGGCAGAAGTGCACGGTCAGATCGTTGAACACGATGCCCGCACCGGCCTCGAGGGGGATGTTGTCCGGCAGCGGGAACACCATCTGCACGGGCGTCACCGCGACCTCGGCCAGGGCGTTGCCGAGCATGGTCAACGCCACCACCCGGTCACCCGGCCGCACATGCGCGTCCTGGGGCGCGGAGCGCACCACACCGGCGACCTCACCGCCCACGACATACGGCATCTGCGGTTTGAGCTGGTACAACCCCCGAGTCATCAGCACGTCCGGGAAGGCCACACCGGCCGCGTGCACATCGATCACCACCCCACCGGTAAACGGCTGCGGTTCCGGAATATCGACGACCTCGATGGACTCCGGCCCCTCGAGCTTGCTCACCTGGGCTGCACGCATGAATCGACTCCTGTCGTCCGACACCTGTTCGAACAAGTTAACCGGTCTTCGCGGCGAGCTGTCCACGGGTGTATGTCTTGCTACGCTTGTGCCCGCTGGACTCATGAGCAAGGGGGATCGTCTTGGCACCGGAACCATCGATGAACGTCGACGTCGGAGCGCTGGCCAATTTCGCCAAGGCCCTCACCGACGAGGCAGCCGCGATCGGCAAGCTGAATCCCGGACTCGGCGACGCGGTCACTGCCCTACCCGGTACCGACTGGCAGAACACCTGCCAGCAGACCAAGACCTCGGTCGACAATGCCCTGCAACGCATCTCGGACCGCGTGAACACACTCGCGGACTCGGTCGATCACGCGGGCAAGGTGCTCACGATGACCGATGAGCAGTTCGCCGCCGACCTGGAGAAGATCGGGATGCACGCATGACGCTCAACATCTCGAACGTCGAGGCATGGAACCCCGCCGCGATCACCACCGCGGGCACGGCCGTCAACACCACCAGCACGGGCCTGGACAAGGCCCTCAGCGACGCCGACACCACGATCAGCAATCTGACCTGGGACGGCAACGCCGCCAAGGCCGCCCGCACCCGCATGAGCACCGAGAAAACCCGAGCCTCGGCGGTGAGCGGAGCGCTGCTGGAACTCCAGAAGGCCTTGAGCACGCACGTCGAGAACCTGACCAACACCCGGCAGGCGGTCCTGGACGCACGCGAACCCGCACTACATCCGACCGGCCCGGAAGCCACACCACCGGATCCGTTCGAGATAGCGGACAACGGCGTGGTCACCGCGACCAAGCGCAAGGACTACATCGACAAACTGCAGGGTCTGAACGACGGCGAGAAAACCTGGCACAAATGCATCCAGGATCTGCTGGCCGCCAACCATCAGTCCAAGATCACGGGCGCACTCGCGCAGGCCGAGTCCGCCGCCACCGACCTCATCACCGCGGTGAACACCGCGAAGGGGAAAGTAGACGCGGCCTACGCCGGACTCGGTGACCCGAAACTGGGCGTCACCGCGGCGCCTTCCGCCCCGACGAACACCAACCCCGCCGCGCTCAGCTCGAATTCCTCGACGCCGCACTATCAGTCGACGAGTAATACCTCGCACAGCAACGGCACGTCATCGCACAATGGCAGCAGCCACTACAGCAATGCCTCGATGAGCGATCGCAACGAATCCAATCTCTCGCAACCGTCCGGGAATGTCGCCGAGTGGATCGCCCAGGCACGAGAAATCCTCATCCAGGAAGGCGTTCCGGCCGATCAGATCGATGACAAGGCCATCGCGACGATCATCGAGCACGAATCGGGCGGAAATCCGTCGATCGTCAACGACTGGGACAGCAATGCCGCGGCCGGGCACCCGTCGAAGGGGCTCATGCAGACCATCGACAGCACCTTCAATTCCTATGCGGTACCGGGCCATACGGATATCTTGAATCCGGTCGACAACATCGTGGCGGCGAGCAGATACGCGATCAACAGATATGGTTCGCTGAGCGATGTTCCGGGCGTGGTCGCCGTTCGCCACGGTGGCGCCTACGTCGGTTACTGACGTTCAATTCGGTAGCGTGGCTTGCGCATCGGCCAGCAGCGCGTACTGCGACGCCGCGCGCTGCTGGGTCTGCCAGAGCTGCTGTCCCAGAACCAGTGCCGCATAGCGCCGATACGCGACGAAGCAACGGAACCGGGCCGCCGCCGGCGCGGTGTAGTTCTCGACGCACATCGTGTTCGGCACCCCTTCGGGTGGATCGACATCGCGTCGGGCATCGGCATCACCCAGATGAGCCGAGTCGGCGACGAATTGCACGGCCGCGGCAGCATCACGGGCTCTGAACACGTAAGCCGCCGGGGCGACCGCGACACGGTCGATCCCCGCACGCCCCATCACCGGATATCTCGTGCCCTGATCCTGCACGTAATTCAGATAGGCCCGCAGGGTGTACACGATCTCGCTGCCGCCGTCGGGCGGGGACGCCGCCGCGCCCTGGTGCAGGGCTCGCACCAGGATGTGGTCCGGATCCTGCTGCAGCGTAGGGATTTTCGCCTCCGGTGTCGGAACGAACCTGTCCAGCACGGGCAGTTCCGCGGCGAGATACTGCTGGGTCATCTCGGTGAGCCGCGTCAGGTCCGTCGTCCGTGCGTCGGCCAGGATGTTCACGACGAACACACCGTGGGCGAGCGTGCTGCCCAGGGTGGGAACCGTGGGACGCCAATGCGCGAACGCATCGGTGTATTTCGGTAATTTCACCGGCGTGTTCTGCGGGTTCAGCGCCATGTCGGCGGCGTCCGTCTGCTGGGCGGCGGAACGGGCCGACGCCGCGTCGCGGAAGCGAAGTACCGTCACCCGGATGCCCTCGTGATCATGGGTTCCGTACACGGCTTTGGTCAGCGGCGTCACCGAATCCGCCGCACCGGTCGAGAATCCCACGACGAATCCGTTGTCGTACAGCACTTTCACCACGGGATCGGCGAGATACTGGGTAACCGATTCCGGCGTGACCTGTGCACTGGCGGTGGCGCCCCAGAAATATTTCGGCTCCACCTCGTAGGGACTCAGCACGGCATCGGCCAGCCTGGCGGCCTCCAACTGCATATATCCGCGAATACCCAGGTAGCTCGGCAGAGCGGGAGGTTTCGTCGAGGAGTCCGCATCGATGTCGAGGGTGCGCACATCCACTTCTCCCGCAACCGCATTCGGATGCAACACCGAAGAACACCCGGCCACCAGTGTCACCATGGCGAACGCGCCCAGTCCTCGAACCAGCCGCCCCACATACGAACTCATCGCGTCACCGCCGGAAGGTCGTCGAGAATATGGTTCAGGGTCGTCTGCGCGGTCAGACATTTGCCCGCCTGCGCCGTGCCGGTACCGACCGTCGGGGTTGTGACCTGGACGGTCACCGCTTCGACGGCATCGTCGGTGACCGTCCGATAGACGCCGCGCCGGACGCAGACGGTGCTGTTCAATTCGGCGCCGTCGGCGTCGACCACGTTGCCACCGCCGAAATCGATGTGGATCGGATGGGCGGGCGAAGCGAAAGGCTTCGTATGTTCGAAGGTGACGGTCAAGGTGTTCGTGCCGACCCAGTCACAGGAATGCAGCAGATTCGGGGTGCCGCGGACCTTGTCGCCGATCGACAATTTGGTCTCGTCCGGATCGACGAGCGCACAGGGGTCGTGATGTGCCAGCGAGTTCCGGACATCCGCGAGCCTCGGCCCGTGCTCCACATCGGTGACCAGACGGCCCAGGGCCTCATCGGCTACCACGCACCGCTGATCCGCCGACTTACCGTTCTTCACGATGAGGGTGATCCCGAACTGCGGATCGATCGTGGCCGGGGTCAGTGCCCGGCCGCACCCTCCGTCCACGGGCACGGTGGGCTCGAGAATCGGCACGCCGTTCACCGCGCGGCCGCTGTTTCGGTAGGCGGCGGTGCGTTGGATGTCCAGATCGAACTCGTATCCCCCGGCCTGTCCGCTGCATCTGCCCCACTGTTGCGACACCGGCGATGTGGTCCACTGTCCCAACGAGGGCGCCAGCGGATCCTTCATGACCGCGCACATATCCAGCGACCGCAGCGCGGTGAGGTTGAGCCCGGCGAGCGGGTTGGGCCCGGCAGATGCCGGCTCATCGCTGCCGCCGAACGCGTATACGCCGCCGATCACCGCGCCCACCAGGATGACGACGCCCGCCAACGCCCCCGCGAGCAGACGCCGACGACGCTGCGTCTCGGCTGCCTGGGATGCCACGAGAAACTGCCCCACGCGCCGGTCGAAGTCGGCCCCGGGCGGTTCGGGAACCCTCGACTGGTCTGCGCCGGGGATCTGTGTCGCCTCGGGGTCGGAGACCAGCGCCGAGAGTTCCCGGGACTGCTCGTAGATCGCCCGATGCACGGCCAGCGGCCACGGCTGCTGTTGCGGCGGAAGCGATCCCAGGAAATCGAGGATCTGCGCGGGAGTGGGCCGCGCTGCGGGATCCCGGTTCAGGCAGGGCACGACCAGTTCGCGGATCTCCGGCGGTAGCGCGGACAGGTCCGGGTCGGTGTTGACGATCTTGTACAGCACATGCGGCATCGAGTTGCCCGCGAACGGGCTCGCCCCGGCGGACGCCATCACCAGGACCGACCCCAGCGAGAACACATCGCTGGCCGGTGTGAGCGGTTCGGACTGCGCCTGTTCGGGGGACATGAACGCCGGTGAGCCGATGATGGATCCGGTGTGGGTCAGATCGGACCGCTCGTCGGCGAGGCGGGCGATGCCGAAGTCGATCACCCGGGGGCCGTCCTCGGCGAGAATGACGTTGCCCGGCTTGAGATCTCGATGAATGAGCCCGGCGCCGTGAATGGACTGCAGGGCCGAGGCCAGACCGACCGCGAGCGTGCGGATCTGTTCCGAACCGAGGGGACCATTCTGCTCGACCGCTCGGTCCAATGGCACGCCGGGCACGAAAACCGAAGCCAGCCAGGGTGATTCGGAATCGACATCGAAGTCGACGACCGCCGCGGTGTAGGCGCCGGACACCCGCGCCGAGGTCTGGACCTCGCGCCGGAATCGCGGCAGGAAGTCCCGCTCGGTCACCAGGTGCGCATGGACTTGTTTGATGGCGACCAGGCGTCCGTCGGGACCGACGCCGAGCAGTACGCGCCCCATCCCCCCGGCGCCGAGTTGCCCCAGCAGCCGGTATCGCCCGATCCGCGCCGGATCACCGGCCTCCAATCGTGTGACCATCAGGTGTAACCCAATCGCTCGAGCACCGAACCGATCACCGATTCGGTTGCACTACAGGCTTTTCCGGAGGATGCAGACGTGGTGGGATGGGCGATTGCCGCGATCGTCTCCCCGCGACCGCCGGTGGTCGGCTGGACCATGAGGTAGGTCGAGCAGGTGCCGTCGGCGTCGATCAGACGGGCGGCCTGATGCGGTGCGAGCTGAATCTCGCCACCGATGTCGACCTGCTGATATCTCGGGTTGTTGTCCAGCCGCGCGGTCTCGGTGGTCTGCAACTTCACCCCCAGGGCCGCCCCCTGCCACTGGCAGGTGTGCACGTCTATCTCCACCGCGGGAACCCCCGAGCCCACGGCCGCGCCGTTCACCGAGGAATCCACCGCGGTGCACGGATCCACCCGCACAACGGACTGCCTGGACAGCGATGCGGTGGGCGAATTCGTCACCAGACGAGTGAGTGTCGCCTTCAACCCGGACATCGCGGCCGTGCACGCAGCACCATCGACATCGGAGACCGTGAATTCCACCGCCACCTTCGACTGCGCCCCCGCCGGGACTGCCCGGCCACAGGATCGGGTGCCCGCGGTGGTGTCGAGAACAGGTTGACCCGCGAGCGAATCCGAGGTCCGCTGCGCATCGGGTGCGGCGACACCGACGCCGACCGTCATCGTCGATTGCCGACCGTCGGACATCGTCACCTTCGCCGAGCACCCGGACGAATTCGCCGGCACCGGCTGCGCGGGCTGCCCCAGCGAACCGATGACGTCCGCGTCCAGCAATCGGCAGGTGTCGACCAGGCGCAGCTGATCATCGGATAACGCCAGCGTCCGGTGCGCCAATGGATCCGGCACGGCGGGGCTACCGTGGGTCAACGCGAGAACTCCCGCGCCACCGGCCACGACGACGGCCACGACAGCCGCCGCGATCGCCCAGCGCCGACGTCCTCGGCCCGCGGGTTCGGGCGAACGTCCGTCCAGCTCGTCCCAGCGGCGGGCCTCGGCCACGTCCCGGGCGATGGCCTGCTGCACCTCCGACGGCCAGGCGGCCCGCGCCGACACCGACTCCACCGCACCCAGCAGTTGTTCCGCCGTCGGCCGGTGCGCCGGATTCTTCGCCAGGCACGCGTCCACGACCGGGCGCAGGGCCGCGGGCACCGCGCTGGTATCCGCACGACCGTGCACGACGTTGTACAGCGTCTGCGGTGTGGACGCACCGCTGAACGGATTCTGTCCCGAGGCCGCCAGCACCAGCATCCCGCCGACGGAGAACACGTCGCTGGCCGTGGTCAAGTCGTATCCCTCGGCCTGTTCGGGCGACATGAAGGCGGGTGAGCCGATCAGGGATCCGGTGGAGGTCAGCTGGGTCTGGGTCTCGAGGGCTCGGGCGATGCCGAAATCGATGACGCGGGGACCTTCCGCGCCGAGCAGGACGTTGGCGGGCTTGAGGTCCCGGTGAATCATCCCCGCCCGATGGATCTCCAGCAGGGCCGCGGCCAGACCCGCGGTGAGCAGCCGCAGGCCGCCCAGCGGCAGTGGCCCGAACTGCTCGACGGCCTGCTGCAGCGATGCTCCGGGGACGTACATCGAGGCGAGCCAGGGCTCGGGAGCCTCGGGATCGGCATCCATCACCGCGGCGGTGTATGCGCCGGTAACCCGTTGCGACGCTTGTACTTCCATCCGGAAACGTGCCCGGAACTCCGGGCTCCGCGCGAGATGACGGTGCACCATCTTGACCGCGACCAGCCGCCCGTCCGGCGCCCGTCCCAGCAGCACCCGCCCCATCGCCCCCTGCCCGATCACCGCGAGCAGCCGATGCCGCCCGGCGCTGCGCGGATCGTTCGGCCCCAACGGCTCCATCGCGGTCGCTCCCCTCCCCGTACCTCTCGGCATCGTACCGAGCCAACCGCCGCACCGCCCATCCCCGAGCTCGCTATTCTCCGGCAAAACGGGCAGACGCTACGCACTGGTACGACCATCTCCGCGTAACGGACTACCGCCCGCACCGTAAAGTCATTCACAAGAAGCACCGCACGAGAACGCGGCACACCGTGCAGCGCGAGGAGCACCAGTGTCACTCGATCAGCCACTCGCCCCGCTTCCCCGGGAGGGCATCGGCTTCACCACGTCGTGGCCTGTCCGCACCGGCGATGTGGACCCGTACAACCGCGTGCGCCTGGATACCGTTGCCCGTTATCTGCAGGATGTCGCCTGGGAGGAATTGGAGAGCGGCTTCTTCCATCGCACCGATCCGGTGTGGATCGTGCGCCGCACCGTCATCGACGTGGTGCGGCCGATCCTGTGGCCGGACCGGGTGGAACTGCGACGGTGGTGTTCGGCGATGTCGACCCGCTGGGCGAATATGCGGGTGCGGATCACCAGCGACAACGGCGGGCTGATCGAGACCGAGGGCTTCTGGATCAATCTCAACGAGTCGACCAATATGCCGACCCGGATCAGCGATCAGGGCCTGGCCCACCTGGCCCGCACCACCACCGAGACCCGGCTGCGCTGGCGGCCGTGGCTGACCGATCTACCGCCCGCGGAATCGGATACCGATCTGCCGTTCCCGTTGCGCGCCACCGATATCGACCTCTACAACCACATCAGCACCAGCGTGTACTGGCAGGCGGTGGAGCACTATCTGATCGACATCCCCAAACTCGTCGCGGGCCCGCATCGGGCGGTCATCGAATACATCGAACCGGTGCTCGCACGGCAGCACGTCAGCGTGCGCAGCCGGATCGAAGCCGGCGATCACACCGGGGACGCGGCCCTGCGGCTGTGGTTCGTGGTCGGCGGCACGACCACCACGACCGTGCGGATCGGGCCACTGCCGGAGTGAGCAACGAAATACGCCGGAGGACTCCACACGAGTCTCCGGCGTATTCGATTCGGTTGTCCCCGAAGGGTTTCTACCCCCGGGCGGCCTTGAGCAGGTCCTCGCGAGTGGTGAGTTTGACGCGGGGGCGGCCGCCGGACTTGCCCGCGGTGCGTTCGGCGGTGTCGATCGCCTTCCAGCCCTCGCGGTCCACCAGATCCGGCTGACGCTGGGCCAGCAGGGTCTTCAGTGCGGCCCGATCAGCTTGCGGCGCAGGGAGTTTGCCCGAGGTGAAGTCGGCGAGCAACTGCTCGACGGTCTCGGTGGCATCGACCCGGTTGGATCCGATGATCCCGCGCGGGCCGCGCTTGATCCAGCCCGAGACGTAGATGCCCGGCAGATGCGAACCGTCGGCGACGACCCGGCCGTGCTCGTTCGGGATGGTGCCGGTGCGCTCGTCGAAGGGCAGCTCACCCACCGGCTGACCGCGGTAGCCGATCGACCGCAATACCAGTGCGGCGGACAGCGTCTCGGTGCGATCCGACGCCCGCGCCACCACGCGGCCGTCCTCGACGACCAGCTCGTTGTGCACGATCTCGACCGCCTCGGCACGGTCGTCGCCGGTGACCGCGGTGGGCGAGGTCAGGTAGCGGAAGACGATGCGCTTGTTGGCCGGATCCGGCGTCTTGGCCGCATACTCCTGTGCCAGTTCGTATTTCAGCCGCTGCGACGGCTCGATATCCGGATCGTCCAGCAGCGCTTGGCTTTCCGGATCCAGCTCCAGCTCGGCCGGATCGATGATGACGTCGATCCCCTTCAGATGACCCAGGGCCATGAATTCCGAAGAGGTGTACGCGGCCTGCAGCGGACCGCGCCGACCCAGCACCACGACCTCACGGATGTTGCTCTGCCGCAGAGCGTCCAGGGCGTGATCGGCGATATCGGTCTTGGCCAGCTCGTCGGGGTCCAGGGTCAGCACGCGCGCCACGTCCAGCGCGACGTTGCCGTTGCCGACGATGACCGCGCGCTCACCCGACAGATCGAAGGTGCGCTCGGCGTAGTCGGGGTGGCCGTTGTACCAGGCGACGAACTCGGTCGCGGAGTGGCTGCCGGGCAGATCCTCGCCGGGCACGTCCAGGCGGCGGTCGGTGGACGCCCCTACCGCGTAGATCACCGCGTGGTGATGGCTCACCAGCTCCTCGTGCGAGATGTGTTTACCGACCTCGACATTCAGGTGGTACTGCAGGGTGTCGCGGCGGAAGGCGCTCTCGAACATGGTCGACACACCCTTGGTGCCCGGGTGGTCGGGGGCGACTCCGGCGCGCACCAGACCCCACGGCGTGGGCAGGCGGTCGAACATCTCCACCTCGACGTCCGCGCGGCGCAGCAGCTCCTCGGCGGCGTAGCAGGCCGCGGGCCCGGCCCCGACGATCGCGACCCGCAGCGTACCGAGGTCCTTCGGCGGACGCGCCGGAGTCACCAGCGGATCGAAATTCGATTCCAGCGGATGACGCTGGAAGTACGCGGCGTTGATGTCGGCGAATCGCGCCAGGGACGCGCTCAGATCGTCCTCGGAGAAGATGGCCTCCACCGGGCAGGCATCAACACAGGCACCGCAGTCGATGCAGGTGTCGGGGTCGATGTACAGCTGCTCGGTCGTCGCGAACTCGGGTTGCTCCGGAGTCGGACGAATGCAATCGACCGGGCACTCGGGTACGCAGCTGGCATCGTCGCAACAGCGCTGCGTGATCACATAGGCCATATCTCGCAGATCCTCGAAAACAATCATGGGGCCGTACCCGCGCCGGGGCTCGGAGCGGGACGGGCATCACACCCGATGCCCGTGAGCAATGGTTGTGACGCCACCTTCAGTGTGCCTCGAGAGTGAGACGTCTCTCTCATCAGGATGCGTCGTTACCGCGTTTCGGTAACCCGAATACCGCCTCACACGGCATGCCCGAGCGTCGGTCCGGCCCGGTCCGCCTACGGTATCGGCTATGGTGCGGACCCTGATTCTGATGCGACACGGCAAATCCGATTACCCCGAACGTGTCGTCGATCACGATCGGCCGCTCGCGGCGCGCGGACGCCGCGAGGCGGCGCTGGCCGGTGCCTGGCTGCGCGAGACACAGCCGAGCATCGACGCGGTGTGCTGCTCCACCGCGGTGCGCACCCGCGAGACGCTCACCGCGACGGCCGTGACTGCCCCGGTGCAGTTCGAATCCTCGATCTACGAGGCCTCGCCGCGCACGCTGATCGAGCTGATCCAGCTCACCGAGCCGGATGTGCAGACCCTGCTGGTGGTCGGGCATGCACCCGGAATGCCGTGGACGGCTTGGGAACTGGCCGCCAACCGCAATTCCGAACCGGCCGCGGAACTCAGCCGCAAATTCCCCACCTCGGCGTTGGCGGTTCTGGAATTCGACCGCTCCTGGGCCGAGTTGGACACCGGGACGGGTGATCTGGTGCGCTTCCACGTCCCGCGGTAGCTCCCGCGGGGTCGCGGCTAGCTGATGATCCGCCCGCGGACCACGACGACCACACCGAACACGATCAGCAGCACCAGGGCCACGAACCAGTTGGTCAGCCACCACACGACGCCCAGGACCGCGAGCACCGGCAGCAGTGCGATCGCGGCGATGAGCGGACTTTCTCTGATCGTCTCGAGCGCCGATCGCGCCCGGATCCGATCGATCTCTTTGGCCATGAATTCAGCGTAGGCCGACTCGTCCCGATCGTCCGGTCCTTTTCCTGCGGCCCTGATGGAATGGGTGCGGAATCGTGCCCCCGCGCGGGGGGCGAAACTTGTCGGTGCCCGGTGCCATCCTGTGCGCATGGACTGGAAAATAGAGCTCGTCGCCATCCCCGTGACCGACGTCGATCGCGCCAAGAAGTTCTACACCGGTATCGGCTTCAACGCCGACTACGACGAGAGTCCCACCGAGGACATCCGCTTCGTTCAGCTCACCCCGCCCGGGTCGGGATGTTCGATCGCCGTCGGCAAGGGCATCACCGATGCCGCACCCGGCAGCGTGGTCGGCATGCAGATCGTCGTCGCCAGCGCCGAACAGGCATATCAGGAACTGACCGCCGCGGGCGTGTCGGCCACACCGGTCAAGGACGAGGGCTGGGGGCTGTTCACCTATTTCGCCGACCCCGACGGGAACAAGTGGGCGGTACAGGAGATCCCGAAGCGCCCCTGATCAGCAGCCCCGGCCATCGGCGGGGAATTCGGGCAGAATGGATCGCGGGTTCGGGGCTGCGGACGATTACGAGAACTGTCCGGGAGCGCGGGTGGACGACACCTCGTACACCTGGTTCCGACACCTCTGGATGACGCCTACCTGTTCGCGGCCCGTCTCGCCGGTCGGACGCGTGGCGGGTGCGAGGAACGAGTACCCGACACGGGGCCGACCGGCGAGACCAAGGGGGCCGCGAACAGCCGAAGCGAAGCGGAGGCAATCCAACACAGTTCGCGGCCCGTCTCGCCGGTCGGACGCGTGGCGGGTGCGAGGAACGAGTACCCGACACGGGGCCGACCGGCGAGACCCCGGGGCCGCGAACCGCCGAAGCGAAGCGGAGGCAATCGAACACGGCGAACCCGCCGGAGCGAAGCGGAGGCAGGAGAATATGGGTACGGCTGCATGGGATCGGATCACTGATAGGGACGATCCCGACTACGAGCGCGCGCGTTATTCGATCGGCGAGGTCTCCGAGCTGTCCGGCCTGACCCGAGACACCCTGCGCTGGTACGAGCGGATCGGGCTGCTGGATTCGGTGGGCCGTGATCACGCCGGTAAACGTCGGTTCAGCGATCGGGACATGGATTGGCTGGCACTGATCGGCAAGTTGCGGCGCACCGGAATGTCCGTGGCGGACATGATCCGATACGCCGAACTCGTACGCGCCGGGGAGTCGACCTATCCGGAGCGCCTGGCGATGTTCCAGCGCACCCGGGCCGACGTACTGGCCCAGATCGAGGAGCTGCGGCAGACCGTGGCGGTGCTGGACTGCAAGATCTCGCTGTACGAGGGCAATTCGGCCGCGGCCGACTGGCGGACCGTGGGCGTGGGCTCACGCCCGAGCCAGGACGAGGCGGTCGATCACGAGCGGATCGATCAGGGCGCACCGGTCTGATCGCCGAGCGTTCACCCGGCTCGGCACTCCGGGAGTCGCGACTGCTCATATGCTCGACGATGCGCACGGTGCCCGGCCCAGCGGATCCCGGTCCGGAGATGGGTGAGTTCGGGTGCGCGGGACGCGAACCTGCCTGATCTCCCGCCCTGAAGGAGCTGCCCGATGACCTCCCCCGCCGATATCGAAAGCGCGGTGCGCGCCGGTCTGGCCGCCGTCGCTGCGATGCCCGCAGTGGACGAGCACTGGCTGGAGGTCTACCGGCACCTGCACGCGAATCCCGAACTGTCCGGAGCAGAGGTCGCCACGGGCCGTCTGGTCGCGGACGAATTGCGGGCGATGCCCGGCTGGGAGGTCACCGAAGGCATCGGCGGCACGGGTGTGGTCGGCGTGCTGAGTGGTGGTCCGGGCCCTGTGGTCTGGTTGCGCGCGGATATGGACGCGCTGCCGGTGCAGGAGGAGACCGGACTGGACTACGCGTCGCGGATTCCAGGCGTGATGCACGCGTGCGGGCACGATGTCCATGTCACGGCCCTGCTCGGGGCCTGTGCGCGCCTGGCCGCGCGACCCGATCTGCCGGGCACGATCGTGGCGATCTTCCAGCCCGCCGAGGAGACCGGTTTCGGCGCGCGCAGCATGCTCGATGACGGCCTGCTGGACCGCTTTCCGCATCCGCGCATCGTGCTGGGCCAGCATGTCGGCCCGGTTCCGGCCGGACTGCTCCTCAGTCGCGGCGGGGTGCTGATGGCCGCGTCGGATTCGATCCGGATCGAGCTGACCGGTTCGGGCGGACACGCGTCCATGCCACATGCCGCGGTGAATCCGCTGACCATGGCCGCGTCCCTGGTGCAACGGCTGCAGGGCCTGGCCGCCCAGCATTCCGCACTGCCCTCCGCACCGGTGCTCACCCCCGCCGCGCTGCACGTCGGCGACCGGCCGAACGTGATCGCCGAGCATGCCGAAATGCTGCTGAGTCTGCGGACATTCACCGCCGGCTCGCGCGAGACGATCCTGAAGGGCGTGCGCCGGATGGCCGCAGCCGAGGCCGAATCCGCTGGCGCACACAAGGATCCGGCGATCGAGATATTCGACAGCTTCCCGGTCACGGTGAACTCCGCCGCCGATACCGACCGCCTGCTGACGACGTTCGCCGCCAACGGATTCCCGGCCTTCCCACTGCCCGGACCGATCACCGGCAGTGAGGATTTCGGCGCCTTCGCCACTGCCGCGAACTGCGCATCGGTGTTCTGGTACGTCGGCGGATTCTCCGCGGATCGGTACACCGCCGAGGATTGGATCGGATTGCACCAGGAGATGGCACTGCCCGCCGGGACGGCCTCGAACCACTCCCCCCGCTTCGCGCCGGACCCGGAGCAGACCCTGCCACCGGCGATCAACGCGATGGTCGTGGCGGCGAGCAGCGAGCTCGCCCGGAGCTGATCGCCCGCTCATCAGAATCGGCGGGCGCCGGTCACCGGCATCTGCCCGATCGGGGATTCGATCACCCCGGTGCGGTCGGTCGAGGCGTGGATGACGCGCCCGCCGCCCTCGTAGATGGCCGAGTGACCGCCACCGTAGAAGGACACCACATCACCGGGCTGCAACTGGTTCAGCGGAACAGGGGTTCCGGAGTCGAGTTGGCCGTAGCTGGTGCGCGGCACGGTGACCCCGGCTTGCCGATAGGACCACTGCACGAGGCCGGAGCAGTCGAATGCGTCGGGCCCCGCCGAACCGTATCGATAGGCGTGTCCGAGCTTGGAGCGAGCGGCATCGAGAGCGCGTTCGCCGGTTGTCTCGCGCGGCGTGGGCACAGCCTGCGGTGTGGACTGCGCCTGCGGCGTGGGCAGGTTCAGGCCGGGCAGCGACAGCCCACGGAACTGAGGCGCCGACAGGAATTGCCGGACCTGCGGAATATCGAGCACCGGCGGCAGGCCGGGCAGATCGGGTTGCGTGGCCCCGGCTTCAGGTACAGGTGCAGGCGCCGGTGTGAATGTGAACGCTCGTGCGACTACCGGCGCCTGATCGGATGTCGTCGGGACTGCGGGGTGCGCGACACCGGGCGCGGGTGCGACAGCCGAGCGCACAATTCCCGGGATAGGTACGGACGCGACAGCAGAAGGCATCACCGCGGGTATTGCTGTCGCGACAGCAGGGTGCCCGATTCCGAGGGCCGGTGCGAACCCGACCGCAGTGCGCACGACATCGGGAACGGACGGCGCAGCGGGGAGTGCGATGCCAAGATCAGGTGCGAACTCGACCGCGCGGGGAACAGGCGTCGCCGCGGGGTGTGCGATCGCAGGCGTAAGTGCGAGCCCGACGGCGGGCCGCACAATTGCGGGAGCGGACGGCGCGCTGATCGCGACGCGCGGCACGATGCTCGAATTCTGCTGCGGCCCAGCCGGAGCCAGATGCAGTCCCGGTTCGACGCCCCGGGAGATCCCGACCTGGTCCGGCACATCGATCACACCGACGGCCGGGACGTTCACGGGCTGGGCAGCCGCCTGGCCGGTGGCCAGGACCGTCGCCCAGACCATTCCGAGAGTCGCCGCGGCTACCCCGAGTGCGAACCAGAGCACCCGCCGCAGCAGGCGGGTATATCGGACCTCGTCGTTTCCTGCGCTCATGATGTGCTCCTTACGATCCTGTCATCGAGGGTCGATCGGGGCCTTACGACGCCGCGTCCCGTTGACGCGGCCGACTCCGTCGAGCTCCTCGAAATAGATTCGAAAAACATCACGGTGTTGCGGTCAGTCGAGCGGATCCGAGGCGCAATCATTCGCCGGAGAATGTTGAATCGCAAATACAACCGCACCGAAATACGATAACGAGACGATAAAGTATCGAAAAACAACTGATATCACGACAATGCCCCGCAATGCAATTTTCTGCACTGCGGGGCATTGCCGGAATATCTCAGGCGCTGATCTGCTGCTCGATCTGCTCGGCCAGACCGCGCAACTTCGCGGCGAATTCACGGGCCGCGGCCGGGTCGCCACCGGATCCCTTGACGATCCGGCGCGTCAGTGCGGCCAGCCTGGTCTCGGCCGAACTGAACAGATCCACGGGACGTTCGTGTGGATCCTCGATGACCTCACCGCGCAGCCACGCCTGCAGACGCTGCACCACTCGATCGCGATCGAATTCACCGGGCAGCACCGCCACCGCTTCGCGCAGTTTGCCCGCGGTGACTTTCACATCACCGGCCACGAGCGTGGCGTAGACGGTGACCGCGGCCTCTTCGCCGTGCTCGGCGGCCACCGGCAGCAATTCCCGTATCTGCCCCTCGTTGATCCCCGGGGCCAGCGGATGCAGTTTGGCGGCCAGCGGCCACGCGCGGATCAGCTTGTGCGCGTAGGAACGCTGCATATCCCAGCGCTGTTCGACATAGTCGTCGAAACTTGCGTGGGAATTGCGATACAGCCGCCCGTCACGCACGATCTGCAGCGCCCGCCCGGCCGCCCAGAAGGCCATGCGCAGGGTGCTGATCGAGGATTCACAGGCCGACAACTGCATCTGCTCGCCATCGCTGAGCGGGCCCGCACCCGCATCGGGCAGCGGGACGGTGAGCACGTTCACCGACTGCGGTGCACCGGAGGGCGAAACGACCGCCAGCGCCCGTCCCGAACGCTCCGGACGATTCCACTCCGCGTCGCGCAGTGGCGAGACCGCGGGCGTGTGCTCGGCCGAATCGTCCAGCGGATTGGTCACCTGCGCGTGCGCACCACCGATCGTCGATTTCCTACGTTGCGGAGGCATCAGGCAGGCACCCCCAATGCGGCACGGTAGGGCGCGACGAGTTCATCGCCCACCTGCCGATATTCGCCGAGATCCTGGAGCGGATTCTCCGCGCCCTCGCCGACTTCCCCATCGGCGGCTTCGCGGTACCATTTCCAGGCACTGACACTGGATTCGAACACGTCGTAATCGGCGTTCTCCAGACAAGCCCGCTGAGAGCGGTATTCGGTGGATATGTTGACGCCGTTCTTCATGGTGACCGGAACCTTGGTCATGAGGACTCGGACCCGAATTTCCCGGTCCGCGCCGACAGCCGCCTCCTCGGCGGCTCTATAGGTGCTGGGCACTCGTTTCACCTCCGAGGGACTCACGCTCGTCAGCAGGACGAGCTCATCGGTCGCGGGAATGGCAGCTTTGAAGATATCCGCCGACTCACCTCCGGCGTCCACGATCACGACGTCGTAGTCGGCGGCATTGTCGGCAATGCAATCGCCGACGTGTCTCGATGGAAATGCGATCAGGGTGAACGGGATGTCCACCTCTGCCCGGACCAGCCTGCGATGCCAGGAATATCCGGTCTGACTGAGCGGGTCGGCATCGATCACGAGTACGCGCAACTCGTGCACCCGGGCGAAATAGGCGGCGAGAAAGAAGGCGGAGGTGGTCTTCCCGACACCACCCTTCAGATTCCCCAATGTGATAACCAGGGGACGGGGCAGATCCAGTGATGCAACAGAATTCGTCATGGACGGTCCTCCCATAGTGAGGAGTAAAACTGTGCGGTGGCCAGTGTTGCACGGATATAACTCCGAAACCGTTCGACGGACACGGCGTGTCCAATTGGACACAGCCGATCTGCACACCCGCTCCGCATGCCGGGCACGCGCCGATACCGGGTAGCATCTCCGGTATGCACCGAATCTTCACCGTCACTCCGCCGCCCGCCTCCTGAGCGAGGTGGTTTCACGGGCCGGGTGGCGGTAGCGCTCGGTTGAGTTCGGATACCCGTCTCCCGGTGCGAACATCATCGGCAACTGCCTCGCGTCGTCGTCCCCTTCTTCTTCGACGCAGGAGTACCAACACCCATGTCCGTCGACGTCGTCGCGCCCACGCGCGACCGATCCGCACTGTCTCTCATCACAGCCGGAATCCTTTGGGGCACAGGAGGTTTGTCCGGTTCCATCCTCGCCCGTGAGGCACATCTGGCGCCGCTGCCGGTCGCGGCCTACCGGCTGCTCATCGGCGGTGGTCTAGCGATCGCCCTGCTGGCCGTATCCGGCGGGTTGCGCGGTCTGCCGCGCACCCGGGCCGCGCTGGGCCGGGTGCTGCTCACCGGCGGCCTGCTGGGATTCTTTCAGGGCAGCTATTTCCTTGCGGTGCAATATATTTCGGTGAGCATCGCGACGATGGCCACGATCGGGATGCTGCCCGTCTTCGTCGCCCTCGGCACCGTACTGCGCACCCGGCGCAGGCCCGATACCGCGACGCTCACCGCGATCGCCGGAGCGGTCACCGGACTGATCCTGCTCACCTGGTCACCGAACGGCGTGACGACCGGGTGGCGACTGGCCGCGGGCGTCGGCTTCGCGCTGCTGGCCGCCGCGGGGTTCGCGACTCTCACCCTGCTCACCACCCGCGTGGTCGAGGGCCTGGACCCGCTGCGCACCACCGCCTTCGGCATGCTCACCGGCGGACTACTACTCATGCCCATCGCCCTGACCAGCGGCATGTCCCTACCCCTGCGACCGGCGACCCTCGCCACGGCCGCCTATCTGGGCAGCGTGCCCACGGCCGTCGCCTACACCGCCTATTTCCGCGGACTACGCACTGCCGCACCGATTTTCGCCGCCATCGCCGCACTCCTCGAGCCACTCACCGCGGCACTGCTGTCGGTAGTCGTTCTCGGTGAACGTCTTTCGGTGGCCGGATGGTGTGGCGCCGCGCTGCTGATCGTCGCACTGGGGGTGAGCAACCGCAGATGACCGACGACGGCGCGGTCCGCTCGACCGTGGCCGCGAGGACCGCCCGGCTCGGCCGCAGTCCCCTCATGACTGCGGCCGAGCAGCTGTGCACTCACGCCGCGTCGGGCACCGCGGCGGGCACCGGTGTGGCAACAGGACGCGGGAAGGCGAGTCTGCGTGAGAGATAGGCGAAGACCGGGCCGAGGGCGTTCATCGCGACCACCGATACCCACACGGCGAGCAGATTGCCCGGATGGAAGCCGAACCCGCCGAAGTAGGTGGCGAAATACGAGGCGAAGCCGAAGAACATGCCCGGAATCAGGGAGAAGTAGCCGATCCGGCCGGTGTACATCAGCGCGGTGTTGACGACCAGGATGATCAGGGCCAGTACGGCGTCCTGCGCCAGGCGGGATTGTCCGAAGGCGGTGCCGATGTGCTGGTCGATCAGCACGATCACCATCGCGAAGGTCGATCCGGCGGGCATCGCGGCCCAGAGTTTGCGCGCGACCGCCATCGACGGACCGCCGGCCAGGAACGTCCCGGCCCAGCCGATGAAGATCGCCCAGGGCGGCAGATTCAACGCGGTGCCGCCGATGAAGGCGGTGAGTCCGGCGAGGATGGAGGCGACTATTTCGTGGGGTACGAGCTCACGCATGGGACAGGACTCCGATTTCGGCGGGAGAGTGGGAGGTGCCGGGGTGCAGCAGTTCTCGATGGCGGGTGGTGCGGGCCACCACCCGGCCGCGTTTGAGGACGTAGCAGCGATCCGGCCGATCCAGCAGCACGTCGGCGACCCTGCGGGTGGACAGCACCACCAGATCGGCGGCGGCCCCGGGACGCAGCCCGTAACGATCGGCGATCCCGACGATCCGCGCCGGAGCCTCGGTGAGCATGGTCAGCACCCGCGCGAGGTCCCGTTCACCCGAGAGGTGGCCGGTCTGCGCGAGGAACAGGCCGATATCGAGTAGATCGGCATTTCCGAAGGGGGTGAACGCATTTCGCACGTTGTTGGAGGACACCGCGGCCTGCACCCCGGCCTCCCACAACTCGCGGACCGGCGCGACGCCGCGACGCACGGCCACCGAATCGGCCCGGCCGCCCAGGTGCATATCCGTCGCGGGCAACGGCACGACGGCCACGCCCGCAGCGGCGAGCCGTCGCATCGTGGCCCGGCGTTCGGCGACGGGCCGTCCCGCCAGGGAGGTCACATGCCCGAGCGTGACCCGCCCGCCCATCCCGGTTCGGGCGGTGACCTCGGCGATCCGGTCGGCCAGGGCGAATCGCGGATCGGCCGCGTCGTCGGCGAAATCGGCGTGGATGTCCACCGGGACACCGAATTCGGCCGCCAGATCGAAGACCGCATCGATGTGCCGGTGGCAATCGGCCAGATCGGCCTCGTTGTAGGAGCAGCCGCCGATGACGTCCGCACCCAGGCGCAGAGCCTCACGCAGCAGTTCCAAGGTGCCCGGCGCCTTCAGGATGCCCTCCTGCGGAAAGGCGACGATCTGCAGATCGATCCGATCGCGGTATTCCTCGCGCAGTTCGAGCAGAACCCGCACGCCGAGCAGTCCGACGATCGGATCCACATCCGGATGCGCTCGAATCATGGTGGTGCCGTTGAGGATTGCCATATCCAGCACCTGCCGCGCGCGGATCCGGACCGATTCGGCGGTGAAGCCGCGCTTGAGCTCGCCGGTGACCGCGATCGCGCCGGCCAGGGTTCCGTCCGGATCGGTACGCTCGCGGTCGAGCATCGCCTTGTCCACGTGCACATGCGCCTCGACGAGTCCCGGGATGACCACGCGGCCATCGCAGTCGATCTCGTCGACGCCGGAAATCGACTGTGCCGCAGCAATTTCCGTGATGCATCCGGCCGTGACGGCGATATCGACGAGACCGGCGTCGTCCGAGATGCGGGCGTTGCGGAGAACCAGATCCGCCATGAGTACCTCCAGGAAGAGCAGGGGCACAATCTGTATAGAAATGCCGTGTTGCGCCTGCCCTCAGGAAATTTTTCCGGCGCGTTACCGAATCCTCGCAGGACATGCTGATCCGTTGCCCAGATCCAATCCTGTCGACATCTACCTGGCCATATGTCATGCCTCCGCAGACTTCTCACCTCACAGCAATCTGTCAGCTAACGTCTTATTTCCGCTATTCCGGGCTCGCGTGGCATTTCCCACAGGTTCGCGCTACACCCTGGCGGCACGCCTCGCGCGGTGGTTGTATACGGAACCACTCTCCGGTCGCACTCGAAGGATGGTCGATGAATCTGCTGCAGCCCCACTCCGGCCCGCTCTCGGGCGAGGTATACCTCCCGGCGGATCCGGACCGGATCTCCTGGGGCCTGCTGCCCAATGCGGTCAGCGAGCCGGTGCTGACCGTCGGCTCGGGCGCCACCGTCTGCCTCGACACGATCAGTCACGAGGGCATCCTCGAGGATCAGGGCCGCGATCCGGCGGGGTTCTTCGCTCCGGCCGGAATCGGCGAAATACTCTCCGACACAGCACTTGTCGCGGCTTCGGGCAGTCACGATCCGAGTACTCAGGGGCCACATGTGCTCACCGGGCCGATCGCGGTCACCGGCGCGCTGCCCGGTGACGTCCTCGAGGTCGAGGTGCTCGAGCTGCGTCGCCGCACCGGCTACGGGGTGATCAGCAATCGGCACGGCCGGGGTGCGCTGCCGGGCGAATATCCGGCCCCGCCGCCGGGCCACCCAGCGGGTGAACCGGTGCCGCCGGTCTGCACGATCGCCACCGTCGACGAGGCCGAACGCGGCGTCATCGCGGTCGGCGACGGGCGCTCGCTGCGCTTCCCGCTCAACCCGTTCCTGGGCATCATGGGCGTGGCCGCCGCCACCGAGGAGCCGGTGCATTCGGTGCCGCCGGGCCCGCACGGCGGGAATCTCGACATCCGCATGCTCGGGGTCGGCGCGCGACTGTATCTGCCGGTCCAGGTCCCCGGCGCGCTGTTCTACGCCGGTGATCCGCATTTCGCGATGGGCGACGGCGAGGTGGCCCTGACCGCGTTCGAGGCTCCGCTGCGGGCCACGCTGCGGCTGCGCCTGCACACCGATCCGCAGATGCGTAACCTCGCCGAGGTGCTCGCGACGCCGTTCGCCGAGACCCCGCAGGACCATCTGCTGATCGGCCTGGACCGCGACCTGGACGCCGCGGTCGCGCAGGCCACCCGCAATGCGATCGCGTATCTCGGTGCACGACACCGGATTCCGGCTCCGATCGCACTGGCCTATCTGTCGGCGACCGCGGACTTCCGCATCTCCCAGGTCGTCGACATCGTCAAGGGTGTGCACTGCTGCATCCGCAAGAGCGATCTGGAGGGGCTGTGAACGGCTTCGTATCCTGGCTGCCCGTCCTGGACGCACCCGCGGGCCTGCGACTGGCCGTGAAGGACGTCATCGATGTCGCGGGTATGCCGACCGGCGCGGGAAATCCGCGCTGGCTGGCCACGCATTCGATTCCCCAGCACGACGCGGCGGTCGTGCGGGCGCTGCGGGCCGAGTTCACCGTTGTCGGCAAGACCCATACCGACGAGCTGGCCTACAGTCTGACCGGCACCAACGCCCACTACGGAACCCCGGTGAATCCCGTTGCACCGGAACGTATGCCGGGCGGATCGTCGAGCGGAACCGCCGCGGTGATCGCCGCCGGACTGGCAGATCTCGGACTGGGCACCGATACCGCCGGATCGATTCGGGTCCCGGCGTCCTACACCGGCATCTTCGGATTGCGCCCCACGCATTCTCGCGCGCCGCACGACGGAATCGTACCGCTGGCACCGTCTTTCGACGTCCCGGCACTGCTGGCCCGAGATCTGGCGACCCTGCGTGCCGGGGCGCGGCTGATGCTCGACGGCGTCGGCACCGATGCGCGCCCGCGCACGATCTGGTGGCCCGCCGACATCCCGGTCGCCGAACCGGTGCGACAGGTCCTGCGCAGCACGCTGACCCGCCTGGTCGGGGCGGGTTTCGAACTCACCACCGCACCGCTGTTCGAGGCCGGGGGCTGGGACCGGCTGCGCGCGGCGTTCAGCACCGCCCAGGCCGCGCAGGTCTGGGAGCAGCACGGGGAATGGGTGCGCCGGGAACGGCCGATCTTCGGCCGCAACGTCTCCGCGCGTCTGGAACTGGCTGCCGAGGTCACCCCGCGCATGGCCGCCGAGGCGCGATCGGTGCTGCGCACGGCATCGGATCGCATCCTGCGCGCATTCGCGGACGACCGGGTACTCGCCCTGCCCGCCACCCCGTATCCCGCACCACTACTGGAGGATTCGGGTGCCGGGCGCGCCGCGGTGGTCCGGCTCACCTGTCTCGCGCCGATACTGGGCGCACCCGCGCTGAGCCTGCCGGTCGCCCGTATCGATGGTCTGCCACTGGGACTTTCACTCATCGCCGCACCCGGATGCGACGAATCCCTGCTGGCCACAGCCGAACTGCTGCGCTGATCGATCCGCCTCCTGCTCGCCACAGCGGCGAACGGCCCATCGAACGAAAGGAATTCGCTCGATGGACCGCTCGCGGGATCAGGCGTTCGCGGCCTCGCTCGCATCCGGACGCGCCCCGGTCGCCAGGAGCGAATGCTTTCGGCTGTAACCGAAGTAGATGACCATGCCGATCACGAACCAGATCGCGAACCGCAACCAGGTGATCGGCTGCAGGAAGGTGATCAGCCAGATCGAGAAACCGATCCCGACCAGCGGCACCACCGGCATCAGCGGCGTACGGAACGAACGCGGCAACTCCGGTGAGCGGTAACGCAATACGATCACCGCGGCACACACCACCACGAAGGCCAGCAGAATGCCGATATTGGTCAGCTCGGCCGCCGACCCGATCGGCATGAATCCGGCGATCGCCGCGGACACCGCGCCCGCGATCCAGGTGATCCGGGTCGGCACGTGCCGGGTGGGATGGGTCTTGGCGAACCACTTGGGCAACAACCCGTCCCGGCTCATGGAGAACCAGATCCGGGTGACGCCCAGCATGAAGGTGAACAGCACCGTCGTGATGCCGATGATCGCGCCCGCCGCGATCAGACTGCCCAGCCCCGGCAGTCCCACGGACTTGAAGGCCGTGGACAACCCGCTCTTGGGATTGATCTCGGAGTAGTGCTGCATGCCGGTCAGCACCAGACAGACCAGCACGTACAGCACCATCGCGATGGCCAGCGAGTACAGAATCGCCTTGGGCAGATGACGTTTGGCGTCGATGGACTCCTCGGCGGCGGTGGACATCGCGTCGTAGCCGAACACCGCGAAGAACACCGTCGAGGCGCCGGTCACCGCACCGCCGAATCCGAACGGGAAGTACGGGTGGAAGTTGCCGGACTTGATGTAGAAGAAGCCGACCACGATCACGATCAGCACGACCACGATCTTGATGGCGACCACGGCCGTCTCGAACCGGGCCGCCGCCTTCATCCCCAGATTCAGCAGCAGTGCGATGAGCAGGCACAGCACCGCGGCGAACAGATCCACCTTGTGGCCCGCACCGGTTCCCGGCGCGCCGAGCATCCACACCGGCAGATGCAGATTCAGCTGCTCGAGCAGATATTCGATATAGCCGGAGATGCCGATGGCGACCACCGCGACGATCGCGGTGTACTCCAGCAGCAGATCCCAGCCGATGAACCAGCCGACCGGCTCGCCCAGTACCGCGTACCCGTAGGTGTACGCCGAACCTGCCTTCGGGATCAGGCCCGCGAATTCGGCATAGGACAGGGCCGCGGCCGCACTCGCGACACCGGCGATGAGGAAGGAGACCAGCACCGCCGGTCCGGCATTCTTGTTCGCGACCTCACCCGCGAGACTGAAGATCCCCGCGCCGATGATGCCGCCGATGCCGATCGTGGTCAGCTGCCACAGGCCCAATACCCGTTTCAGGCCGCCGGATTCGTGCTCCTCGATCTGGTCGATGGGTTTGCGCCGGAAGAATTCACGCAAGACTGGACTAGCTGGCATGTGCTGCTCCTTGTACTACCTGATCGGGGCAGTGTAAATGTGAGCGGTAACACCCAGATTGTCCGCTTTCATGAATGAATTCGGGCGATTTCGTCGGATCGGACAAGCAGATCGTCGATCGGATCTGCATCCCGCCGATCGTGCGGCCAGCGATTCAGACCGGTTCGAAGGTGACGGTGATGGTGGTCCATCCCCCGACGTGGATCCGATCACCACTGTGCAGCGGAACCGGCGTCCCCGGTGGGATCAGGTCGTCGACGCCGTTGATACTCGTGCCGTTCGTGGAGCCCAGATCGGTGACGGTGAGAACGTCCCGGTCGACGTGGATACGCGCGTGCGACCGGGATACGCCGATGTCCACCGGAGCGATGCCGAGATCGATATCGGGCAGCACACCCTGCGACACACTGCGTTTGCCTACCAGGAAATCATTGCCCCGCAGGGGAATCCGGCGCTCCGGATAATAGCCCGGAAATTCCACCCGCTCGGCGTCCGGCCCCTTGCGAGCCAGCATCCGCTGGTAGAGATCGTGATCCGCCGCGACGGTCGCCACCCACACCGCCCCTCCCACCGCACTGTTCGGCTCCGGCTTGCCGAATTCCACTGTAGGAGCGGCAGATTCCGGCGGCACCGCCGTGAGATCGGCCCGCCCCGCGACCGGCCCGGCCGCACGACCGGGCGCGGGCAGCGCCGAATCATGGCCGCACACCTCACAGAACCGCGCCGAGATCGGCGCGCCGCACGCCGGACACGGCAGCGGGGCCGCCGCGGGCGGAACGGGAGCAGCACCGCTGCTCAACGCCGCGCCGCAGACGTCGCAGTAATCGGTGGCGGCGGACAGGTGACCGTCGGGGCAGGTGAGCACTAGGACTCCTTCCGCACCCGGGCGGTCTTGGTCGAACGCGCGTCCAGGGCCATCTCGTCGAAGGTGTCGACATCGCTGCGCAGCCGGACCGTACCGGTGTGGTCGTCGACCTCCACGACACCGCGCAGCAGCTTCGCGGTGCCCTCGTTCCCGGACTCGGCGGCCAGTTCCACCGCCCGCTGCAGTTTGGCCGTCGCGGTGTGCACATCGCCCTCTTTGCGAGCGGACAAACCCTCCTGCACCGCCTCGGCGAGTTCGGCTTGACCGGTGTAGTGCGCGACACGGCGGCTGATCCGGGCCGACAATTCGTTGTCGGTGGTCCACACCGCCTTCACCAACCCCTGACCCACGACCTCTTCCCCGGCCACCACACTGATCCGGGCGGCCAGCTTCTCCCGGCCGGGCGCGGCCGGATCGAGGCGAACCTGCACGTGATAGTCGCGCTCCTCCGCACCCCAGGAACCCAGCGGGTATTCCCCCACCTGCGCGGCGGTCTCGCGCCGTCGATCGGACAGATCCTCGATGGTCGGCGCGACCTGCTTGACGAAGCGCACCGCCGCGCCCGCGGGCGTCCAGACCCGCAGCGTCAGTTCGGGAATCGTGCGGCCCATCGACGCCTGGGTCAGCGCCTGGAAGTCGGCGGTCAGCTCCGAACCCTGTTTGACCACATCGACCGAGCCGAGCAGTCCGGAGGCGACGGTACGCAGTTCCGCCACCACGTAATTGGTGCCCACGCCGCGGCAGTCGCAGGTGAACAGGCCCGCGGACTGCCGGATCTCGTCCAGCAGGTGAGCAGGTTCCTCGTGCTCGTTCTTGCCGTCGGTGAGCAGAATGGCGTGCGCCATCGCCCCCGGATACTGCCCGGCGATCTGTCGCGCCACACCCAGCCACATCCCCATCGCGGTGCCGCCGTAGGGGCGCAACGTGTCCAGGGCATGCCGTGCGGCGGTGCGTGATTCGGGATCGGCGCGTTGCAGCGGCCCGCGCGCGGGGAAGACCACCTCACCGACGTGGGTACCCTTCACGATCGCGAACAGGGTGCCGTCGGGCATTTCGTCCAGTGCGGCGAGCGTGGCCGCACGCGCCCCGGCGAACCGGTCACCCGCCGCCATCGACCCCGAACAGTCGATGATGATGATCTCCACGCGCTCGCGCGCCGGCGCGGCCACCGCGAACTGCGCACCGCTCTCCACCGTGACGACCGCATCCACGGTGTCCGCGCCCTCGGCCAGATACTGATTCTGGTCGACGACGACCGAAATCCCCTCCACTGCCGGTGAACTCATACTTCGCCTCCTCGTCCCCAAGGCATGCCCACCGGCGCCAGCGCGACGGTGATGTTGTCGCCGCCACCGGCGGCCAGGGCGTATTCGACCAGTTCGCGGGCGGCCTGAGTCCCCTGGGGCGCCGTCGCGGTGGCGACCGATGCGATGGCCACCGGATCGGGCAGATAGTTCCAGAGCCCGTCACTGCACAGCAGCAGCACACCGGGGCCGCGCACCCGGAACGACCGCACCCGGGTATCGGCGGCCTTGTGCTCGGAATCCGCGCCCAGCCAGCGCACCAGCGCATGCGCGCGCGGATCCTGCATGGCCGCCTCCTCGTTCATCACCCCCGCGTCGACCAGCGCCTGCGCCCAGGAGTCGTCGATGGTCAGGCGCTGCGACGGCGGCGTCCCGTGCGCCTCGTCCGGGGACAGCCAATACGCCCGGCTGTCACCGACATTCGCGACCGTGATCTCGACTTCACCGTCCTCGCAGGCACGCAGGACCGCGGCCACATAGGTGCACGACGGCGAGTGCCCCACCCCGGTGGACACATCCCGCACCGCCTGGAACGCGGCCTCCAGACCGGCCTTGACCGCATCGATGGTGGTGCGGTCGGCCGCCAGGGCGGACAAGCAGGCATCCACCCCGCCGCGCGCCCCGGCCCGCGCCGCCAGTTGCGGATCCTCCGAGGTGGACACGCCGTCGCAGACGGCGATCACGATCGCCGGGCCGGACGTGTCGTCCAGCAGCGCCGCGGCTACCGCGTCCTCGTTGCGGGCGTGCACCAAGCCGCGATCGGTGACCAGTTGCACCGCACCGAGATCGGCCTCGCTGCGATCGGGCGGGCGGCGCAGTCCGCCGCAGGCCACGCAGTAGCCGTCGACGTCGAAATCCGCCGCACCGCAGTCGTCGCACACCGCCGCCGGATCGATCGTGACGTCCGGCAGCACCGCGCGGGTGATGGCCAGCTCACGCCCGCACTGCTCGCAGAAGCGGTCGGCGGCGCCGACGTCGGCCTGGCATCCCGGGCAGTGCCGACCCGCGTCGCCGCTCACAGGACCGTCCTCGGACGGATCCGGTTGGCGTGATCGACCAATTCGATCCGCCCCCACAGATCTCCGGCGTCCCGGGCGAGGTCACGGAAGCAGTTCTCCAGCCCCGAGCGCACACCGGCCGGATCCAGATCGCGCCCCAGGAGCGGATCGGCCGCGGTAGCGGCGTGACCGGCGGACAGCCAGGCCAGGGCGGCGTCCAGCACGACCGTGCGGACCTGTGCGGCACGATATTTCGATTCGATGACGAGCCTTTCGATCCGGCTGCCGCCCTCGCGCAACAGCTCCTCGGTGATTTCGGTCGTACTCCGACCCGCCAACAGGACCTCCACCGCGGTGATCGCGGCTTCGGTGTGCCGCGCCGAGGCCGGATCGACCTGATCCAGGACCGCGACCGCACCCACATGCTCTCCGGCCGCACGACGCAGCCTGGCCAAACCGAAGGCCGCACTCACGAAACTCCGGTCGGTCTGCCACACCATGCTGTAATACATTGCGGCCCTGTGCAATTCAATTTTCGGATCGACGCCGGGCAGGCGGGTCGACAACTCCGCGGCGACCGCGAGCGCCAGCTGCGGAGCCGACTCGCCGGGCAGCGTCGCATACACAGTCTCGAATTCCACTGCGGCCGAGTCGAATTCGCCGACCAGTAGCCGGGCCAGGCCGCGATACCAGCTCAGTCGCCAATCCTCGCCCAGTTCGGCAGCCACCTCGTCGATACGGCGCTGGGCATCGGCGGCGTCACCAGTCTCCAGAGCCGCGCGGATCAGCCGCAACGGGATTTCCACCGATCGGGCCGCACCGGTGACCACCGCGCGCAGTCCCGCCGCGAACGCCGGTTCGAGTTCGGCCGGACTGGTGCCGCTGGTCGTGGCCAGCAGCGCCGCGCCGGTATCGGCGGGATCGACCAGCGGCACCGGCAACGCGGCGACGACGTCACGCGGGTCGAGCCGGAACGAACCGTTCGCCGGGAGCATCACCGGATTCCCCGGCGTGCCCACGCCGAACACCCCGCGCGGCGGACCGAAATTCACCGACAGCCCCGGATGCGGCACGTCGTCCTGGGTGGACAGCACCGTGCGCAGCACCCCGGTCAGCTGATCGGCCGTCTCCTCCATCGAGGCGAAGCGCGCGTCCGGATCGGCGTCGGTGGCGCGCAGCAGGAATCGGTACAGCGAATCATGCTGCGCCAGAAGTGGTTCGGTCGTCCGATCCGGGAGTTCGGCGAAATGCCCGTCGCGCTCGGGCAGGGGCATCATCAGCACGGCCAGCGTGCGGCCCACGGTGTACACCTCGGTCGCCACGGTGGGGCCGGTCTGGGCGATCTCGGGGGCCTGATATCCGGCCGTACCGTAGATGGGGCTGTCCAGATCGTCCATCGCGATGACCGCACCGAGATCGATCAATTCGAGTTGCTCGTCGGACTGCATCACGTTGTCCGGCTTGAAATCACAGTAGGCCAGACCCAGCGAGTGCAGATATCCCAGTGCGGGCAGCATCTCCAGGACGTAGGCGATGGCCTGTCCCGGCGGCAGATGCGCGCCGGCGCTGTCGCGATGACGGCGCAGCACCTGTTTGAGCGAGGTGCCGCCGACGTACTCCATCACGATGTAGCCGACCGGAATCCCGTCCGCCCCGGCATGTTCGACGAAGTTGAAGATCTTGACGATATTGGGGTGTTCGACCTGGGCCAGGAACCGGCGCTCGGCCACCGCCGCGGCCATCGCATCCGGATCCGCGGTGTTCAGCAAGCCCTTGAGCACCACCCAGCGATCGTTGACATTGCGGTCCACGGCCAGATACAGCCAGCCCAGCCCGCCGTGCGCGATCGGCCCGACCACCTCGTATTGCCCGCCGACCAGCTCACCGCGCACAAGCTTGGGCGTGAAGGAGAACCGGCTGCCGCAGTGCGGACAGAACCCTTCGGGGCGCCCAGCGGTGTTGTCGCGCGAACGCCCCACCGGCCGTTCGCAATTGGCGCAGAATCGCTTATTCTCCGGAACGCTCGGATCGGTCAGCACCGCGCTGGCCGGATCCACCCGCGCTACCCGGGGCACCTCGACCATCCCCGCCCCGAGACTGCCCCGGCGGGCCCGGGACGAGGTGGATCGCGTACGCACCGAACGAGATCCGGTGCGAGCCGTCCCTACGGTCGCGACCGGCTGCGTCCCCGGGAGTGCGCTCCCTGCCGTCGCGATACCGGAACCGCTCGGCTGTACCGGCACGGGCGCGGTCCCGCACGTATCGCAGTAGCCGCCGGAAATTGTTCCGCTGCAATCAGATTCACCGCACAGAGCGGCGGCCTCCGCCGATGACGCGACACCGGGCGGCGCGGTCACCTGCGGCGCCGTGCCACAGGTATCGCAGTAGCCCTCGACGATCGTCCCGGTGCATCCGGTTTCGGCACACTGCCCACCCGGTCCCGCCGTACCACTCATCCCCGCCTCCCCGACACTTCCGCGACGACCTGCTGATAGTCCGTGATCGCCCGGGTGACCGCCGCCAGATCGCACGGCACGCGGCCGAGCAGGCCCGTGGCGATCCGGTTGGCGGACAACACATCCTGTTCCTCGCTCACACCGAGACGAGCCGCCTTGGCCTGGTACGCCGCCAATCTGCCGCGCAGTTCCGCGCGACGGTCCAGCAGACCCTGGGCCAGTTCGAGCGCCTGTTCGGCACGGGTGTGCGCCGCGGCGATCCGGCGGCGCAACTCCCGCAGGGCGAAGGCGGCGCGGGTGTCCGGGGGGCCGTCGGCGAGGGCGTCGAGTTCGCGGCGCAGCGGTCCGGTCTCGTCCCGATGGGCGGGCAGGGGGGCGGTGTGGATCTTCTCCTGTACCTGCTCCCGCGCGAGTGCGCCCCGATCGACGACCTTCCCGATCGCCCCGAGCCGGTCGCGGGTCTGCTCGATCGCTGTCGGCCACTGCTCACTCAGCACCCGCAGTTCGGCCAGATCGTGTGATTCGCGTTCGATCCTGCGGACCAATTCCGCGGCGCGAGAGTCGATCTCGGACGTGTTCAGGGACAGCGGATCGGTCGCCGAGCGGCTCAGCATATCGGTGACCGCGTCGGCGATCGCTCGCAGTTCCGGGGTGATGCCGCCGAGCCGCGTCAATTCGGCCTGCACCGGTTTCAGCGCCGCGAGCACCCGGGTATTCGCCGCGTCCACGGCGTCGAGAAACCTCGCGATCTGCGGGAACGCGGTGCGCATCCGTTCCAGGGTATCCGCGATACCCACGAACAGCACCTGCTCACCGGGTCCGGTCAGCGAGCGCTGAGCCATCGGGATCGCGGTCCGCGCGGCCTCGTGCGGACGATCGCGCAGCAGTCTGGTGAGTTCGGCGCGATCGGCATCGGTGAGTTTGGTGCGCTGTGCCCGCACGACCCGCGCCTGATCCAGAATCGCCTGGATCCGGCCGAAGTCCTCCCACATCAGATCCAGCAACTGTTCGATCGGACGCCACTGCTGCGCGGTGCCGCCCGTCGGCGGGAATCCGCGCAGCAATACCAGGCCGGGATGCCGATCCAGCTCCAGCAGCGTGGCGGTGACCGCGTCGATCTCCCGTCCGCGCGAGGCCAGCTCGCTGTCGATCTCGAGGGCGGTGAGCGCATGCATCTGCGACCTCATCCGCTGTAGTGCGCGGCCGGGGGTCCGGTCGAGGGACCGAGCGAACCCAGGCCGGCGTTGTAGAGCCGCTGCCAGGTGCCGTCGGCGCGGATGCGGTCGAGTACGCCGTTGACGAAGCGGACCATATCGTCCTGGCCGTGCGGCAATCCGACCGCGTAGTACTCGTATCCCAGCGGACCGCCGACCACCTGGAGATTGGCGTCCTGCGCGGCCAGACCGGCCAGAATCGGCTCATCGGTGCTGACCGCGTCCACCTGTCCCTGTTGCAGCGCCACCAGGCAGTCGGTCCAGTTCGTCACACCCAGGACGGTCGGTGGATGCGGCAGGTTCAGGGCGAACAGCCGGTCGGCCGAATCCGCGCCGACCGTGACGCACACCCGCTTGCCGTCCAGATCGGCCGCGGACCGGATACCGGATGTCTTGGCAGCCAGAATGCGTTGTGCCGCAGTGAAATACGCACTGGAGAAGGCGACGTCACGACGACGCTCACAGGTCACCGAGAAGGTGCGCACCACCATGTCCACCCGGTTGTCGGTCAACACGGGCACCCGCTCGGCGGTGGAGACCGAGCGCAGTTCGATCCGGTTCGGGTCGCCGAACAGGTCACGGGCGATCTCGCGCGCCAGATCGATGTCGAAGCCCTCCAGCTGCCCGGTGGACGGATCGCGGAAGCCGAACAGATAGGTGTTCTGATCGACGCCGACCGTCAGGCGGCCCTTGGCCTTGATCCGCGCCATCGTCGAATCCGGCGCGAACGCACCGGAACTCGGTGTCAGGCTGGTGGTCAGATCGCCGCACTGGGCGGCGGGCGTCGTACTGGGCTTTATCGTCTGCGAATCGGGCGGAAGTGGCCGGACCGGCGAGACCGGTTCGGACCCCGGCACGGCCGCATCGGCTCCGCAGCCCGCCAGAAGTGCGGTCGTCGCCAGGACGACCAGCGATCGCAACAACCGGGTGCGCCTCACTGGAACTCCTTCAGCCGCGGCCAGAGTCCGATGACCGCGGCGCCGGCCGCGAACACCAGCAGTACCAGTGTGCCCGCGGCGGCGCCGATCCAGCTGTCACCGGCCGAGGCGATCTGCTCGCGCACCTGAACCCGGGTCTGCGTGAGATCCGCGCGCACCGAATCGTCCAGGACGGTGAAGATTCCGGACGAATCGGTGGGTGCGGTGCCGATGGCCTGCTCCACCGCCGCGGGATAATTCGCGGCGTCGTAGTAGCCCACCTGTTTGCGATGTCCCGCCACCCACTGCGAGAACTGCAGCAGCACCGGAGAATCGGCTCGCACCACGCCGGACAACCGATCGTGCAACTGACCGGTCTTGGCCGAGAAATCGGCCTCGGTACCGGTGGTGTCGCCGCGGGTGATCAATTCGAGCATCTCGTCGGTGCGCGCCTGCTGCCCGAGAATCCGCGCCTGGGCGAGATTCTCCGAACGCGTGGTCGGACCGCCCGCGCCGGTATCGATCGCACCGGCCGAGGTGATCGCGGAGACCACGACCCACACCAGTGCCACCAGCGCCGCGCCCGCGGCGGTGACGATGCCGAGATTGAACAGCCGGTTGGTGCGCCGCAGCAGAATTCGCGACGCCGCGCCCGCACCCGCCAGCACCAGCAACAACAGCACGATCGCCAGCCACGGCGGCCCGGTGATCGCGCGCTGATCCGCGCGCAGGGCGGCGGCGCGTTCGGTGGCGAGCTGAGCCGCGCTGGGCAGCAACGACTTCTGCATCAGACCCGAGGCTTCGCGCAGATAGGCCGAGCCGACCGGAAAGCCCTGCCGGTTGTTGGCCCGCGCCGACTCGACGAGTCCGGTGTAGGCGGGTAGATCCGCGGAGATGTTCGCGACGATCCGGCGGCTCTGCGGGTCGTTCGCCCCGGCGGTCGCGGTGGCCAGTGCGCCGGCCGCGTCGGCCAGCGCCTGCTGATACTGCGATCTGATCTGCGGCGATTCGACACCGCCGGACAGGAATGCGGTGGCCGCACTCGCATCGGCCTGGGACAGCGCGACATACAGGCTCTGCGCCGCGTTGTTCAGCGGCTCCGAGCGGGTCAGCGCGTTGTCGCGGCGAGTGGTCTTGTCGCTCAACTCGTTCGCGCAGACCAGACCCGATATCAGGCACAGCACCACGGCCGCGACGGCGATCGCGGCGATCGCGCCGGGCGTGGTGGCGGCCAGACGCCGCAACCAGTCCGCGCCCTGACGGACGGTCGCCGGTAGACGAAGTCTCAACTCCTCCCCCTCCTGCAGGCCGTTCGGGACTCCGGCACGCCGGGGTCTCGAACGCGATCGTACGGGAGCGGTTATGGGTTCGCCGAGCGATTAGATTTCCGGCCACCGCAGGCCGGACGCACCGCGAAATCGAGACCGTCCGGCGAGCGGATCGTGATCCTCGCGCCGCCGCAGGCAATCTCGGCAACCGATCGGCATGCGCGCCCCCGCGACGGATCGATCGGGCGTCCGCATCGACTCTGGACATAGGAAGCAATCTGACTTACCGTTGAGACATGAGCGATACTTTGTCTCGCGAGGCTCGGTTCGAGCTGCGATCCGGGGACAGCTGGCGCGATCCGTGGGGGATGTACGCCGCGCTGCGGGAGCACGATCCGGTGCACCACGTCGTCCCCGAGGGGCGCGAGGACCAGGACTATTACGTGCTGTCCCGGTATCGCGACGTCTACGAGGCCGTGCGTGATCCCGAAACCTTCTCCTCCGCACAGGGTTTGACGGTCGACTACACCGATCTGAGCGCGATCGGCCTGGGCGAGAATCGGCCGTTCGTCTTCACCGATCCGCCGGATCACACGATCTTCCGGCGTCGGGTGGCCAAGGGGTTCACCCCGCGGCAGGTGCAGGAGATCAGCCCGGCGGTACGGGAATTCGTCGTCGAACGGATCGAGCGGCTGCGCGCGGCGGGCGGCGGCGACATCACCGTGGAGCTGTTCAAACCGCTGCCGACCATGGTCGTCGCGCACTATCTCGGTGTGCCCGAAGAGGATCGGGCCGCCTTCGACGGCTGGAGCGAGGCGATCGTCGCGGCCTCGGCCACCGGCGCCGGCGGGGTCATGCAGGCGCAGACCGCGGTGACCGAACTGATGCAGTACTTCACCGGACTGATCGAGAAGCGCCGGGCCGCACCGGGTGAGGACACCATCTCCCATCTGGTGGCTTCCGGGTTGGGCGCGGACGGCGACGTCGGGGAGATTCTGCAGATCCTCGGTTTCGCCTTCACCATGATCACCGGCGGCAACGACACCACCACCGGAAACCTCGGCGGCGCGGTGCAATTGCTGGCCCAGAACCCGCGCCAGCGCCGGCGGCTGGTCGAGGATCCGGATCTGATTCCCGGCTCGGTGGACGAATTCCTGCGACTCACCTCGCCCGTACAAGGTCTGGCGCGCACCGCCACTCGCGATGTCGAACTCGACGGGGGCGTCATCCCCGAAGGTCGTCGCGTGCTGCTGCTGTACGGCTCGGCCAATCGCGACGAGCGCGAATTCGGGCCGGACGCAGCAGAACTCGATGTCACCCGGAGCCCGCGGAACATCATGACCTTCGGCAACGGCAATCACCACTGCCTCGGTGCGGCCGCGGCGCGGATGCAGGCGACCATCGCCCTGCAGGAGTTGCTGGCCCGCTGTCCGGAGTTCACCGTCGACATGGACAACGTGCGATACACCGACGGCAGCTATGTGCGCTGGCCGGTCAGTGTGCCGTTCGGTGTCCGGGGCCCGGCGGCGTGAGCGAGTTCGGGCCCGGCGCCGAGGCGCATGCCGGAGACGAGCGGCGGCGGGAGAGTTGTGAGTGATTGGCTGGGTGAGGAGCGCTCGTTGAGCGCCGCCGAACGGATCCTGGACGCCGCGGCGCGGCTGTTCGCCGAGCGCGGGGTGGCCGCCACGCAGATGGGCGATATCGCGAAGGCCGCGGGCTGTTCGCGGGCCACGCTGTACCGCTATTTCGAGAGTCGCCAGGCGGTGCAGCTGGCCTTCGTCCACCGCGAGGCCCGGCGCATCGGGGCGCGGATCACCGCCGAGATCGCCGGAATCGCCGATCCGGGTGAGCGCGTGGTCGCCGGTGTGCTGGCCAGTCTGCGGGCGGTGCGCGCCGATCCGCTGCTGATCGCCTGGTTCCGTCCGGGAGATGCGGGGCTGGCCATCGAGATCGCCCAGACTTCGCAGGTCATCGAGGCCATTGCCGGATCGGTGACCGGCGCCGCGCCGGACGGGGACGCGACGCTGCTGGCCCGCTGGCTGACTCGCGCGATCGTCTCACTGCTGACCGTCCCGGGTCGCGACGAGGACGAGGAGTCGCAGATGCTGCACCGCTTCATCGCGCCGCTGTTCGCCTCCGCTCGCCGCTGATTCGAGTTTTCGGGCGCACCCCGAGCTCGGATTCGCACCCGCAGCGGGCCCTGCACGGGGTGCGTATTCATGCACCGGGTGCGTCTACCCGGAATGGGTTGCGCGCGGGCTCGCGGATCGCAAGGGTGGAGTCCATGAATTCGCTCATCATGTCTGCGCGGGACCTCGAGTTCCTGCTGTACGAGTGGTTGGACACCGCGCGGCTGACCGAGCGCGAGTATTACCGGGAACACTCCCGGGAGACCTTCGATCAGGTCCTGGAACTGGCACAGGATCTGGCGACCGAATACTTCGCCCCGCACAACCGGGCCAACGATCTGCACGAGCCCACCTTCGACGGGGAGAAGGTGCACGTGCTGCCGGAGGTCGAGCGGGCGCTGAAGGCATTCGCCGAGGCCGGGCTGATCGGCGCGGCCATGAGTGAGCGGGTCGGCGGTATGCAGTTGCCGCACACCGTGTTCACCGCGTGTATGGCCTGGTTCTACGCCGCCAACGTCGCGACCACCAGCTATCCCATGCTCACCATGGGCAATGCGAATCTGCTCGCCGCACACGCCTCGCCGGAGCAGATCGAACAGTTCGTCACGCCGATGATCGAGGGCCGCTATTTCGGCACGATGGCGCTGTCCGAACCGCAGGCGGGGTCCAATCTGGCCGATATCACCACCCGCGCCGAACCGCAGGAGGACGGCACATACCGGCTGTTCGGCCGCAAGATGTGGATCTCCGGCGGTGATCACGAACTGTCGGAGAACATCATCCACCTGGTGCTGGCCAAAATTCCGGGCGGAGCGGCGGGCACCCGCGGCATCTCACTGTTCATCGTGCCCAAATTCCTTCCGGCGCAAGAGGGTTCGGGCACCCAGCACAACGATGTGGTGCTGGCCGGAATCAATCACAAGATGGGCTGGCGCGGCACGGTCAACACCGCGCCGATCTTCGGCGACGGCGCGTTCACCCCGGGCGGGCGGCCCGGGGCAGTGGGTTATCTGGTCGGCGAACCACATCGCGGGCTGGCCTACATGTTCCACATGATGAACGAGGCCCGGCTCGGTATCGGGCTCGCGGCGACCGCCCTCGGTTACACCGGATATCTCAAGGCGCTGGACTACGCTCGCAGCCGTCCGCAGGGCCGCCCGACCGGCGCCAAAGACGGTCCGCAGGTGCCGATCGTGGACCATCCCGATGTGCGCCGCATGCTGCTGGCCCAGAAGTCCTATGCCGAGGGCGCGCTGGCACTGCAACTGTTCTGCGCCACCCTGATCGACGATCTGCGCAGCGCCACAACCGATTCCGTGCGCACCCGCGCGGAGACACTGCTGCGCGTACTCACCCCGATCGCCAAGAGCTGGCCCAGCCAGTGGTGTCTGGCCGCCAACGATCTGGCGATCCAGGTGCACGGCGGCGCCGGTTACACCCGCGACTACGACGTCGAGCAGCACTACCGGGACAACCGGCTCAATCCGATTCACGAAGGCACCCACGGCATTCAGAGCCTGGACCTGCTCGGGCGCGCGGTCACCGCTGACAACGGGGCCGCGTTGTCGCTGCTGCTGGACACCATCGGCGAAACCGTCGCCGCGGCCGGCGCCACCGGCGATGCCGAACTCGGCCATTTCGGCGACGATCTGGCGCTGGCCACCCAGCGCATCGCCACCAGCACCGCACTGCTGTGGAAGTCCGGGGATCCGCAGATCGCGCTGGCGAATTCGGCGGCCTACCTCGAGGCCTTCGGACATGTAGTCGTGGCCTGGATCTGGCTCGAACAAGCCATTGCCGCGCATGGACACACCAGCGCCTTCCACGACGGCAAACGCGCCGCGGCACGCTATTTCTATCGGTGGGAACTACCGCGCACCACACCGCTGTTCGATCTGCTCGACTCGCTCGATCGCACCACCCTGGACCTGGACCCGGCGTCGCTGTAATCGCGCCGAAGGCTGCACCAGGATCAGGTCGCATTCGTCCGGACGGGGGCAACGACGCCGCACCGTACACGCAAGGGCTACACCCACCCGGTATAGGCGGATTCGATGGAACTTCTCAACCCGATCGACGCTCTCTTCCTCACGGCCGAATCGCGGGAACATCCCATGCACGTGGGGAGCCTGCAGATCTTCGAGCGGCCCGCCGAACAGGGCACCGATTTCGTGCGCTCGCTCTACGCGGAGTTGATGTCGGCCACGCCCGTGCGGCCGCGCTTCCGCCGACGGCAACGACGCATCCTGGGCAACTTCTCCAGTGCGGTCTGGGCGCACGGCGAGATCGATCTGGAATACCACCTGCGACGGTGCGCACTGCCCCAGCCCGGCGGCACGGCCGAACTGCTCGACCTGATCGAGCACCTGCACGGCGCCCTGCTGGACCGGCACCGCCCGCTGTGGGAGGGCCGGATCATCGAGGGGATGGCACGGGATCGGCTCGCCCTCTACGTCAAGATGCATCACGCCCTCATCGACGGGGTCTCCGCGCAGCGGCTGCTACAGCGCAGCCTCACCGACGATCCGTTCAGCACCCGGATCAGCGCGCCGTGGACGGTGAGTCACACCGAACCCGAAACCGACGCCCCCGAGAGCCTGTGGCAGCAGGTGCGGCATGCGTTGCCGCGCTTGGCCACCGAGGTCGGCGGCGTACGCAGTGCGGTGCGCGCGCTGAGCGAGGGCAAGCTCGCATTGCCGTTGTCCGCACCCCCGACGATGTTCAACGTCCCGATCGGCGGTGCGCGCAGTATCGCGGTCGGCTCCTGGCCGATGGAACGCGTCCACGCCGTGCGCCGGGCCACCGGAACCACCGTCAACGACGTGGTCCTGGCGCTGTCCGCCGCCGCCCTGCGGGAATATCTGCTGAAACGAAATGCCTTGCCGGACAAGCCACTCATCGCCATGGTCCCGGTGAACCTGCGCCGCACCGGCGATGCCGAATCCGACGGGAACCTGGTCGCCGCCCTGCTGTGTGATCTCGGCACCGATATCGAGGATCCGGCGCAGCGGCTGGCCGCGATCAGCACCTCGATGCGCGAATCCAAGCGCGTGTTCACCGAACTGCCGCGGCTGCAGGCGCTGGCGTTGTCCGCACTGCTGATGTCCCCGCTCGGGCTGACCTTCCTACCCGGCTTCCAGGCACTGCCCCGAGTCCCGTTCAACCTCGTCATCTCCAATGTGCCCGGCCCGCGCAAACCCGTCTATCTGCAGGGCGCCCGGCTCGAGCACAACTATCCGCTGTCCATCCCGTTCGACGGCCAGGCCATGAACATCACCGTCACCAGCACCGCCGACAGTTTCGACGTCGGCATAGTCGGCTGCCGCCGCGCGGTCCCCCAACTGCCCACCCTCATCGACCACCTCGACACGGCCCTCACCGAACTCGAACACGCGACGTCCTGAGGCCAGCCCGGGGGCCGCACATCCGCCGCGACGCGCCGGACGCCACTATTACAGGTATGCACTGGCCGGAACTACGCGCACAATGCCGCCTCGAGGAGGATGCGGCCATCCTGGCACTGAACAAACCCGCCGGAATCTCCGTGACCGGGGAGCGGCACGATACCGATATCGTGCAGCTCGCCGAACAGGACGGGGAAACCCTGTATCCGGTGCACCGGATCGACAAGGTGACCTCCGGGCTGGTGCTGCTGGCCAAGGATCTCGCCGCGCACGGCCAGCTGACCAGGCAGTTCAACAAGCGGACCGCCGAGAAGTGCTATCTGGCCGTCACCGCGTCCACCGGACTGCCCGATCACGGCGTCATCGATCTGCCGCTGAGTGTGGGCCGCAAGAATCGGGTGCGGATCGCCGCCCCGCGCGAGAGCATCGCGCGCACCGACGACGGTCCGGCCGGCGCCACCTGGTCGGTCGCGCAACGAGATGTGCTGGCGGGCAAGAACTATCCGTCCCGCACCGAATTCACCACGGTGCTGCGCGGCGAGGCACACACGGTGCTCGCGGTCCGCCCGATCACCGGACGCCGCCACCAGATCCGGGTGCATCTGGCCTGGATCGGACATCCGATCGCCGGTGATCCGCTGTTCGACCGAACCGGCGCCTACCCGCGCACCCACCTGCATTCGTGGCGGTTGCACCTGGACGCACCGTGGCGCGACCCCGCCGAACTGGCACTCACGGCCGCGCCGGGCCCGGACTTCTGGACCGCGGGCACGACCCGGCTCACCGAGGATCCCGACGCACTGCTCGCACTGGCCGCCGACGCATGACCCGCCCGGCGGCAGCGACCGAGCGGTCATGCATCTCCGCTATATTCGGTGGCGCGTCTCATGAAGACGCAACCCCAACCGGACATCTAGCCTGATGGGGTGCCGTCCAGGCACGCTCGGGCGCAACGGCGCGATCTCACGAGAAGGCACCCGCCGATGATTTTGCTGGCTCAGCTCAGCGACACACATTTCGACCTGAAAACCCGAAACGCCGAACGAGTCGAACGGGTGCTGGCCTATCTGGCCGCGCTGCCGCGGCAACCCGATGCGATCCTGCTCACCGGTGATATCACCGATGCGGGCCGGCCGCAGGAGTACGAACAGGCGCTGGCCACGCTGCGGTCCGCCACGATCCCACTGTGGGTGCTGCCCGGTAATCACGACGACCGTGCCGCGCTGCGCCGGGTGCTCCTGGGCGAGGCGGCCTCGGCCGAACCGCTCGATCGGGCGATGCGCCTGGACGGGCTGACGGTGGCCCTGCTCGATTCCACCGTGCCCGGCACCGGCGGCGGTGAACTCGGCGACGACACCTTCGCCTGGCTCACCGATCTGCTGCGCGCGACCCCGCCCGACGACGCGGTGCTGATCGCGCTGCATCATCCGACGATGCCGATGTACAGCACGGTCGTGGACCCGATCCGCCTGGCCAACCCGCAGTGGCTCGAGCAGATCGTCTCCGCCGACCACCGCATCCTCGGCGTCCTCACCGGCCACATGCACACTATGGGCACCACCCTGTTCGGCGGCAAACCCCTGGTCGTAGCCCCCAGCGTCGCCTCCACCATCGGCGGCGCCTGGGAGGTCACCGCTCCGGGCGAGGTCCCCATCGACTACGCGCCCGACCCCGCGGTCCTGCTGCACGTCATCGACGAGGGCCGCCTGACCACCCTGCTGCGCCCGGTCCCGATGGGCGGCCGCATCGCCGCGGTGTAGTCCGGCTCCTACTTGCGCACCCGCTCGCGACGGTAGGAGGCAGGGGTGGTTCCGGTCCAGCGTTTGAAGGCGTAGATGAAGGTGGAGGCTTCGGCGTAGCCGAGCCGAATGGCGACGTCGCTGACCGACAGCGGTGTGGCGGTGAGCATTTCCTCGGCCAGGGTGCGGCGGACCTCGTCCAGCAGCGCCCGGTAACTGGTGCCCACCGCGTCGAGGTGACGACGCAAAGTGCGGGTGCTCATGTTCAGGTCGCGGGCGACCGCGTCGATGCCCAGGGGTGCGGCGTAGCCGTCGACGCCGCCGCGCGGCACCAGACGTTCGCGCACCTCGGCGGCGATGCCGGTGCGGGCGCGACGACGGTGCACCAGCTCCCGGCACTGGGCCAGACACATCGCCCAGGTGTACTCGTTGGCCTGCGGCAGCGGTTGTTCCAGCACGGCGGGATCGAGTGCGAACAGATTCTGGGGCTGCCCGAAACGCGGCCGCACACCGACGATCTCGGCGAGGCGGTCGGCGTATTCCGGCTCCGGATAATCGAATTCGGCGCGCAGCAGCGTCAGCGAGCGGCCCAGCAGATCGCTCATCACCTGATGCATGGCCAGCACATCGCGTTCCACCAGGAAGCGCCGCACGTCCGGGGGGACCAGTTCGTCGTGGATATCGGCGACGAATTGTCCGGGCTCCCAACGGGTTACCGGCAGGCAGAAGGTGAAACTCAACTCCAGGTAGCGCAGCGCGAACGCGATCGTCTCCCCCAGGGTCGGGCTGCTGACGCACGCGAACCCGAAGATGCCGAAGGTGGTGATGTGATAGCGCCGCCCCACTTCCACGCCCAGCGCCGGACGTTCCGTGCCGAGCGCGCGCACCAGATTGCGGATCACCGCCAACTCGGTCCGGGCATCGATCTGCGCGTCCGGATCGGCGAGGGTGCGCTCGGTCAGGGCGGTGCCGCGCAGCATGGCCTCGGCAGCTACCCCGTATTCACGGGCGTAGCCGACCATGAGGGCCACGCTCGCCATCCCTCGCGGGAAATCCCAATTGCGAATCGCGGGATGCTGCTCCGTTGCCATACTCCGATTATGGCCGAATATCTCGATCACCAGCGCTCCCGCTCTTTAAAGTGGAGGCTACACCCGCAGATGTGAGGAGCGCCACAATGTCAACGACGGCACCGTCGATCATCATCATCGGCGCAGGATTCAGTGGCCTCGGCATGGCGATGGAACTGCGTCGCAACGGTTTCGACGACTTCACCATCCTGGAGCGAGCCGCCGAACCGGGCGGGGTCTGGCGGGAGAACACCTATCCGGGCGCGGCCTGCGACGTGCCCTCACCGCTGTACTCGTACTCCTACGCACCCAAGCCGGACTGGCCGCACCGCTACTCGGGCGCGGCCGACATCCTGAACTATCTGGAGAGCCTCGCCGCCGAGAACGACCTGCTCGAACGGATCCGATTCGGCGCGGACGTCACCGAGGCCGCCTACGACGAATCCACCGGAACCTGGACCGTGCGCATCGCCGACGGCACGCACTACACCGCCGACGTGCTGATCTCCGCGGTCGGGCAGCTCTCCCGGCCACAACTGCCCACCATCCCCGGCCGCGAGCGCTTCGAGGGCCCGTCCTTCCATTCCGCGCAGTGGGATCACTCGGTCGACCTGTCCGGCAAACGCGTCGCCGTGATCGGCACGGGGGCGAGCGCGATCCAATTCGTCCCGGCCATCCAGCCGCGGGTCGCCCGGCTGACGGTCTTCCAACGCACCGCGGCGTGGGTGGTCAGCCGCACCGACCGGGAATACCGCCCGTTCCACCACGCACTGTTCCGACACGTACCGGGATTGCGTCTGGCACAACGCCTCTGGGTGTGGTGCTTCCTGGAATTCTTCGCCCTGGGATTGGCCGATCTGCCGTTCCTGCGACGTCTGGTGGCATCGCTGTGCCGCGCCAGCCTGCACCGCGAAGTCCGCGATCCGGACCTGCGCGCCGCGCTCACCCCGGACTATCCGGTGCTGTGCAAGCGGGTGCTGTTCTCGAACGACTACTACCCCGCCCTCGTGCAGCCCAACGTCGACGTGGTCACCACCGCGATCGCCGAAATCGTCCCCGAAGGAGTGCGCACGACCGACGGCGTCGTGCACCCCGCCGACGTGATCGTCTACGGCACCGGTTTCAAGGGCAGCGAATTCCTCTGGCCCATGCGAATTCTCGGCCGCGACGGTCAGGATCTGGCCGACGCCTGGACCGGCGGCGCCCGCGCCTACCTGGGCATGACGGTGCCGCACTTCCCGAACATGTTCCTGCTGTACGGCCCCAACACGAATCTGGGCATCGGCTCGATCGTGTACATGATCGAATGCCAGTCCCGCTACATCCGCCAGGCGCTGACCCACCTGACCACCCACCCCGGCCACACCCTCGAGGTCACCGAGCAGGCCGCCCGCGACTTCGACGCCCACACCCAGCACCGACTCCGCCGCACCCCCTGGTCCAGCTGTTCGAGCTGGTACCGCGACGCGACCGGCCGCATCACCAACAACTGGCCCGGCACGGTCACCGCCTACCGCCTGCGCACCCGAACCCTCCACCCCACCGACTACACCCTCGCCCGCATCGGCTGATCCCATCCCGCCGAGGACACCCGTGGCACGACCACCGCGCAGTCATCCCCAGCCGTCCACAGGTGCTCCGCCGCCACACACAGCCGCCGTACGGGTTTCACAGCGCGCACACCGGACGGCGCTCGGACCGGCCTGGCAGACTTGATATCGTGACCGCTCTTTCCACAGGCAGCGAACGGCCCCGGCTGGGGCAGGGGCCGTTGCGCCCGATCGAATTGGCCACCGGGGCGGTCCTGGCCGGTGTCACGGTGGGATTGGTGACCGTCGGCACGGTCCTGCCGATCGCCACCGCGCTGATGCTGATCGCGGCGGTGCCGATGGGTCTGCTCGCGCATCGGCACCGGTTGCGCGCGGTGTTCACCGCGGGGGCCGCGGCCACCCTGGTGACCTTCGTGGTGGCGGGCATGTTTTCCGCGTTCACCACGGTGGGGATGGCGATCATCGGCGGAATCGTCGGCATCGTCAAACGTCGCGGCGGCGGTCTGCCCGCGGTGATCGGACTCTCGATCCTGGCCGGTCTGGCCTCCTCGCTGTTCTCGGTCGGGATGCTGGTGGTGTTCACCGCCACGCGACAGCTGTTGTTCGAGACCATCCGCAATCTTTCCAAGGGCGTGCAGCGGCTCGCCGAACAGCAACCCCAGCTCGCGCCGCTGGGGCGGGCGCTGGGCTCGCTCACCGACGAGGTACTGCACTGGTGGTGGGCCTATGTCGGCGGCGGCATCCTCGTCGGCCTGGTCGCCACCGCGGTGTTCTCCTGGTTCGCCCTGGGTTCGGTCCTGGACCGGCTGACCTGGCTGCCCGGCCGCGACCTGTTGGACGCCCCGCCCGACGACCGTCCCATCGCGCCGCTGCCGGTCACCCTGCACGGGGCGTCGTTCCGCTATCCGGGCGCGCGCACCGATGCGCTCACCGCGGTCTCGCTCACCGTGGACGTCGGGGAGTTCGTGGCCGTCGTCGGACACAACGGTTCGGGTAAATCGACGCTGACCAGGCTGCTGGCCGGACGACCGCCCAGCGCGGGCACGGTCGAACGTCCCGGCTCGGCCGGACTGGGCCGACTCGGCGGCACCGCGCTGGTCCTGCAACGCCCGGAGAGCCAGACCCTGGGCGTGCAGGTGGCCGACGACGTGGTGTGGGGTCTGTCCCCGGAACTGGCCGAGCAGGTGGAGGTGGAATCGCTGCTCGCCGAGGTCGGGCTCGGCGGAATGGGCAAGTCGGAGACCGCCACGTTGTCCGGCGGTCAGCAGCAGCGTCTGGCCGTGGCCGCCGCGCTGGCCCGCAGACCGGCGCTGCTGATCGCCGACGAGGCCACCTCGATGATCGATCCCGACGGCCGCCGCGATCTGGTCGCCCTGCTGGCCGAACTGCCCCGGCGGCATCCGATGGCGGTCGTCCTGGTCACCCATCACGAGGCCGATGCCGCGGCCGCGGACCGCGTGGTGCATCTGTCCGGCGGGCGGCAGGTGGATCGGCTGCCCGCTTGGCCGCGCCCCGCCCGCGACGTGCGACGCCGTCCGATGGGCGAGCCGATCCTGGAGCTGCGCGGTGTCCGCCACACCTACAACCACGGAACCCCTTGGGCTGCAACGGCTCTACACGGCGTCGATCTCACCGTGCGGCGCGGCGAGGCGCTGCTGATCGTGGGCGGGAACGGATCGGGCAAATCCACCCTGGCCTGGATCATGGCCGGACTGGTCGAACCGAGTCACGGTAGTTGCGAACTGCACGAGGGCACGGGCACCCGCCGGGTCTCGACCCGAATCGGCACGGTGGCGTTGGCCTTTCAGCATTCCCGGCTGCAACTGCAGCGGCAGACGGTGGCCGCCGAGATCGAGGACTGGGGCGGCAGCGGTACCGGCTCGGCCGCGGTCGGCCGGGCGCTGGACGCGGTCGGCCTGGATCGCGCGCTGGCCTCGCACTCGATCGAGGAACTCTCCGGCGGCCAGGCCAAACGCGTGGTGCTCGCGGCGATCGTGGCCAGCCATCCGCAGGTGGTGGTGCTCGACGAGCCGCTGGCCGGACTGGATCCGCAGGGCCGCGCCGAGGTGGTGGAACTCCTTGCCCGCCTGCGGGATTCGGGCCTGACCCTGATCGTCATCTCACACGACGTGGACGATATGACGGGCGTCTGCGACCGGACCGTGCACCTGCGGCACGGCCTGATCCCGGAGACCGCGGTGCAGCCGACGACCGAACCCGCCCACACTCCCGGACTCGCGGCGCGAAGCCTGACCCGGCTCACCCCGAAGCGACCCGGCGCGACCGGAGGTAACCGATGAGACCGACTTGCGCACAACGCATTCCGTCCGGCAGTGCGGGAGTCCCGCGATGACCATGGTGCTGCTCCGCGAGGTTCCGGTACAGAGCCCGGTGCACCGGCTGTGGGCCGGGACGAAGATGATCGCGGTCTTCCTGCTCAGCATGATCGTGCTGTTCGAGCCCTCCTGGCCGGTGCTGGGCCTGGTGGTGGTCTTCCTGATCGCCGTCGGCGCGGTGGCGCATCTGCCGCCGGGCACCCTGCCGCGACTGCCGTGGCCGTTCTGGGCGCTGCTGAGCGTCGGCGCCTTCACCTCCCTGCCTGCCGGTTGGGCGGCGGTGCTGCACTACGCGCAGACCATGACGTTCGCGCTGCTGCTGGTCATCTCCTCCTTCCTGATCGCGTGGACCACCCCGATGGGCGAGATCGCGCCCGCCCTGGCGAAACTCGGTGCGCCACTGCGTCTGCTGCGGGTGCCGGTGGACGAATGGGCCGTGGTGGTCGCGCTGACGTTGCGCGGCCTTCCGCTCCTGCTGGACGAGATGCGCATCCTGCGCGCCGCACGCAAACTGCGCCCGAACGGCGGTCTGCTGCAACGCGCCACCGACAACGCGATCATGGACATCCTGACCGCGGCGATGGCGGTGTCCACGCGCCGCGCGGGCGAACTCGGCGAGGCGATCACCGCGCGCGGCGGCACCGGGCAACTCACCGCGTATCCGAGCGCCCCGGGACGTCGCGATGTGGTCGCACTACTCGTCGTGATCGCGATAGGCGTTGCGGCAGTGGCGATCAACCTCGCGCTCTAGACCGCTCGGTAGGAATCCTCCGATTCGCACGAATAGTCCCGGGAATCAACCGACCCGGGGTCTTTTTCGCACCCCGGAATCATCCAATCACGGCCGAATCTCGAGGGATTAGCCAAGATTCGGGAATGGCAATCCTCGCAATCTCTAGGATTGCGCGAACGTGCAGCAGTTACCACTTCGCTACACGAACCCGCGCGCACCCGGTCGATTAGCGGGAGTCTCTGCCTGCGCGCGCCCTTGTTCTCCGACGAACCTGATCAAGATTGGAACAGGCGAATGCTCCTGCGCAAGTTCATCGCTACCGTCGTACCGGTGGCGATCGCCCTCGGCCTCGGCGCCGGTACCGTGCACGCCGATCCCGCCATGCCGGTGGTGCACTATGCCACGAAGTTGGTGGGCAATACCGTGCAGACCACACTCACCGGTGGATCGTTCCGAACGGCGGCCGATCAGCGCACCGTCGACATCCGCGACACCGACGGCAACACCGTCGTCACACTGCCGCTGTCGATCCGGCAGAACGGCACGGAATACCCACTGCCGCACCGGATCAGCGCCGATTCGCGCGAACTGGACCTGACCGCGGTGAAGGATGTGGCCGCGGCCCGGCCGGCACGGGCGCTTCCGGTGGCCTCGTTGACGGAGAATCAGCATGCGCTGGAAGCCTTCTCGACCCAGTTCGGCATCGCCACCGCGATCGGCGGATTCATCGGCACGACCCTGGGCGCACTGATCGGGCTCACCGGCATCGTCAGCGGCCCCGGCGTGGTGGCGAGCGTCCTGGCGGGAGCCGCGCTCGGCGGCATCATCGGCACGATCGCCGTCGGCGGCCCGGCGCTGGTCATCGCGGGTCTGGACCTGGTCAACACCCTCGGCGCCGCACCCGGCACCACCAAGTGGAATCAGTGATCACGGCATTCATCGAATGGTGCAGCCCGGTGTGACGGGCCGCCCGGCGAAGCGGTCGGCGAGGAAATTCATCCCCCCCAGAGCCTCTCCGGCCGCCGCGCCGTTGTGTGTGGGAAACGGTGAATGGATCGCGGTGACAGTCGCGCCCGACGCGCAGTACCGGTCGACCAGGGCACTGAATCCCGTCACTGGAATCACGTCGTCGGAGTTGCTGTGATACATGTACAGCGGCACGTCCGGTGCGTTCACGCCCAGTTCATTGGCCGCGGCTACATTGCGAAATACTTTGCTGTCCAACAGATTCGGATCATTCGTGTAGTCGTCGACATGCGCGTTGACGTTTTGCGGCACCAGATCGGATCCACAGGCGGTGGCGTTCGCGGCCAGGAACGCCCGCCCGCGATCGTTGAGCATGCCGGACAGTCCCGACTCGGGGTGATTGCGAGTCAGCGCCATCACGATCAGCAGGGCCAGCCCGGCCTGGAGCCCGCCGTCCACGCGCCGGGCGATCGCGGGAAGGTCGGCCGGAACGCCGCCGGTGCTGATCCCAGCGAACCGCACCTGCGGCGCATAGGTCGCGCGCATCTGCGCCGCCCACAGCGTGGCGAACGCACCACCCGAATATCCCCAAGCCCCAACGGGACTCGTCGCCTGCACACCGCCGTGCGCGAAGGACAGCGCCGCCCGCACGCCGTCCAGCACCGACCGGCCCGCACCCGGACCGTCCAGGAACCGCGAGTACGGACCCTCGTAATCGCTGATCACCAACCCCCAGCCACGCAACAGCGCGGCGGTCATGAACGGCACGTCCAGCAGTGTGTTCACCACGCCGGGATCACGTCCGCCGGAAAAAGCGAAGGACGGCGAGCATCGGGTGCCGAGGCTGTCCTCGGGCACCTGATAGCTCAGCAGCGGCCGCGGACCCTTGTCCCACGAGGTGGTCGGCGCCAGCACCGTGGCCACACCCACAATCGGTCGATCCACCGAATCCGTTGTGCGGTACCGCAATTGCCATGCCGAGATCGGCAGCGGCAGGCCGAAGACGTCGATCGCGCGGGTGCCGAGCACCGCACCGTCCGGTTGGGCGGCCAGATCCGCGGGCGCGGCGTAGAACGGGTCGTCGTCGGGAGAGCGCGCATCGGCGCTGGTCGGCTGCGTCGACAGCAGGCCCAGCACCATGGCGATCGCCACGGACAGGACCACGCCTGTCCGCCGACGCGAGGCGTGTGCACCCGCGAGCCACCCGAATCCCATCCGTTACCTCCCACGTCGCCGCACGAGGTACCGCGAGCACCGATCACCCCGACCGCACCTCACCACCGAGACAGCACGCTATCGGTCCCGAATACCCAGGTCAACGATGTCCGCGGCCGGTCGGCGAACGTTTCCGCGACACGCCGACGCCCGGTACTGTGGGTCGAAACCGCATGCGACAGAAGGAGAGTTCGGTGCGACAGGGCAATGGGCTCGACATTCCGGACGGACTCGCCGACGTCTGTGACCCGCACCGGATGGCGGTGATCGTCTACGACATGCAGGTGGGAGTGCTGTCCCAGCTCGAGCACGCCGACGCGATCGTCGCACAGGTGGTGCGCGTGGTGCAGGCGGCGCGCCAGGGCGGATATCCGGTCGTGTTCTTGCGGCACATGTTCCTTCCTCCCCGCCTCAGCGGCGTATTCGCCCTGCGTATGGCGATGAACTGGCAGGGCGTCGATGCGGTCGAGGACCTGCAGCCGATCCTGTTGCGCGACACGCCGGGCTTCGAACTGGTGCCGGAATTGCGCCCGGGACCGGACGAGATCGTCTTCGACAAGACGACGATGTCCGCATTCGAGGGCACCCCGCTCACCGCGACGCTGCGCGACCTGGGCATCGTCTCCTACGCCATCACAGGTGTGGCATTGGAGATCGGCATCGCACCGACCGTCACGCACTCCACCGACCTGGGCTTCATCCCGGTCGTCGTCGGTGACGCCTGCGGCGGCCGGGACGAAGCGGCGATGGGCCGGGCGCTGGACGATTTCGCCTTCCAGGGCAACGCGATCGTCACCGATGTGTCCACGATCGTCCCGCTGCTGACCGGAAACGCCTGATCAAGTACTGGATCCGAGCCAGCCCGGATGCCACAGGCGGCCGGATTCGGTCCAGTTCATATAGCGCACGGCGCCGGTGAGCTTCGGCGTCACCCAGACGGCGTCCTCGCGTTCGGCGGGAGTCAGGTCGTTGTCGAACGGGCTGGTCTTGCGTTCCAGGCGGCGCATGCGGGCGGCCAGATCCGCCATCTCCCGCTCGTCGAATCCGGTGCCGACCCGCCCGGCGTAGATCAGCTCGCCCTCGTGCCGCACCCCGACCAGCAGAGAGGCGAACGGCCGCGCGGTGCTGCGTCGCCAGCCGCCGACGACCACCTGCTGGGTGCGCCAGTTGCGGGTCTTGATCCAGGACTGCCCGCGTCGTCCGGGCAGGTAGACCGAGTCCAGTCGTTTGGCGACCACACCCTCCATCCCGTGTTCGCGGCTGTAGTCCAATGCCTGCGCACCGGAACCGTCCAGCCGAGGCGGCACCAGGAGCGCGGGCGCGCGAGCGGCCAACGCCTCGAGCACCCGACGGCGATCCGAATAGCGTTTGCGGACCAGGGATGTGCCGTCCAGATACAGCACATCGAAGGCGACGAATTCGGCTCGCACCGAATCCGCCTGTAGCAGAGCGAGGTTCGCTATTCCGTCGGCATCGAAGACGACCGCCTCGCCATCGAGCACCACACGATGCTCGTCGAGCTCCTCACCGAGTGCGGCCAGGCGCGGATACCGTTCGGTCACGGTATTTCCGGCCCGGCTGCGTGCGGTGACCACGCCGTCGGCGATCTCGACGATCAACCGGAAGCCGTCCCATTTCGTCTCGAAAGCCCAGTCCGTCGCATCCAGGGTCGCCACGTCACCGGCGGTGGCCAGCATCGGGCTCAGATCGCGGGGCAGCTCGACCGGACGCCGCTGACCGTTCGATACCGATTGCGCTGCAACAGGTTCCGACTTCATCAGATGCATGAGCCATTGGTCGCCCCGGGTTCGGATCAGCGCGTACCGGCCGTCCAGGCGAGTGCCGCGAAACCGCACGATCACCTCGTCCTCGCGCCACTTCTCGGCCTCGTAGGTGCCCGAATCCCAGATCGTCATCGCACCCGCGCCGTACTCTCCCCGCGGGATCGAACCGTGAAAGTCCAGGTATTCCAACGGATGATCCTCGGTCCGCACGGCGAGCCGATTCTCCGCCGAGGATGTCGGCGGCCCCTTCGGCACCGCCCAGGACGCCAGCACCCCGTCGCGCTCGAGCCGCACGTCCCAGTGCAGACGGCGGGCGTGATGTTCCTGCACGACGAACCGATTGCCCGCGCCGGGCGTAGGAGGTTGCGACGGAACAGGTTCCGGAGTCCGCTCGGGATCGCGCATCGAGCGATAGGTGGCCAGCGGATCCGGCGCACCGGCTCGATGCGAGGCATCCAGTCCGGCCAGCAGGTCGCCGTGCTCACGCCAGCGAACCAGCGCCTCCTCGAAGGTCAAGTGCCGCAAGCTTTCCCGGTCCTCGATCTCGTCCCAGGCGCGCGGAGCGGCAACCATCGGCGAGGTGCGCCCGCGCAGCGAGTACGGGGCGATCGTGGTCTTGGACGGATTGTTCTGACTCCAGTCCAGGAAGACCTTGCCGGGCCGGGCCGCCTTCGCCATGGTCGCGGTCACCAGCTCCGGATACACCTTCTCCAAGCCCACCGCGACCTGCTTGGCGACCGTGGAGGCCCCGGACGGATCGAGCACGCGCGCCAACGGCACGTAGACGTGAATCCCCTTGCTACCGCTGGTCACCGGATAGGCGTCCAGTCCGACATCGCGCACGGTATCGCGGATCCGCATCGCGACGAGCGCGCATTCGGCCAGTCCCACCCCCGGACCCGGATCCAGATCGAAGACCAGCCGGGTGATCGGCCCGCGCTTATCATGGTCGAAAATCCATTGCGGCACATGGATTTCCAATGCGGCCTGCTGCCCGAGCCAGGCCATCCCCGCGACCGAATCGATCAGCGGGTACACCACGCGGCGATTCGAATGCTGCTGCACCCGCCGGTCCAGCCACGTCGGCGCGTGCGCGGCCAGATTCTTCTCGAAGAAGGAGGATTCGGCGACCCCGTTGGGCCACCGTTTGCGGGTCACCGCCCGACCGGCGATATGCGGCAGCAGCGCGGGGGCGATCTCGGTGAAATAGTCGATAACCTGGCCTTTGGTGGTCCCGGTCGCCGGGTACAGCACCTTGTCGAGGTTGCTCAGCTCAACCTCGATACCCCCGAAATCCCGGCGGGTGGCCATGGTCGAAGTTTACGGGCCGATAACTGCGTACCGGCCACACACGCGGGTCTGCAGACGGACGGGCGGCCGAACATGCCCTACAGCACAGCCCGTCCGACAACAGATTGCCGACAATCAGCCCTGTCCGGGCTCGGGTTCGGCGTCGCTCTCCGAAGCGGTCTCGGGCGTCGGCTCGGCAACGACTGCCTCCGGCTCCGCGGCAGGTTCGGGTTCGGCCTGTGCCTCAGGCGCGGACGGCTCCTCGGGAGCGGCAGGCGCCTCAGGTGCGGCAGGCGTTTCGGGAGCCGACGACGCTTCGGGAGCGGACGGCGCCTCCGCGGCTGCCTCGGATTCGGCTCCGGGCTGTTCCGGGATCGCGTTCTTCAACGCCGTGGCGCCCTTGCCGATCTGATCGGAGTACTTGCCGCCGGTCTTCTCATCGATGAACTCGCCGGCCTTGTCCACGGCACCGTGAATCTTGTCGGCGTTCTCGGCGGCCACCTCCCTCCCCTTGCCGACCAAGCCCTTGAGGGTATCCATCAGACTCATCCGTCCCGCTCCTTCACCCATCGGATTTATCGCTGGTCAGCCCATATCTTCCCACCAGTGAACCTGCGGTGATAGCGCATTGGCATCGATACGTTGACCCGGCAACGGAACCGATACCGGAGTTCCGGCCGCGCGGGCCGAGGCGACCAGTCGCCGCACCGGCTCCGACCAGCCGTGGAACGCCAAATTGAAGGTCGCCCAGTGAATCGGGACGATCAGGCCGTGTCCGGAATTCCCGCCGCACACATCGGCGTGTGCGCGCACCGCCTCCTCCGGATTCATGTGCACATCGGGCCAGTGCACGTCGTACGCGCCGATCGGCAACAGCGTCAGATCGAACGGGCCCAGGCTCTCGCCGATCTCCGCGAATGCCTTGGTGTAACCGGTATCTCCGCCGAAGTAGACGCGCCGGGTGGGTCCGGCGATCGCCCACGAGGCCCACAGCGTCGTATTGCGCACCAACCCGCGACCGGAGAAGTGCCGTGCCTCGGTGCATGTCACGACCAGCTCGCCCGGCTGCCCGCCGCCGACCGGTTCGGACAGCGAAAACGAAGCGCCCCAATCCAGTTCGACGATGCGTTCCTCGGGAACATCCCACATGCGCAGATGTGCGCCGATGCCGATCGGCACCAGGAACGGCGCCTGTTGGCTCGCGACCAGCGCGGTGACGGTATCGCGGTCCAGATGGTCGTAGTGATCGTGCGAGATGACGATCGCATCCAGTGGCGGCAGCTCCGACAGCGGCGCCGGCACCGGATGCAACCGGGTCGGCCCGACGATCGCGGACGGCGAAACCCGCTCGCTCCACACCGGATCGGTGAGAATTCGATACCCGTCGACCTCGAGCAGCGTCGAGGCGTGCCCGTACCAGGTGACCGCCAGGGCGCCGGCCTGTTCGGGCACATCCGGTGTGGCCAGCGGGATCCGGCCGGTCGGACGGCCGACGCCGCGCCTGGTCAGTGCCGAGAACATCAGCGACACACCGGATCCCGGAACCAGCTGGGAACTGGGTTCGGTGTTGTAGAACTGCCCTTTGCGATAGCGGGCGGACCGCGCGGCCACCGGCGCGATGGCCGAGACCGAGGCGCCCATCGCCGCGGGCATCTCCCACACCGCTCGCGCGACCCAGCTCAGTCCGACCGCACCGGCCACACCCAGAGTGGCGCGGCGCACGATCGTGGTGAAGGTACTCATCAGCGCCCCTCGAATTTCGCCGGACGCTTCTCCTGCCGCGCCATGCGCGCCTCCTGTGCATCGGCGCTGCTCCACGCGGCCTCGAGCGCCTCCCGCTGCGCCGATGACTGCGGATCGCGAGTGCCGTCGTCGTTGAGCACAAGCTTGAGATGACGCAGCGACAGCGGGGCCAGCTCGGCGATCGACTTGGCCCAGCCCTGCGCGTCGTCCAACGTTCCGATCCGGTTCGCGAAGCCGAAAGTGTATGCGTCGGAGGCGGATACGGTGTCCAGGCCCAGCAGGATGCTGCGCGCGGGGCCGCCGCCGATGATCGAGGCCAACCGGCGCACGGTCCAACGATCCACGGAGACACCGATTTTCGCGGCCGGGATACCGATGTAGGCGTCCGGAGCCATCACCCGCAGATCCGCGGCCAGCGCCAGCTGCACGCCACCGCCCAGTGCCGGGCCGTTGAGCGCGGCGATGACCGGCACCGGCACCGACTCGATCGCGGACAACATGCCCATCAGGGCGTCCAGGAAGGTCTCCGAGTACACCCCGTTCAGATCCGCGCCCGCGCTGAAGACCGTGCCCTGACCGGTCAGCACGATCACCCGGGCATCCGCCGCGGCGGTGATCACGGCCTCGCGCAGCCGCCCCACCAATTCCTCGTTGAGCGCGTTGCGGCGCTCCGGACGCTGTAATTCGATGGTGACAACGTCACCATCGCGGCTCACTGCGAGCAAGGGGCCTCCCCGGTTCGTGCGGTAGTGGGCTCGGACACATCGTCTCGCCTCGGACAACCTTCACTGTATGCGGCGCACGGTTGCCCGGCCGCACCCGACGCACTTCGCGGTACTGTGGCGGCCGTGACCGCACCCGATGCCGACATCCTGGTGATCGGTGCCGGACAGGCCGGACTGTCCGCCGGATACCACCTCCGACGCCTCGGGCTGCGTCCCGAACAGGACTTTCTCATCATCGATCACGCGCCGGGCCCCGGCGGGGCCTGGCAGTTCCGCTGGCCCTCGCTCACCCTCACCACCGTGAACGGCGTTCACGACCTCCCAGGAATGGCATTTGCCGAAGTGCTGCGCCCAGGTTCCGAACACGCCCAGGCCGCCACCGCCATCCCCGAGTACTACGCCCGCTACGAGCAGCGCTACGACCTGCGCGTCCACCGGCCCACCACCGTCCGCGTGGTCTGCGACCGCGCCACCCCCAGCACCTGCCCCACCGAATCCGTCGACGGACTACTGCACGCCGAAACCGTCCCGGGCGCTACGACACCGCCCTCCGGCGAGCCGGCCGACCCGACTCCCCACACATCCGCCGAGCCGACCGGACCGGCGAGTGAATACGGCAGTGCAACACGGCATTCCGACACAACTGGCGACGGGGACCATCGCACGGCCGCAGCGCGGACGAACGGACATTCGGATCCGAGCAACGAATCTGCCGCTGCGGCAAAGGCTTCCGACGCAGTAGCGACGACACTGCGGGTGCGGGGGCTGATCAATGCGACGGGAACATGGGAGAAGCCCTTCATCCCCTACTACCCGGGCGCCGAGACGTTCGGTGGGCGGCAACTGCATGCCCACGACTACCGGACCGCCGAAGAGTTCGCCGGGCGGCACGTGGTGGTCGTGGGCGCCGGAATCTCGGCGGTCCAGTTGCTCGACGAGATATCGCAGGTGACCACGACGACCTGGACGTCGCGGACCGAACCGCGCTGGCGCACCGAAGAATTCACCCGTGAGGCCGGGCGGCGCGCGGTGGCGATGGTCGAGGATCGGGTGCGGCGCGGACTGCCGCCCCGCTCGGTGGTGTCGGTGACCGGACTACCGGTCGACGACCGGATTCGTGCCGCACGCGCACGCGGCGTAATGGACTGGCATCCGATGTTCACCCGGATCGAACCGGACGGCGTGCGCTGGGCGGACGGCTCCTTCCAGCCCGCCGAGGTGATCCTGTGGGCCACCGGATTCCGCAGTGCGCTCGATCATCTCGCGCCGCTGCGGCTGCGCGGACCGGGCGGTGGCATCACCATGACCGGTCGGCTCGCGACCCAGGTCGCCGCCGACCCGCGCATCCATCTGCTCGGCTACGGCCCGTCGGCCAGCACCATCGGCGCGAATCGCGCGGGCCGGGCCGCCGCGGTGGAACTCACCGAGTACCTCGGCCTGCGCCGCGTGTGATCAATCCTCCAGGCCGACGCGGAAAGTCGCCGGATCCGGACCGAGCCGGCTGCCGGTATCCAGCGCTGAGATGAGCTGCATCTGCTCGAAGCTCAGCTCGAAGGAGAACACGTCGAAGTTCTCCTCGATCCGGGACGGGGTCACCGACTTGGGAATCACCACATTGCCCAGCTGCAGATGCCAGCGGATGATCACCTGAGCGGGACTGCGGCCGACCTCCGCGGCGATCGAGCCGATCGTCGGATCCTTCAGCTCCGAGCCCTGCCCGAGCGGGGCCCACGCCTCGGTCGCGATGCCGTGCTCGGCGTGGAAGGCGCGCAGTTCCGGCTGCGCCAGGCTGGGGTGCAACTCGACCTGGTTCAGCACCGGAGTCTCTCCGGTTTCGCCGATCAGCCGCTCCAGATGTTCGCGAGTGAAATTCGACACACCGATCGATCCGACCCGCCCCTGCGACTTGATCTCCTGCATCGCGCGGAACGTATCCACGTACCGATCGGCGGCGGGCACCGGCCAATGGATCAGGTACAGATCCAGATAATCCATGTCCAGCTCGGCCATGGTGGCATCGAAGGCACGCAGCGTGGAGTCGTAGCCCTGCTCGGAATTCCACAGCTTGCTGGTGAGGTAGACCTCGTCGCGGTCCAGGCCGGATTTGCGCACCGCATCACCCACTCCGGCCTCATTGGCGTAGACGGCCGCAGTGTCGATACTGCGGTATCCGACCTCCAACGCCGACGTGACCGCCGCCGCCGCATCCCCCGGCGGAACCTGGAAGACACCGAAGCCGAGCCTCGGAATCACGGACCCGTCGTTCAGGACGATCGAGGGGACGGCACTGGTCTCGCTGCGATAGGTCACGATTCGACGGTAGGAGCGGTTCGTCCAACCGTCAACGAACGCCCCGGAGCGTGTTGGTGCGCTGGTCCGCGCTCATCGCAGACCGAGGCGGCGGTACCGCTGCTGGCGAGCGAGCACGAGTTCGTCCGCCGATCGGCCGTCCAGCCGGGTCAATTCGGCGGCGATCGTGCTCACCATGCGACGGGCGAAGTCGACCGATTCGTCCGCTGCGTCCGGATATTCGGGCACGATGCGATCCACCACACCGTCGGCCAGCAGATCGGCCGCGCGGATACGTTGCGCGTCGGCCAGCGCGGGTGCGTGCTCGGTGTCGCGGAAGACGATGGCGCTGGCGCCCTCCGGCGGCAGCGGCGCGAGCCAGGCGTGCGTCGCGGCGAGCACCCGGTCGGCCGGGAGCAGAGCCAGTGCGCCACCGCCGCTGCCCTGTCCCAGCAGCACCGAGACGGTGGGTGTCTCGAGCGTGATGAGATCGGCCAGACAGCGGGCGATTTCGGGAGCCAGGCCGCGTTCCTCGGCCTCGCGCGAGAGTGCCGCACCGGCGGTATCGATCACCAGAACCAGCGGCAGGTGCAGTTCCGCGGCCAGCTGCATACTGCGCCGCGCCTCCCGTAATGCGGCCGGGCCCATGGTGTTCTCGCCGGTCTGCCCCGCCCGATCGTGTCCGAACACCACACACGGTCGACCGCGCAGACGAGCCAGCGCCAATACGACGGTCCGATCCGATTCGCCTTGACCGGTGCCGCTCAACGGAACTCGGTCCGTCACGTGGCGCAACAGTTCGCGTATTCCGGGGCGCTCCGGGCGGCGGGAGATCAGCACCGAATCCCAAGCGCTCGAACCCGGTTGTTCCACAGGGTGTTTCGCATCATCTGATCCGGTGTTCTCGACGACCATCCCCGATCCCGACCGGTCGGAATCCGAAATCCCCTGCCCCTGAAGGTTATTCACAACGTTCAACACCCGATGCACGATCCGCCGGAACACCCGAACCGGCACCACGCCGTCGACGACCCCGTTGCGATACAGATTCTCGGCGGTCTGCACACCTTCGGGGAACGGCCGTCCGTACAGCGCCTGATAAACCCTCGGTCCGAGAAAGCCGATCAACGCGCCCGGCTCGGCGAATGTCATGTGCCCCAACGAACCCCAGGACGCGAACACCCCGCCCATCGTCGGATCGCGCAGATACACCAGATACGGATACCCGGCCGCCTTGTGTATCGTCACGGCCCCGGCGATCTTCACCATCTGCACGAAAGCGACTGTGCCCTCCTGCATCCGGGTGCCACCCGAGGTCGGCGAGGCCACCAGGGGCAATCCGAGTTCGGTCGCCCGCTCCACCGCAAGCACTATCCGCTCCGCCGCCGCCACGCCGATCGATCCCGCGAGAAATCCGAACTCACAAGCGATCACAGCGATCCGCCGCCCTCGCAACCGGCCCTCACCGGTCACCACCGACTCGTCCACCCCCGAACGATCCGCAGCCGCCCGCAGGTCCTCGCGATACTCGGCCCCCGTCGCAACCTCCACCGGCGACCGATCCCAGGTCACGAAAGAACCGGCATCGAGCAACTCCGCCAACAACTCTCGCGCAGACTGTATTTTCTTGCCTCCGCTTCGCTCCGGCGGGTCGCGGCCCCCAAGGGCCGAGACCTTTGGGGTTGGCGTTGTCTGGGGTGGGCGGAACTCAGGCGGCCCGCTGTGTATTCCTGTGATCGGTGAGTGTACGCAGATCGAGTTAAGGATATGTTCGCGGCGGCGTGGGTGATCCGCTACACGGCGTTCGTGACAGCGAGAGCTAATGGACCACAGCCCTCATCGAGTCACGGACAGTCGCACCCTTGCCCGGGATACGCGACGCGTCCGACCCGCTCGGATCGGACGTGCGCATCCCCGGCGGGGGTGCGACTGGGTGTGATCACCCCGTGGCGCCGGAACACGCCGCGGAGCACAGGGGCAGCCCTTGCTCCGGCAGGCAGGGCTCGTGACCCTGTCTCGCCGGGCTCAGTAACCCTGTACGACCTTGCGCAGCGCGTACTCGGTGACCGAGACCAGCGCCTGCTTCACCGGCTCCCGCCGGCGCGCGTCGATCGACATGATCGGCACGTCCGCCGGGACGGCCAGCGCCTGCCGGATGTCCTCGGTCGGATACCTGGGCGCATCATCGAATTCGTTGATGGCGACCAGGAACGGCAGGCTGCGCGCCTCGAAATAATCGACGGCGGCGAAGCTGTCCTCCAGCCGGCGGGTGTCGACCAACACCACGGCGCCGATGGCGCCGCGGATCAGGTCGTCCCACATGAACCAGAAGCGGTACTGCCCCGGTGTACCGAACAGATAGAGCACGAGGTCATCGGCGAGGCTGATCCTGCCGAAGTCCATCGCCACCGTTGTGGTGTTCTTCGTCGGCACGGCGGCCAGGCTGTCGACCCCGACACTGGCATTGGTCACCAATGCCTCGGTGCGCAGCGGAACGATCTCCGAGACCGCACCGACCAGGGTCGTTTTGCCCACACCGAAACCGCCCGCGACCACGATCTTCGCCGAGGTAGGTTTACTGGTGCGGGTATCGACCTGGGCCGTCGAATCAAATACGCCGGAGTCCACTAAGAACCCTTTCGATCAGCTCGCGACGTTCATCGTCGCTCGAGTCGTCCTTCAATGTCGCCGAGACTCGTACATGTCCGGCCTCGATGAGATCGGCAACGAGAACACGTGCCACCCCGATCGGGATACCCAGCCGGGCAGCCAGTTCGGCAACCGATGGCGACTCCCTGCACAACTCCACGATTGACGTCTCGATATTGGTGAGTTCGAACTGCCGCTCGAAGGCGACCGCTTGCGCTGCGACGAGGGCCTCCAACGCCAACTCGACCGTCGGCCGCGTGCGGCCGGCGGTCAGTGAGTACGGGCGTACGAGGCTCGGCTCGGCGCTCCCCACGCGCTGGTTGTCTATGTCCATCCCACCATCAGGAACCCATCGTGACGCGAGGCGTCGCCTGAACCGTCTGGCCCACCCGCTCAACCAACAGCGCCATCTCGTAGCCGACCTGGCCGATGTCGCACGACGTGTTGGTCAGCACGGCCAGATAGGAACCGTCGCCGACGGCCATCAGCAATAGGTAGCCGTGTTCCATCTCGACTACGGATTGCAGAACTGTGCCGCCCTCGAACAGGTTCGACACACCCACCGAGAGGCTGGCCAGCCCGGCGGTCACTGCGGATAGCTGCTCGGCACGGTCCACGGGCAACTGGGCGCTCGCGGCCATCAACAGACCGTCCGCCGAAACCAGCACGGCATGAGCGACGCCAGGAACCTCGTTGGCGAAGTTCGAAACCAGCCAGTCCAGCTGACGGTTCGTACCACCTAGATCGGGGTTCATCGGTCTCCTTTATCTCCGGTAAGGTTCATTGCCTTCATTGCGCGGCCATCCCGGACGCCCTGCTGGTGACGACTCAGACTTGACCTGATGGCATCGGCGTCCCGGTTACGCGGTACCCGGTCGACCTTGCCATCCACACCACCGGGTACGAGCCGGTTACCCGGATCGCGTTGTGGCAGTCCGGATGCGGTGCGCTTGTCCGAGGTCGTTTCGACCGCCCGGCGGGCAGCCTCCCAGCCCTCGTCGCCCGGCGACTCGAAGGCGGCAGCCACCTCGGACCGATCCGAATTCGGATCCGACAGCCAGGCCGACATCATCTCCGCGAAGATCGGACTGTCGGCCATCGACGACTGAGTGTCCTCGGTGGGCTGCAACCGCGTCTGGAAGAACGCGGCCGTCTTCTGCGGGTTGGACTTGAAGCTGTGGCGACCGCGTTCGCGGCCCTCGCCCAGGTCCTCCCCCTTGTCTGTGTTCTCGGCCGATCGATCCGCAGGCGGCAGGCTCAGGCCGGGCGTCGGCAGCGGACGCGGCGGCAGTCCGGCACCGGGCTTGCGTTGCGGCAGACCGGTTATACCCGAATCCCGCTGCGGCGGCTCGGTTTCCGCCGAATTTCGCTGCGGCAATCCGGGCGGAGTGGCGCTGCGGCGCGGCAGGCCGGTTCCGGCGGAGTCGCGCTGCGGCAGGCCGTTACCAATCGAATCACGTTGCGGAAGATCATCTGTCAGCGGATCGCGCTTGGGCAGATCTCCGGTGAGCGGATCGCGCTTGGGCAGGTCACCGGTGAGCGGATCGCGCTTGGGCAGGTCACCGGTGAGCGGATCGCGCTTGGGCAGGCCGTTGCCGGTGCTCTCCCGCTTCGGCAGGCCGGGGCTCTCGCGCTTGGGCAGACCGTTGCCGTCACGCTGCGGCAGACCGTTACCCGTGTTCTCGCGCTGCGGCAGGCCGTTACCCGCCGCATCGCGCTGCGGCAGACCACCCGGACCACGCTGCGGCAGACCGTTCGCGCCCGGCTGACGCCGCGGCAGACCGCCGTCGCGCGGTGGGAGACCACCGGCGGACGGATCCCGCGGCGGCAGCGCATTGCTCGCGGCATCGCGCTGCGGGAGATCCCCGCTCAGTGGATCCCGCTTCGGCAGGCCGGTGCCCGGTGTATCACGCTGCGGCGCAGCCGAATCACGCTGCGGCAGACCATTGCCCGCCGTATCGCGCTGGGACGGACCGTCACTCGCGGCATCGCGCTGCGGCAGACCACCCGGACCACGCTGCGGCAGACCGTCACCGGCCGGACCACGCTGCGGCAGACCGTTACCCGCGGCATCGCGCTGCGGCAGACCCTCGCCGCCCCGCTGCGGCAGACCGTTGGGTCCACGCTTGGGCAGGCCGTTGGCGCCGGGCTCACGCTGCGGCAGACCGCCCGGACCCGGCTGCCGGTTGGCGGCCGGACGTTCCGGAAGACCACCGGGGCCCTGCGGCGGTGTGGGTCCACCCGGGGCGTCCGGCCCCGCCGGACCTCCGCGACGCGGCAGACCCGCGGCACCCATACCCCGCTGCGGCAACCCGCCGGGACCGCCCTCGCGCGGCGGCATACCGCCCGCACCGGGCTCACGCTGTGGCGCGCCGTTACCGCCGCGCTGACGCTGCGGCAGACCGCCGGTGCGGGGCTGCCCCGCGGCGCCGGGCTGGCGCTTGAGCATATTCGCGGCCAGGTTGGCCTGTGGCTGAGCAAGTCCGCCACCGGTATTCGGACGCTGCGGCAGATTCGCGCCGGGCTGCGCGCCCGGCATCTGCGGGCCGTTGGCGCCGGGCTCACGCCGTGGCAGACCGGGTCCGCTGTCGGTGGTGGCGCGCCGCAGAGTGGGACCGTCCGCCCCCGGCTGACGTTGCGGCAGACCGCCCGGAGTCGCACTGCCCGGCTGACGCTGCGGCAGTCCACTCGGAGCCGCACCAGCCGGCTGACGCTGCGGCAGACCACCGCTCGGACTGGCCGTCGCGGGCGGGGTGGAGCCGATGACGCCCTCGGCCGACAGGCCGTCCTCGGCGTCCTCGTCGGTCGGAATCGCCCCGCTCACACCGGGATCCACGGTCACCATCATGTTGCCGCTCGGCGTGCGGGTGACCGCACGCGTCTGCATGGTGGCCGCCGGAGTGGTCGACTGCGGCTGCACCGGAATCGGCTGGGACGGCGTGGGCACCTGCGGGGTGGCCTGCGTCGGCACCGCGATGGAGCCGCCGACCGGCGCGACGATGATCGGCTTGGGCAGATGCACCGTGACGGTGACGCCCGGGTCCCGTGCGGTGTCGAAGGTGGGCCGCAGCCGCACCGTCAGACCGTGCCGCTCGGCGAGCCGGCCGACCACGAACAGACCCATGTGCCGCGCGGTGTCCGGACCGACCTCGGCGGCGGTCTCCAGCCGACGGTTGATGTCGGCCATTTCGGCCGGGGGCATACCGATACCGCGGTCGGCGACCTCGACCAGCAGGCCCTGATCGTGCGCTTGGGCGAAGGTGAACTTGACGTCGGTCTCCGGCGGCGAGGCGCGCAGCGCGTTGTCCAGCAGCTCGGCGAACAGGTGCGCCAGGTCGGAGGCGGCGGGTTCGGTGATGGCGCCGCGCGGGGTGGCGCCCAGTTTCACCCGCTCGTAGTCCTCGACCTCGGAGATGGCCGCACGCAGCACGTCGGCGATCTCGACCGGCGCGGACTTACCGCGCCGCTGCCGGGTACCGGCCAGAATCAGCAGGTTGTCGCCGTTGCGTCGCATACGGGCGGCGAGGTGGTCCAGCCGGAAGAGGTTCTCCAGCAGACGCGGGTCCTTCTCGTCGTACTCCATCGCCTCGATGAGCGAGAGCTGATGGTCGACAAGGGATTTCGAGCGTCGAGCCAGGGTCTCGAACATATCGTTGACCTGGGTACGCATCGAGGCCTGATCCGCCGCCAGACGCAATGCCTGTCCGTGGATGTCGTCGACGGCGCGGGCGAGCTGACCGACTTCCTCATCGGTGTGCACCGGCATCGGTTCCAGTGGCACGTCCTCGGGAGATGCGCCGTCACGCAATCGGGAGACCTCGTGACCGAGGTCGTGCTCGGCGACGCGCAGCGCGGCCAGACGCAACTTACGCAGCGGCACGATCATCGACCGCGCGATGACGACCGCGAGCAGCAGCGCCGCCATGATCGTCGCGATGACGATGATCGCGTAGCGGATCGCACCGGTACGGGCGTCGTCGGCCAGCTGGTTCACTCGCGCGGTGATCTGGCTGGTCGAGCTGTCGACGATCTTCTGGTAGTACGACAGGCTGTCCTGCAGCGACTGCTTGAGGTCCGCCACGGGAATCTGGCCGACCGCGGCCTGCGGGCTGCCGGCCAGTTCGATTCGCTTGCTGACCAGCTGGTTCAGCGCGGTGATCGTCGGATCGTTGTCCGGGAAGCGGTGCGCCAGGGTGGAGAGCATCTGCCGCTCGGTGTTGGCGGCGATCTGGAAGTCACGCAGCGCGCCCTTGGAGTCGCCGCGCAGCGCCTCGGAGATCGCGGCGACCTCCGAAACCTCCACCGCACGCGTGTTCAGGGTGTCGACCAGGCGCAGCTTGGCCTGCTCCACCTGCGGGTCGGAGACCGTCGCGGTGATCTGCTCGGTCGTCCGGACGCTGTTCTGCCGAATGCTCTCTTCGTGATTGACCGCGTCGGTCACCGTGGGCGACGGCGTGTGGCCGTTGGCCCGCACCTCCTTGGCGCCCGCGATCATCTGATCGAGCGCGGCCTGCCCGCCCGGCACGCCGTCCAGGCGCGCCGAATTCTTCTGGGCGGAGGTGATTGCGTTGTCGAGCGCGGTCAGATCGGCGTCCTGGACCAGCGATTGGCCCGGAGCGATCTGCGCCATCTGTTCACTGGCCACCGTGGCCTCCGCGCCACTGAGCCCGGTCACCGCGGGAATCGCCCCGACATGTGTCACCGCGGCATCCAGCCGACTCGAGTCGCTGAACTGCGCCGCGATCCTGGACGCGCCGAGCACCACCGCAACGAGAAGGGGGACGGCCAGAACCGCCGTAACCTTCCAACGCAGGTCCCAGTTGCTAAGCGCCCAACGCTTGTTGCCGGACCTAGCGGCGTCGCGCATCTTCACTCACTTTCCAAACTGGCCCCAGCCATGCGCCATCAGCGAGCCTCCACGATCGCATGGCTGGACTCGTTTGGCACAGCGGGCCGAGATCTGCGGCAGGCCGTGAAATTGCGTCCTTGACGGCCGAAATATGTGACATGCGATTCTAACGGATCAATAACTTCTTGTGTGACCTGTTGGCAACCTCTGCACAATGACCAGCCTGTTCTGAACAAAATCAAAGGTCGCGGCGCCCGCCCGGACGCCGCGTGAAGTCTGCCACAATCAGGCTGATCTATCGAGGCGGGCATCGAGGCGAGGCAGGGAGTCACACGGTTGAACGCACAGCAGGAGTACCGGCCTACCTACCAGACGAGCCTGGTCGACCCGTCGGACTTCTGGGGCGCGGCCGCGGCGGCTGTCAGCTGGGATGTTCCACCCACACAGATCCTCGACAGCACCGCCCGCCCGACGGCCCGCTGGTTCACCGACGCCCGCCTGAACACCTCCTACAACGCACTGGACCGTCATGTGCGCGATATCACACCGATAGAGCCCTCGACAGCAGGCGAGCCGGGTCGTGATCTCTTCGAGACCGGATCGAACTCGGATCGACTCCGGAATGCCGATCAGACCGGCGGCCGCGCCGATCAGCCCGCCCTGATATACGACTCCGCCATGACTGGCGCCACAGTTGTGTACACCTATGCCGAGCTGCTGGCGGAAGTGGCGCAGTTCGCCGGGGCGATGCTGCGACTGGGTGTGCGCACCGGCGATCGGGTTGTCATCTATATGCCGATGATTCCGGAGGCCGTCATCGCGATGCTGGCCTGCGCGCGGATCGGGGCGGTGCATTCGGTGGTGTTCGGCGGATTCGCCGCGCACGAACTGGCCGCCCGCATCGACGACGCCGAACCGGTTCTGATCGTCACCGCCTCGGGCGGCCTGGAACCGGGCAAGCGCCTCGAGTACCCGCCGATCGTGCTGCAGGCGCTGGATCTGGTCCACACCGTCGCGCCCAGGCACGTCGTGGTCAAACAGCGCCCGAACTTCCCCACTCTCCGGTTCGCGGCGCCGCAGCCGGCCACCGAACACCTACCGGGCTCCTCGGAAAGTGTTGCCGCACAATGGCTGGACTGGGAGGACATGGTCGCCGACGCCGAACCGGCCGACCCGGTTCCGGTCGCGGCCACCGATCCGCTGTACATCCTCTACACCTCCGGCACCACCGGGAAACCCAAGGGCGTGGTGCGCGACAACGGCGGCCACGCCGTCGCGCTGATCTGGTCGATGCGCTACATCTACGACATGGCCCCCGGCCAGGTCATGCTCACCACCTCCGATATCGGCTGGGTGGTCGGGCACTCCTACATCGTCTACGCGCCACTGCTCATCGGCGCGACGACCGTGCTCTACGAGGGCAAACCCGTCGGCACCCCCGATCCGGGGGCGTACTGGCGGATGGTCGAACAGCACGGTGTGCACGTGATGTTCACCGCGCCGACCGCACTGCGCGCGATCCGCCGCGCCGATCCGGACGCCGCTGCGGCCCATCGGCACGACATGTCCGGCCTGCGCGCGCTGTTCTGCGCTGGTGAGCGCCTGGATCCGACCACCCTGGAGTGGACCCGCGACGTGGTGCTGGCCGATCACCCGGACTGCCCGGTGGTGGACCACTGGTGGCAGACCGAAACCGGCTGGCCGATCTGCGCGGATCCCCTGGGGCTGCAAGAACTTCCGATCAAGACCGGCTCGGCCTCACTGCCGGTGCCGGGCTACCGCCTGCGAGTACTGGACTACGAGGGCGATGCGGTCGCCGCGGGCACCGAGGGCAATATCGTGATCGGCCTGCCGCTGCCTCCGGGCACCCTCACCGGCCTCTGGGGTGACGACGACAGATTCGTGCGGTCGTACCTGGCGGCCTTCCCCGGCCACTACCTGACCGGCGACTCCGGCTACTTCGACGAGGACGGCTACCTCTACGTCCTGGGCCGCAGCGACGACGTGATCAACATGGCCGGGCATCGCCTCTCGGCCGGAGGTATCGAGGCCGCGGTCGCCGGACATCCCGCCGTCGCCGAATGCGCCGTGATCGGCATCCCCGACGAGCTCAAGGGCCAGCGACCGATCGCCTACGTGGTGCTCAAATCCGACGGGACGGGGCAGACCGTCCAGATCGATCCCGATCAGCTGCGCGAGGAACTGACCGCCCGCGTGCGCGACCAGATCGGCGCGATCGCAACGCTGTACGACGTCATCGTGGTGCAGGCGCTGCCCAAGACCCGCTCCGGCAAGATCCTGCGCAAGACCATGCGGCAGATCGTGGCCGGCGAGGACTGGGAGATGCCCGCCACCATCGAGGATCCCGCCGTGCTGGTCGCGCTGGAGGATCAGATCATCGCGAGCGGTCATCCCGAAGGTCCGGCCACGTCGAGCGACGACGCCCCGGTGCGGTCCTCATAGTCTTCTCAGGATCGGTTCACATCCGTCCCAGAGCGGGGTCCTAGGGTTTCGGGCGTTCCCCGATTCGAAGGACTTCACATGATCACGTTGCGTAATCGCCGCCGTACCGGCACCGTCCTCGCGATCGGTGGCCTGGCCACCGCCGCCGCCCTGCTCTCCCCCGGTCTCGCCGCGGCCGCACCGATGGATATGGTTACGCCCCTTCTGAATTCGACCTGCAGTTTCGATCAGGTCGACCGCGCGCTGCACGCCAAGAACCCGCAAATGGCCTCGATCCTGGACTCGAATCCGAGTCAGAAGGCACAGCTGAAGGCGAAGTTCGACGAGCCGATCCAGCAGCGACGCGCCGAGGCGCAGCAGTATCTGGCCCAGCATCCCGAGGCGCAGCAGCAGATCCAGAATGATCCCCGGTCCTCGAGCCTGCAGCGGACCATCCAGGCTGTCGCGGACAGTTGCCACAATTACTGACGGTCTGTTTTTCCGGGCCCGGCGCGCCCATCTGTGCAGAATGTACTGGTGACGAGCCATGACAATCCGACGGTTCTGCTGGTCGACGACGACGAGGACCTGCTGGCCTCGGTCGAGCGCGGGCTCCGGCTGTCCGGGTTCCGGGTGATCATCGCCCGCGACGGCGCACAGGCGCTGCGCAGTGTGACCGAACAGGCCCCCGATGCGCTCGTCCTGGACATGAACATGCCCGTCCTGGACGGCGCGGGGGTGGTCACGGCGCTGCGGGCGATGGGTAACGAGGTGCCCATCTGTGTGCTGTCCGCGCGCAATTCGGTGGACGACCGGATCGCCGGGCTGGAGTCCGGCGCCGACGACTATCTGGTCAAGCCGTTCGTCCTGGCCGAACTGGTCGCCCGGATCCGGGCACTGCTGCGCCGCACCGACACCGCCGTGCCGCTCACCCCGGGTGCGATCACGGTCGGCCCGCTCGAGGTGGACGAGGCCGGATATCGCGCCCTGCTCAACGGCGAGGAGATCGACCTCACCAAGCGGGAATTCGAACTGCTGTCGACCCTGGCCCGCAACGCCGGGGTGGTGCTGAGCCGCGAACGCCTGCTCGAATTGGTGTGGGGATACGACTTCGCCGCCGACACCAATGTGGTCGACGTCTTCGTCGGCTATCTGCGCCGCAAACTCGAGGCCGACGGCACACCGCGGTTGCTGCACACCATTCGCGGCGTCGGGTTCGTGTTGCGAGCGCCGAAGTGACCATCGCGGCGGCGCGGGCCCGGCGACGGCGACGTCCCTCGTACTCGCTGCGCACCCGCGTCGCGGCGGCCGCCGCACTGGGCGCGATCATCCTCACCGCCCTGCTGGGCTGGCTGTCCATGGTGGCCATCCAGCGCAACGCCATCACCCAGGCCGATCAGGAACTGAACGTGGCCTCGCGCATCGTGCTGATGCAGCCGGTGATCGCGGCCGGGGTGCTCTCGGTGGTCACCCCGAGCAAGGATCTGGCGGTGACCGTCCGCGACGACGGCACGATCGCGGCCTCGACCCTGATGCAACTGCCGCGGCTGGATCCGGGTTCGCACACCGTCACCCTCGACGGCACGCCCTACCGGATCATGACCACCACCGAGAAACAGCAGCCCGACCGTGTGGTCTCGATGGGCATTCCGCTGAACGACGCCTATCACGCGACCAGCGAACAACGTCGCTGGGTGTTGTCCGCGGCCGGACTCGCGATGGTCGCGGCGGCGGCGCTGGGCTGGATGTTCGGCGGCCGGGCGGTGCGGCCGATCGTGGATCTGACCCGGCAGGTCGGTGAGCACAGCGGCACCGGCGACGGCGAGACCCCGGTGGACGGATCGGGTGTGCGCGAGGCCGAACAACTTGCCGAAGCAGTGAATTCGCTGCTGGAACGCGTGCGCGCGGCACAGGCCGAAACCGCCGCGGCACTCGAGACCGCCCGCGATTTCGCGGCGGTCTCCGCGCATGAGCTGCGTACCCCGCTCACGGCCATGCGCACCGATCTCGAGGTGTTGCGCACCTTGGACCTGGACGCGGATCAGCGTGCGGAGATCCTCGCCGACCTGCAGCGCAGCCAGGCCCGCGTCGAGTCGACGCTGGCCGCACTCGAACGTCTCGCGGCCGGTGAACTCACCAACGAACGCGACCACGTGGAAACCGATGTGGGCGATCTGATCGACCAGTCCGCCCACGACGCCATGCGGCACTTCCCGAATCTGACCGTGGGCATCGATACCGATCCGGAGCTGATCATTCGCGGTCTGCCCACCGGGCTGCGCCTGGCGGTGGACAACGCCCTGACCAATTCCGCCCGGCACGGCGGCGCGACCCGGGCGCTGGTCGCCGCGCATCGCACCCCCGCGGGCGTGCTGATCTCGGTCGACGACGACGGGTGCGGCATACCCGCACAGGAACGCGATGCGGTCTTCGAACGGTTCATTCGCGGCAGCCAGGCCACCAAGGGCGGTTCCGGACTGGGCCTGGCACTGGTCGCCCAGCAGGCCCAGTTGCACGGCGGGCGAGCCTATTTCGAGGACAGCGCCCTGGGTGGGGTGCGACTGGTACTGGAATTCCCGGGCAGGTGATCACCCGCGCGGAACGGGTCGTGCACGAGCCCCCGGTGGACGCCTAGCTGATGACGTTCAGCAGGTCGATGACGAAGACCAGGGTCTTACCCGAGAGCGGATGCCCCGAGCCGACCGGACCGTACGCCTGCTCCGGCGGAATGGTGAGCTGACGGCGACCGCCGACCTTCATCCCCGGAATGCCATCCTGCCAGCCCTGGATCAGGCCGCGCAGCGGGAAGGTGATGGACTCGCCGCGTCCCCACGAGGAGTCGAATTCCTCGCCGGTGTCGTATTCCACGCCCACGTAGTGCACCTCGACGGTGCCGCCGGGCGCTGCCTCCGCACCCTCACCCTGGACAAGATCCTTGACCACCAGAGTGCTCGGCGCGGGGCCGTCCTGGAACTCGACTTCAGGCTTGGTCATGCGTCCTCTTCCGTTTCGATGGGTTAGCCAATTAACTGTTCACCATATCGTTGCTCGCGAAACCCGCTGTATTTTCTGCCTCCGCTCCGCTCCGGCGGGTTTGCGGCGCCGTAAGGCTCACCGTTCGGCCCCGTGTCGGGCACTCGTTCCTCGCACCCGCCACGTGCCCGAACGGCAAGCCGCGCCGCAAACCGGGTGTTGGCGTGGTCCAAGGTCGGCGGAACGAGGTGTGGAGCATCACACGGAGTGGATGCGTTCGGTGACGGGTGGTGCGGGGGTGTGCGTTGTGCGCAGGGCAGGATTGGGCCCGTGGCCGACGTGATCGATATCGAAGACCCCGCAGATCCGCGGGTCGCGGCGTTTCGCGACCTCAAATCCGCGGATCGCCGTCCGGATCTGCCCGGACGGCAGGGATACGTGATCGCGGAAGGCGTCGTGGTGGTGCAGCGGATGCTCGGTTCGCGATTCACCCCGTTCGGTTTGCTGGGGGTCGGGCGGCGCTACGAGGAACTGGCCGCCGATCTGACCGGCATGGACGTCCCGTACTACCGGGCCACCGCGGAGGTGATGGCCGAGATCGTCGGGTTCCACCTCAATCGCGGCGTGCTGGCCGCGGCTCGCCGCCCCGACGAAACGGCACTGGACGAGATACTGGCCTCAGCGCGCACCGTCGCGGTGCTCGAGGGCGTCAACGATCACGAGAACATCGGCTCGATCTTCCGCAATGCGGCCGGTCTGGGCGCGGATGCGGTGCTGTTCGGCGAACGCTGCGCCGATCCGCTGTACCGGCGCGCGGTGCGAGTGTCGATGGGACATGTGCTGCGGGTGCCGTTCGCCCGGCTGCCGGACTGGCCCGGCAGTCTGGAAACGTTGCGTGACAAGGGATTCCAGATCATCGCATTGACTCCCGACCCGGCCGCGGCCACACTGGCCCGCGCGATGACCGGTGACCGGGTGGCGCTGCTGCTCGGGGCCGAGGGGCCGGGCCTGACCGAGACGGCCATGGCCGCCACCGATATTCGCGCCCGCATCCCGATGACGCCGGGCACCGATTCGCTCAATGTGGCCACCGCCGCCGCGATGGCCTTCTACGAAAGGGTGCGCATCTCGTGAACCAGCCTCCGGGCGCCCGCTACGGCGCCTATCCCGAACCGACGCCGTGGGCGGCGGGGATCGCGGTGTCGGCCCTGGTGGCGGTGCTGGCCACCGCCGGGGTGTACGCGTTCGGAGCCGCACTGGCGCAGGTCCATTGGACATTGGCCGTCGCGGTGAACCTGGTCGCGGCCGGCGGCGCGACGCCCAGTGCCTGGCGCTGGCGCAACACGCCGGTCGTCCGCTGGATCCTGCTGGGTGTCGCCGTCGGAGTCGTACTGGGCTGGATCGCCCTGCTGCTCGTCGCGATCTCGTCCTGACTCACCGATCGTTCACGCCGTCGTCTCGTGCACGCGGTCGCCGTTGCGGCCGCGTAGCCAGCCGAACCAGCGACCGCTGTTGTGCGGCTCGGCCTTCGGATCCTCCGGACGGATCGGCTGCGGCGCCTGCCCCTTCGGGAACAGGCTGAAACCGCAGACCGGAACGTCGTCCGGGACCAGCGCGCCGTCGTGTTCCCCGCCGCGATAATGGAAGCCGAGCCATTCGGCATTGGCCCCGTCGGCGAATTCCGTCGGGTCGAAGGGCAGCGTTTGCGGATCCGGGAATTCACCGGGCAGCAATCGCAGCGGGTGCTCCCCCGCCCAGTACGACCGCTCCCACACCTGCGGCAACCCCGCGTCCTCGAGGATGTCGACCCGCGTGGAACTGAACGAACGGCGGAATTCCCCACGCTCCCAATGGGCGAACGCACCCCAGCCGTGCGCGACGTCGTAGGAGATCAGATAGGTGCGTTCGGAGGCGAGCGGGCGGACCAGCAATTCCGGCAGCCGCGTCGGGCGCGCCACCGCCGCCTGGGTCGTACACACCACGGTGACGCCCGGATAGCAGCCGATGTACATCGAACCGGGATCGGGCCCGGCCCAGACCTTCATGGTTCCCGAGGCGGCCGGAACCACGTCGAGGTCCGGATTGAGCTGTCGGGCCAGCGCGAGCGCGGCGGCCGGATCCGGATCCGGATGATCTCGAAGCACCGCAACCGGATCGGGTGCGTCGACGTACCAGAGGGACGAAGCAGTAGACGGCACTTGCGACACCTCCCGATCTTCGTACGGGTAAGCATAGCTAATTAACAGCAACCCCAGCGCCGGATGACATCCGACCCGCGATCCACATGGTGCCCGCCCGAAATACCTGGGCGCTATGCGAAAAATCTACCCTCCGGCAGACCGAAAAGGTGCGCTTCGGATGAAGCGTGCGCGTGTCAAGGCCGGTTTCACCGGAGGTGCAGGCCAGTGCCGGATCCGGCGACCCGGCGGGAATTCCGCTGTGCGACGCCGGAAATCAGTGACCCGAGCTGCGCACTCCCAGCAGGACGTCTTCCCAGGACGGCATGGGCGCCTTGCCACGCTTTGCCTTGGGCCGCGCCTGCTTGGCGGGCTGTTTGGTCTCCTCCGCGGCGGGCTGACCCGCTGCGGCCGCGGCGGGCGCCGCCTTCGCCGCAGCAGCGGGAGCCGACTTCGCCGTGGCCGCAGCGGCCGGCTTCGCCGCGGGCGCCGGGGTCGACTTCGCCGCGGCGGCAGGCTTGGTCGACTTCGCCGCCACCGGCTGTGCGCGTTCGGGTGCGGGCTCGACCTGCTCGCGCGACGGCGGCGCGGCCGGAGCCGACTGCTCACGCGCGGGCGCGGCGTACTCGGCGGCCGGGGCCTGCGGTTCACGCGACGGCGTGGCAGGCGGCGTGGCGGCCGGAGCCGACACCGGCACCGAACTCCCGCCTACGGCGCGCTTCTCGAAGTACTCCTCGGTCTTCGCCTCCCGCTCGGTCACCGCCGCGGGCTCCTCGAGCGGCGGAGGCGTCGGTGCGACCGGCGTGACGGGCTCGACCGGTGCGGGCTGTTCGGCGGCGGGCTCGGGCAGTATCGTCGCCAGGCCACGCAGCGCCCGGCCGAAATCAGGATCGACCAGATCATTGGCCGGATCGTCCAGCGGCGTCACCGAACCACCGTGCGCGTCGGGCTGGAAACGCCAGTGCGCGGCGATCACCGAACGACCTGCCTGCCACTGCAATTGGGCGACCCAGTAGCCCTTCTCGTCCTTCCAGGCATCCCACTCGGCGATATCGATGTTGTGGCCGCGCTCGGCGAAGGCGGCCGACACCACATCGATGAGAGTTTCCACGGCCGGACCGTCCTTGCGGACCGGATGCGCCTTCTGCGCCAGCTCCGCGGCCCGCGCGCGCTCCAGCAGAACCGGATAGGCGAACCGCTCCACGCGGCTCAGCGGCATTCCGGATTCCTCGGTTACCTGCTCCACCGATGCACCGGCACGGATACGGGCCTGGATATCGCGAGGACGCATAGTCGCTTCCGTTTCGATCTCGATCTGGCCGAATCGGGCAAGGTCTCCTCGGGCGGCAGCGCGCAGTTTTTCGTCGGCGGCGAGCCGGTACTTCTGTCCGGACTCGGGATCGATGCACACGATGTGCGCGGAATCGGGCGTCAGACCGATCACTCGAAGCTCACGCACCGTTACCTCCTTATCGCCGCGTCGATCACAGCAAGGCTCGCGACACCGCCCACGTTCTGGAACAGTAGTGCACTTCTGAGATTCATGTGGCAGGACACGCGCGCGGAAATCTCCCGGGAGACTTCCGCGCGCGCTATCTTGTTCAATTCAGCTCGCTTCGAACAGCATGTTCGCGACCGGGCCGGATCGCCATTCAATGGCCGAAATCCGCTGAAACATCCGACCCCCCTGCCGCATTCGCCTACTTGGCGATTTCCTGGACGACCCAGTCGATACTACGCGTCAGCTGCGTGATGTCATCGGGGTCGATCGCCGGGAACATACCGACGCGCAACTGGTTGCGGCCCAGTTTGCGATACGGCTCGGTGTCGACGATTCCGTTGGCGCGCAAGACCTTCGCCACCTGTGCGGCATCGACCGAATCGACGAAATCGATGGTGCCGACGACCTGCGAGCGATGCGCCGGATCGACCACGAAGGGAGTGGCGAATTCGCTCGACTCGGCCCAGGCGTACAGCCGCGAAGAAGAATCCAGGGTGCGCTTGACCGTCCAGTCCAGACCGCCGTTGGCGTTCATCCACTCGATCTGATCGGCCAGCAGCAACAGCGTGGCCAACGCCGGAGTGTTGTACGTCTGATCCTTGGCGCTGTTGTCGACCGCGATCGGCAGGGACAGGAATTCCGGAGTGAACCGGCCCGACTCCTTGATCTCCGCGACCCGCTCGAGCGCCTTGGGGCTCATCAGCGCGATCCACAGCCCGCCGTCGGCGGCGAAGCACTTCTGCGGTGCGAAGTAGTACACGTCGGCGTCGGCGATGTTCACCGGCAGACCGCCCGCGCCCGAGGTGGCGTCGATGGCGATCAGCGCATTCTCCGAACCCGCCGGACGCTGCACGGGTACCGCGACGCCGGTCGAGGTCTCGTTGTGCGCCCAGGCGATCACGTCGGCCTGCGGATCGGCGACCGGCGCGGGCGCGGTGCCCGGATCGGTCGAGACGACGATCGGGTCGCCGATGAACGGGTTCTTCTTGGCCACCGTGGCGAACTTCGAGCTGAACTCGCCGTAGGTCAGGTGCAGCGAACGCTCCCGGATCAGGCCGAACGCGGCCGCATCCCAGAACGCGGTGGTGCCGCCGTTGCCGAGTACGACCTCGTAGCCCTCGGGCAGCGAGAACAGCTCACGCAGACCCGCACGCACCCGGGCCACGACGTCCTTGACCGGCTTCTGCCGATGGCTGGTGCCGAACACCGAGGCGCCGACCTCGACCAGGGCGCTCAGCTGTTCCGGGCGGACCTTGGACGGGCCACAGCCGAAACGTCCGTCGGCTGGTTTGAGTTCGGCGGGGATGCTCGGCAAGGCAGCGGTCATAGCGGTAAGCCTAATGGCCCGCCACCCCTTCCGGCGCAGGTGGGTACCCGCCTGGAGCAGGGTGCAACACTCGCAGTGGAGCTAATCCGGGATCGCTTCGCGTAGATTGCCGAAATGCCATGATGCAGCTCATATTTTGGCTACCTTTAGTGCATGCGGGAGCGAGCTGGCGAACGATCAGCACCGGTGATCTCGAGCACTCCTACCGGTTCGTTCGGCCGATGGTCGGCGTTGTTCGGATCACACGGCTTGGCGATGCGGCACGGCGCCCTGTCCGAACCGGCTCGGCGTGAGGTGCTGATGCGCGGGCTCGCGGGCACCGCGACGATCCTCGGGGCGCGGCCGTGCCGGATGCCACCGTTCGCCGGACCGTCGGTGGTGCGGTGGAACGGCGAAAATCGCGCGGCGGGCAGCCGGACCGAAGCCGGGCACCGGTTCTGGATTCGCATCCACATCGATGACCACCAGCCCTACGAGACCCGGATCCGCCAGCGCATCGGGGAAACCGAACTGGCCGCGATGCAGCCCGGCGACGTCGTCGGTTGCCGAGTGGATCCGGGCGACCGGGACCGCGTGGTGCTGTACGCCCCCGGGCCCGAGGAGACCACCCGCGTCGGCATCGCGAAGATCCTCGCCAACGGCCGCCGCGCCGATGCCACGGTGCTCGCGGCCAGTCCCGTCGCCGCCGACTACACCGGTCGCGACGATCCGGTCCTGCGCCTGGACCTGGAACTGCGCGCCTGGGACGAACCCCACCCCTGGTGGGTCCGCATCATCCAGCCCGTCCCCCTGTCCGCGATCGAACTGGTCGACCGGGGCAGACATCTGGAAGTCGCGTTCTTCACCGTCGATCGCGGGGAGTCCGTGGCCGTGGACTGGGCCGCATCCGAATAGCCTCCGGCGAGGACAAACCCTCTCGAGTCACCCGAGTTCCACTCACCCCCGACAACATCGACATCAAGGCCGCGCCCCAGGTCGATTGCGGACCGACGGATCACCCCCGCTCGCCCAGTGCGCCCACCTCATGTAACGCCAACCCCGAGGCCGCGCCCCGGGTCGATTTCGGACTGACGGATCACCCCCGCTCGCCCAGTGCGCCCACCTCATGTAACGCCAACCCCGAGGTCGGGGCCCGGGTCGATTCTGGACTGACGGAGCGGGGGAGCGAAGCGGAGGAGCGGAGGAGGGAAGAATCGGCCCTTCGGGGGCCCCGACCCGCCGCAGCGAAGCGGAGGCCAAAATTAGGGCAGGTGGACGAATTCGTAACCGGCGGAACGCAATCGAGGAATTGCGGCGAGCATGCCGGGGGCCGTGCCGGATTTCGGGCGGTGCATGTGGGCGATGGAGATGGTGCCGGGGACCGCGGCGGCCATCTCGCGCTGGATCTGGGCGCTACTGAAGGTGGCGCCGGCGTCGGCGTTGATGCTGAAGCCCACCGGGGTTTCACCGAGTTCGTGCACGATCTTGACGGCGATGTCGTCGTAGTGCGCGGTTCCGGTGCGGAAGAAGCGCGGTGCGCGACCGGTCAGCCGGATCAGCCGTTCGTGATTGCCCCACACCTCGTCCACCGCCTGTTGCGGGGAGGCGGTGCCGCGAATGTTGTACGCCGAACGTCCGGTCACCGACAGCGGGCAGTGCCGGGTGCCGTGATTGCCGATCTCGAACAGCGGGTTGTTCGCGAGTGATTCCGCCCGCGCCGGATCGGCGTCGATCCAGCGCTCGTTCAGGAACAATGTCGCCGGAATGCGTTGGGATATCAGGAAGTTCATCAGAACTTCATTCATCTCGTCGTTACCGGGACCGCCGCAGGCATCGAAGGTGAGCGCCATCTGCCTGCCCGCCGGGACGAATGTGGTGATGATGCCCGGCATCGCCATTGCCCACGCCGCGGGCCGCTGCCCGGTGTGCGCGGCGGCCACGGCGGTGGGCTGTGCACCCGAAGCCGACTGTGCCGCAGGCGCATTCGCCGGCGCGGCCGCGGGCGTGTTCGTCGTGGCCGCGAACATGGCCGCGGGATCCTGCGCAGGGGTGACCGGTAGTTGCTGCCGGGTCGCCGCGGACAGCGTCGCGGATGTCGGCGAGGATCCCCACGCCTCGGCGCAGGCCGCGCTCGCCAGACCTGCGGCCGTCATCGCTCCAGCAGCCAGCAGACCACGACGGGAGATCACTCGATCGAACACGGCACGGATCGTACGGGAAGTCCCCGCACGCGGCAGACCCCGCCGAAACCGGGCGAGTGTCGGCGGCACCGGCTGTTCCGCACGAATTCATCCAGCCCGCCCGGCCGCCACCGACGACCGGACGGGCGGGGCGAAGATGCTGCGTCCGAGCTACTTCCCGGCGACCGAGGACCAACCGACGACCGACTCCGGGCTGCGCGGCGCGGGCCCGGTGTAGATCGCCGCCGGACGCACCAGCTTGCCCAGCTGCTTCTGCTCCAGGATGTGCGCGCACCAGCCCGCGGTACGACCGCAGGTGAACATCGCGGGCATCATGTGCGCGGGCACCTCGGCGAAGTCCAGGATGACCGCGGCCCAGAATTCGACATTGGTCTCGATGGCGCGATCGGGACGACGCTCGCGCAGTTCGGCCAGGGCGGCCTGCTCCAGCGCGGCGGCCACCTCGTACCGCGGCGCACCCAGCCGCTCGGCGGTCGCGCGCAGCACCCGCGCGCGGGGATCCTCGGCCCGGTACACCCGGTGGCCGAAGCCCATCAACTTCTCCTTGCGATCCAGAATGCCCTTGACCAGCGCACGAGCATCGCCGGTGCGCTCGACCTCCTCGATCATCGGCAGCACGCGGGCGGGCGCACCGCCGTGCAGCGGACCGGACATCGCGCCGATCGCACCCGAGAGCGAAGCGGCCACGTCCGCGCCGGTCGACGCGATCACCCGGGCGGTGAAGGTGGACGCGTTCATGCCGTGCTCGGCCGCGGACACCCAGTAGGCGTCGATGGCCTGGGTGTGCCGGGGATCCGGATCGCCCTTCCAGCGGGTCATGAACCGCTCGGTGACGGTCGTGCACTCGTCGATCTTCTTCTGCGGCACGGCGGGCTGATAGATGCCGCGGGCGGACTGCGCGACGTAGGACAGCGCCATCACCGAGGCACGCGCCAGATTCTCCCGCGCGGTCCGGTCGTCGATGTCCAGCAGCGGCTGATAACCCCAGATCGGGGCCAGCATGGCCAGACCGGCCTGCACGTCGACGCGCACGTCACCGGTGTGGATCGGCAGCGGGAACGGCTCGGCCGGGGGCAGGCCGTGGCCGAATTCGCCGTCCACGAGCAGGGCCCACACATCGCCGAAGGTCACCCGATTGGCGACCAGATCCTCGATGTCGACACCGCGGTACCGCAGCGCGCCGCCGTCCTTGTCGGGTTCGGCGATATCGGTGGTGAACGCCACCACGCCTTCCAGTCCGCTGACGAAATCGGGGGGTACGGCGGGGCCGGTGGACGATGCCGCAGCGCTGGTGGTCATGCGGTGACTCTCCTTGCGATTTCGGGCCGCACGATCCCTGGGCGGCCACGCTGTTACTGCGACGCGCGAGGTAGCCGGAGGTTCACTCGGACGTTGCGCCACGCGCGTCGACCGATAAGAACCTTAGTCCTTCTCTTACCGCGGAGTAACCTCTGGTCCATGCGCGACGAGGAGAATTCACCCGGTTCCGCGGAAGCCCGAGTGGGATTTCCCACTGGAAATTCGAACCCCGTGTACCCCGATGTGGGTGCGGCGATGCGCGCAGAAATGGATATCGCCGCCATGCGCGCGGAATACGGCGGCGATCCCGATCTCGACGAATCCTGGCTTTCCGACGGCTGGGAACCGTTGCTGCGCAACTGGATCGAGCAGGCAACCCGGGCCGGCATCGCCGAGCCGAATGCGATGGTCCTGGCCACCGTGGAGATGACCGGCGCGGGCCCGCGCCCGGCCTCGCGCACGGTGCTGTGCAAGGGGCTCTCACAGGCGGGTGTGACTTTTTACACGAATTACGATTCGGACAAGGGAAATCAGCTCGCCGCGATCCCACACGCCTCGATCACGTTCGTCTGGCCCGCGCTGGGCAGGCAGGTCACCGTGCGCGGACCGGTGAAACAGGTCAGCGCGGAAACCACGGCCGTGTATTGGCGTTCCCGGCCGCGCAATTCCCAACTCGGCGCATGGGCCTCACAGCAGTCCCGCCCGGTCGCCTCCCGCGCCGATCTGGATCGCGCACTCGACAGCGTGACCAGCCGCTTCGAGGACGTCGAACAACTCCCGGTCCCGGCGAACTGGGGCGGCTACCAGCTCACCCCGGAAACGGTCGAGTTCTGGCAGGGCCGCCGCAGCCGTCTGCACAACCGCATCCGCGTCACCCTGGAAGTCGGCAACCCCGACGTATCAGCCATGAAGATCGAACGCCTACAGCCGTAATTTGGCCTCCGCTTCGCTGCGGCGGGTCGGGGCCCCCGAAGGGCCGATTCTTCCCTCCTCCGCTCCTCCGCTTCGCTCCCCCGCTCCGTCAGTCCAGAATCGGCCCGGGCCCCGACCTTTGAAGTTGGCGTTCTCCATGGTGGACGGGCCTGGGTTGTCCACGGGGGTTTGCGTTGCCGGACTTCCGGATCGCCAGACTTGCAATCATGGGATGAATCACTCGAAATTGGTGTTCTCGGGCCTTTCGGAACCGTTAATGTTCCGTCAGTGAAACTGCTCGCCGACATCACCCCGCTGCGCAACCAGGACTTTCGCCGCCTGTGGACGACCAATATCGTCACGGTCATCGGGGCGCAGCTGACCGTCGTCGCCGTGCCGCAGCAGATCTTCCAGATCACACACAGTTCCGGATATGTCGGGCTGTCCGGACTGTTCGGACTCGTGCCGCTGATCGTGTTCGGACTGTGGGGCGGTGCGCTGGCCGACGTGATGGACCGGCGCAAACTGCTGTTGATCACCAGCGCCGGAACCGGTCTGACCTCGGTGCTGTTCTGGGTGCAGGCGCTGGCGGGGGTGAACAACGTCTGGCTGGTGCTGGGACTGTTCGCCGTGCAGCAGGGCTTCTTCGGCGTGAATCAGCCCACGCGCAGCGCGATCTATCCGCGGCTGCTGCCCGGCCATCTGCTGCCGGCCGCCAACTCGCTCAACGCGACGGTCATGCAGTTCGGCGCGATCGCCGGGCCGGTCCTGGCGGGAACGCTGATCCCGGTGCTCGGCCTCTCGACGCTGTACCTGATCGATTCGGTGGCCCTGCTGGCCACCCTGTGGGCGGTGTGGAAGCTGCCCGAGGTGCCGCCGACCGGCGATGCCCGGCGAGCCGGATTGCGCACTGTCGCAGACGGATTCGCCTATCTGACCACTCAGCGCATCCTGCTCGCCTCGTTTGCCGTGGACATCATCGCGATGGTGTTCGGCATGCCGCGAGCCCTGTTCCCCGAACTGGCCCACGACACCTTCGGCGATCCGATCACCGGCGGCGCCGCCCTGGGCCTGCTGTTCGCCGCGCTGTCCGCGGGCGCGGTGGCGGGCGGCATCTTCTCCGGCTGGCTCTCCCATCTGCGACGACAGGGCCTGGCGGTGGTGGTGTGCATCGCGCTGTGGGGTGTGGCCATGGTCGGTTTCGGGGTCGCGGTCGGGGTCACCGGACATCTGCTGAGCACCACCGTCGGACTCTGGATCGCGGTGGGCTGCTTGGCATTCGGCGGTGCGGTGGACATGTTCTCCGCGACGTTGCGCACCACCATGCTGCAGCAGGTGGCCACCGACGAGATGCGCGGCCGCTTGCAGGGCGTGTTCACGGTGGTGGTCGCGGGCGGACCGCGCCTGGGTGATGTTGCCCACGGTTTTGCCGCCGCGGCCTTGGGTACAGCGGTCGCGGCGGCCGGCGGCGGTGTGCTCGTGGTGATCGGTATGGTGCTCGCGGCGCTGGTCTTCCCGGCCTTCGTGCGGTACCGAGTGGCCCGCGCACATGCCGAAATCCCGGTCGTGTGATCATCGCGTCCCACTACCACGGGACCCCCGCGAAACTCACCTCGAACAGAGGTGACCGTGAGGTAGTCAACCAGACCCTCGCGATCCACCGCCAACGGCTAACGGCTAGCGTTGACGGTGAGCGCATCGAACACCGACCGTGCCCGATGCCTACCGGTTCTAGCCTGAGAGGGATCCTTCCGTGCCCGCTGAGAACATCATCAACGTCGACGACGACGCCAAGCCGGTACTGTCCTACCCCGGCGGCGATTACCCGATGACGGTCACCAAGGCCGCCGAGGGCAACGACGGGATCGACCTCGGAAAGCTGCTCGCCAGCACCGGGTACGTCACCTACGACCCCGGTTTCGTGAACACGGCTCCGACCAAGTCGGCGATCACGTACATCGATGGCGAGGCCGGCATCCTGCGCTACCGCGGGTATCCGATCGAGCAGCTCGCCGCCGGTTCCAACTTCATCGAGGTCAGCTACCTGCTGATCTACGGTGAGCTGCCGACCGCGGCCCAGCTGGAGGACTTCACCGACCGGATCCGCCGGCACACGCTGCTGCACGAGGACCTCAAGCGCTTCTTCGACGGCTTCCCCCGCAACGCGCACCCGATGCCGGTGCTCTCCAGCGCGGTGAACGCCCTGTCGGCCTACTACCAGGACTCGCTGGACCCGCGCGACCCCGAGCAGGTCGAGCTGTCCACGATCCGCCTGCTGGCCAAGCTGCCGACGATCGCGGCCTACGCGTACAAGAAGTCGGTCGGTCAGCCGTTCCTGTACCCGGACAACTCGCTGTCGCTGGTGGAGAACTTCCTGCGGATGACCTTCGGCTTCCCGGCCGAGCCCTACGAGGTCGACCCGGACGTCGCCGCGGCCCTGGACATGCTGCTGATCCTGCACGCGGACCACGAGCAGAACTGCTCCACCTCCACCGTGCGCCTGGTCGGCTCCTCGGACGCGAACCTGTTCACCTCGGTCTCCGGCGGCATCAACGCCCTGTGGGGCCCGCTGCACGGCGGCGCCAACCAGGCCGTGCTGGAGATGCTCGACGGCATCAAGGATTCCGGCGGCGACGTCAAGGAGTTCGTGCGCAAGGTCAAGAACAAGGAAGACGGCGTGAAGCTGATGGGCTTCGGGCACCGCGTCTACCGCAACTACGACCCGCGCGCGACCATCGTCAAGAAGACTGCGGACTCGATCCTGACCAAGCTCGGCGTGCAGGATCCGCTGCTGGACATCGCCAAGGCACTCGAGGAGGCCGCGCTCACCGACGACTACTTCGTCGAGCGTCGCCTGTACCCGAACGTCGACTTCTACACCGGCGTCATCTACCGCGCCATGGGCTTCCCCACCCGCATGTTCACCGTGCTGTTCGCGATGGGCCGCCTCCCCGGCTGGATCGCCCACTGGCGCGAGATGCACGGCGAGCCCATGAAGATCGGCCGCCCCCGCCAGATCTACACCGGCTACGGCGCCCGCGACTTCACCGAGATCAACGGCCGCTGAGCCCCTTCGGCACAGGCCCGCTTCCGACTCCGGAAGCGGGCCTTCCGCATTTCAACGCCCCGGCGTCGGCACCACGAGGCGAGAGCCCGCGCCTCGTGGAGTGAAACCCGCAGTGCGACAACACGGCCCGGCCGCGAGCACGGGCGGAATCGACAGGATGCCCCCGGTCCGGACACCGGTGCGCGAGCGCACGTACCCGGGGCCCGGTCGAACACTGCCGCTCACGCGCAGGTCGACGGCGGAAAGTAGCTGGTCGAGCGGACTTCGTGACGTCCTCGAGAAAATGCCCGGTCGTGACGGGAACTGAATCGGGGTTCGCGCCGTCTAATCCCTTCGAAGAGCATGAACATCCGCTCGTCGCCGGATGAGCGGGTCCTCGAGTCCGTTGGGGGGCACGATATGACAACCGAAGATATCGGTAATGGTCGCCAGCTTCAGGGCGGGTCGGCGCGCAGTGAATTCGCACGTCGGCTCTCGGCACTGCATCGGGCCGCGGGTGCGCCGTCGTTACGCAATGTCGCGATGCTGGCCCAGCTGCGGGCGAACGAGACCGGCGGACAAGCCCGATCGGCGCTGGCCTCGGCGCAGCGGATCAGCGATTGGCTCAGTGGGCGCAACGTGCCCGCGCGGTTCGAATCACTGCTGCCGGTGCTGCAGGTACTGGGCGCACGGGCCAAGCGCCGCACCGGGACTGCGGGCGAGGCGGTCAATACGCGCGCCTGGCGGATGCTGTGGACGGCGGCGCGGTCGAGCCCGGCCGATACCACCGGCGCCACGACGCAGCGACCGTATCCGGCCGGTGAGTACACCGAACAACACGAGGCGATCTTCTTCGGCCGACGCCGCGCGCTCACCGCCCTGCTGACGATGGTCCGGATGTCGGCGACGCCGCAGCGCCCCGCCGATGTGATCGTCCTGACCGGCGCATCGGGCGTGGGCAAGACCTCGCTGCTGCGCGCCGCACTGGTTCCGGCACTGCGCTCGGAGGGCGGCCGGTGGGCGGTCACGATGCTCACCGCGGGCCGCGATCCACTCGCGACGGCGGTCCGGACCTTCGGCGGCACAACCGAACTCGCCGTCGGCGGGCCGGATCTCGAAGTGGTGCGGCAGTGGGCGGGCGAGGCCCGGCCGGTACTGATCGTGGACCAGTTCGAGCGGCTGTACCGTCCCGAGATCGACCCGACCGAACGCGCGGCCTTCCTGATCTGGCTCAAACAGGTGGCCACGATCGGCACCGTGCTGATCTCGATCCGCTCGGACGACCTGGTCTCCTGTGCGCAGTACCCGTGGCTCGCGGATGCGGTGCAGCACAACAGTTTCACGCTGAATCCGATGCTGCGACCGGAACTCACCTCGGTCATCGTCGGCCCGGTGCGCAGTTGCGGCGCCGCGGTCGATCCGGGGGTGGTCGATCTGCTGCTCAACGCCCTGGAATCGGATCGGCCGATTCTGGACAGAGCAGCGGCCAATCCCGGTGAGCTGGCAGTCCTTTCCGCCACCATGCAATCGCTGTGGGCCGCGCACACCGGCGATCGCATCGATATCGCCGCCTACCGGAAGATCGGCGGACCGGCCGGGGAGATGGCCAGGATCGCCGAACGCCGGTGGGCCGAGCTGACTCCGGACGAGCAGACCGACGCCCGCCAGCTGCTGCTGACTCTGACCACCGTGCACCGCGACGGCAGCTACTCCCGGCGACGTACGCCCACAACCGATCTGCTGCGCATCGCCGCCCGGACCGGATCCGGCCGCGATCTGGTCGATCGCCTGATCCGCATGCGCCTGATCGTGGTGGAGGTGCGCCATGCCGACCTCGTGCACGACACCCTGCTGCACTGGGACCGGCTGCGCGGCTGGATCATGGAGAATCGCGCATTCCTGTTGTGGCGCCAGCGCATCGAGGACGACGCGGCCGAATGGTGTTCCGCCGACCGCGATCCCGGCCTGCTCTATCGCAGCGGCCGCCTCACCACCGCGATCCGGCACGCCGATCCGACCGCGAGCATCGCGGCCACCGAATTCCTGCGGGCTTCGGCCCGCACGGAACTGGGCGGGCCCGCGGTCGATCGCCAGACCGGTTACGACTACCGCAAAGTCGTCGGGCAATGACCGGCCGTCCCGCGCGAGAAATCCCCGCCGGACGGGACGCCGCAGGGCGGGTCGCAGCCGGAGAAACCGGGCCCGAGCGGGCACACTGGATGAAATGACCGAACATCCGGACGAGCAGGCCGACCAGGGCGACGAGACACCGCCCGAGCCCTCCTCGAACGGAACTCACCGCATGCCGGTCTGGTTGCCGCGGGCGATGGTGCTGGCGTTCGCACTGCTCGGCGCGTATCAGATCACCGACTGGGCGACGCACAAGCTGCTGGGGATCTTCACGATCATGCTGGTCGCGTTCTTCGTCTCGCTGGCGACCGAACCGGCGGTGAACATGCTCTCCGCGCGCGGAGTGCATCGCGGAGTGGCCACCGCGGTGGTCTTCGTGGCTCTCTTCGCCTCTGTCGCAGGGTTTCTCGCGGCACTGGTCACGCTGCTGGTGGAGACGGTCAGCAACCTGCTGCACGAATTGCCCGGTCTGATCAACCAACTCGTCGGATGGATCAATCACACGTTCCACCAGCACTTCACGGTGGATCAGTTGCGCGATCGCCTGCTGCACGACTCCAATGTGCTCAACAACTACGCCCAGACCGCGGCCAACAACGCGTGGGGCCTGTCCAGTACGGTGCTCGGCGGCCTGGCCCAGGTGCTGACGATGGCGCTGTTCAGCATCTACCTCACCGCCGACGGCCCGAAGCTGCGGCGCACGGTGTGCTCACTGCTGCCACCGCCCCGCCAGCAGGAGGTGTTGCGCGCCTGGGATCTGGCCATCTCCAAAACCGGCGGATATCTGTACTCGCGCGCGCTGCTCGCGGTGATCTCCGCGCTGGCGCACGGGGTGTTCCTGGAGATCCTCGGACTGCCCAACGCGCTGGCGCTCGGCGTCTGGTTCGGTGTGGTCGCCTCGTTCGTCCCGACCATCGGCACCTATCTCGCGGGCACGCTGCCGGTGCTGGTGGCGCTGACCATCCGGCCGATCGACGCGGTGTGGATCATCGTGTTCTCGGTCATCTACCAGTGGTTCCAGGACTATCTGCTGCAACCGCGCATCACCGCCCGCACCGTCGATGTGAACGCGGCCGTGGCACTGCTGGCGGTCCTGGCGGGCGGCGCCCTGCTGGGCGCGGTCGGTGCGCTGCTGGCGATTCCGGCCACCGCGACGGTGCAGGCATTCCTGAGCGAATACGTCCCGCGGTACGAGGTGGCCGAGGATCCGCGGATCGAACGCACCACCTCCCGCTATCGACGGCTGTGGCGACGTTCGCGGAAGTAGTTCGCCGCGGCCGGCGACGCTGCAAGGTCTTGTTAAGTGCTTGTCGAGTCCGGTGCGGGATCGTCTCTTCTGTGAGGTTCGACGGACCTCGCGATCCGATCACCGACTCGGCCCGCTTCGGAGGGGATGGCGGGGCGCGCGGATATCGGCGCGGCACGCGATATCGGATCGGACTGTTCCGGGGAGGGCAGTTCGATCCGGTCGCGGTCGCCTGAGGAAACGATTCGGCACGTCACGTCGGGGGGCGGACCGGATCCGGCCCGGCAGCAACACTCCGCGGGGAAATCGGAGTGCGGAGTCGTCCCGATGCGTGCAATGGTGCAGGTATGACAGAGACGTCGGGGATAACTCTGCGCTCCGGTACCGCGGCCGATGCCGACGCGGTACGACTGCTCGGCGACATCAGTTTCGGTGTGCTCAGCGATCCGGTCGAAAGCGAACGGGCTCACCGCCTGTTCGCGCTCGAGAACGGCATCGTGGCGCAGGAGGGCGATCGGATCGTCGGGTACACCGCCGCATATCAGCAGACGCTGACGGTTCCGGGCGGTCATCCGGTGCAGGTGGAGTCGATCGCGAATGTCGCTGTCGCACCGACGCATCGGCGACGCGGCATCCTGCGCGCGATGTACACCGAGCAGCATCACCGCACCGAGGCGCACGGGCTGCCGCTGACCATCTTCACGGCCAGCCAGGGCGGGATCTACGGCCGCTTCGGCTACGGCCCGTCGATCTGCCAGCAGCACATCCGTTTCGATCGTCGCTTCGCTCAATTCCATTCCAGCACACGGGATCCGGGCGGGGTCGAGTTGACCTCGATCGAGGAGGCACAGCGAATTGTGCCCCCGATCTACGACCGCTGGCGACGGGTGCAGCCCGGCGCGCAGCTGCGCCCGGAGCCCGCTTGGGAGGCGATGTTCGCCGACCATCCGCGCTTCCGCGGCGGCGGGACCGAACTGTTCGCACTCACCCACCCCGACGGCTACGTCCTGTACCGCTACCACCGGCGCGAATCGGGTTCCGCGCTCGAGGTGGTGGAGCTGCGCGCGACCACTCCTGACGCTCACGCCGCACTCTGGCGGACGCTGAGCACGCTCGAACTGTTCGATCACATCGAGGCGGTGATCGCGCCGGACGATCCGCTCCCGTATCTGTTCAGCGACCCGCGACTGGTCCACACCACGGGCCTGGGCGATGCACTGTGGTCGCGGATCATGGACGTTCCCGCGGCGCTGACCGCCCGGTCCTACGACGCGGACCTGGATATCGTTGTCGCGGTGCATGATCCGTTCCGGGCAGCGGGCGGCGTGTTCGCGCTGCGGGTGCGGGAGGGCCGCGCCGAATGCGCACAGACCACCCGCGAGGCCGATGTCGAACTCGGTATCGATGTGCTGGGCTCGGTCTATCTCGGCGCCCATCGGGTCCGGAGAATGGCTGCGGCGCACCGCATTCGGGCGAAGGACCCGGCCGTGCTGCGGGACCTGGACCTGGCCTTCCGGAGCGACCGCGATCCCGTCCTCGGCTGGGCTTTCTGACCGCACCACGGTCTCGTGTGCGGCGGCGGATACCGCGCTCGAGTATGCGTCCAGCCTCGGGCCGCGCTCAGCTCGAGCGTGGCAGCGCACCTCGCCGCAGCCGCCCACCCGGGAGCGCATCGACATGACCGAATTCGACCCCGCCCCGACCGCAGAACCGCCCCCTGAGCGCGGGACATGCTTTTTCCAGTGGCCGGTCCGGGTGCGCGCTGGCATGCTGGGGTTGTGGAGACGATTCGGTTCGTTCTGAATGTGATCTGGCTGGTACTGGCCGGGTTCTGGATGGCGCTGGGATATCTGCTCGCGGGGGTGATCTGCTGCGTGCTGATCGTCACCATTCCGTTCGGCGTCGCCTCGTTCCGCATCGCGAACTACGTGCTGTGGCCGTTCGGGCGAGAGGTCGTCGTGCGGCCGGGTTCGGGCGCTCCGTCGACGGTCGGAAACGTCATCTGGCTCATCTTCGCCGGATGGTGGCTGGCCCTGGGGCATCTGCTCACCAGTATTCCGCTGTTCATCTCGATCGTCGGAATCCCGTTCGGCTGGGCGAATCTGAAGCTCATCCCGGTGTCGTTGATGCCGCTGGGCCGCGAAATCGTGCCGAGTGAGGCCGTTTTCGGGCGCTGAACGCAGCGTCCGCGACCGCTTCGCTGGGATGTTATTCCGATTCGTCCACGATTTGCGTCATGATGCCGACCGCTTCGCGCAGCACGTCGAGCTGAGCGGCGGTCAGACCGGAGAGCTGGTCGGTCATCCACTCCTCGCGGGCATTGGCCTCGTCGGCGAGTAGCGCCCGGCCCGTCTCGGAGAGCGAGACGATGACCTGACGGCCGTCGGTGGGGTGCGGATCGCGCTTGACCAGTTCCATGTCCGTCAACGAGGCGATCACGCGCGTCATCGAGGGTGGTTGCACCCGTTCCTTGGACGCCAGTGCGCCCGGAGTCATGGAGCCGTCGCGATTGAGGGTCGCCAGGGCCGACAGTTGGGTCAGCGAAATCTGAGCCTCGGCGCGGCGACCCCGCAGATGTCGGGTCAGCCGAACCACCGCCAGGGAGAGGTCGGCGGCGAGGGCTCGTATGTCGGAAGCCGTTGTCACAGAGCTGAACGATACGTGACACGCCCGACCGGAGATGTTCGATCGCGGCGGTATCGTTGGCATCGTGACCTCCGACGTGCCCGAAATTCCGCCGCGCCTGACCGATCCGCGTCCGGTACTGGCCATCGGCACCATCTTGTGGGCGATTGCGACGATCGCGGTCTGGGTGAACGACGTGTGGGCTCCCGCGCGACCGATCTGTCTGATGGGCTTGGCCGTAGGTTTGCTCGGTTACATCATCTTCATGATTCAACGTCGCGGTGCGCGGCGTGGCGACAAGGGCGCACAGAAAGGACTCTGAGGGCGACTTTTCAGCGCTCGCGAATTGACTGTTCGCGTCCTTCCCGCTTAACTGCGTGGGTGTCCTCCCGATTGAGCGTCGAAGAACGCCGCGCCCACCTTATCGAGGCCGCTATCGGCCTGGCCGAAAAAAAGGGTGTGGCCGGGGTAACCACCCGTGACGTGGCGCAAGCCGCCGGAGTTTCGCTCGGTGTGGTGCATTACTGTTTCGAAAACAAGGACGCGCTGATGACCGAACTGGTCAAGGCACTATCGATGGAATTGCGCGATTCCGTCGAGACCAACGAAACGGTCTGGCAGGGCGTCGGAAGTGGAAAAGAATCGCTTCAAAATCTCGTACGAGCGAGCCTGGAACTTCTGTGGCTGAACATCGAAGCCACACCCGAACGACAGTTGCTGACCTACGAAACCACAACCTATGCACTGCGGGAAAGCGAACAAACTCCCGCCAAACTGGCGATCGCACGCGAGCAATACACATTCAACGACTCCACCGTCGGTGATGTTCTCGAACACGCCCGCGACGCCACCGGCACCCGGTGGTCGGTGCCGGTCGCCACGCTGAGCCGATTCACCCTCGCGGTCATCGACGGCATCGTGCTGCGCTGGCTGGTGGACAACGACAGCGAAGCGGTCCGGAATCAGCTGGACGTGCTCGCGGAGATGATCACGACGTACGCGCAATAGATTGCGCGCGAACGTGAGTCACCTCGCCCTCGCGCCACCACGGCACCTCGACGGTCGCCTCGTACGCGCCGCTCAGGTATACCCGCAGATTCTCGTGCAGGATCAACGGCGCATCCGCCGGAGCCGCACCGAACTGCAGTCGCAGCACCACGCCCAGCGGCTCGTCCTGCCAGGTGCCGACCCGGCCCGTGCCGAGCACCTCGGCGGTGACCGCCTCGGACACCAGCGGTAGATCCAGCAGGGTGGACAGGGCCCGCGCGGTATCGCGATCGCCCACGACCAGCCGATCCGGCGGCACCGCCAGGCCGTAGCAGGGTTCGTCGAGAATCAGGGCGTCGGCGGGATCGATCACCGCGCCCGACAGTGCGCGCACTCGCTCGGGCACGGCCAACTCGTCCAGATCCAGCAGGTCCAGCGCGGCCGCGAGTCTGCGGTGCGTCTGCGAAATCGCCTCCGGGGACGGGGTTTTCGTTGGATCGGCCAGTGCGTCGAGCAGGGCGGCGGCCAGTTCCGGGGTGATGGTGTCCGGATCGGCCAGTACCGCGTGCAGGGCGGCGAGATCGGCCGGATCGAGGTCGGCCGGGGCGGGCAGCAGACCGGCGAACACCTCGTCGCCGGGTGCGCGGAACAGTCCCAGCGCCGTGCCGCCGATCCGCGCATGGTGACGCAACCACCAGGCGGTGTAGCCGTCACGATCGGCCAGGCAGCGACGAGTGCGCGGCTCGGACAGCAACAGCCGCAACGCATTCGGCCAGGCGTCCTGATCGACCAGATCCAGATCACGCACGGCGATCAGTTCGGGCGGATCCTCGACCAGAGTCTCCCACCAGGTTTCCTCATCATCCAGATGGTGATCCGGGCCGGTCGGGTCGAGTTCGGTGACCACCGAGAATCCCCAGCCGACGCCGATCGCGCGCAATGCCTGCTCGCCGTAGCGGTCGAGAGTCGCGGAATCGACCGTGCCGAAGGGGGAATCGGGCGCGAGCACCCCGGCCAGTGGTGCGCCCGGCAGCAGCAACTCGTCGGCGGGCAGCAGTTCGCCGTCCTCGTCGGGCAGCTCCAGCGTGCCCAGCCAGTCCGGGAGCGCGGACGGATCGATCAGCTGCCCGGCCAGGCGAAGCACCGCCTCTACGGTGTCCGGATCGGCCGGATCGTCCTGCAGCGCCGCCTCCAGCGCCGGATCCGCGAGCAGATCCTCGACCGTGGCCTGGCGCGCACCGAGACGGCCCAGCAGATCGTGCGCCGCCTCCGGATGCACCAGGCGCGCCCAGTGCACGGGCAGGGCGATCTCCGCGACGAGATCATCGCCGTACGAGACGTCCACGAGCTCCAACTCGTCGCCCAGCACCACCGTGCGCGGCCCCGTCACGCGACGACCGTCGGCCAGCGGCACCGCGAGCGCCCCGAGTTCCTCGGCAGCCAGTGGATCGACCACGAACGGCTCGAGTGCGTCGTAGAACGAATACCACCACTGCGGTGGACGTTCCAGACTCGAGGACAGATCGGCGATGCGCGCCAGACCGATCCGGTGCACGTCCAGCACGTTCAGCGCGTCCGAAGCGGCTCGGCCGGAGAGTTCGGGAATCACGAGCGGGCCAAGCAGATCGGCGAGTAGATCCGCCAATTCTGTTGACACGCCAGAGAATACGCTCGCCCTGGCGGGAGTTGCCAGGGCGGTCCCGGGGTACTGCGTCTCGACGACACCTGAATCGGATACATCACCGAGCGAATCATCGAGGGCGACAGCCGATTCCGCCGTGCTGCCGATCGAGAGAGCCTCGGCGCCCGGTTGCGTCGTGCGGTTGATGCGATCGTCCGTGGCCGCTGCGAAAGCGGTCGATTCATCCACAGCTGCAGCGGCTTCCGCCGAACGATCGATCGGGATACCGCCTGCGTCCGATTGCGTCGTGCCGTCGATGAAGTCGTCCGTGGCGGATGCGAGAGCGGCGGATTCATCCACGGCGGCAACCGAAGGTGCGGATTCATCTGCGGTTGCGGTCGAGTTCGAGTTCGCTGGACCGAGCCCGGTCGGGTGCCGCAAGGAGGTTGCGGCGGGGTGGATCGACACCACCGGGAGCCAGGCTTCGGTGCGGAGTTCGGTGACGAGGGCTTCGCGGAGCAGGGAGTCCGTCTCACTGCGGGCGAATCCCGGGGCTGGGACCAGGATCAATCGGTCTCGCGGCGGGAGAGCTCGGGCGAAATCGGCGTAGCCGGAGGCCAATTCGACCACCCGGGCACCGGGCAGGAGGCGGCGGCGGTCGGGTTGCATGGGGATCTGCGCGATGAGCAGGGCGGGGAGGGACAGTTCCTCGTCCGAGCGGGTCGGTGCGCGCAGAACGTCGTCCCCGGCGGGGACCGGGCGACCGTCGACCACCGGCAGCAGCCAGCGGGCGCGGGCGGTGTCGAACTGCCACCAGATCCGTTCGCCGAACGCCGGACCCGACACCGTCAGCTGCCGCAGCCCGCTGCCGAGTTCGGTTGATTCACTGCGTATCTCGTCATCATCGATGCGCAGGGAACGCAGGGCGGGCAGTTCCAGGAGCAGATCGGCGGCCTCGGCGCGCATGGTGGCCGACAAGGCCGCGATGTCGACGTCCGCACGCAGATGAACGACGATCTCACTGTCGAATCCGTCGACCGGCTCCGCATCGAACGGCCAAGCGAGGCGCAGCGCGGGCGGCACGAACTCCGGGTCCTGCGGAAGGGCGATCTCGTTGCGGTGCAACTCATCCCGGGTGCGCTCGCGGGAGAACAGCAAAGTGCCCGTGCGGGAACGGAATTCGATCTCGTCGCCGACGGTGAGCACAGCAGTGAAGCCCACGCCGAACCGGCCGACCGAAGCGTCCGCACCGGGCTTCGCCGAAGCCCGCAGCGCGGTCAGCGCATGGACACCCGAAATATCCAGCGGCACACCGGTATTGGCCACATGCAAGGTCCGGCCCTCGAACCACGCCGCCAGCTTCCCCGGCACGCCCGCCCGAGCTGCGGCATCGGCGGCGTTCTGCGCCAGCTCCGTCAGCAGCCGATCACGGTATCCGGCGCGCACCAGATCGGCCTCGGTGGCCGCATCCTCACGCAGCCGCGTCGGCGACCCGCGCCACGCATCGAGCACCCCCGCCCGAAGGCCCGCCGACCCGAACCGATCCCCCACGATGTCGCTCAGCTCGACTCCGCCGCCCCGGAAGCGCCTTCGGCATCGCGCCGCACACGCACCGCCGACACCGCCCAGGCGTCGTGATACTCCGTCCCACCCGAGGCCGCGGCATCAGCGGGGCCACCGGAAACACCCTCGGCCACACCGGAATCCACCGAGGCATCGGCATCCACCGGGCCCGCGGCGGTGGTCGAATCCACCGACTCCTGCACAGCCGATGCCGAAGCACCGAAGCTCGGGACGGCCGCATCAGCAGAACCCGCGGACTCGCCAATGATGCTCGACGACTCGGCACCGGCCGCTGACTCGCCGAACCGATGCCCGGCCGCAGCAGACGTTTCGGCAGGGGTCGACTCCGCGGTTGCACCCGTCACCTCGGCGGATGGGGCCACCGAATCATGAAGGGGCTCCCCTGCCCGGGCGATTGCCTCGACAGCCGAGGCCGACTCACCCGGACCGGAAACGGACCCCGTAGACGACTCGGCTCCACTCGTCGACATGGTGGCAGATTCAGCAGCGACAGTCGCCGCTTGCTCGGACGGCTCCGCGGTCGAGACGAATGTTTCAGCGGTCGCACCCGAACCGGAGTCGGTTCCCGTGGACGGCTCGGCTTCGCTCGTCGGCGTGGTGGACGATTCAGCAGCGACAGTCGCCGCAGACTCGGACGACTCCGCAGACGAGGCTAATGTTTCAGCGGTCGCACCCGGACCGGAGACAGCGGTATCGGCTGAACCTGTCGGCAGCTCGTCCGCCGCTCCCGTCGAAGCTGTGGAGTGCTCGGGGGCAGTGGGCGCTGAGTCTTCCGCCTTGGGGAGCCCCGTGTTCGCGGAGTCCGCCGGGCGATCGACACTCACGGTCTGCGCGCTTGCCGGTGCCGACTCTTCTTCTGCCGCAACAGGGTTGGTCGAGGCCGGGGTATCGGTTGTGGCCCAGGGCCGGTCGGCCGGAGCGGTTCGGGACTCATCTGCGGTCTCGACGACAGCTGAGGTCGCTGCTGTGGAGATCGTCGACGGCGGGACGTCAGCCGATTCCGAGGACGTCGCGCCGGTTTGGTCGCTCGGCCTGGCCGTCGAAATCTGCTCGGAATCACTACCTGCGGCGAGTGCATCGGATACGGATAAATCCTCGGATTCCACTGCGGGAGAGGAAGACTCGACTTCCGAGGTCGCGGCGTCGGCGACACCCGCCGCCACTGCGGCGTCGGCCTCACCGTGCGCTGCCTCGATATCGACAGCCTCGGACGCGGCCACATCAGCGGCGTCCTCGCTCGCGGCCGTGTCAGCAGCACACTCGGTCGCCGCCACAGTCTCGGCAGAGTCGAAATTCACTGCGGTATACGCAGATTCGCCGGTCGCGGCAGATTCGGCGGTTTCAGCAACCGTGGTCTCGGTAGCCACGGCAATATTCTCCGCCGGACCGGCCTCAGTCACTTCGGCGCTCGACACGTCTTCGGACTCGACAACTCGAGCGGAAACTTCAGGAGAGCCGGACTCCGCCGATTCCGCTACGGCACCAACAGATTCCGCAGGCGCATCCTCCTGCGCGGACACAGCCTCCGGTCCGGCGACATCCGCCGCAGCGGCATCCTCCTGCTCGACGACGGCCGACGCAGCTACCGTCTCCGGCGCATCAGCAGCCGACGACGTGCCCGCACTTTCCGATGCGGCGACATCCGCCGCCCTGGGAGCATCCTGTTCCGCAACGACATCCGCCGCCGCGGCCGCATTCTCCGGAGCAACAACATCGGCAGAACCGACCACACTCGCCGCAGCAACAACATCCGCAGAACCGGCCACGTTCACCGGAGCGACCACATCGGCAGAGCCGGCCACGCCCGCCGAAGCAGCAGGGTCGGACGTTGTCACTGCGCTTGCCTGCTCGACGACATCCGCCGCCGCAGTGTCCTCCTGCACAGCCTCGCTCGCCGGTGCGAGCTCAGCCTCCACCGACGCGGACGCGTCCTGCTCGACGGCATCTCCTGCCGCGACAGCCGATGGCTTACGCAGTTCCTCGGGGGAGACGAGTTCGACGGCGGCGTCGTCGTAGGCCTCATAGAGGGGGGAGCCGCCGCCGGTGGGAAGTTCGGTGTCGGAGTGAGCTCCGCAGCCGTATTCGGCGTGGACGACGTGGCCGTCGGCGCCGAGGGCGTTGGCGCAGACGCCGTACGAGGCGCGCATGGCGCCGGCCAGCGGGACGTAGAAACCGCAGAGGCGACAGGTCGACGGGGCGGCGCGGGCCATATCGGTGTCGGGACCGTATTCGGTGAACCAGCGTTCGGCGGCCTCTTCGCGGCCCTCGCGGCTCAACACCTGCGCGCGGCCCTGGCCGAGTTCCTCGCAGACGTCGTCGACGACCGGGTCACCGGTCACCAGGTAGCCGGGGACCAGGCGCGGATCGTCCGACAGCGGGGCCAGCAGATCGCCGGGTGCGAGATCGCCGGGCCGCACCCGCTGATCCCACGGAATGAAATCGGGTGCCACCAAGGCGTCGGGCCCGGGGAGCAGGGCCGACTCGCTGACCGTGGCCCGGTCGGCCTCCGGCGGCGCGGCCACCACGACCGCCCACTGCCACCCGCGATAACCGGGCAAGGTCGTCGCGAAATGATGGGTGGCCGCGTACTCGTCCTCGGCGGTCACACCCAGATGCTCGCCCACGCCTTCGGGCTGCAGCTCCAGGAGCGCACGGCGAGCCACGTCGACCGCCTCCGCCAGGATCGGTCGCACGCCGGGCTCCGAAACAGAAACTGCGCTCACGTCCTACATTTTGCCGCATGGAACGCAAACCCCGTGCGTTGGCCGCGACAGGACTGCTCGCGCTGGCAGTGACGCTGTCCGGGACGACCGGATGTGACGTGCTCGACAACACCCCGCACCTGGGCGTACAGGTGCTGGCAACCCGTTCGCACGACCACACCGCGTTCACCGAGGGCCTCGAGATCGACGGCGACGTCCTCTACGAGAGCACCGGACTCGAGGGCAAGTCCGGTCTGCGCGCGAGCAGCCTCGGCACGGGCGCGCAACTGGCCCGCATCGACCTGGATCCGCAGTACTTCGGCGAGGGCGTCACTCGCGCGGGCGACACACTCTGGCAGCTGACCTGGAAGAACGGCATCGCCTTCGCCCGCGACCCGAGCACCCTCGCCGAACGCCGACAGGTGCACTTCGACGGCGAGGGCTGGGGGCTGTGCACACGCGGAAAAAGCCTGGTCATGAGCAACGGCACCAGCACTCTGACCTTCCGTGACCCAGTGAGTTTCACCCCGACCGGCTCGATCCGGCTGACCAGTCACACCGGCGCCCGCCTCAACGAACTCGACTGCGCCCCCGACGGCACCGTCTACGCCAACGACTGGCCGACCAACCACATCCTGCACATCGATCCCGGCTCCGGCCGGGTACTCGGCGATATCGACGCATCCGGCCTGCTCACCCCCACCCAGCAGGCCGGAGCCGACGTCCTGAACGGCATCGCCGACATTCCCGGCACCGACCATTTCCTGATCACCGGCAAGAACTGGCCGACCGCATTCGAGGTGCGATTCGTGCCCCGCTGAACCCCGAGCCACACGACGCCTGATCACCAACAACACCCCTGCCAACCACGATCACGGCGCGACTCGCACCCGCTGAACACCCGAACCACACGACGCCCGATCACCGACAACACCCCGGCCCGACCACGATCGCAGCGCGATTCGCACCCCACTGAACACCCGAACCACGGGGCGCCCCGAACGCCGGCAACACCCCGGCCGACCGGATTCGGAGTGGGATTCGTCACTCGATGAAAACCCGGCGGCCCGAACACACCGGCCCCGGCCGCACATTCATGGCGAGTGCGGGAGAATCGACGTTGTGACTGCCTCCCGTGACCCCTCCGGCACTGATCCGGGGCGGCGGGACGGCGAGGAATCCCCGCCCACCCAGCGACATCCCGGTTACGACCGGTATCCCCCGCCGCACACCTCGTCCCGCGATCGGCTGCCACCACTGCCGCGGCGCGGCAACGAGCCCGATGTGCCCGAATTCATGACCCGTCGCCTGCCCTCGGGTCAGTCGCCGTCGACGCCGCCGCGGGACGGCATGTCGCAGGAGACTCCGCCGGGGGGCGCACCGCCTCGGGACCCACCGCCGACCCGGCCACTGCGCGATGCTTCGTCCCGCGACACCCCGCCGGACACCGACCCACCCGCCGAGGATCCCGGCGCCGAGGGCAAGAGTCCACGCAAGCTGACCGTCACCCGAGTCGTGGCGATGCGCAGCGTCGAACTCACCGGACGCGGCCTGCGCACCTTCCAGCGCGCGGCCGAGGCCGACGGCGCGGGCGAATCCGGGCTCACCGCACTGGTTTACGCGACGATGGCCAACTTCGCCCTGGACGCGGCCATCGCCGTAGCCCTGGCCAACACCCTGTTCTTCGCCGCGCAGACCGCGGAGTCCAAGGGCAAGGTGGCGCTGTACCTGCTGATCACGATCGCCCCCTTCGCAGTGATCGCACCGCTGATCGGCCCCCTGCTGGACCGGCTGCAACGCGGCCGCCGACTGGCGCTGTCCGGCTCGTTCGCCGTGCGCGCGGTGGTCGCGATCGTGCTGATCTTCAACTTCGACGGGTGGGCGCTGTATCCGCTGGCCCTGGTGATGATGATCCTGAGCAAATCGTTCGCGGTGCTCAAGAGTGCGGTGACCCCGCGCGTGCTGCCACCGGATATCGATCTGGTGCGCACCAATTCCCGGCTCACGGTCTTCGGACTGGTCGGTGGCACGCTGGGCGCGGGTGGTCTGGCCGCAGCGGTCGCCGCAGTCGCCGGATCGCCGGGCGCACTGGTCTTCGCCGCGCTCATCGCGGCCGCCGGGACGTATCTGAGCCTGCGTATCCCGTCCTGGGTCGAGGTCACCGAGGGTGAGGTCCCCGCGACGCTGGGCTACCACCGCGACAGTGAGGTCCTCGACAAGGACGCGACGTCGCCGATCAAGCCGAACAAACGCCGTCAGCCACTGGGCCGGTCGGTGGTGACCGGTCTGTGGGGGAACAGCGCCATCCGGGTGCTCACCGGATTCCTGACCTTCTATGTCGCCTTCGTCGCGAAATCGACCGAACACCGTCCGGTGCAGCAGGCCGCGATGCTGGGGGCGATCGGCGCGGCGGCGGCGATCGGCAACTTCGCGGGCAATGCGACCGGTGCGCGGATGAAACTCGGACGTCCGGCGCTGATCGTGCTGGAGTGCACGGCCGCGTGCACGGTCGTCGCCGTGGTCGCGGCGCTGACCGACAATCTGCTGGGCGCGGCGCTGGCGACCCTGGTCGCCGCATGCGCCAGCGCTTTGGCGAAGGTCTCGCTGGACGCCTCGATCCAGGACGATCTGCCGCCGGAGTCGATCGCGTCGGGATTCGGCCGATCCGAGACGGTGCTGCAGCTGTCCTGGGTGGTCGGCGGCGCGGGCGGCGTGCTGCTGCCCACGACGTGGTGGGAGGGCTTCGCCGTGGTCGCCGCGGTGCTGGCACTGGGATTGGTGCAAACCTTCGTGAGCTACCGTGGGCATTCGCTGCTGCCCGGCCTGGGCGGCAACCGACCGCAACACGCCAAGCAGGAGGTCCACGCGGACTCCCCGCCCGGCGCCGCATCCCGACCAGCGACAGGAAATCCGTGACCAAGCCCAGCACCCGCACGATCGTCGCGCTGGCCGCGGCAGGCGTGCTCGTTGTGATCGTCGCAGTCGCCGCGGTCGTCACCGTGGCCGTGCGGAATACGACCACACCGGCTCCGGCACTCACGGTGTACGCGCACGGGAAATCCGTCACCGTGCCCCCGTACAAGTACTGCACGGTGGCCGGGATCGCCGAGTCCGGGCAGGTGCACATGAACCCGTGCCAGCAGAGCGACATCACCGTGCCGGTGCGGCCCGCCGGGAATCCGGTGCAGATCTCGCTGCCGAAGAAGATCGCCGACGCACCGTGGGTCATGGTGCGCGAGTACGTCCTTCCCGACAATCGCACCGTGGTCCGCGATGTGAAGACCTACCTCGACTTCGATCCCGGCACCCTCGCCCTGACCGTCCCGTCCCGCCCGACCCCCAACCTGCGTCTGGTCGGCCTCGAACTGCAACTGGTCCTGCCGGCTCGCGACGAGATGGGCCAAGAGTTCTTCGTCCCGTACCAGGCCTGGTCGATCAAGACCGCCTGAGCGGCGCAGATCTGCTTCGAGCATCCGAGCTCGTCGATCGATCCGGCCTATTTCGTGACGGAAAGAGTTGCGGGAGGGCGTGATCCGGGTAGTCCCAGCGGTACCGCGAGATCGGGACGAATGGGTGCGGCCGGGATGCGTTCGAGCACTCCACCGGCGAAAACGTCGTAGAGCGGCAAGGTTTCGAGGTGCACATAGCCGATGTGGCAGTCGCACTCGGTACGTGGGCACGGGCGGGGTGCGAGTGCGGTGCGATAGGAGCCGTCGTAGAGGTTGCCGAGGACTTCGGGGACGAAATGGCAGCGGCGGACCGTGCCCTCGCCGTCGACGGACAGGACACGGGAACCGGTACGGCATGGTTGTCCGGCGGAGCGGTGCGGGTGGCGGCTGTAGGGGAACAGCGGATCCAGTGCGGTCCAGACATCGGCCTGCGCCTCGGTGTAGCTGTGGCCCTCGGCGGCGTTGACCCAGAGGTAGACGTGGTCCGGCAGATCCGCACGCAACTGCCGCGCGGACGCGAGATGCTCCGGGAGGCCGACGATTCCGACACTGAAGCGCACACCGGCTCGCACCAGGCGCTCGACCTTGTCCAGGAAACGCGGATACGGCGTCTGGCCCGGATGGAAGGTGCACCACAGAGCCAGCGCGTCCGGGTCGGCGTCGGCGAGCCAGTCGATCCGGCAGCTCAGATTGGTCTGGATCGCGACGCGTTCGACCTGCGGCAGATGGGAAAGTTCCACTAGCGCACGGCGATACCAGGACCGCACCAATCCCTCACCCCAAGGGGTGAACAGGATCGAGAGCCGATCGTCGCTCCGCTCACTCGCCCAGGCGGTGAATCGCTCCAGGGCGGCGCGATCGGCACGCAGTTGCGCGGGCGTGTCGCGGCGTTTGGCGAACGGGCAGTAGGGACAGTCGTAATCGCACGATGCCAGCGGGCCGCGGTACAGCAGCGTCAGATCCATCACCGGTCAACGCAATTCGTAGGCGGCCATGGCGGATCGGACCGCGGGTGAGAAGAATTCGGGACCGATGGCGTCGGAGTAGGCCAGTCCGAGGGGTGTGAGGCGCAGTCGGTCGGCATCCGCTTCCAGCCAGCCTCGATCGGCGAGCAACCCGAGCTGATCGGCGAAATCCCGGCCGGGTTCGCTGCCGAACCGCAGCCGGTACTCGGCGAGCGTCAATCCCTGCGCCTGGAGCAGGGATTGCAGCAGATGCCGCCGCCGAGCCTCCTCTGCATCGACCGCGCGGCCCACCACTGCATGGTTGAAATCCGATGTAGCGGTGTAGGTATCGATGATCGACCGCACCTCGCGCATGGATACCGCGTAGTCGAACGAGTAGTGCATCGTGCTGGTGTACGAGCGGGCGCCGCAGCCCAGGCCGATCATGCCGTCGGTCTGGCAGGCGTAATCGTCGGGACCCTGCGGCGGCGCGTCGACGCGCCGGAACATGCGCATGGAGATCTGCTCGTAGCCCTCGGCGAGCAGGCGGTCACGGCCCTCGCGGTATCTGCTCAGCCGCTGGACATCCCAATCCCGTTCGGAGGCAGCGGGATCGATGTGCCGCCCCAGACCCGTGAGCGGGCGCACGTAGAGCGGATACAGATAGATCTCCTCGGGCCGCCAATGCAGCGCAGCGTCCACGGACTGCCGCCAGCTGGACTCGGTCTGCCCGTCGATGCCGTAGATCAGGTCGATGTTGAGCACCGGGATTCCCGCATCGCGGATCCGGCCCAGTGCGGCCTCGACGTCGGCGCGATGCTGCGGGCGCACGGCCGCGCGGGCCTCGGCGTCGACGAAGCTCTGCACGCCCAGGCTCAGCCGCGTCGTCCCGCGCGCGGCCAGTACGGCCAGGCGATCGGCCGTGGCGGTGGCGGGCGAGGCCTCGACCGACAGCGGGATCGCCCGCAGATCAGCACCCATCACCCGTTCGGCGATATCGCACAACCGTTCCAGCTCGTGCGCCGCGAGATAGGTGGGTGTGCCGCCGCCGAACGCGGCCGTGGCGAACCGCGGCTCGGGCCGCTCGCCCAGCGCATCGCGCACCGCATGCGCCTGCCGATCGAGTGCGTCGAGATAACGCCCGGTCAGCCCGTCGGGTGCGCCGACGCGGGTGAACAGGTTGCAGAATCCGCAGCGCACCTCGCAGAACGGAATGTGCAGGTACAGCGACAACGCATGTCGCGCTTCGTCTCTCCACAGATCGGCCAGCGCCGGACGCGGTGTCAGCGGCCGGTACGACGTCTTGTGCGGATACGCGTAGACGTAGTTCTGATAGGGCCGGGGTACTGCGGCGACGGTCACGGCGACGGCTCCAGAAAGAAATGACCGTAGGGGACGGTCCAGACCGATTCGTGGCCCAGGCGGTGCCCGGTGTATCCGCCGTCTCCGTAGGCGGTGCCGTGATCGGAGCAGACGATGGCGAAACAGCGTCGCCGCGAACGCATCACGTCGAACAGCCTGCCCACGTGCCGGTCGATGTAGCGCAGGGCCGCGGCATGGGTGGCCCGTGTATCGCCCGCATCGCGGGTGGCTTCGGGCAGATGGAACCAGTTCGGCTGATGTAGTGCGGAAGCGTTGAGGAACAACAGGACCCGCCGTTGCGGGGGCAGTCCCGCGACGACCTTCTCAGCGCACGCCACCTGCGCCTCGAACGAGGTCGGCGAGGTCACCGAGAATTCCGGCTCCCAGTGACTCTCCGCGAACAGACCGGGCAGCGCATTGCCCAGCGCGCCCTGCTTGTTGAAGAAGCCCACCCCGCCGATGCACACCGTGTGGTACCCCCGCCCGGCCAGCGCGGTCACCAGATCGGGTGCGTCGAAGACGAAGGTGCGTTCCGCAGTGGTCTCGCTACCCGCGAACTGTGCCGCGAACAGGCGCGGATGCGGACCGGGCACGGCCGGCGTGGGCAGGAATCCGGCGAATATGGCCTGGTGGGAGGCATAGGTGAAATTGCCCGGCGCATGGCGGCGCTGCCATCGACCACCGGGCAGATGGGCGGACAATGTCGGCAGCTCACCCGCGGCGGCCAACTCGGCGGCCACGTCGTACCGCAGCGTGTCCAGCGTGAGCAGCAGCAGGTCGTCATGGCCGACAACCTCGTTCATATCGGGATCGAGGTCGGCGAGGATCGAGTCGAGGCCCGCGAGATCGGGGGCAAGGTCGACCGGATCCGAGTCGAAGCCGGCACGATCCGGTGCGGGGCCGACCGGGTCCGAGTCGAGACCAGCACGAGCCGAGGTGAGGTCGGTGCGAGATTCGGGGACGGTTGTCATCGGAGATGCCTTCCGGCCGAGACGAGTTCGCGGGCCTGCGGCCCGTCCGGGCCGTACCGCCGGTGTGCCGCGAGGATCTGCGCGGTGTAGGTGTCCAGCCCGGCGGCCGGACCCTCCGGCAGGCCGGTCAGGCCCGGCAGCAGATCTCCGAACGCGTTGACCTCGCCGACCACGAAACGTCGCCAGCCGATCGCGGGCAGCAGATCGACTCCGACGCAGAGCGTGTCGGGAAAGCAGGCGGCGGCCTGCTCGCAGATCGACAGGGCACGCGCCCAACGGTTCCCGGCGCGGGTGCACACCTCGTCCAGATCACCGCGGGCGCCACCGAGATGCAGATTCGTCAAGGGTGTGCGGGCAGTGCGCACGACGGCATGGGTCGCGCGCCCCGCGACCACCACGACCCGCAGATCTGCCGAGCGGCCCCGCAGCGCCGCCTTCGGAAGCCAGCGTTCGATGTGCAGGCCGTCGGGTGCGAGCCGGTCGACGATCGCGGCGATCTCACGTTCGTCGGTGTATTTGCGCACGCGCAGCGAGTTGTAGAGCCGACCGTCGGAGGTGAGTTCGACGGAGGTGGTCGCCTGGACGCGTCCCGACGCGGTCGTCTCGACCGCGAGCACCCCGGACGCCGAGGAACCGTGTGCGAGTTTGACGAATGCGCGCGCCAGACCGGCCGCACGCATCCGCGCACGCACCTCGGACCAGTCCCGCACCGCGATCCCCGCACCCGAGGTGGGCGAATCCGGAACCGGCACACCGCGAGCCGCCAGCCGCGCATGGCACAACCGTTTGTCGAACAACACGGCCAGATCGTCCGGATCGTCGAGCCGGATCCCGCCCCGCAACGACCGCACCGCCCGTAACCAGCCCGAATACCAGCGCGCCGAACCTTCCACCCGGGCAGGCTCTTTCACACCGCACAGCATCTCGTCCACCACCGGGTCCTCGCCCGGCGAATCCAGGCGCACCAGCTCGTCCGGCGCGAAATCCTGCCCCGTGCCGCTCAGGACCGCGCACCACTCGACCACTCGCGGTCGCGGCAGCCCGGCCGCCCGCGCGGCCTCGGCGAACATCCGCACCCGCCGATTCGCGCCGTTACCGACGACCACCCAACGGCGCGGATCGTCGCGGCTCACCGGTGAATCGTTCTCCGCCATGGCCGTTCACTCACCGACGGCGACGTATCGGTAGTCCTCGTCATAGCTGTCGGCATCGTCGACGTCCACATCCACCTCGACGCCTGCGGGTTCGAGCAGCGCACGCACAGCACTGCGCATCGACTCGGACATGAAGTTGTAGTGCATGTCCAGCGAGGTCAGATGGGTCAGCGACTGGCCGGTGAGCAGGGCCCCGGCTCCCTCGTCGGTGAGTACGCCCATCGAGACGTCCAGGCCCTCGAGCTGCGCGACCACCGGCGCGGTGGCCAGTGCCACGCAGATCCGATCCTGAATCTCGCTGTTGCGCAGGGCCAGATCGCGCAGGCTCGGCAGCTTGGCGCCGGCCAGGATCGAGGCCAGATCGGACACCTCGCAGTCGCCGCCGTAGTCCTCGGTGCCCAGCCAGAGATCCAGATGGGTGAGGGCCGGCAGATCACATCCCGCGATGCCGCGCACCACCTCGCCGGACAGACCACCGGACTGCACGGTCAACTGCGCCAGCCGTTCGTGCCGCACCGAAGCGAACGCCAACTGCTGGCCACCGCGCACCCCGAACTCCTCCAATTCGGGAAACGCCACCAGGATCGGACTCACCTGACTCTGGATGATCCAGGAGATCTCGGCTTCCTCCATGGTGATGTCGCCCAGGAAGATCGCGCGCAACTCCGGCAACCGATCCCGCGCGGCGACCAGAGCCTCGACCGCCACCGCGGAACTGTTCTCCCATTGGGCTCCCCAACTGCCCACGATCAGCGCACGCACCCCCTCGGCGGCCACGGTGTCCAGGAGCCGGGTGAAGCGATCCACCCAGGTTTCCTCGTCCTCGTCGTAATCCACGCGCACCCGCCACGCGACCGAGCCGGGAGCGGGAAGCTCGGGTAGCGCCTCGCCCGCATCCGGAACTTCCGGGAAGTCGTGCACGGGCAGGCCGTAGAACTCCTCCAGATGGTCGTGGATGGTCGTCATAGCTGCTCGCCCCTTCTGACTCGAATACCGGTGTCGGCAGGTGAGTTCCGGCATCGACAGATGAGTTATAGCCGCACCCACCGACAATCATCGAGTCGAACGGACGACGTCCCGATCAGGCCATCGGCGTGCGAGGCCGTGCCCGAATACGCCGCAGCCCCGGCACACATCGTGCGCCGGGGCTGCGGGAAACGATCTGCTCAGTGATCCAGTTCGCGCGCGACGCCGCGGACCACCTCGGCGATGCGCTGGGCGGTCTTGCGGTCCGGATACTTGCCCTTGCGCAGATCCGGCTGCACCTTCGCCTCCAGCAGGGTGATCATGTCCTCGATCATCCCGTGCAGGTCGTCCGGTCCCTTGCGCGGCTGCTGCGGCGCGGATTCCTTGTGCCCCTGGCCTTGTCCGCCGCGCACCGAGGGCGGCGGCTCGAGCAGTTTGAGGCTCAGCGCCTGCGGGCCGCGTCGACCCGCAGCCATTCCGAACTCAACCCGTTGCCCGGGTTTCAACCCCTCGACACCCTTGGGCAACGCAGACGACCGAACATAGACGTCCTCCCCCTCATCCTGGGAAAGGAAGCCAAAGCCCTTTTCGACGTCGTACCACTTCACCTTGCCGGTCGGCACTGCGCTCACCCGTTCATCTTCGAATGTCCGGACGGCCCGGACACGGTCACCGGCGCCGGAGGTGTATCCGGCACCCTTGCATTCGCGAAAAGAACGCGCCCCACACAGCTATGCAGGACGCGATTTTCGTCGAGTCTACCCCGGTGACTATTCCCGAAGCACATCAGTTTTACGGTGCAGCCATGCCGGATTCCTCTTCTGACCGTTCGCCGCGCCGCGCGGCGGATCGGCTGCTGCCCCTCGCCGTGGGCCTGTTCGCGATCGGATTGGTGGCGATCCTCGCCATATTCCTCATCCCGGTGTTCTCCGACGCCCATCCGGGATTGTGGCTGTATCTCGTCGCGATGGTGGCGACTCCGGGCGGACTTCTGTTGGCGATCGTGTTCGCGTTGTGGTCCGGCCGCCGGGCGCGCTGAGATCCGTTCGACGAATCCGTTCAGCCGACCTCAGGTATGCCCTGTTCGCCGCCCGTCTACACATGTGATCTTAATCACATAACGGGGAGGTCACGGAGCGGTCACGGACCGTACTTGCATACGTGACAACGCACTCACCTGCACAGAAGCCTGACGGAAGTTGTTGGGCGCGAGCGCGACCCGCCCGCACACGCCGGTTACCAAATAGTGATTTTTCGCGGAGATCGTCGTACCGTCTATCCGTGTCGGGAGCAGTCCCGACACCACCGGCCCGCCGCACCGAACCTCGCCCCGCGGGTACCGGACCCCAAGGAGACAGGGGCGAGGGCGGGGAACCCACGTTCCCTACAGGCAGGGAAGCGGAACCGGCCGGAAGCGACCGATTCCTTGGGGTGAAGCCCCGGCGCACCAACCCGGTGTGCCAGGGCCGGACGGCCTCTCAGTCCGAACCCGACAGCTCACCTCGCAGGCGCGTACGAGAGGAAGACACCCGATATGAGTGGACGCCATCGCAAACCGACCAACACCGGCCGTACCGTCGCCAAGGTCGCCGTGACGAGCGCGATGATGGGCGGTGCGGGAGTTGCCCTCGCCGGTCACGCCGCTGCGGCTCCCGACGGCGACTGGGACAAGCTCGCGCAGTGTGAGTCCGGAGGCAACTGGGGCATCAACACCGGCAACGGATTCCACGGCGGTCTGCAGTTCACCCCGAGCACCTGGGCTTCGTACGGCGGCACGCAGTACGCCTCGAGCCCCGAGCACGCCAGCAAGGACCAGCAGATCGCGGTCGCCGAGAAGGTTCTCGCGACGCAGGGCTGGGGCGCCTGGCCCTCCTGCTCCTCGCACCTCGGCCTGCACAGCTCGCCGACGCAGCGCTCCGCTCCGGCCTCCAGCGCCACCACCGAGCAGGCTGCTATGCATTCGCAGTCCGCCCCGCGCGTCCAGACCCAGCCGGAACTCGCGACTCATTCGCAGGCCCCCGTGCAGCAGCAGCCGCAGGCCGCGCCGGATGGCAACCAGCAGGTCTTCCAGACCGTCGACAAGGGCATCACCATGGCCCAGCAGCACGGCATTCAGCTGCCGCAGCAGGCCATGGACGCCTACAACGTCGCCAAGGCCAGTGGTGTCAAGCTCGACCCGAGCGTGGTCAACTTCTTCGAGGCGAACAAGAGCTTCCTGCCCAACTGATTCGGGCTCAACTGATTCGGTCTGCCTGAGGCACGTTTCAGCTTTTTATCGGGACATAAGAGAAGGCCCCACATCCGAAAGGATGTGGGGCCTTCTCTGCTGTGCGGTCAGCGGTTGATCACTGTGCGCGGGTGCACATAGGGAATCTCTTCCGCCGGCACCGGGAACTCGGTGTCTTCGCCGAACGGCGAGAGGCCACCGGAGCGGGCCGACGAGAGTTCGGTGACCGCATGGTCACCATTGGCGAGCTGGGGCCAGCCGTTGTCGACGTAGGGTTTCTTCGATTTGTTCACCACGGCATCATTCTGGCACGCCCGCCCCGATCAGTACACGCATAGGTACTCGGCGAGGATGACAGGTCCCCCGGCGCCCACCCGCGTGTCGCCGTACGCTGGACAGGATGACCACGACCGACCGCACGCCCCGGACCGGGGACGACCGTCCCACGGGAGCCCCTCCCGCCGCCCGAGGCTCGGCCGGTGCCGGGATGTTGGCCGACTGGTTGTCCGCCCGCGGTGACGAGGATCTGGTGACCCTGCTGGAGCTGCGCCCGGATCTGGCCGTACCGCTGCCCGCATCGATGGCGGTCCTGGCGGCCCGTGCCGAACAGCGCGCGTCGGTGCTGCGGGCCTGTGATGACCTCGACACCCTCGATTTCGCCATCATCGAGACCCTCGCCGTGCACGGCGCGGCCTTTCCCGGCCGCACAGCCGCCCCGCTGCCGCGCAAACAGCTGCACAAACTTCTCAGTGATCGGGTGCCCGCCAAGACCGTCGACATGTCCACGACCAGGCTCACCGCTCGCGCTCTGGTCTGGGGCACAAAGGAACTGCATCTGGTCGCTGCCGCGAAGGATGCGCTGCCCTGGCAACTGGGCAGCACCACCGAACTCCCGGACGCGCTGACCGAATCGGAGATCACCGAGGCGCTGACCGAGATCGGTCCCGCCGAACGCGCCCTGTTGGACAAACTCGCCGCGACCGGTCCGCGCGGACGCACCCGCGACGCGGCCCCCGGCACGGCGCCGGACCGCCCGATTCAGCGTCTGCTCGCACACCGCCTGCTGAACTGGGTCGACGCGGAGACCGTCGAACTGCCACCCGCGGTCGGGCAGGTGCTGCGCCGCGAACCGGTGACCGATCCGCACGCGCTCATACCACCGCATCCCACACCGGTCAAACACACCGCGGCCGATGTCAATGCCGCGGCCGCGGGCGAGGTGGGTGAACTGCTGCGGCACTGCGGGGACATTCTCGAGGTGCTGGGCACCGCACCCGCGCCCGCGCTGCGCTCGGGCGGACTGGGCGTGCGCGAATTGCGCCGCATCGCCAAACAGACCGGGGTGGACGAAACCCGCGTCGGCCTGCTCGCCGAGGTCCTCGCGGCAGCGCGCCTACTGGACAAGGGAATTCCCGAACCGGCCCCGCCGGACGATTCACTGGACGATTCTTGGGCGCCGACGACCACCACCGACGGCTGGCGCGAACATTCCCCGGCCCGGCGCTGGGTGACGCTCGCGCACGCGTGGCTGGAATTGGATCGCTTCCCCTGGATGATCGGGCTGCGCGACGCCAATGACAAACCGCTGGCGGCATTGTCGATGGAATTGCGCAATATGCACGCTGTCCGGGACCGCCACGCGATTCTGAGCCTGCTGGCCGAATTCCCGACCGGCTCCGCGGTGTCCGCCGCCGATCTGGCCCGGGTGCTGGCCTGGCGGCAACCGCGTCTGCGCAGGCACTTTCACACCGAGGCGGTGGACCGCACACTCACCGAGGCCGCGACGCTGGGCCTGGTCGGACGTGGTGCGCTGACCTCCGCGGGACGCGCGCTGCTGCACGGCCCCGTCGCGCCCGGCGACCCGGCCGTCCCCGAGGAGGCGCTGCGCAACGCCGAGTCCGAAATGGATTCCGCGCTACCGGATCCGGTCGATCACGTGCTGGTGCAGGCGGATCTGACGGTGATCGCGCCCGGACCGCTGGTCCCGGATCTGCAGGGCCGGATCGCACTGGTCGCCGATATCGAATCGGCCGGTGCGGCAACCGTTTACCGGATCGGCGAGACGTCGGTGCGACGTGCCCTGGACGCCGGGCTGACCGCGGCCGAACTGCATCAGCTGTTCACCACGCACTCGCGCACCCCGGTTCCGCAGTCGCTGACCTATCTGATCGATGACGTGGCCCGCCGGCACGGGCGGCTGCGAGCCGGTATCGCGCAATCATTCGTCCGCAGTGAGGATCCCGCGCTACTGGCCGAGGTGCTCGCCGCACCGGTCGCCGAGCAGTTGGCGCTGCGGGCGGTCGCGCCGACGGTGGCGATCTCGCAGGCCACGCTCGCCGAGGTGCTCGAGGAACTGCGTGCGGCGGGGTTCAGCCCGGCGGGTGAGGATTCCTCGGGCGCGATCGTCGATCTGCGTCCGCACGGTATGCGGATCCCCGCTCGCCCCAACACCCGCAACGCCTGGCGCCCCAGCCTGCCCAGCACCGAACAGCTCGGGCAGCTGGTGGCCGAACTGCGCGCCGGAGAGCGTGCGGCACAGGCGAAATCGGGTCAGGCGGTGCGTTCGGACGGCTCCCGCACCAGCACCGCGGCCACCATGGCACTACTCCAGTTGGCCGTGCGCGTGCGACGACCGGTGCACATCGGATATGTCGATGCCCAAGGTGTCGCCACTCAACGCATCGTCGAACCGCTACAGGTTTCCGGCGGCCAGCTGAACGCCCTGGACCCGGTGACCGGCGCGGTACGAAATTTCACGCTGCACCGGATCGCATCCGTGGCACTGGTGGATCAGTAGACGCCGAGACGGCCGGCGGACTCAGTAATCGGTCGGGTACTGATGGGACAGGCCATAGATGCCGAGCATCAGGTATCCGAGGGAGCGGCCCAGAGTGTTGCTGAGCAGCATGAGTCCCATGATATTCAATTTGTTCGGCCTTCCCTCGAAACGATCTGCGCAGAGATTGTATGCACAATTGTTAACGGTGTCGCACCGTTACCCCTCACAGCAGACTGTTCGGTCGATACACACTTGCCATCATTGTCGTCCGGCGCGGAGTGTGCGTTACTCGAGCCAGCGGGCGTCGAACACGACTGCCCGGCAACCGAACTCGACGGTCACGGTCGGCTCAGGTGTGCAGCGACCCCGGATAGAGGTACTGGTCGGCAGGACGAGTGGCGCCATCGAGCCAGGCCGAGAAGAAGCCGGACAAGTCGACCGGCGTTCGGGACTGCATGTAGGTGCGGAATTCGGGCATCGAGGCGTTTCCGTAGGCGTGTGAGCGCACGAACTGAGCGACCGACGGGAAGAAGACTCCGTCGCCGATCAGCCGGCGCAGCGCGTGCAGGAACAGCGGTCCGCGGTAGTAGACGGAGGTGAATTCCTTTCCGGCGCCGGGATTCTGCAGCGGGATCTGCCAGAAGTCGGCCCGGTTGCGGTATTTGGTGAGGGTGCTGCGGTACTGCGCGTCGACGTCCTTGCCCTGCTTGCGTTCCGGCCACAGATAGTCGGCGGTGTAGCTGGCGAAACATTCGTTCAGGCAGACGTCGGACCAGTTCTTCACCGACATCGAATCGCCCCACCACTGGTGGGTGTTCTCGTGGACGACCGTGTTCAGCTCGGCCCACGGGGCGTAGACCGGCCGGGTCTGGGTCTCCAGCGAGATACGCAGATCGGTGTCGACGTAGATGCCGCCGCCGCTCTCGAACGGGTATGGGCCGTACAGGGATTCGAGGAATTCCAGCACCTCCGGCAGCCGCCGCTCGATATCCTTGCGCGGCGCCGACCGCGGAGCGAAAGCACTGATCAGCGGGGTACCGGCGGCGGTGCGCTGATGCAGGAAATCGAGATGATCGATCGCGACGGTGGTCAGATACCCCAGCACCGGATGTTGCGTCGCCCATTCCGCGGTCCGCTGCGATCCGTGCACGTCGTCGCGCACGCGCAGCCCGTTCGAGATGACCTGCCACTCCTGCGGCACCGTCACGGTCAGATCGAAGGTGGCCTTGTCCAGCGGGGTGTCGTTGAGCGGGTACCAGGTCGCCGCCGAATGCGGCTCCCCCGCGGCGAATGCCCCGCCGCTGGGTGAGATGGTCCAGCCGTGCTCGGGACTGTTCGCCTCGATGCCGGAGTATCGGACGGTCACCGTGAACGGGAATCCGGGCAGAATCGGCAGGGCCGGTGTGATGTTCAGTTTGTGACCGCCGGTGCGCGTGAATCCGGCGGGCAGATTGTTCACCGAAACCTGTTGCACGTCAGGACCGTTGAAGTCCAGCGCGAACGTGCGCAGCAGCTGGGAGGCGGTTGCGCTGAGCTGCGCGGTGCCGGTCAGGTGATGCGTCGGCGGATCGTAATCGATGGCGACGGCGTAGTGGTCGACGTGATAGCCGCCGTTGCCGTCGTCGGGATAGTAGGCATCACCGCGCCACGGCGTCCCGAACAGCGGATCGGCAGGCGTTCGCGCCTGCGCGGGCATCGACAACCCGGCCGCCAGCAACACACCGACCAGGACTGCGCACATCCGTTTGTGCGATGTCATGCGGACTTCTCCACCCCTTCTCGGCACGCGGTTCCGGCGACGGTCGATGCTAACCCACTCGAAAGCCCAGGCCGGGGCGGCGCACCAGGCCGATCGACGGCGACTAACCGCCCGTGCCCGAGACGGCCACACTCGCCCCCAGGCCCATGATCATCACGCCACCGGCACCGCCGACAGCCTCCAGACGCCGCGGCGAGCGTGCGAACCAATCGCGGGCGGTACCGGCCAGCAGTGCCCAGGCGCTGTCGGAGATCAAGGCGATGAAGATGAATATCCAGCCCAGAACCAGCATCTGCAACGGCACCGAACCGTGCGCGCGATCCACGAACTGCGGCAGCATCGCGGAGAAGAAGATGATCGCCTTCGGATTGGTCACACCGACGACGAACCCCTGCCGCAACACCCGCCGATGCGCCGCCGGTTGTGCGGAGGTCGAGGCGGCCAGCGCCGTACGGAGCGATCGCCGCTGCCGAATCGCCTGCGCGCCGATATAGATCAGATACAGCCCGCCGCCGATCTTGACGATCGTCAACGCCACCGCCGAGGCCGCGACCAGCGTGCCGAGCCCGGCCGCGACCAATGCCAGCATGGCCTGCACGCCGAGGGCATGTCCCAGCACCGAAACCAGAGCGGCCCGTTTGCCGTCGGTCAGCGCGCGACCGATGGTGAACAGAACGCCCGGACCCGGAATCACGATGATGATCGTTCCGGCCACGATGAATGCGAGCAGATTTGCGGCGGGCACCATCCTTCGATCATACGAAGGCGCGCAAGGACTTTTGGGCTATCCGCGCAGTTCCTCGGGCAGCTGGTGCGGATCGAGCACGAGGCGTCCGAAATCGGCGGTGCGCACCCGCTCGGCCAGGGATCGGTTGTCGGCCAGCAGTTTCCACTCGGCTTCGGGAATGGCGGCGCGGGCACGGGCGATCACCTCCGGATCGCGGGTGCCCCAGGCGATCGGCATCGCGCCGACCGACTGCCGCAACCCGCCCACCGACAGCGGCGCCCGATCGGCCCGCACGGTCACCGAGGGAATCTGCTCACCGGGCCAGGAACGATGTCCGGGCAGCGACCGCACGGTGCGGGTGATCAGCGCATAACGCGGCGGCGCACCGGATTTGGCCACGTTGACCAGGGCCAGCAGCAGCGCACCGCGTGGATGCCGATCCGAGACGATCGCCGGAACGAGTTCACCCTCGGCGTACAACTTCTCGATCCGCGCGCGATGCGGCGACCACAGCGCCACGAACAGCGAGGTCACGGTGCCCAGCGCGAAGGCGACGGCCAGCAGGAACGAATACGGGTGGTTCAGCCAGATCAGCCCGGCGGTGCCGAGGCCGAGCACGACGGTGGCGGTGAACGCCAGGATTCGGAGTCGCCGGGTGTCCGCGACGACCTCGTTGACCGCCCGCGCATGCTCACGATCGACCACGAACTCGAAGGAGGCTGTGATTTTGGCCTCCGCTTCGCTCCGGCGGGTCGGGGCCCCCGAAGGGCCGATTCTTCCCTCCTCCGCTCCTCCGCTTCGCTCCCCCGCTCCGTCAGTCCAGAATCGACCCGGGCCCCGACCTTCGGAGTTGGCGTTACCTGGAGTGGACGGACCTGGGTTGGCCTCGGAGTTGGCGTTACCTGGGGTGAACGAACCTGGACTGTCCCCCGGGGCGGCGTTACCTGGGGTGAACGAACCTGGGCCGTTCCCCGGGGCGGTGTTACCCGGGGCGAACGAACCTGGGCCGTCCCCCGGGGCAGCGTTACCCGAGGCGAACGAACCTGGACTGTCCCCCGGGGCAGCGTTACCCGGGGCGAACGGGCCTTGGCTGTCCTCGGGGTTGGCGTTATCCAGGGTGGGTGAACCGGGTGGCCGCTGGTTGGTGTCCGGGCGGTCCGGATCGAGCGGGCGTTCAGCCATAGCCAGGTCCTCCGTCCGGTTGTAGCGGTGCCTAGCCGATCGTGGGGCCCAGCAGGTCGTCGGCGTCGGTGATCCGGTAGGCGTAGCCCTGTTCGGCCAGGAAGCGCTGTCTGTGCGCAGCATATTCTGCGTCCAGCGTGTCGCGGGACACCACCGAATAGAAGTGCGCCTGTCCGCCGTCGTGTTTCGGGCGCAGCAATCGGCCCAACCGCTGGGCCTCCTCCTGACGAGATCCGAAGGTGCCCGAAACCTGTACTGCCACCGACGCTTCGGGCAGATCGATGGAGAAGTTGGCCACCTTGCTCACCACCAGCACCGGAATCTCACCGTTGCGGAACGCGTCGAACAGCGCCTCGCGTTCCTTGGTGCGGGTCGAGCCCTGGATCACCGGGGCGTTCAGATGTTCGCCCAGCTCGTCCAGCTGATCCAGATAGGCGCCGATGACCAGGCTCGGCGATTCCTTGTGCCGCGCGAGAATCGACTCCACCACAGGGAGTTTGGTGCGTGCGGTGGAGCACAGTTTGTAGCGCTCCTCCGGTTCGGCGGTCGCATACGCCATGCGTTCGGCATCGGTGAGCGTCACCCGCACCTCGACGCAGTCCGCCGGCGCGATCCAGCCCTGCGCCTCGATATCCTTCCACGGCGCGTCGTACCGCTTCGGGCCGATCAGCGAGAACACGTCGCCCTCGCGGCCGTCCTCGCGGACCAGGGTCGCGGTCAGGCCCAGACGACGGCGCGACTGCAGATCGGCCGTCATCCGGAAGACCGGCGCGGGCAACAGGTGCACCTCGTCGTAGATCACCAGGCCCCAGTCCCGGCTGTCGAACAGTTCCAGATGCCGGTACTCGCCTTTGGTCTTGCGGGTGATGACCTGGTACGTCGCGATGGTGACGGGGCGGATCTCCTTGCGCTCGCCGGAGTATTCGCCGATCTCGTCCTCGGTGAGCGAGGTGCGCGCCAGCAACTCCCGCCGCCACTGCCGCCCCGCGACCGTATTGGTCACCAGGATCAGCGTGGTGGCCTGGGCCTTGGCCATCGCGGCCGCGCCGACCATGGTCTTACCGGCGCCGCACGGCAGCACCACCACACCCGAGCCACCGGCCCAGAACGAATCCGCGGCCAGCTCCTGATAATCGCGCAGGTGCCATTCCTTGGTGCGGAAGTCCAGGTCGATCGCGTGCGCCTCGCCGTCGACGTACCCGGCCAGATCCTCGGCGGGCCAGCCCACCTTGAGCAGCATCTGCTTGATCCGGCCGCGCTCGGACGGGTGCACCTGCACCGTGTCGTCATCGATGCGCGCGCCCAGCATGGGCTGGATCTTCTTGTGCCGCAACACCTCTTCCAGCACCGCGCGATCGAGGCTGATCAGCACCAGCCCGTGCGCGGGATGTTTCATCAGCTGCAGCCGCCCGTACCGCGCCATGGTGTCCACGACATCGACCAGCAGCGGCTGCGGCACCGCGTAGCGGGAGTACTTGACCAGCGCGTCGACGACCTGCTCGGCATCGTGCCCGGCCGCGCGCGCGTTCCACAGCGCCAGCGGGGTGACCCGATAGGTGTGCACATGTTCGGGCGCACGCTCGAGTTCGGCGAAGGGCGCGATCGCCTGACGCGCGGCATCGGCCTGCTCGTGCTCGACTTCGAGCAAGAGGGTCTTGTCGCTCTGAACAATGAGTGGTCCGTCTGTCACGGCACCTCCTGCGGGTTCGCGGGCCGGAGTCCATTCTTGCCGATGGGACCGACACGGCCGCCGCCACCGGGGGTGAGCACGCAATGTACCTGGTCGGACGGTCGACACGCCGCGTTCGCGCGACATATCCGTCCGCGACTCGGCGGATACCCATCTGTCCGGGTTGAACACCGACCCGTCGGGCAATCTTCCCGGGCCGTCCCCCGGATGATCGGTCCCTGTGGCGTCGCTCACCCAGCAGCCCATGCAGCGCGCTCCCCCCGACGCCCCACCCGTCGCGCGCTACGTTTGGACCATGCACAACCCGCCGACCGTCGCCCGCCTGCGCCCGTTCGCCTCGACGATCTTCGCCGAGATGACCGAACTGGCCGTGCGGCACGGCGCGGTCAACCTCGGACAGGGGTTCCCGGATTCGGACGGCCCGGCAGCCATGCTCGAGGTGGCCGAGCGCGCCATCGCCGAGGGGTTCAACCAGTATCCGCCCGGTCGCGGGGTGCCGATCCTGCGCCAGGCGATCGCGCGGGATCGCGCCGAGCGGTACGGCACCCGATACGACCCGGACAGCGAGATCCTGGTGACGGTGGGCGCCACCGAGGCGATCAGCGCCGCGGTGCTCGGCCTGGTCGAGCCCGGCGAGGAGGTGGTGCTGATCGAGCCGTACTACGACTCCTACGCCGCGGCGGTCGCGTTGGCCGGAGCCACCCGGCGCACCGCACGGCTGGTGCCCGACGGCGACGGTTTCGCCCTCGACCTGGACAGCCTGCGCGCCGCGATCACCGCGAAAACCCGCCTGCTGCTGCTGAATTCGCCGCACAACCCGACCGGGACCGTGCTGGCCCGCGCGGATCTGCTCGCCATCGCCGAGCTGGCCCGCGAACACGATCTCATCGTGGTGACCGACGAGGTGTACGAACACCTCACCTTCGACGGGCACGAGCACATCAGCATCTCGACGCTGCCCGGCATGTTCGAACGGACCGTCGTGATATCCAGCGCGGCAAAGACTTTCAGTGTCACCGGCTGGAAGATCGGCTGGGCGTGCGCCCCCGCGCCGCTGCTGGACGGTGTCCTGGCGGCCAAACAGTTCCTCACCTTCGTCGGCGGCGGGCCGTTCCAGCCCGCGGTCGCGCACGCCCTGGAACACGAGATGCCCTGGGTGTCGACATTGCGGGACACCTTGTCGGACAAGCGAACCCGCCTGTCGAAGGCGCTGAGCGAGGCCGGATTCGGCGTGAAACGCAGTGACGGAACCTATTTCGTCTGCGCTGACATCACCCCGCTCAGCACCGCCGACGCGATGACCTTCTGCCGCGAACTACCCGAACGCCTCGGCGTAGCCGCCGTCCCCCTGTCGGTCTTCGCCGACGACACCGATTCCTGGAATCACCTGGTGCGCTTCACCTTCTGCAAGAAGGAGGAAACCATCACCGAGGGCATCCGGCGCCTCCACGCTGCGCCACATCACTAGCCCGCACCCCCCGCGACTTCGGCGGGGATGTCGGTCAGGACACAGGCGCCAGCGGTCGGGCGCGATCGGATGCGAGCAGCACGGCGATCGTGCCGAGCAGGGTTCCGGTGATCCAGCGTTGAATCCGCAGCCAGAGCGGGCGTTCGCCGAGGAATCCCGCGATGGCGCCCGCGCCCAGGACGATCAGGCCGTTCACGGTGAGCGCGACGACGATCTGGATACCGCCCAGGCACAGGCTCTGCAGCCAGATCCGTCCGTGCGCGGGCACCACGAACTGCGGGATCAGCGCCATGTACATGATCGCGATCTTCGGATTCAGCAGGTTGGTCAGCAGTCCCATCCCGAACAGCCGCCGAATCGAATCCGCCGGTAGCGCACTCGGTGCGAACGCCGATATCCCGCCGGGCCGCAACGTCTTCCACGCCAACCACCCGAGATACAGCGCACCCGCCAACTTCACCGCCACATACAGCTCCGGCACCACCGCGAACACCGTCGTGATGCCCGCGGCGGCAGCCGTCAGATAGACCAGGAACCCGACCGCGACCCCGCCCAGCGACACCAGCCCGGCCCGTCGCCCCTGCGACACCGTCCGCGACACCAGATACATCATGTTCGGCCCCGGCGTCAGCACCATCCCCAGCGCAGCCACCACAACCCCGACCACCGCAGTCATTCCGATCATGCCCCATACTGGCCCGCTCGACTCGCCACTGTCGCGGTCCAATCCGAACCCACTGGCCCCCGGTCGAATATCCGATTCGCGACGCCGGACCCAACTCCGACGCCACGAATCACCCACCTCCAGTTGTCTTCCGAGCCGCGCGGCTCGACACCCCCGCTACCCCTTCCGGTCTATGCCGATGCCGTCACCATGGAAGACATGCCCCACGTCTCCGGCACCACGAAGGAACTCCACGTTCCGGATGAAGTCGCACCCGGTCAGGTCATTCTGCTCAACGGCGTATCCAGTTCGGGCAAATCCAGCATCGCGCGGCAACTGCTGATCGATCTCGAGCGCCCCTTCTTCCACATGGGCGTCGACATGATCGGAGCGATGCGTTCACAAACGCGAACCCACGAGCTCGACGCGACCGCACTGACCGATGTCCTACGCCGAACTCGCGCTGGTTTTCACCGAGCGGTGGCCGCAATGGCCCTGGCAGGCAACGACATCGTGATGGACCACGTCCTGACCGAACCATGGCGCCTGCGCGACTGCCTGACCGTCTTCGACGGCATCGACGTCGTTTTCGTCGGCGTCCACTGCTCCCTCGACGAACTACAACGCCGCGAACGCGAGCGCGCCGATCGAACCCTCGGCACCGCGGCCGAACAGATCGAATCGGTCCACGCTCACGCAATCTACGACCTCGAAGTCGACACCAGCACCGACACCGCGGCGAGTTGCTCGAACCGGATCAAACAGTTCCTCGACCAAGGACCATCGCCTCGCGCATTCGATCAGCTTCGAGCCACGCCAGGCACGCCCAGCAGCCGCCACGCGACATAGTCATCGCCTCCGATTCGGGTCCGCCGCCGACGGCGCCCGCTACCCGGGTGGTCCGTCGAGGCTGTCAAGGCCGGAAGCGATGCGACTGATACCGATGGCGTTGTCCACGTCTATGGTGTGTAGAGCCTGGGCCGCGCCCACGATCCGATGGGCGGCTGTCGCCAGATCCGTAATCGTATCGTCGATTTCGGTTCGCATCGACTTCACGAATGCAGCCAGCTGAGGGCCGGTGGCGAATCCGGGGTTGCCACTGGAGGCGGGTTGGGCCGAGCCGAGCATCTCCCGCAACACCGTGTGTGCTTCACCTGCCACGGTGTCGATCGAGGCGCCAGCCGATGCCACCTCGTGCGGTGTGATGTTCGTTTCGTCGCTGCTCACACTGTCACCAGGTTTGCTTCGGGCGCACGATCGTGAGGTCCTGCCGCCCCTCGGCTGTTTCCACTGCGGGCATTCGGTCCTGCAGACTCAGATTCGATGCGTCCGGCGAGTGCTGGGTGTACAGCACTTCACCATCGGGAAGTACGGCGGTCACCACGGCGGCATGGTGGCTCGTCCCGTCGGGGGATCCGCCGGAGCCGTCGGCGTAGTTGAAGTACGCGATATCACCGGGCTTTGCTTGTGCGAGCGATACTCGGGAGCCGCCGTGATCGAGGAGGAACTTTCGTTGAGCGTCGGCGTTATACCAGGACTTGGTGTGCGTAACGCCGGCGCCGACAGAAGTATTCAGATCTCCGGCCGTTGATGTACCCCAGTTGTCGCTGTCGAGGGTGCCCCAGCTCCAGAAGTCCATCTTGTCTTTCAGCCCACCGCCGCGAAGGGCGTGCGAGGTGAAATTCGCGCAGTTGTTGTCGAACACATCGATATCGTCATTGTCGGCGTTGGCGAGGGCCCATTGCACCGCCTTCACCGAGTTGTATCCGCGGCCCTCGTCGGCGAGCTGCTTCTTGACGGATTCGGGAATGCCCGCCAAGTTGTACAGTTCCACCGGCAATGCCCGCATGAGATCACGTTGTTGTTGGGGGGTCAGTGCTCGCCACCACTGCTTGACCTGCGCCGGGTCCGACCCATCCGGCAGCTGGTCACGCAACTCCTGCAGCGCCTTGCTCACCGCGTCGCTCTGCCGAGCCTGCGCCTCCTCTTTACTGATGGCGTCCGGGTCGACGGTAACCTGCACGAGCGCATCCAGGCATGCCTGGTCCGCCAGTCCAGCGCCCTCCAAGGCGTTGGCGATCATCCTTTGCGTATTCATCAGATCAATGAGAAGCAGCGGGTCGCGGACGGCGCCCGCCGGGAAACCGACCCTGCCGCCGTCGTCCACAACGAGCCCCGCCCGGTCGGCGAAATCCACGGCAGCGTGAAGTTCACGCTGGGCGATCACGATCGCATCCTGCAGAGCACGGAGCGCAGTCACGGCGCCTCGGGTCAGAATGCTCACATTCACCACCCGGTGAGCGATCTTGACCAACGTCTCGCGAGCGATGCTGCCGGTGTGGTCGGCCCAGCTGCTCTCGAGCTCCTTGATCCCGTTGGCGTGGATGTTGCCCGCTGTGCGCTCGGCCTGCTCGGCCAACGCCAGCAGATCGTCTGCGGCATCGCGCCATAGCGCCGGCTTGGCATCACGCAACTGAGTAAAACTAACCACTGGGCAATGGAACGTCCTATTCGAGATAAGAGAACAGCGAGATGATGGCACGCACTTCATCGCGCGGTCACGCCCCATATTCCCGACAACGGGAAACGTTGTGGAGAGCATTGGATAACGAGTTGGCTCCCGGCAACAGATCCCAACCCGGCTGCGCGAGGCCACCGACGCGTTGGCCCCGAGCACCCGACGACACGTCAGCGTCGCGGGGAAGCGGCCTGCGCCAGGTGGTCCAATTGGGTTGCGGTGGTGTCCCAGTCGAGGCAGGCGTCGGTGATGGACTGCCCGTAGGTGAGGTCGGCGGCATGGCCGAGGGTCAGGTCCTGGCGGCCCGCGACCAGGAAGCTCTCCATCATCAGACCGACGACGCGGCGGTCGCCCGCGGCGAGGCGCTCGGCGATATCGGTGACGACGTCGACCTGGCGGTTGTGGTCCTTGTTGCTGTTGCCGTGGCTGGCGTCGACCACGACGCGCTGAGGCAGCTGCGCCTTCTCCAGTCGCAGGCAGGCTTCGGCGACGGAGGCGGCGTCGTAGTTGGTGCCGTTGCTGCCGCCGCGCAGGATGACGTGGCAGTCCGGATTTCCGCTGGTGCGGATCAGCGCGGAACGCCCGTCCAGGTCGGTCCCCGGGAAGACGTGGCTGGCTCCGGCCGCACGCACGCCGTCCACGGCCACCTGTACGCCACCGTCGGTGCCGTTCTTGATCCCGACCGGCATGGACAGCGCGCTCGACAGCTGCCGATGCACCTGACTCGCCGCGGTGCGCGCGCCGATCGCGCCGTAGGAGACCAGATCGGCGATGTACTGCGGGGTGATCGGATCGAGGAATTCGCAGGCCACCGGCAGCCCGAGCGCGGTGATGTCGACCAGCAGCCGACGGCCCAGTCCCAGACCGGTGTTGACGTCGAACGATCCGTCCAGGTGCGGATCGTTGATCAGGCCCTTCCAGCCGAGGGTGGTGCGCGGCTTCTCGAAGTACACCCGCATCACCACGTGCAGCCGGTCGGACAGTTCGGCGGCTTTGGCGGCCAGTCGCCGCGCGTAGTCCATCGCGGCCTCGGGATCGTGCACCGAACACGGTCCGACGATGACCATCAGGCGGTCGTCGTCGCCGTTCAGCACGTCCACGGTGGCCTTGCGGCCCGCCCGGACGACGTCGGCGAGGTCGTTATCGATGGGGTGCGCACGTCGCACGTCGGCGGGCGAGAGCAGCGGGCTCACGCTCAGAGTGCGACGGTTGTCCAGATCGGCAAGGGGATTCGCGGCGGCATCGGCTGCGGTGGTCATCGTGTGGGTTCCTGATCTCTAGGCCGGCCCACCGAGAGGAAATACCCGTCGAGCCGGTAGTCCGGCTCGGGGTGGATAGGTCAGCGCGGTTCACCGACCGGCCCACCCGGGGCCGGGGAGATAAACCAGAAATACACGCGCTGCACGTCGCCGACAGTAGCACAGTGAAATTGCACGGACAGTCGCCCCCGGCACGTCGGCAACGGGCACGGCGTCACGTTTCCGGTGCGTCGTGCATCACGCACCGGAAGCCGAGATGGCAGGTGGCGGTGTCCTCGGTCTGGCCCTGCCGGGCAGCGGGCCGATACCTGAGGCAGTAGTCGGCCGCGCACAAGAACGATCCGCCCTTGACAACGTGTCGCGAAAAGCGTTGCGGCGCTGTTGTTTCGGATGCACTCATCTGCGGGGCGCAACAAGCAGGCGGATGCTCGGGGTGGAAGTGGTCCACGGTCCACTCCCACACGTTGCCGGTCATGTCGTGCAGTCCGTACCCGTTGGGCGCATAGGTGCCGACCGCCGTGGTGCCCGGCCTGCGGGCCTGCCCCCGGCCGGGATGGAATTGCCACGGAAACGCGCCGACCCAGATATTGGCCATGCGTCGGCCGGTGGGTTCGAACTCGTCGCCCCAGACGTAGGTGGCGCCCGCCAATCCGCCGCGGGCCGCGTACTCCCATTCGGCCTCGGTCGGTAGCTGTTTCCCGGCCCAGGTCGCGTAGGCCGCCGCGTCCTCGTAGGCGACCTGGGTGACCGGGTGGCGGTCGAGCCCGTCGAGTGTGCTGCCGGGCCCGCGCGGATGCCGCCAGCACGCGCCGGGCACATACCGCCACCAGCGACGCCAATCATCCAGTGGCACCGGCCTTTCGGTGGGGCGGAACACCAGTGCACCCGGAACCAGGTCCTGCGGCCCCGCACCCGGGTAGTCCTCGGCCGCGGGCGTGCGTTCGGCGACCGTGAGGTATCCGGTCTGCCGCACGAAGCGCGCGAACGCGGTGTTGGTCACCGGATGCTGGTCGATCCAGAACGAATCGACCCGCACGTCGCGCACCGGCCGCTCCTCGGGGAAGAAGTCCTCCGATCCCATCGCGAAGCTGCCGCCGGATAGTCGGACCATGCCGCGGTGTGGCCGGACACGGGTCTCGGTAGCCACGGACTTGCGCCTCAATCGCGCGAGAATGCCGCGGCCGCAGCCATTTCCAGGTCCTGGTAGGGCTTGCCGCTCACATCCTCGATGACCTGGTGCATGGTTCCTCCGATGAACGGGAAGGGCGAGTGGTAGCGCACGGAAACGGACTGCCCGTTGTCGCGACCGACGCGGATTCCCTCCCCGACGCCGGAGAACACCACGGGCTGAGTTCGCATGTCGTCGAAGGTGCCGACCGGTTTCTCATCGATGTACAGGACGGCCTCACCGGTGGGGGTGAAGTTGTCGCCGCGGGTTCCGCGACGTTCGTACCGGATCCCGAGGATGTGGTCGCCCAGCGGCACCGTCCGATCGGAGACGATGGTCTGTTCTTCCTCGCCGAGGAAGTTGTACGTGTAGTACAGATGGCCGTCCTGGACGTACAGGGTGTGTCCGCCGAGTCGGCCGCCGTGGGCGAACAGCACCCCCTCGGCGTCCGCCTCGTCGATCGTCGTCTCTGCCAGCAGCGCGAACGAGCGTCCCCGGATCTCCAGCGCCGCACCGGGTCCCACCTCCGCGATGTCCGGATAGTAGACGGCGCTGTCCCGGCTCGCGGCGTACGTCGGGCGGTAGCGGGTCAGCGCGGAAATGATGTCGAGATCGTTGAGCGGCATCCCGTTGTATTTCGCGGCCTCCGAGAACCACAGCGCCTTCATCTCCTCGAGCTTCTCGGGATGAGCGTCGGCGAGGTCGTGCATCTGACTGCGGTCCTGCTCGATGTGGAACAGCTCCCAGCGGTCCTGGTCGAAATGTCCCCAGCCGGAAGGGCAGGCCGCGTGGATGGCGTCGGCGAACCACCCGCGATGCCAGATACCGCGCGTGCCCAGCATCGAATAGAACTGCGTGTGTTTGCCGACGTCCGCGTTCGCGTCGTCGAACAGCGCCCGGAAGTTGTTCCCTTCCAAGGGACGCTGGCGCACGTTCTTCACGATGTCCGGGGGTGTGATGCCGAGCAGGTCGTAGACGGTCGGGGTGATGTCGCAGACGTTGAGGTACTGATGGCGCAGCTCGCCGCGGGCCGCTACCCCGGCGGGCCAGGCCATCAGGCACGGGTCGGCGATGCCGCCCTCGTGCGAGGCGTATCGCTTGTACAGCTTGTACGGGGTGTTGAAGGCCATGGCCCACCCGATGCTGTAGTGGTTGTAGGTGGTCGGCGAACCCAGCTCGTCGAGCTTGGCCAGACTGTCCTCGATGGTGTCGAGGTAGCCGTTGAAGAACTTCATCTCGTTGACCGAACCGTTCGGACCGCCCTCACCGCTGGCGCCGTTGTCGGAGAAGGCGACGATGATGGTGTTGTCCAGCTGGCCGCTGTCCTCGAGGTAGTCCAGCAGCCGGCCGATCTGCGCGTCGGTGTAGGACAGGAATCCCGCGAAGACCTCCGCCTGCCGACTGAACAGGTGTTTCTCGTTCTCCGACAACGAATCCCACGATCGCACGGTGTCCTGCACCGGCCACGGCCGGCCGTCCGCGCTGGTGGCCGTCGCATACGGGTTCATGGGTGAGAGTTCGGTGTTCTCCGGCACCAGACCCATGCGCTTCTGGTTCTCCAGCACGATCTCGCGATACTTCTCGTAGCCCATGTCGAACCGGCCGCGATATTTGTCGGCCCATTCGCGCGGCACGTGGTGCGGCGCATGCCCGGCCCCCGGGCACAGGTAGGTGAACCACGGCTTGTCGGGGGCGATCACCTTGGCATCGCGGATGAATTCGATCGCCTTGTCGGCCAGATCCTTCGACAGGTGATAGCCGTCTTCCGGTGCGTACGGCTGCGAGATCGGGTGGTTGTCGTAGACCAGATTCGGATACCACTGGTCGGCCTCTCCACCCAGGAACCCGTAGAAGCGATCGAATCCGCGCGCCAGTGGCCAATGGCGTTTGGACGCGGCCAGATTCTCCTCCTCCAGAGGTGTCATATGCCACTTTCCGACCGCGTACGTATTCCACCCACGCTCCGCGAGAACCTCCGAGCACAGCGCGGTTTCGGCCGGGATACGACCGCACATGCTCGGGAACCCGTCGGTGAACTCCTCGATGGTCGCCATCCCGACCGACGTCGCATTTCTCCCGGTCAGCAGGGAGGCACGAGTCGGCGAGCACAGCGCGGTGGTGTGGAACTGCGTGAACTGCAGACCACTGTCGGCGATCCGTTTCATGGTCGGCATCTCGACCAGACCGCCGTAGCAGTCCCAGGTCCCGATCCCGATGTCGTCCCACACCAGATACAGGACGTTCGGCGCGTCCTGCGGCGCGGTGGGCTCCGCGAACGGTAGCCAGTCGGGCTCCGAATCGCGGATGTCGAGCGAAATCTTCCCCTCGAATTTCCTGGCCATCATCCACCTCCGGTTACGAGAACAGGGCGCAGCCATGCCCCTTCCGGGCATGGTTGTCCGGCTGTTCGCCGATCGGCACCTTCGGTATCAGTGAGCGTACGACGCGCATCACCGCATGTCACCAGGTTGATTTTCGGCCGGCGGGCGACGAACGCCGACGCCGGCGCCGCACCTCTCGCGCACTCCCGGCGCGGGACGGCGCAGGAGCCCGGCCGGGATCGGAAGATCCTGTGCCGGGCCACATTTCGCCGACTCTCAGCCGAACATGCCGGGCTCGTACCCGCCCGCGGGGGTCTGCGCGATGACGTTGAACCGGTTGTAGGCGTTGATCACCGCGATGACCGAGATCAGCGCACCGATCTGCTCGTCGTCGTAGTGCTTGCGCACCTGCTCCCAGACCTCGTCGCTGACGCCGGTCTGCGCGTCGGCGATCCGGGTGCCCTCCTCGGCCAGTGCCAGCGCGGCCCGCTCGGCCTCGGTGAACACGGTGGCCTCACGCCAGGCCGCGACCAGGTTGAGCCGCACCCAGCTCTCGCCGTCCGCGACCGCGTCCTTGGCATGCATATCGGTGCAGAAACCGCAGCCGTTGATCTGGCTGGCACGCAACTTCACCAATTCCTGGGTGCGCTTGGGCAGTGTGGACTGATCGAGCACCTGCCCGACGGCCCCCAGCCGCTTGATGACCTTCGCGGCGACCTCGAGTTCGAATGTGTTCAGGCGAGCTTCCATGACTGTGTCCTCACTCTCGCTGCTGCCACCCCATCGGCGGCGCTACACCAAGAAGACGTCGCAGCCCATCGCAGTGTGACAGCCCGAAAAGTGACCTGCCTCACCTGTCAGTCGAAGTGGTAGGTGACCTTGGTCAGCTGTTCGGACAGGTCCCACAGGCGGCGGGAGGTGACCTCGTCCTTGGAGGCGGCCGAGGAAGTGCTCGGGCCCGGGTGGCCGCGCAGACCGCCCAGGCGGTTCGGGCCGTAGTAGCCGCCGGGCTCGACGTCGGCGGTGGCCGCGTAGAGGCTGGGCAGCGCACCCATCTGCGCATTCTGCGCCAGGATGCGGTTGCCCAGCGGCATGATCACGCTGACCAGGGATTCGGTGTGGAACTGCAGATCGGTCGCGGCATATCCAGGATGAGCGGCGACGGAGATCTTCGACGAGCCGTGCGCGCTCAGGCGGCGCTGCAATTCGCGGGCGAACATCAGATTGGCCAGTTTGGCCTGCCCGTACGCCCGCCAGCGCTGGTACCGGCGGTGCTCCCAGTTCAGATCGGGCAGATCGATCTGCCCGATCAGATGCGCACCGCTGGACACGGTGACGATCCGGTCGGAGATCTTGTCCAGCAGCAGGCCGGTGAGCGCGAAATGACCGAGATGGTTTGTGCCGAGCTGCATTTCGAAGCCCTGCGCGGTGCGCCGCAACGGCAGCGCCATCACTCCGGCGTTGTTGATCAGCACGTCGGCGGGGCCGACGGATTCGGCGAATTCGCGCACCGAATCCAGATCGGCCAGATCCAGCCGACGTACCTGCGCCCGGTCACCGATGGTGTCCGCGATTCCCCGCGCCTTCACCTCGTCGCGACAGGCCATGATCACTCGCGCGCCCGCACCGGCCAGAGCTCGCGCGGTGACCGCACCCAGCCCGCTGTTGGCGCCGGTGACGATGAACGTCCGGCCGCTCTGATCGGGGATGTCGGCAATATCCCAATCACTCACGCTTCAAAGTCTAGAACCCCGCCCCCGGGCGCGTCCCGGCCCACGATCCCGCCGAACGATCGAACTGCACACCCGAAGCACAATGAGATAGGGTTGCCTAACCTATGCAACCAGCATCCCGGGTTGCATCGTGACCGTGAGGCAGGACCTGTGACATCGACATCGACGGCACGCGACGGATTCACCCCCATTCCCGCCGAATTCGCCGAGACGTACCGCGCGGCCGGGTACTGGAACGGCCAACCTCTGGGTGAACTGCTGCGCGAGGCGGCCCGGCGGTGGCCGGACCGTCCGGCGCTGCTGGACGAGGCCGCGACGCGCGACTATCGCGAACTCGACGCCGAGGCCGACTCGATGGCGCACGGTTTCCTCGCCACCGGCATCGAGCCGGGTGACCGGGTGCTCGTGCAGTCGCCGAACGTCCCGGAATTCGTGGTGGCCCTGTTCGGTCTGCTGCGCGCCGGGGCGATCCCGGTGCTGACCCTGCCCGCACATCGTCGCGCCGAAATCGAGCATCTGGCCGAATTGTCCGGTGCGGTGGCCTATCTCACAGCCGATCGGGTGGGAGATTTCGACCATCGCGAACTGGCGACGCAGGTGCGGGACCGGGTGCCGGGGCTGCGACAGGTGTTCGTGGTCGGCGATCCGGGACCGTTCACCGCATTGGACTCGCTTCCCCGCGAAGGGGATTCCCTGCCCGAAGTCCCCTCTTCGGCCATCGCGGTGATGCTGGTCTCCGGCGGGACGACCGGTCTGCCCAAACTCATCGCCCGCACCCACGACGACTACGGCTACAACGCGCGCGCCAGCGCCGAGATCTGCGAATTCGGCCCGCAGGACGTCTATCTCGCGACTCTGCCCGCGGCGCACAACTTTCCGCTGTCCTGCCCGGGGATCCTGGGCACGATCGCGACCGGCGGGTCGATCGCCCTGCTGTCCGATCCGAGTCCGGAAAGCGCCTTCGCCGCCATCGAACGGCATCGCGTGACCGTGACCTCGGTCGTTCCGCCGCTGGCGCAGTTGTGGTGTGCCGCAACCGAATGGGAGGACGCCGATCTGTCCTCGCTGCGGTTGCTCCAGGTCGGCGGGGCCAAACTCGCCGAGGCGAACGCCCGCACGGTGCGCCCCGCGCTCGGCGCGGCCGTGCAGCAGGTGTTCGGCATGGCCGAGGGCCTGATCAACTACACCCGCCTGGACGATTCCGAGGACATCGCGTGCACCACCCAGGGCAGGCCGCTGTCCCCCGCCGACGAGATCCGCGTCGTCGACGCGGAGGGCAACGACGTCCCGCCCGGCGAGGAGGGCGAACTGCTGACCCGCGGGCCCTACACACTGCGCGGTTACTACCGTGCGCCGGAACACAATGCACGTTCGTTCACCCCCGACGGCTACTACCGCAGCGGGGATCTGGTGCGCCGGCTGCCCAGCGGACATCTCATCGTGTCCGGCCGCATCAAGGATGTGATCAATCGCGGCGGGGAGAACGTCTCCTGCGACGAACTCGAGGAACATCTGCTCGCCCACCCCGCGATTCGGCACGCCGCCGCCGTCGGCCTACCCGATTCGACACTGGGCGAGCGGGTCTGCGTCGTCCTGGTCACCCAGGGCGACAACCCGACCCTCGCCCAGCTCAAGCAGTTCCTCACCGATCGCGGCCTGGCCGCGTTCAAACATCCGGACCTGGTGCACTTCTCGACCGGGCTGCCGCTCACCGCAGTCGGCAAGATCGACAAGAAGGCGCTGCGCGCGTCACTGTGAGGGCCCGCCCGCCGCGGCCGCAGATCATCCGGCCGCGGCAGCGATCACGCCTTGACCACGTACGGAGCGACGCTGCGGAGTTTCTCGCAGGTCTCCTCGAATTCCCTTGCGGGAGTGGACTGGGACACGATCCCGGCCCCGGCGCGCAGCCAGGCGCCGTCGGGAGTCTGGTAGACCGCGCGCAGCACCAGCGTCGCCTCGAGTGCGCCGGTGTCCGAAACCGTCACCACCGCACCCGAATACAACCCGCGCGGATCGTGGTCGAGCCGGAACACCGCATCGACGCCGTCGCGCTTGGGAATTCCCGACGCGGTCACCGAGGGGAACAGCATTTCCAGTGCCTCCCAAGGGCTTCGGCCGACATCCAAGCGCCCGCGCACCGTGGAGGCCAGATGCTGCACGCTGCCCCGCTCGCGCACGGCCATGAAATCCGAGACGACCGTGGTGTCCGGCGCGGCGACCGCGGCGATCTCGGTGAACGAGGTCTGCACCGAAATCGCGTGTTCGACGATCTCCTTCGGATCGGCCACCAACTCGGCGCGCGCGGCCGCGTCGGCCTCCGCGCCGCGGCCGAATGCCCTTGTCCCGGCCAATGGTTCGGTGGTCACCATGCCGTCTCCGTCGACGGAAACCACCAGCTCCGGACTGTATCCGGCCGCCTCCAGACCGCCCAGCCGCAACAGGAACGAACGCGCCGGAGTGTTGTGCACCCGGCCCAGCCGATAGCTGGCGGGCACATCCACCGGGAACGGCAGCTCGACCCGGCGCGAGAGGATCACCTTCTGATAGCGGCCGCCCCGGATCTCGTCGACCGCCGCACCGACCCGGTCCCGGTAACCGGTCGGATCGACGGAGATGTCGACCGGATGCGCCCGGGGCAGTTCGGTGTCCTGCGCCGCCTCGATCAGGTCGCGGATCTCGGCGCTCTCGGAATCCGTTGCGCCGCTGACCCGCACGCCATCGGCATCGATGCGCACCTCGATCCGCGGGACCATCAGATGAGCCAGCGGCGTGCGCTCGGGCAGATGCGCGGTCGCTTCCAGCGCCCAGGCGCAGAACTCGAATCCGATCCAGCCGTAGGCATTACGCCCGGCCAGCGGCAGACCCGCCAGCGCTCGATCGATCACATTCGCCGGACGCCCCTCCCACGGCTGCGCCGAATTGCTCCCGTCCCACCCGATTCGCAGCTCGGACGCGTCGAGTTCGACGCTGCCGAGGGGATCGGCCGCGAACACCCATTCGCCGGGGCGCTCGTACATCACGTACTCCCCGAACCGATCACAGGCAGCCAGCGCGGCCATCGCCGCGGCCGCATCGAACCCCCCGGCACCGCCGCCATCCGCGGTGATCATCGCCTCCGGACCCTCTTGATATCCGATCCGCACGCGGTCGTCCGTGGTCGACACCGATCCTCCAAGGTTATGCTTACCTAATCAACAGGAGTGAGGTTAGCATTACCTGACCAAATATGGTGGCAGCTGGATCCCGTACACAGACCTCGTTTCGCCAACCTCGAGCAACGCCGACCCCAAGGTTCGCGGCCCGTCTCGCCGGTCGGACGCGTGGCGGGTGCGAGGAACGAGTACCCGACACGGGGCTCATCGGTGAGACCAAGGGGGCCGCGAACACGCCGCAGCGAAGCGGAGGCAATCCAACACAGTTCGCGGCCCGTCTCGCCGGTCGGACGCGTGGCGGGTGCCAGGAACGAGTACCCGACACGGGGCCGAACGGCGAGACCAAGGGGGCCGCGAACACGCCGCAGCGGAGCGGAGGCAATCAAACACAGCCGGGGGTGTCGGAAACTCCTGGCGAACCTCCTGCGGGAAAGGCATCGGGCGAGCTTCAATGAAGGTGGCGTCAGATGTAGGAGGTCCCCACCATGATCGATCACCGCCCCGACGCGCCGGCGCCACCCGCCCCGGGCGGCGCCCCGCAGTCGGTGGTCGCCCTCGTGGACGCCGGCTCCCCGGTGGAGCGCGAGCTGATCGGTGGTTGGCTGGCCGAGGGCGGTATCGATGCGGAATTCGGCGTCGACGCCCCGGTCACCCAGCTCGACCTGGATGCCGAGGCGGTGGCCCTGCGACTGGTCGGCCGCCGGGACGACCCGCTGGTGGTGCCGATCCGGGTGCTGTGGCTGCCCGCGGAGCGAGATGGCGTGCGGCGCATGACCTTCGCCGATCTGGCCACACTGAGCAATCCCCGCAAACCACACCGGCTGCTGCAACGGCGCCTGGTCCACAAGGCCCCCGATCGCCACCTGGTACTCACCGGGCAACCTGCCCGCCTGAGCGAGCTGCGCGCGAACAATCCGGCCGTCGCCGGATCCGCGGATCCGTTCGCCCGCGCCATCGTGCGAGCCGGGATCGTCGCGCTCGAACGCGCCGAGCGCGCCGTCATCGGCGATCGCTACAAGGTGCCGCGCCTGGTCGCGGAGGAGATCCTGGACTCCCCCGAATTCCTGCGCCGCCTGGACCGCATCGCCGACGACATCGGGGCGAGCCCCCGCGAGGTGTACCGCCGCGCGGAGCGGGCGCTGCGGGAACTCGTTGCGGCACAGAGCCGTCTGGTCTCGGATCTGTTCACCCAGGCCATGCGGCCGGTGCACGCCTCGGCCTGGAAGGTCGACTACGACCGGTCCGGTCTGGCCGAGCTGCGCCGGATCAATCAGGGACATCCGCTGGTGTTCCTGCCCTCGCACCGGTCCTACGTCGACGCGTTCGTCCTCGGTGACGCGCTGGCCCGCAACGACTTCCCGCCCAATCACGTGATCGGCGGCGCGAATCTGCGGTTCTGGCCGATGGGCCCGATCGCCCGGCGCACCGGCACGGTGTTCATCCGCCGCAGCTTCGGCGACGACGAGGTGTACAAGGCGGTCGTCGAGGAGTACTTCGCCTACCTGCTGGCCAAGCGGTTCAATCTGGAGTGGTACTTCGAAGGCGGGCGCACCCGGACCGGCAAACTCCGCCCGCCGCGCTACGGCCTGCTGAATTATCTTGCCGCGGCGATTCGTTCGCGCCGGATCGACGATGTGATGCTGGTGCCGGTGTCGATCACCTACGAGCGGCTCAACGAACTCGGCGCGATCGCCAGCGAACAGGCCGGTGGGGTCAAGAAGCCCGAGGGCCTGCCCTGGTTGGCGCGCTACATCCGCAATCAGCAGCATTCGGCCGGGAACGTGTACATCCGCTTCGGCGAACCGCTGTCCGCCCGAGAACGCCTGAGCGCGTACGGAGATCCGCTGCTGCCCGCCGCCGCCGCGGCCGATCCGGCCACACCGGATGTCGACGTCCAGGAGCGAAAGGCCGTGCAGCTGTTGGCCTTCGAGGTGGCCGTCGGCATCAACGCGGTCACCCCGATCACCGTCAACGCGTTGGTCACCCTGGTCCTGCTCGGCGTGCACGAGCGCGCGCTGACGCTCGGCGAGGTGCGCATGGCGCTCGAGCCGGTGCGCGGCTACATCCGCCAGCGCGGCCTGCCCAGCGGCGAATTCGACACGGTGGACGACGATTTCGGTCTGGCAGCGGTGCTCGAACAACTCTCCCTGGCCCGCGTAGTGACCGTCTACCGCGGCGGCGTGGAACCGGTCTACTCGATCCAGACCGGCGCCTACCTGGAGGCGGCGTTCTATCGCAACAGCGCCGTGCACTGGTTCGTCAACCGCGCCATCCTCGAACTGTCCGTGCTGGCCGCGGTCGAAGCTCCCGAGGGCGAACAACTCGACGCCGGATGGGAAGCGGCCTACCGGCTGCGCGACCTGTTGAAATTCGAATTCTTCTTCCCCGAGCGCACCGAATTCGCCGCCGAGATGACCTCGGAAATGCTTCTGGCGGACCCGAATTGGCGCGATCGCACGGCCGACGGCACGGTCGGGACCGATGTTCTGGCCGCCTTCGCCGATACCGGATTCATCATGGCCCACCGCGTCCTGCGGTCGTTCTTCGACGCCCAACTGGTCGTCGCCGAACGTCTGGCCGCCCGGGAACCCGCGCCCCTGGACCGCAAGGAGTTCATCGACGAATGTCTCGCGGTCGGGCGCCAGATGCTGTTGCAGCAGCGCCTGCACAGTCCGGAATCGGTGTCCTCGGAATTGTTCGCCAGCGCGGTGAAACTCGCCGACAATCACGGACTGCTCGATCCGGACAGCCCCGATCTCCCCGCCCGCAGAAGAGCCTTCGCCGACGAGCTGGTCGTCATCGGGGCGCGCATCTCCCGCGCGGCGGCCCTGGACCCGTCGAATCGCACGGAGGGGCCATGACCGCCTCGGCCACAGCGGATTCCGGCGCGACACACACGCTCGACGAGGCGATCGCAGCGGTGCGCTCCGGACCGCAGGGACCGCGGATTCCGGCCGTCTTCGATTTCGGCGGCACCGTCGTGCACGGTTTCACCCCCGACTCGGCGCTCCAGCGGTTATTGCGCCGGGGCAACCGCGCCGACCTGACCGCATCGCTGCGCAACTCCATTCGCGGCTCCCGGGCCGAGGGCGAGTACGAGCGCTTCCTGCAGCGGGTGATGCATCTGTGGGCCGGACACACCGAGTCCGAACTCACCGAGCTGGGCGCCGAACTGTTCCGCGACACCGTCCACGGGCACGTGTATCCCGAGGCGTGGCGGCTGATCCGGGCGCACGAGGCCGCCGGGCACACGCTGGTGCTGGCAACCAGTCTGTCCGCGTTCCAGGTGCAGCCCGCCGCGACGGAACTGGGTTTCCGGCACGTCCTGTACACCCGCATGGCCGTGAGCGAGGGCGTACTCACCGGACATGTGGAGGGAAAACCGCTGTGGCGCAACGGTAAGGCCGATGCGGTGCGCCGCTTCGCCGCCGAGCACGATCTGGACCTCTCGCAGGGCTACGCCTACGCCGACGCCGCTCCCGACATCCCCCTGCTCGAACTCGTCGCACACCCGACGGCGGTGAATCCGGGCCCGCGGATGTCCATGCGGGCCGCCGAACAGGATTGGCCGATCCTGCGTTTCCGTCCCCGGGACGAGGTCGGTCCACGCGATATCGCCCGCACCGCAGCGGGTTTCGCGGGATTGTTCGGCGGCGCGACGGCCGGTGTGGCCACCGCCGCGGCCACCCGGGACCGACGCCGGATGGCGGACTCGATGATCACCCACGCCGCGGGCGGCACCCTCGGCGCGACGGGCGTGCACATGCGAATCACCGGCGCCGAATACGCCCGCGCACCCCGGCCGGCGGTATTCGTATTCAATCATCAGAGCCAATTCGACATGGTCGTCCTGGCCGCGGTCCTGGGCTCGGGCTTTACCGGAATCGTGAAGAAAGAGGTGACCAGCAACCCGGTGTTCGGGCCGCTGTTGCGTTTCGCGGGAGCCACTTTCATCGATCGATCCGATACCGCCGGCACGCGTGCGGCGCTCGCGCCCGTGGTGGAAACGCTGAAGAGCGGGTTGTCCATTGTCATCGCCCCGGAAGGCACCCGTTCGCTGACGCCGCGAGTGGGCCCGTTCAAGAAGGGGGCATTCCATATCGCCGCACAGGCGGAAGTGCCGATCATTCCGGTGGTGATCCGCAATGCCGGGGAAATCGCCTGGCGCAATTCCGCGATGGTGCGCGGTGGCACGGTGGATGTGGCGGTGCTACCACCGATCGACGTGAGCAGCTGGAATCCCGCCGAGATGACCGCCGAGATCGAGCGGGTGCGGCAACTGTTCGTCTCGACCCTGCTGGACTGGCCCGCGCCGGACGAGCAGCCCGCGCACCCTGTCCAGGGCCTGACCGGACCTTAGACCTGCCGACCGAGGAGCAGCTTCCACGGCATCGCCGCCGACTCCAGCTGCACCTTCAGGCTCATCTTGGACGCGCCCTTGGTGCGTTCCTCGAAGCGGATCGGCACCTCGGCGATGGTGATGCCCTTCTTGATGGTCCGATAGTTCATCTCGACCTGGAACGAGTACCCGTTGCTGCGGATCGAGGCGACGTCGATCGCGCGCAGGGTGTCGGCCTGCCACGCCTTGAATCCGGCGGTGCCGTCCTTCACGCCCAGCCGCAGGATCAGGTTCACGTAGAAGTTGGCCCACGCCGAGAGCGCCTTGCGGTACCACTTCCACTCCTCGGCGGTCGAACCGCCCGGAACGTACCGCGACCCGAGCACCACACCCGCCCCGGAAGTCTCCAGCTTCTCCAGCATCGCCGGAATGACCTCGGCGGGATGGGACAGATCCGCATCCATCTGGATGACGATCTCGGCCCCCTCGTCCAGCGCACGCGTGATACCCGCGATGTACGCGCGCCCCAGCCCGTCCTTCTCGGTCCGATGCAGCACCCCCACCACATCGGGCAGCTCGGCCGCGAGCTTGTCCGCGAGCTCACCGGTACCATCCGGCGAATTGTCGTCGACAACGAGAATATGCAGGTCAGAAACCGGCAGCGAGGTCAGCCGCTCCACCGCCACGGGCAGGTTGTCCCGCTCGTCATAGGTCGGCACCACAACGGTCACCTTCAAGGGTCAGCCTCCCGCTCGTTCACGCGCGCGTGTGTACACCCCTGACCGTAGCGGGCCCGCCTCCGACGCACCTCAGCGGGCCGGGACCCGCGAGTTGCGTTGTCGGAGCTAGTCGGCGTCGCGGGCATCCTCGCGGGCATTGCGGGCCCGCACGATCTCCAGGGCCCGTTCGGCGGTGGCCTTGTCCGGGTATGGCCCCATCCGATCGGCGAACCAGCACCGTTTGCTCTGCTCGGCCCGACGATGTCGCAAGCAGTAGAACCAATCCGACTCGGAGTCACCCATCCCCCGATGATCCCACCCCCGCAACCCCGCCGACACCCACAGCCCATAACGAGATCCGCACCACGGAACATCATCCGCAATGTGAAATCCCACACGACGAATCATTCGAAATGAAACTCTCACCAACACTGCCTCGATAAATAAATGACGTAACAACAATTTCCCGAATTACAATCAACCAGCAACAACACAATTTGTTGCCATCCCCAACAATGCATAACATGAAAGCTCGCGCCTCCCACCACCGCCCAACCCGACAACGTCGCCAGACACTCGGCGACAAGTGGCGAAGCCGAGCGCACCGCAGCAACTGATCTCAGAAGAACATGGGTAACTCATCGGGAACGCCCGAAAGGCGACAACGCCCTCAACCGCCGGCCCGAAGCTCGAAATTCCACGCACTCGACGGCCCGCTGAAGTCGCGGAGAGGCGGGGGAGCACATGGGTAACTCACCAGGTATGCCCAAAAGGTGATCCCACGCGAACCGCCGCCCCGAAACGCAAAACTCCGAGCATCCAACAACACGCTGAATACTCGGAGAGGCGGTACTGTGAGTGGCCAGGGCCGGGATCGAACCGGCGACCTTCCGCTTTTCAGGCGGACGCTCGTACCAACTGAGCTACCTGGCCGGGGCACCCGACATGAATGCCTATACAGTCTTGCGACCCTGACGGGACTCGAACCCGCGACCTCCGCCGTGACAGGGCGGCGCGCTAACCAACTGCGCCACAGGGCCTTGCTCTGCTCTCAACAGTGTTGCCACTGTACCCCCTACGGGATTCGAACCCGCGCTACCGCCTTGAAAGGGCGGCGTCCTAGGCCGCTAGACGAAGGGGGCCCGGCCGGATCTCTCCGGTCCGTATCTCAACGGCTTCCGTTGGGAGCTGGGATAGCTTATGACAGCTCCGCCGAGAAACCCAAATCGGCTGGTCAGGGACTCGCCGAGCCGACATTGAGATCGTCCGGCCGCGCACTGGCCCGCCAGCCGACCACCCGGAACTCCTCGAACCACTCCGCAGTCCCCATCCCCTCGACGATGATCTCGAGCGCCTCGGTGAACCGCATGCGCATGTCGACCGGACCACCGACCATGTCGGTGACGTAGCGCTGCCCGGCCAGGGCCGCGGTGAGGGTGCGGGCGAACTTGTCCGGGTCGGCGTCCGGCCGCAGCTGCTTCTGATCGATCGCGCGTACCGCCAGCATCCGGATGGCGCGGCCGAGGATACGCCCGCCGCCGGCCTGCACGTCGCGATGGAATTCCGGTTCGATGATCAGCCGGAACTCCGCCTGGATGATGATGTCGTTGTCCAGGCGCAACGCGACCTCGTCGAGCATCCCCCGCAGTATGTCGAGGGGGCCGAGATCGGTTCTGCCGAGCCATCGTTCGATGCTGGTCCGGTACCGCTCGACCGCGGCGTCCAGCACCGCGCGCGCCAGATCCTCCTTGGAGTCGAAGTGGAAGTACATCGCGCCCTTGGTGGCGCGGGATCCTTCCAGAATGCGGTTCAACGATGCAGCGGCATAGCCGCTTTTCCCGAATTCCACCGCGGCCGACCTGATGATCGCCGCGCGAGTCCGGCGGGCCCGCTCTTGCTGCCGTGCCATGCTCGAAACGCCTCCGAAGCTACTTACCGCCGCAGGACTCCCATTGGGGAACAGTCCTCGATGCGAGTTATGAGATTTTTTAATACCGAGATTCGGGCTACGGCCCGGTTTTTCAAACTCTGAGTACGAAAAGTCGCGGGAAAACCTGAAACACACCGGCTGGTATAGTTCTCCGCGCCCGGGTGCGCCGCAGGGGGTGCGCACCCGGGCGTAATGGTCCTCTCGGATCTGCCTCCTGCGACGGAATCTCCAAGGCGCCGCGAACGGCCGGGCCAGTCGCGACGCAAGCGGGCACATCATCCATAGGCTGAATCCCCTCCCACCGGGCGCGCCCGGTTCTTTCGGAATTCACCGACAGGTCACCGTACTCCGTATCGATGTCGATCGGAGCATCTACCGGAAAGTCAGTTCGCCAAATCCTCTTTCCGAAGTTTGCGGCAAATCTTCGGTTACCATTTTCTCGCGATGTTCCTTTCGCGAATTCCACCATCCCACAGCGCAGTTCGCCACCGCCACACCCCGGCGGCCGCACACCACCTCCGGCCGAACGTGCCACCCCACCGGCGGGCCGCCTGTCGGGCCGATCCCTCGACACTCGCACCTCCACTACCAATTTCCTTGCCACGCACCGTGATTGGTTGATATTTACACACTTCTCCGCTGAAACAAATTGGAAGTCAACGGGATTACCCCCACATCGCGAAACCTGCCCGAGCGCGATCCGGGCCGCGCGGACGTGCCGCCGAAGCCCGATCAGCGACCCCGGCGGGCGGCCCGGCGCCGGCGCAGATTTGCGGACACCGGTCGCGGGCCCGCCGGCAACCCGCGCCGACCAGCGCAGATCATCCGATCGGACACCCGAGACGGATACCGGTTACCACTTCCGCGAACCGCACATTAGACTTGCCACCCGCGCCCCTATAGCTCAGTTGGTAGAGCTACGGACTTTTAATCCGCAGGTCCCAGGTTCGAGCCCTGGTGGGGGCACTCGGGTCCGCCGGAGCACACGCCCCGGCGGATCTTTCGCATCTGTGACGAGATGCACTGCGGCCGCGACTTATCCGCTACAGGAGCGATTCTGTGGCTAATATTCGCTTCACTCGAGGACCTCGAACGAGCGCCGATCGATGACACGCTCGCCGAACTCCAGGCACGTACCGGCAACCGGGCGGGCTAACAAGAACGCCGCCCGGGACGATGATCCCCACGACGGCTCCGCTCCGCCTACACTCGACAGGCGTCGGCTCCCACGTTGTGCCAGCTCACAATCGGGGACCCGCGGGGTCCATCACCTGATGGCAAACCCCGTCCGATGCGTTTCGCATCACACCTACGGTGCCGTAAGGTATGGGCCGCAGTGCCAGGGCCGCGAGGCCGATGGACAAGTGGGGGCGACTAGCACGATGGCAGGACAAGACCGAAGGGCGTAAGTATGGCAAGGGATCTGACTCAACTCGAGCTGCTCACGGAGTTGGAGCCGGTTGCCGAAGAGAACGTCAACCGTCACCTCTCCATGGCCAAGGAGTGGCACCCACACGACTACGTGCCGTGGGACGAAGGCCGAAACTTCGCGGCAATGGGCGGACAGGACTGGGATCCGTCGCAGTCCACCCTCGGTGAGGTCGCCAAGGCGGCGATGATCACCAACCTGCTCACCGAGGACAACCTCCCCTCCTACCACCGCGAAATCGCCGAGAACTTCTCCCAGGACGGCGCCTGGGGCACCTGGGTCGGCCGCTGGACCGCCGAAGAGAACCGCCACGGCATCGTCATCCGCGACTACCTCGTCGTCACCCGCGGCGTCGACCCCGTCGCCCTGGAACAGGCCCGGATGATCCACATGACCAACGGATTCGCCTCTCCTACAGAGGTCGACGCCGGATTCCTGCACTCGGTCGCGTATGTGACCTTCCAGGAGCTGGCAACCCGTGTGTCACACCGCAATACGGGCAAGGTCTGCAACGACCCGATCGCCGACCGCATGCTGCAGCGCGTCGCGGCCGACGAGAACCTGCACATGATCTTCTACCGCAACCTGTGTGGCGCGGCGCTGGACCTGGCGCCGGACCAGGCGCTCGACGCGGTCGCGCTGATCCTGGAGAACTTCCAGATGCCCGGCGCGGGTATGCCCAACTTCCGGCGCAACGGTGTGCTGATGGCCAAGCACGGCATCTACGACCTGCGCCAGCACCTCGAAGAGGTCGTGCAGCCGGTGCTGAAGAAGTGGCGGATCTTCGAACGCGAGGACTTCACCGCTCGCGGTGAGCAGACCCGCGATCGCCTGGCGACCTTCCTGGACAAACTGTCCAAGGATGTGACCAAGTTCGAGGAGCAGCGCGACCGCATGCTCGCCCGCGAGGCGGCCAAGCGCGAACGCGAACTGGCCACCGTCTCCGTGAGCTGAACCGATCCGACGACGGGTCCGGTGGTCTCTCGAACGATCGAGACCACCGGACCCGTTCTCGATCAGCCCCTTCGTACCCCGCGCTGACCACGTGATATAGGCCACTGAGCGGCGAATGCGAGAATGGAATTCATGACTGCGGTGATCGAGGCCAGGCCCCAGCTGCGGATCGGTTCCTACGCGGTCGATCCGCCGGTCGTGCTCGCGCCGATGGCCGGGATCACCAATGTCGCGTTCCGCACGCTGTGCCGGGAGTTCGGCAGTTCCACCGCGATCTACGTGTGCGAGATGATCACCGCGCGGGCGGTGGTCGAACGCAACGAGAAAACCCTGCACATGATGGCGTTCGGGCCGGACGAGAGTCCCCGCTCGATGCAGCTGTACGGGGTGGATCCGAAAACCCTCGGCGAGGCGGTGCGGATCATCGTCGGCGAGGGCTGGGCCGATCACATCGATATGAATCTGGGCTGTCCGGTGCGCAAGGTCACCCGGCTCGGCGGCGGATCGGCGCTGCCGTACAAGCGGCGGCTGTTCGCGAACATCGTGCGGGAGATGGTCGCCGCCGCGGGCGAGGTTCCGGTGACGTTCAAATTCCGCATCGGCATCGATGAGGATCATCACACCTACCTGGACACCGGCCGCATCGCCGAGGCCGAGGGCGCCGCCGCGGTGTCGCTGCACGCGCGCACCGCCGCCCAGCTGTACTCGGGCAAGGCCGACTGGAGTGCCATCACGCGGCTGAAGGAAGCCGTCACCACCATCCCGGTGCTCGGCAACGGCGATATCTTCACCGCCGACGACGCCCTGCGCATGATGGCCGAAACCGGTTGCGACGGAGTCGTTGTCGGCCGCGGCTGCCTCGGCCGCCCCTGGCTGTTCGCCGAGCTGTCCGCCGCACTGCGCGGCGAACCCGTACCCGAGGGCCCGGCGCTCGGCCGCGTCGGAGAGATCCTGATCCGGCACGCCGAACTTCTCGTCGAACACGACGGCCACGACAAAGCCATGCGCGATATCCGCAAACATATGGCCTGGTATTTCATGGGCTTCCCGGTCGGCTCCGAACTTCGCCGGAAATTCGCCACCGTCTCGAGCCTCGACCAGATCCGCGAGCTGACCGCCCAGCTCGACCCGGCGGCCCCCTTCCCGACCGAGGCCGCCACCGGACCCCGCGGCCGCCAGGGCTCCCCCCAGGCCAAGGTCTCCCTCCCCGACGGCTGGCTCGAGGACCCCGAGGACGACACCGTCCCGCAGGCCGCCGACGTGATGCACAGCGGGGGCTGAGCGAGCCCGCCTTTCCGCCGCCGAACCCCCTCACCACGGCTGCGTACACGCCCGAAACGGCTGCGTTCAGCTATTTCTCCGATCGCGGTCACTATCATCGACACGATTCTGCTCTCGACGCGGTTCCATCTTCGGCACTAGGCGAGGTGAGGTTCGTTGATGGGCGACGACGATCAGGGCGGAGAACCGCCGCACCCGGTCGGGCGTGCTCCTTGGGAGCGTCCCGGCGCGGTGGAAGATGCGGTCGGCCACTCGCGTGGTTCCCGGGGCACCGCCGGGACCTGGTATGCGGCATATTTGCCGAATCCGGCGGGATCGGCCGGTCCTCGCGAGCCGGAACGGGATCCCACCGCCCCCGCGGTCACGGACGAGCACCCGGGCGAGTCGGCCGACGCGGACTCCGATACCCGGCCCGGCCCGAGCAGCTCCGGCGAGACGCTGTCGAGTCGGCCTCCCGACTCCGGCAATTCGACTGACGTACAGCCGAGTACACCACCGGAGGTCGGCAACTCCGGTGCAGCGCATACGGATGCAGATTCCGGAGTCGAGAACAGCGCTTCTTCCGAGGAATTCATCCGGGAGCCATCGGATTCCACCCGGGGTCTGCTCATCGTCCCAGGGCAGGACACCGGGAATACCTCCGCCGGAACGCAATCCGCCGACGCCCCCGATCCGGACCGGACCGAACCCGCGGCAGCACCGAAATCCCTTGGCGGAAGACCATTTCCCCGGCTTCGGCGAACCGGCGCTCTGCGCGGCCCAGGTGGCCGACGGTTGCGCATCGCCGGACGCACGATCGCCGCGCTGGCCGCCGTCGCCACTCTCGTACTGACCGGCGCCGGCTGGAACTACCTGCGCGCCACCGACAAGGGCTTCGCCAAGGTGCAGGCGCTGGACGTCGGCTCGCACGACATCGTGGATCCGGTCGGTCAGCTGGGCGATGAGAATTTCCTGATCGCGGGCACCGATTCGCGGGCGGGCGCCGACAGTACTCTCGGCGCGGGCACCACCACCGATGTCGAGGGCGCGCGCTCGGACACGGTCATGCTGGTGAACATCCCGGCGAGCCGCAAACGCGTTGTCGTGGTGTCGTTTCCGCGCGACCTCGACGTCACCCGCCCGGTCTGCGCGGGCTGGAACAACGATCAGGCGAAGTACACCGACACCGACTATCCCTCGGCGATGGGCGACAAGCTCAACGGCGTCTACGCCCTCGGCGGACCCAAATGTCTGATCAAGGTGATCCAGAAACTGTCCGGGCTGAAGATCAACCACTTCGTCGGACTCGACTTCGCCGGATTCGAATCGATGGTCGACACCGTCGGCGGCGTCCAGGTGTGCACCGCGACGCCGATCGTGGACGGCGAACTGGGCACGGTGCTGGCCAACCCCGGCCGCCAGCTCATCAACGGCGTCACGGCACTGGACTACGTGCGGGCCCGACACGTCATCGGCGAGGAACGCAGCGACTACGACCGCATCCACCGCCAGCAGCTGTTCATGTCGTCCCTGCTGCGCAGCGCGCTGTCGAATCGGGTGCTGTTCGATCCGGTCAAGTTGAACGGATTCATCGCGGCGTTCAGCGCACACGCCTTCATGGACAACGTGGACACCAAGGATCTGCTGATGCTGGGCCGATCGCTGCAGAAGGTGGCCGCCGGTGCGATCACCTTCCTGACCGTGCCGACCGCCGGCACCACGTCCTACGGCAACGAGATCCCGCGCGAATCGGATATCAAGGCGATCTTCCACGCCATCATCGACGACGAACCGCTGCCGGGCGAGCAGCACACGGCCGATTCCGCACCCACCTCGACCGCGCCGGCGCCGCCGCAGCTCACCGCGGTCGACCCGACGACGGTATCGGTGCAGGTCTCCAATGCCTCGGGCGTTTCGGGCGCCGCGAGCACGACCGCCACGAAACTGGCCGCCCCGGGTTTCCAGATCTACAGCGTCGACACCTACCCCGCGGGGATGTTGTCCTCGACTCTGGTGCGCTATTCGAGCGGTCACCGGGACGAGGCCGCGACCGTGGCCGCGGCGATTCCGGGGGCGAAACTGCAGGTCACCTCGGATCTGGGCAGTATCGTGCAGGTCGCGCTCGGCAAGAATTTCACCGGTGTGGTGCGGAACCCGCCGACGTTCGGCGCTCCCCTGCCGACCATCGCCTCGGCCCCGCCGGACAGTGCCGGTCAAGCGAATTCGGTCACACTTCCCAGCGATCTCGAACACGTCAACGCCGCGGACGACAACTGCCGCTGAGATGTACTGCCACCTGCACAGATGTCGCGCTCGAGCGGAAGCACCAGTGGTTCATCCGTAGTTCGTGACTTGGTCAGCGCCGAGAGCTAATGTTCGTTCCATGCGTGTCATCTACAACGAGCAAATGGGCGAACTCGCCACCATGCTGGGAGAAATGGCCGGTATGGCGGGTTCGGCCATGGACAGGGCGACGCAGTCGCTCCTGCAGGCGGATCTCGCACTCGCGGAACAGGTGATCACCGAATCCGACCGGATCGCCGAGATGATCACGCTCGCCGAGGAGCGTGCGTTCGCCCTGCTGGCCCTACAGGCCCCGGTCGCGGGTGATCTGCGCCAGGTCGTCAGCGCCATCCAGATCGTCGCCGATGTGAATCGCATGGGCGCGCTGGCGTTGCACGTGGCCAAGGTCGCCCGTCGACGTCATCCCAACCACGCGCTGCCCGAGGCCGTCAACGGCTACTTCGCCGAGATGGGCCGGATCGCGGTGAGTATGGGCGCCGCAGCCAGGGAGGTGCTCGAATCCCGCGATCCCGAGCGCGCCGCGCTGCTGAACGAGGAGGACGAGGCGATGGACGATCTCCATCGCCACCTGTTCTCCCTGCTGATGGACCGCGAATGGAAGCACGGCGTCGCGGCAGCGGTCGATGTGACCCTGCTGGGCCGCTACTACGAGCGCTTCGCCGACCACGCCGTCGAGATCGGCCGCCGCGTGGTCTTCCTGGTCACCGGCGTCCTGCCGCCCGACCAGGACGACTCGGAAACCGAACGCATCTGAGCCTGCCCGCCTCCCCGCGACTCAGCGGGCCGTCGGGTGCGGGGAGGCTTACATTTCGGGCCGACGGTCAGTCCTTCGGCCGACTCTCGGGCGTACCCGGTGAGTTACCCATGTGCTCCTGAAATCAGCTGTTGCGCTGTGAATCCGGTCGGTCGGATTCACAGCGCAACAGTGGTTTCGGCGGCAATCAGGCAGTTTTCGGGGACAGGCTCCCCGATCAGCCGAAGCGGCCGGAGATGTAGTCTTCCGTGGCCTTCTGCGAGGGGTTGGAGAAGATCTTCTCCGTCTCGTCGATCTCCACCAGGTTGCCGGGCTTGCCCTGCTCCTTGAGGTTGAAGAAGGCCGTCTGATCGCTCACTCGGGCGGCCTGCTGCATGTTGTGGGTGACGATGACGATCGTGTACTGCTTCTTCAGTTCGGAGACCAGATCCTCGATCGCCAGGGTGGAGATCGGGTCCAGCGCCGAACAGGGCTCGTCCATCAGCAGCACGTCGGGCGAGACCGCGATCGCGCGGGCGATGCACAGACGCTGTTGCTGACCACCGGACAGGCCGCCGCCGGGCTTGTCGAGCCGGTCCTTGACCTCGTTCCAGAGGTTCGCACCGCGCAGCGACCGCTCGGCCACCTCGGCCAGTTCCTTCTTGTTGCGCACGCCCTGCAAGCGCAGTCCGGCCACCACGTTGTCGCGAATCGACATGGTGGGGAACGGATTCGGGCGCTGGAACACCATGCCGATGGTGCGGCGCACCCCGACCGGGTCGATCGTCGCGCCGTAGATGTCCTCGCCGTCCAGCAGCACCGCACCCTCGACGCGGGCGCCGGGGGTGACCTCGTGCATGCGGTTCAGCGAGCGCAACACGGTCGACTTGCCGCAACCGGAGGGACCGATGAAGGCGGTGACGCTGCGGGGCAGCACGGTCAGCGACACATCGGAGACGGCGTGGAACCTGCCGTAGTAGATGTTCAGATCTTTGACGTCGATCCGCTTGGCCATGTCGTTATTCCGTTCGCTTCTATCGGTTCCGCGTGAGCAGCTTGTTGACGACCGCGGCCCCCACGTACAGCAGGGCGATGATCAGGATCAGCGTCAGCGACGCACCCCACACCCGCGCCACACCGGCGGGCTGCGGGTTGGACAGCTCCTGGTAGACCAGCAGCGGCAGCGAGGCCATGTTGCCCTGGAAGATGTTGAAGTTGATCGACTTCGAATATCCGACCAGCACCAGCACGGGCGCGGTTTCGCCCATCACGCGGGCCACGGCCAGCAGCATGCCGCTGATCATGCCGGGCAGTGCGGTCGGTATCACGATCCGCACGATCGTCTTCCACTTCGGGATGCCCAAAGCGTATGAGGCCTCCCGCAATTCGTCGGGGACCAGCTTGAGCATCTCCTCGCTGCTGCGCACCACCACCGGCAGCATCAACAGCACCAGGGCGAAGGACACGGCCAGCGCGCTCTGCCCGAACTTCAGCGTCGCGATCCACAGCGAGAACACGAACAGCGCGGCCACGATCGAGGGCACACCGGCGAGGATGTCGACCATGAACGTGGTGACCTTGGCCAACCGGCCGCCACCGTATTCGATCAGGTAGATCGCGGCCATCACGCCCAGCGGGATGGCGATGATCGCCGCGACGACCGCCTGGGCGATCGTGCCGAAGATGGCGTGGTACACACCACCGGCGAACTGCTCGGGCAGCACGCCGTATTGGGAGTTGCTCCACCAGCCGCTGCGGGTGACCGAGCTGATCCCCTTGCTCACCACCACGATGAGCACCCAGGCCAACGGCACCATCGCGATCGCGAAGCACAACCACATCACCAGCGTCGCGATGTTGTTGCGAATCTTGCGACCGAGCGAGATCTCGCGGAAGGCGGGCGCCTTGATGGGCTTGTCCAGAGTGGCTGTGGTCATCACCCGTTCACCTTCCCGCCCGCGGCGATCCGAGCCAGCGCGTTGACCACGAAGGTCAGCACGAACAGCACGAAGCCCGCGGCGATGTAGGCGCCGGTCGGCAGCGCCTGGCTGAATTCCGAAGCGGCCGAAGCGATCTTGGAAGCGAAGGTGTATCCGCCGTCGAACAGCGACCAGTGGCCCGCCTGCTGCGCGGTGCGCAGCACGATCAGCACCGCGATGGTCTCACCCAGGGCACGGCCCAGGCCGAGCATCGACCCGGCGATCACACCGCTGCGGCCGTAGGGCAGCACGGTCATCCGCACTACTTCCCATTTGGTCGCGCCCAGCGCCTGCGCGGCCTCGATGTGCGCACGCGGCGTGAGATTGAAGACCTCGCGGCTGACCGAGGTGATGATCGGCAGGATCATCACGGCCAGCACCACACCGGCGGTGAAGATCGTGCCACCGCCGTCGATCGAGACGTTGCCCGATTTGAACAGGAAGAACCAGCCGAAGGTGTTGTTGAAGAACTTCTCCACCGGCACCAGCTTCTCGGCCAGCACCAGGAACCCCCATAGACCGAACACGATCGATGGCACCGCCGCCAACAGGTCCACCAGCATCGAGAACGGGCGGGCCAGCGCCTTGGGCGCGTACTGGGTCAGGAACAGGGCGATACCGACGCCCACCGGCACCGCGATCACCAGTGCCATGACCGCGCTCATCACCGTGACCATGAACAGGTCCCGGATGCCGAACATCAGGTTGTTGGCATCGTTGGTGTTGAACTGGCCGCTGGTGAAGAAGTTCGCTTTGTTCGCCCCGATCGAGGGCACGGCCCGGATCAGCAGGAACAGCGCGATCAGCGCGATGGCGGCGACGATCGTCGCGCCCGCAGCGGTGGCCAGCGACCGGAAGATCAACTCCGGTTTGTTGCTGACGCCCGCTCGGGCGGACTTCGCCGGATCGGTGTCGGGATCACTCGGCATTCGAGCAGTATCTCCGCCCGCCCGCAGGCCGGTCGATTCCGACTGGCCTGCGGCGGTGACATCGTCGTGCACGGTCATGGGTGGCAGCTATCAGGAGATGGCGTTGATGGCGGTGGTCAGCTTGGCCTTGAACGAATCCGGCAGCGGGATGTACCCGGCGGTGTCCAGACCGGCCTGACCGTTGTTGACCGCGGAGGTCAGGAACGCCTTGACGGCCTTGGCGGTGTCTGCGTCGGCGTACTTCGAGCAGACCACCTCGTAGGTGCCGAGCATGATCGGGTACGCGGTCGCGTCGGTCGGGTTGTAGAACGACGACGTGTCCAGCACCAGGTCGTTGCCCGTGCCCTTGACCTTGACGCTCGCGACGGCCGCGCTGGCCGAGGCGGTGTTCAGCTCGACCGGCTTGACCGAGGCGTCGGTCAGGATGCGCGCCATGTGCAGGTTCTGTGCCTTGGCGAAGGACCACTCGTTGTAGGTGATCGAACCGGGGGTGCGGTTGATCGCGGCCGAGGTGCCGTCGTTGCCCTGGGCGCCCTCGCCGACACCACCGTTGAAGACCTTGCCCGCGCCCTTGGTCCACGCGCCCTTCGAGGCGGCGGCCAGGTACTGCTGGAAGTTGTCGGTGGTGCCCGACTGGTCGCTACGGAAGACCACGTTGATGGCCAGGTCCGGCAGCTTATCGGCGATGCCCGTGTTGAGCGCCTTGATCGCCGGGTCGTTCCAGTTCTTGATCTCGCCGCTGAACACCTTGGCGGCGGTCGGGCCGTCCAGCACCAGGTTGTCCACACCGGAGATGTTGTAGGTGACGGCGATCGGGCCGAAGACGGCCGGCAGATCCCAGGCGGTCGAACCGCACCTGGCAGCGGCCTTGTCGACCTCGCCCTTCGCTGCGGACAGCGGCGAGTCCGAGCCCGCGAAATCGGTTTGGCCACCGATGAAGTCGTTGATGCCCGCGCCCGAACCACTGCCGGTGTAGTCCAGCTTGTAGCCGTCGCAGTTCTGCTGGTAAGCGGCGATGAAGCGGTCCATGGCGTTCTTCTGCGCCGTGGAACCACTCGACTTGAGCGCCTTCTTGCCACCGCAGTCGACGTTGACCTTCGGAGCGGTGCTGCCGGTCGACGCGGTGTTGTTGTCGCTGCCACAGGCCGACAGGGTCAGAGCCCCGGCAGTGGCCAGCACGCCGATGAGAGCGCTGCTGCGCTTGAGATTCACCTATTCCTCCGGTAACGCTCGAGACACGCCCGATCCCTCAACGACCGGACGGGTACCGTGGTGGCTGTTCACAGAACTCGCACACCGGGCAGCGGGTACTGCCCATAAGTAACGTAGGTTCGGCCGGTTGACAGTTGGACCTGGGGAAGTGAACGCGGGGTGAACAAGCCAACGCTATTGCGAGCTGGTGTTGTGACATTTGCCGCACTTTAACCAGCATCGTCGAAATATCCGACGAAGGACCCTATCGACAGGCGACCGCGTCGAGTATCAGCGCGCGGCGTAGGCCGCGTCGACGTGCGAGGTGCCGAAACCCAGCCGCGTGTAGGTGTGCACCGCCGCGGTGTTGTCCGCCTCGGTGTACAGCAGCACCTCACCCAGACCGCGATCGCGCAGGTAGTGCAGGCCCGCGAGGGTCAGCAGCCGCCCCAGCCCGCGCCCCTGCGCGGCGGGATCGATGCCGACCACGTACACCTCGCCCACCGGCGGATCCGTGTCGTCGTGCACCTTGGTCCAGTGAAAGCCCAGGATGCGTTCGGGCCGCGCGGTGTCCACAGCGATGAACAAGCCCTTCGGGTCGAACCAGGACGATTCGCGACGCACCGTGACATCCGCCTCGGTCCACCCGCCCTGTTCGGGATGCCAGTCGAACGCCGCGTTGTTGACTCGCAGCAGTTCCGCGTCGTCGGCCGGCCCCGCATAGGTCCGCAGGGTGAGTCCGGACGGTACGGCCAACTCTGGTAGCTCAGGAGTTGCTAGCGGACGTCGCATCTGCCACAGTTCGCGCGCCACACCCAACCCGAGACGTCCGGCAACCGCGCGCGCCGAGGGCAGATTGCCGTGCGCCCACACCCGCGCTCCCCGGCCGCCCTCGGCCAGAGCCGCTCCGACCAGGGCCGCACCGATCCCGCGACCGCGGTGTCGCGGGTCCACCGCGACCTCCGCCATCGCTGGGTGATCACTATGCGCGGCAACGAGATTCGCGTATCCGGCCACCGTGCCCTCGCGCATCGCGAGCAGATGCCGGGCCGCGCCGGACGCGTCCAGCGACAGCACCGCCTGTTCGGAAACCGGTGCGACACCGTCGGTCTCGTCCGCGCGCGCGAGCAACTCGCGAACCCGGGACGCCGCGTCGGCGGACAGCTCGCCGGTCCAGCCCGACAGCTCCGCCCGATCGCCGGTCACGACAGCGAACCGTTGACCGGGGCCGGTTGCGCGTCCTCGGCGGGCGGGCCGTCCTCGGACGCCGCCTGGGCCGCATCACCCTTCGCGTTCGAGCGCGAAGGGCGCACCGCCTTGTAGCCGACGTTGCGCACCGTGCCGATGAGCGATTCGTATTCACTGCCGAGTTTGGCGCGCAACCGTCGTACGTGGACGTCGACCGTGCGGGTGCCGCCGAAGAAGTCGTAGCCCCAGACCTCCTGCAGCAGCTGGGCCCGGGTGAACACCCGGCCCGCGTGCTGAGCCAGGTACTTCAGCAGTTCGAATTCCTTGTAGGTCAGATCGAGCGGGCGCCCGCGCAGCCGCGCGGTGTACGTGCCCTCGTCGATCACCAGCTCGCCCAGGGTGATCTTGCCGGTGTTCTCCGGGCTGGCCGAGCCGCCGTTGCGCGCCACCAGCAGACGCAACCGTGCGTCGAGTTCGGCGGGGCCGGTGCCCGGCAGCAGGATGTCGTCCAGACCCCAGTCGGCATTGACCGCGACCAGCCCACCCTCGGTGAGCACCGCGACGACCGGCACCGAGGATCCGGTGCTGCCGAGCAGCCGGCACAGCCCGCGCGCGGCGGCCAGATCGGTGCGCGCATCCACCAGCGCGACGTCAGCGGATCCCGCCTCGAGCAGGGAGGAAACCTCCGTGGGCGCCGGACGGACGTTGTGCGGTAACAACGCCAGCGAGGGCAGGACCGACTCCGGGTTCGGGTCCGAGGTCAGCAGGAGCAGCTCCACCGGCTCTCCTCCCAATCTGGCATGTCCGCGGCAACCTCGCTGTAACTCCGCGACATCATGCTCGTTAGCACTGGTAATTCGTGCCTACATTAGCGCGTCTGCCGAGTTGACCACGCATTCCGGCGACCCGGCGCACTCGCGCCTGCCCGATCCGAATCCGGATCAGCGAACGCCCCGGGCTGATCGAGGCGACAACAGATATCGTGCATGCATGGGTAACTCACCGGGTACCCCCACGACCCGACCAGCTCCGCACCGCCGACCCGGCGGCGAACCTCGCGAGCACGCGACCACCCCGCCCGACCTGTGCACGGGCGGGCGCGCGCATGGCTGAGACACCGCACATCCACTCCGTCTCGACCGGCCCGGCCACGTCCGGTGCGCCGCGCGGAGGCGGGCGAATCCATGGGTAATCCGACGGAAACCCCCGGCACCCGGCCCGCCCCGGACCTGTCCGCGCAGGAGTCCGGAGCCCCGCTCGCCGAGGAAGTCCGCGTGTCGATGCGCGCGGTCGTGGTGCGCAAAGTCGTTCTCGGACTGCTGCTGCTGGTCGCGATCGCGGTCGTGGTGGATTTCACCGCGGCGGCCTATTCGGAATATCGGGTGTCGCGGTCGCTGCGCGCGGGCGGCGAGCTCAGCGCCGACCCCGACGTGACGATGCACGGATTCCCGTTCGTGCTGCAGGCCTGGCACGGTGATTTCCGCAACGTCGAGATCCAGGCCAGTGCGAACCGGCCGGACATCCCGGGCCAGATCCTGGTCGAGGCGACGCTCAACGGCGTCCACCTCCCGGCGCGCGCGCTGTTGGACGGCGACACCCGGGCGGTTTCGGTGGATCGGGTGGCCGGGCGGATGCGCATCGAACCGGTCGAGCTGGGCCGGTTGTTCAACATCCCGGATCTGGACATGCGCGGCCCGCCGGCCGACAAGTCCGACGGGACCGGCGGCTCCGGCGGTTCGGGCGTGACCACCCAGGGCGCGCTCATCCTCAGCGGCACCATTCCGCTGGGTCCCGAACCGCGCAGTACCGAACGCGTCAGCGTGAAGGCCGATCTGATGCTCGACGGTGATCAGGTCCGCATCGTCGCGACGGATCTGTATCACGGCGACGAGACCACCACCACGAACTCGGTGGAGCTGAGCCCCGACCTGGACAAAACCGCGGTGCTGGCCCGGTTCACCCGGACCATCGACACCCGCGATCTGCCCTTCGGTGTGCACCCGACCAGCGTCAAGGCGCTCGGCGGCAATATCATCGTCGAGGGGGAAGGCGACAATATGACGATCGATATGGACAGGTTCGCCCAACCATGACGCAGATCATGATTCTCGTGGCGGTGCTGCTGGTCGGCGCCGTGATCGGCATCCTGGTACGCCGCCGCGAGGGCCGCGTGCGAAATGCCCCGGCCGCCAAGGCAACTGCACCCGAGGACACCCAGCGCACGGCATTGCTGGCCGCGGCGGGCGTCGGCGCGGCGCAACCCGCGGTGCTGCATTTCTCCGCCGAATGGTGCGGCCCGTGCGCGGCGGTACGGCGGGTGGTCGGCGGCGTCGTCGCCGACCTGGCCGAAACCCAGGCCCCGCCGCGCGACATCGAGGTCGACATCGATGCCGAACCCGCCCTGGCCCGCGAGCTGAACGTGCTGTCGCTGCCCACGACCTTCGTCTTCGATGCCGAGGGCCGCGAACGCTTCCGGATCTCCGGCGTGCCCAAGACCTCGGATCTGCGCAGCGCCCTGGTCCCGCTCACCGAACCCGAACCGCACTGCGCCTGAGCGCGCGAAGGGTGCGAACCCGGCCCAATGCGTCCGGATCCGCACGCTGACCGGCCCTGAGCAGGTCGAACGCACCGATTCCCGACCCCGGGTCCAATTTCCGCTCCGAACCGGGTAAACTGGTCGGCGTGCAAACCCGCCGAGAGCTGATGCTCACCCGTCGCCGCACAGTCGATCTGTGCCGCCTCGGCGGTTGTTGCTGCCTGTGCATGTAGCCGGTCGGCCTTTCCTTCTTCTCGCTGCCGACCGGTTGTCCTACCGCGTGAGTGATCTCGTCGATCCCCCGGTGATCCGACACGAATCCAGACAGACATACGCAGCGCAGGAGTCCTTCCGATGTCTCAACCCGACACCGAGTTATCCCCCCAGCAGTCCCGGCCCGGCCAGGTCGACGTCCGTGGGCCCCGCTTCGCGGCGTGGCTGACCACCGGCGTTCTGGTCGTGGTCCTGCTCGTCTCCGCCGTCTCGGTGCCGGTCGCCGCGGTGCTGATCGCCCTGCAGGCAGTGGTGTTCGCACTCGGCGCGCTGCTGGGCCCGCGGCGCAGCCCGTACGGGCAGATCTACGCCCGGCTCGTCGCACCGCGCGTCGGCCCGCCGACCGAGGTCGAGCCCGTCGCACCGCTGCGGTTCGCCCAGTTGGTCGGCCTGATCTTCGCCGTGGTCAGCCTGCTCGGTTTCGCCGCCGGAAGTGCTGTGGTCGGCGCGATCTTCGCCGCCTTCGCGCTGTTCGCGGCATTCCTGAACGCGGCGTTCGGCATCTGCCTGGGTTGCAAGATCTACCCACTCGTCCAGCGGATCCTCCCCGCACCCACACAGTCCCCCACCTAGCCCGGCAAGTCACTTCGAAAGGAACAACATGGCTCGCTCCGATGTCCTGGTCTCCGCAGACTGGGTAGAAGAGAACCTCAACGCCCCCGGCGTCGTCATCGTCGAGGTCGACGAGGACACCTCCGCCTACGACACGGGCCACATCGAAGGTGCCGTCAAGATCGACTGGAAGCAGGACCTGCAGGACGCGGTTCGGCGTGACTTCGTCAACCGTGAGCAGTTCTCCGACCTGCTGTCGGCGCGCGGTATCGGCAACGACGACACGGTCGTTCTCTACGGCGGCAACAACAACTGGTTCGCCGCGTACGCGTACTGGTACTTCAAGCTGTACGGCCACCAGGACGTGAAGCTGCTCGACGGCGGTCGCAAGAAGTGGGAGCTCGACGGCCGCCCGCTGTCGAAGGACGCGGTCAGCCGCCCCGCCGCCACCTACAAGGCCGGCGAGCAGGACCTGTCCATCCGCGCGTTCCGCGATGACGCCATCGCCGCGATCGGCAACAAGAACCTCGTCGACGTGCGTTCGCCCGACGAGTTCTCCGGCAAGATCCTCGCCCCGGCTCACCTGCCGCAGGAGCAGAGCCAGCGTCCCGGCCACATCCCCAGCGCGATCAACGTGCCGTGGAGCAAGGCCGCGAACGAGGACGGCACCTTCCGTTCCGACGAGGAGCTCGCGGAGCTGTACAAGGATGCGGGTCTGGACGGCGAGAAGGAGACCATCGCCTACTGCCGCATCGGCGAGCGTTCCTCGCACACCTGGTTCGTGCTGCAGGAGCTGCTCGGCCACAAGAATGTCAAGAACTACGACGGAAGCTGGACCGAGTACGGCTCCCTCGTGGGAGCACCGATCGAGTTGGGAGCCTAATTTCCTATGTGCGCAGCACCTACCCAGGGTCAGACCCTGCCTGCCAATGTCGACACCGAGAAGGAGACGGTCCTGACCGGTCGTGTCCTCGACGCCGACGGCAATCCCGTCGGTGGTGCGTTCGTCCGTCTGCTGGACTCCAGCGACGAATTCACCGCCGAGGTCGTCGCCTCGGGCACCGGTGACTTCCGTTTCTTCGCCGCCCCCGGCACCTGGACCATCCGTGCCCTGTCCTCCGCGGGCAACGGCACCGCGAAGGTCAGCCCCGAGGGCGCGGGCGTCCACAGCGTGGACGTTTCCGTCGCGAAGTAGCTGTATTTTTGGCCTCCGCTTCGCTCCGGCGGGTTTTTCGGCGCTGTAAGGCTCGTCGTTCAGCCCTCGAGACTCGGGCTTCGCCCATGCGCTTCGAGGACTGAACGACGAGCCCGCGCCGAAAACCTTTGGGGTTGACGTTGTTGGCCTGACAGTTCCGGCGTACACAGATGCTTCGCCGCTGGGCACGTTTCGACGTGGTCAGCAGCGAAGCATCTTGCGTATCCGGGAGGTGGCCTACGGCATCGTGGGGAAGACGGGGCGACGTCGGGATGCGGTTGCATGCGGATTGTCACAACATCCCGGTTTTCGTCGCCGGGCTCGAGGTCGATAGACTTCGGGTGTGGTCCTTACCTTCGAGATTTTGCTGGTTCTCGTCTCCGTGCTGATCGCCTGGTTCGGTCTGTACGTCCTCTACCGGCTCTTCACCGAGTCGTGACAGAGGCCGAGCACGTCGAGAACTCAACAACGAACGGTTCCGCGTCCGCGAAGGGCAACGGGACCGAGTCCGCGCATCGCAGTGGTGATGCGGCGGTGAGCGAGGCAGCCGAGCGGGCGAAGTCCACCGGCGCGCGCAACATTCCGCAGCTGCCGGATCTACCGTTGCCCGAGGACACCGCGAATCTGCGGCTGGGCCCGGATCTGAGTTCCTCCATGCTCGCACTGCTGCCGCTGGTCGGTGTCTGGCGCGGCGAGGGCGAAGGGAACGACCCCGAGCGCGGGGATTACCACTTCGGCCAGCAGATCATCGTCTCGCACGACGGCGGCGACTATCTGACCTGGCAGTCCCGCTCCTGGACCATCGACGCCGAGGGCAACTACAACGGCCCCGACCTACGCGAGAGCGGTTTCTGGCGGGTCGGCATGGACGGCGACGACGAGGTCATCGAGCTGCTGCTCACGCACAGCTCCGGCATCGTGGAACTGTTCTACGGCCAGGCCCTCACCCAATCCTCCTGGGAATTGGCCACCGACGTGGTCATCCGCAGCCAGTCCGGCGCAGTGGTGGGCGGCGCGAAACGCCTCTACGGCATCGTCGAAGGCGGCGACCTCGGCTACGTCGAGGAACGCGTAGTAGCCGACGGCGCCCTCGAACCCCGCCTGTCAGCCCGCCTTCAGCGCTACATCGGCTGAATTTCTCAGGCGGTAGCGCGGCTTCGTCGGGCAGCGCGATCCGGGCCTGCGATCAGCCTCAACCGGGCAGGCAGCCTGAACAGAACGACCCCCGAGCCTTATCGCGGAAGATCTCTTCTCGCGATCCCGGTCGGACAACCGGGGACTCGGGGGTCGGGTGACTGCCTGGGATTCGCCGCGCGCTCGCGCGGACGGGTTACCCGTCGCAGCGGTGGCGCTTAGCTGACAGCCACCTCACGTGTCCTGCGAATACTCATTCTTCGAACCACCTCCTTCCCGTGTACCACGAATCTAACGGGTCGATCCGCCGGTCGGCAACGTATTTTCGCGGGAGGCGAAATCGCTGGTGAGGCGGGTGATGGTGGGGTGGATCGCGATTCGGCCGTCGAGGGCCACCTGTACGACGGTGTCGGCGCGGTGGTCCGGGGGCAGTTGGTGGGTGACGACCACGACCGTGCGGTCCGGGGCGACCAGCCCGCTGGTGTCGTCGAGGAGGGCGCGCAGCAGGTGCGCTCCGGTGTCGGCTTCGAGGTGTTCGGTGGGTTCGTCCAGCAGCAGGACGCGGGCCGGGGACAGCAGGGCGCGAGCCAGCAGGATGCGGCGACGCTGACCGCCCGATACCGCCGCCGCGCCGCCGATCAGATCGGTGCGCAGCCCCTCGGGCAGCGAGTCGAGCCAGTCGCCCGCGCCGACCGCGTGCAGTGCCGCGCGCGCCTCGTCCTCGGTGACGTCGCCGCGGGCCACGCGCAGATTCTCCAGGACGGTGGTGCCGAACAGGTGGGCGTCCTCGGCGAAGAAGGTGACTCCCGGACGTGGCGTGTCGAACAGCCCGGCCCAGGCCATGAGCAGTGTGGTCTTGCCCGCGCCGCTCGGGCCGAGAACCGCGATCCGGCGTCCGGCGGGCAGCGCGGGCAGCTCTCGCAGTCGATCCTGTTGCGTCCGAACGTCGTTCGCCTCCTCGGCGGAGGTGATCCGACGCAGTGCGGCTCTGCCTCGGGTCAGCGCCTGAGCCGCCGCGGGCAGTACACCCACGGCCTCGAACGCGGACAGCGGCAGCAGCACGAGCACGGCCATGGCCATCGGCGTGATCGCGCCCGGCGAGACCGATTGCAGTGATCCGGCGGGCATCCGGGCGACGCCCGCGCCGCCGTAGAGCACGATGCCGATGAGCAGCGCACCCAGCACACTCACGCCGATCGAGATCGGGGTTGCCGCGGCGGCCCAGGCGCTGTGTGCGGCGGCGCGGTCCTCGGCCTGCACGGCGCGCCGGCTCGCGGCCGCGGCGGTCCCGAGCGCCGGGTCGAGCCGCCCGGCGACGCGCAGTTCGGGCGCGTGATCGAGCACCGTCATCGCGGCGGCGGTGAATTCGGCACGATCCGCGCGGACGGCGAGTTCGGCCTCCCGCGCGGCCCGCGCGGACAGCCACGGCGCGAAGATTCCGGCGACCGCCAGCGCGAGGGCGAGAATCACTGCGGCCGAGACGGATACGACGGCCAGCACGGCGACGGCGGCGACCGACAGCACCACCGCGACCGCGATCGGCACCACGGCCCGCACCACCAGCGCACCGAGATCATCGATGTCGTCGACGATCCGGGTCAGCAGATCACCGCGCCGCAGTCGGGTCGGATCCTCCTGGGCGCCTGCGGATTCGGTGTCGCTCCGCGAACGCGGCGTCCAGATGTCGGCTCGGGCCAGCGCCGTGTAAACCCCGGTCCGTGCGGTCGTCATCGCCCGCAGCGCCACATCGTGCGTGGCCAGCCGCTCCAGATACCGGCACAGCCCGCGCGAAATCCCCAGGGCCCGAACGGCCACCACGGCAACGCTCAGGTCCAGCACCGGCGGCATCTCCCACGCCCGGGCGATCAGCCAGGCCGCCAGCCCCGCCAACGCCAACCCGCTCCCCAGCGCCAGCACACCCCATCCGATCGACACCGCGACCCGCCACCCCGACAACCCGAGCAGGTCCCGCATCCGCCGAAAATCCGTCCACGCACCGCTCATCGGACGACCTCCTCGGCCGTGTGGCCGTTCGCAGCGGGTCGGGCCGGCGAATCGGTGCGGGAGGCATGAACCTCGACGACGTGGTCGGCGGCGGCGAGAAGATCGCGGCGGTGGGCCACCACGACGACCGTCGCACCGGCGCGGGCGCGCGCGGTGAGGGCCGACAACACGGTGGCCGCACTGAGATCGTCGAGGTGAGCAGTGGGTTCGTCCAGCAGCAGGATCGGGCGATCGGCGGCCAGGACCCGGGTCAGGGCGAGACGCTGGCGCTGGCCGAGGGACAGCCCGTGGCCACCGGAGCCGACCACGGTGTTCCAGCCGTCCGGGAGTTCGTTCAGTACGGCGTCGAATCCGGTTGCGGCGCTGGCTGATTCCAGCAGTTCGCCGCGGGTGTTCGCGCCGAGGAGTTCGAGGTTCTCGCGCAGGGTTCCGGGCAGCAGCACCGGACGTTGCGGCAACCAGGCGACCCGCGCCCACCAGGACGAGGGATCCAGCTCGGACACCGGAACACCGTCCACCAGAACCGTTCCGGCATCGGGCGGCATGAGACCCAGGATCGATTGCAGGACAGTCGATTTCCCGCATCCGTTCGGCCCGGCCAATACCGTGATCGCACCGGATCGCAGCATCGTGGACAGACCGGCGGGCGCGAACCCGTCGCGAGAGCGCACGGAGAGGTCCCGGATCTCGAGCACGCCTCGGAAATCCGGGATCTCCCGGGCACCAGCGAGTTTCACCGCGCGATCCTCGGATTCCAGTACCGCGAAAGCCTTCTCGGCCGCGGCCATACCATCCTGCGCGGCGTGGAAGCGCTCCCCCACCGCTCGCAGCGGCAGATACACCTCGGGCGCCAGAATCAGCCCGAGCAGTCCCGCGTACAGGCCCATGTGCCCGAACACCAGCCGCATTCCGATCGAGACCGCCACCAGCGCGACACTCAAGGTGGCCAGCATCTCCAGCACCATCGAGGACAGGAATGCCATCCGCAGCGCCGACATCGTCCGCGCCTGCAGGGATTCGCCCAGCGCCCGCACTCGATGCCGCATCGTCATACCGGAATCCTCGGTGTCTCCGGCAGTTTCACGCCCGAGCGCACGCAGTGTCGACATCCCCGCGAACAGGTCCAGCAGTTGATCGGACAGCCGCGTGGCGGCGGCCAGCGTCGCGGCGGACCGGCCCTGGGTCATCAATCCGATCAGCACCATGAACACCGGAATCAGCGGCAGGGTGATCAGAATGATCAGCCCCGCGGTCGGATCGTGCACAGCGATGACCACCAGCACGATCGGCGGCACCGACACGGCCAGCAGCAGCGCGGGCAGGTAGCCGGTCAGATAGGCCCGCAACCCGCTCAGCGCACTGCCGACCACCACCGCCAATTCCGTTCGGCGCGAATCCAACTCGCGCGGTGCGAGTCCGGCGCCGGTGACCAGCACGGCCTGTTCCAACTCGGCCACGACCTGCGCGCCGGCCCGATGCGCCAGCCGGGACTGCCACCAGGTCGCCACGCCCCGGCAACCGATCGCGAGCACGAATACCACGATCTGCACGGCCCAGGAGCCGAGCGTGCGCTGTCCCGGATCGGTGATCACGCCCGCTAGAATCCGCGCCAGCAGCAACGCCGCCACCACGATGCATCCGGTGGTCACCAGCGACAGTGCGACGCTGAGCACGAGATACCGGCGGGCGGAACGCGCGTACCGCCACAGGCGCGGATCGACGGGGCCGGCCATGACTCAGCCCGCGGCGCTGCGCTGTAGCGACAGCCCGGTCGCCGGTGGAATCTGCTCGACAGTCAGCCGCTTGCGGAACACCCAGTACGTCCAGCCCTGATACAGCACCACGACCGGCGTCACGATGACCGCGCACCAGCTCATCACCATCAGCGTGTAATGCGTCGACGAGGCGCTCACGGTCCGATGACCGTCCACCACCCGGCCGTCCACGCTCAGCCCGAACGACGGGTCGATACTCGACGGCAGCACATACGGGAACAACGCGCCGAACAGCAGCACGATCGCCGCCGCGACGGTGAGCGCGGTCCCGGTGAACGCCCAGCCGTCCCGCCCGCGCAACGTGGCCACCGCCGCGAGCGCCAGCCCGATCACCGCCAGCGCCAACGGAATCCAGGTCCATCCCTTGCCGTGCGCGAACTGCGTCCACAGCGCGAAGGCCAGCACCACGATCACCGTCGGCACGACCACGATCCGCGCGATCCGGCGCACGCTCTCGCGCACCTCGCCGCCGGTCTTGAGCGCGATGAACACCGCACCGTGCAGCAGGAACAGCAGTGCCGTGGTCAACGCGCCGAGCAGTGCGTAGGGCCCGAGCAGATCGAGCAGATTTCCGCCGATCTGCCTGTGCTCGTTCAGTTTCACGCCGTGCACCATGTTCGCGAAGGCCAGTCCCCAGGCCAGGGCGGGCACCCAGGATCCGAAGATGATCGCCGCGTCGCAGCCCGCCCGCCAGCGCGGATCGTCGATCTTGCTGCGGTATTCGATGCCGACGATCCGGACGATCAACGCCACCAGAATCAGCAGCAGCGCCAGATAGAACCCGGAGAACAGGCTCGCGTACCACTCCGGGAACGCCGCGAACAGCGCACCACCCGCGGTGATCAGCCACACCTCGTTGCCATCCCACACCGGCCCGATCGTGTTGAGCACCACACGTTTTCGCGTCTCGGATCCGCGGCCGAGGATCGGCATCAGCATGCCGACGCCGAAGTCGAAGCCCTCCAGCACGAAATACCCGGTGAACAGCACACCGATCAGCAGGAACCAGAATTCCGGCAGACTCATTGCTCGACTCCCTCAGTAGGCGAACGAAAGCTTCTCGACGGCACCGTCTTGCCCGCTCGCCGCGGCGAGGGCCTCGGGCCCTTCGATCACGTACCGGCGCATCAGGAAGAACCAGACGATCGCCAGCACCCCGTACAGCGCCGTGAATACGATCAGCGAGGTCAGCACCGTGCCCGCGGTGTTGCCGGATACCGCCTGCTGCACCGTCATCCGCAGGTGCGGATCACCGGTCGGGTTGGGTGCGACCACCCACGGCTGACGACCCATCTCGGTGAACACCCAGCCCGCGCTGTTGCCCAGGAAGGGCGTCGGGATGACCAGCAGGCTCAGCCAGCCGAACCAGCGTTGTCCGGGGATCCGGCCGCGCCGGGTCAGCCACAGTCCCAGCAGTGCGATCAGCGCGGAACCACCCGCCCAGGTGATCATCGCGCGGAACGTCCAGTAGGTCACGAACAGATTCGGCCGGTAGTCGCCCGGCCCGTACTTCTCGTTGTAGCTGACCTGCAGATCCTTCACCCCGCCCAGCGTGACGCCGCTGAACTTGCCCTCGGCCAGCCAGGGCAGCACGCCCGGAACCTCGATGACGTGGGTGACGCTGTCGCAGTTGTTGTGCGTGCCGACGGTGAGCACCGAGAATTTCGGATCGGTCTGTCCGTGGCACAGCGATTCGGCCGAGGCCATCTTCATCGGCTGCTGTTTGAACATGAGCTTGCCCTGCACATCACCGGTGAACACCAGGGCAACGCCCGCGATGATGATCACCCACATGCCCATCCGCGCGGCCGGACGCCACATGTCGCGGGCGAGGTCGACAGTGTCCGATGGCCCGCCGGGCGCGCCGCGGCCCTTGCGCGACTCGCGGACCATCCACCAGCAACCGATACCGGCGACGAAAGTCGCTGCGGTGAGGAAGGATCCGGCGACGACGTGCGGAAATGCCGCCAGCGCGGTGTTATTGGTGAGCAGCTGCCAAATGCTGTGCAGCTCAGCGCGTCCGGTCTGCGGGTTGTACACCGCACCGACCGGATGCTGCATGAACGAGTTGGCCGCGATGATGAAGAACGCCGAGGCGTTCACCCCGATCGCGACCAGCCAGATCGTGGCCAGGTGCACCAGTTTGGGCAGCCGGGTCCAGCCGAAGATCCACAATCCGAGGAAGGTGGATTCCATGAAGAAGGCGACCAGGCCCTCCATGGCCAGTGGTGCGCCGAAGACGTCGCCGACGAATCGCGAGTATTCGCTCCAGTTCATGCCGAACTGGAATTCCTGCACGATGCCGGTCGCGACCCCCAGCGCGAAGTTGATCATGAACAGCTTGCCGAAGAACTTCGTCAGCCGGTACCAGTGTTCCTTGCCGGTCACCACCCAGGCGGTCTGCATGCCCGCGACCAACGGGGCCAGACCGATGGTGAGCGGTACGAACATGAAGTGATAAACGGTGGTGATACCGAACTGCCACCGCGATATGTCGACAACGCTCATCCGGCCTCCCACCTCTACTACTACATGTCGTAGTAAAGGCTACGCCAGATGCCTTCCGAAACAACGAGTCCTAGGTCACGACGCGGGTCTCGATCATCTCACCAGTCGGCGAGCCTCCAGTTCCGCGCGACACCCCGATCGACCAGCTCGCTGATTTCCGGCGCACAGTCCGGAGCGGACATCCGCAGACCGTCCAGTGATGCCACCCGCGCGGCCAATGTGATGCTCCCCAACATCCACACGCTGTCCGCGGTGATCAGATCCGCGACGAAGAAGGACTTGTACTCACACGACCAACCCGCCCGCTCGGCCTCGGCGAACAGTGCGCGCTGGGTGATGCCGGGCAGAACGCCGTGCTTGGCGGGCGGGGTGAGCAGCTGCTTGTCGCGCTGGATCACCACGGTCGAGCGCGGACCCTCGAGTACCCGATGTTCGGTGCTGGTGAAGATGACGTCGTCCGCGTCCTGACGGGCGGCGAAGCGCAGCGCGGACATGTTCGTCGCGTAAGACAGGGATTTCGCACCCATCAGCAGCCACGGTGCGTTCTGCGCGAGATCGACCGAGATTCCGCGCGCCAGGGTGATCACCGAAATCCCTTCGGTGCGGGCCTTGTCCACCCGCTCGGGAACCGGGGCGACGAGAACGTACGCGGTCGAATCCGGGGTCTCGGACAACGCACCCGAGGTGACTCGCGATGCGGGACCGGCACTTTCGCGTCCGCGGGTCAGCACCAGACGCAACTGCCCCTCCTGCTCGGCGCCCCACTCCTTGGCCGCGATCTCGACTGCCGAACGCCATTGCCCGAGATCGGGTTCCGGTAGATCCAGCACCTGTGCCGAACGCCGCAAGCGGGCCAGATGCAATTCCAGTGCACAGGGTTTGCCCTCGCGTACCAGAACCGTTTCGAAGACGCCGTCGCCGCGCAGTGCGCCGAAGTCGTCCGCAGAGAGCAACGGCGCGTCCGGGTCCTGGACAGCGCCGTCGAGTGTCACCAGAACTCGATCCACCATGGGCAGCAGCCTAGGCGAACGGACGGCTGCGCGAGAGGGTACCGAACTGCCGTCGGGCACCATCACACGCACGCCGATCACCCGGCAACCGGTGAGGAACTGCACAGCAAACGGGTCGTGAAATCCCGCCGCGACTTGCCCGCCGACCTCCGAGTCCGAATTCGCCTATTGTGGATGACGTGTCCGTGGATCTCCCGCCCAGTCCGCTGCTGACCGTTCCGGGGGCCGTCGCGGGCCCGCCCGGAACCCCCGACGCCGCGGTCGCCTGGCATTACGGCGATCCGTTCGGCGAACAGCGAGCCGCGGTCGAGCGCGCGGCCGTCGTCGATCGGTCCCACCGTTTCGTGCTCACCATCACCGGCGCCGAACGGCTGTCCTGGCTGCACACCATCTCCAGCCAGCACATCACCGACCTCGGCGACGGCGAGTCGGCCGAGGATCTGGACCTGGACCTCAACGGCCGGGTACTGAACCATTTCGTGCTCACCGATCTGGACGGCACGCTGTGGATCGATACCGAGGGCGAGCGCGGTCAGGACCTGCTGGACTTCCTGCGCAAGATGGTGTTCTGGGCCGACGCGAAACCCGAGGCGGCCCCCGAGCACGCCGTGCTGACCCTGCTCGGCCCCGGAATCGCCGCACTCACCGAGACGCTCGGCGTCGAACAGCTACCTCCGGCATATGGCGCAATTGCGCTACCGTCCGGCGGATTCCTGCGACGTATGCCGTGGCCCACCGGTGACAGTTTCGACCTGCTCGTCCCGCGCGAGGAGCTGCAGTCCTGGTGGTCCAGGCTGACCACCGCGGGTGTGGCGCCGGCCGGGCTGTGGGCGTTCGAGGCGCTGCGGGTGGCGTCCCTGCGACCGCGCATCGGGATGGACACCGACGATCGCACCATTCCGCACGAGGTCCACTGGATCGGCGGCGTCGGCGAATTCGGCGCGGTCCACCTGAACAAGGGCTGCTATCGCGGTCAGGAGACGGTCGCGCGGGTGCACAACCTCGGCAAACCGCCACGTCATCTGGTCCTGCTGCATCTGGACGGATCGGCCGACTCCCGTCCGGAGGTCGGCGATCCGGTGACCGCGGGCGGGCGCGCGGTGGGCCGCCTGGGCACCCTCGTCGACCACTACGAACTCGGGCCCATCGCCCTGGCCCTGCTCAAACGCGCCGTCCCGGCCGACGCCCAGCTCGAGGCGGGGCCGATGGCCGCGGCCATCGATCCGGATTCGGTCCCCGCGGACGACGAACCGCAGGCCGGTCGCCTCGCGGTGGAGAGGCTGCGCGGGCGATGAGCGCACCCGCCGGTGAATCCGCGATATCGCATGTCCCGGGGACCTCGCACGCCCCGGCGACGCCGCGGTCCGGTCTCGGGGCGGTGGGTACGGTGCTCGCGGTGTGCGTGGTGCACGCCGACCTCGAGATGCCCGCCAAGGTGAACCGGGTCGGGCACACCGCGATCGACAAACGTCCGGTCCCGGGCCGGGTCGCGGTGCGCACGCTGGGTCTGGACGGAGATCACGTGTGCGACACCGTGAATCACGGCGGCGTCCACCAGGCCGTGTACGCCTACGCCGAGCACGACGCGCAACGCTGGGGTGCGGAGTTGCAGCGCGCGCTGGATGCCGGATGGTTCGGCGAGAATCTGCGGATATCCGGTCTGGCGGTGAGTGATTCGGTCATCGGCGAGCGCTGGCGCATCAATGACACCGTGCTCGAGGTGAGCGCGCCGCGCGTGCCGTGCGCGACGTTCCAGTACTGGAGCAACGAACGGCAGTGGGTCAAGCGCTTCACTCAGCAGTCCGATACCGGCGCATACCTTCGCGTGCTGCGCGAGGGCACCATCGGCGCGGGCGACGAGGTGCGCATCGACTACGTCCCGGAGCACGGCGTGACGGTCCGCGACCTGTTCACCGGCCATGATCCCGAGCGGCTCGAACTGCTCCTGGCCACCGAGCCCACCGTGTCCGACGACGTCCGCATGCAGGTCGAACGGCATGCGCGCCGCGCGAACCGGACGCGCCCATGATCGGCGGCCGCGCGCGTCGAGTCCGGACCGGCCGGTCCGCTACGGTGGATGCCCGCGGATGGACGCGGAACGACGATCGGGGAGGACAGGTGCGCACACCGCGAGCAGCGCTGGTGACCGAATCGAATGCCGGGGAGGTGCGGTCGTGAGCGAGCTTGCGAGCGAACCATCAACACAGCGCGCATCGCGCACGACGGAGCCGAGCGCCGGCGAGGTGCAGTCGTGAGTGTCGATCTGGTCGAGGTGGTCCGATCCGGATTCCGCGAGTGCGTACACCGCGGTTCGGTGGTGATCCTGAACAGCGACGGCGAGCCGGATATCGCACTCGGCGAGGTGCATCTGCCGATCTTCCCGCGGTCGACCAATAAGCCGATGCAGGCGATCACCTTGCTGCGCAACGGTTTCGAGCCCGAGGACGAGGCCGAGCTGGCCATCGCCACCGCCTCGCACTTCGGCGAGCCGGACCACGTGGAACTCGTGCAGCGCCTGCTGGACCGGTTCGGGTTCGACGAGGACCAACTCGAATGCCCGCCGGATCTGCCCTCCGACGAACTCGCCCGAGCCCGCGCCCTGGCCGGGCAGGACCGTGACAAGGCCGCGCGCAAGATCTACATGAACTGCTCGGGCAAACACGCCGCCATGCTCGCGACCTGCAAGATCAACGACTGGCCCACGGTCGGATACCTGAATGCGGCGCATCCGCTGCAGCAGGCGGTCTCCGCGACGATCGCCGAGATCACCGGGGAATCGGAGGCCGATCTCGGCATCGACGGCTGTGGTCTGCCGATCGTGCCGGTATCGCTGGTGAATCTGGCCCGCGCCTACGCGGCGATGGCGACCGGCGAGCCCGGAACCCCGCACCGGCGCGTCGCCGAGGCGATTCGTAACAATCCGCGAGTGATTTCCGGCACGGACGGCCCGGACCTGCTGACCATGCGAGCCACCCCGGGACTGGTCTGCAAGATCGGCGCGGACGGCGTACACGCGGGTGCGCTGCCGGACGGGCGGGCGTTCGCCTACAAGATCGACGACGGTCACGACCGCGCCCGCATGCCCCTGACGCAGGCAATTCTGCGTCGGATGGGAGTGGCGTGGACCGATGCGCACGCGGATCTGGCGACCCCCGCGGTGCTCGGCGGCGGTGCGCGGGTCGGGGTGATCCGGGCGGTCCCCGGCCTGTTCGGATAACTCCTGGCCGAGGGCGACAACCCGGCAAACCCGGACAGATCGGGAGTCTTCGACCACTCCTGGAAGCGCGACCGCGTCACACACGCTAAAGTGTCTGTCAGGAAGAGTATTAATTCGAACGGGGCCGCCAAACCACCCCAGGCCGCTCCGCAGTGACGTGAGGGGGTCAGCCATGGGCCGTGGCCGGGCTAAGGCAAAGCAGACCAAGGTTGCTCGCGAGCTCAAGTACAGCTCGCCATCGACCGACTTCACGAGCCTTCAGCGCGAGCTGTCGGGACACTCCCACAACTCGCAGCGCGGTGATGTGCTGTCCGACGAGCACGACGGCGACGAATCGCTGTCACGCTGGAACGACACCGACGACGACTACGACAACTGGCGCCGCTGACCTGGACGACGTGTGAAGGGGGAGGCCTGCGGGGCCTCCCCCTTCACACGTCCGTACCGAGTCCGGCCTGTCGAGCAACTCGAATCACCAGCTGAGAGCTCAGCAACCCGCATCGGAGTCCCGTTGAGCCAACGGGACATCGGTGCTTTTTTGGTGTCGACACACACCGTTGACCAGTCCGCTACGGACTGTTGCGAATGTCCGTTCCGAGGTTCTACCGGAACAGACATTCGCAACCAACGGCATGCCGCCGCGCTCAGAAGCGCGGGTGTTCGCCTTCCAGGGTGACCCGGTCGGCGTCGTCGTCCTTGGCCTTCTTCACCGTGCCCAGCGTCCAGCAGGCGATGTGGCGGGCGGTCAGGACGGCCAGGGCGCGGTCGGCGTCCTCCGGGGCGACGACGGCGACCATGCCGACGCCCATGTTGAAGGTCTTCTCCATCTCCGCGCGCGCGACGCGGCCGCGCTGGGCGATGAGCTTGAACACCGGCGCGGGATTCCAGGTGCCGCGATCGAGTTCGGCGACCAGGCCCGCGGGCACCACCCGGGACAGATTTCCGGCCAGTCCGCCACCGGTGACGTGCGCGAAGGTGCGCACATCGGTCTCGGCGACCAGGGCCAGACAGTCCTTGGCGTAGATCTTGGTGGGTTCGAGCAGTTCCTCGCCGAGGGTGCGGCCGAATTCCTCGACGTGTCCGGCCAGGGACATCCGGTCGATGTCCAGCAACACCTTGCGGGCCAGGCTGTAGCCGTTGGAGTGCAGGCCCGAGGAGCCCATGGCGATGACCACGTCACCGGGACGCACCCGATCCGGACCCAGCACCGCGTCGGCCTCGACCACGCCGACGCCGGTGGCCGAGATGTCGTAGTGGTCGTCCTCCATCAGGCCGGGATGTTCGGCCGTCTCACCGCCGAGCAGTGCGCAGCCGGCCTGGACGCAGCCCTCCGCGATACCGGACACGATCTGCGCGACCCGCTCCGGAACGACCTTGCCGACCGCGATGTAGTCCTGCAGGAACAGCGGTTCGGCGCCGCAGACGACCAGATCGTCCACGACCATGGCGACCAGGTCCAGCCCGACGGTGTCATGCTTGTCCATGGCCTGCGCGACCGCGAGTTTGGTGCCGACGCCATCGGTCGAGGAGGCCAGCACCGGTTCGCGGTAGCCGCCCTTGAGCGCGAACAGTCCGGCGAATCCGCCGAGCCCGCCCTGTACCTCGGGCCGAGTGGCCTTGCGAGCCAGGGGCGCGAACAGCTCGACCGCGCGGTCACCCGCCTCGATATCCACACCGGCGGCAGCGTACGAAGCGCCGCCCCGGTCGTCCATACCGGCACCACTCGGGGTCTGCTCAGTCATTTTCGGGGAAAGCTCCAAACCGAATCGGCGGATAGATGCCTGATCACGCTACCGGAGCGGAGTAACGGGTATGCACCGGTATTGGCTTGGCGTATCGACAAAATATCGCCATTGCGATGACGCCGCTGTCCAGCCCCCTGATCCGAATGCGTCGCCTCCCCGCGACCGGTCATTCGCGCGGTCGTCGCACTGTTCGCCGGGCCACAGGCACTATTGACATACATCCTGTATGTATGTAAATCTGGGCAGGCATCCACCCCCGAAGTCCAGGAGGAACCATGGCAACCAGCACCGCACTCGGCCCGATCGATCATGTGGACCTGCCCGGCGCCCGGATCCGCTATCACGACACCGGCTCCGGCGATCCGGTGGTGTTCGTGCACGGGCTGCTCGTCAACGCCGATCTGTGGCGCAAGGTCGTGCCCGGCGTGGTCGCGGCGGGACATCGATGCATCACCCCGGACTGGCCTTTCGGCGCGCACACGATTCCGGTGCCCGACGCGGACCTGTCCCCGACCGGCGCGGCCGATCTCATCGCCGCCTTCCTCGAGCGGCTGGATCTACGCGATGTGACCCTGGTGGCCAACGACACCGGCGGGGCCATCACGCAGATCCTGTTGACCCGCAACCGATCCCGGGTCGCGCGCGTGGTGCTCACCAACTGCGACGCCTACGAGAAGTTCTTCCCGCAGCCGTTCACCCCGCTGCCCCGGATCGCCGCGGTCCCCGGTCTGCTGCGCGCGATGCTCGAACTCATGCGGGTGCGTCCGGCCCTGCGGTTGCCGATCGCCTTCGGCCTGGTCACCAAGCGCCAGCCGCCCGCGGAGATCACCGACTCCTATCTGCTGCCGAGCCGCAATTCCGCCGCGGTGCGCGCGGATCTGCGTCGCTTCGTGCGCGGGGTGCACAACCGGTACACCCTGGCCGCCGCCGAGCGGTTCCCGAGTCTGGATCTGCCGATCCTGCTGGCGTGGGCGCCCGAGGACAAGGCATTCAAACTGTCCTTCGCACAACGTCTCGCGGGCGATCTGCCCAACGCGACCCTGAAGACCGTCGCGGATTCCTACACCTTCATCGCCGAGGATCAGCCCGAGTTGCTCACCGAGTTGATCGTGGAGTTCACTCGGCTGCATGCCACGCCGTAGTCAGGAGGACCGCTCCCGCACCACCCGCACCGCATTGGAACAGGCCGGTTATCGGCTGTTCGCCGCGCGCGGCTATGCGGGCGTCTCGGCCGAGGAGATCGTGTCCGAGGCCGGGGTCACCCGGGGGGCGCTGCACCACCACTACGGCGACAAGAGGGGATTGTTCCTGGCCGTGCTCGAACAACTCGAGGCCGACAACACCGCCGAGATCGAACGGGCCGTGGCGGCCCTGCCCGATCCGAACGATCTGATGGCAGCGATGGCCGTCGGCCTGCACACCTTCCTGGACATGTGCAGCCGCGCCGAAACGGTGCGCATCGCCATGGCCGACGGCCCGGCCGTCCTGGGCTGGGCGGGCTGGCGCGAGATGGAGAGCCGGCACGGCCTCGGCCTGATCACCGATCTGCTGGACCGCGCGGTCGCCGCGGGCCTGACCGTCGACGCGCCCGTTCGCGTGCTGGCGCACCTGATCCTGAGCGCGGTGACCGAGGCGGGCATGCTGGTGGCCAACGCGGAGGATCCGGAAACCGAACGCGCCGAAGCCGAACAGTGCATCCTGCTGATGATCAGCGGGCTCCTGCGACCGGTGGCCGCGCCGGAATCGTGACACCGCAACCGTTCTCGCCGCGCTGCGGGTCTCTCCGGCGGAGATGATCGATGGTCCCGATCCGGGGCGGCGGCAGTCCGGCACCGGCCACCACCCCGGATCGGTGAACACTCGGCCGATACCTACCACCGGCCCAGCGTCCGTCCGGAAACGGATGCGGTGCAGCGGATTCCGTCGAGGGGATGACGACCCGCGCACCGCATCCGGTTGGTCACCCGGCGCCGTCCGCGGCGAACAGGGCAGCCGAGGCGGTGCGGCGGCGGCGCTGTTCGATCGGGTCCGGGACCGGCACGGCCGCGACCAGTCGCTGGGTGTACTCCTGCGACGGGTGCCGCAGGATCTCGTCGCGGGTGCCCTGTTCGACCACGGATCCGTTGCGCAGCACCATGATCCGGGCGGCGAGCTGGTCCACCACGGCGAGATCGTGGCTGACGAACAGGCACGCCCAGCCGAATTCGCGCTGTAGCTCGGCGAACAGCTCGAGTACCCGCGCCTGTACCGAAACATCCAGGGCGCTGGTCGGCTCATCCGCGACCAGCAGATCCGGATTCAGCACCAGCGCCCGCGCCAGACTCGCCCGCTGCCGCTGGCCACCGGAAAGCTCATGGGGATAACGACTCTCGGTCCCCTCCGGCAGTTGCACCGCGTCCAGGATGCCGCGCACCCGCGACCGCAGCTCCGCCCCCGCGGCCGCGCGATGCACCGCCAGCGGTTCGGCAACGCACTGCCCGACGGTCAATCGCGGATTCAGCGACGTCGCGGGATCCTGGAACACGAACCCCAACCGCCTGCGCATCGGCCGCAACCTGCGCTCGGACAACCCGGTCAGCTCCTGCCCCTGCACCCGGATCACCCCCGCCGAAGGCCGCTGCAACGCGGCCACACACCGCCCGATCGTCGTCTTGCCCGACCCGGATTCCCCCACCAGGCCCAGGGTTTCACCGCGCGCGATGCCGAAACTCACCGAATCGACCGCACGAAAAGCCGCCCGCCCCAGCGCACCCGGGAATTCCACGACCAGATTCCGCACCTCGAGTACGTTTTCGGGCGACGTCACGTCTTCGGCCGAGCCCGCGCTCCCGGCCGCCACGCGCGAGCCTGCGTCCGACGCTTCACCAACCGACTCGCCCGCATCCGGCCCGCTCACCGACGCATCCGAATTCGACCGGCCCGCCGGTCTGACCGGCTCCGGACCGGATGCCGAATCCGGTTGCGGCGCAATCGGAGACACCGGCTCGGCAGTGGGCTCCAGGCCCGCGCCGAGGTGCGGTACGGCAGCGAGCAGATCTCGGGTGTACTGCTCGCGCGGGGCGGCGAACAGCTGCTCGACCGGGGCGGTTTCCACCACCTTGCCCGAACGCATCACCACGACGCGGTCGGCCAGGTCCGCGACGACACCCATGTTGTGGGTGATCAGGACGATGGCGCTGCCGGTGCGGTCGCGCAGATCGCGGAGCAGTTCCAGAATTTCTGCCTGGACGGTGACATCCAGCGCGGTGGTCGGTTCGTCGGCGATGATCACCTTCGGCTCGCACGCGATGGCGATGGCGATCATCACGCGCTGCTTCTGTCCGCCGGAGAGTTGGTGGGGATAGAAGTCGACCCGATGGTCCGGATCGGGCAGTCCGACCGTTCGCAGCAGTTCGATCGCGCGGGCCTTGGCCGCTCGACGACTGGTATTCGTGTGGGCGCGAACGGCTTCGGCGAGCTGGAAGCCGACGGTGAACAGCGGGTCCAGGGCCGCACCGGGCTCCTGGAACACCATCGAGATCTCGCCGCCGCGGATCGCGGTCAGCTGTTTGTCCGACATCGCGGTGATCGTGTGCGCGCCGACGGTCACCGTCCCGCGCACCTGGGCGGTGTGCGGCAGCAGTCCGATCGCGGTGCGCGAACTCACCGACTTGCCCGAGCCCGATTCACCGACGATCGCGAGCACCTCACCCGGGAACACCTCGTACGACACGTCGCGCACGGCATCGACCGCCCCCGCGTCGGTGCTGAAGGTGACCGAGAGCGACGTGATCGACAGGGCCGCAGTACGTTCGGATATTTCAGTCATTCCCGTCTCCGGTACCGTTCGCGGCGGAGGCGCCCTCGGTCGCACTCCCGCCCGAGGCCGCCCGACGCGTCCGCAACAGCGGGTTGAGCACCTCGTTCAGACTCTCCCCCACCATCGTCATCCCCAGCACGACCAGCACGATGGCCACACCGGGAAATATCCCCGTCCACCAGATCCCGTCGGAGACATCGGACAACGCCTTGTTCAGGTCGTAACCCCATTCCGCGGCCTGGGTCGGTTCGATGCCGTAACCGAGGAATCCCAGCGCGGCCAGCGTCAGGATCGCCTCGGAGCCGTTGAGGGTGATGATCACCGGCAGCGACTGCGTGACGTTGGGGAAGATGTGCCGGAACAGGATTCGCCCGATCGACGCGCCGGTCACCCGCGCGGCGTCGACGTACGGCTCGGTCTTCACCGCCACCGTCGCATTGCGCACCACCCGGAAGTATTGCGGCACATAGATCACCGTGATCGCCACGGCCGCGGACAGCACACCGCCGAAACTAGACGAGTTGCCGCCCGCCACCACGATGGACACCACGATCGCCAGCAGCAGCGTCGGGAACGCGTACATCGCGTCCATGAACAGCACCAGCACCCGGTCCACCCAGCGCCCGACGTAGCCGGACAGCAAACCCAGTGGCACACCGACGAACAGCGACAACACCAGCGAGATCGCGATGACGACCAGCGCGGTGCGCGCCCCGTAGATCACTCGGGAGAACACGTCCTCCCCGCGCACCGAGGTGCCGAACCAGTGCTGCGCCGAGGGCGCCTGCTGCCGCACGAAATCCACACCGTGATCGGAGATCTGGGCGAATCCGTACGGCGCGATCAGCGGTGCGAACACCGCGACGATCACGAACAGCCCGATCAGCCCGAGCCCGGCGATCAATGTCACCCGCTGCAGCCCGGAGGTCAGCGAGAACAGCCGCATCCCCGGAATTCCACGGCGCGGCACCGGCGGGACGACGACCGGATCGGCCATCAGTTCAGGAGCGCTCACTGTATCCACCCACCCCGTCGGCTCCGCAAGCTCCGCCTCCTTACCATCCCCTAAAACCTCACCCTCGGATCGATAAGCGCCACAACGACATCCACCAGGAAGCTCATCACCGCGACGACCAGTGCCAGGAATGCCACGATCCCCTGCACCGCGACGAAGTCCCGGGCCTGCAGATACTGCGCGAGCTGATAGCCCAGGCCCTTCCATTCGAAGGTGATCTCGGTGAGCACCGCCCCGCCGAGCATCATCGCGATCTGCATACCCATCACGGTGACGATCGGAATCATGGCGTTGCGGAACGCATGTCGCCCCGTCACCACCCGATCGGACAGACCGCGCGCCCGCGCCGCGTCCACGAAATCGCTGCGCAGGGTCTGGATCAGATTGATCCGTACCAGCCGCAGGAAGATTCCCGCGGTCAGCAGCCCCAGCGCGATGGCGGGCAGGATGGCGTGTTTCACCACGTCGAGCAGATATCCGCTGTCGCCGTAGAGGATTGCGTCGATGAACAGGATGTTGGTCTTCGGCGAGACGTTCTGCAGTGCGAGTTCCACATTCGTACTGGCCCGCCCGGCCACCGGCAGCCAGCCCAGCTCGACCGCGAAAACCAGTTTGAGCAGCAGCCCGACGAAGAACACCGGCGCCGCGTAGACCAGGATCGCGAACAGCCGCAACCCCACGTCCGAGGCTTTGTCCCGCCGTTTGGCGGCCAGCCGCCCGAGTGGAATCCCGACCAGGAAGGCGACGATCAACGCCCACACCACCAATTCCAGCGTGGCCGCGCCGTAACTGGTGATGATGTCGCTGATCGCCCGATTGTCCTGGGAGCGGCCGAAATCCCCGCGCACCAGCCCGGAGATGTAATCCCAGTACTGGGTCAGGATGGGCCGGTCGAATCCGGCCGCGCGCTTGCGTTCGGCGATCTGGTCCGGTGGCAGCCGCCCGCCCAGCGCGGCGCTGATCGGATCACCCACCACGCGCATCAGGAAGAAGACGACCGTCACCAGGATCCATGCCGTGGGCACGATCAGCAGCAGCCGCACTCCCAGGTAGCGCAGCAGTACGCCATAGCGAGACCCACTGCGGCGCTGCGTATTCGCGGCGGGAGCCGGGGATTCCGGCTCCCGCTCGGTGGCCGCACTCGTCACTTGCTCAGTACGCTGAAGCGGAACTTGGTGGACGGATCGAGCGTGCTGTCGACACCCTGCACGCTCTTGGTCGACACCGCGACCTGCTTACCCGACAACAGCGGAATGATCGAGAGGAAGTTCTGCGCCATCTCGGTCTGGATCTGCTGGATGATCGCGGCGCGCTTGTCCTTGTCCGGCTCGGTGGCCTCGGCGGCCATCTGCGCGGTGAGGCCCGGATCCTCGAAGTGGTTCTGCAGGAAGTTGTTCGGCGCGAAGAACGGGGTCAGGTAGTCGTCCGCATCCGGGTAATCCGGGAACCACCCCATCTGGAAGACCGGGTATCCGTCGTGTACCCGTTCCTTGGAGTAGGTCACCCACTCGGTGGACTGCAGGTTGACCTTGAACAGCCCGGTGGCCTCGAGCTGACTCTTGATCGCCGCGTACTCCTCGGAACTGCTCGAGCCGTAGTGATCCGGGTTGTACTGCAGATTCAGCGTCACCGGGGTCTGGACACCGGCGTCGGAGAGGAACTTGGCCGCCTCGGCCTTGTCCGGCTTCTCGCCGTACACGGTCTTGTACGGCTCGATCGCACCCGGGTATGCCTGCGGCACAGGGGAATACGCGGGCTGATAGGTGCCCTTGTACACCCCGTTGGACAGCGCGTCACGGTCGATGCTCGAGGCCACCGCCTTGCGGACGGCCAGCTTCTGGTCCGGGGTGTTGCCCGGCATGGTGTTCATGTTGAACACGATGTAGCGCAGTTCGCCGCCGGGACCCGAATGCACGGTCAGCTTGTCGTTCTTGCCGAGCGAGTCCAGATCCGTCGGACTCAGGCTGCGGTAGGCGACGTCGATATTACCGTTCTGGATGTCGAGCTTGAGGTTGTCGCTGGACGCGTAGTACTTCTCGGACACCGTGGCGGTCTTCGCCTTGCCCAGGATGCCGTTGTAGCCGGGGTTCGCCTGGTACCCGACGAGTTTGTTCTTGTCGTAACTGACGATCGTGTAGGGGCCGGAGTAGCCCTTGCCCTTGACGACCGCGTCGTCGTCCAGCACCTTGTCGGCCGAGAACACCTTCTCGTCCACGATCAACCCGGCCTGCGTGGCCAGCACCGGGGCGAAGGTCTGATCGTTGGCGTTCTTCAGGGTGAAGGTCACCGTATTCGCATCGGGGGCGTCGGTGTGATCCAGATTGCCCAGCAGGGAGGCCGGCCCGTTCGGATCATTGATCTTCAGCATGCGATCGAAGGAGAACTTCACGCTCGCTGCCGTCAGTGGATCACCGTTGGCGAACTTCAGGCCCGGCTTGACCGTGCAGGAAAACGTTGTGGGCGTGGCGAAGCCGCATTGCTGCGCGGCATCCGGCGTCGCAGTGGTCGCCCCCGGAGCGAAGTTCAGCAGTTGCTGATAGATCTGTGTCTCGGGCACCAGGGAGCCCTGGTCGTAGGCCGCGGCGGGATCCAAGGAGAAGATCTTGTCCGTGGTCCCGATGACCAGACCGCTGCCGCTGCCGCCGCCGTTCGTGCGGCCGGCACCGCACCCGGCGACCGCGACCAGCGCGAGTCCTGCCATTCCTACTGCCGCAATAGTTTTCACGCGACCCGATCGGGCCGCCGACGCATGTGTCGCCGTTAACCGCATGACTGTCCCTCATCTCGCACACACGGCGCACGCCGTCCCGGGTCACGGGACGGGTGCGACCGCGTCAACTTCGATATGGCGGGACAGTACCGCCAGGGCGTTGCGGATATGTTGCGTTTCGCAACAATTAGTCGCTTATGCAGAAATTCTGCAGGTCTACGGGCGGCTCAGGGCGCTCGCGTTCGCGTTCTCGCCCAGCAGCTGGGACTCGGACTTGCCGCCGAGAATCGTCTCCAGGACGTTCTTTCCGATCGCGGCCTCGGTCGGCAGCGCGATCGGGTACTCGCCGTCGAAACAGGCGCAGCACAGGCGCGAGCGCGGCTGCTCGGTGGCCGCGACCATCCCCTCGAGGGAGATGTAGCCCAGCGTGTCCGCGCCGATCGAACGCCGCACGTTCTCGACCATGTCCTCGACCGAGCCCTCGCACTCGGCCCCGTTGGCGATCAACTCCGCGCGCGAGGCGAAGTCGATGCCGTAGAAGCACGGCCACTTCACCGGCGGCGAGGCGATGCGGACGTGGATCTCCAACGCCCCGGCCTCGCGCAACATCCGGATCAGTGCGCGCTGGGTATTGCCGCGCACGATCGAATCGTCCACCACCACCAGGCGTTTGCCGCGGATCACCTCGCGCAGCGGATTGAGCTTGAGCCGGATGCCGAGCTGGCGGATGGTCTGGCTGGGCTGGATGAACGTGCGCCCGACATAGGCGTTCTTCATCAGTCCCTGACCGTAGGGCGTGCCCGAACCCTGGGCGTAGCCGACCGCGGCGGGAGTGCCGGATTCGGGAACGGGGATGACCAGATCGGCGTCGATCGGATGTTCACCGGCGAGGCGACGGCCGATCTCCACACGCGTGGCGTGCACCGAACGTCCGGAGATGGTGCTGTCCGGACGGGCGAGATAGACGTATTCGAAGACGCAGCCCTTCGGCTCCGGATTGGCGAACCGCGAGGAACGCACCCCGTCCGCGTCGATCGCCAGCAGTTCGCCCGGCTCGATTTCGCGCACGAAGGACGCGCCGACGATGTCCAGTGCGGCGGTTTCGCTGGCAACCACCCAGCCACGATCCAGGCGGCCCAGGCACAGCGGCCGCACACCGTGCGGATCGCGAGCGGCATAGAGGGTGTGCTCATCCATGAAGGTCAGGCAGAACGCGCCGCGCAGCGTCGGCAGCAGTTCCATCGCGGCCTGCTCGATGCTCTTGTCGGTGGCCGCGTGCGCCAGGAGCGCGGTCATCACATCCGAGTCCGAGGTGGCCGCGACCGAGCCCGGCATCCGGTTGATCAGGCCGAATTCGCGGGCCCGGGAGGCCAGTTCGGCGGTGTTGACCAGATTTCCGTTGTGCCCCAGGGCAATTCCGGTGCCGACCGAGGTGGTGCGGAAGATCGGCTGGGCGTTCTCCCAGGTGACCGCGCCGGTGGTGGAGTACCGGCAGTGCCCGACCGCGACGTGGCCGGGCATGGCCGCCAGCGTCTGCTCGTCGAACACCTGACTCACCAGGCCCAGATCCTTGAACACCAGCACCTGCGAACCATCGGAGACCGCGATGCCCGCCGCCTCCTGACCGCGGTGCTGCAATGCGTAGAGGCCGTAATAGGTGAGCTTGGCCACATCCTCACCCGGAGCCCAGACACCGAAGACGCCGCACTCCTCGCGTGGCTCGTTTTCGGGCCGGTCCGAGTCGGGTTCGACGGGTGAATTCGGGCTTTCGACCGACAGATCGTCGTTGGTCACCGTTTGCTCCAAGTTCGGCGGGCTGGTGGCATCCATCATTCTACGGGTCATCCGCGCGAAACCTCCGTCGGGATCACCCGGATGGCACGCGGTTTGCTGCTACGGTGCGACCGTGGCGTCTACGGACAGTGCGGAAGTGCCTGCGAACCCTCGGCGACTGAGCCCGGTCAGGTGGACTTTTCCGATCATCGTGATGACTCTGTTGAGCGCGCTGCTCAGTGTGATGTATCTCGATTACGTCATCGATCCGGAGAAGAATCTGCACGACTTCCCGATCGCACTGGTGAACCAGGACGTCGGCGACACGATCAGCGGCAAACAGGTCAACTTCGGCGATCAGGTGCAGGACGGGCTGCGCAAGGCCGTGCCCGCGGACAAGATCGATCTGCGCGTGCTGGGCCTGAACGAGGCGCAGCTGCAGATGCAGACCGGCAAGGTGTACGCGACGGTCATCATTCCGAGCGACTTCACCAAACGCCTGGGGATTCTCGGTGTCGGCAGTGTCGTCCCCGGCGATATCGAACGTCCGATCATCACCCTGCAGACCAATCCGCGCACGGGCGCGTTCGCCACGTCGATCGCGCAGCGTTTCGGCAATGAGGCGTTGACACAGGTCGACACCACCGTCGGCAAACAGCTGACCGAAACGGTGCAGGCTCAGCTCACCTCCGGCGGCGGGAGCGCGACCCAGTTGTCCGGCGCCACCCGGATCGTGCTGACCCATCCGCTGAACATCGTGACCGATCAGTTCCACCCGCTGCCCGGAGGTTCCGGCCAAGGGCTGACGGCCTTCTTCTACGGTCTGCTGCTGCTGATGGTCGGCATGGTCGGCGCGATGGTCGTGCATCAGCTGATCGACTCCTCGCTGGGCTTCCTGCCGACCGAGTGGGGGCCGTGGTACGTGCACTATCCGCGCGCGAGCATCTCCCGGGTGCGGACGCTGCTGATCAAGTGGGCGGCCGTGGCCGTCATGGCGGTGGTCGTCTCGGCGGTGATGATGGGCATCGGCGAGCTGCTGGGCATGCCGATCGATCAACCGCTGACGCTGTTCCTCTACGGCGCGTTGGTGATCATCGCGACCGGCTTCACCTGCACCTCGGTCCTCGCGGCGATCGGCAGCTCGGGACTGATCGTCAACATGATCGTGTTCATCATCCTGGGCCTGCCCTCCTCCGGCGGCTCGGTCCCGATCGAGGCGACCCCGAAGTACTTCGGCTGGCTGGCCTCGTTCGAACCGATGCACCAGGTGTTCCTGGGCACCCGCGCGATCCTCTACTTCAACGGCAGCGGTGACGCCGGACTCGCACGCGGATGCTGGATGGCCGCGCTGGGACTGGCCATCGGGTTGGTCCTCGGGCTGGTGATCACGCGCTACTACGACCACAAGGGACTCGAACGCAAGCCGGTCAACCAGACCCAGCCCGCCTGAACGTCATCCGAACCGCGCTCCAGCGCACCGGAGTTCAGAGCGGGACGAGCGGCAGCCAGTGCGCGAGTTCGCTCGCCCGAATCCCGGACACGGTCAGCGCACCGGAGTCCACGGCCTGCTGATAGGTGAGCAGCCCGGTCGCCAACAGCAACCACGTGCGCGGATCGGTCTCGACCACATTCGGCGGGGTGCCGCGAGTATGCCGGGGCCCCTCGATGCACTGCACCGCCACGAACGGCGGCACCCGCACCTCCACCGAGGCCCCCGGCGCGCCGGCCGCGAGCGTGCGCGCCGTCCCGCGCACCGCCGCGGCGAGTTCCGCACGCGCTGGAGCCGACGCGGTCTCCACACGCAACCACTCGCCCACGGCCATCACCGCCGCCCGAACCTCCGCCGGATCCACCGCACCTCGTCGCGCCACGATCCCGAGACTACCCAGCCCGGATCAGCGAACTCGCCGACGCACGTCGTCCGCGCACCAGCTACAGCGATCGCAGCTCGTCGGCGATCGGTGTGCCGGAGCCGTGATCGCTTGTTGTCCACAATGATCCACAGGGCGCTGCGGCAATGGATCGCGTCACGCCGGTCCGCGAGTCCGCCGTGCGATCCGGGGTGCGATCGCGCCGCCTGCGTTGACGGCCAGATGTACCAGTGCCGGGGCGATCACGCTGCCGGTGTGACGGCGTAGCCCGCCCAGGAGCAGACCGGCCAGGGTGGTGGCGGATACGGTCGCGGGCACGTTGTCACCGGCAGCGCGGGCGGGAGCGATGTGCCAGAGGCCGAAAGCCGTTGCACCGAGCCAGATTCCATACGTTCCGAAAGTATCGTCCAGCAGTGGGTCCAGGGTGTCGCGGAAGATCAGTTCCTCGCTGTACACCGTGCCGATCGGGATGTGCACACCTGCCCATTCGACGAGGCCGACTTCCGGTGCGCGGTCGGCGAATTCGGACAGGCGTATGCGCAGCGACGGAATGGCGAGTGCGGTGCAGTACCCGAGGCAGACAGCTGCGAACAGCACCGAACCGCAGCGCAGTCCGCGATCGCCGAACGGCGTCCGCAGTGTCGCATATCGATCCCCCCGGACGGTCGATACGGGCATCGACGATGCGTAATCCACTGTGCCCGAGTCGGAGTCGCGTTCGTCACACGGTCGTCGGGTTCGGAATGCGGCGGCGTAGGCCGTGGCGAATGCGGCGTTGGCGGCGGTGCGGCCGCGCGGTCCCAGGTGCAGGCGCGGTAGTAGCCAGTTGTTCCACAGGAGTGGAATACCCATGGCTGCCAGGGTTTTCGGGTTCACTTGACGGCGCGCTCGTAGGCCTCGGAGAGTTCGATCTGGGTGCGGATTCGCTCCTCGAGATCCGGATTCCAGTCCGGGGGCGGCAGCACCGCGGCCCAGCCGTCCAGCACGAGACTGCCGTAGTTGTGGCCGTGACCGTCGCTGACGCCCTGGGCATTGGTGAGGTCGGCGGCGACCTGCCAGAAGGTGACGAACGGCCACCAGCGCATCTGCGTGGACACGTCCGAACCGCGACGCTCGGAGAGCCAATTCGGTCTGGAGAAGATCAGATCCGGCGACCACCACACGATCGGATCCGACGCGTGTTGCAGATAGGCGATGCGCGGACGCCGCCATTCGGGCGAGGGTTCGGACAGATCGGCGGCGTTCGCGGCGAAACGCACCACGAGCCCATCCGCGTAGACCGGCGCCACCTCGCGTGATCCGGGATCACGCCGGGTGACGAACTGGCTCCACAGCAGATTCGAATTCGGCGGCCCCACCCACAGCGCGCCGTCCACCCGGGCACGCAGATCGGCCAGTCCGGAGAAGGCCGACTCGGACCCCTGCGAACCCAGCGATTCCCCATAGACCAGCAGTTTCGGCCGATTCTGCACCGGTCGCTGCGACCATGCCCGGTAGATCGCGTCGAACATCTTGCGCCCCGACTCGGCCACCTTCTGCCGGTCCGCCAGGAAGGACAGCACACTGGGCAGATACGAATACTGCGAGGCCACGATCGCGGTGTCACCGCCGTACATGTACTCGATCGCGTTGGCGGTCATGGAATTCACCCACCCGGTACCGGTCGTGGTGACCACCACCAGCACCTTGCGATCGAACGCATGCGTCCGCTCGAGTTCGTCCACGGCCAGATCCTGCTGGCTCTCACCATGTTTCGCCGACTCCAGCCCGACATAGGCGCGAATCGGTTCCAGCGCGGGCTTTCCCGTGACGGCGCCGATCCGGAAGGCGTCGGGCCCGTGCGAGACGAACCAACGGCCCTCCGAGCCGAGGGTGTTCCAGCCGGCCAGCGACTGCGGACTGCCTGAGCGTTCGGGGGCCTGCGGCTGCACCGCGTACGACGTCATCTTGTCGTTGCGCACGCTGAACGCCGAATTGGCCGCCGCGAAGAACGCCCGCATCGCAAGGCCGTTGAACAGCGAAACGACCAGCACCGCCAGCAACGCCGCACCGACTGTCGGCGCGAACCTCGACGGTACCCGCACCCAGCGGCTCAGCAACCGGGCCAGCAGCCGCACGATGATCCGAAACGTCCGGTACAGCCCGACCACCACCGTGCCCACCAGCAGACTCAACCCGCCCGTGCGCAGATATCCCGAGGTGGTGGTGCCGGTCATATCCATCAGCGTGTAGATCTGGCGCTGCCAGTCCGCCGAGAGCACCAGCATGTATCCCGCGGCCAGGATGCACACCACCAGCACGGTCACCTTCACCGCGTACTGCACCCGCAGCGATGGCGGTTGCCACGGCAGCTTCGGCCGGACCCACCGCCGGAACGCCCAGTCGAACACGCAGCCGACGCCGTATCCGATCACCGCGTTGAAACCGCTGATCAGACCCTGGAACAGCCAGTCGCGCGGCAGCAGCGACGGAGTGACCGACCAGGCGAAGAACACCGTCGCGACGACCAGTCCGGCATAGTTGAGGCCGATGACGTCCTTTTCCAGGCGATGCAGCAGCTCGGACGCCCGGCGAGCCAGGACGACACCGCGCGCACGCAGCGATGTCAGGGCCTCGGTGGAGTCGAGCACCTGTCAAGTATGGCCGCCCGACCACCGAAATCATGGGACGTCGCGCGGAGGCGCAGATCACCGCGTGCGCGAACTACCTGCCCGCCTCGAGTAGTTGTACGCAGGTCGGCGAGCCCGCCGATCGGGACACTCGATGCCATGAGCACTCCCGATACCTCGACCAAGAGCACCTCGGCCTTCCTGGCCCAGGCCGCCATCGCCTTCGGCCTGGCCTTCGTCGCCACCGCCGCGGGCATCATCTACCTGCCGCTGGACATCTGGCAGCGCGGCTTCCTCCTGATGACCATGCTTTTCCTGGTCAGCAGCACCTTCACCCTCGCCAAGGTCGTCCGCGACCAGCACGAGGCCGCCCGCGTCCACCACCGCATCGACGAGGCCCGCCTGGAAAAGCTGATGGCCGAACACGACCCGTTCCGCGCGGCCTGAACCGACCGACACCCCGACAGGCGATATCCCGTGATATCGCCTGGGACACAGGGTAAATGGGCTCAGTGGTCGGAGGAACCGAACAGCCGGGGCAGGGTGCCCTCGTGGGCCTCGCGCAGTTCGGCCACGGGGACGGTGAACTGGCCCTGGATCTCGACCGAATCCGAGCCCTGATCCACGACACCGATACGCACCCAGGGCAATCCGCGGGCGTCGCACATCTTGGTGAAGCGAGTCTCCTCCGAACGCGGAACCGCGACCAGGACGCGCCCGGCGGATTCGGAGAACAGCATCACGAAGGGGTCGGCGTCCTCGGGCAGCACGATCCGGCAACCGGTTTCGCCCGCCAGCGCGGCCTCCACGACGGTCTGCGCCAGGCCACCCTCGCTGAGATCGTGTGCGGCACTGATCAATCCGTCACGCGAGCCGGAGGTGAGCACCTCGGCGAGCAACTGCTCGCGGGCCAGGTCGACCCGCGGCGGGACGCCGCCGAGATGGTCGTGCTCGACCTGGGCCCAGATCGAACCGTCGAATTCGTCGCGGGTGTCGCCGAGCAGGATGAGCGTCTCGCCGGGCTCGAGACCCGGACCGGTCGGGATGCGGCGGTGCACGTCATCGATGACGCCCAGCACGCCGACCACCGGCGTCGGCAGGATCGCGGTCTGCCCGGTCTGGTTGTAGAAGCTCACATTGCCGCCGGTGACCGGAATCCCCAGTGCCGCACAACCATCCGCGAGTCCGCGCACGGCCTGCTGGAACTGCCACATCACGCCCGGATCCTCCGGCGAACCGAAGTTCAGGCAGTTCGTGACCGCCTTCGGGGTGGCGCCGGTGGTCGCGACGTTGCGGAACGCCTCGGCCAGCGCGAGCTGCGCGCCCGTGTACGGATCGAGTTTCGTGTAGCGGCCCGACGCGTCGGTGGCCAGCGCGATACCGCGGCCGGATGATTCGTCGATGCGGATGACGCCGGCGTCGGCGTGCTCGGCCAGCACGGTGTTGCCGCGCACGTAGCGGTCGTACTGTTCGGTGATCCAGCGGCGGCTGCTCAACTGCGGGCTGGCGATCATCTTCAGCAGGGTCGCGCGCAGTTCCTCGCCGGTCTTCGGGCGGGTCAGGCTCGTGCTGGTGTCGGCGACGAGTGCGTCCTGCGAGCCCGGGCGCTGCACCGGACGCTCGTAGACCGGGCCCTCGTGAGCGACGGTGCGCGGCGGAACGTCCACCACGGTCTCGCCGTGCCAGGTGATGACCAGGTTGTCACCGTCGGTGACCTCGCCGATCACGGTGGCCAGGGTGTCCCATTTGCGGCAGACGGCCATGAACGCGTCCACGTTCTCGGGCGTCACGACCGCGCACATGCGCTCCTGCGATTCGCTCGACAGGATCTCCGCGGGAGTCATGTTCGCCGCGCGCAGCGGCACCTGGTCCAGTTCGATATGCATGCCGCCGTCCCCGGCAGCCGCGAGTTCGGAAGTGGCACAGGACAATCCGGCACCGCCGAGGTCCTGGATGCCGACCACCAGACCCGCCGCGTACAGCTCGAGACAGCACTCGATGAGCACCTTCTCGGTGAACGGGTCGCCGACCTGCACGCTCGGCAGCTTCTTGCGCCCCGTACCGGATTCGTCGCCGGAGAAGGTGTCCGAGGCCAGCACCGAGACGCCGCCGATACCGTCCAGCCCGGTCCGCGCACCGAACAGAATGATCTTGTTACCGGCGCCCGAGGCGAAGGCCAGATGCAGATCCTCCACCCGCATCACCCCCGCGCACAGCGCGTTCACCAGCGGATTGCCCTGATAGGACGCATCGAATACGGTCTCGCCGCCGACATTGGGCAGACCCAGCGAATTGCCGTACCCACCCACACCGCGGACCACGCCGTCCACCACGCGCCGGGTGTCGGGGTGATCGGCGGCACCGAATCGCAGCTGATCCATCACCGCGATCGGCCGCGCACCCATCGCCATGATGTCGCGCACGATGCCGCCGACGCCGGTCGCCGCACCCTGATACGGCTCCACGTAGGAGGGGTGATTGTGGCTCTCCACCTTGAAGGTGACCGCCCAGCCGTCGCCGATGTCGACCACGCCCGCGTTCTCGCCGATACCGGCCAGCATCGACGCGCGCATCTCGTCGGTGGTGGTCTGCCCGAAATAACGCAGATGCACCTTCGAGGACTTGTACGAGCAGTGCTCGCTCCACATCACCGAATACATCGCGAGCTCGGCGTCGGTGGGACGACGGCCCAGGATCTCCCGGATCCGGGTGTACTCGTCGTCCTTGAGACCCAACTCCTTGTACGGCTGCGGGGTTTCCGGGGTTGCCGCGGCGGCGCTGACGGTGTCGACGTGGACAGTCACGGTGAGTACCAGGGTCCTTTCGGCGGGCATGCGAGTGCCATGAGCCCCAATGCAGGAGAAAAGGCAGATACCCCGCGAGTCTAATGCGTGCCGAAACGACGCCGCGCACCGTGTTGCGCTGCGCGCTTCGGCCCGCCGGATATCCTTGGCGCGTGAACGAGCGATCCCAGGTCGCGGATCCGGACGAATTGCCCCCGAATAACTCGGTGGACCACTCGTGCCCTGATCAGGTGACCGGACGACGGCGCATGGTGGCGATCGCGATCGCCTTGTTCGTGATATCGGCGATCGTCTGCATGGCGGCCGGGCTGTGGCGCGGATACATCGATCTGCAGGTCTATCGCAACGGCGCGCGCATCTGGCTCGACGGCGGCAACCTGTACGGCCCGATGCCGAAGGTGGGCGGACTCGGTCTGCCGTTCACCTATCCCCCGCTGGCCGCGTTGCTGTTCACCCCGCTCGCGCTGCTTCCGCTGTTCCCGGCCGAATGGCTGGTGCTCGTGCTGGCGATCGCGAGCCTGGCGCTGACGGTGTGGCTGGTGCTGCACCGGCTGCGCCCGCGGCTGGACCGGACGATCACCCTGTCCCTGGTGATCGGCGCGGTGGCCGTGCTGGGCCTGTCCGAACCGATCCGCCAGACCTACAACTTCGGGCAGATCAATCTGTTCCTGATGGCGGCGATATCGCTGGATCTGTTGGTGCGCAAGCCGTTCTGGCCGCGCGGCATGCTGATCGGCATCGCGGTGGCGATCAAGCTGACTCCCGGCGGATTCCTGCTGTACTTCCTCGTGCGCCGCGATTGGCGTTCGGCGCTGACCGTGATGCTCTCGGCGCTGGGCGCGATCGTGGTGGGTTTCATCCTGTTCCCGCACGAATCGGCCCAGTACTGGTTCCACACGATGCTCGACACCGGCCGCATCGGGCCGCCGTACTTCGCGGGTAACCAGTCGCTCAAGGGGTTCGCGTTCCGACTGGGCCTGGACTCGTCGGCGGCGACGATCCTCTGGCTCGTCACCTCGCTGATCGCGGTCGTGCTCGCCGCGATCCTGATGAAGCGACTCTTCGACGACGCCGCGTTCGCCCGCCGCCACGAATCCCCCGACGCGGCCGCACCCGCCTCGGCCGCCGCGAACGTCGCCGCGCTGACCGTGAATGCGGCTGCGGTGCTGCTGGTCTCGCCGATCTCGTGGTCACATCACTGGGTGTGGGTGGCCCCGGCCGCGCTGGTCGCCGCCGACGCCATCGATCGCAGCCGGCGCAGCCGCCGCTACCTGATCGCCACCGCCGCGATCGCGGTGATGTTCATGGTCGGGCCGCAGTGGCTGCTGCCGCACGGCGGCGACCACGAACGGCGCTGGGCGGTGTGGGAGCAGCTGGTCGGGTCGAGTTATGTGCTGGTGACGCTCGCGGTGCTGGTCGTCGCGGTCGTCGCCTACCGGCCGATCTATCGCGGGGTGGCGTCGGCCGGGGTCAGGAACGCCGCCAACGCCGCCGAATAGGCGAATACGTCCCGCGCGCCCATCAGCTCGCGCGCCGAATGCATGGCCAGCTGGGGTGCGCCGACGTCGACGGTGGTCATCCCGGTGCGGGCCGCGGACATCGGGCCGATGGTGGACCCGCACGGCAGATCCGCGCGATGCACGTAGCGCTGCAGCGGAACCTCCGCCTGCGCGCAGGCCAGGGCGAACGCCCCCGCGCCGACCGCGTCGGTGGCGTAGCGCAGATTCTGATTCACCTTCAGCACCGGGCCGCCGTTGACCTCGATCTGGTGCGCGGGTTCGTGCCGTTCGGGATAGTTGGGATGCGTCGCGTGCGCCATATCTCCGGAGGCGAGGATCGAACCCGACAGTGCCGCAAGGTATTCCGAACGCCCGCCGCCGCGCGCGAGCACGATCCGCTCCAGGATCGAGGGCAGCAGATCCGAATGCGCGCCGCGATCGGACTGACTGCCGACCTCCTCGTGATCGAACATCACCAGCACCGGCGTCGCCGCGCCCGGCTCGGCCACCGCCTCGGCGAATGCGCACAAACCGGCGTAGCAGGTGGCCTGATTGTCCAGGCGGGGTGCGCTGATCAGGTCGAGATCGCGGCCGACCGCCGCGCTCGGGGTCAGGTCGTGGGTCATCAACTCCCAGCCCAGCACCGCGTCCGGATCGATCTCGGCATGCTCGGCCAGATATCCCAGGAACGACCGCGGCGCACCGCCCACACCCCACACCGCGTTCACGTGACGTTGCGGATCCAGGCTCACCCCGCGCCGGTCCTCGGACAGGTGGATGGCCAGCTGCGGCACCCGGAGCAGCGGCTCGTCGATACGGATCAGCCTCTCGGACAACGCATTTCCCTCGCGGACCGTGATCCGCCCGGAGATGCCCAGATCCCGGTCCAGCCAGGAATTGAGCCATGCGCCGCCGTAGGGCTCCAGCCCGACCAGCTGCCATCCGGCCGAGGTCAGATCCGGATGCTGTTTGACCCGCAGATTCGGACTGTCGGTATGCGCGCCGACCACTCGAAATGGTTGCGACGCACCGGTTTCCACCCACGCCACGATCGAACCGCCACGCACCACGAAATAGCGCCCCGCGGCGGGCAGATCCCACGGCTGCGATTCGGACAGTTCCCGGAATCCGTTGGCGGTCAACTCGTTCGCGACGGTGTGCACGACGTGGAACGGAGACGGCGAGGCGTCGACGAACGCGCACAATCCGGCGGGCGTGGCAGTGACAGACATAGGCCCCGATCTTAACGGCTGTGCCTTTGGCCTCCGCTTCGCTCCGGCGGGGCCGCGGCCCCCTGAGGGCCGATTCTTCCCTCCCTCCGCTCCCCCGCTTCGCTCCTCCGCTCCGGTCAGTCCAGAATCGACCCGGGCCGCAGCCTTTGGTGTTGGCGTTACCTGGGGTGGACGGGCCTGGGTGAGCTGGAGTGAATCACCAGGCCAGAATCGACCCGGGCCGCAGCCTCTGGAGTTGGCGCTACCCCAGGTGGACGGGCCTGGATGAGGCGGAGTGAATCACCAGGCCAGAATCGACCCGGGCCGCAGCCTCTGGAGTTGGCGCTACCCCAGGTGGACGGGCCTGGATGAGGCGGAGTGAATCACCAGGCCGGAACCGACCCGGGCCGCAGCCTCTGGTGTTGGCGCTACCTGCCGTGGACGGGCCTGGGTGAGGCGGGGCAGGTGTCGCCGAGCGCCGGCCGTCCGGCCGGACTCAACGTTCGTGCACGGGCACTCCCGCGACCAGCTCGAGCAGGCGCAGGAGTTCGGTCTGATTGCGGGCGCCGATGCGCTTGCGCAACTGCTCCTCGGCACGCAGTTCCTCCGCGCGAACCGACTCGACGATCTCTACGCCGCGCTTGCTGAGGCCGATGAGAATGCGGCGGCGGTCGTCCTCGGCGGCGATGCGGAAAATCAGTCCGCGTTCGGCCAGAGCATCGGCATGACGGGTGGCCGAGGACGGCGGAAGTTGAGCGCGGCAGGCCAATTCGGTCATGGTGATACCGTTCTCATCGGACAAATTGGACAGCATTGCCCAATGGTCCGCGGAGAGACGTCGCGCGGACAAGGCGGTATCGAGGTGGCGGAGCCAACCACGTTCCGCTGCACGTAGCGCACCGTGCAACGTGGAAAATCCGCTTACAATGGTCGACATATAATTTCTTCCGCCCATTTCCTATTTTCCTCCGACGAGGAGAAGGGTACCGAATGCCGCCGTTCCACGAGGGCGCAGACGATGTGATAGAGATCCTCAACATCGTCCCGCTGCAGGGTTCCGGTGGAATTGTGGCACCCTCCTGCGAAGCGGCCGTCGCGCTCGCGGTGGCCGAAATCAATGGCGGCGACGGAATTCTCGGACGCGAGGTCCGGGTCACCACCGTGGACGGCGGCCGCGAACCGGCCGAAGTCGCACAGGAGGTTTCGGCGCTGCTGGCCACCGGCATGGTCGACGCCATCACCGGATGGCACATCTCCGCGGTCCGCCGCGCGGTCGCGCACGCCGCCGACGCCCGGGTCCCCTATCTGTTCGCGACCATCCACGAGGATCTCCCCGACGAGCCGCCCGGCGTCCTGATGGTCGGCGAGAGCCCCGCCGGGAACGTCCTGCCCGCGATGGACTGGCTGTACCGCCAGTTCGGCACCCGGCGCTGGGCGATCATCGGCAACGACTACATCTGGCCGCGGACCACCGCGCGGGCGGTGCGTGCGGCGTATCCGGGCGCGGTGACGCTGGAGCGCTTCCTGCCGCTGGGCACCGAGGATTTCGCCACATTTCTCGACGATCCCCGGTTGGATCGGGTTGACGGTATCGTCCTGCTGCTGGTGGGCATGGACGCGGTGCGGTTCAATCAGCAGTTCGCGCAGACCGGCCGGGCGGCGTACCAGGTGCGGGTGAGCCCGGCCATCGATGAGACCGTCCTGCTCGCGGCCGGTGCGGCGGCCAACGAGAATCTCTACGTCGCCTCGGCGTTCTTTCCCGATCGGGTCGGCGATCCGGATCGGCTGGTGCGCTATCACCGCATGCACGGCCGGTTCGCACCTGCCCTGACCTTCTTCAGCAACACCAGCTACGAGGCGATCCATCTGATCGGCTCGATGGCGCGGACCCTCGGCTCACTCGAGGTGCCGCGCATGCGCGCCGCCCTCGCCGACGGTCTGATGCTCGAAACCCCTTCCGGCGGAAAGGTTTTCCGGGGAGATCGGGCCGAGCGGGCGGACGGGATGATCGCCCGCGCCGAGGGCGTGCAACTGCACGTCCTGGACGATCTGGCCAACTGACCCGATCGGGCGGATTCGGCTCAGGCGGCCGCGACGAGCGTGTCCACCACCGACAGGAACATCCCCAGACCGTCGTCGCTGGGTCCGGTGAGCGGTTCGGTCGCGTGTTCGGGATGCGGCATCAGCCCGACGATACGGCCGTCGGACGAGGCGATTCCGGCGATATCGCGCTGGGAACCGTTCGGGTTGCCGCCGGCGTAGCGGAACACCACGCGGCCCTCCCCCTCGAGTTCGTCCAACACGGACTGGGAAGCCTGGTAGCGGCCCTCGGCGTTCTTGACCGGGATCAGGATCTGCGCGCCGGGCTCGTACCGGGCCGTCCACGCGGTGTCGGCGGCGTCCACCCGCAACCACTGATCGCGGCAGACGAAGTGCAGGCCCTCGTTGCGGGTCAGCGCGCCGGGCAGCAGTCCGGCCTCACACAGCACCTGGAAACCGTTGCAGATGCCGAGGGTCGGCATCCCCTTGCGCGCGGCCTCGACGACCTCGCCCATCACCGGCGCGAACCGGGCGATGGCCCCGGCACGCAGGTAGTCGCCGTAGGAGAAGCCACCGGGCACGATCACCGCGTCGATGCCCTTGAGGTCGGCGTCGGCATGCCACAGGCTGACCGCCTCGGCGCCGGCCAGCCGCACCGCGCGTGCGGCATCCACATCGTCCAGCGTTCCGGGAAAGGTGATGACACCGATGCGCACGGACATTACAGGCGCACCACTTTCCAGTCCTCGATGACGGTGTTGGCGAGCAAGGACTCGGCGATCTTCTCGAGCTCCGCATCGCTGACACTGTCGTCGATGTCGAGTTCGAATCGCTTGCCCTGCCGCACATCCGACACACCCGGAATATCCAGGCGCCCGAGTGCGCCGACGATGGCCTGACCCTGCGGATCCAGGATCTCGGCCTTCGGCATCACCTCGACCACGACTCGTGCCACGCGCTGCTCCTCACGCTGGTGGGGGGTTACCCGCACAGCCTAATCGGGGCAGCGCGTACCGGCCGCGTCGGGGCGCACTCGACCGCGTCACGAACCCTGGGCGCAGCACCCCTTCACACCTGGTTCCAATACCCCGGACAACGCCCACCTGTTCGCGGCCCGTCTCGCCGGTCGGACGCGTGGCGGGTGCGAGGAACGAGTACCCGACACGGGGCCGAACGGTGAGACCAAGGGGGCCGCGAACAGCCGAAGCGAAGCGGAGGCAATCCAACACAGTTCGCGGCCCGTCTCGCCGGTCGGACGCGTGGCGGGTGCCAGGAACGAGTACCCGACACGGGGCCGACCGGTGAGACTCAGGGGGCCGCGAACACGCCGGAGCGGAGCGGAGGCCAAAATTACAGCATGCGCATTGCTCACTTCGGTCATTCCTGCGTCCTGGTCGAGATCGACGGAGTGAAGATACTGTTCGATCCCGGCAATTTCTCGCACGGTTTCGAGGGCCTCACCGGGCTCGATGCGATCGCGATCACGCATCAGCATCCCGATCACATCGATCCCGCGCGGATCGGGGCGCTGGTGGAGAACAATCCGCAGGCGCGGTTGCTGAGCGATCCGCAGACCGCGCAGTTGCGCGAGGAGCCGTGGGAGGCAGTGCACGCCGGTAACGTGCTGAGCGTCGGCGGGGTGCAGATCACCGGCGGTGGCGGGCGGCACGCGGTGATCCATCCGGACATCCCGGTCATCGACAACACCGTTTTCCAGCTGGGCACCGCGCAGGATCCGGCGCAGTTCGTCCATCCGGGCGATTCACTGTGGGTTCCGCCCTCGCCGGTGGGTGTGCTGGCGTTGCCCGCGGCAGCTCCGTGGATGCGTCTGAGCGAGGCGGTGGACTATCTGCGCGCGGTCTCCCCGCGCACGGCGATGCCCATCCACTACGGGATCATCGAGCCCGCGGCACAGGGCATCTACTTCGGCCGCCTGCGGGAGATGGGCCCGGCCGATACCGAATTCGCCGTCGTCACACCGGAGACCGACGCCGAATTCTGATCTGCGCCAAGAGATTCCGGCGCGTCCCGGCGGGTGTGCCGCCGGGCCGCGCGGGAGCTCAGGAACCGTAGGAGGCCAGGAACAACGCCTCGGTCAGGGCGATGTGCTCGATCTCGCTCGGATCCACGCTCTCGTTGGGCGCGTGGATGAGGCAGCTCGGTTCCTCGACGCCGATCAGCATGATCTCCGCTTCGGGATAGGTCTCGGCGAAGACGTTGCACAGCGGGATCGAACCGCCCTGCCCCTGTGTGGTCGACTCCCGGCCGTACGCCGCCGCGAACGCCGCCTCCATCGCGCGACGCGCCGGACCGCCGGTGCCCGACCGGAACGGCGCACCCGCCGCATCGGGCGTCACGGTCACCCGCGCATGCCACGGCGTCTTCGATTCCAGATGCGCCGTAAGGGCTTTCAACGCCGTCTCGGGATCGATGCCGGGCGGAACGCGCAGGTTGATCAGGGCACGCGCGGAACCCTGCACGGCCGCGACCGCGCCGACCACATTCGGCGCATCGATGCCCAGCACGGTCGCCGTGGGTCGCGCCCAGGCCATGTCGGCGACGGTGCCGTCACCGAGCAGATCGACGCCGTCGAGCACGCCGGCGTCGGCGCGGAACCGCTCGGGCGGATACTGCGCGCCGTCCCAGACCTGATCGGCGGGCAGACCGGCGATGGTCGTATTGCCGTGCTCGTCCCGCAATGTCGCGAGCAGATGGATCAGGGCCGCGAGCGCATCGGGCGCCGGGCCGCCGAACATCCCCGAATGCATCGGTCCGGCAAGGGTTTCCACGGCGAGGATCACATTCACGGTGCCGCGCAGGGTCTGGGTGAAGGTCGGCACGCCTACTGCCGCATTACCGCAGTCGCCGATCACCAGGGCATCCGCGCGCAGCAGATCCGCGTGCTCGGGCACGAACGCCTCGAGTCCACCGGTGCCCTGTTCTTCGGAACCTTCGCACACCAGCGTGATGCCGACCGGGAAACCCTTGTCGCCCAAGGTTTCCCGCAGCGCACGCAAGGCGGTCAAATGTGCCAGGACGTTACCCTTGCAGTCCGCCGCGCCGCGCCCGTACCAGCGGCCGTCCCGCTCGGTGAGCTCCCACACCGGCGTACGCCAGGCATCCTCGTCCAGCGGCGGCTGAACGTCGTAGTGGGAGTACAGCAATACCGTCGGAGCTCCGGCCGGTGCGGGATACCGGGCCACGACGGCCAGACTCCCGTCCGAGGTCTCGTGCAGCCCCGCATCGGTCAGCCCGACCTCGGCGAAGGCATCCAGTACCCACTGCGCGGCCTGCCGGCACTCCTGCGCCGGAAACTGTCGCGGATCGTGCACGGATCGAAACGAAACCAGTTCCGTCAGATCATCTTTCGCCCGCGCCATCAGCGCCCGCACCTGCGCCCGCAACGCGGCGGTTCGTGAATCATCGGTCATTTCAACTCATTTCGTCGTCTCGCTACCGTCACACACGCTCGTCGGCAGAACGCAACGCCGGTCCGGTCGATCCGCTTCCCACCGGCGCCCGGAGGCACGCGCCGAGACCGGTCCCGGCGGCCGTGCACGCACCCTTTCCGCCGTTCACACCACTCTTGCACGTCACCCCGACCCGCCCGCACAGCCACCCGGCCCGACGCGAGGACTCGTCCGCCGACGGCACGCAGGTCGATCACCACCCCTGTCACGAGACGCACCCGCCCCACGGCCGCCGATGCGTGAAATCACCGGCCGGGCACCACAACACCGGCCCACCACATCGTCGTCACGTGACGAGCCCGAGGCCCGCTTGCCGTTGGCGCGCTTCGGGACTCGACACCATGTCGGCAGCATCGACAACGCACCTGCCCCACGGCCGCAGCAGGCCGGCACAGCATCCCGACCGGCTCTCCGACAACCCGTCGATTCCGTACTCGGACGAGCTCCTCCCCTGCGTCGGACAGCACCCGCACTGTGAGATGCTGACGACTATCCGCGAATTCGTCACACGTGCGATGACCAGGAGATGACGATGCCCGAATCACCCGATTCCGACGATCTGTTCGCGACATCCCCATTCCGATACGGTGCGCCGAAGTCGGAATTCCCCAGCTCGGAGATCCACGCAGAGGCCGCCTATCAGATCGTGCACGACGAGCTGATGCTCGACGGCGTCTCCCGGATGAATCTGGCGACCTTCTGCACCACCTGGGTCGAGGATCAGGTCCGGCGGCTGATGAGCGAGTCGCTGGACAAGAACATCGTCGACAAGGACGAGTATCCGCAGACCGCCGAACTCGAGGCCCGGTGCACGCGCATGCTCGCGGACCTGTGGAACTCCCCCGACCCGACGAGCACCCGCGGCACCTCCACGACCGGTTCCAGCGAGGCGGCCATGCTCGGCGGCCTGGCCGCGAAATTCCGCTGGCGGGCGCGCGGCGGCCGCGGCACCCCGAATTTCGTGTGCGGGCCGGTCCAGGTCTGCTGGGAGAAGTTCGCCCGCTACTTCGACGTGGAGATCCGCCAGGTTCCGCTGCGCGGCGAACGGCTGACGCTGCATCCCGACGATGTCGCCGCGCACTGCGACGAGAACACGATCATGGTGGTGCCGACCTTCGGCCAGACCTTCACCGGCCTGTTCGAGGACGTCGCGGGCATCAGCCGGGCGCTGGACGAACTACAGGCCCGCACCGGTCTGGACATTCCGATCCACGTGGACGCCGCCAGCGGCGGATTCATGGCGCCGTTCACCGCACCGGATCTGGTGTGGGACTTCCGCCTGCCGCGGGTCAAGTCGATCAACGCCTCCGGACACAAGACGGGGCTGGCGCCACTGGGCGTCGGCTGGGCGGTCTGGCGCGAGGCCACGGACCTGCCGGACGAACTGGTGTTCAACGTCGACTATCTCGGCGGCAACATGGCCACGTTCAACCTGAACTTCTCCCGTCCCGGCGGCCAGATCATCACCTCGTACTACGGCTTCATCCGGCTCGGCCGCGACGGCTACGCCCGGGTGCAGTCCGCGGCCTACGCGGTGGCCCAGCACCTGGCCGACGGCGTGCGGAAACTCGGACCGTTCGAACTGATCCAGGACGGCGATCCGCTGCGCGGCATCGCGGCGGTGTCGTGGCGGCTGACCGGCGAGCAGACCTTCAATCTCTACGACCTGTCCGACCGGCTGCGCACGCGCGGCTGGCTGGTCGCCGCCTACCCGCTCCCGGCCGACCGCCAGGACGAGACGATCATGCGCGTCCTGGTACGGCACGGCTTCAGTCACGATATGGCCGACCTGCTGCTGGCCGATATGGGCCGTGCCTTGGACCAACTGGACAAACATCCGCCCAGCACCTCTCTCACCCGCGAGGAGTCCGGCGGCTTCACACACAGCGCAACCGCGCAGATCCCCACCGCGGAAGTGCAGCGCCGCCTGGCCGCGCAGTGACAGCACCGGGCCTCACGCCGCGCGGGTAGCCCCCGTGGCGTACGGCTCCCAGCGGTAGACATCGGGCCGGGCGTTGTGGAACAGCGCCAGATCGACCGCATCGATGACGGCCTGATGTGGTCCTGGACGGCTGAGCTGGGCGGCCGAAACCGCCAGGCGCAGCACGCCGCCGCGGCGTGCGGTGCGGGCCGCGCTCATCACCAGCGCGTGGCACCACCAGGGTTCGGCACGGAAGCCCTCGCCCATGCCGTGCACCCAAGAGCGTTGTGCCACATCGCGTTCCAGATCGTGTATCGCCATGAGGCTCAGCGCGACGCGGAAGCCGACGTCCGGCAGCGCGGCCATCGCACCCTCGGAGGCGGTCCAGCGCGGCGCGGCGAACAGCCGGGTGCGCAAGCCCACCTGCTCCATGACGCGATCGGCGGCCATCAACCGCAACCGCGCCTCGTGCCGGGGCAGCGTGGCGAATTCGGCCCGACGACGCTTGGTGGCGGCCTGGTCGTAACCGTGCAGCACGACCGCATCACCGCCCTCGCGACGCTCCCGCAACCACTCCTGGGTGCGGCCGTCCTCGGTGAGCCGGTACTTGCCCTTCAGGCGCGGAGCCACCAGCAGCGACAGTGGAACCTCGCGCCGATCCATCTCCGCGGCGAAGGCCTGCGCCTGCGCGCGGGTGGTGTCACGGATCCCCGACACCGAGACGATCAATTGTGCACGCATACCCGCACCCCTCTGCCGATGCCGCTCATAGTCCTACGATGGGCGCGGCAGGTGTCCGAACCGTGCAGTCCCGGTGACGCGACGACGAATTCGCGCTACCGAATCGGACCATCATCCGATGACCGCGCGCGCCGTCCGGTCCGGCCGCGAACCGTCCGGTCGCAGGACATACCGTCCGAGCATCGGTCCGGCCGACGGTCACCTCACCTAGGATCGACCGGGTGAAAGCAGCCTTCCTGACCGCCCTGGCGGTCCCGTTGTTCATCGCTGTACCCGTTGTGGCACAAGCTGATCCGCCACACATCTTCACTCCGCAGCAGCAGTGCGAGGCGACCAAGGCCGTGGTCGACATGGAGCGCAAGCAGAACCCGCACGCGACACCGCAGCAGATCACCGACAACTACATGACGTTCCTCGACAAGAAGGGCGCATTCAAGAATCTCCCGGCGAGCAGCCGCGAGCGCCAGCGCCAGTTCATCCTCGACCAGATCAGCAGCTGCCACCTGGCCTAGCGGCTGTAATTTTGGCCTCCGCTTCGCTCCGGCGTGTTGGCGTGACTGAGCACACATCGTTTGATTGCAACTGGTCCACACCAGCTCCGTCACCTCAATAGGCTCCGCCCCTGTGAAAGCCGCAGCACTCACCGTCCTGACAACGTCCTTCCTGCTGCTCGCCCCCGCGTTCGCGCAGGCAGCGCCCCCGCTTCCGAACCTGAACCCGTCTCCCGACCAGATGTGCGACAGCACCCAGCAAATCGTGAACACGGTGCGCGCACAGCATCCGAACGCCACCCCGGATCAGATCGCCGACAACTACGACCAGATGATGGCCGCGAAGGTTCCCGGCTATCAACTCGTCCAGGGACAGCAGCACCAGCAACTGCTGCAACTGATCCACGCCTGCGGAATCCGCTGAACCCACCGAATCGAATCCAGCGAGCCGAAATCCACTGAGCCCGGCCGAAACCGGACTCTCGAACAGGCGGGTGCGCGCAAACGCCCGCCTGTTCGCCGTGCCGCTAACTCACCGGTCGCCGAGGCCGAGAGTGTCCAGTACCCAGGCGTATTCGAACGCCACTTCCTTCCACTTCTCGTACTTCCCGCTGACACCGCCGTGCCCCGCGCTCATCTCGGTCTTCAGCAGCAGGCGTGAGTGGCCGGTCGCGATGGCCCGCAGCCTGGCGATCCACTTGGCCGGTTCGACGTACAGCACGCGGGTGTCGTTGAGACCGGTGGTGGCCAGGATCGCGGGATAGTCTGCCGCCCGGACGTTCTCGTACGGCGAGTACGACTTCATGTACTCGTACACCGCCGGATCCTCCAGCGGATTACCCCACTCGTCCCATTCGGTCACGGTCAACGGCAGCGACGGATCCAGGATCGAGGTCAGCGGGTCGACGAACGGTACGGCCGCCAGAATTCCGGCGAACAGTTCCGGCGCCAGATTGGCGACCGCGCCGACCAGCAGGCCGCCCGCACTGCCGCCGTCGGCGACCAGACGGTCCGGCGCGGTGACGCCGGTATCGATCAGATGCCGTGCGCAGGAGACGAAATCGGTGAAGGTGTTCTTCTTGCGCAGTGTCTTGCCGTGCTCGTACCACAGCCGGCCCATCTCGCCGCCGCCGCGCACATGGGCGACCGCGAACACCATGCCACGATCCAGCAGCGACAGCCGCGACACCGAGAACCCCGGATCCATACTGGCCTCGTAGGAGCCGTATCCGTAGAGCAGCAACGGTTTCGGCCCATCGGCCGGGAGATCCTTGCGGCGCACCAGCGAGATCGGAATCCGGGTGCCGTCCTCGGCCACGGCCCAATCGCGGTGCTGCTCGTAGTCGTCGGGATCGTAGCCGCCCAGCACCACCTGCTCCTTGCGCAGCAGCAGCTCACCGGTGGCGGGGACGAAATCGAACACCCGCACCGGTGTGATGTACGAGGTCACGCCGACCCGCAGCGTCGGCTGTGCCCACTCCGGATTGACCAGTACGCCCGCGGAGAACAGCTCCAGCCCGAAATCCAGCTCGCGCAACTCGCCGTAACCGTCGGAGGTCAACGGCCACACCGCGACTCGCGGCAGCGCCCCGCGGCGATAGGACAGCGCCAGGTGGTCGGTGAAACAGTCCACACCCTCGAGCCGCACATCCTCGCGATGGTCGATGAGGGTGGTCATGGCGGCCGGATCGTCCACCGGCGCCTCGGCGAGCACGAAGTTCTCGGCCTTGATCGTGCCGCCGCCGGGCGCGGGCACCTCGCCGTTGTGCAGGATCAGGAATCGGTCCCGACCACCGATGACCGCGTGCTCGGCGGTGTACTCCACACCCTCCCGGCGCGGCAACAGCACCCGGAACTCACCCTCGGGATCATCGGATTCCAGGATCCGGATCTCGGTGGTGATCTTCGAGTGCACCCCGATCATCAGGTACTTCTCCGAACGGGTGGTGTCCATACCCACCGAGAAGCGCTCGTCCGGCTCGTGGAACACCTGGACGTCCTGCTCGTTCGGCGTGCCCAGCCGGTGCCGCCAGACGGTGTCCGAACGCCAGGCCTCGTCGTAGGTCTGATAGAACACGTGCGTGCCGTCCAGCGACCAGGTCGCATCCGGGACGGTGCCCTCGATCTCGTCGGCGAGATCGGCGCCGGTGCGCAGATCCTTGAACCGCAGCAGGTAGCGCTCGTCGCCGGAGGTGTCCACCGAATAGGCCAGCAGAGCGCCGTCGTTACTGATCGAGTACGCGCCGACGGCGAAGTACTCGTGCCCCTCGGCCAGCAGATTGCTGTCCAGCAGCACCTGCTCGCCGGGGATCGCGGTGGTGGCGTCGAGCGTGGGCGGGGTCCAGTCTTCCGCGGAGCCGATCGGGCACCGGCAGTGCGCGCCGTACTGCTTGCCCTCGAAACTGCGCGAGTAGTACCAGAAATCGCCCATCCGGACCGGTACCGACAGATCGGTCTCCTGGATGCGGGACTTGATCTCGTCGAAGATCTTCTCCCGCAACGGCTGTAGCTGCGCCGTACACGCCTCGGTGTAGGCGTTCTCCGCCTCCAGGTAGGCGATGACCTCCGGATCCTCCTTCCGGCGCAGCCACTCGTACTCGTCCACGACGACGTCGCCGTGGTGCACGCGCTGCGCCGGGACCCGCTTCGCGATCGGCGGCGTCACCACGGACGCGTCGGCGGCGTTGCGGATCGGGCCGGTACCAGTGTCGAGAGCCATGCACCCCACCGTAGTGGGCGGGTCCGACAGGGCTGGTCGGACCCGGTGCGGCCAACCGTCGCCGCACCTGCGAGAGGTGCGTCGAGGTTAGGACAGCCCTCGGGTGCGCGGCGGGGACCCCGGCAGCCGCCGACCGACGGTGCCGCGATCGGCGCGGCGGGATTCCATCAGGAAGAACAGTGCGGCCTTGCGACGCAGACACTGGTCGGGGGGGCAGGTGTTGTGGATACGCAAGATGTTGTGAGCCTGCTCGACGGTAAGGTGCCGGGGCACTACCGCGCAGCTGTCGAAGACGGGTGCCATGCGGTGCTCCATCCTTTGTCGTGCCATGCCGTGACGCGGCGCGGGCGCCGGTCCTCCGCGGGCCGGTGGACGCTGTATTCCCGTCACAAAGTTCTGGGTTTCCGCTCAGCTTGCCGGATAAACCAAACGAGCCGGATAACACAGAAGAAATGCCCGCTGTCCGCCGAATGCCGCCGTATGTGATGGATCCCATTCGACCGGAAGCCCGCGCGAGGAGTCCGGTTTGCCCGGAACCGAACAGATCGGACACCCCTCCCAACATCCTGGACAATCGACCATCGCCCTCGGCCGCACCCGCGCGCGCGACCCTACCCCTCGCGACCTGCCCAATCGCTCGACACGGCGATCGGTTCACCGACGGACCGGACCTCGCTGCGCCACACAGACCCCACCCGCACCAGACCGCGGCCGCATCCGCTGACCGCAGCGCCGAACCACCATTTCGGAAGGTTCGTGTCCACTTCGGAATAACGCCAATGCGGTGTAGTTCATATCATCGGGTCAGGGCGATATTCCGCTTGGAATTACCCTTTTGTCTCAGGTGTTGAACATCACTATTCTCATGTGGTTCATATTGGGTCACGAACCAGCACAGGAGCATCCGTGGAAGCGAAGAACCGTGAGATCGAACCGGACGCCGTCTGGCACCGCAGCAGCGAGACCGGGGGCGTGGAGGTGGCCTTCCTGGCCACCGGCAATATCGGCCTGCGTGATGCGAAGAACCCCGACGGCCCGGTGCTGATCTTCACCCCGGGCGAGTGGAAGGCCTTCGTCGCCGGCGCCAAGGACGGGGAATTCAACCGGCCCGGAGCCTGATCACCCGTCGCCGTCACCTCACGCGCCCAGCGCTCGCGCGACCGTGGGCCAGGAGGCGTGCAGATCGTCCCTCCAGTAGGACCACGAATGCGTGCCCACCGGATTCTGGACGATATCGGCCGGAATGTGCAACGCGCGCAAGCGCTGCGCGAACGCGGTGACGCAGGTGTCGACGGCGGCCTCGATCGGGACGCCGGTCAGGAAGTTCTCCGCCAGTTGCGGTTTCAGCTCGCCCTCGTGCGGTCCGGGCACACCCGAACCGGTGGACAGGTAGATGGTCTTGCCGCGCAGGCGATTCGCGAGCAGCGCCGGATCGTGCGCACCCCAGTCCGGACCGCCGGGCGCGCCCCACATATTGCCGGGATCACCACCGCGATTGGCGATGGAGAACATGATCGGCCCCTGCGCCAGCCCCATGTCCGGGCACGCGCTGTAGCCGACGACCGCGCGATACAACTGCGGATTGCGCACGGCCAGTACGAAAGCCGCGATCCCGCCCATGGACAGTCCGCCGATCCCGTTGACGCCGTTACCCGCGAACTCGCGGTCGATGATCGGCGGCAGCTCCCGGGTCAGGAACGTCTCCCACTGGTAGTGGCCCAGATTCGGATCGTCGCGCTGCCAGTTCGTGTAATAGCTGGCCTCCCCGCCCATCGGCAGCACCACGTTGACGTCCTTGTTCGCGAAGAACGGCTCGGCGTCGGTGGCGTTGGTCCAGCTGCTCTGGTCCGGGCCCGGATCCAGGCCGTCGAGCAGATAGTAGGAGGGCCGGGAGTGCGATCCGACCGGATGCAGCACCTGCACCTGCATGATCTGGCCCATCGCGGGCGAATCGATGAACAGCGCGGACCTGGTCGGCCCCAGTTCGGTGCTGCCGACGACCCGGGCGGCGGTGGCTCGCGGCTGTCCGATCAGCGTCGCGGAAACCCCCAGAACCATCGCCAGCACTACAACAGCAATCGACCCGTGCCGCATATCCCCACCTCCATCAGCCCGTGAACCGGAACAATCAACATAACCCGGCCGAACAGGTCCGGGGATGATTTGCCCGACTGGCTCCTTACGAGCAAATCGCCGACTCGAGCGCGCGACATGCCCATCGAGCGACCTACTCGGACGCCGAACGCCGCAGCGCGCCGCGGATGGAGGCGGCCAGATAGTCCAGATCCTCCCGCGGCGGCGTCCGCGGCCGCCCCCGCAAGCCGAATCCGTCGCCGGGGGTGCGCGGCATGACGTGCAGATGCACGTGGAACACCTCCTGCCCGGCGGTGACCCCGTCGGCGAGAAAGAAATTCACCCCGTCGCAGTTCACCTCGCTGGCCCGCAGCGCCGCCGCCAACTGCTGCCCCACCTGGAACAGCTTGCCGCCGATCTCGGGATCCAGCTCGGCCAGGGACCGCGCGGGCACCTTCGGCACCACCAGCAGATGCCCGGGTGTCATCGGGCGAATATCCATGAACGCCAGCACATCCGGGTCCTCGTAGACGATCGATGCCGGAGCGCGCCCGGCCACGATGTCGGCGAAGATCGTATAAGGATCCATACTGCGTTTATAGGGCATCCGAGGCAGCGGCCGCACTGCCGGCGCCGGGCCCGGTCGCGCTGCGCGAGCGAACTACAGAATCGGCGCGGGGGTGTACCGAGCGGCCTCCGGGTTCGCCTCCACCAGCTTCTCGACCTGCGCGACGACGTCGGCGACCTGGGCCTGTGCCGCGCCGACGAAGGCCGAGCGATCGGTCAGGGCGGCATCGAGCGCGGCGCGGTCCAGGGGCATCCGGTCGTCGGCGGCCAAGCGGTCCAGCAGATCGGGTTCGCGACCCTGTTCACGCATGGCCAGCGCGACCGCCACGGCATGTTCCTTGATGACCTCGTGCGCACTCTCGCGACCGACCCCGGCACGCACGGCGGCCATCAGGATGCGAGTGGTGGCCAGGAAGGGCAGGTAGCGGTTCAACTCGCGCTCGATCACCGCGGGGTACGCGCCGAATTCGGTGAGCACCGTCAGGAACGTCTCGATCATCCCGTCGACGGCGAAGAACGCGTCCGGCAGCGCGACGCGGCGCACCACCGAGCAGAACACATCGCCCTCGTTCCATTGCGCCCCGGCCAGTTCCGCGGCCATCGACGCGTAGCCGCGCAGCACCACCTGCAGGCCGTTGACCCGCTCACAGGATCGGGTGTTCATCTTGTGCGGCATCGCCGAGGACCCCACCTGACCGGGCGCGAAACCCTCGGTGACCAGTTCGTTCCCGGCCATCAGCCGCACCGTGTGCGCGAAAGACGAAGGGCCCGCGCCGATCTGGACCAGCGCGGAGAGCACGTCGTGATCGAGCGAACGCGGATACACCTGCCCGACGCTGGTGAGCACCGTGGCGAAACCCAGGTGCCGCGCCACCTTCTGCTCCAGCTGCGACAGTTTGCCCGCATCGCCGCCGAGCAGGTCGAGCATGTCCTGCGCGGTGCCCATCGGTCCCTTGATGCCGCGCAACGGATATCGGTCGAGCAGCTCGCGCACCCGGGTCAGCGCGATCAGCACTTCGTCTGCGGCGGAAGCGAATCGCTTGCCCAGCGTGGTGGCCTGCGCGGCCACGTTGTGCGAACGACCGGCCATCACCAGGGCCTGGTACTCCGCGGCGCGCTCGGCCAGCCGGGCGGCCACGGCGACGCCGTGCGCGTACACGTGCTCCAGGGACAGGCGGATCTGCAACTGCTCGACGTTCTCGGTGAGATCGCGGCTGGTCATGCCCTTGTGGATGTGTTCGTGCCCGGCCAGGGCGTTGAACTCCTCGATCCGCGCCTTCACATCGTGCCGGGTGACCCGCTCACGTTCGGCGATCGAGGCGAGGTCGACCTGCTCGAGCACCCGCTCGTAATCGGTGAGCACCCCGTCGGGAAGCTCGATCCCCAGTTCGGACTGCGCCCGCAGCACCTCCAGCCACAGGCGACGCTCCAGCACGATCTTGTGCTCGGGCGACCACAGCCGCACCAATTCGGGACTGGCATAGCGAGTGGCGAGGACGTTAGGCACGAGGGTCACGAACATTCAGTCTACGGTTCCCCGTCAGTCCAGCGATCGGTGCCTGTCCAGTTGCTGAGGCTCGGTCCGATGCTGCGGAACCGGATGCGGCGGGATCGTGTGCGTGGCCATCGGATGCGGCGGAATCGTGTGCTGCGGCGCGGGCGGGGCGATCACATCGATCAGCTCGAGCAGGGCGCCGCGGGCGGTGCGCCGCGGCTGCGGATCCAGTTCGGTCAGCGCCGCGACGACGGCGCCGTCCACCATGGCCACCATCCGTCGCAGCTGTTCGGCGCGCACCACCCGATCGGATCGGCGCAGCGCCTCGGCGAGCAGCTCCTCGAGCTGCGCGCGTAGTCGTAGCTGCACCTCGCGCAGTTCCGGATGCCGGGCCGAGGCCACCGAACGCTCGTAGCGCGCGATCAACCGGCCCCGGGCGGACTCGTCGGGGCCTTCCGCGCCGACCAGCAGATCCAGGACCAGGTCGACGGTCGCGTCGGTACCGCGTCGGCGGTGCGGGACATCGCCCACGCGGCGGCGCATGGTCTCGAGTTCGGCGTTGCCGCTGAACTCGACCGCTCGGGCGATCAGATCCTCGAGCGACTCGAAGTAGTAGGTCGTCGAGGCCAGAGGAAGGTCCGCGCGCGTGGCCACCGAGCGGTGGCGCACTGCGTCGAATCCTCCCTCGAGTAGCAACTCGGCGGCAGCCGCGACCAACGCTTGGCGACGCCTTTCACCTTTCGGGGTCGTCGCGGTGATCACCGTGTCATCGTGCCAGTCATCATCGGTTCATCCGTGCCAAATCGGTGCGATCTGTGAGAATCCAGTTCGAGTGGGCAAACGTGCAGGTGTTGAAAATACAACCATGGCTTTTCTACACCGTTCGCGGGCGTCGCGGTGGGTGTCTGGGGAAAGTCTTTGCGGCACAATCCGCTTCGCCAAGCCTGGTCAAACGCCCAGGAAGCGGCCCATCCGGACCAGCGCTTCCTCGATATCCGCCGTCGCCCCCGCGAAGGACAGCCGAATCGTATGACTGCCGTTGCGGGTATCGAAGTCGGTGCCCGGCGCGAGGGCGACACCGGTGCCGGCGAGCAGATCCGCGCACCAGCGCGTCGCGTCGTCGGTGAGGTGCGTGATATCGGCGTAGGCGTAGAACGCGCCGTCGGCCGGGGCCAGATCCGTGATGCCCAACCGGGGCAGGCCCTCCAGCAGCAGTGCGCGGTTGCGCGCGTACCGGCGCACGTGGCCGTCCAGCTCACGGCGTGACTCGGCGTCGAAGGCGTGCACCGCGGCGTACTGGGACACCGCGGGCGGGCACACCGTCATATTCGAGGCCAACCGCTGCAGAGCAGGTCGCAGGCCCTGCGGGACCAGCATCCAGCCCAGCCGCCAGCCCGTCATCGAGAAATACTTCGAGACCGAGCCGATGACCACCGATTCGCGGGAGGTCTCCCAGGCCGAGGATGTCGCGGTCGAATCCGAGGCGCCCTCGTAGACGATCCCGTGGTAGATCTCGTCGGAGATCAGCAATGTCCCGTGCGCATCACACCAGCGCGCCAGCGCCGCCAGCTCGGCCGGGGCGATCATCGTTCCGGTCGGATTGGCCGGACTCGCCACGATCAGCCCGGCGGGCGGTTCGGGCAGCGCCTCGAGCATCTGGACCGTCGGCTGGAATCGGGTCTGCGCACCACAGTCCAGTTCGACCACCCGGCATCCCAAGGCCGACAACGTGTTCCGGTACGCCGGATAGCCCGGCCGGGCCACCACGACGGTATCGCCGACATCGAAGGCGGCCAGGAAGATCAGCGTGAACGCGCCGGAGGATCCGGTGGTGACCACCACATCCTCGGCGTCGACCTCGATGCCGTAGCCGTCGCGGTGATACGCGGCGATGGCCGCGCGCAGCTCGGGGGTGCCGAAAGTCTCGGTGTAGCCGAGCAGTTCGGCATCCAGGGCATCCCTGGTCGCTCGCAGGACCGGCGCGGGCGCCGGAGTGGACGGCTGTCCCGCGGCCAGCACCAGAACGTCGCCGTGGGTGCGGGCGCGTTCGGCGGCCGCCTTCCACACATCCATGACGTAGAAGGCGGGAACGGTGGACCGACGGGATTCACTGCGCACCCGACGACCGTAGAACACGCCACCGCGGTCGCGGACGAGTACTGCCCGCGAGCACCGCCCTGTTATCGTCGGCCAATGCCTGATGAGGCACGCCACGCGACGATTTCCGGGGGCAGTCGGACGGTGATTCGCCCCGACTGGCGTACCGAGCTGCACCGGGAACGTCCCTCGCGCATCCAGCGGATTCGCCGCGGATCGGGGCGCGCCCGGGATGCGGTCCGGCGGATCGTCCGGACGATCGCGAACCTCGACTGGCGGGGATTCCTGCGCCGGGACTGGCCGGGTGAGCTGCGCGGGGCGTGGTTCCGCGGGCGCGGCTTCGTACTCGCGCATCGGGTGCTGGTCGGGGGAATCGTGCTGGTCGGGCTGCTGTCCACGGCGGACGCCATCGCACCGCGCACGGTGGACTCCACGCCCGATCCCGGTGTGGCACAACGTATTCCGGTTCCCTATCCGCTACAGGTACAGGCCGAACCGGCGACCAGCGCCCGCGATCTGGCCGCCATCGACAACGGCGAACGCCTGCGCGAACAGGACGTCGTGGCCGCGGCCGCCCGCGCCACCCTGGACCGGGCCAGGGCCGAGGCCGCCGCCGCGGCGGCCGGACAGCCCTCACCGCTGCTCAGCGGTCCGAGCACCGCCCTGCCCGGCGGAATCGAGGGCAGTATCGGCGGATACGCGTTGCCCGCCCGCGGCGTGTTCTCCTCCGGATACGGATCACGCTGGGGCACTTTCCATTACGGCATCGACATTGCCGCGCCGATCGGCTCACCCATCTACGCGGTCGCCGACGGCACCGTCATCAACGCCGGACCCGCCCAGGGCTTCGGCCTGTGGGTGCGCATCCGGCACGACGACGGCACCATCTCCGTCTACGGCCACATGTACGACTTCTCGGTCTCGGTCGGCGAACGCGTCCGCGCCGGTCAGCAGATCGCCCGCATCGGCAACCGCGGCGACTCGACCGGCCCGCACCTGCACTTCGAGATCCTGATCAACGGACAGCACGTCGACCCGCAACCCTGGCTCGCGCTACACGGCATCAAGGTGGGGTAGGCCGACCGGCGGACCGACTAGGACGACGGTATGGCGATGCGGCTCTCGACCGCTCCCAGAGCGATATCGGTGCGGAAGTGGCTGCCGGCGAGTTTGATTCCGGCGATGCGGGCGTAGGCGTGGCTGCGTGCCTCGGTGAGGTCGGCTCCGGTGGCCACGACGTTCAGGACGCGACCGCCGGAGGAGATCAGGGCGCCGTCCTCGCGCAGTGACGTACCGGCATGCAGCACTTCGGTATTCGGCTCGGCGGACTCGGGGCCGACCCCGGTGATCACATCGCCGGTGCGCGGGCGAGCCGGGTAGTTCTCCGCGGCCAGCACCACCGTGATCGCCGCGCCGTCCTGCCAGCGCGGGGCTTCGGCCCGGTCGAGAGTCCCGGTCGCGGTGGCGTTCAGCAGTTCACCGAGCGGGCTGTCCAGCAGGGCGAGCACCGCCTGGGTCTCGGGATCGCCGAAGCGGCAATTGAATTCGACCACCGCGGGTCCGGCCTGCCCCATCGCGAGCCCGGCGTAGAGCAGCCCCGAGAACGGCACGTCGCGCCGGACCAGCTCCGCCGCAACGGGTTTCACCACGGTCTCGACGATCTCGGTGACCGCGTCGTCGGGCAGCCACGGCAGCGGCGTGTACGCACCCATACCGCCGGTGTTGGGACCGATATCGCCGTCGCCGACCCGCTTGTGGTCCTGCGCGGGCAGCAACGGCATCACCGTCTCCCCGTCCACCAGGCAGAACAGCGAAACCTCGGGACCGTCCAGGAAGGATTCCAGCAGCACCGGATGCCCCTGCTCGAGCAGTTCGGCGGCGTGATCGCGGGCCGCGGACCGGTCGGGGGTGACCACCACGCCTTTACCTGCGGCCAGACCGTCGTCCTTGACCACCCAGGTCGGGCCGAAACGATCCAGCGCGGCGTCGAGCTCACCGGGATGGTCCACGATTTCGCTGTGCGCGGTGCGCACACCGGCCGCGGCCATCACATCCTTGGCGAACGCCTTGGACCCCTCGATCCGCGCGGCCGAGGCGGACGGCCCGAAGCACGCGATCCCGGCCGCGCGCACCGCGTCGGCGATGCCCAGCACCAGCGGCACCTCGGGACCGATCACCACCAGATCGGCGTCGTAGTCGGTAGCCAGCGCGACCACGGCCTCCGCACTGCACGGATCGACCGGTCGCACATCGGCCTGCTGCGCGATTCCGGGGTTGCCGGGCGCGGCGCACACCGCGCTCACCCCCGGATCCCGCCGCAGGGCCACTACCAAGGCGTGTTCACGAGCTCCGGAACCGATGACGAGTACGCGCACGCAGCACAGCTTAGGTGACCAAGGCACAATGCTGACCATGGCTTCTGTTTTCAGCGCGATCATCAACGGTCAGCTGCCCGGACGGTTCGTCTGGGAGGACGAGGAATTCGTCGCGTTCCTCACGATCAACCCGATCACCCAGGGGCACACGCTGGTGGTCCCGCGCCAGGAGATCGATCAGTGGCAGGACCTCGACCCCGAGGTGTTCGCCCGGATCAACGCGGTGGCGCAGAAGATCGGTAAGGCCGTGCGCGCCGCGTGGGGCGCGCCCCGGGCGGGCATGCTGATCGCCGGACTCGAGGTCCCGCACCTGCATCTGCACGTCTTCCCGGCGTTCGAACTCGGCGATTTCAACATCTCCGGTGCCGACCCCGAGCCCAGCAAGGAATCCCTCGACGAGGCGCAGGGCAAGATCAAGCAGGCCCTGCGCGAGCTGGGTTACGGCGCCAACGTCCCGGACTGAACCCGCTCAGCCGGGCTCGCGCGGCAACCGCACCGTGAACGTCGTGCCCTCGCCGAGGGTGCTGTCCACCGACACGGTGCCGCCGTGCGAGGCGACCAGCGCCTGCACGATGGACAACCCCAGACCGGTGCCGCCGCTGTCGCGGCTGCGTGAGGTGTCGGTGCGGTAGAAGCGTTCGAAGATGCGCTCGGCCTCCTGTGGCGGCAGGCCGGCACCGGTGTCGACGACCTCCATCAGCACCTCATGCTCGGCGGGAGTCAGCCGCACCGTCACCGAGGCGCCCTGCGCGGTGTGCACGAGCGCGTTGCCGGCCAGATTGCCCAGCACCTGACGCAACCTGGCCTCGTCCCCGGAGACCTCCAGAGTTCCCTCGCCGGAACGGATTTCGAGGTCGATGGGGCGCGGCGGACCGTCCGGGTGCCGCGTCGCGTCGACCGCGCGCAGATTGTGCACGGTGTCGCTGGCCAGGGCCAGCAGATCCACCGGCCGACGCTCGAGCGGACGCTGTGCGTCCAGCCGCGCCAGCATCAGCAGATCCTCCACCAGCAGACTCATCCGCTTGGACTCACGCTCGATCCGGTCCATCAGCATTTCCGATTCCGGCACGGCCCCTTGCCGATACAGCTCGGCGAAACCCTGGATCGTGGTCAGCGGCGTGCGCAATTCGTGACTCGCGTCGGCGACGAATCGGCGCATCTTGGCCTCGGAACGTCGCGCGGCCTCCTCCGATGCCTCGGTGGCCGCGAACGCCTGCTGGATCTGCGAGAGCATGCTGTTCAACGATTGCGACAGCAGATCGACCTCGGTACTGGTGCCGCGCACGGGAACTCGCCGATGCAGATCACCCCCGGCGATCGCGGACGCGGTCTTCTCCACCTCGCGCAACGGTCGCAGACTGCGCCGGATGACCAGTTGCGCGACGGCGGCCAGGACCGCCAGCACCGCCAGCCCGACCACGATCTGCAGGCCCACCAGACGATCGACGATGTTCTTGCCCTGATCCAAATGGACCGCGACCACGCTGACGCCGTCAGGATGGACGACCTCCAGCGCCCGCCAGCGATCGGACGGTTTGCCGACCGAGCCGACCGTGCGCGGATGACTGTCCAGATCGGTCGGCAGATCGGGCACCGGCGCGGACGGCGCGGAACGCAACTCCACCACACCCTGCGCATTCGTCGTCCGCACATAGAACATCGGCGGCAGGCGGCCGGGCAGGTGCGCGTCCGGGCGCGCCCAGATGTGCGCGGCGTCGAACAGTTGCCGGTCCACCCCGCCGAGCACGACACGTTGCATGACCGAGGTGACCACCACACCGGATATCAGCAGCCCCAGGCCCGCCAGAATCACCAATGCGACGACCAACGTCACCCGCAGCGGCACCGCGGCCAGACGTTGCGTGATTGCCGTGCGAACTCTCCCGACGCCACCAGCCATGTCCGTATTCTCCCTATCGGCCGAAGCAGTGTCGTTTATGGCCGAGAACCTCCGGGACGAACGGTTCGGCGGACACTCATTTCGCGGGGGAATTCCTGCGACTGGGCGAACGCATGACATAGCCGACCCCGCGCAGCGTGTGAATCAACTGATCCGGGCCGGTGTCCACCTTCTTGCGTAGATAGGAGACATAGGTCTCGACCACCCCGACCTCGCCGCCGAAATCGTAGCGCCAGACGTGATCGAGAATGCGCGGCTTACTCAGGACGGTGCCCGCATTCACCATGAAATAGCGCAGCAGGGTGAACTCGGTCGGAGACAGTGAAACCGGCTCCCCCGACTTCCACACCTCGTGCGTATCGTCGTCCAGTTCGATGTCCTCGAATCGGATTCGCGAGGATTTGCGTTCCTCCACCGCATGGCCGGAGCGTCGCAGAATCACGCGCAATCGCGCGACGACCTCTTCCAGGCTGAAAGGTTTGGTGACGTAATCGTCGGCGCCGAGAGTCAGGCCGGTGACCTTGTCCTCCACCTCGTCGCGGGCGGTCAGGAACAGTACCGGCGCCTCGATGCCGTCGGCACGCAGCCGCCGCAGCAGGCCGAACCCGTCCATTCCCGGCATCATCACATCGACGATGAGCGCGTCGGGCCGGAAGGTCTTGGCCTTGTCCAGGCCCTCGGCCCCATTGACCGCCGAAGTCACCTCGAACCCCTGGTAGCGCAGGCTCACCGACAGCAGTTCGACGATCATGGGCTCATCGTCGACGACCAGAATCCTGGCCTCGGGCGCCCGGTCCGCTGGCACACCATTCATGGGGGACATCGTCCCTCGCGGAGTGCGGAACCCGCTGAACGTTGCCTGGGAGTTTCCTGGGAAGGCTCTAGGGCATCGCTCGGAACCCGCCGCGAGCGGCAGCAATGCCGCCGGTCCGAGCCGGACCGGCGACACGCTCACGGATGTGGGCCGATTCAGCGACCGCTGGCCGCGCCCTGGACGGCGTCGAGGAATTCCTGTCCGCCCTCGAGGTATCCACCGGCGATGCCGCCGACGACCCAGCCGATGGGCGCGGTGATCAGGGACAGGAAGCCGAACCCGAGCAGCGCGCCGACGAATCCGCCGACGAGCACGCCGAGAATGATGCCGACGCCGTTCTTCATGACCTCGTCCCGGAGGTGTTCGTAGGCGATGTTCTTCAATACCGCGACATCTTCGGCGGTCGGCTTCGGCGTCACCGTGAGGGTTTTGCCGTCCGCGGCGATGGTGCGGGCGATGGCGAGGGAACGCCCGCCGAGCTGATAGGTCTGCGGCACATCGGCCAATGTCGTGCCGTCCGCGGAATGCAGCACCACGTGACCATTACCGGCGACCTCGAATTTACCGTTCTGAACGGTGGTGGTGATGGCCCGGTCGGTCCTGGAAACCGTTGTGTGATAAGCGACTCCGTGGTCCACGCCGGAGGTCGCATTACTCACCGCGGCGGCCGGTGCGGGCTGCTGCTGCGTCGCCACGGCGGGCTGTCCGTTGGCGGTTGCCGCCGCGATTCCGGTGGCCGCGATCGCCATGAATACGACAGCACTGATCTTTCCGAACTTCATTACTTCGATTCCTCCCATTGACTTGCCCCGAATGGGTGCGCGCAGGAGACGCTAGAGGACCGGCGTTGATCTGTCGCATGCTTTTTCCGTGCCCGAGAATTCTTCCCACGGAAGGGAATAGCGATGCGATTGCCGGAAATTGTCCGACGCCGGGAGCGGGGCGCCACATCGCCGCGGAACGCTCGCCACCCGGCGCACACTCGAGGGTGGATACCGGCAGCGACCCGGGCCGTTCCCCGCACGCCCCGACCGGCGACGTATTATCATGCGAATTACTTTGCGCCCGCTGGATATTGACTCTTCCGTAGCGAGACCTGTCGACTAGGAGATCGAGGATGACGGACAACCGGGTCGTGGATCCCACCAAACCCAGCAGCGCTCGCATCTACGACTTCTTCCTGGGCGGCAAGGACAATTACGAGGTCGACCGTGAGGCCGCGGCCAAGATTCTCGAGGTGTGGCCGACCGTCGCCTCCGGCGTCCACCACAACCGCGACTTCATGACCCGCGCGGTGCGGGCGCTGAGCGATCTCGGGATCCGGCAGTTCCTCGACATCGGTACCGGCATTCCGACCGAACCGAATCTGCACCAGACCGCCCAAGAACTGAATCCCGCCGCCCGCGTGGTGTACGTGGACAACGATCCGCTGGTCCTGGCCTACGCGCACGCGCTGATGGCCAGTACCGCCGAGGGCAAGGTCGCCTACATCGACGCCGACGCCACCGATCCGCACGCCATCCTGTCCGCACCGGCCTTCGCCGAAACCCTGAATCTCGAGGAACCGGTCGCCGTCAGCCTGATCGCCGTGCTGCATTTCATCCGCGACGAACAGGACCCGCGCGGGATCGTCGACACCTTGATGAACGCGATGGCCCCCGGCTCATACCTGGTGATCTCGCATATCACCGCCGATTTCGACCCGGAGACGATGCGCCGCGCCCTGGCCACCTATCGCGCCAGCGGCGTGCATGCCCAGAACCGCAATCGCGACGAGGTCACCCGCCTCTTCGACGGCTACGAACTCCTGGACCCCGGCGTGGTGGGCGTGCATCGCTGGCGGCCCCGGTCCGAGCTGCCCGAGTGGCGGGACGCCGAGGCGGGTTGCTGGGCGGGCGTCGCTCGCAAGAGCTGAGACTTCTCGCGGGGCTACCGCCGGTAGTCGTCGACCTCGGTCCCGAGGACGTTCAGCAGTGCCAGCGCCTCCGCGCCGCGCGATCCGGGTGGTGCGCTGTAGAGCACGAGGTTCTGGTCTCGGTCGACGAGTGCGAGGGAGTCGCAGTCGACGGTGATCTCCCCTAGGGCCGGATGATCGAAGGTCTTGCTGAGCATCGGTGCGGCCTGCACGTCGTGACGCTCCCACAGCCGGTCGAATTCCGAACTGCCGGAACGTAGTTCGTCGACAAGTTCGATCACCGCCGGATCGGACGGATAGCGCGCGAGGGTGGAGCGCAGCGCCATCACCACGTGGTGCCGGAATTCGGCCGCGTCGGAGATGCCGTACGGCGGCGTCTCACCGACCGTGGACCCGAGGAAGGCGCGACGCGCGAGGTTGCGATCACGCTCGTCGAGTCGGCCGAAATCCTCCATGAGCGCGACCGCGAGGTCGTTCCACGCGAGCACCTCGAAGATGGCGGATATCACGAAAGCCGCTGTCTGCGGCAACCTTTCGAGCAACGCGAGGATGCTCGGCCGGACGTCGCGACGATGCCGTCCGGTCCGGTTCGGCGCACTGCCCGCGAGCACGTGCAGATGATCGGATTCGGCGTCGGTGAGCCGCAGCGCGCCCGCGATCCCGGCGAGCACCTCACTCGACGGCCGCGGTGCGCGTCCCTGCTCGAGCCGCACGTAGTACTCGGTGGAGATGTGCGCCAGCACCGCGACCTCCTCGCGCCGCAGCCCCGGCGTACGTCGCCGCGACCCCGACGGCAGACCGACATCCTGCGGCCGCAGCCGCTCGCGGCGACTGCGCAGGAATGCCCCGAGCTCATGTCTGTCCATACCCCGAGTGTGCCCGCTGCGCGGCGGCGGATCCTGGTACCACCTGTACCTGAATCCGGTTCCCGAACCGACCCGACACTGTGGCCATGACCAACGACATCGCAACCCTCGGCCTGCTGACCGGCAAGGTCGTCTTCATCACCGGCGCAAGCCGCGGCATCGGGGCGGCCGCGGCCCGCCTGTTCGCCACGGAGGGCGCGGCCGTCGTCCTCGCCGCCCGCAGTACCGACGCCCTGGAGAACCTCGTCACCGAGATCCGTGCCGACGGCGGCATCGCGGACGCGGTGACCGTGGATCTCGCCGACCGCGCCACCATCCACGCCGCACTCGACCGGATCGAAGAGCTGCACGGCCGCCTCGACGGCGCATTCAACAACGCCGCGACAATCCAGCAGCCCGGCCCCCTCGACACCACCAGCGACGCCGACATCGACGAACAGTTCGCCGTGAACTTCCGCGCCCACTGGACCGCCATGACCGCCGAGGCAGCCCTCATGCGCCGCACCGGCGGCGGCGCGATCGTCAACACCTCCAGCATCGGCAGCCGTCGCGCGAACCCGGCCCTGCCCGCCTACGGAGCCATGAAACGCGCCCTCAACAGCATCACCGAAACCGCCGCCGTCACCTGGGCCCCCGACAACATCCGAGTCAACGCCCTCACCCCCGGCGGCACCGCCACCGAAATGATCGACGCCTGGGAATCCGCAACCCCCGGCATCATCGACCAGATATCCGCATCAATCCCCCTGGGCCGCATGGCAACTCCCCACGAAGTAGCCGAACCGGCCGCCTGGCTCCTGAGCGACCGAGCCGCCATGATCACCGGCGCCATAATCCCCGTGGACGGCGGCGCAGGAGCCTGAAAATAAAAAAGAGCCCCCTGTCAGGATTGAACTGACGACCTTTCGCTTACAAGGCGAGTGCTCTACCACTGAGCTAAGGAGGCGGGGAAAAGCGGAGCCATCATAACCGGGAGGATGGCCGGGGGAGAAAAGGCGTGGTCACCGGGGATGGGGAGATCCGGGCGACCGCATGAGGGTGGCATGCGGTCGCCGGTTCGTCGTGCCCACGCGGTATCGAGCGGTTGCGATCAGGACTGGCTGGACTGCCGGGCCGCATCGTCGGCGGCCATCGCATCGCGCAGGCTCTTGGGACGCATATCGGTCCAGTTCTTCTCGACGTACTCGACGCAGGCAGCCCGGCTGTCCTCACCGAACACGACTCGCCAACCGGCAGGAACCTCCGCGAATGCCGGCCAGAGGGAATGCTGCTCCTCGTCGTTGACCAGAACGAAGAAGCGGCCGTCTTCGTCATCGAAGGGGTTGGTGCTCATCTCACCTCACTGATACTGGCGCTGTGTGTGTTGGGACGCGCTATGGGTACGAAACACTGACGGCCGCCAGAGCGACCCCCATACGTAATGTCGACCCTAGCAAGAGCGGCGTTACCGTCGGGGCGTTACCTCCTCGGGCGGATCGCCTCAGCCGGCGAAGAACTCCAGCAGCACCTTGTTGACCGCGTCGGGACGTTCCAGATAGCCGTAGTGCCCGGCGTCCGGAATCTCCTGGTACCGCGCGGCGGGGATGACCTGCGCGACCTCGCGGGCCAGATACGGCGGGATCATCCGGTCGTCGGCGAACCCGACCGACAGGCACGGCACCTTGATACCGCGGTAGGCCTGCAACCGGTCGAAATCGTGGTCCATCGCGCGCTGCGCCCGGATTCCGGGTGCGACCGGACCGCCGGTGAACTCGAACAGGTCCAGCCAGTCCCGCGCCGCGTTGACCTCGGCCAGGGTCGCCGGTGAAAGATTCATCACAGCGGTCAGCGCGGCCTCGTACTTCGGCGGCAGCTTCACCCCGCTGGCATCGAGTTCGTGCTCACCGAGCGACAGGGTCTTCTGGAACTGATCCAACCGCCCGTGACCGGCCAGGAACACCGCCTTGCGCACCAGATCGGGACGGGCCAGCGCGAGTTCCTGTGCGACCCGCGCACCCATCGACGTCCCGGCCAGCAGCACCGGGCCCTCGTCCAGGAGTTCGATCAGCGCGGCGGTATCGCCGACCAGGTCCTCGATGGTCATCCCGTTCGCGGCCTCGTAGGACGGGGCGATGCCGCGGTTGTCGAAAGTGCACACCCGATATCCGGCCGCGACCAGTGCGGGAACCTGGTGCAACTCCCACACCCGCCCCGGACTTCCGGTCCCCATGACCAGGACGACCAGCGGGGCGGCGCCCTTGATATCGCTGCCCTTGGCCTTGTCCCCCTTCACCTGATAGTTCAGTGCGATTCCGTTCACCGTGGCCAACGGCATGATGTTCAAAACCCTTTCTGTCTACACTTCGTACTGTCTTCCCAAAGGTATAGCCGACCCGAACCTCCCCGTTTCAGGGTTGCTGCGGATGTCACGTTCATACCCGGTATGGACCGACCGAACCGCCCCCATTTCAACGACCGATACCATTGACATCTCGCAACCGTGAGAACCCAACCCATAGACGAGAGGACACGAGGATGGCCGCGAAGGGCGCCAACGACATCGCGGACGACGATCTGGAGCCGCTCGCCGACGAGACTGCTCGACAGGCCCAGCGGGTCGTCGCCGCCTACGCTGAAGATGCGGACGAATGCCGGATGCTGCTGTCCATGCTCGGCATCGCTCCCGGCGGCCGGGGCGAATAACAGCCCCGACCCGCACGACTACAACTCCACAGGGCTCTCCCGGCCCGCGGCAAACCGGAGGTTCCAGTAATGGACCAGATGAGCGCATACCCGTCGGATCAGCGAAGATCGGACGCGGGGGCCCAATCTCCCGCGACAGCTCGACACGGCGCGGGTTCCGGATTCGTCGTGGTCGCCAACCGCCTGCCGGTGGATCTGCAACAGCTCCCCGACGGCACCACCCGCTGGAAGCGCAGTCCCGGCGGACTGGTCACCGCTCTGGAACCGGTGCTGCGCAACAACAATGGCGCCTGGGTGGGCTGGGCCGGAGTCCCCGACGTGGACCTGGACCCGATCGTCGAAGACGGCCTGGAACTGCATCCGGTGCCGCTCACCGCCACCGAGGTCTCGGACTACTACGAGGGATTCTCCAACGGCACCCTGTGGCCGCTGTATCACGACGTGATCGTGCGGCCGGAGTACCGGCGGCACTGGTGGAGCGCATACGTCGAGGTCAACCGGCGTTTTGCGGAGTACACCGCGAAGGTGGCCGCCGAGGGCGCCACCGTCTGGGTGCAGGACTATCAACTGCAACTGGTGCCCAAGATGCTCCGGATGCTTCGCCCCGATGTCACGATCGGCTTCTTCCTGCACATCCCGTTCCCGCCGGTGGAACTGTTCATGCAGATGCCGTGGCGGACCGAGATCATCGAGGGTCTGCTGGGCTCGGACCTGATCGGCTTCCACTTACCCGGCGGGGCGCAGAATTTCCTGTATCTGGCCAAACGCCTTGCCGGACAACCGACTTCCCGCGGCACCGTCGGCGTGCGCTCGAAACTCGGTGTGGTGCAGGTGGGTTTCCGCACGGTACGGGTCGGCGCGTTCCCGATCTCGATCGCCTCCGCCGAACTCGACGAGCAGTCCCGGCGACGTTCGGTGCGCGAGCGGGCCGCACAGATCCGCGCCGAACTCGGCAACCCGAAACACATTCTGCTGGGCGTGGATCGGCTCGACTACACCAAGGGCATCGATATCCGCCTGGCCGCGCTCGAGGAGCTGTTGCGCGAGGGCCGAGTCGATCCGGCCGATACGGTGATGGTGCAGTTGGCCACGCCCAGCCGCGAGCGGGTGCAGAGCTACATCCAGATGCGCGGCGACATCGAACGCCAGGTCGGCCGCATCAACGGCGAATTCGCCCGCGTCGGTTACCCGGTCGTGCACTATCTGCACCGGCCGATTCCGCGCGAGGAACTGCTCGCCTTCTTCGTCGTCGCCGACGCCATGCTGGTGACCCCGTTGCGCGACGGTATGAATCTGGTCGCCAAGGAGTACGTGGCCAGCCACAGCGGTCTCAACGGCGCGCTGGTGCTGAGCGAATTCACCGGAGCCGCAGCCGAATTGCGCCAGGCATACCTGTGCAACCCGCACGACCTGGACAGCGTCGAGGACGCCATCATGGCCGCGCTCACCGACAATCCCGAAACCCGGCGCCGCCGCATGCGCGCGCTGCGCCGCCAGGTCCTGGCGCACGATGTGGACCGTTGGGCCAGAGCGTTTCTCGACGCACTGGCTCAGGGACAGGTCGCGGGCAGCGCACTGCTGTCGGACGCGGACCTGGATCCCGGCCGCTAGCAACGGCTTTCGCCCAGCGACCTCAGATCGGGGTGACCTGCCCGACGAGCCAGTGACCGCCGTCGTTGTCCAGCGACACCCGCACCCGGCTCGGGGTGACCGTGCCCTGCGGTGAATCCTTACTGGTCGTCACCTGGTTCAGGTACAGCAGCACCACCGCGTGCGAGCGGTCGGCGGACACGACGCCGGCCGCCTGCGTGGTGGCCTGCACCGTGAGCTGCTTCTGCTTGGCCCCCGGCGCGATGGCCTGATCGACCAGTTTCAGGTAGTCGCTCTTGAAGGAGGGGGTCAACGCGTCGGCGGCCTTGGGCAGCTGGGTGTCGACGTTGTTGAAGTCGTAGGTGAACATCGCCGACACCGCGTGCCGCGCGGCGTCGACCGAGGCGCTGCGCGCCTGTTCGGCCTGCCGGTCGTTCCAGAACCGGATTCCGGTGAACACTCCGACGGCCACGGCCGCGACCAGCAGTACGGCCGCGACGGCGGCCAGGATCGGAAGACGATTTCCTCGCGATGTCATGCCACGAACTCCACCTTCGACGCGGTGACGCCGCCGTCACCGCGGTTCACGGTCACCCGGAACCGGTAGTACCGGTCCTGCGGCTGCGAATCGCCCGCATTGGTGAGGGTCTGCTTGGCCGCGATGAGCACCTTGGCCGAATCGTCGTTCTGACTCTCGATCGCGGCCTCGATCACCTCGCCGCTGGCCTTGACCTTCGCCTCCTTGACGACCTGCGCGTAGGCGTCCTTGCGCTGGGTGTACTCGGCCTTCAGATCACCCGAGGCCACCGACAGCACGCGGTCGATGTCCTGCGTGGCGGTGTCGTCCTTGATATTGGTGAGGTTCAGGATGGCTTCTTTGGCGGTCTGGATGTATTCGGTCCGCTGCGAGGCCAGCGCGTCGGCGTGTGACTGGTGGTAGAAGTACACCCCGCCACCACCGACCAATGCCAGCAGCGAGACGACCGCGACCACGGCGGCCACCCATTCGATCGGCCGCATCGAGCGCCAGAACCCGTCCTTCTCCGAGACGAGTTCACCTTCGGTGTCGGACGCGTCGATGGGCTCGTCGACGGGATCCGCGCCGGAAGCGCCCGGCCGAACCCCGGAGACGGCTTTGCCCAGCTTCACGGTCGAATCCGCGTCGGCGGTGCCGAGTTTCACGGTCGAATCCACGTCGGCCGTACCGAGCTTCACGGTCGAATCCGCGTCGGCCGTGCCGAGCTTCACAGTCGAATCCGCGTCGGCCGTACCGAGCTTCACAGTCGAATCGCCGTCGACCGCATCAGTTTTCGCCGACGACTCACTGGCAACCGTGGGCGTGACATCGCCGTCGCTGACCGGCCCGGCGGCCTTCCCCGCCGCCGAGACCTCCGACCCGGGCTCCGCGTCCATCGGAACGGAGTCCGCCTTCACCGTGGTATCGGTGACCGCCGATGCCTGCGCGGCGCCCGAGGCGGGACTGCTCGCGGTGGGGACGACGGTCGCCGCACCGGTGTTCGCCTGTTCGCCGACGGGACCGGCCTGGCGACTCGCACGCCGCCGGACTCGTCCCGATGTAGGTGGTGTTGGTGGTGTGGTTTCGCTCATTGTTGCTGCTCCTCGAGCATCGCCTGCCACCCGGACGGTACCGTGCCCGAGCCACCGGGCTTGACGTCCCCCTCCCGATAGGTGCGTCCGTCGGGTCCGGTGAAGGTTCCGGTTGCCGGGTCGTAACTCCTGTTCTCGAACGAGGCCGGATGTACCGCTCCCGGCTTCGCGGCCGGATTCGGCAGCGGCGCACCGGAATTGTCCACCGGCTGCGGCGCACCGAACGGCGGGTTGTTGCCCTCGGGCACGTAACCGCGCGGATCGTGGCACAGCTCCGGGGTCGGGGCGCGCTTACCCGGAATGTCCTGGCACGGCGTGTTGCGAATACCGCGCACGGCCTCCTTGGCGTTCTGCGGAACCTTGCAGTACAGATTGCCCGGAGTGTCCGGAGTGTCGGTCTGCGCGGGCGAGCGACGCTGACTCGGCGGCAGGAAGCCGGTGATGCAGCCGGGCGGATCGTTCAGGCCGAGCATGAAGTCGACCATCGCGCCGTACTGCGCGGGCCCGCGCACGACGGTCAGCAGCGCCGAGATCATCTGCGGATAGATCACCAGGATCTGTTCCAGACCGGCGTGATACGTCACCGCGACCTGCCCGGTGCTGACCAGGTTCGACAGCAGGATCGGCAGCGTGGGCTGCAGGTCCTGGAAGGTCTGGCTGACCTGCTGCGCCGCGGCCGGAGTGCGCTGCAGCAGCTGGTTCAGCGACGGATCGTGCTGGCGCAGCTGATCGGTGACCGCGACCAGATCATGGGTCCAGGTGCGGATCGAGTCCGCGGAACGGTTCTGTGTGTTCAGCAGCGGGCCGATCTTCTTCAGCAGATCCTTGGTCGGCCCGGTGTTCTTCTGCGCTTCCTGCACCAGCAGCGAGGCGGAGTCGATGAACTTCTGCAGATCCGGTCCCGCACCGTTGAACGCGGTGAACGCGTCGTCGATCAGCTCGCGCAACTTGGTGTCCGCGACGCTGGACAGCAGCCGGTCGGCCTGATCGAGCATCGCGCCGACGTCCTGCGGCAGTTTGGTGCGATCCTCCGGGATCACCGCGCCGTCGGACAGATTGCCGCCCTTCGGATTCTCGGCGGGCACCAGATCGACGTACTGCTCACCGATCGCCGAGACGCTCTTGACGTACGCATCGACATCGCTGGGCACCTTGTAACCGCTCTGGATGGACAGTTTCGCGTCCACCCCGTGCGGTGTCAGCCGCACGCTGTCGACCTTGCCGATATTGGTGCCGCGGTAGGCGACGTTGGCGGTCGGATACAGCCCGCCGGTCGCGACCAGCTTCACCGTCACCCCGTACCGGCCGATACCGAACATGGCGGGCAGATGCACGTAGCTTCCGGCCATGACCACCAGGCCGACCACGGTCAGCAGTGCGAAGATGACCAGCTGGGTGCGGACGAACTTGGTGAGTTTCACCGGCCGGCTCCTTGCGACGGGCCGGGAACGGTGATCCCCGGAATGGCGGGCAGTCCCGGAATCGAGGGCAGCCCGGGAATACTCGGCGTAGGCGCGGGAGTGGCCGGTTTGGGCTGGGTCTGCAGCGGTCCGTGCACCGGATCGCCCTTACCCTGCGCGGTCTGCGGGGCGATGGTGCCCAGTGCACCCTCGACGCCGCCGAATCGCCCGCCCAGCGGAGTTCCGGTGAGGAAGTTCGAATCGATGCGCGCGCCGGTCAGATCCACCGTCATCAGCAGATTCAGGTAGTCGCCCTTGAGCGCCTTGTCCAGATTCTTCATCGGGAACGGGAAGGTGAGCAGGATCTGCAGCGAATCGGCCAGCTTCCCGCCGGTGTCGGACAGCGACTTCAGCGCCGGACCGAGATTGGCCAGGTCCGCCTTCAGGCTCTCCCCGCCCTGCTGGATGATCTGCTGTACGACGTCACTCAGATTTCCGAGTGCCACAAGGGTTTTGGTGATGTTCTGCCGACGATCCGCCAGCACGGTCAGCGCCGGGTGGATCTTGGTGATCGCGGTGGTGACCTGGTCCTTCTGCTGGGCCAGCACACCCGAGACGCGGTCCAGCCCGCTCGTCGCGGCGATGATGTCCTGGGTCTGCTGATCCAGCGTGCCGGTCAGCTGTTTCAACTGCGGCAACAGATCCCGGATCGAATCGGTGCGCCCGTGGAACGTCGCATCCAGCTCGTGGGTGATGGTCTCGAGCTGCGAGATGCCGCCGCCGTTGAGCACCACCGACAGCGAGGACAGCGTCTGCTCGGTGGTCGGATAGTCACCGGCGCGATCGAGCGGGATCACATCGCCGTTCTGCAACCGGCCCTGCGGATTCGACGACGGCGGAGCCAGTTCGACATGATTACTGCCCAGCAGACTGGTCTGCCCGATCTTCGCGATCGCGTTGGCGGGCAACTGAACTCCCCGATCGAGGCTGACGGTGACCAGTGCGTGCCACCCCTGCACCTCGATGTTGGTGACCGTGCCGACCGTGACGTCCTTCACCATGACCGGCGAATTGCGGGTCAGGGTGGTGACATTCGGCATCTGGATGCGCACCTGCCACGAGCCTTCGCCCGTTCCGGCCGCACCCGGCATCGGCAGGGTGTTCAGCCCGTCCCATTGACAGCCGGTGACGCCCAGTGCCAGAACCAGTCCGATCGCCGCACCTGCGAGCCGCTTACGTGCGTTGCCCCATCCCATCAGTGCCCACCTCCCGGAAGCAGAAGTCCGGCAATGCCCTTGGGGACCACGACCGGAGGTGTGGCCACCGGCGCCGCGGCGGGCGCGCCGTCGGGGTTGGTGTTCACCCGCTTGGCCAGATCCGGCGTGCTGTAGGTCAGCTGACTCGGGAACGCGCCCTGTCCGGATGCCGGATTCAACAGCACCGGAGGGTAATTCATCATCAGCGACTGGATGACCGGTGCGATGTACTGCTTGCACAGCGCCGCGGTCTTGTCCGAATCATCGGATTGCAGACCTTCCACCGCACCGCACAGGAAGGCGAACGGGTTGGCGAAGTTGGTGCCCACGACCGCGCCGGTCAGCGTGCCCTGAGCCGGCTTGTAGATCTGATAGAAGTTCGCCAGCGCGGTCGGACCCGAATGCAGCACCCGCTCGATGTCGGACTTCTTGTCCACCAGCAGCTGGGTGACGTCGGCCAGGCGCTGCACGCTGTCGGTCAGCGCCGGACCGCGCTCGTTGAGGAACCGCTGCACATCGGCCACCGCGGTATCCAGATTGTCCAGTCCCGCACCGAGATCGCCGGAGACGTTGTTCAGCACCGAGGACACCGAGGCCAGTCGCCCGCCGAACTGGACGATCTGATCGTTGCTCTTGGACAGCACGTCCACGAACTGCTGCAGATTCTTGATCGTCCCGAACAGGTCGGTTCGCCCATCCGACAACGTGCTCAGCGTGCTGGACAGCTCCTTCAACGTGTCCCGGAACGCCTGCGCGTTGCCGTTGGCGAGGTTGTCCGAGGCGGTGTCCACGAACCGGCCGAACGAACCCTGCTTGTCCTGGCCGATCGGTCCCAGCGCCTTGGACAGCTTGGTCAGCTCGGCCTTGATGTCGTCCCACTCCACCGGGACGGCGGTGCGCTCGATCGGAATGGTCGCGTTGTCGTGCATCTTCGGGCCGCCGGTGTAGGCCGGGGCCAGCTGGATGAATCGCGCCGAGACCAGCGACGGAGCGATGATCACCGCCTTCGCGTCCGCGGGGATGTCCACGCCGCGGTCGACGGTCATCGTCACCTTGACGTTGTCCTTGCCCGGTTCGATCGAATTGATCTTGCCGACCTTCACCCCGAGGATCTCCACCCCGTCACCGTTGTAGATGCCGGTCGTGGACGGGAAGTACGCGGTGATGTGGGTCTTGCCGATATTGGTGACCGCGCCGTAGCCGATCCAACCGGCCAGTGCGACGACCAGCACCGCGGCGACGATGCGCACCCAGCGGGGCACCTTGCGCATCTTCAGTAGAGCGTTCATCGCGGAGGCTCCTGGATGGAGGGACCGACATTCAGCGGCGGGTGGTTGATGTAGTTCTGGAACGACTGCGGCACGTGCTGCGGCCAGACCAGCGCGTCGACCAGCGGTTGCAGCGTCATACTCGTCGCGTTCGAGACGTATGCCTGGAAGTACGGGCCGCTGCCGACCTGTTCACCGAGCGCACCGGCGTAGGGGCCGAGCGCGTCCAGGGCCTTGCCGAGCTGGTCCTTGTTCTTCTGCAGCAGGGCCAGCAGCGAATTCAGGTTGTCCAGATCGGGTTTGAGCGATGCCTCGTTCTCCTGCACGAATCCGGTGAGCTGCTGGGCCAGCCCGTTGACGTACTGGATCAGCTGACTCAGCGCGGTGCGCCGGGCGTTCAGTTCGCCGAGCAGATCGTTGCCGCTCAGCAGCAGCGTGTTGATCTGGTTCGCGCGATCCGAGAGCACCTTGGTGACGTTCTGCGCGTGCGAGAGCAGTTCGGTCAGGGCCTTGTCGCGCGTGTTCAGGCTGCGCGAGAGCGCGGTGACGCCGTCCAGGGCCGAACGCAGCGGTCCCGGCGTCTTGTCGAACGCCGCCGAGAGAGTGTCCAGGGTCTTGTTGACCTGATCGGTGTCCAGTCCCTGCACGGTCGAGGCCAGATCGCCGAGTGCGTCGTTGAGCGAGTACGGCGAGGTGGTGCGGGACAGCGGGATGATGTCGTCGCGGCGCAACACACCGTCACCGGTGGGGACCACCTCGAGCGATTTGCGGCCCAGCACGGTGTTGGTCTTGATCGCCGCGGATGTCTTGCGGCCCAGCACGATCGCCTCGTCCAGGCTGAACCGGACCTTCACCTTCGCCCCGGCCAGGGTGACGGACTCGACCTGTCCCGAGCGCACCCCGGCCACCTGGACCTGATCACCGGGCAGCAGGCCGCCCGCATCGGCGAAGTACGCGCTGAACTCGGCACCGCTGCGCACGAAGGGCAGGCGCTGGAACTGCAAGGCGGACAACGAGATGGCGACCGCGAGGACCACACCGACGATGCCGATGTCGATCAGTGGTGAGCGTTTTTCTTTCACTGCGTCGAGCACCTTCCGGTCGTCTGCAAACCGGGCAGGTTGACATGCATGGGCTTGCCGTCGGGGCCGTCGATCAGGAAGTTCGTCCCACAGACGTACATGTTCAGGAACGAGCCGTAGGAACCGAGCCGCACGAGTTTCTTGTAGGTCTCCGGCAGCCGGTCCAGCACCCACTGCACGTCGTCGGTGCGGTCGTTGAGATTCCCCGACAACCGGCCCAGCTGATCGAAGTCGTTCTTCAGATCGGGCCGGGCCTGCCGCAGCAGACCGGTCAGATCACCCGTCGCCCCGGCCAGGCGCGGCAGCGCCTCGCCGATCTGGTCGCGGTCCGCGGCCAGGCCGCTGATCAGACGCTGTAGTTCGGTCAGCGTGGCGTCGAAATCCTTGTTCTTGGTGTCGATGGTGGACAGCACCGTGTTGAGGTTGTTGATGACGCTGCCGATCAGCGCGTCCCGGTCGGCCAGGGTCTTGGCGAACGAGCCGGAGCTGTTCAGCAGGGCCACCAGCGTGCCGCCCTGTCCCTGGAATACCTGCAGCAGCGCGTTGGTCAGATCGTTGACTTGCGCCGGATCCAGGCCGCGCAGCAGCGGTTTGATTCCGCCGAGCAGCATGTCCAGATCGAGGGCGGGTTTGGTCCGGTCGGTGCCGATCGTGCCGCCCTCGGACATCCGCTTCGCGGTGCCCGGACCGTCCATGAGTTCCAGATACCGGTCGCCGACGAGGTTCTCGTAGCGGACCGCGGCCTGCGTGCTGTCGTAGAGGTGGTACTGGTGATCGACCTCGAAGTCGACGTGCGCGAGGTGATCCCCGCCCACGTAGACCCGCTTGACCGAGCCGACCGGCACACCGGCGATGCGCACCTTGGATCCCGGCAGCATGCCCGAGGAACTGGTGAACACCGCGTGATATCCGGTCTCGCTGGCGAAGCGCATCTGGCTGAAGATGACCGCGAGCAGGGCCAGCACCAGCACCATCACCAGCGTGAAGATGGACAGTTTGACCGAGACGGCCCGTGGTTTGAATCTCACGGCTTCGGCACCCCCGGCATTCCGGCGAACAGCAGCTGGAAGACGCTGGTGTTCGGATCGTTCAGATGCGAACTCAGCGACGGCGTCCACACCTCACCCTGCGAGGTGTCGGTGACCAGGTAGTTGGAGTGGCTGCCGGGTTTGCGATCGAGGATGTTGTCGCAGCGCGGACCGCCGGTGGCGTTCACCTTCGGGAGATCCTTCGGATACTTGTACGGGGTGCCGCCGGGCATGAAGCTCGCGTTGAGCGTCACATAGGGGCCCAGGCCGCCGAAGACCTCATTGGCCACCGGCACCGCGTTGGCGACGCCGACCACCATGCAGTAGAGCGCGGGGCTGTACTCGCTCAGCAGCGCGGTCGTGGGCTGCAGCAGATCCAGCGCGGTCACCAGCGACTTCTGGTTCTGCTTCAGGATCGGCTCGGTGGTGTTCACCAGGCCCGTGAGATTCAGCAGCACCGCGTCCAGATCGGTCTTGCGATCGACCAGCGTCTTGCTCGTCACCGCCACGTTGTCGGTGGTGTGCAGCAGATCCGGTACGACGTCGCTGTACAGATTCGTCACCGGGACGCTGGTGCGCAGATCGCTCTGCAGATCCGGCATGCTCGGATTGATGTCCTTCAGATACTGATCACTGTTGGCCAGCAACTGCCCGAGTTCGTCGCCGCGGCCCTGCAGTGCGGTGCCCAGCGCGGTCAGCGTGGCGTTCAGCTTCTCCGGCGAGACCTTGCTCAGCACGTCGGTCAGGTGCTGGAACAGCGTGTTGAATTCGACGGTCACCTGCGTCGCGCTCAGGGTCGCGCCCTCCTGCAGATGATCGGACGAAGGGTTCTGCGGCACAGTGAAATTCACGTACTTCGCGCCGAACACCGTGGTCGAGCGGATGTCCACGCCCGCATTGGCCGGAACCAGCTTCAGCTGATCGGGGTCGATCGCCAGCTTCAGCCGCGCGCTGTTGCCGGTGTACGAGATGGCCTTGACCGTGCCGATGTCCACACCGCGCATCTTGACCTTGGCGTCCTTGTCCATGACCAGACCCGCACGCGGCGAGTCCACATAGACCGGCTCGGTGCTCTGGAAGCCGCCCGCGAACATGGTCAGCGCGAGCGCGACGATCGCCACCAGGCTCAGCACCAAGCCCAGGCCCGCCAGCTTGACGCCCCAGCCCGCGCCGAACACCCTTCCGGCACCGTCTTTTTCGACAAGTGTATTTCTCGCCATACCGCCTACCCGGAGAGATGGAAATTGCCGGAGGTGCCGTAGATGGCCAGCGAGACCAGCAGGGTCACCGTCACCACTGCCACCAGTGAGGTGCGCACCGCGTTACCGACCGCGATGCCGACACCGACCGGTCCGCCGGTCGCGTGGTAGCCGTAATAGGTGTGAATCATCATGACCGCCAACGCCATGACGATCGCTTGCACGAACGACCACAGGATGTCGCTGGGAATCAGGAAGGTCGAGAAGTAGTGGTCGTACACACCGGCCGACTGCCCGTAGATCACCACGGTCGCAAAGCGACTCGCGACGAACGAGGCGATCACCGCCAGCGCGTACAGCGGGACGATCGCGATCATCCCGGCCAGCACCCGGGTGCCGACCAGGAACGGCACCGGGCGGATCGCCATCGACTCGAGTGCGTCGATCTCCTCCGCGACGCGCATCGCGCCCAGCTGCGCGGTCGCGCCCGCGCCGATGGTCGCCGCCAGGCCGATACCCGAAATCACCGGCGCCGCAATGCGAACGTTGAGGAAGGCCGCGAAGAATCCGGTCAGCGCCTCGACGCCGATGTTGCCCAGTGAGCTGTAGCCCTGCACCGCGATGGTGCCGCCGGCGAACAGCGTCAGGAAGCCCACGATGACGACCGTGCCGCCGATGACGGCCAATGCGCCCGTGCCCATGCTGATTTCGGCGATCAACCGGATGGTTTCGGTGCGATAGCTGACCAGCGCCTTGGGCACCGCGCGCAGCGATTCGGCATAGAACAGTGCGTGGCGTCCGACACTGTCGAGCGAGTCGGACATGCGGCGCACTCGTCGAACAGTACGCGGGAAGCGGGCGTGGATCACGAAGGCCATGGATTCACCTCACCGGACCGTGAACTTGATGCCGACCGCGGTGACCACCACGTTCAAAACGAAAAGGACCATGAAGGAGAACACCACCGTCTGATTCACCGCGTCACCGACGCTCTTGGGCCCGCCGCGCACGTTCAGGCCCAGATAGCAGGCCATCAGCCCGGCCGCCAGGCCGAACAATGTCGCCTTGACCTCCGCGATGACCAGTTCGGGCAGGTGCGTCAGCAGGGTGATCCCGTTGACGAACGCGCCCGGATTCACGCCTTGCAGGAAGACCGAGAACAGGAAGCCGCCGCCGATGCCGATCAGGCAGACCAGGCCGTTCAGCAGCGCCGCGACGAACATCGAGGCCAGCACGCGCGGGACGACGAGTCGGTGGATGGGGTCGATGCCCAGCACCTTCATCGCGTCGATCTCCTCGCGAATGGTGCGTGCGCCCAGATCCGCGCAGATCGCGGTGGCGCCCGCGCCCGCCACGATCAGCACCGTCACGATCGGGCCGACCTGGGTGACGGTGCCGAACGCGGCGCCGGCGCCGGACAGGTCGGCCGCGCCGATCTCGCGCAGCAGGATGTTGAGCGTGAAGCTCACCAGCACGGTGAACGGGATGGCGACCAGCAGGGTCGGCAGGATCGAAACTCGCGCTATGAACCACGCCTGGTCGACGAATTCACGACGCTGAAAGGGCGGCCGCACGGTTGCCTTGGCCACCGCAGCGGTGAGTTCGAAGAACCCGCCGACCGCTCGCAACGGCACGGCAAGAACCTCGTTCATTCCCGATTCCCTCCTTGCCATGCCATGCACGTCGAGCTTGTGACGGCGGTCTCAACCGGCCGTCAGTCTGGAAGATTAGAACACGTTCACTCTGTTGTCGAGCACCGTTTGGCGATATTGAACTGCCCTTTCCTACCGAACGGTGATCGGAAGTTAGAACTTGTTCATACGGCGTAAGGAGAAACTGTGTGAGTCGCCCCACACCGTCGATCCTCATGTCTACCAAGTGGTGGACCGGTGATCAACAACGTGGTCGGTAGCTGTTCGCTACTAGCCGAGTTCGTGCAACGATGACGCCGAAAACGTACGCCCCGCCGGGCGTTCGGCAAAATATCCACCGAGCGTGTCGGCCAGATCCTCGGGCGACCATTCCGCACCCGCGGCATCGAAACGCTGCTCGACTTCCGGCGCGGCCATCAGTGCGACCATCGGGCCGTAGACGACGAATACCTGGCCGTTCACCGCGTCCGCGGCGGGCGAGGCGAGATAGGCGACCAATCGTCCGACGTGATCGGGCGAGAGCGGATCGACGCCGTCCTCGGGCGCATCGGAGAAGACCTTCTCGGTCATCGAGGTGCGCGCGCGAGGGCAGATTGCGTTGGCGCGCACGCCGTATCGCTCCAGGCCGCGAGCCGCGGACAAGGTCAGCGCCGTGATTCCGGCCTTGGCGGCGCCATAGTTCGGCTGCCCGGCCGGGCCGAGCAGACCGGCCTCGGACGAGGTGTTGATCAAACGGCCGTAGATCGGCGCGCCGGCCGCTTTGGATTTGCCGCGCCAGTATGCGGCGGCATTGCGGGACAACAGGAAATGTCCGCGCAGATGAACAGCCAGAACCGAATCCCAGTCGTCATCGGTGAGATTGAAAAGCATTCCGTCACGGACAATTCCGGCGTTGTTCACCACGATGTCCACACTGCCGAACGTCTCGTCCGCGGTGCTTATCAACGCATCGGCGGTGGCACGATCGGCAATACTCCCGGCGACGAATTCAGCCTTGGCGCCCAGCGCGCGAATATCGGCGAGGGTGGCCGACACAGCGTCGTTCTCGACAAGATCATTGACGACGATCGACGCTCCGGCAGCGGCCAGGGCGAGCGCATCCGCCCGCCCCAGCCCGGCACCGGCGCCCGTCACAATGGCCACCCGTCCGGACAAGCTGATTTCAGATTCGCTCACACGGTGACTCTAGAACGTGTTCCAGTTAACGGCAAGCATCGGTTCAGACGAGCTTCAATGCCGCCTTCGGGCACTGCGCGACCGCCGTCTTCACGTCGTCGAGCTGATCGTCCGGCACATCGCCCGAGGTGACGTGCAGGTTGTCCTCGTCATCGAGTTCGAACACGTCGGGGGCGTATCCGACACAGATGCCGTTGGCCTCGCACTGGTCGAAATCCACACTGACCTTCATTTGACAACTCCTTTGTCACTGATAGCACGAGCCTACAAGCCCACCTCGGCCAACGAGGCGGAAGCGGCTCGGTTTCGGGTCCATACTGGAACATGTTTCAGTAGTTGTGCAATGATCGGGACAACCGCCCAGTCCATGTCGGCTGGCTATCGAACGAGCCGGCTACCCAGAGGAACGACGAGGTTACCGCCATGCGGATTGCGTATACCCCGCAGCAGGAACAGCTACGCGCGGAATTGCGCGATTATTTCGCCACGCTGATCACCCCGGAGCGGCGCGAGGCACTGTCCTCGCAGACCGGCGAATACGGTCAGGGCAACGTCTACCGCGAAGTGGTCCAGCAGATGGGTCACGACGGCTGGCTCACGCTGAGCTGGCCGAAGGAGTACGGCGGCCAGGACCGTTCCACGATGGACCAGCTGATCTTCACCGACGAGGCCGCCATCGCCGGCGCACCGGTGCCGTTCCTGACCATCAACTCGGTCGCGCCGACGATCATGCACTACGGCACCGAGGAGCAGAAGAAGTTCTTCCTGCCCAAGATCGCCGCAGGTGAGCTGCACTTCTCCATCGGCTACTCCGAACCGGGCGCGGGCACCGACCTGGCCTCGCTGCGCACCAGCGCGGTGCGCGACGGCGACGACTGGATCGTCAACGGGCAGAAGATGTGGACGAGCCTGATCCAGTACGCCGACTACGTCTGGCTGGCCGCGCGCACCGATCCGAATGCCAAGAAGCACAAGGGCATCAGCATGTTCATCATGCCGACCACCGCCGAGGGCTTCTCCTGGACGCCGGTGCACACGATGGCCGGTCCGGACACCAGCGCCACCTACTACCAGGACGTCCGCATCCCGCACACCAGCATGGTGGGCCCGGAGAACGGCGGCTGGTCACTGGTCACCAACCAGCTCAACCACGAGCGCGTCGCGCTGACCTCGGCCGCCTCCCTGCAGTTGGCGCTGGCCCAGACCGTCGATTGGGCCAAGAACAACAAGGACTCCAACGGCGGTCGCGTGATCGACAGCGAATGGGTGCAGCTGAATCTGGCCCGGGTGCATGCGAAGGTCGAATACCTCAAGTTGCTGAACTGGGAGATCGCGTCCGGTGCGGACGCGGGCGGCGACTCCGCGCCCAAGCCGTGGAACGCCTCCACCTGCAAGGTGCTCGGCACCGAACTGGCCACCGAGGCGTACCGCACGCTGATGGAGGTGCTCGGCCCGCAGGCCTATCTGCGCCAGGGTTCGGCCGGCGCGCAGTTGCTCGGCCGCCTCGAGCGCATGCATCGCGCCTGCCTGATCCTCACCTTCGGCGGCGGCACCAACGAGGTGCAGCGCGACATCATCGCCATGACCGCCCTGAAGCAGCCCGCCGCTGCGCGCTGAACGGAAAGCTAGGAAACACAATGGATTTCACCCTCACCGAAGCGCAGCAGGATCTGGCCCGGCTCACCGCCGAGGTGACCGGCAAATTGGTCACCGCCGATCGGCTGCGTGAACTGGACAAGAATTCGGACAACGCGCGCTTCGACGAGCCGCTGTGGAACTCGCTGGCAGAGACCGGCGTGCTGGCCGCGGCGCTGCCGGAGTCCGTGAGCGGCGGCGGTTTCGGCATCCTGGAGCAGACCGCCGTCCTGCGTGAACTCGGGCGTTCGGTGGCGCCGGTGCCGTATCTGTGGTCGATCGTGCTGGGCGCGGGGGCGCTGGCGGAGTTCGGCTCCCAGGCTCAGCGCGCACTGGCGGCCGAAGCCGCTTCGGGCGCAACGATTCTCACCGTCGCACTGAGCGAGGAGCGCAACTGGGAGCCGGCCAAGCCGGTCACCACCGCCGCGCAGGAGGGCGCCGGCTGGCGGATCACCGGACTGAAGATCACCGTGCCGTTCGCGCGGCAGGCGTCACGAATTCTGGTGCCCGCCACCGTGTCCGGACAGGCAGCGGTATTCCTGGTCGATCCGGCCGACGCATCCGTGCGGATCACCGATCAGATCGTCACCGACCGCACGCCCGAGGCCGAGATCGAGTTCTCCGGCACCCCGGCGGAATTGGTCGGCACCGTCGAGCAGGGCGCGCAGATCCTGGACTGGCTGCTGCACCGGGCCTGGCTGGGTCTGTCCGCACACCAGCTGGGTGTGGTGGAGAAGGGGCTCGAGCTGGTCGCCGACTACGCCCGCGAACGCGAGCAGTTCAACCGCAAGATCGGCGGCTTCCAGGCCGTGGCACAGCGTCTGGCGGACAGCTACATCGACGTCCAGGGCATCCGCCTGGCTGTCCAGCAGGCCGCTTGGTGCGTATCGGAGAACCTGCCCGCCGCCGCGGAGATCCACACCGCCAAGTTCTGGGCCGCCGAGGCCGGGCATCGCGTGTCGCACACCGTCGTGCACGTCCACGGCGGCGTCGGCATCGACCGCGACCACATCGTCAACCAGTTCTTCACCGCCGCCAAGCACAACGAATTCGCGCTCGGCGGCGCCACCGACCACCTCCGCGCCCTCGGCGCGCAACTGGCCGAATCACACTGACGCGCAACCTCTCTCGCCGTCAGCAGAACGCCCGCGCCGAACCCTCCCCTCGGGTTCGGCGCGGGCGTTCTCGTTTCCGTGTCAGGTAAGCACCCGGTTCAGTTCCGCACTGACCCGCAACACATGCTCGGCCGTGCTCTGGAACAAGCGCGCTTGTTCGTTGATCGCGGCCAACGCGACTCCCGCCGCGTCGGCATGCGTGCGCACGGCATCCGATTCCTCGAGCGGCGTGGCATCCGATCCTTCCATTTCTCCAGAGGGACCGAATCGCACAGGACGAGGCCGGCAAGTTTCCTTCCCGAGCGAGTTGCGCTACGACTCGGACTCGGCGAGGTTGTCGAGCGTTTCGATGACGTCCGCGGGAAGCCGCACCGAGCCCGCGGCGAGGTTTTCGTCGAGGTGGGCCGGATTGGACGTGCCGGGGATCAGGAGGGTGTGGGTGTAGTGGGCGAGTTGCCAGGCCAGACCGATCTGGGCGGGGGTGGCATCGAGGGTGGCGGCGGCGGACAGGACGGCTGGATGTTCGGTGACCTTGGGCAGACCCGCGAAGGCCGAGCCGAGAGGGAAGTACGGGACCCAGGCGATGTCGTTGGCGCGGCACAGGTCCAGAACCGGTTCGGCGGAGCGGTTCAGGAGGCTGTAGAGGTTCTGCACGCAGACGATTCCGGCCGGTAGGGCCTGGCGCAACTGGTCAGCGGAGACGTGGCTGAGGCCGATTCCGGCGATCTTGCCCGCATCTCGCAGTGCTGTCAGTTCGGCGAGCTGATCGTCCAGGTCCACGACTTGATCACCTTCGGCGATGATGCCGGGCGGGACGTCGGCGCGGCGCATATTGACCACGCCGAGCGAATCCACGCCCAGCGCAACCAGATTGGCCTCCACCTGGGCACGCAGTTGCTCCGGCCGCTGCGCCGCGAGCAACCGGACGTCCGCGTCGTAGACCGCGCCCACCTTGGTCGCCAGCACCAGATCCGCCGGATACGGCGACAACGCCGCGCGGATCAGCTCATTGCATGCCCCGGCTCCGTAGAACTGCGCGGTATCGATGTGGTTCACGCCCAGCTCGACGGCCCGCCGGAGGATATCGATACCGGCCTGCCGGTCGTAGTCGCGACCATCGTGGTCGGTCAATTGCATTGCACCGTAACCGATCCGGGCGACGTTCCGCGGGCCGAGCGATGCGGTGCCGCCGGGGACGGTGAATTCGGATTGGACTGCCATCTGCGTGATCCTGTTCTGAGTGGGATAGTGGACTCGACGGCCATACGGAGGACCCTCCGCATAGTTCGAGCGTAGCAGAAACGGAGGACCCTCCGCTTGGTGAACAGAACCCGAGCCCCGCGCGCCGACGCGCATCGCAACCGAGAGCGCCTGCTCGAGGTCGCGAGAACCGCCTTCGCCGAGGGCGACAAGGTCTCCCTGGAATCGATCGCCCGCGCGGCCGGAGTCGGCATCGGCACGCTCTACCGGCACTTCCCGACCCGCGAGGATCTGATCGAGGCCGTCTACCGGGCTGAACGCCGACGCCTGTGCGAGGCCGCCGACGACCTGGTCACCGGCCCCGACGCCGCGGCGGCGTTGCGCAGCTGGATGGATCGCTTCGGTGACTACATCTCCGCCAAGCGCGAGATGGCCGAGGCCCTGCGCGCCGTCATCGCCTCCGGCGCGATCACCGCGGAGGAGGCTCGTGCCGAATTGTCCACAGCCGTCCAGAAACTCATCGACGCGGGCACAGCCCAGGGCACCCTGCGCCCGGACGTCCCCGCACACGACGTGGTCGCCAGCCTGCTGGGGATCTTCCTGGCCTGCGGCGCACCCGAACAACGCGAGCAGGCGGACCGAATGATGGACCTGCTGATGGACGCCCTACGCGTCGAGCGCCGCACCACCCGATGAATTCGGACCCCGCGCCCCGTCGACATAGGTGACAACCAGAGGACTGTGCGCGAGAGGACCGATATGGCCAGCAAGATGATCTTCGTGAATCTCCCGGTCGACGATCTGGAACGGTCCAAGAGCTTCTACGCGGCACTCGGTTGGACGGTGAATCAGGAGTTCACCGACGACAACGCCGCCTGCGTGGTGATCGACGACAACATCTGCCTGATGTTGCTGATCAAACCGTTCTTCGAGACCTTCACCCGCCGACCGCTGGCCGAGACGACCGCCTCGGTCGGATCCATCTACGCGCTGGCCCTGGGCAGCGCGCAGGAGGTCGACGACCTCACCGGCGCGGCCCTGCGCGCCGGGGCCGCCGAGGAGGTCAACGTGGACAAGCGCGCCCAGGAACGCGAGGTCGGCATGTACGGGCGGACCTTCGCCGACCCGGACGGCCATCAGTGGGAACCGTTCTGCATGGCCATCCCGGGCGCGTGATCCGGCCTACATCTGCAACTCCGGCGCCAGTCCGAACAGCGGGAACAACCGCTCGGTGTCGAGGAAGAAGTTCAGCCCGCCGATACCGTCGCCGTCGAGTTCCAGGATGACGACCGCCCACGGCTCGAGCACACCCGGCCGCTGCCCCGGCTTGTACTGACCGAACGCGGGCAGGCCGTTGGCTCCCTCGAGCGGGATCAGGCGGGAACCGCGGCAGGCCGACGGACCCGGACCGAGCATGAACTCCGCGATGTTGCCGGGACCGGAGACCCACAGCTCGATCGGCGGCATCGACAGCGCCACATCCTTTTTCAGCAGGGAGGTCAGCGCGTCCATGTCGTAGGCCTCGAATGCGCGGACGAAGCCGTCGACGAGTTGGCGTTGCTTCTCGTCGGACTCGTCGTAGCCGTCAGCGGAGTCCGGCTGCACCTTGGACATGGTCGCGCGGGCTCGCTGCAACGCGCTGTTGACCGAGGCCGGTGACATCGTGAGCATGTCGGCGGTCTCGTTGGCGGAGAACCGCAGCACCTCACGCATGATCAGGATCGCGCGCTGGGTGGCCGGAAGGTGTTGCACCGCAGCCACGAACGCCAGCCGCAACGAATCCTTGGCGGTGGCATGTTCGGCCGGATCAGCGCCGAAGGCCAGGCCGTTGGGGATGGGCTCGATCCAGACGTAGTCCGGCTGCGGCGGCGGAATCGGACTGCTGGGACTCGACGGGCCGTTCAGGTCCATCGGCCGGGCACGGCGCTGCGGACCGTCGAGCATGTCCAGGCAGACATTGGTGGTGATCTTGTACAGCCACGACCGGACGCTGGCCCGCCCCTCGAACGAGGCGTAGGACTTCCATGCCCGGGTGAATGCCTCCTGAACGGCGTCCTCGGCCTCGAACGAGGACCCCAACATCCGGTAGGCGTAAGCGCACAGCTCCCGCCGATACCCCTCGAACTGCTGCAGCACCTCATCGATGGCGCCGGTGGAACGCGTCTGGTTCATGCCCGACCCCGCTAGCGCTCGGCTGTGAATCTGATTCGATGGCTCATGTCACACACTCTGGCACAGGCCACCGACAAGTAAACACCCCCGAATCCGGGGCAGCGCCGATTCAAACGTGATCCGTCTCACTTCCGCATAGCGGAAATTCCCAGTCGACCAGGTGCAGAGATTCCCCGGCCCGGAGCGGGTCCACGAACTCCCGGACGGTCTAGGAATCCGATCGCGAGGTGCCGTGCGCGGCAAAGGATTGCCGATCCCCCGCCCAGCCCGCGGCGACGATCTTCGCCAGTTCGGCCCGATCCTGCGCGTCGAGTTCGATCGCCGCCGCGGCGACATTCTCGATGATTCGCGTCGCCCGGCGGCTGCCCGGAATCGGCACCACATCGGGCCCCTGCGCCAGCAGCCAGGCCAGGGCCAGCTGTCCGGGCGTGATTCCCAGCCGTTCCGCGAGCGCGCGCAACGCTGCCACCCGCGTCAGATTGTTCGCCAGATTCTCCCCGGAGAATCGCGGATCGTTGCGCCGGAAATCGCTGGCGGCGACGGTGTCGGAAGTCAGTGTCGCGGTGAGCAATCCGCGGCCGAGCGGACTGTAGGGCACCAGCCCGACACCCAGTTCACGCGCGGCGGGCACCACGTCGTTCTCCGGTTCGCGCCACAGCATCGACCATTCGAACTGCACCGCCGCGATCGGATGCACCGCGGCCGCCTGCGCGAGCTGCTCCGGATTCACCTCGGACACACCCAGATGCCGCACCTTGCCCGCGCGCACCAGATCGGCCATGGCGCCGACGGTTTCGGCGATCGGCACCTCCGGATCGACCCGGTGCAGGTAGTACAGATCGATCACCTCGCGCCCGAGCCGAGCCAGCGAGGCATCGCAATATTCGCGCACCCGTTCGGGTTTCGCGTCCAGATGCACACCGTTCTCGCCGCGCACGATGCCGAATTTCGTCGCTACCCGGACATCCGGCCCCGCATCGCGCAGCGCCCGCGCCAGCAGTCGCTCGTTGTGTCCGCCGCCGTAACTCTGCGCGGTGTCGAAAAGCGTTGTCCCGGACTCGATCGCCGTGTGCACGGACGCCACCGACTCGTCGTCGTCCACGGTGCCGTAACCCTGGGAGAACCCCATACAACCCAGACCGATCGCGGAGACGACCGGTCCGGAACTTCCGAGAGTGCGTTGCTGCATGACCCCATCGTCGCCGGACGACTCGCGGCGCACCAATAGAGTTTCCGATCCGATCCATCGGCATTCCGATGGATCGGATCGGTCACGCCCGCAAGGGAACTACTTCGTCGCGGGAGCGTGCGCTTCCTCGTCGGCCGGACGCGCCTCGGCCTGCGCGTGCGCCCACTTGTAGTCGGGCTTGCCCGCGGGCGAACGCTTGATCTCGTCCACGAACCACAGGCTGCGCGGCAGCTTGTAGGACGAGATCTCCTGCGCGAGAACCGGACGCAGCTCCTCCAGCGTGGGCCGCGCCGCACCGCGACACTGCACCACCGCGGCCACCCGATGACCCCAGCGCTCGTCCGGAACGCCGATCACCAAGGCGTCGAAGACCTCCGGATGGCACTTGAGCGCACCCTCGACCTCTTCGGGGTAGATCTTCTCGCCGCCGCTGTTGATGCTGACCGAACCGCGGCCGAGCATGGTGACGCTGCCGTCCTCCTCCACGCGGGCGAAGTCGCCGGGGATGGAGTAGCGAGTTCCGTTGAACTCCTTGAACGTCGCCGCGGTCTTGACCGGGTCGTTGTAGTAGCCGAGCGGGATGTGGCCCTTGCGCGCGAGGATGCCGACCTGGCCGGATCCGGGCGTCACCGGGTTGCCGTCGTCGTCGAGAACCTCTGTGGCCGAATCGATCTTCACCCGCGGGCCGCCGGTGTGAGTGGCGCCCTTGGCCGCGATGGACAGTCCACCGAAGCCGGTCTCCGAGGAGCCGATCGAATCGGTGATGACCGTATTGGGCAGGTGTTCCATGAACTTGTCCTTCAGCGCCGGCGAGAACAGCGCCGCACTGCTGGCCATCGCCCACAGATTCGAATGCTGGTAGGACTCACCGGTTTCCGGGTGGCCCGCCTCGAGCGCGTCGAGCATCGGGCGCGCCATCGCGTCGCCGGTGATGAAGATGAGGTTCACGTTGTGGCGGTCGATGGCCTGCCACACGCCGTGCCCGTTGAACTCCGGAAGCATGATGGCCTTGCCGCCGTCGAACAGGCTGTGGAAGGTCGCTGCCTGCGAACCGCCGTGGATCATCGGCGGAATCGGGTAGCGCACCATCTGCGGACCGCCCGCACCGTTCTTGGCCTGCTGCCACTCGTCCTCGATGTACTCGCCGGTGACGAAGTTGATGCCGCCGCCCAGCACCCGCCACCAGTCCTCCTGACGCCACATCACGCCCTTGGGCATGCCGGTGGTGCCGCCGGTGTAGATCATGAAGATGTCGTCGGGCGAGCGGTCGCCGAAGTCCCGCTCGCCGTGTGAAGAGGCAAGGGCCGCTTCGTATTCCACCGAATCCGTGGCGAGGGGGTACTCGTCCTCGGTACCGTCGTTCACCACCAGGACGGCCTTCAGCTTCGGGGTGTTCGGCCGCACCGCACTCACCCGGTCGGTGTAGCGCCGCTCGTGGATGAGCGCGACCATATCGGAGTTGTCGAAGATGTACTGGAGCTCGTTCTCGACGTACCGGAAGTTGACGTTGACCATGACCGCCCGCGCCTTGAACACCGCCACCATGGCCTCGACGGCCTCGATGGTGTTGCGCGAGTAGATGCCGACCTTGTCGCCCGGTTGCACACCCTGCTCCAGCAGATGATGCGCCAGCCGGTTGGCCCGATCCTCCAACTCGGCATAGGTCACCGAGCGGGTGTCATCGGCCAGCGCGACGCGCTCCGGCACGAGGTCGATCGTGTGTTCGACAAGGTCCGCTATGTTATGGCTCACACGACAAAAATAGAACGTGTTCTCGGCCCTGACAAGACTTGATTTACGGGGTTTACTAATTGGAGGGCCTTCACTCTGGAGTGACCCATCTCACCAGCTTGCTGCCTGCAACACCCGAACACCCTGTTCCGCCAACCCCGGACAACGCCGGCACCGCCGCAGCGAAGCGGAGGCAATCCAACACAGTTCGCGGCCCGTCTCGCCGGTCGGACGCGTGGCGGGTGCGAGGAACGAGTACCCGACACGGGGCCGACCGGTGAGACTTCGGGGGCCGCGAACACGCCGCAGCGAAGCGGAGGCCAAAATTACAGCACCAGAGGGGCCAGCTTGGCCAGTTGCTCGGTGTCGCGCGCCGACACCAGCAGCATGTCCACCCCGGCCTTCTCCCACACCTGCAACTGGCTGCGGACCTGCGTCTCGTCGCCGACGATCATGGTGTCCAGGATCAGCTCGTCCGGCACCACCGCGGCGGCCTCCTCCTTGCGCCCGGACCGGAACAGCCTGGTGATCTCGTCGACCTCGTTGCCGTACCCCATCCGGCGGTAGACCTGGGCGTGGAAGTTCAGTTCCTCCGCGCCCATACCGCCGATGTACAGCGCCATCACCGGTTTGATCCGGTCGATCTCCGCACGCGCGTCGTCGGTGACGACGACCTGGCAGCTCGCGGCGATCTCGAAGTCCTCCCGCGAACGCCGCGCGCCCGGCCGGGCGAACCCCTCCTCGAGCCATTCGTCGTACATTCCGGCCAGTCGCGGGGTGTAGTAGATGGCCAGCCAGCCGTCGGCGATCTCCGCGGTCAGCGCCACATTCTTGGGCCCTTCCGCACCCAGCCAGATCGGCAGATCCGCCCGCAGCGGATGGGTGATGGGCTTGAGCGGCTTACCCAGCCCGGTCGCGCCGGGGCCGTTGTAGGGCAGCGGGTAGTGCGCTCCGTCGCTGGTCACCTTGGCTTCGCGCGCGAGCACCTGCCGGACGATCCCGACGTATTCGCGGGTGCGCGCCAGCGGTTTGGCGAAGGGCTGGCCGTACCAGCCCTCGACCACCTGCGGACCCGACACGCCCAGGCCCAGAATGTGCCGTCCGCCGCTGAGATGATCCATGGTCAGCGCGGCCATCGCGGTCGCGGTCGGGGTGCGCGCGGACATCTGCACCACCGAAGTGCCCAACCGCACCCGCTGCGTGGCCGCACCCCACCAGGCCAGCGGCGTGAACGCGTCCGAACCCCACGACTCGGCGGTGAACACCGCGTCGAATCCGGTCTCCTCGGCGGCAGTGACGACCTGCGCCGCGTTGACCGGCGGGCTCGCGCCCCAATATCCGAGCTGTAACCCGAATCGCATGACTACTCCTTCTCGGCGCTACTCTTGTCACCAGAATAAGAACCTGTTCTACTCGATATCGTGACTCAGGGAAACACCATGACCGGCACAATTGCGAAAGGAAGCGGTCCGGAAACGGAACCTGCTCCCGAAGTACTGGCCGCAGAGCTGCGGATGAAGTTCGACTACACCCGATCGGTCGGCCCGACCATCGGGCGATTCCTGACCGGACTCCGCGAGGGCCGCGTCGTCGGCGTGCGCGGCTCCGACGGCCGGGTGATCGTCCCGCCTGCCGAATACGATCCGGTGACCGCCGAGCCGTTGACGGATTTCGTCGACGTCGCCGATGTCGGCACGGTGCAGAGCTGGTCCTGGGTGGCCGAGCCGCTGCCGGGCCAGCCGTTCGATCGCCCCTTCGCCTGGGCGCTGATCAAGCTGGACGGGGCCGACACCGCACTGCTGCACGCGGTCGACGTCGCCTCCCCCGAGCAGATCCACACCGGCCTGCGGGTCCGGGTGCGCTGGGCCGCCGAACGCACCGGCGACATCCACGACATCGCCGCCTTCGAGCCCGGTGACACCTCCGCGGCGCCCGCCGCATCCGCCGCGGCCGACGAGCCGGTGACCGGCATCGTCACCCCGATCGACCTGCGCTACAAGCACACTGCCTCGCCGCAGGAGACGGTGTTCCTGAAGGCGATTGCCGAGGGCCGCCTACTGGGCGCCCGCGCGGGCGACGGCAAGGTGTACTTCCCGCCGCGCGGCGCGGACCCGCGCACCGGCGAGCCCACCGAGGACTACGTCGAACTGGCCGACAACGGCATCGTGACCACGTTCTGCATCGTGAACGTGCCGTTCCAGGGCCAGCGCATCAAACCGCCGTACGTGGCCGCCTACGTGCTGCTGGACGGCAGCGACATCCCCTTCCTGCACCTGGTGCTCGGCTGCGACCCCGCCGAGGTGCGGATGGGCATGCGGGTCAAGGCGGTGTGGAAACCCCGCGAGGAGTGGACCTACGACGGTCTGGACAACGTCTCCCACTTCGAACCCAGCGGCGAACCCGACGCCGACTACGAGTCCTTCTCGCAGCATCTCTAGGAGAACCCTTGAGCGACAACACGAACGACATCGCGGTGGTGGGATTCGCCCACGCCCCGCATGTCCGGGAGACCTACGGCACCACCAACGGTGTCGAAATGCTCATCCCCTGCTTCCGGACCCTGTACGACAAGCTCGGCATCGGCGTGTCCGATATCGACTTCTGGTGCTCGGGCTCCTCGGATTACCTTGCCGGACGGGCATTCTCGTTCATCTCGGCGATCGACTCGATCGGCGCGGTACCGCCGATCAACGAATCGCACGTGGAGATGGACGCGGCCTGGGCGCTGTACGAGGCGTACGTGAAACTCCGCTCCGGACAGGTGGATACGGCCCTGGTGTACGGCTTCGGCAAGCCGTCGGCCGGCACCCTGCGTCAGGTGCTGACGTTGCAGACCGACCCGTATCTGGTCGGCCCGCTGTGGCCGGACGCGGTCTCGATGGCCGGGCTGGCGGCCCGCGCGGGACTGGACGCGGGACGCTGGACCGAACGCGACATGGCCGCGGTGAACGCCGCCGACGACGCGGAGATCGACAAGCGCCTGGCCGCGCCGTTCGTCGCGGATCCGTTCCGCGAGCATGACATCGCGCCGATCACCGACGGCGCCGCGGCCATCGTGCTGGCCTCCGGGGATCGCGCGCGCGAACTCTGCGAGCGTCCCGCCTGGCTGACCGGCATCGCCCACCGCATCGACACTCCGATGCTGGGTGCGCGCGATCTGAGCACCTCCCCCTCGACCACCGCGGCGACGAAGGCGGCCCTGGGCGGCAACTCCGCCGACTTCGATGTGGCCGAACTGCATGCGCAGTACAGCCACGAACAGCTGATCCTGAAGCAGGCCATCGGACTGGGCGACAAGACCCGGATCAACCCGTCCGGCGGTGCGCTGTCCGGTAATCCGATGTTCTCCGCCGGACTCGAGCGGATCGGTTACGCGGCAACCGCAATCATCAACGGCACCGCCGATCGCACCCTGGCGCACGCCTCGAGCGGCCCCGCCCTGCAGCAGAACCTTGTCGCCACCCTGGAGGCCAAATGAGTTCCCCCGCCGCGGTGCTCGGCACCGGACAGACCCATCATGTGACGAAACGCTCCGACGTCTCGATGTCGGGCATGTGCCGCGAGGCGATCGATCGCGCCCTCGAGGACGCCGGTGTGACCATGGCCGAGATCGACGCGGTCGTCATCGGCAAGGCGCCGGACCTGTTCGAGGGTTCGATGATGCCCGAGCTGTTCATGGCGGATGCCTTGGGCGCCACCGGGAAACCGCTGCTGCGCGTGCACACCGCTGGTTCGGTGGGCGGCTCGACCGCCATCGTCGCGGTGAACCACGTCCAGGCGGGTGTGCACGGCAAGGTGCTCGCGGTGGCGTGGGAGAAGCAGTCCGAATCCAATGCCATGTGGGCGCTGTCGAATCCGGTTCCGTTCACCAAGCCCGTCGGCGCCGGTGCGGGCGGATATTTCGCGCCGCACGTGCGCGCCTACATCCGCAGGACCAACGCGCCCTTGCACATCGGCGCGATGGTCGCGGTGAAGGACCGACTGAACGGGTCCCGCAACCCGCTGGCCCATCTGCAGCAGGCCGACATCACCCTGGAGAAGGTGCTGGGCTCCCAGATGCTCTGGGACCCCATCCGTTTCGACGAGACCTGCCCTTCCTCCGACGGCGCGTGCGCGATCGTCTTCGGTGACGAGACCTCCGCCCGCGCAGCCGAGGCGTCGGGCAAGAAGGTCGCGTGGGTGCACGGCACCGCGATGCGCACCGAACCGCTGGCCTACTCCGGCCGTGACCAGGTGAGCCCGCAGGCCGGTAAGGACGCCTCGGCCGCGCTGTGGAAGCAGGCCGGGATCACCAACCCGGTCGAGGAGATCGACGCCGCCGAGATCTACGTGCCGTTCTCCTGGTTCGAGCCGATGTGGCTGGAGAACCTGGGCTTCGCCGCCGAGGGTGAGGGCTGGAAGCTGACCGACGCCGGGGAGACCCGCATCGGCGGCAAGCTGCCGGTCAACCCGTCCGGTGGCGTGCTCAGCTCCAACCCGATCGGGGCGTCGGGCATGATCCGCTTCGCCGAGTCGGCCAAGCAGGTCATGGAACGCGCGGGCGACTACCAGGTGGAGAACGCCCGCAAGGCGTTCGGCCACGCGTACGGCGGTGGGTCGCAGTACTTCTCGATGTGGGTGGTCGGGAGCGAGCAGCCGTGAAATTCACCGTCGGAATCGCGATGAGCCCGCTCGAGCAGCTGCCCGAGCTCGCGAAAACGGCCGAGGAGTGCGGGTTTTCGAGTATCGCGCTACCGGATTCGCTGTTCTACATGGAATCCCAGTCGGAGAAGTATCCGTACACCCCCGACGGCAACCGCTTCTGGGGCCCGGACACGCCGTGGGTGGATCCGCTGATCGGCGCGACGGCGATGGCCGCGGTCACCGAGAAGATCCACTTCTACACCAACGTGCTCAAACTGGGTTCGCGCAATCCCGTGCTGCTGGCCCGTCAGGTGGGATCGGTCGCGGCCATGAGCGGCAACCGATTCGGCTTCGGCGTCGGGATCGGCTGGGCGCCCGAGGAATTCGAGTGGTGCGGGGTGCCCTATGCCCGCCGCGGCGCGCGCGTGGACGAGATGATCGACGTGATCAAGCTCGTCCTGGGCGGCGGGATGGTCGAATTCCACGGTGAGTTCTACGATTTCGACAAGCTGCAGATGAGCCCCGCGCCCACCGCGCCGGTGCCGTTCTACATCGGCGGGCACACCGGTCCGGCCCTGCGCCGGGCCGCCCGGGTGGGCGACGGCTGGACCTCGGCGATGATGAAATACGACGATATCGTCAGCACCATCGCCGAACTGACCAAGCTGCGCGCCGAGTACGGCCGGGCCGCGGACCCGTTCGAGATCCAGGTGGTCTGCATCGACCGCTTCGGCAAGTCGGGCTACGAGGAGCTGGCCGCCGCCGGGGTCACCGACTCCATCGTGGTCCCGTGGATCTTCGACGGCCTCGGCTTCGATTCCGAACTCTCGGCCAAACAGGATTCGTTGCGCCGCTTCGCCGATCAGTACATCCAGGGGTCGAAATGAGCACGGCGGGAAGCGGGCAGGACGAACATCCTGCCCGCCGGGCCGGGCGCGCCTCGCAGTCGGCGGTCCGCGCCCGCGACAAGGAGGCCTGGCTCGACCTGTTCGCCGCGGACGGCATCGTCGAGGACCCGATCGGCCCCTCCGGCTTCGACCCCGAGGGTAAGGGTCACCGCGGCCGGGACGCGATTTCGGCGTTCTGGGACAAGGCGATCGCCGCGACCGAGTCCATCGAGTTCGTCTTCGGCGACTCCTTCGCCTGCGGTAGCGAGGTGGCCTACACCGGCCTCATCCGCACCCACATCGGCGGCCAGATCATCGATGCCGAAGGCGTTTTCACGTACCGCGTAGACGACGACGGCAAGATCGCCGCCTTACGCGCCTATTGGGAAACCGACCGCGCAATGCGCACCATCCGCCCGCTGTAAATTTGGCCTCCGCTTCGCTGCGGCGGGTTTTCGGCACTGTAAGGCTCGTCGCTGCGCCCTCGAGACTCGGCCTTCGGCCATGCGCTTCGAGGGCGCAGCGACGAGCCCGCGCCGAAAACCTTGTTGTTGGCCTTGCTGAGCCTTTCGCTTCGCGGGCGACTACCAGCGAACGGAGACGCTTCGCCGCTGGGCATGTCGGCTTGTTTGCCTCGCTTCGGCAGGCGCCGGCCGGTGGGGATCGAGACGAGAAGGGGCGGGCACCATCCGGTGCCCGCCCCTTCTCGCTGTCTTCTAGTAGCTGACCTCGAACTCCTTGATGCCGTTGAGCCAGCCGGAACGCAGGCGCTTCGGGTCACCGAGCTTGGAGATGTCGGGCAGGTGGTCGGCGATCGCGTTGAAAATCAGATCGATCTCCAGTCGCGCCAGGTTCGCGCCGATGCAGAAGTGCGCGCCCGTCCCGCCGAATGCCAAGTGCGGGTTGGGATCCCGGGTGATGTCGAAGGCGTACGGATTCTCGAACACCTCCTCGTCGAAGTTGGCCGAGCGGTACACCAGCACCACCCGCTGCCCCTTCTTGATCGTCACCCCGCTCAGTTCGGTGTCCTCGAGCGCGGTGCGCTGGAACGAGGAGACCGGGGTGCCCCAGCGGATGATCTCGTCGGCCGCGGTGGCCGGACGTTCCTTCTTGTACAGCTCCCACTGATCCGGGTTCTCCAGGAAGGCGACCATGCCGTGCGAGATGGCGTTGCGCGTGGTCTCGTTACCGGCCACGGCCAGCAGGATCACGAAGAAGCCGAACTCCTCCGAGGTCAGCGCCTCACCGTCGATATCGGCGTTGACCAGCTCGGTGACGATGTCACCGGCCGGGCTGGCCTTGCGCGCTTCGGCCATCTGCCAGGCGTAGCCCAGGATCTCGGTCGAGGCGAGCAGCGGGTCGGCGGTGGACTCGGGGTCGTCGTACCCGGTCATGTCGTTGGACCACTGGAACAGCTTCATCCGGTCCTCTTGCGGCACGCCGATCAGCTCTGCGATGGCCTGCAACGGCAGCTCACAGGCCACCTGGGTGACGAAATCACCCGCACCGGACTTGGCGGCCGCCTCGACGATCCCCTTGGCCCGCGCGGACAGCTCGTCGCGCAGCCCGTTGACCGCGCGCGGGGTGAAACCCTTCGCGATCAGCTTGCGCATCCGGGTGTGCTGCGGCGCGTCCTGGTTGAGCAGCACGAAACGCTGCATCTCGATGTTCTCGCGCTGGATGTCGTCGTTGAACCGCGGGATGGCGGTGTTTTCGTAGTTGGAGAACACGTCGCTGCGACGCGACACCTCCTTGACGTCAGCGTGCTTGCTGACGACCCAGAAGCCGTCATCCTGGAACCCGCCCACCTCGGGCGACTTGGGATTCCACCAGATCGGTGCGCTTCGGCGCAGCTCGGCCAATTCCTCGACCGGCACCCGTTCCGCCCAGATCTGCGGATCGGTCACGTCGAAGCCCTTGGGCAGGTTCGGCGCGATGCGAGTGTCAACCACCAGCTTGTCTCCTTCGACTAACTGAAACACGTTCTACCTTCATTGCAGCATAGGTGGTATCAGTAGTAAAGAAGCCAGATTCTGCTCGCATGACATCTGGAGAACTTGTTACAGTTTCCCTACGGGAGGATAGCCATGGGAACACCCGTCATCGTCGAAGCCGCGCGCACCCCGATCGGCAAGCGCAACGGCTGGCTGGCCGGTCTGCACGCCGCCGAACTACTCGGCGCCGCACAGCAGGGTGTGCTCGACAAAGCCCAGGTGGACCCCACCCTCGTCGAACAGGTCGTCGGCGGCTGCGTGATGCAGGTCGGCGAGCAGGGTAACAATGTCACCCGCACCGCCTGGCTGCACGCCGGACTGCCGTGGCAGACCGGCGCGGTGACGATCGACAACCAGTGCGGCTCCGCACAGCAGGCCGCCGGTCTGGTCGCCGGACTCATCGCCACCGACGCCATCGAGGTCGGCCTCGCATGCGGCATCGAGTCGATGAGCCACGTTCCGCTGGGCGCCAACGTCGGCGAGAACGCCGGACCGCGCCGCCCCGCGTCGTGGGATATCGATATGCCCAACCAGTTCGAGGCCGCGGAGCGAATTGCCAAGCGGCGCGGCCTGACTCGCGATGACGTCGAGGAGTGGGGCGAGCGTTCGCAGCGCCTGGCCGCGCAGGCGTGGGCGCAGGGCCGCTTCGATCGCGAGGTGCTCACCGTCGCCGGCGCACCGCAGGTCGACAAGGAGGGCAACCTCACCGGCGAGAAGCTGGACGTCAGCCGGGATCAGGGGCTGCGCGAGACCACCCGCGAGGGTCTGGCCAAGCTCAAGCCCGTCCTGGAGGGCGGCGTGCACACCGCGGGTACCTCCTCGCAGATCTCCGACGGTGCGGCCGCGGTGCTGCTGATGGACGAAAATGCCGCGCGCCGAACGGGTTTGCGCCCGCGCGCCCGCATCGTGGCGCAGTGCCTGGTCGGCGGCGAGCCGGAGTTCCACCTCGACGGCCCGGTGCAGGCGTGCTCGCGACTGCTCGAGCGCAGCGGGATGAGCATCGGCGATCTGGACCTCTTCGAGATCAACGAGGCTTTCGCCTCGGTGGTGCTGTCCTGGGCTTCGGTGCACAAGCCGGATCTGGACCGGGTGAACGTCAACGGCGGCGCGATCGCGATCGGACATCCGGTAGGCAGCACCGGCGCTCGCCTGATCACCACGGCCCTGCACGAACTCGAGCGTTCGGACAAGAGCACCGCGATGGTCTTGATGTGCTGCGGCGGCGCCCTGGCCACCGGCACCATCATCGAACGGATCTGACAAACTCGACATTTCGGTCAGCAACGATCCCGGCACCTCCGCCCCGGATGCGCACCATGCCGCGCGCCGGGGCGGAGTCGTGAGTAAGGTCCTCATGTGCGTCGGTGGCGCACATGCGACAGCCCAGATCACGGCTGTGCGGGACCGAACAGCGCTCTTATCAGCCGTTGTTGAATCTTCACGGCAGGATTATCCGAACGTGGCGTACGCCACACAATCTGCAGTACAGACAGGACGATGAGATGTCAGCTATTCTCGGGCAACCGAAAGGGTGAGGCGAAGGACCCTCGCGACGGGCCAGAACCGGTCTCTACCTGCGGTTCCCGACAACCGTTGCGGTGGCCCGCAAACGCCCCCGCCACCGCCGGTTCACGAACCGGGCGTCTGGAAGCTTCAAGGAAATCGCGAATCAGGCGTAGGTTTTCAGTTACTCAGCCGCTAATATCAATGATACGTATCCGAGATAACGACTGTTAGTACAGCGAAGGGAATTGGGCGGCTCACAATGGCTGATTTCGCGGCGCGGCTGAACAAGCTGTTCGAAACCGTGCATCCCCCGGGGCGTAAGCCGCACACCAACGCCGAGGTGGCGGCTGCGCTGACGGCCTCCGGCCATCCGATCTCGAAACCGTATCTCTCACAGCTGCGGTCGGGACAGCGCACAAACCCCTCTGACGAGACGGTGGCCGCGCTGGCGAAGTTCTTCAAGGTCAAACCGGACTACTTCTTCAACGACATCTACGCGGCCAAGATCGATCACGATCTCGAGCTGCTGTCCCAGCTGCAAGGCTATGGACTGCGTCGTCTGTCGAGTAGGGCGTTCGACCTCTCCGAAGAATCGCAGAACCTCCTGACCTCCATGGCCGAGAAGCTGCGGGCGAGCGAGGGTTTGCCCGAGATCCCGCCGGACGGCACGGAATAGGAAGTACCACAAAGCGACACAGTGCGGAGTCTTGTACCCGCACTGTGTCGTTTTTGGGTCGATAACCGAAGCGCGTAGCGCTTCGGTCACAAGTGCGAGCACATACCTCGAGGTAGTGCTCCGGTCTTCAGTCGTGCGCGGACATGTGTGCGCAACGGATTAGTTGATGTGATCGGGACCGCCATACCGGTTGGTTCGGCGAACACCGAGCGTTTGTGACCGAACACCATAAGAATCGGTTAGTGTTCCCGTAATCACAGAAGACAAAACATGCATACCGGACTTTCGCCCCGGGTATTTCATGCACGGGGCGAAAGAGCCGGATGTCCCGGTTCGGCATCGAATGCGCGGGCGATCGCCTGCACCCATCCACGCGGGCTCACGCCCTGCGGCGGCGCGATCCAACGCGCGTCGACAATCACATCGCCGAGCGGGTTGTGCGCCCAGCGGGCGACGAGTTCGGCGCGTTCGGCGGCCGAGCCCGGCGGCAGTCCCGCGGCGGCCAGTTCGATGCCGCCGCCGGACTGCAGATACAGCGCGTCCATGATCTGCGCGACGTGGTCGGACGCCTTGAGCTGCGTTGTGGAACCGGTCTGATCGTGCGCCACGACCTCCGGGAAGCGCTTGGTCATGGTGTGGTGCAGGGGCCGAATCTGCCGCAGCAGCACACGCGCTCGCACCCACAGCTCGATGACGATCCACACCGCGCCCACCGCGATCAGCAGACTCGCGATCTGCCAGAGCGGCCAGTACCAGCCCGGCGCCGAGGGCCGGGCGGGCAGTTCGCCGATCGCCAGCCGCCGGATCGACAACGCGGCGAGCACGCCGACCACGATGGTGCCGAAGGTGTAGAGCGCGATACCGCGGCCCAGCGCGGTCCAGTCCAGGTTCCGCAGCCCGGTCACGGCGATGAACACACAGCCCAGCAGGGTCATCACCCAGCCGAACAGCACCGACCAGGCCACCGTGAGCGCGATGGCGATCAGGCCGATGCCGTAGATCACCAGCGCGATCTGCCGCAGATTCTGCCGCGACACCACCGGCCAGGCCGCCGCGGCCACCACCGAGGTGGCGATGGTGAACAACAACCAGGCGGCGACGGTCATCCGGTCGCCGAACATCATGCCGTTGATCCCGTGCGGCACCAGGTTGTCCAGTGCCAGAGCGATTTCCGGCACCGACACGGTCGCCGCGGCCGCCACCGAGGCCACCGCGACCACGATCGCCACCCGAGCGGTCGTCGCCGGTTTCACCAGCACCCGGCCCACCCGGGCACCCGCCGCCATCCAGATCAGCAGCGCAGTCAACCAGAATGTCATGCCGCTTCCCCTCGCGAATATCCCTGCGACTCAGAGTGATCGGATGTCGTACCGGCCATCGGTGCGAGCGGCGTTCCGGGCGCGCTCATCCGAGCGCCTCGTCGAAACGCAGCACTGAGACGCCCGCGCCGCGGTTGTGGAATACGCGCAGCCGGGTCATCAACATGTTGGCGAAGGTTTCGGCTTCCCATTCGGCCTGCTCGTCCTCGCCGTCGTCGACGACCTGCTGATGTGAACGCTGGCTGAGCATGTAGGCGATGAGATCGTCGCTGGCCTCGAGGGTGACCTCGGTGGCCGTCTCACCCGGATGATCGAAGATGATGTGCCCCAACTCGTGTGCGAGGGTGTGGTCGCGGCTCGGCAGCGCCGAGGCCAGCACGATGACGTCCTTCTCCGGATAACTCCGCCGCTGACCACACACCCCGGGCCCGAGCTGGGCGCTGGCGATCTCGATGGGTCGGCGGCGTTCGGCGGAGATCGCCAGGACCACCTCGTCCAGATCGGTGGCGTCGAAATCGGCGGCCACCGCGCAGACCGCGTCCACCGCGGCCGCGACGCGGCGATACGAACGACTGCTCTGTGCGCGACTCTCAGTCATGACCTCTACCCCTTATGCCCGAGGTCCGAAGAATTCCGCGCGCGCGGCGTCGATGCGCGCCTGCGCGGCCGAAGCGCTCTGGAAGCTGACCGCGCCGGACCCGGCCGCGGCCAATGCCATGGCGATCAGGCCGCCGATCACGGTCAGTACCGCGGGCTTGGGCAGATCGGAGTTCGCCGAGGTCGGACGCACATCCGGATTCGGTTGGGCCTGCACAGCGGGCGCCGAGGACGCGGCCGGAGGCGCTGCGGGTGCCGGTGCGGCCGGAGCCGGGGCCGCCGCGGGTGCGGCGGGCAGCGCCACGGCCGGAATCGGCACCGAGGGCGCCGGGGCACCGGGCCCCGCGGGGGCGGGCGGGATGGCCAGCGGCGCGGCGGGGGCGGCCGGAGCCGGGGGCGGTTGCAACAGCAGCAGGAGCAGCAGCGGTGAGGCGGCCGCGGCCGAACCCAGCGCCGCCGAACCGGTCAGCGCCGAACCCGTTCCGGCGAGTCCGGCGAGTGCGGAACCTGTTGCGGCGGAACCGGTACCGAGGATCGCGGCCAGCGCCGGCGCGACGGCCGATCCGGTCCCCAGCAGGGCCGCGCCCGCGGCGGAACCGGTGCCGAGCAATGCCGCACCGGTCGCCGCACCAGCGGAACCGACTGCGGCGGAACCTGTTCCGAGCAGAGTGGCCAACAGCACGGTGGCGGCCGATCCGGTACCGGCGAGTGCGGAGCCGGTACCGGCAGCCGCCGAACCCGCTGCGGCAGAACCGGTTGCGCCGAGTCCGACACCCGCGCCCGCGGCAGCGGACCCGGTTCCGGCGAGAGCCGAACCGGTGGTGGCCGCAGCCGAGCCGACCGCCGCCGAACCGGTACCGGCCAATGCCGCGGCGGGACCACCTGCCGCTGAACCGACGGCCGCCGAGCCGACCGCGGCCGAACCCGTTCCGAGCAGGCCGAGTAGACCCGCAAGACTTTCCGGGCCGGCGGCCGGGGTGGGTCGCAGGGGCAGGCCCGCCGAGGGACCCGTGGCGTGCGCGGGCCCGGAGTGCGCGGCAGCGGAACCAGGGACGGTGATCCGCTGCGACGGCGACCGCTGCGCAGGTAGGGAGGATTGCGGCACGGGCCGCGACGCGGACGAGGGGCGGCCCGGGATCTTCAGGGGAATGCCCTGGTCGGGGTCCACCGAACTGCCCGGATTCGCCGGTCTGCACTGGGGGCAAGGTGGGGCGGGCTGTGCCTGGGCGGCGAATGCCCCCAAGAGCCCGTAACCGGCAGCCATGCCGGTCACTGTCAGGACGCGCAGAATGCGACCTATGGCCATGCGCTTGCCTTCCCCTCATCGTGTTCAGCGCAGATCTGTACCCGGTCGCGTGAGAAGTCCGGGAGTCGAACGATGTCGATCATCATAACTGCGGGTTGTTTGCTCGCGCAGCGGGATCATGTGAGACATCGCACTCGTTCCGATGACCTCACATGATCTTGGAACCGTGCTGTTCCCGGTTCGGCAACGGCCCTGGCAGCAGGCCGTGCCGGTGGCGTGCGGGGCTCGCGCAGGTCAGCGGGCGGACCCGGTCATCGCAACTCGCACAGGAATATTCGACACCGACGGGTGTCCGGATCGTTGCCGGGGGAAGGCTTCGGCACATCGCGCGATCCGGTCCGCGCGGATCGTCCCGGGCCTCGCGAACCCGGGACGTAACGCACAATTCAGGCGCCGTAGACGACCTCCGGCGGCGTCGCCTGGGCAATCAGCTCGCGCACTGCCGCACCGACCTCCGCCGGGGCCCAACGCGCGCCGCGATCGACCGGAACGCCGTGCCGCCATCCGTCGGCCAGTGCGACCTTGCCGCCCTCGACCTCGAACATCCGGCCCGTGACACCGGCCGAATCGGCGCTGCCCAGCCACACCACCAGCGGTGAGACGTTCTCCGGGGCCATCGCGTCGAAACCGTCCTCGGGCGCGGCCATCATGTCCGCGAACACCGTCTCGGTCATCCGGGTGCGCGCGGAGGGGGCGATCGCGTTGACGGTGACGCCGTAACGCCCGAATTCGGCCGAGGCGGTGATGGTCAGCGCGGCGATGCCGGCCTTGGCCGCGGCGTAGTTGCCCTGCCCGACGCTGCCCTGCAGGCCCGCGCCGGAGCTGGTGTTGATGATGCGCGCGTCCACCGCGTTTCCGGCCTTGGACTCCCCGCGCCAGTACTCCGCGGCATGCCGCATGGTCGCGAAGTGGCCCTTGAGGTGCACCCGCACGACCGCGTCCCACTCCTGCTCGGACAGGTTCACCAGCATCCGGTCCCGGACGATGCCGGCATTGTTGACCAGCACGTCCAGCCCGCCGAAGGTCTCCACGGCCTGCGTGATCAGGCGTTTCGCGCCTGCCCAGTCGGCGACGTCGTCACCGTTGACCACGGCCTTGCCGCCCAGTTCGAGGATCTCCTCCACCACCTGCGCGGCCGGGGAATCGGTGAGCGGGGTGCCGTCGAGTTCCGCGCCGATGTCGTTGACCACCACATTGGCCCCGGCGGCCGCGAACGCCAGCGCATGCGCCCGGCCGAGGCCGCCACCGGCTCCGGTGACGATGACGGTGCGTCCGGCGCAGAGCTTGTCTTGGTCAGCCATCTTTTCTGCTCTCATTTCCGTTGTGGTGCGGTGTATTTCAGTGCGGTGCGGCGGCCGGTTCGTTGACGGTCGCGGCGTCCAGGAAGGCCGGGCGCTCACCGCCGCCGTGCGCGAGCAGCGTGCCGCCGGTGACGTAGGAGGCCAGCGGCGAGGACAGGAACAGCGCGCAGCGGCCGATCTCCTCCGGCGCGGCCAGACGTCCGAGCGGCACCGTCGAGCCGACCGCGTCGATTCCGGCCTGATCGCCGTAGTGCAGATGGCTGCTCTCGGTGTGGACCATGCCCACGATCACCGAGTTGACCCGCACCTTCGGAGCCCATTCGATGGCCAGCGAGGTGACCAGACTATCGATACCCGCTTTCGCCGCGCCGTAGGCCGCGCTGCCGGGTGAGGGGCGATGCCCGCTGACGCTGGAGACCATCACGATCGAACCGCCGTCGTCCTGCTTCTGCATGACCGCATTCGCGGCCTGCGAAACCAGCAGCGGGGCAAGCAGGTTCAGCTCGACGATCTTGGAGTGGAAGTTCTTGCTGGCGGTCGCGGCCGGTGCGAACGGCGCGCCCCCGGCGTTGTTGACCACATGATCCAGGCGGCCGTAGCGGGCCACGATCGCATCCACGAGCGCGGTGACCGCATCCCCGTCGCGCACATCGCAGGGCAGGTATTCGGCCGTGCGGCCCGAGCTCTCGACCGGCGCGTCGGCGGGACGGCGCGCACAGGCCACCACCGTCGCTCCGGCGTCCAGGAAAACCCGGCTGATCCCGGCGCCCACCCCCCGCACGCCGCCCGTCACGAGAACTACGGATCCGGAGAGGTCCACTTCTATTGCCACCGTGCTAACCTACCAAGCACTTGCTTGTTTTGCCAACGATGGGACTCGAGATGGGGATCAACCGTCACACCGAAACCGAGGGCGTCGAGGTCGTCACCGTCGACTACCCGCCGGTCAATGCCCTGCCGTCCGACGGCTGGTTCGCCCTGGCCGACGCGATCCGCGAGGCCGGGCGAAACCCGGAGACCCGGGTGGTGGTGCTGCGCGCGGAAGGCCGCGGTTTCAACGCGGGCGTCGACATCAAGGAGATGAACGCCGACTCCGGGCACACCGCGCTGATCCGCGCCAATCACGGCTGCTTCGAGGCGTTCGCGGCCGTCTACGACTGCCAGGTTCCCGTCGTCACCGCGGTCAACGGCTTCTGCCTCGGCGGCGGCATCGGCCTGGTCGGCAATTCCGATGTCATCGTCGCCTCCGATGACGCCACCTTCGGCCTGCCCGAGGTGGATCGCGGTGCGCTGGGCGCGGCCACCCATCTCGCGCGCCTGGTCCCCCAGCATCTGATGCGCACCATGTTCTTCACCGCAGGCAAGCTCACCGCGCAGCAGCTGCACCACTTCGGCTCGGTGTACCAGGTGGTCCCGAGGTCCGAACTCGACGCTGCCGCATTGGAAGTCGCGAAGAACATCGCGAACAAGGACGGGCGCGTCATCCGCGCCGCCAAGAAGGCCCTCAACGGCATCGACGTGCAGGACGTGCACCGCTCCTACCGTTTCGAACAGGGTTTCACGATGGAGCTCAACCTGGCCGGTGTGGCCGACGAGATCCGGGCGCGGTTCGACGACGATCTGGCCGCCCAGAAGAAGGAGAAGTAGAAAGCCATGCGCGACAAGCGAACAACGCTCGACGAGGCCGTCGGCGAGCTGCGCAGCGGTATGACCATCGGAATCGGTGGCTGGGGTTCGCGGCGCAAGCCGATGGCCTTCGTGCGGGCGCTGTTGCGTTCGGACGTCACCGATCTCACCGTCGTCACCTACGGCGGCCCGGATCTGGGTCTGCTGTGCTCGGCGGGCAAGGTGCGAAAGGCGTACTACGGCTTCGTATCCCTGGATTCCGCGCCGTTCTACGATCCGTGGTTCGCCAAGGCGCGCACCGAGGGTGCGATCACCGTGCGCGAAATGGACGAGGGCATGGTCAAATCCGGCTTGCAGGCCGCGGCCGCACGGCTGCCCTTCCTGCCGGTGCGTGCCGGATTGGGTTCCGCGGTCATCGATTTCTGGGAGGGTGAGCTGAAGACGGTCACCTCGCCGTACCTCACCGACGGCAATGCCGAGACCCTGGTCGCCATGCCCGCGCTGAACCTGGATGCCGCGTTCTTCCATCTGGATCTGGGCGACAAGCACGGCAACGCCGCCTACACCGGCGTGGACCCGTACATGGACGATCTGTACGCCCTCGCCGCCGAGAAGCGCTACCTGTCGGTGGATCGCCTGGTGGAGACCGAGGAATTGGTGAAAGCCGTTCCGCAGCAGGCGCTCATCCTCAATCGCATGATGGTCGACGGCGTGGTCGAGGCCCCCGGCGGCGCGCACTTCACCTTCTCCGGCAGTTACCGCCGCGACGAGAAGTTCCAGCGTCACTATGTCGAGGCCGCCAAGACTCCGGAGTCGTGGGCCGAGTTCAAGGCTCGCTATCTGGACGTGTCCGAGGACGAATACCAGGCCGCCGTCAAGGCTTTCGGCGAGGAGCAGAAGTAATGACCGAGACGAACACGATCACCCGGGCCGAGGTGTGCGTCATCGCCTCCGCCGAGATCTTCCGGGGCGCAGGCGAAATCATGGCCTCGCCGATGTCCACCATCACCACCATCGGCGCACGGCTGGCGCGGCTGACCTTCGAGCCGGATCTGCTGCTGTCCGACGGTGAGGCGCTGTTCTTCGCCGAGGTCCCGCCGATCGGCGGCAAGGCTCCGGTCGAGGGCTGGATTCCGTTCTCGAAGGTGTTCGACGTGGTGAATTCCGGTCGCCGCCACGTGGTGATGGGCGCGAACCAGATCGACCGCCACGGCAATCAGAACCTGTCCGCCTTCGGCCCGCTGCAGCAGCCGAGCCGGCAGATGTTCGGCGTGCGCGGCGCTCCGGGCAACACCATCAACCATCCCACCAGCTACTTCGTCCCCCGGCACACCAAGCGGGTGTTCTGCGACACTGTGGACATCGTCTCCGGAATCGGTTACGACAAGGTCGATCCCGAGAATCCGGCGTACCGGTTCCATCACCTGCATCGGGTGGTATCGAATCTGGGCGTGTTCGACTTCGGCGGACCGGACCACACGCTGCGCGCGCTGTCGCTGCACCCGGGCGTGCGCGCCGAGGAGGTCGCGGAGAACACCTCGTTCGAGATCGCGGGTCTGGCCGAGGCGGGCGAGACCCGGTTGCCCACCGACGAGGAACTGAACATCATCCGCAACGTCCTGGACCCCAAGGGCATTCGCGAGAAGGAAGTCCAGTCGTGACCGCGCAGCGGTTGCGGACTCCGCTGACCGAACTGGTCGGCATCGATCATCCGATCGTGCAGACCGGCATGGGCTGGGTCGCCGGTCCGAGCCTGGTCGCGGGCACCGCCAACGCGGGCGGGCTGGGCATCCTGGCGTCGGCGACGATGACCCTCGCCGAACTCGAGGAGGCCATCGCCAAGACGAAAGCCAAGACGGACAAGCCTTTCGGGGTCAACATCCGCGCCGACGCCACCGATGCGTCGGATCGGATCGAGTTGATGATCCGCGAGGGCATCAAGGTGGCCTCGTTCGCGCTCGCGCCCAAGAAGGAGCTCATCGCGCGGCTGAAGGACAACGGCGTGGTGGTCGTCCCGTCGATCGGCGCGGCCAAGCACGCCGTGAAGGTCGCCTCCTGGGGCGCGGACGCGGTGATCGTGCAGGGCGGCGAGGGCGGCGGCCACACCGGTCCGGTCGCCACGACGCTGCTGCTGCCCTCGGTCCTGGACGCCGTCGACATCCCGGTGATCGCCGGTGGCGGATTCTTCGACGGTCGCGGGCTGGCCGCGGCGCTGTCCTACGGCGCGGCGGGAGTCGCGATGGGCACCCGTTTCCTGCTCACCCAGGACAGCAGCGTGCCCGATTCGGTGAAGCAGGAGTACCTGCGCCGGGGCCTGCAGGACACCGTCGTCTCCCGCAAGGTCGACGGTATGCCGCACCGCGTGCTCAACACCGAGCTCGTCGACCGCCTGGAACATTCGGGCAGCTGGCGCGGCCTGACCGCCGCGGTCGCCAACGCCATGAAGTTCAAGTCGATGACCGGCATGAAGTGGTCCACGATCATCCGTGACGGGCTCACCATGCGTAAGCAGAAGGACCTCACCTGGTCCCAGGTCATCATGGCGGCCAACACCCCGATGTTGCTCAAGGCCGGTCTGGTCGAGGGCAACACCCACGCCGGCGTGCTCGCCGCAGGTCAGGTCACCGGCATCATCGAGGATCTGCCCACGGTGGCCGATCTGATCGACCGCATCGTCATCGAGGCCGTCGCCCGCATCGACGCCCTCGCCGAACTGCGCGACACGGGAACCACCATCCCCACAACGTGATCGGCCTCGTGCCGATCACCGCAGGCCGCCCCGACCACCTCTCACGGGGCGGCCTGCGCTTCGCCTCGCGCCGATCACTGCCGCTGGATTCGATGCAGTACGAGATATTGGTGCGGGGTGTCGAGCGCGGCCAGTAGCTCGAAGTCGAGCCTGATCTCGCCGAGTTCCTCGTGGTGAATCCACTTCTGCTTGCGTTCGGGGACGCCGATCTCGTGCCGGTTCCACAGCTCGGCGAACGCGGGATTCCTGGCCGAGACGTCCGCCAGCAGTGCGGTGGTCACCGGATCGTCCTGCGGCGCCGGGCCGATCATGCGGCGGATGCCGCCGACGAAGAACCGCGCGAACGCATCCCGGTCCGCCCATATCCGCGGCGCGGCCGGATCCAGGAACAGCATGCGCAGGATGTTGTCCGAGATCTCGAAACGCTCGAAGAGTTCCCGCGCCGATCGATTGGCCGCCAGCACGTCACTGCGGTGATTCACGATGTAGGCCGGGCCCGGCTCCCACGATCGCATGACCAGCGACAGGAATTCGTTGACCTCCTCGCGGACGCCGACCGGCTTGCGCGGGGCAGGGGGCGGGCTGACCAGGCCGTGCAGATAGCTGGTCTCGGCCGTCGACAGTTCCAGCGCGGTCGCGAGGGCATCGACCACCTGCGGCGACGGATTCCGTTCGCGGCCCTGCTCCAGCCGGACGTAATAGTCGGTGCTGATGGTGGCACGCACGGCGACCTCCTCGCGGCGCAGGCCGGGTGTCTGCCGTCGGCGGCGCTGCGGGTCGGCGGGCGGTTGCACGGCCGCTCGGCGGGCGCGAAGAAATTCCCCCAACCTGTTCGCCGGCACAGCGCCATGTTAGTCCCGGTCGGACCGCCGGACCGGGCGCAGTGGGTGCAGCACTCCTAGGAGTGCTCAGCCCTGGCGTCGAGGAGTCCGGTGGGGCGAGGCTGAGAAGGACGCGGAGGCATTCCGGGAATTGGAGGCAGCGGATCATGAGTGGGTTACGGGTCGCGATCGTGGGAGCCGGTATCGGCGGGCTCACGGCGGGGATTGCGCTGCACCGGCGTGGAATCGACGTGACGATCTACGAGAAGGCGCGCGAACTGCGGGAATTGGGCGCCGGTGTGGTGATCGGAGCCAACGGGGCCCGGGTCTACGACAGCCTGGGCCTGCTGGATTCCATCGCCGCCATCGCCGGTAAGTCCTCGACGGTGACGATGCAGACCTGGCAGGGCCAGGCGCTGCCCGGGTACCGGCCGCCGTATCCCGCCGCGGAGACCTATTCGCTGCATCGGGCCGAATTCCAGAACCTGCTGGTGGCCGCGATGCCGCCCGGCACGGTCCGGCTCGGCCACGAGTGCGTGGCCGCCGTCGAGGACGAGCGGGGAGTGCGGATCGACTTCGCCGATGGCAGCACGACGCACGCGGACCTGCTGATCGGCGCCGACGGCATCCACTCGGCGATCCAGCCGCTGGTCGGCGCGAAGAGTGCGCCGGTCAGCGAGGGAATCATGGCCTATCGCGGGCTCATCCCGGCCGAGCGCCTCGACGGCATCTACGACATGGGCCTGTGGTCGCTGTGGGTCGGGCCGGGGCAGAGCTTCCTGACCTATCCGGTCTCGGACGGGGCGCTGCTCAACCTCGTCGCATTCGTCCCCACGGACCTGGACGTCGAGGAAAGCTGGAGTGCGCCGGGTGACGTCGCCGCCCTCGCCGCGGCATACGACGGTTGGGACCGGCAGGTTCGGGACGTCATCGCGGTCATGGACCAGACCTTCCGGTGGGGAATCTACGATCGCGAACCCATGCGGGGCTGGTCGACCGACCGCATCACCCTGCTGGGCGACTCGGCTCACGCGGTGACCCCACACCTCGGGCAGGGCGCGAACCAGTCCGTCGAGGATGCCATCACGCTCGCCGTCCTGCTCGAAAATGCCTGCGCCGCCGACATTCCGGCGCAGCTGCGGCGCTACGAGGAGTTGCGCGTCGAACGCAATCGCCAGGTCCGCGAAGGCGCCCGAGAGGCCGGGCAGCTGTACCGCTCGACCGGGCTGTCCCCGGAGCAGCAGGCCGACCGGATCGTCGCGATCTACGACCGATTGGAACTGCGCACCTACGACGCCGAGCGCGTGGCGCGCCAGACCCTCGCGGCACGGGCGTGATGCACGCCACTGTCGTCACACCGCGGTAGGCACTGCGAGGCAATTCACCGATCGGCGGGCCGAGATCGACTCCAATCACGGTACGGACTCGTTGGGGGATGACACAATTCGCCATTCGTCGTAACTTTCGTGCGATATGTTGTTCGTCGAGTACGAACCCCGGACGGATTGCATTCATGACGGACACCAATTCACCGATCGTTCTGTCGGTAGTCGTCCCCGTTCTCGACGAAGCCGCGAATATTCCACGCACGCTGCGAAGTCTGGTCGCCCAGGATGCGGTCGACGAGGTGATCGTCGTGGACAACGGCAGCGTGGACGGCACCATCGAGGTCGTCCGCGACTTCCAGGCCGAGCACCCGCGGGTGCGCCTGCTGCACGAACCGAATCGCGGTATCGCCCCTGCTCGCAACGCCGGATTCGACGAGGCGCGTGGCGAATTCGTCGCCCGCACCGATGCCGACACCCTCGTCGACCGGGACTGGGCCGCGACGATTCGCGACTTCTTCGCCGACCATCCGGATACCGGCGCATTGACCGGCCTGTGCACATACCACGATTCTCCGATCGGCTTCTTCCTGGAATTCGGCCAGTGGATATTGATCCGCGCCGGAAAACTGGGAGGTCAGGTCGGCAATATGTACGGGCCGAATATGGCGATACGCCAGGACGCCTGGTCGAAAGTGCGTGGCGAAACCCAGACGCGCAGCGACGTCATCGAAGATCTGGATCTGGCATTGTGCCTGTGCAAGAGCGGAATTCGCATCGACCAACTGATCCACATGCGCGCCCGGACCTCGGCCCGGCGTCGGCGCGACACCCCGAACAGCCGCTGGCAGTTCCATCTCCGAGGTCTGCGTACCCTCCGGGACCACGGCCTGCCGGTTCAGCCGATCCACCGAATCCTCATCTCGGCCGCCTGGCTGACGCACACCGTCCAGTGGCCGATCTACCGGTTCTGGGACTTCGACCGGCAGCGCTTCGGCCTCCGCCCCGCCCGCGTCGCACCGGCCTGATCGCGGTCTGATCGCTCAGCGCGGCGTGATCTCCACCCGGTTGTCGTGGAACACCGCGCCACCGGCGAAATCCGAATCACGTTCGGCGATGGTCGCATTGACGGTGGCGCCGTTGGTGAACTTGGCCCAGCGCCCCTTGGTGGTGGCCGCGACGCCGGGGCGGACCCGGTCGGAGATCTCGGCGACGGCTTCGAAGGAGCCGCGGGCGTTGGCGACCAGAACCGGTGCGCCGTCGGCGATGTCGCGGGCAGCGGCGTCGTCGGGGTGGATGGTGATGCGGGGTTCGCCCGAACGGCGGCGCAATTCCGGGTTCGAGCCGAACGTCGTGTTCAGAAAGTAGTGCGGCGCAGCGGATATGAGCACCAGACCGGCGCCCGAGTCACCGGGTGGAGTGTAGCCGGGTAACCGATCGTGCCCGGCTCGTTCGGCGAACGGGGAAGTGAAGTTGATCTTCTCGATCGGCACCGGGCGAGGCTCGATCTTGAGGAAACCCTCGGTGCGCAGCCGGTCGATGTCGTAGCCCTGCAACACGATTCGGAGCAGCTCCTCGTCCGAGTCGTACAGCGCGGGTTCGGTCAGGCCCATGCGACGTGCGAGCCTGCGGAACGTCTCGGTCGTGGACAGACATTCGCCGGGCGGCTCGACCGCCTTCTCGTTCCACACCAGATACAGATTCCCGTAGGCGGCGACGAAATCCGTGTGCTCGGGCTGCATGGTCGCCGGGAGCACGATATCGGCGTAGTCGACGGTGTCGGTCGGAAAGTGTTCCAGCGCAACGGTGAACAGATCCTCGCGCGAGAGGCCCTCGATCACGGCGCGCTGTTCGGGATTGGATCCCACCGGATTGGCCGCGATCACGAACAACGCCTGCACCGGCGGATCGGACGCCTCGAGCAGTCCCGCGCCCACTCGCGTCTGCGACAGCGTGCGCACCGGATGCGGCAGCAGATCGAACCGCGCCAGCCCGGCCACGTCGAGCTGGAAATGCCCGGAGGTCGAATAGTGCAGTCCCCCACCGCGAATCGCCCAGTCACCGGTCACCGCGGGTAGGCAGGCCATGGTCCGCAGCGCCATTCCGCCACCGGCATGCCGCTGGATCCCCTGTGAGGCCCGGATCGCGGTGGGCCGGGTGCGGGCGATCCGCTCACCAAGCTCGACGATCCGCTCGACCGGCAGTCCGGTGATCCCGGCGACCCGATCGGGCGTGAATTCCATGATCCGACCGCGGAATTCATCCCAGCCCACGGTGTGTTCGGCGAGATAGCCCGCATCGTGCGCCCCCTTCGACACGATGACGTTCATCAACCCGAGCGCCAGCGCGGCATCGGTCCCCGGCATCGGCGCCAGATGTTCGTCACACCGTTCGGCGGTCCGGCTGCGCACCGGATCGATCGCCACCGTGTACGCGCCGCTGTCCTGGATGAACTTCCAGAGGTGATGCCCCGAGGTCAGCGGGTTGGTCCCCCACAGCAGCACCAGTTCCGAATGCGCGAAATCCTCCGGATCCATCCCGCCGGCCGTGCCCAGCGTGTACTTCAGTCCCGCCGACCCCGCCGCCGAGCAGATCGTCGGATCGTGCAGCGAGGCGCCCAGCACGTTGAACAGCCGCCGCACCGTGAGCCCTTCGGTGCCCTGGACGTACCCGAGATTCCCGGTCCCCAGGAACGGCCAGATCGCTTCTCCCCCATACTCGTCGATGATTCCGTGCAGACGTCCGGCGATCTCGTCCAGCGCCTCGTCCCACCCGATCCGCTCGAATCGCCCCTCCCCCTTACGCCCGACCCGCCGCATCGGATACCGGATCCGATCCGGCGCGTTCAGCTGCTCGAGATACCGGTTCACCTTCACGCACAGCGCACCCCTGGTCACCGGGTGCGCCTTGGTGCCCCGCATCCCCACGGCAACGCCGTCCTCGACGGTCACCTCCCAGGAGCACCCGTCGGGACAATCCAGCGCGCAAGCCCCGAATACCTTCACCCGACCGATCGTAACCAGCAGATCCGCTGCCCAGCCCTGTCCCCGTCCGCGCCGACGGGCACGGCATGCCCCCGAGCTGGTCCGGGCTTCGCGCGCAGGCGGGATCGCATTATGTTCCCGCTGAGCCGGACCCCGGGCAACCGATCGCGTCGGCCGATGCTGCGGAGGTTCCCGCATCGCACGGCGGCTCGTGGTGAGTCCGCCCGAAGAGTGTCTTACCCGAGTCAGGTCGACACGATTTCGAACACCGGATGAGTGCGAGCGTTGTCGAGGAATTGCTGCGGCGAGGAGTCCCCGTTCACATCCAGATAGGGCAGCACGAAGTACCGCCGATACAGCGCCACAAAGGGTTTCGGCACACGTGGCGGCCCGGCCAGCAGCGCCGCGCGGAACACCCTGGCCGACTCGTCGGCGGGCAACTCCACAGCCGTCACGGCCTCGACGTGCTTACCGTGCCGCAGCGTCGCGGTCCCTCGTGCCGAACGCAGGTTGCGCACCCAGTTCACCGTTCCGTAGGCCGCCACCAGATAGCGCCGCCCGTCGTGTTCGAACACCGTCAGCGGCGTCTCGATCGCCCGCCCGGTCCGACGTCCGGCCACCGTGAGCACACGGAATGTCCACATCGGCAATCCGGCGCGTATCACGACCCGCATCCACGCGTTGGACGCCTTGACGGCCCACCCCGCTCGATACGACTTGGCCATGAACCCGAGCGTCCACCTGTCCGTCATCGAAGGCAAGCGGCCGAACGGCCCTGATTCCGACCGCCCAGGCCCACAATCACGACAAGATGGTGGCGCCCTCGACCGAGTTGCGGAACGATTGGTCTCATCTCCAGCACGACCCTTCAGGTGTGGCCCGTCCGCAATCGAAGGAGGAGTCATGGACAAGCAAGCGAATCGCACACCGGACTTCGAGGCGCTGTACCGCGAGGCGCCGCCGGAGCAGAACGCTCCCGCTTCGATCCCCTGGGACATCGGCGGCCCACAACCGGCGGTGCAGCAGTTGGTGGCGTACGGCGCGGTGCGGGGCGAGGTGCTCGACCCCGGAACCGGCCCGGGACACCATGCGATCCACTACGCGTCCAAGGGCTACTCGGCCACCGGTATCGACGCGGCGCCGGCGGCGATCGAGCGGGCGAAACGCAACGCGGAGCGTGCCGGGGTGCGGGTGGACTTCCAGGTGGCCGACGCCACCAGGCTCGACGGCCTCGAGGATCGGTTCGACACCGTCGTCGACAGCGCGTTCTACCACGTGTTCCTCGACGACGAAGAGACCCAGCACCGGTACGCGCAGGCCCTGCACCGGGCGACCAGGCCGGGGGCGCGACTGTTCATGTTCGAATTCGGCCGCCACAACGTCAACGGCCTGCAACCCGAGGGCTTACCCGCGGAGAACTTCGAGCGGGTGCTGCCCGCGGCCGGTTGGCGCATCGACTACCTGGGCACCACCACCTACCAGGCCACGTTCACCCCGGAGACGTTCATCCGGCTCACTCAGGAGATGAACGGCGACTCCGCATGGGCCGAACGGATGCGGCCTATGCAGGAACAGTTCCGGGTCCTCGCGCCGCTGCTGCGGGACAACCGGGTGCACCTGCCCGTGTGGGCCGTTGCGGCCACCCGCGTCGACTAGTTCCGACTGCCGCGTTACAGCATGCGACGCAGCAGCCCGTCCCGCAGGATCGAGGCGTGTGCCAGCACCGCGCACATATGTGCGGTGAAGACCGCGAGCAGCGCGTAGGCCAGCCAGCTGTGCAGGGTGCGCAGTTCGGCGTACAGATGCGCGTCGGCGGGCGCGATGGCGGGCAGATAGACGCCGCCGAACAGTTCGATCGGCGCTCCGGAGGCCGACACCAGCGCCCAGCCGACCAGCGGCTGAGCCAGGAACAGCAGGTACATCAGCGCCTCGGAGCCGCCTGCCACGAACCGCTCGACCCCGCGCAGCGCAGAGCGCGGTACCGCATCGGTCAACACCACCGTGCCCGCCTCGATCCGCCGCCGCTCGGACGGCCAAGGACAGAAGCGTTGTCGGTCGGGTCCTGCCCGGCCACGCCGACGATCACGGTGAGCGTCCACGACAGAGGTCCACCGTGCAGAGCCGTCACCAGGTCGTCGAACAGCACATCCCGGCCGGACGAACGAGGGGTCGTCGGGACGTTACGAGGCGTCAACTCCCAGCGCACCGGCGTACGACGTCCGGACTCGTCCACACACCAGAAAGCGTTGAGCCCACGGAAGATCGACGTCCCGAAGGTGGGCGACGGCGGATGCGCGGCGATGACCCGCATGGCCGCGGCGGTCTCGGGATGCTCCCCCAGATATGCGGCGACACGCTGCGGATTCGGTTTACCGGTGGCCGGATCCGGAGCGTAGGCGAGCTGCCGATCATAGAAGTCGCGCGGTGTGGGGTCCGGGAACACCGGCAGGTTGACCATCGCGGTGCGCCACTGCTCACCGCCGGGCAGTGCGAACCACAACCCCAGCCCGCGAACCGCGCCGACCGCGTCGGTCTGGTTCGGATTACCGTGCCACCGCGAGCCCCTTCGCGTGGTTGCGGCGAAACCCCGGAAACCGGCCCCCGACCGCCTGCAACCGATCCACGATGCGCCCCGCGGTCAACCGCTCCGGGCCGATCACATCGCGGGCGAACAGAAACCCGCCGATGCTCACCGCCCCGGCCCCGCCGACCAACAGCGCCCCGAGGGCGGCCCGCCGGTTCGGTAGTTCCCGTGCCCCGATATCCCGCACAGCGTGTCTCCCTTCCCGTTTCGGGATTCGACGCTAAGCGGGACCAGATCGGGAGACAATCACCTGCGCCCGGAGTTCACAGTTTCGTCAGAACCACGGGCCGAAGGGCGCTACCAACGCCCCTCGGCCACAAGCGAACTCAGCTCAGCCGCTCGATGATGGTGACGTTGGCCGTCCCGCCGCCCTCACAAATGGTCAGCAGGCCGTACCGCCCGTTGACCCGCTCGAGTTCGTTCAGCAGCGTCGCGAACAGCTTCGCGCCGGTCGCGCCGAGCGGGTGGCCCAGGGCGATCGCGCCGCCGTTGACGTTGACCTTGTCCGGATTCGCGCCGGTCTCCTTCAACCAGGCCAGCACGACCGAGGCGAAGGCCTCGTTGATCTCGATGACGTCGATGTCCTCGATGCTCAGGCCGGTCTTCTCCAGCGCCCACTTGGTCGCCGGAATCGGTGCGGTGAGCATGTAGATCGGGTCCGCGCCACGCGCGCTGACGTGGTGGATGCGCGCCCGCGGCTTCAGCCCGTATTCGGCGACGGCCCAGTCGGAGGCGAGCAGGGTCGCGCTGGCGCCGTCGGAGATCTGGCTGGCGACCGCGGCGGTCAGGCGGCTGCCCTCGCTCAGCGGCTTGAGTCCGGCCATCTTCTCCAGCGTCGTCTCGCGCGGGCCCTCGTCGATCCAGAACTCGCCGACCGGCACGATCTCGCGGTCGAAAGTGCCCTCCGCGATGGCTTTCCGGGCCCGTTCGTGGCTGCGCAGCGCCCAGCGCTCCATATCCTCACGGCTGATGTCCCACTTCTCGGCGATCAGCTGCGCGCCGTTGAATTGCGACACCTCACCGGTGCCGTAGCGGTGGTCCCAGCCCTGCGCGCCGACGAACGGCGATTCGAACCCGTACTCCTTGCCGGCCAGCATGGCCGCGGAGATCGGGATGGCGCTCATGTTCTGCACACCGCCAGCGACGATGACCTCCGCGGTGCCGCTCATGATGGCCTGCGCGCCGAAATTGATCGCCTGCTGGCTCGAACCGCACTGCCGGTCCACAGTGACACCCGGCACGTGCTCGGGATATCCGGCGGCCAGCCACATGGTGCGGCCGATATTTCCGGCCTGCGGGCCGACGTTGTCCACACAGCCGACGATCACGTCGTCGACCGCCGCGGGGTCGATTGCGTTGCGCCCCAACAGACCCTGCAGTGCCGCGGCCCCGAGATCGGCCGGGTGCACACCCGACAGCGCGCCGCCGCGCTTGCCGACCGGCGTGCGCACGGCGTCGACGACATACGCCTCCCGCACGGGCGAGTACTGACGACGGGACGGTGCTGACATGGGGTAACTCCTACTTGCCGTGCTGGACTGTGGATTTCGCGCCGGACTCGGGGTCGGTGAGACCGTCCAGCACGATGGTCAGATATTGCTTGGCCAGGTTGTCCACGGTGATGCGACCGCCGGGCTTGTACCAGCGCACCGACACCCAGACGGTGTCGCGCAGAAAGCGAAGGGCCAGTTCGGTATCGAGCTCGGCCCGGAAACTACCGTCCGCCACACCCTTGTCGAGCACCCGCCGCCACAGGTCCCGGAACTCCCGGTTGTACTCGTCGATGTAGTCGAAACGCGGTGTGCCGCTGAGTCTTTTGGCCTCGGCCTGATAGATCGCGACCGCGGCGTGCGACCGGTCGAACGATTCGAAGGACGCGATGACCAACGCCTCGAGCGTGTCGCGCGCGGGCAGCCCGGCCGCGTCGATCTCCCGGTACCGCCCGAACAACTCGTCGAGGAAGCCGCGCAGGATCTCGTCCACCATGGATTCCTTGGAATCGAAGTGGTGGTAGAGACTGCCGGACAGGATTCCGGCGGCGTCGGCGATATCGCGGACCGTGGTCGCACGCAGCCCGCGCTCGGCGAACAGACCTGCCGCGATGGCGAGCAGCTCGTTGCGACGTGCGGATTTGGATGCGTCGGGTGCGGGCACTCGCCCATAGTACAACCAAGCATTTGCTTGGTCCATCTCGACAACGCCACATCGGCATCGCCGCGGATGTCATCGCACGGAATAGCGCAGCGGCGAGGACACCGACAGGTCGGCGAGCAGCCGATCGCAGATCGCCACCGGCGACACTCCCGCCCGCGCCATCCGCGCGACCAGCGCCAACCGTCGTTCACAACTGTCCCATTCGACGGTCAGCGGCCCACGGCCCGGCCCCGCGTCGACCGTCGCCAGCACCCGGGGCGGCCCGGTCTCGACGGGTTCCTCGATCAGTTTCAGCACCATCCCCCGCTGCCAGGCGCGATAGGTGTCCATATCGGCGCCGTCGACCAGCTTGTCCGTCGCGGCGCACAATCCTTCGGCGATCCCGTCGGCGAAGGCCACCCGGTCGTAGCTGAATCTGCGGCACCGCCGCACCACCGCGAGCAGATCCGAGCGCACCTCACACAGCAGCAGCGTGCGCTGACGTCGCCGCCGCTCCTCCTCGGATTCCCCGCCCGCCGGCCCGGCCAACAGCCCGATCCGCGCCGCCCGCGCCCGATCCCGAGCCATATCGGCCCGCAACGCACACCGTGGATCGCGTGCGACCTCGTCCTCATCCACCGCATACTCCTCGAGAATCTGCGCAGCGCGCGCCGCGGCAACATCATCCGATTCGTGATCGAGAAGTTCCGCGCCGAGCGCCAACGCGGCCATCACCTTGCCGTCCAGCCGTCTTCGGGCCAGTACCACTTCACGCACCAGCTCGAGTTCCAGCTCTTCGTTGTCACGGTGGTCCAGACCCATGGGCCGTGGTCCCTTCGAAAAATTTCCGCCGAACCGGCCTACCTCAGGATCGCACAGTCCAGGGTGGTCAGCGCCACCGATTTTTCGAGGCCGAATACGCCCGACCACCATCCCCTTTCACATCCCCCGTGCCCCAATCGGTCTCGGCACCACACCCTCCTCCTCACCCCCAGCAGTCCCCGGCAACCGCCCATCCACGATCCGCGGCCGCTCATGCAAAATCGCATGCCGCCAGTCCCCCTCCCCATCCGGATAGATGACGATCTCCACCGGCATCCCGGCCCGGCCAATCTGTTCCGGAAGCCGAGCCCGCGGTACACCCCGATCCCCCATCAACACACCTATTCGCGACAGCCGCCGAACTCCGACCGAGTAGCCAGGCTCGACAGCCGGGCGACGACAGCGGCGAGAGCCCTTCTCCACGAAGGACTCTCGCCGCGACCTCACACCGTGCTGTGCACGAGCGAGTTGCTCTCGTCGCCGGATGACCGCTGGCTGCGGCCACCCGGCGACGACACCGAACGCGAGGCGAGCGCTACACGACGGCGGGCCGCCGAGCAGCGTTTTCGGAGATGGCCTCGATGACCGCCCCGAACAACGGCATGGGGATGTCGTGGCCCATCGGCTCGAGCGGCAGATAACTCGATCCGGGGATCGCCATGTGTGTGGCCTCGCCACCGGCGATCTTGATCAGCGAATCCTCCGCGCCGTGGATGACCAGCGCGGGTACACGCAGCTGCTGGAGCCTGGCTCTGCGGTCGGGCGCGATGACGGCCGCGGTGACCTGCCGAGCCGCCCCTTCCGGGTGCCGCGCGCGGTCGTAGGCGCGAGCCGCCAGATTCCAACGACGTTGCCGCTCGCTCTCGGCGTAGGTCTTCGACCCGATGAGCTCGTACAGTGCGGCGATCTGCTCGATCGCGTCGTCACGATCCGGCGGAACCGGCCGCATCAGCTCCTGGAGCACGTCGCCGTCGGCCATGCCGATACTGGCATGCGGGGTGCTCATCATCGAGCACAGCGACAGCACTCGCGGCGCGTGCTCGATCGCCATCAGTTGAGCGACCATTCCGCCCATCGACGCGCCGACGACGTGCGCCTGTTCGATGCCGAGGTGATCGAGCAATTCGACACAGTCGCGCGCGATCGCCCGCAGGTAGTACTGGCTGGGCGTGACCTTCCACGTGGTCAGGCCGCTGTCACGGTTGTCGGGCCGGATCACCCGATAGCCGCGCGCGACGAGGTCATCGACGATTTCCTGGGGCCAGTGGATCAGCTGCGAGCCGAGTCCCATGATCATCAGCATCGGTGGCCCCGCCGGATCACCTTCGTCGCGGTAGCACATTCTGATCTCGGACAGGTCAGCGAACTGGTCGATCGCATCGTTCATGACAATCCTCCCGAAGTTGTGGCCGACGATTTGCAGACATTGAGCATGCAAAGACGAACTGCGTTCGGGTGTTCATGAAACTTGTGGACCGCGACAGCCAGGTCATCGATCCGACGGCTGTCGCCAATTCATGATCCCACACCGGCTCCACTGCGCATACATTTCACCGATCTGCGTAAACAACTGTGAGCTGGTCCCGCATGACGACGACGATCGAGATTTCCGCGAAGGCGACCTGACCCGTTCAGCAGCAGCAGTCGGGATCCAGGACGACGCACAGCGCCGAGAGTGCGTCACGTTTGGCGCGATGGACGACGTTCATGCCGATGCGTTCGGAGTCGACGAGTCCGGCTTTGCGCAGCTGCCCGAGATGGTGACTGACCGTCGATTCGGACAGCCCGACAGCAGCGGCGAGGTCACCGCCGTTCTCGCCGGTCTCGCGGTTGGCCAACAGCAGTGACATCAGTTTCACCCGGACCGGGTCGGCGAGAGCCTTGAGGCGCAGCGCGACCGCGAGCGCGGCGGCGTCGTCGATCGGACCTGCGGCAACCGGCGCGCAGCATACCGGCGCGGACATATCGATCACGGGCAAGGCCTTGGGCATGCGCCCCACAGTACCTACGGTATTGACATATGTCGAAAAGGTGCCAGACTCGACCACACACCACCTTTTCGATATATGTCACACAATGGAGGTTCTGATGTCCCGCGTCCAGCTCGCACTCAACGTCGACGACCTCGAGCAGGCGATCACGTTCTACTCCACGCTGTTCAACACCGCCCCGGCCAAGCGCAAGCCCGGCTACGCCAACTTCGCCATCGCCGAGCCGCCGTTGAAGCTGGTGCTGCTCGAGAACACAGGTCAGGGCGGCACGATCAACCATCTCGGGGTCGAGGTCGAGTCCTCCGAGCGGGTACACGGCGAGATCGCCCGCCTGTCGGAGGCGGGGTTGTTCACCGAGGAGCAGATCGCGACCACGTGTTGTTTCGCCACCCAGGACAAGGTGTGGGTGACCGGCCCGAACGACGAGAAGTGGGAGGTCTACACAGTGCTCGCCGATACCGAACACTTCGGTGCTGCAAAGGAATTCGCCACCGATGATGCCGCAGCGGTGCGAGCGTGTTGCGGAACCGGCACCGAACGCACCGAAGCCGCCGCAGAAGGCTCATGCTGCGCCACCGACACCAAGGCCGACATGAGTTCCGCGAACGCCGGCTGCTGCTGACCGATGCCGAGGTAATCCCCATGACCACCACCAACACTCATCCGGCAGTCGCGAGGAAACTCTCCACCCTGGACCGATTCCTCCCGCTGTGGATCGGTACGGCGATGGCCGCCGGACTCCTGCTGGGCCGCGTGATTCCCGGCTTGGGCAGCGGACTGTCCGCGGTGCAAGTGGACGGAATCTCACTTCCGATCGCGATCGGCCTGCTGATCATGATGTATCCGGTGCTGGCCAAGGTCCGCTACGACCGCCTCGACGCGGTCACCGGCGACCGCCGCCTGCTACTCGGCTCCCTCGTCCTGAACTGGCTGGTCGGTCCCGCCCTGATGTTCGCCCTGGCTTGGCTGCTGCTGCCGGACCTGCCCGAATACCGGACCGGCCTGATCATCGTCGGCCTGGCCAGATGCATTGCGATGGTGATCATCTGGAACGACCTGGCCTGCGGCGACCGCGAGGCCGCCGCGGTCCTGGTCGCGGTGAATTCGATCTTCCAGATCGTCATGTTCGCCGTGCTGGGCTGGTTCTACCTCTCGGTCCTGCCCGGATGGCTCGGCTTGGCGCAGACCACGATTCACACTTCCCCCTGGCAGATCGCGAAATCGGTGCTGATCTTCCTGGGCATCCCGTTGGTCGCGGGATTCCTCACGCGCCGGTTCGGCGAGCGGACCCGTGGCCGCGACTGGTACGAACGCACACTGCTCCCGCGAATCGGGCCGTGGGCACTGTACGGCCTGCTGTTCACGATCGTGATCCTGTTCGCCCTCCAGGGCCACCAGATCACCTCTCGCCCAATGGATGTCGTGCGCATCGCGGTCCCCCTGCTGGCGTACTTCGCGATCATGTGGGGTGGAGGCTACCTCTACGGCCGCATCATCGGCCTGAGCTACGAACGCACCACCACCCTCGCGTTCACCGCCGCGGGCAACAACTTCGAACTGGCCATCGCCGTCGCGATCGCCACCTACGGCGCCACCTCCGGCCAGGCCCTCGCCGGAGTCGTGGGGCCGCTCATCGAGGTCCCCGTACTGGTCGGCCTCGTCTACGTATCCCTCGCCCTCCGAAACCGATTCCCCCGCAGCGATATTCAGAAAACACCGGTTCAGCCCTGATCCCTCGCAACCGACCGAAGGTCCGATACAAACCCATGTCTTCCACACCCAGCGTGCTGTTCGTCTGCGTCCACAACGCCGGACGCTCGCAGATGGCCGCCGCATTCCTGACCCACCTCACGGCAGGCCGCGTCCTGGTCCGCTCCGCAGGCTCCGAGCCGGCCGACCGGGTCAACCCCACCGCCGTGCAGGCCATGGCCGAGCTCGGCATCGACATCTCCACCGAAATCCCCAAGGTGCTGACCGCGGACGCGGTCGAAGCTTCCGACGTGGTGATCACCATGGGCTGCGGGGACACCTGCCCGTACTTCCCCGGAAAGCGTTACCTGGACTGGAAACTCGACGACCCCGCCGGACAGGGCATCGAAGCGGTCCGACCGATCCGCGACGAGATCGAACACCACATCCGCACCCTGCTGGACGATTTGGGCATACGGCCGACGCTGTGAGCCGGAGGCCGTGAAAGTGAGCGGGAAGACATCAGCGGCGTCACTGCCCTGGTAGAAGACCGTTCGCGTGCACGCCGATTCGAAATGCCGGATAGCCCCTTCGCGCCCGGCCATTGGGCGAACGGACTATTCGACCGGGGCGCACTCGGGTCCGTTGCGCCATAGTTCGTCGGCGGAGCCGGCGGCGAGGTGGTCGGCGTACAGGGTGATTTTCCCGCGGATCACTGCCAGCGCATCCTGGAGGTCGGAGATCTGTTGTTGCACTGTGGATTCGTGGGCGCGGAGTAGGTCGAAGCGCTCGTTCGTGGTGTCGGGGCCCCGCCGGGCCAGTTCGGCGTAGCGGCGGATGTTCGGCAGGGACATTCCGGAGGAGCGCAGTTTCGCGCAGACCTTCAGCCAGCCGACCTCCTGGTCGGTGAATACGCGTCGTCCCGCGGAATTGCGACGCACCGGTTCGATGAACAGGCCCTCCTGCTCGTAGAACCGCAAGGTGTGCGCCGACAGACCGGTGAGCGCGCTGACCTCACCGATGCTCAACGTCGCCTCGGGAACAGTCGTCACAAGAGCCAGCGTACGCGGGTTGACTTCGAGTCGACTCGAACTCATACCGTCGGCAACACACACCGACGGAAGGAAAACGCAATGGCCGGAACATGGTTCATCACCGGAACGTCCTCGGGTTTCGGGCGGCTGCTCACCGAGCGGTTGCTCGCGCGGGGTGATCGGGTCGCCGCGACGCTGCGCAGGCCGGAAGCTCTCGACGACCTCCGCGCGGCCCACGGCGACCGCCTGTGGGTGTCCCGGCTCGACGTCACCGACGCGGAGTCGGTCCGCCACGTCGTGGACGAGGCATTCACGGCCCTCGGCACGATCGACGTGATCGTCAACAACGCCGGATTCGGCACGTTCGGCTCGGTCGAGGAGGTCACGGACGAGCAGATCCGCCAGGTGATCGATACCAACCTGCTCGGATCGATGCACGTGGTGCGCGCCGCACTGCCGCATCTGCGCGCACAGGGCCACGGCCGCATCCTCCAGGTCTCCAGCGCGGGCGGCCAGACGACGTATCCGAACTTCGGCTACTACCACGCCTCGAAATGGGGTATCGAAGGCTTCTGCGAGACCGTCGCCCGGGAGATCGAGCCGTTCGGCATCGGCCTCACCATCGTCGAACCCGGCGCGACCCCGACCGGATTCGGAACCGCGCTGTCCACCGCACCGGCCATGCCCGAATACGACCGCACACCGGCCGGCGACGTCCGCCGCGCTCTCGAAAACGGCACGTTCCCGCTGAGCAACGACCCGGAAAAGATCGCCCGAGCGATGATCGACCTGGTCGACAGCCAGGCGAACCCGCTACGCCTCCCGCTCGGCTCCGACACCTACCGCGATGTGCGCGCCTCCCTGGTCGCACGCCTGACCGAACACGATGCGCAGCGTGAAACAGCGCTGTCCGTCGTCCGCGAAGACGTGGTCGCGTCAGGGTAGTTCCCGGAATGAGCCGCAGCCGCGGCACGTGCGAGCCTTCCTGGTCACACACCCGGCCGAACACTGTGCGCACCACGAAACAGCACTACTCGTCGTCCGCGAAGACGGCGTCGCATCAAGGCAGTCCCGGAAACATCCACAGCCGCAACACAGTTCGCGCCCTCCCGATCACACCCGACCGAACACGACACGCACCACGAAACGGCACTACCCGTCATCCGCGACGACGTCGTGGCATCAAGGTAGTTCCGAGAGCGTTTCCAGCCAGGGATGGCCGGGGTGTACTCGCGATAGCCATCCGGACAGCCGGGAGCGCCGTGATCGGTCCATCGTCGGGACCGCGTGCATGAAGTCCACTTCGTCCTTGGCTCGCCGGGCTTTCGCCTTGAACAGGAGCACGACCTCGGGGATCACATAGGGGATACCGTCGGCCGAGCGGAGTATCAGCTCGTCGTAGGGCAGGGTGATCGAGGCGTCGCGGCGGCATACCCATCGATCGCCACGACTCGGCTCGCGGAACACGTCCAGGCGATAATGTCCGGTCGCCGGTTCACGCAGCCATGTCTGATGCTGGTTGTCGGCTTCCTCCGGGAACGGCCAGACATGGCCGTCGCCGACGACGTCCCACTCGAATCCGGGGAACACCTCGGCGATCTCGGCGAATCGCTCACGCGGAACCCCGATTTCGAGATCGGAGTGCTCACGCCCGAGTCCTCCGACGAACAGATCCAGCGCCCACCCGGCAGCGACATACCAACACGACCGGGTGCTAGACAGCCGTTCGGCGACTTCGGTGGGAGTCCAGGCTTCCCAAAGCCGATCGCACTCCTCGGCCGACAGCGGGCGACCGGCCATATCAGGCGGCCGCCTTCGTGGTTGACGAATCGACCGGTCGTTCCACGTGTTTGCCCATTTCGAAGACGGCTCCGGTGCGGACGAGGTGTGACGCGTTGATGGCACGCCAACGGCAATGGATCTGCTTGACGTCCAGTGCAATCCGATCAGGCAGGATCAGCGAATGCCCCTGTCCGAAGGTTCGTTGTGAAGGCATCCCACTCGGACGATGTGAAGGACAGAGCTGGGCCGCTGGGATTCTTCGAGTCGCGGACAGCGATCACATCGATGGCTTGGAAGGCGACTTCGACGCAGTCACCACCTTGCTGGCTGTAACTGCTCTTGAACCACCCGGCGGGAGACTGCGTCATCGGGGCAACTCCTTTGCGATCTTGGACAGATAAGCACGTGTCTTGGCCGTGCTCAGACTCGCACGAACAATGTCGTTCCAGGACTGACGATACCGGGCAACCTGGTCAGGTTTCTGGAGATAGAGGTTGCCCGCACCCGCCCCTGTCTCGAGGTACACGACTGAGGGATCAGGTTCTCGATCTTGAGGGGCGCCGAATTCGAGGATGATGAACGGTCCTATCTCGGTGCCGCGATAGATACCGGAGTCCACGGGAACGAGGCGAACACTGACGTTGGGCAAGGCTGAGAGTTCTGCGATGCACTGCAACTGCTTTCGCGCGACCTCGGTGTTACCGAGTACCCGACGAAGGACTCCCTCATCGAGGATCACGTCCAACCCGGGGAGGGGGTATGGCCTGGTAAGGATGGCTTTGCGTCGCATCCGAACCTGAACGTGGCGTTCGACCTCGTCCGGGGTCAGATCCGGACTAGTTCGCAGTAAGGCTCGCGCATAGTCCTCACATTGCAGCAGACCAGGGATGCGCATGTTCTGAAACCCGATGAGGGTGGTGGCGCTGGCCTCGAGATTGATGAAGACGTCCAACTTGTCGTGTGACACAACATCGTTGAAGTCATACCACCAGTCCCGTGCAAGCTCGGCCTCAGCAGCCAAGACTTTCAGGTCCGCCCTGATGTCGTCCGAGACACGGTAGATGTCGCACATCTTGTCGATGTAGATCGGCTTCAGCTTGCACGGCTCCCCCTTGAGGATCTTCGACACCGTCGTGTGGTGGAGGTTGATCTGTTCGGCGACATCTTTGATATAGAGGCCAGACTGCTGGTGGAGCTTGAACAGGATCCGCGCAACCTGCGTGCGAGGAACCGACGGGGTCGTGGGCTGTGCAGGCACAGTACTGCTCCTTCTCATGACCGGCGGATATACCGCCTACCGAATCAGGAATTCGTTTTTTCGAAGTCGTCAAATTTCTCGAAAATGCTTGTGCGTCCGGAGAATCAGGTGTGACATGGATCGCGCACCTGATGGGTGACCTCGAACGCACCTCCTACCGGCCTGGTTTCGGGCGTTCGACCAGAATTTTCCGACTCAATTCCGGGGAACTCCATGATTACCATGCGATCCGCTGTCTCGACAAGGGTTAATCGATCACCAGTTCGAGCGAAAGACGCTGCCCACGTGCGACATACGATGACCGAAAGGTGTGTGAACCTCGATCGTCCTGCGATGACGCCTCACCTGGTCTTATGCGGTAAGCGGCAGCACGAGTCCGCTGCATGGATCGCGCCGAGGGAGGGGACGGCATGACCGCACTGCCATCGAAAGTTCTTCTTGTCCAGGCGTGCACAGGCATTGCGACACCGGATCATCCAGTTCTGCTGGCGTGTCAAGAATTGGCGTGTCTGCATCAGGCCCGTTTGGACTATTCCATTACAGATATTCCAGAAATAGATAATGCCCGGCGAAATGCGGTGCGCGAAGTCGACCGCTGGCTGTCGGCGAGCGGCGCGCAGACGCCGACCGCACCCTTCCTGCACACCGAGACCGTCGGCATGGTGATAGACCGAATCGCGGAATATTCGATTGCCGCACAGGCCGGTTCGGCACAAGGCGTTCTGGAACTGCATCGGCACTATCTCTGGCAACGCATGTCCGAACTCGCCGTCGCCTACGAGGACCTGGCCTCGGAGATCCACGCCGGTCGCCGCAGGGTGCCCGACCTGGCCGATCCCAGACCCCACACCTGCGACCCGACCATCCGGCAGGCGAACACATGAACGCAGACAACAGGATTCACCTCGTCAGAGACGAGATCCGCCGCGTCAGCGCCTGCGACCACGCCACCCTCGACGCCGTGGCCGAACTCCTCGGCACTCGCGAAATCAACGTCCTCGCGGGCAGATTGGGAATGGTCGCCGCCCACATGGCATCCCGCGCCGGTATCGCCGAGGGCATGCCGCCGCCGGGCACCTTCCCGGGCGCGGGCAACGAACGCATAGACCTTGCGGCCCAATGGAATGCGGTCACCGTCGCCGGATGGTTCGTCCGCAAGAAACTCACCGCCTGGTGGTGGCACGACGTCCTCTTCGACGGCGTCCTGGTCACCTACGAACTGGTCAAAGCCTTCGTAACCGCCGTAGTCGACGAAGACCCGAGCCACATAACCCGCCTGACCCTCCGTCTACGCGCCCTCTCCGCCGGACGCCTCGTCATCGAAGTCCACGACTCCCCCGAAAACGCCCACCTCATCTCCGCAGCAGACAATCTCATCTCCCCCCAGGTCGAACACGTATCCCACCACTGCGGCCGCCACGAACACCAAGGCCGCACAGTCCTGTGGTGCGAACTGGCCCGCCCCGAACTGTCCCGCTGGATCTGACCGCCCACCCACAACCCGATCCGGCACGAATCCCGTTGACCGGCGCGCCGAGCCGTCCGGACCGGACAACTTCTCTGTAAGGCGAAGTTGATCACCAAGTAAGTTCGATCCGAGCCGCCGGGGGGTGAGCAGTCGATTCGGCCTCTCCACCGTGGTACGACACCGAGTGAGGACGAGATGACCAACCGTAGACGCGTACTCCATTGCGCGGCAGTAACTATCGGCGCGATAACCCTGCTCACAGGATGCAACCGCGACGACCTGGGATCGAACACACCGCATGCATCCGCGACGACGACCACAACACCAAGTACCCCGACATCATTCAATGGATGCCAGCTACCGCAGTCCGTGGTCGATGCCGAGCAGATTGATTCGAATCCGATGAACGCCGACGCGGACGCGGACGGTGGCATCAAGTTCCGCGGATGCGTCTGGTCCACACACAACGGCGACGGATTCAACATCAATACCTGGACTACCAACCTGACCGTCCAGATGATCGAGACCATGAGCGACTACAAGGTCGCCGAGCGCCTGACCGTCGACGGACGCAGGGCAGTGACGTACCACACGAGCGACGACGTCGATCTGCGCGAGGACTGCATGATCGACGTCGAAATGAAGGGCGGCGGGCTGGACCTGTTGGTCGACAATCCGCCCTCGCACAAGGCAACCGGCATTCAAGACTCTTGCGAGATCATCAAGCGAGTCGCCGGAGAAATCGTTTCTACATTCCCGGCCTCCGCCTAGCCCCAAGGCCCGCACCCCCGCTGTTGACCGCGAGGACGCCCGCTGGGTTATGTCATACCGACCACGGCACTGCGGTGAGCGGACGCTCGGACCAAGCGCAGGCGTATTGAAGCGGACACAGCGACCGGGTAAGTTCGATGCGAGCCGTTGAGGGGTGGGAGTCGATCCGGCCCTCGTCACTGTGGTATCGGGGCCGAGAGGACGACATGACCGACTGGGGACGCGTAATCCGTTGTGCGGCAGCAGGCGTCGGCGCAGCCGCCCTGTTGGCTGGGTGTAACAGCGAGGGCGGGGGAACGTCGAATGCCAGCTCATCGGCAGCAGCTGCGACGTCTACCATCGCACCGACCGCACCCTCAGCTTTCAATGCATGCGAGCTGTCGCAGTCGGTGGCCGATGCAAACCACATCGATTCGGGCGCGATACCGGCCGACTCGACGGATCCCACGAGCGGCGCCGCTTGGAAAGGATGCGTCTACTCCACGTACGACGGCGACGGCTACGGGACGACAATCCGCACCACGAACCTGACAATCCCTCTCATCAAGGCCAACAAGAAGTTCAACAATTTCGAACAACTGACAGTCGGTGGGCGGCAAGCGATTACCTACCACGAAGCCGATCTGACAGACCTGCGAGCGGATTGCATCCTGAACGTCGAGATGAAGGGCGGCGGGTTGGAGATATTGGTGACGAACCCAGCATCACACAAGGCGACCGGGACCCAGGATTCCTGCGAAATCGCCAAGAAGCTGGCGGGCGATCTGGTACCAACCTTCCCAGCATCCGTCTAGCGTTTTCAACATCGGCAAGATTTAAGTTGGGGAGGAGGCCGACAGGATGGCTGACGACGGCAAGCCGACACAAACCGGTCCGCTGGCAAGTCTGATTACCGAGGCCCAAAATGGCGGTCTCAGCGTAAGTTTTGGCGAAGGCGTGACAAAGGATTTCCTACTCAACGCCGATGAGTTTGCTTACATAGAACGGGATTGCAAGGCGTTCAAGGCAGAGATCACAAAGCTTCAGGCACTGGCGAGAACCATCTCCGAACAGTCGGACTGGGGCCTTGGCGAGGCTACAGACGGCCTGACCTCTGCAAATACCGTCGTATCTCGCTTCCGAAGCAAAGCTAACCACGCCGGCCTCCATACCGACTCAGATGATAATCTCTACAGCATCCTTGATCAGCATTACAAAATAGTTGACGACCTTCAAACACTCCATCACACTATTGCACAGCAGTATTGCCAGCAGGACAGCAATTTCGCAGCCGAATACAATCGACTTACAGCGAATATCGAGAAGAGTCCTATCGGAACGCAGATGCAAGTTGGTGTCACAACCAACCCTGGACTGGGGAAGTCTAAGTAATGGGAGTCACTAACGAGGACGGCCAAATCCCTCACGATGGGGAGAATCCGGATAATTTTTCCCACTGGGATATTTACAATAAGTTTCATCCGCTCGATACCAGCAAAGCGCATACCGCTTCACAAAATTACAGTACATTGGCCAGCCAATGGTCATCGGCTGCCTCCTTCTTCGCTGCTCGCATTCGTCAGTCCAGCTCAGCAGCGTGGCAAGGTAAGGCCGCCGATGCCTCTCACGATGCCATCTCCAACTACGCTCAGCGCGCCGAGGATCTGACCGAGGCATTGAATGCCCTTGCCACCCAGGTGACCTCAGCGATCGACGGCGTAAACGGCACCAAAAGCGGTGTCGCAGTACCGATGCAACATGTAAGCCGCGCGAACTTCTGGGAAGGCGACCTTCTCTTCTGGCACGGCGATCGATCGAAGAAGAAGATCGACCAGGCCCGTGACGATGCCCGCGAGGCGATGAAGAACAACTACGTCAAGAACTTCGTCGACGCGGACAAGAAGATCCCAGTTATCCCCAAGCCGAACGAGATCAGCAACCCGCTCTACAGCTACACCCCCAGCAGCTCGTACACCCCGAACTCCGGCAACGGCCCCAGCGTCCCCGGCGGGAGTACCAGCGGTACGAGCGGCGACAGCGGAAGTCAGTCGGGAACGTCTTCGAGCCAGTCGGATTCCACGTCGGCGGCGGGATACAGCTCCTCGTCCATGCCGTCGATGTCCGGGTATTCGAGTTCGACGGCGACCACGCCGACCGGCTACTACAGCGGCACCTCGCCGACATCCACCACGCCGAGCAATTACAGCGGAGTCGGCAGCGGATCGGGTGGGGACAGCGCGTTGAACGGGCTGGGCTCGGCAACCGGCGGCGGGCTGGGCAAGAGTGTGGCGGGCACCGGATCCAACGCCGCCGCGGCAGCGGCGAATGCCGCGAAAGCCGCTGGTTCGAACAGCAATATGGCCGGTATGGGCGGAATGGGCGGCGCGGCGGGCAAAGGTAAGGGCGAGGACGACAAAGAGCACTCGCTCCCGGATTGGCTGCGCAATATGGAGAACGCCGAGGAACTGCTCGGCCCGACGCCCAAGAGCATTCCGGGCGGCGTCATCGGCGGGGATTTCGACCGGGATCCCGATACTCGCGGGTGAGCGCCGGATCCGGTGTGCCCCTTGCATTTCCGGACGCCCCCGCGAATGCGGGGCGCTTGGGCGCATGTTCCACTGTCGTTCCGGTTCTCAGGTGACCGGAGTTCGTGATCGAAGGATGTTCCATGACCGAATGGAGTTGGGAGCCCGATGATTTCGCTGCCCTGTGGCTCGGCGAGGCGCGCGATCGGCTGCCGAGCCCGCTGAGCTACACCAGCCGCTTCCCGACCCAGGACGAGGTTCGCTTCCACCGTCAGCAGGTGCACGGCCGGTACGACGCGGACGAGCGCAACCTCATCGAACTCGCGTTCCAGACCCTGACCGACGCCGAGCTGCGCATCGAAATCCTCGGGCAGTCCACGACTCTCGGTCGCGGCAAGCCGAAGGACTACCGGATCATCGGCGCGCGAACGAGATTCAACGCGATGATGCTCACCCAGACCGCCGATCCGGGCGTCCAGGACACCATCGACGGCACCGTGCGCTGCCGCCTGTTCCGCACCGAACAGCTGGCCCAGCGCCTGGCCACCATCGTGCCGTCCTTCCCGCCGGGCCAGGAGAAGCCGGACACCTTCCACCTGGCGGACATCCGCCGCCCCGCCGAGGGACTGAGCCGCAACACTCCCCGCGACCGTTACGACCGCATATCCCAGCGTCCCGTCGACGGCGGTGGCGGTGCGGCCCTGTTCACCGGCTCGATCTTCCACACCCTCGACCCCTGGTACGCCGTGCAATGGGTCGATATCGCCCGGGACGGCCGCTACCTGCAACTACGCACCCGAGAACACCTCACCGTGCGCCCCGCGAGCCCCCGCGAACTCACCACCACTTTCGAAACCTGGATCGAACGAGCCCTGCAACGCCTCCGCGAGGACGAACCCGACACCTGGTGAGCCGGTGTTCGACCGATTCACCTGCCGCCTCGACCCCGGGACATGATCCGGTGTGCCGAGGTCAGCTCGCGAAACGTCCGATCGCGACGAAGGCGGCGAGCAGCAGGAGAATCACGTTGGCAGGCAAGGGTTGTCGCTCGTTGCGGGTCAGGTGCACCCGCAATGCGCCGATCTGCACGATGACCAGCCCGACCGCGGCGATCGGAGTCAGGATGGGCGCGATGCCGGTCGCCGCGGGCAGGATCACACCCAGCGCGCCGAGCACTTCGATCGCGCCGACCGCCCGCACGACCGCGTCCGAGTTGTCCTTCATCCAGTCCAGCCGGCCCGTCGCCACGAGTTGCTCGCGCGAGCGGACGAGCTTCAATCCGCCCGCGACGAGATATACGAACGCGAGCAGGCCCTGCGCGATCCACAATGCGATATTCACCGTATTCACCGATCCTCACGTTGGTACGTGGTCATATCGTGGGCGAGCGTCGATGCGGCGACAAAAGGCACATCGATGTATGCATCCAGGAAGGAAGCTCGGGTATGACGCAAGTCACACGAAAGACGGTGCGGATACCCGACGGCGGTGCGGTCCGGGAGGTGCTGGATCGCATCGGCGACAAGTGGAGTCTGCTGGTGATCGGCACCCTGCGCGAGGGACCGCTGCGATTCGGTGAACTGCGCGAAGCCGTGGCGGGCATCTCGCAGCGGATGCTCACCCTGACGCTCGCGCACCTGGTCGAGGACGGTCTGGTCGCTCGCACGGCATATGCGGAGGTGCCGCCGCGAGTCGAGTACGAGTTGACCGAACTCGGTCGCACCCTGCTGCCGCTGCTGGTCTCCCTCGCCGAGTGGGCCATGGCGCACCGCGACGAGATCAACGCCAACCGCACCGCCCCGAAGGCGTAATCGGCGACCGTTCACAGTGCGGCACACGGTGATTCGGCCGAGAACCAGCGGTTTCGACTGCCTTCGAGGCGTTCGCGAGCCGCGGCGGCAAGTCCGGCCGCCGCACCCGCACGCCAGGCCGGACGCATCCGAACCGCATCGGAGCGACGGGCGAGACAGCTGCGCGAGGACCGCAAGACCGGCACGCCCGAATCACCCGTGAATCGTTCCCCAGCCGCTTGGCACACGAGGCCGCCCGATATAGCATCGCCATATGACGATGAAAGCGTCTAATATCGATGTCGAGCGGGTGGAGTTGATTCCCGCTGCGGCACTGTTCCGGTCGTTGGGCGATCCGGCCCGGTTGGCGATCGTGCGGCGGTTGGCGGCGGGTCCTACCCGGGTGACCGATCTGGTCAAGGCCGTCGGCCTGGCGCAGTCGACGGTGTCGAAACATCTTGCCTGCCTGCGTGATTGCGGCTTGGTGGATTCGGAGCCGGTCGGGCGGGCATCGCTGTTCCGGTTGACCCGCCCGGAACTGGTGCAGATGTTGTCCTCGGCGGAGGCCGTGCTGGCCGCGACCGGGAACGCCGTCGCATTGTGCCCCGAATACGGCATCGATTCGTGCTGTGCGCAGGAGGCGTCGTGAGCGGAGCGCAGCGAACCGTCGGCACAGCGT
>NZ_JAINZY010000029.1:0-42667 GCF_019890715.1 Nocardia coffeae | reverse complement strand
TGACGTTCCCTTCTGCTCTGCGTCCGCTCGAGATTAACCGCCGCATACCGAATAAGTAAATACGGCTTCGCTATACCAGCAGGTGAAACCTGTTACAGTTTCGCCAGTATTGTGGCAGGTGAGCGTACTTGTGTTACTGCGAGCAGAAGGATGTTGTTATCCGTATGCCGCCTACTTGAGTCGAACGGGAAAGGCTGTCATCCCGTGGATCAGGAAGCTGGGCTGCCAGATCGGATCCGCTGCCGTGGCGCTCGGGCCCAGGTCCGGGAACCGGCGCAGCAGCGTCCGGAACGCGATATCGGCCTCGAGCCGGGCCAGCGGCGCGCCCACGCAGTAGTGGATGCCGTGACCGAAGGCCAGATGTCCGCTCGCATCGCCGGTGGTGCGCAGCGCCTCGGAATCGGCGTAGTGCTCGGGATCCCGATTGGCCGCGCTCAGCGCGACGTACACCAGTTCGCCCTCCGGAATGTCCACCCCGCCGATCTGCACGGGCTCGTCGGTGAAGCGCGCGGTGGCCCAGCCGACCGGTCCGTCGTACCGCAGGAACTCCTCCACCGCGGCGGGCACGCCGTCGGGATCCTCGCGCAGGGCGCGCAGCTGATCCGGGTTGTGCAGCAGCGCCCGGACGCCGTTGGCGATCAGATTCACCGTCGTCTCGTGACCGGCGACCAGCAGCAGGAAGGCCATCGAGACCAGTTCGCGCTCGTCGAGACGATCGTTGTCCTCGTCGCTGGTGTGCACCAGCCCGGACAGCAGATCCTCGCCGGGGTTCGCGCGTTTGGCCTGGACGAGCCGCCGCAGATACTCGGACATGTCCGAACCCGCCGCGAAGACCTCCTCGTCGGTCTTCGCCGCGCCGCCGATCAGCATCTTGGTCCAGCGCTGGAAGCCCTCGCGGTCGTCGAGCGGCACGCCGAGCAGTTCGCAGATCACGGTGACCGGCAGCAGCACCGCGAAGGACTGGATCAGATCGACCTCGTCCCGGCCCTCCATCGCGTCCAGCAGGCCGTCGGTGATCTCCTGGATGCGCGGCTTCAGCGCGGCCACGCTGCGCGCGGTGAAGGCCTTGTTGACCAGCTTGCGCAGCCGGGTGTGGTCCGGCGGATCGGTGTTGAGCATGTGGCCGGACAGATCGAACATGCCCGGATTCGCCCGGGACGCAGGATTTTTGCGTTCGAAGACCGCCAGCAGGCCGGGCACGTTCTTGCGCAGCCGGGAATCGGTGAGCGCGGCGCGCCCCTCCTCGTATCCGACGATCACGTAGCCCGGCACGGAGTTACGGGGCAATTCGACGTACAGCACCGGGCCGCGTTCGCGCCAGCGACGGTAGTAGGCGTGCGGGTCGGAGAAAAAATCTTCGCCGACTGTTTCGATCGGAGTAGGTGCTTCGGTATCGACCACGATGTCCTCACTGTCCTCTGCGATCGAGATCCGATCGCGCTCCCTGTGCGGCTGTCGGCCCCACCTCATCCAAGCTACTCGCGGGTACCGGGACAGGCTGTGGCGCAAGCGATCACGAGGACGGCGGGGAAATGGGACGAGCCGCGCATTCGAAACCGTCCGGTTCCGGGTCGGTAGTCCAGTTCGGAATGTTCGGTAGCCCTACCGTTCTGCGCGTGTCGCGCGCGCCACGCCGAGGATTTGTGCGAAGTGGCAAACTTGCGGTTTCGCCATGGGCGGTCTATCGACTATTAATGCTATGTGCCGCTACCAACCGTGACCCCTTGGCTGCCGCAGCATCTCACACGCTTGGAGGCGCGATGACCATCGAGCACTCGGGCGAGGACGATGTCACGCATCTGGCAAAACGGGTCGAGCATGCCCGCGGACGGCTGGCCTATCAGTTCGACCCCGCGCTGACCGAGGCCCTGTCCGAAGACGAGCTGCGCGCCGAACGTGAACTCGCCGAGAAGATTCGCGAGGCCGAGCGCGACCAACGCTGGAAGCATGTCCAGGCCGCGGCCGCGGCCTCCGACGAAGCCAGGACAACATCTCAGAAGATCGCGAAAGCCGACATGCGTGATCTGTTGCTCGCCCGCCGGGCGCTCGCCGCACAGCGGCGCGAATCGAGTCCGCACGCCAAACTGGCCTCGCTGTACCGACATCGGGCGTGGTCGCTGCGCGCACTGGCCGGTGTCGTGGCGGCCGGCATGTTGTGGTCCGCGGTGAACGTGCAGCACAACATCGCCCCCGGCGGTCCGACCGATCCGCTGTACTGGTTCAGCTACCTGCTCGAAGCCATGATCAGCGTGTGTCTGGTCATCATCATGATCGGCACCAACAAGGTCGCCGAGTGGGGCATCCTGGACAGCCGCAAGCAGGTCGCGATCGCCGAATTGGCCCTGCTGTCACTGACTGTCGGCCTCAACACCTACCCGTACCTGAGGTCGGGCCGCTGGTACGACGTCGGCGTGCACGCGGTCGCCCCGGTGATGATCGGTGTCGCGCTGCTCATCCACCACGCCGCCAGCTCGCGGTACGGCATGGCCATCGCGCACGCCACCGAACAGGTCCGCGATCTGCCCGACCCCTCGGAGCAGATCCGTCGCACGATGCCGACCTTCGTGAGTTTCTTCCGGCAGAACGTCTCTCCGGACGTCACCCGGCCCAGCGGCGCGCTGATGGCGTTGCCTGGAGGGGAGGCCACCTCCTCGGCCGAGGACTCCACCCGGGTGGACGCCATGGCCGGGGAATCCGACAAGCCCTCGACGGTGGACGCGGACGACACGCTCACCTCGTTCCGCTCCGCGGGCGCCGACGATTCCGCGAGCAGCAACGAATACCGCGCCAACGAAGCCTGGCTGAACGGTGCGGACGTCAACGGTGCGCCGGCGAAGAACGGAAAGTCCGGCGGCAACGGCAAAGCCGCGAGCAACGGCGCGGATGCCGATGCCGGACAGGACGATTCGCTCAACGGCTACGACACCGGCCAGTTCCGGATCGCCGAGACCCTCGAACAGGAACTCGCCGAACTGCGCGCCGAACGTCGTCGCGCCCGCGCGAGCAAGCAGCGCGCCTCCTCGTTCAGCGAGGACTGAGCAGAACTCCCCGAACGCGCTGTCATCCGCACCGGATGGCAGCGCGTTCGTGTGGTTGCGGTGCGTTACGTGCCCGGGTGCGGCAGGGTGGTGTCGTGCACAGCATCGTCCTGGAGCAGGTCGGCGTGGATTACGGGCCGACCACGATATTCGCCGACGTCAGTGTGCGGCTGCCGGGCGGCCGGTGTACCGCGGTGGTGGGGCCCAGCGGGGCCGGTAAGACCACGTTGCTGCGACTGCTGAATCGGCTCGCCGAACCGACCAGCGGGCGGATCCTGCTGGACGACGTGCCGATCACCGAACTCGACGTACTCGATCTGCGCCGCCGGGTCGGGCTGGTGCCGCAGCGGGCGACGCTGCTGACCGACGTCGTCATCGATGAGCTGCGGGTCGGGCGCGCGGAACTGACCGAGTCGCAGGCGGGTGAGCTGCTGCGGCGGGCGGGACTGCCGAAGACCTTCCTGCATCGACGCTGTGCCGAGTTGTCCGGCGGTGAGGCGCAACGGGTCTGCCTGGCGCGCGAGCTGGCCGTCGGCCCGCAGGCGCTGATCCTGGACGAGCCGACCTCGGCCCTGGACGAGGCCGCCGCCGGAGCGGTCGCGGATCTGATCGCCGAGCACACTCGCGACGGCGGATCGGTGGTACTGGTCAGCCACGACAGCGGATTCGTCGGGCGGGTCGCCGACGAGGTGCTGCTGCTGGGCGGCGGCGGGCTGTCCCGGCTCGGCGCCCACGACGATCGGAAAGCCTGATGGTGGAAGGACTTTCGGTCCCGAACTGGCAGGGCGTCGGCACCTCGGTGGCGCTGGTGGCCCTGGCCGCGCTGATCGCCTACCGGCAGCGACTGCATCTGACGCGTGAGTTGCTGATCGCGGCCGCGCGCGCCGGGGTGCAACTGGTCGCGGTCGGCGCGATTCTGCTGATTCTGTTCCGGCACACCGGATTACCGGGCGCACTCGGCTGGGTGGTGCTGATGGTCGGCATCGCCGGACAGGTCGCCGGACGACGCGGCGCCGGTCTGCCGCATGCGATTCGAGCCGCCACCACCGGGGTCGCGTTCGGGACGGTGATCACCCTCGGCGCGCTGATCGCGTTGCAGGTCATCTCGACTCAGGCGCGGGTGGTGGTGCCGGTCGGCGGCATGATCGTCTCGGGGTCCATGCAGGCGACCGGGATCGCCCTGCGCCGCCTGCGCGAGGACGCCGTGGCGGCCCGTCCCGCGATCGAGGCGCGACTGTGCCTGGGGCTGCCCGCTCGCGCCGCATTCCTGCCGTACCGGCGCTCGGCGCTGCGCACCGCCTTGGTGCCCGGCATCGATTCCACCAAGGTCGTCGGCCTGATCAGTCTGCCCGGCGCGATGACCGGCCTGATCCTGGCCGGGGTCGAACCGCTCACCGCGATCCGCTATCAGATCGTGGTGATGTACATGCTGCTCGCCGCGGCATCGCTGGCGGCGCTGGCCGCGGCCCGGGTCGCCGAACGCGCTCTGTTCGACGACGCTCAGCGACTGATCACCCTGCCGGGCTGACCGGAGAACATGCCGGTCGTCCGGTTCTCAGGAATCCCACAGACGAATCTGGTGTTGTCCATGGGTGTGCGGGGTTTACTTGAATTACTGCCGACAGGCAGCGCGGGGTGAGCTGAGCCCAAGGAGGCGGCCGTGGACAGTGGTGTTACCGCCGCGTTTTCCCGTCGTGAGCTGATTCGGGTGGCGGGTGTCGCAGGAGCATCGGTGAGCAGGCGTGGCCTGCGGTCGCTCAATGCCGATGCCGTGTCCAGCTGGACCGATCCGAGTACCGGGACGAGCGCGTTCGTGGTCGCGGACGGAGTCGGCGATCATCTGCCGGCTGCCCGTGCCGCCCGCACGGTCGCCGCGGTCGCCGCGCGCACCGCGACCCAGGCCGGCGCCGCCGACGGAATACTCGCCGCGCAAGCCGAACTGTTGCGGCAATTCCCCGAGAAGGAAGCCGACGCGGTCCTGGTCGTCGCGGTTGTGCCGCCGGCCGACGGGCCGTGCGACATCGCCTGGGTGGGGGACTGCCGCGCGTACCGGTGGAACGGGCGGGTGCTGCATCAGATCACCACCGACCACACGGCCGCGGAATACTTCCGGTCCCTCGGGCGCAATCCGGCGCGGCGCTTCGAACATCTGGTGATCACCTCCGCGCGCACGGTCACTCCCGAGGCCATCGGCCGGGCCACGACCGGATCGAGTCACGGCCGTTTCCTGCTGAGCACCGATGGTGTGCACAAGCCGTTGAGTATGACGGAGATCAAGGAGACGCTCGTCGGGTGCGCCACTCCGGCGATCACCGCGGAGGCTCTCGTGGAGGGCGCGCTGCGAGCCGGAGGTAGCGACAACACCACGGCCCTGGTGGTGGATTGCGGTTGACCGCCGCGCACGAGCGGTTCAGTCGGCGATACTGCTCGCGGTGACGCGTCGCGAGTCGGTGGCCGAGTCGTCGGAGCGATCCGAACCGTCGGAGGCGGCCGAGCCCTTCGCCTGAGCGGCGAGCAGATCGCGGATCTCGGTCAGCAGTTCTTCCTGGGTGGGTTCGGACTTCTTGGTCTCGCCCCGGGCGAAGCGCTTCTTGAGCGTGTTCATCGGCAGGATCAGCGCGAAGTACAGCACGGCCGCGACCATGATGAAGTCGATGGCGGCGCTGACGATCGGCCCGATCGCGATGAAGGTGGCCGGCTTACCGGGCACCAGCTGGAAGCCCAGCCCGAGCTGGCTGTTGCTGCCCAGAATCGCCAGCAGCGGTTCCACGATCCCCTTGGTGACCGACCGGACGATCGCGGTGAACGCGGTACCCATCACGACCGCGACGGACAGGTCGATGACGTTCCCGCGCATGAGGAAGTCTTTGAAACCCTTGAACATGGTGATGCGGACCCCAATCCGAACTAGCTTTGTTTCCCTCCGGAAGTCCTGGGTAGTCTAGTGGTCCCCACAGGGGCATCGGATGCTCCCCGGTGCATGTGGCGATGAACACGGACGGGCAGAGCGCGCCGCGTAGTGTGTCGGAGGTGCAGATCCATCCGCCGCCGCGGTATCGGGAGCGTCGCTCCCGGACGGTCCCGGGCGCGACGGTGTGGGCCCGCACGATCGGCCCGGCCGACGACGCTCCCGTCCTGCCGGACGGATGTATGGATCTGCTCTGGCTGCGCGGCCGACTGGTCGTCGCGGGCCCGGACACCCGCGGCTATCCGACTACCGCCCCGCCCGGAACGCGGGTCACCGGAATCCGGTTCTTCCCCGGCACCGCACCCGCACTGTTCGGCGTCCCGGCACGCGAACTGCTCGACCGGCGAGCCGATCTCGACGAGTTGTGGCGGCCCGCGCGGGTGCGTCCGCTGACCGAAGTCCTTGTCGCGTCGACCGATCCGATGACCGAACTCGACCGGATCGCCGGAGCTGTTGCCGCCGAGACCGATCCGGCCGATCCGGCGTTGCGCGTGGTGGTGCGGCGGTTGGGTGCGGGGTCCTCGGTGGCCGCCGTCGCCGAGTCGCTGGGGCTGGGGGAGCGGCGACTGCATCGAATGTCGCTGTCCGCCTTCGGGTACGGACCCAAGATGCTGGGCCGGGTGCTGCGCCTGCAACGTGCGCTTGCCCTGGCCCGTCGGGGAGTCCCGTTCGCCGAGACCGCATTCCGCGCCGGATATGCCGATCAGGCCCATCTCGCGCGTGATGTTCGCGAGCTGGCCGGGACGTCACTGGCCCGGTTGATCGCCCGGGATCGGTCCGTTCAGACGAGCGGGGCGTAGAGGTCGACCCCGTTCCCGTCCGGATCCAGGACGGTGGCGTAGCGCTGGCCCCAGACCGCGTCGAACGGTTCGATCTCCCCGCGATATCCCGCCTCGATGAGTTCGGCGAAGACCTTGTCCACCTCGGCGGCTCCGTCGCATTCCACCGCCAGCCCGATCCGGCCGGGCCGGCCCTGCCAGTCGGGATGGAAGGAGCGGACGTTGTCCTCGGAGTCGATCATGAACTGCATGCCACCGGGTAGCCGGGCCTGGACGTGGCCGCCGGTCGCCTCGCCGAACTCCACCCCCAGACGGCGGTAGAACCGCACGGCGGCAGCGAGATCCGCGGCGACGAGGCCGATCACATTCAGTCGAAGAGTCATGGTTCCGGACTCTATGGCGGTGATCGGGACTCGGTCTTGAACAAATCGGACACCGGGCCGAGGAGTACCCGACATAATGCGGACCGCTGCGCTCGCGGCGACTACTCTGCCAGGTAGCTATTTCCAGGAAGATTCTTCGGGGAAACAGTAGGCAGGAGGGGCATGGGGACTGACTCGACGTTATTGCACCGATTTGTGATTGCACGGCTTGTCGAAGCCGGGCTGGATCGTGACCGGCTGCTACGCGCGTGCGGGCTGCCCGATTGGGTGATGACCGGACCCGGCGCACATGTATCAAACGACCATTTCAGTCGACTCTGGGAAATCGCCGAGCAATGGCTCGACGATCCCGACGTGGCCTTGCACATCGCGAGCCGCTACGAGCTGTCGACCACGCGGCTCTACGACTACCTGTTCACCAGCGCACCGACGGTCGGCGCCGGGCTGGCGACCTGCGGGCCGTACGTCACCGCGGTCACCAGCAATCACCGCTTCGACCTGTTTCAGGAGAACGCGGAAGAGGCGACACTGTCGCTGGAGATGATCGAGGGCGATGGCCGGGCCCGTGAGCTGACTCAGCTCTGGGGACTGGTCGCCGTGCTGACCAGGGCTCGTGCCGTCGTGGATGCGCCGCTGGACCCGATCCGGGTGGCACTGCGGCAGTCCGCGCCGCGGAATCTGCGGGCCTTCCGGGAGGTATTCGGTTCGGGGGAGATCGAATTCGACGCGCAGATGGACGCGATGACGTTCCGGGCCGCCGATATGGATCTTCCGCTGACCACTGCCGATCCGGCGCTGGCCGAGGTGCTGCAACCGCTGGCGGCCACGTTGCCGCCACCGCCGCCGCTGGAACTGAGCTGGCCCGAACGGGTGGGCGCCGCACTGGCCGAGGCACTGGACCAGGGTGAGGTCTCGCTGGAACGGGTCGCTCGCCGACTGGCCACGAGTCCGCGCACGCTGCAACGCAGGCTCACCGAATCCGGCACGACCTGGCGGCGGGAGCTGGATCGTGCCAGGCTCCACCGCGCCGCGGCCGCGGGCCCGGTGAGCCGTGCCCGGCAGGCGCAGTTGCTGGGATACGCGGACGCCGCCTCGGTACGTCGCGCTGCGCAGCGGTGGAACGTTGCGGCGCAAGCGCGTTCGTTCGTGGAAGCGGGGATTGTCACCGGATCCTAGAATCGCAGGTGGGTGGCGGCGATTCCCCAGAACGTGGTGCGTTCCAGGGAATCGAAATCCCAGCTCTCCGCTATTGCGTGGGTTGCGGCGACGATCGCGGGTACGTCGAAATCGTCGCGGGTTGCGGTGCCCTTCGCCTCGAGAGCGGCCACGACGTACGCCGTGGCGCTCTCGCTGGTGTGCTGGGACCCGGTGTGCTGCGGCAAGGCAATCTCCAATCGTCGAGATACGGACTGTCGATCACGAATAATCGGGACGTGAGCCCCAGTTTTGTGTGCTGACCAATTGCCTTGCTAGCCCGGAACACGCCACTTTCGGGCAAACGCGCCAAACTTCGGCCGGACACCGGATACCCGACACGAAAGTCGGATACGCCAGCTGGAGCTGCCGGGGTGGAGACTATCCGAATCATGATCGCTGCGTGGCCATTAGTCGAGTGTCGTTGTGCGAACGAGTTCTTCGTAGCGGAATTCGGTGTCGATGCGTGCGCCGGAGGCGTGTGCTGTCTGTTCGCGGCGCCGCAGTTCCACTCGCCGGATCTTGCCCGAGATGGTCTTGGGCAGTTCGGTGAACTCGAGCCGGCGCACCCGCAGATAGGGCGCGAGATGGTCGCGCGCGTATTCCAGGATGGCGCGGGCGGTCTCGTCGTCGGCGGCCCATCCGGCGGCCAGCGTCACATAGGCCTTGGGCACGGCCAGCCGGGTGTCGTCGGGCTGCGGCACCACCGCGGCCTCCACCACCGCCGGATGTTCGATCAGCACGCTCTCCAGTTCGAAGGGGGAGACCTTGTAATCCGAGGATTTGAAGACGTCGTCGGTGCGGCCGATATAGGTGATGTAGCCGTCGGCGTCGCGGGTGGCGACATCGCCGGTGTGGTAGTAACCGCCCGCCATCGCCGCGGCATTGCGTTCGGGGTCGTCCAGGTATCCGGTCATGAGATTGACCGGATCGGCGCTCAGATCGAGGCAGATCTCACCCTCGTCGGAGAGTTCGCCGGTGATCGGATCCACCAGCACCACAGGGACTCCCGGCACCGGACGCCCCATCGATCCGGGCTTGACCGGCTGGCCCGGGGTGTTGCCGACCTGCAGGGTGGTCTCGGTCTGGCCGAAGCCGTCCCGGATGGTCAGGCCCCACGCCTTCTGCACCTGCGCGATGACGTCGGGATTGAGTGGCTCACCCGCGCCGAGGATTTCGCGCAGTCCGTCCGGACGTTCGCCGAGGTCGGCCTGGATCAGCATGCGCCACACCGTCGGTGGCGCGCAGAAGGTGTTCACCCCGGCCCGGTGCAACTGCGCCAGCAGCGCCGCGGCGTCGAATCGCGCGTAGTTGTAGACGAAGATCGTCGCCTCGGCGATCCAGGGGGCGAAGAAGCAGCTCCAGGCGTGCTTGGCCCAGCCGGGTGCGCTGATCGCCAGATGGACGTCGCCGGGGCGCACGCCGATCCAGTACAGCGTGCTCAGATGTCCGACCGGATAGCTGGTCTGGTTGTGCCGCACCATCTTCGGCTTACTGGTGGTGCCGGAGGTGAAGTAGACCAGCAGTTCGTCGGTGACATCGGTGACCGCCCGGAACGGCCCCGCGCTCTCGACCGCGTCGGCCTCGGTGTAGGCGTGCCAGCCCGGTACCGGGTCACCGACCACGACCCGGGTGTAGTCGCCGTCCAGCTCGGCGAATTTGGTGGCGTCCGCGGTGTTGGCGATGACGAAACACACTGCGCCACGGTCGATCCGGTCGCTCAGGTCGGTGGGGCCCAGTGCGGCGGTGGTCGGCATGATCACCGCGCCGAGTTTGGCGACGGCCAGCATCGCCTCCCAGAGTTCGACCTGGTTGCCGAGCATCAGCAGCACCCGATCGCCCTTGCGCATACCGAGATTCGCGAACCAGGTCGCGACCCGATCCGAACGGCGCGACATCTCCTGGAAGGTGACCTTCCGTTCGCTGCCGTCCTCCTCCACGATCCACAGGGCGGTGCGGTCGTTGCCGTGCGCGATCACGTCGAACCAGTCGACGGCCCAGTTGAACTTCCCGGTCGGCCGAGGCCAGCGGAAGGTGCGCTGCGCGCTCTCGTAATCGGTTGCCGCACCGAGGAGCTGGTCGCGGCTCGCGCGATAGAGCGCGGTATTGGACGTGGGTTCGGGCCGGGTCACTGAGCCTCTCCTGTCGAGCCTGAGGTGGTGTCCGCCGAATCGGCGGTGAACAGTTGCGCGGAGATCTCCCGCATCTCGACCTTGCGGATCTTGCCGGTCACGGTCATCGGGAATTCCTCGACCAGATGCACGTAGCGGGGGATCTTGAAATGGGCGAGCTTGCCGGTGCAGAATTCGCGCAGCGAGGTAGCGTCCAATGATGTTGTGCCCTCGCGCATTCGGATCCAGGCGACCAATTCCTCACCGTATTTCGGATCGGGTATTCCGACGACCTGGGCGTCGAGGATATCCGGATGGGTGTAGAGGAATTCCTCGATCTCGCGGGGATAGATGTTCTCGCCGCCGCGGATCACCATATCCTTGATCCGGCCGGTGATCGCGACATATCCGTCCTCGTCCATCACCGCCAGATCGCCGGTGTGCATCCAACGTCCGGCATCGATGGCATCGGTGGTTCGTCCGGGATCGTTCCAGTAACCGAGCATGACCGAATAACCGCGGGTGCAGAATTCGCCCTGTTCTCCGCGCGGCACCGTGAGACCCGTTGCGGGATCGATGATCTTGACTTCCAGATGCGGGCCGACCCGGCCGACGGTGGCGGTGCGCTGGGCCAGTGAATCGTCGCGGCGGGTCTGGGTGGACACCGGCGAGGTCTCGGTCATGCCGTAGCAGATGGAGACCTCGCTCATGCCCATCCGATCGATGACCTGTTTCATGACTTCCATCGGGCACGGCGATCCGGCCATGATCCCGGTCCGCAGCGAGCTCAGATCGTACGAGTCGAATCCGGGGTCGGCGAGTTCGGCGATGAACATCGTCGGCACGCCGTACAGCGACGTACAGCGTTCGGCCGCAACGGTATCCAGTGTCGCGGCCGGATCGAACGCGGCGGCCGGGATGACCATCGCCGCGCCGTGACTGGTCGCGGCCAGATTGCCCATCACCATGCCGAAGCAGTGGTAGAAGGGCACCGGAATGCAGATCCGGTCCTCGGCGGTGTAGCCGCACAGTTCGCCGACGAAATAGCCGTTGTTCAGGATGTTGTGGTGTGAGAGCGTCGCGCCCTTGGGGAATCCGGTTGTGCCCGACGTGTATTGGATGTTGATCGGATCGTCGGGGGACAGGTTCTGCTGTGCCGCGGCCAGTTCCGCGGGGTCCGCGGCTTCGCCCGCCGCCAGCAGCGCGGACCACTCGTCACTCTCGAGCAGGATCACCTGCTCCAGGTCCGGGCATTCGGGCCGGGCCTGCTCGATCATCGCCGCGTAGTCCGATCCCTTGAACTCGGTCGCGGCGACCAGTAGCCGGATTCCGGCCTGCTGCAACACATATCGCAGTTCGTGCATCCGGTACGCGGGGTTGATGTTGACCAGGATCGCGCCCATCTTCGCGGTCGCGTACTGCGCCAGCGTCCACTCCGCGCGATTGGGCGCCCAGATGCCCACCCGATCGCCCTTGCCGATGCCCGCGGCCAGCAGACCCGAGGCCAGTGCGTCGACGCGCGCGCCGAGTTCGCGATAGGTCCAGCGCGCCCCGGTGACGCGATCGACGAGCGCGTCACGCTCGCCGTAGGTCGCGATCGTGCGGTCCAGATTGTCGCCGATAGTATCGCCGAGTAATGGCGTGTCCCATGCTCCGTGTGTATAACTGGTCGGCCGAGCCAGGCCCATGCTCCAACTCACGGTTATAGGATCTAGGTCACAGTTGCCCGTCGCTACCCCCGGAAAGGGGTGCCCGCAATGAGTTCCGCCGATGTCCTGCGCCCGCGCGATTCCGACGCGTTGCGCGCGGAGTTACGGCAGGTCGCGGCGGTGTCGGGGATGCCGGTGGTATTCGGCGGCCAGGTGTACGCCGGTGCGCTGGTGCTGACCGAGTTCCTGGGTACCCGGACCAGTGCGATGCGAGGTCTGGTGGTATCCCCCTCCTCGGGGGTGGGCGGTGCGGCCTTCGCCAGTAAACGTCCGACCTCGGTCGCGGACTACCGGGCGGCCTCCACGATCACCCATCACTACGACGCGCCGGTGCTGACCGAGGGGCTGCGCGCGGTGGTCGGCATTCCGGTCGTGGTGGGCGGGGAGTCGCGTGCGGTGCTGTACGTCGCGAGTCGTGATGCCGGTCCGGTCGGTGACCGCGCGGCCGATCTGGCCATGGCGGCGGGGCGGCGCCTGTCGGTCGAGTTGGCGATCCGGGACGAGGTGGACCGGCGGCTGCGGCTGCGTGAGGCCGCCGCGCCCGCGCCCGGACCGGACGCGGTGGTCGCCGAGCAGCTGCGCGCCATTCACGCCGAGGTGCGGGGTATCGCGCAGACCGTCGGCGATGCGGTGACCCGCACCCGCTTGCGGGATCTGTCCGACCGGCTGGCCCGGCTCATGTCCGATCCTGGGATCCCGGACGAGGTACCCGCCCTCGCGCCGCGCGAACTCGACGTGCTCGCGCAGATCGCGCTGGGGTGCACCAATGCCGAAGCCGCGGAACGTCTTTCGGTCGGTCCGGAGACGGTGAAGAGTTATCTGCGCAGTGCCATGACCAAACTGTCCGCGCACACCCGGCACGAGGCCGTGGTGCGGGCGCGGCGGCACGGGCTGCTGCCCTGACCGGTCCGATCGGCCCGTCGCCCGGACACGTCGAAGCCGCCCCGGCCGGGATCGGCGAGGGCGGCTTCGCGCGCGAGAATCAGACCCGTGGTCCGGGGCTCAGCCCTGGGGCTCGATCAGCTGGATGTCCAGCTCGATGGCGATCTTGTCGCTCAGCATCGCGGCGGGCACGGCCGGGGCGACCTCGAAGTCCGAGCGCTTGAACGAACCGGTGGCGGAGAATCCGGCGTGGCGCTTGCCGTCGCCCTGGAACTCCTGCACGCCGCCCCACTCGACCTCGAGCGTGACCGGCTTGGTGACGCCGCCGAGGGTGACATCGCCGGTGACCTCGAAGTCCTCGGCCACCTGCACCGGCTCGGACGCCTTGAAGTGCAGGGTGGGGCGCTTCTCGACGTCGAGCAGGTCGGCGCTGCGGACGTGGTTGTCGCGGCCTTCGTTGCCGGTGTCGAAGGAGTCCAGGTGGATGGTGGCCTCGATGGTGGCGGTGCCGGACTCGTCGACGACGAAGCTGGTCTCGAAGTTGTTGAAACGTCCGCGTACCTTGGAAATGCCCAGGTGGCGGACGGTGAAGTTGACCGAGGAGTGGTTGGCGTCGAGCTCCCAGGCTCCGGTCGCGAGGGTCTGTTCGGAAGTCGTCATGTGCACCAGCCTTCCGGACCGTGGTCCGGTTATCCACACCGCCCTTATCCTGGTACTGGTAGGGCGCGGATAACGGGTCCGGGATAGTAGAGGATGGATGGTGTGTCGAGGTCCGAATTCGCCGAGTTCCTGATAGCGCGGCGTGCGCAGTTGCAACCCGAGGAAGTCGGGTTGCCGTCGGGGCGTCGCCGCCGCACACCGGGTCTGCGTCGCGAGGAGGTCGCGGCGCTCGCGGGAGTGAGTGTGGATTATCTGGCCCGCCTCGAACAGGGGCGGGACACCAATCCCTCGACCGCGGTCCTGGCCGCCTTGGCCGACGCACTGCGCCTGAACGAGGTCGAACGGCACCACTTCAGCAAGCTGGCGCTGGGGCTGGACCACCAGGTCGGCAGTTGTCCCGCCGACGGACGGGCGTTCGAGCGCGTCAGCGACACCGTGCAGGCGGTGCTGGACGCGATGCACCCGACACCGGCGTTCGTCCTGGGCCGGCGGCTCAACATTCTGGCCTGGAACGCCGCGTGGCGCGATTTCGCCGAGCCGCTCGGCCTGCTCGACGCCTCGGTCGAAGGCAATCTCGCGCACTACCTGTTCGGCCATCCGGCGGCGCAGAAGTGGTGGACCGACTGGCCCGTGGCCGCCGACCTGATGACCTCGGCGCTGCGCGCGGCCCGCTCCCAGTGGGGCGAGGACCCGCAGCTCACCGAGACCATCGAAGCGCTGCAACGCTTTCCGGAGTTCATGCGTCGGTGGCAGGAACATCGGGTGACCGATTACCGTTCGGCCACAGTGCATCTGAACCACCCGGTTCGCGGTGAGGTCGAGGTCGAGATCGAAACCCTCAATCCCGCAGTGGATCAGAGCGTCATGGTGTGGTTGGTGGACCGGCGTCGGGTGCACGCACCCGGACTGCGGTTGGTCAACGAGTAGTTCGCGGCCCGACTCGGCTGCCGGGCCGCTGATCTTCCGAGACGCTCAGCAGGGCGGTGCGATCAGACGTGCCGCGTTCGCCGCGTCGTCGTCGGCGGCGGCGTTGGCGGCCAGTTCGGCCTGCACTCGTTCTCGATAGCGGGCCAGCTCCTGAGCCTTCGTCGCCTCGTCCCAACCCAGATGTGCGGCAACGAGATCCGCCGCCACGGCCGCTGCGGCCAGGCCGCGGTCGGCCACCTCGATGGAGATGCGGGTGCGGCGGGTGAGGATGTCGTCCAGATGCAGTGCGCCCTCGTGGGTGACCGCGTACACCGCCTCCGCGCCGAGATATTCGGTGCCCGGCAGCAGCATGCCGAGTTCGGGTTCGCGATCGATCATGGCGAACAGTTCGGTGGCCAGGGAGCCGTAGCGGGACACCAGGTGGGTGGCCGCGGCGACCGAGAGCCCGGCCCGCTGGGCGACGCTGTCGATGTCGTCTCGCAGTTCGTGATATCCGGCCGCGCCCAGGATCGGCAGATGCGCGGTCACCGAGGGAGCCACCCCGCGCCCGAATCCGGCCACCGCGGCGTCGATCACGTCGGCGGCCATCACCCGGTAGGTGGTATACTTGCCGCCCGCGATCACGAACAGTCCCGGAACCGGTTCCGCCACAGCGTGTTCGCGCGAGAGTTTCGCGGTGCTCGACGACGCCCCGGACAGCAGCGGCCGCAGACCGGCGTAGGTCCCCACGATGTCGGCGTTCGAGAGTGGTTCGCGCAGCAGCGAATTGACGTGATCGAGGATGTACCGCACATCGGCGGCGCTGGCGACGGGATGATTCTTGTCCAGCGACCAGTCGGTGTCGGTGGTGCCGATGATCCAGTGCTCCCGCCACGGGATCACGAACAACACACTCTTCTCGGTCTTTATGATCAGCCCGGTGTCCAGATCCAGCCGCTCGCGCGGCACCAGGATGTGCACGCCCTTGGACATCCGCACGTGGAACGGGAAGTCCACGCCGGTCATGGCATTCATCTCATCGGTCCACACGCCCGTCGCACTGATCACCCGCCGGGCGCGCACCGTATACTCGCGCCCGGACTCTCGATCGGTGACGATCGCGCCCACGACCTGCTCCCCCTCACGGAGCAGGCCGGTCACCTTCGCCCGGGTCAGCACGGTCGCGCCGTGCCGGGCCGCGGTGCGCGCCAACGTCATCGTGTGCCGTGCGTCGTCGACCTGTGCGTCGAAGTAGCGGATCGCGCCGACCATCGAGTCCTGACGCAGCGCGGGAGCCAATTCCAGTGCGCGCGAACGACTCAGGTGCCGGTGCATCGGCAATGCCCGTGCACCGCCCAGGGTGTCGTACAGCGCGACGCCCGCACCGATGTACGGCCGCTCCCAATGATGTTGCAGCGGAAACAGGAACGACACCGGATGCACCAGGTGCGGGGCCAGCGTGTTCAGCAGCAGGCCCCGTTCCCGCAACGCCTCCCGCACCAGCGCGAAATCGAACTGTTCGAGATAGCGCAGACCCCCGTGGATGAGCTTGCTGGAGCGGCTCGACGTTCCGGCCGCGAAGTCCCGGGCCTCGACCAGCACAGTGGTCAGGCCGCGGGAGGCGGCGTCGAGGGCGGCTCCGGCACCGACCACGCCGCCGCCGATGACGAGTACATCCACCTCGTCCTCGCCGAGCGAGGCGAGTGCTGCGGCGCGATAGGTGGGGTCCAGATGTGCGGGCACGGCCGTATCTCTCCTTGTTCCAGAGGTTTTCGATGATCGGGCCCGGACCAGCCGGGCCCGGGTCGTTCACTTGTCGAGGTCGATCCAGTTCAGGGTCCGCTCGACGGCCTTCTTCCAACGCGCGTAACCGCGCTCGCGCTCCTGCTCGCCCATGGCGGGCTCCCAGCGCTTGTCCTCCTGCCAGTTCTGTTCGAGTTCGTCCGTGCTGCGCCAGAATCCGACCGCCAGGCCCGCGGCGTACGCGGCGCCCAGGGCGGTGGTCTCGGCGACGACCGGCCGCGAGACCGGCACACCTAGGAAATCGGCCTGGATCTGCATGCACAGCTCGTTGGCGGTGACGCCGCCGTCCACCCGCAGCACATCGAGTTCCACACCGGAATCGGCCTGCATGGCGGCTACCACGTCGCGGGTCTGATAGCAGATCGACTCGAGCGTCGCGCGGGCCAGATGCGCGTTGGTGCTGTACCGGGACAGTCCGACGATCACACCGCGCGCGTCCGAGCGCCAGTAGGGCGCGAACAGTCCGGAGAACGCGGGCACGAAGTACACTCCGCCGTTGTCCTGCACCTGCGCGGCGAGCGATTCACTCTGTGCCGCACCGGAAATGATGCCCAGCTGATCGCGCAGCCACTGCACCGCCGAACCGGTGACCGCGATCGACCCCTCCAGCGCGTACACGGGCTTCTGATCGCCGAGCTGGTACGCGACCGTCGTGAGCAGCCCGTGCTTGGACCGCACCACCTCCTCACCGGTGTTCAGCAGCAGGAAATTGCCTGTGCCGTAGGTGTTCTTGGCCTCGCCTGGCCGGAAGCAGACCTGTCCGACGGTCGCGGCCTGCTGATCGCCGAGCACGCCGGCCAGCGGCACCTCGCCGTGGAACGGACCGGTGGCGAGGGTCTTGCCGAACAGCCCGGGATTCGAGGACGGCACGATATCGGGCAGCATCGCGCGCGGAATTCCGAAGATGGACAACAGTTCCGGGTCCCAGTCCAGCGTCTCGAGGTCCATCAGCATGGTGCGGCTGGCGTTGGTGGGGTCGGTCAGGTGCGCGCCGCCGTCGACGCCGCCGGTGAGATTCCAGATCAGCCAGGTGTCGGTGGTGCCGAACAGTGCCTCGCCGCGCTCGGCGTCCTCGGCCACCCCGGGCACGTTGTCCAGGATCCAGCGCAGCTTGCCGCCGGAGAAGTAGGTGGCCGGCGGCAGTCCGGCCTTGCGGCGGATGGTCTCACCGTGTCCGGCGCGTTCGAGTTCCGCGGCGATCTTGTCGGTGCGGGTGTCCTGCCAGACTATGGCGTTGCAGTACGGGCGGCCGGTGCGCCGATTCCACACGACGGTGGTCTCGCGCTGATTGGTCACCCCGACCGCGGCCAGGTCCGCGGCGGTGAGATTCGCCTTGGTGAGCGTGGTTTCGATGACGGCGCGGGTGCGTTCCCAGATCTCGGTGGGGTTGTGCTCGACCCAGCCCGCCTGCGGCAGGATCTGCTCGTGCTCGAGCTGGTGACGGGCGATCTCGTTGCCGCCGTGATCGAACACCATGAAACGGGTGCTCGTGGTGCCCTGGTCGATGGCTCCGACGAACTTGCTCATCGCGGTCCTTTCGAAAGAATGTGCTGGAGAAGGAGTTCAGACGTCTGTAATCGCATCTTGCGGCGATGGCAAGGGCCACGGCCGGGAATCGCGCGAACTACAGCACCAGATGAGCGATCAGTCCGGCCAGTGCGCCGCCGACCAGCGGACCCAGCACCGGAACCCACGCGTAGGACCAGTCGGAGTTCTTGCGCTGCGGCTGCGCCGGGGTGGTCTGTCGCTCGGCCTGCTCCTGCGTGGCGGCGCCCTCGCCCGCTCCGACCGTGACCGCGACGCGTTCGGGTTCGGCCGCCGCGGTGGAATTCATCGGCAGCAGCGCGTGCGCGATGCGCGGGCCCAGGTCGCGGGCCGGGTTGATGGCGTATCCGGTGGGACCGCCCAGCGAAGCGCCGATACCGACCACCAAGAGTGCGACCGCCGCCGGGCCGAGGCCGGTGGGTGTGTGCCCGAAGGCCAGCACGACGAAGACCAGCACGAAGGTGGCGATGACCTCGGTCAGGAAGTTCCAGCCGTAGGAGCGGATCTCCGGTCCGGTGGAGAACACCGCGAGCTTCTTGGCCCCGTCGGTCTCGGCGTCGAAGTGCCGCTTGTAGGCCAGATAGGCCGCGCACGCGCCGAGGATCGCACCGATCATCTGTCCGAGCAGATAGGCGACGGTATTGCCGACGGTGATCGGAATACCCGGCGCGTACTCGTGCGCGCCGCTGAACGCGATGCCGACGGTGACCGCCGGATTGAGATGCGCGCCGGTCTTGTAGGCGGCGTACACACCGGCGAAGACACCCAGTCCCCAGCCGAAGTTGATCAGCAGCCAGCCGCCGTCGAATCCCTTGGATTTGGTCAGCAGCACATTTGCCACGACACCGGCGCCGAGCAGGATCAGAAGTCCTGTGCCGAACGCCTCACTGACGAATATCGAGCCGAAGTTCACCGTTGAGCCTCCGTGATGAGCCATCGGTCGCCACTGCGACCGCACCGGCAAACGGTACGAATCGCCCGCGAACAGGGGAATCGGCAGCGTTCGACAATGCTGAACGGGCGGGCTGGTGACGCCCGGTTCGGGTGGTTAGGTTGCTTCCGGCTGGGAGGACTACATGGTGCAGGTCACATATGGTGGCGGTGATGTCGTCGTTCGATCACTCAGCGTTCGACATTGTCGAATCGGAACTTTCCAGATAGGTTTCCGCCATGCCCGGTCCGATCCAATCGATCGAACGAGCGGCAGCAATTCTGCGACTGCTCGCCCGCGGCTCCGGCCGTCTCGGCGTCGGCGATATCGCTGCCGCGCTCGATCTGGCCAAACCCACCGCCCACGGCATCCTGCGCACCCTGCAGGGCGTCGGCTTCGTCGAGCAGGAGGCGGCGACCGGCAAATACCGGCTGGGTGCGGCGGTGCGGCAGCTCGGCACGGTGGGTATCGACGCCAACGAACTGCGCTCCTGGGCGATCAACTGGGCGGACTCACTGGCCTCGCGCAGCGGTGAGGAAGTCCGGGTCGGTGTGTGGACCGACGGCGGCGTGCTGGTGGTGCACCACGTCTTCCGGCCGGACAATTCCGAACAGGCCCTGCAGGTCGGCGAGCGGCTGCCCCCGCACGCCACCGCGCTGGGCAAGGTGCTGCTCGCCGCCGAGCCCGACCTCGCCCATGCGGTGCGGCACGGCGACCTGACCTCGCTGACGCACCGCACCCTCACCGATCGCGCCGCGCTCACCCGCACACTGACCGAGGTGCGGCGGAACGGCTGGGCAGGGTCGGTCGAGGAGTTCCGGCCCGGTGAGGCCGGTATCGCCGCACCCATCCGCGCGCACGGCGGGCTGGTCATCGGCGCGATCGGTATCGCCGGACCCGTCGATCGGGTGTGCGGCCCGCAGCTGCGACATCGCCCGCCGCTGATCGCGCTGGTGCGGGATGCCGCCCACGCCATCTCCCGCGATCTGGCCGCCGGTCATTGACCCCGCCCCGGTACCGAGCCGGAAAGTTCGAAACGCCGATCAGAGAGCTGGGCGGATGACACAACGTTACGTGTTGGCGATCGACCAGGGCACGACCTCGACTCGTTGCATCCTGTTCGATCAGCGAGCGCAGCTGGCCGGAGTGGCCCAGCGCGAACATCAGCAGTACTACCCGAGGCCCGGATGGGTCGAACAGGATGCGATGGAGATCTGGCGCAATGTCGACCGGATCGTGCCGCAGGTGCTGCGCAATGCCGGCGTCGGCGTGGAACAGATTGCGGCACTGGGGATCGCGAATCAGCGGGAGACCAGCGTCGTCTGGGATCGGCGCACCGGCAACCCGATCGGGCACGCGATCGTCTGGCAGGACGTGCGCACCGAGGAGCTGGTCGCCGAATTCGAGAAACGTCCTGTCGCGCAACGGATCCGGCAACTGTGCGGACTTCCGCTGGCCACCTACTTCGCCGCGCCGCGGCTGCGCTGGATGCTCGACACCACCCCCGGCCTGCGTGAGCGGGCCGAACGCGGCGAGGTGCTGTTCGGCACCATGGAGACCTGGCTGATCTGGAATCTGACCGGCGGCGTCGACGGCGGCGAACACCTCACCGACGTCACCAATGCCAGTCGCACCCTGCTGATGAACCTGGCCAGCCTGAGCTGGGATCCGGAACTGCTGGAGTTCTTCGGCATTCCCGCGGCGATGCTGCCCCGGATCCAGCCCTCGACCGCCTCCTACGGCACCACCCGGCGGGTGGTGCCGGGGATCCGGATCGCCGCCGCGCTGGGTGATCAGCATGCCGCGTTGTTCGGCCAAACCTGTTTCGCCCGTGGGGAAACCAAGTGCACCTACGGCACCGGCGGATTCCTGATGATGAACACCGGCGGCGAACTCGTGCAGTCCACGCACGGGCTGCTGACCACCATCGGCTATCAGATCGATCGGGACCCGGTCTATGCCCTGGAGGGGCCGATCGCGGTGACCGGCTCACTGGTGCAATGGATCCGGGACAACATCGGTCTGGTCGCCAGCGCGCCCGAGATCGAAACCCTCGCTCGCACAGTGGAAGACAACGGCGGTTGCTGTATCGTCCCGGCGTTCTCCGGTCTGTATGCGCCGCATTGGCGTAGTGACGCAAGAGGTTTGGTGATCGGTCTGACCTCCTACATCACCAAGGGGCATCTGGCGCGGGCGGTGCTCGAGGCGACGGCCTGGCAGACCCGCGACGTGGTCGACGCGATGAACGCCGATTCCGGATTGCAGGCCGCGACCCTGCGCGTGGACGGCGGGATGACCTCGAACAATCTGCTGATGCAGATGGTCGCCGATTTCCTGGGTATTCCGGTGATGCGCCCGTTCGTCCCCGAGACCGTATCCCTCGGCGCGGCCTATGCCGCGGGTCTGGCCGTGGGCTACTGGCCGGACCTGCAGGGACTGCGCAACAACTGGCGTCCGGCGGGGCGCTGGGCCCCGCGGATGGACCCCGTGCGCCGGGAGGAGCAGTACGACGACTGGAAGCGCGCGGTGCAGCTGAGCTTCGGCTGGGCCCGCCGCCGGACGCACGGTGCGCCCGCCGAGCGGTGAACCAGGCCCGGTCGGGAACGAATCGACACTTTTGCCCGGCGCGTAAGGCGAGGTGAACGTCATTTTCGGTTAGTGTTCGGCTATTGCGGGGGGAGCATGTGAATCGGCCCCTACCGAATACCGGAGGTACTGATGACGAGCATTCTCAGCGGTGTCCCTGTCGTATCGGCACTGGCCGCACCCGCGGTGATACTGCCGGATACGCGCGAGGTCATCGATCCCGGTGTGGTGGGGGCGGTCGCGGCCCAGGCGGCCCGGGAGATCACCGGGGTATGCGCCGATGTGCAGGTCCAGGCCAGGATCGCCCGGGGCGCGGTGGAGCTGACCATGCGGCTGTCGGTCCGCTATCCGATGCCGGTCTGGCAGGTGAGCACAGTCTGCCGGAACCATGTCACCGAACGTGTGCGTAGTCGGTTCGAGCTTCCGGTGCGTCGCCTGGAGATCGAGATGCGCGGGCTGGTCGAGCTATGAGACGGCGGCCGCGCCGGGCGCTGCCCGCGGGTGTGCTGGCTGTCGCACTGCTGGCGGCCTGTGCGGCCGCCGTGGGCCCGCTGGTCCAACATCTCACCGGTGCAAGGGAATTCGTGCCCTACGGCCGCATCGTCGCCCGGCTGCACGGGATCGCCTGGGACGACCGGTGGGTGGCGGTCGGCGGCATTGTCGCCATCGTCGCCGGACTCACACTGCTGATGTCGGCGATCCTGCCCGGACGCGCGGTCGTACTGCCTCTGGTCGGTGACGACGGATTCACCGCGGGCGTCGCTCGCCGGGGTCTGCGCGGTGCCCTACAGGATGCCGCGCAATCCGTGGAGGGTGTGCGCTCGGCGCGAGTTCGGCTGCGGCGCAAGAAGGTTCGCATCAAGATCCGTACCGCATACGTCCACGTCGCCGGGCTGAGTGAGCGGGTCGGCACGGCTGTGGACGAACGCATGACCCGGATCGGTCCGGATCCGGCGCCGCGCGTCGTGGTGGTGGCCCGGCGGGGAGGCGGATCGGGTGGTCGGCGTGCTGACGGCGCGGTGCCGGGCGGCGATCCGATCGTGGTCGCCGGATCGGAGCAGGCAGTGGGGCGGCCCGGATGACGCGGGCGATGACGACTCGTCATGGTGCGGCTCGGCTGAACCGGACGTTGCTCGCGGTGTTCGGCCTGGCATTGATCGCGGTGGGCGGTTATGCGCTGGCCGCGCACTTCGGCCGACTCGGGTGGGTGGGGCCTCGCTCGGGCCTGATCCCGGACGCCAGGCCGCCCGGCTGGATGTTGTGGGCGATCGCGGGTGTCGGTTGTCTGGTCGCGCTGGGCTGCGTGTGGTGGGCGATCGCGCAGCTGCCCCGCAAGTCGCGGACGGTCCGATGGCGTGCTCGCGCAAGGGATTCCGCGGATACCGTCGCGCTCGACACGGCGGTCGCGTGCGCTCCGGTGTCCACCGATATCGAGTCGTACGACGGGGTGCGCAGTGCCGCGGCCCGGTTGTCCGGCCCGGGGAGCGGGCCCGGTCTGCATCTGGTCGTGACGGCGGCCCCCGACGCCGACGTCACGGCCCTGCGCGATCGGATCCGCACGCATGCCGTGCCCCGCCTGCGGCAGGCCCTCGAGCTCGAGGAGCTGCCCGTCGAGATGGAATTGCGCCTGGCGCGCGAGCGGTCTCGCTGATCGAGCTCAGTCGATCGGGCCCAGCACCCGATTCACGTACGGATTGCTGAAGCGCCCCTTCGGGTCCAGGCGGCGGCGGACCTGCTGGAATCGCTCCCAGTCCGGATACCGTTCGCGCAGCGTGTCCGCGGTCTGGAAGTGCCGTTTACCCCAGTGCGGGCGGCCCTGGTAACGATCGAAAATCGCCTCGCAGGCGCGGAAGTACGGTTCGTACTCCATGCCGTGGTACTGGTGCACGGCGATGTAGCAGGTCTCCCGCCCGCCCGCGGGGGACAGGTACGCATCATCCGGGGCGACCCAGCGCACCTCGATCGGCATCGGGCCGGCGAACCGCCGGGACACCTCCTTGATCTCGCGAATGGCGTCGACCGAATGTTCGCGCGGCACTGCATATTCCATCTCGGTGAAGCGAAACAGCCTGGGGGAGGCGAAGACCCGATAGGACCGGTCCACCTGGCGACGATACGAGCCGGCGTACGCGGCCGCGCGCTGCACCCACGGAATCAGTTGCGGCCGAATGCGACACAGCCGGGCCAGAGCGTCGAAGGTGTGGTTGGACAGCAGGATGTCGGCGAACCAGTCCACCGGTTTGGCGCGCGGTTGCTCGGGCAGCTCGACCCGGTTGTTGCGCTTGGTCATCGCGATCGGGCTGTGCGCGAACATGTAGAACTCGAAATGGTCGTTGCCGTCGACGAATTCGTCCAGATCGGTGAGCACGTCGTCCAGCGGTAGCGGACGTTCGACGCCCTCGAGTACGAATGCGGGCACCAATGCCAGCGTGACCGCGGTGACCACGCCGAGCGCGCCCACATTGACCCGCGCCGCACGCCAGCCTTCGGGGTCGGTCTTCTCGCTGAGCTCCACCCGGCTGCCGTCGCCGAGGACCAGTTCCACCGAATGCAGTGCGGCGGAGATGTTCTGCAGCCGAGCTCCGGTGCCGTGGGTCGCGGTCGCGGTCGCGCCCGCGATGGTCTGCACATCGATGTCGCCGAGGTTCGGGAATGCCAGCCCCAGCGGATGCAATGCGGTGCTGAGCGCGTTGAGCGTCGCCCCCGCCTCGACCCGCACCAGGCCGCTCGACCGGTCGACCTCCAGAATCCGATCCATCCTGTCGAGCCGCAACAGCGTGCCATCGGTGAGCACGGTGTCGGTGAACGAATGTCCTGCCCCCGCGACCCGCACGGTCCGCCCCGCGTCCCCCGCGCTGCGGACCAGTTCGGCTACCTCATCGGCCGAACCGGGCGTAGCGATCACATTCGGCGCACACCGCTGGTCGCCTGCCCAGTTCACCCACGAGTTGGTCACACGTCCAACTTTAAGGGATGGGTGTGCGGTACGCCACTTCGGCACCCCTGCCAGCACTGTTCGTGCTCAGGGGCGCGTGCGGAGTCGATCGGATGGGCCCGTTCGCCGTTGTTCGGCCGGGCCTCGTATCGGCCTGCTGTGCGGCCGGTTTCGCTTCGTCTCGATGCGACCGGGATATCGTTGGCCGGTCGGCTGCGACTACTTCTCGCGGGCCGCGGCTACTTCTTGTTGCGCGGGGGGAAGCAGGCGGCCTTGGCGCGGTCGATCGCGTCGTCGTCCAGCGGGGGGATGGTCAGCGGGTCGCGCGGGACGCAGTCGGCTCGCACGCCGTCGAGCACGATGGTCATATAGCGCCGCCAGACCTCCGGATCGACCGGGCGCGCGAAGGCCGCGATCGTCTCGACCATGCTGACCAGGACGAAGAAGTCCGAGGGTGCGATGCCCTCGCGCAGGACTCCGGCGGCACGGGCGCGCTCGATCAGGCGCTCGATCGCGGGCTTGATCCGCTCGCGCACCCAGGCGAAGCGCGCCTGCGCATCGGGGATCTCGAGCATCACCTCGCCGAAGCCGCGGTTCTGGGCCATGTGCTGGCAGGCGTACTCGAACACCTCGGTCAACCCCGCCCAGGGATCCGGATTGCGGTTGGCCGTCTCGACCATCTCCGCCATCTCCGCGATGTTGTGCTCGAAGACCTCGACGATCAGTTCCTGCTTGTTCGCGAACCGCCGGTAGACCGTGCCCACGCCGACGCCCGCCGCCTCGGCCACGTCGTCGAGGGTGACCTCGAGTCCGCGCTCGGCGAACAGTCTGCGCGCGGCCTCGAGAATGCGTTGCTGATTACGGGCGGCGTCGGCGCGCAGGCGTCGCGGTGGTGCAGCGGTAGTGGCGGGGTTCACAGCGCCATATTACCAAGATCCGGGATTAAGTGGAGGCAATACCTCCGTTATTGTGATAGCTTTCCTACGAAGCGGAGGTACCTCCTCCGCATACGGCATCGGACAAGGGGACCCATGACCACCTCGATAGATCTCCAGAAAGACCGGGCGACATCGTCGTCCCGGCGCGACCGCGGCGCGAGCCGCCGCGGTTCGCACGCCCTGCGCTGGTGGGTGCTCGCCGTACTCGCCGTCGCCCAGTTGATGGTCGTTCTCGACGCTACCGTCGTGAACATCGCGCTGCCCGCCGCGCAGCACGATCTCGGCTTCTCCAACGACGATCGGCAGTGGGTCGTCACCGGCTACGCCCTGGCGTTCGGCAGCCTGCTACTCCTCGGCGGGCGCCTGAGTGACCTGGTCGGACGCAGGACGACGTTCATCGTCGGCCTCGTCGGCTTCGCTGTCGCCTCCGCGGTCGGCGGTGCGGCGAACGGTTTCGTGATGCTCGTCGCAGCTCGCGTCGCACAGGGTGCTTTCGGCGCTCTGCTCGCTCCCGCCGCGCTGGCGCTGCTGACCGTGACGTTCACCGAGGCGTCCGAGCGGGCCAAGGCATTCGGCATCTTCGGTGCGGTCGCCGGTGGTGGCGGCGCGCTGGGCCTGCTGCTGGGTGGCGCGCTCACCGAATGGGCGTCGTGGCGCTGGGTGATGTACGTCAACCTGATCTTCGCCGCCGTCGCCCTGATCGGCGCGATCGCACTGCTGGCCAAGCATGTCACGACCGAGCGGCCGAAACTGGACATCCCCGGCACGGTCACGGTGACCGCCGCGCTGTTCGGCATCGTCTACGGCTTCTCCGAGGCGCAGTCGCGCGGCTGGACCAGCGGCGTGACCCTGACCTTCCTGATCGGCGGCGTCGTACTGCTCGGCGTGTTCGCCTGGCTGGAAACGCGGGTGTCCAACCCGTTGCTGCCCTTGCGGATCGTGCTCGACCGCACTCGCGGCGGGTCCTTCCTGACCATCTTCGTGATGGGCATCGGGATGTTCGCGATCTTCCTGTTCCTGACCTACTACATGCAGTTGACCCTGCACTACTCGCCGATCATGACCGGCGTGGCCTTCCTGCCGATGATCGCGGCGCTCGTCGCGACCTCGACCACGGTCCCGTCGCTGCTGCTGCCCAGGATCGGACCGAAACTCGTTGTCAGCAGCGGATTCCTGGTCGCCGCGATCGGTATGGCCTGGCTGACGCGGATCGGCCTGCACACCGGATACGCCTCGCACATCCTTCCGGCGCTGATCCTGCTGGGCCTGGGCCTGGGTGGCGCGATGTCCACCGCGTTCCAGAGCGCGACGGCCGGTGTGCACCACGAGGACGCGGGCGTCGCGTCGGCGACCATCAACACCAGTCAGCAGGTCGGCGGCTCGATCGGCACCGCACTGCTGAGCACCATCGCCGCCTCGGCCGCCTCGGACTACCTGACGAACCGTCAGCCCACCCCGCTGAACGTCGCGCAGTCGTTGATCGAGAGCTACACCACCAGCTTCTGGTGGGCCGCCGGGATCTTCCTGGCCGGCGCAGTGGTCATGCTGGCCCTGATGCCGAACGCCGCACCCGCCCCGGCGGAAGGTGAGCCCGTCATCGTCCACTGATCCGAATTCCCTTTCCGGACAATGCCGTCCGCCCAGCGCCCGCCTGTCACACAGGCGGGCGCTGTGTCTTTGGCCTCCGCTTCGCTACGGCGGGTTCGCGGCCCCCTGAGTCTCACCGCTCGGCCCCGTGTCGGGTACTCGTTCCTCGCACCCGCCACGCGTCCGAGCGGCGAGACGGGCCGCGAACAGGTTGGCGCTTCCCGGGGTTGGTGGAACGAGGTGTGGGGGAATTCTCATCGGCCGGTGTGCCTACTTGGCCGTTTCGGTCCGGGTGACTGACCGTTCGTGAGCGCCGTGGATGTTCAGGGGGTGAGAACTGTCGGTGATGCCCGAGAAGTGTGATTGCCCTGCGGTAGCCGAAGGTGCGGCCTCGACGGGATCGGCACGCGGACCGAATATCGCGATTCGGAGCGCCCGAATCGAACCATCACTCCGAATCTGCTGAAAGAACCTCCCGCTAGGGAGCGTGCGGCAGCCGCAGGTCACCCGTTGCTGCCGACCGAGCCGATCGGCGGCGATCGCTGACAGTTAGCATGATCCGACGATCATCGGACCGGGGTAGGCGATTTCCCGGTGGCGCGAGGCCGCCGCGGGGTGCCCCGGGAGAACTGTTGTGACGTCGCGCGCGGTGCCTTTCGGACGGTTCGGGCGGCCGCGCGCCGACGAGGGCACGATGGATGGCACAGGGCGGTGCGAGGGACGGTGCGATGACACAGGGCTCGGAGCAACCGGGTACGCGGGCACGAGGATTGGGGGTATGCGATGAGTGAGTTACCGACGGACCCCGTCGTGGAGATCTTGACGGAAGCCGATGCCTGGCAGCCCGATCCGCGATGGCGGGCCGCTGCCCGGCTCACCGTGCTGCTCGGTGAGGATGATCACTGGAAGCACCGGCCCCGCTATCACGAGATCGTCCGGCGCGCCCGCGACGCGGGCCTGGCCGGGGCCAGCGTGTGGCGCGGCATGGAGGGTTACGGGGTCTCCTCCCGCATCCACACCACCCGGCTGCTGGATCTGGCCGAGAACCTGCCGGTCATGGTGATGATCATCGACGACGCCGAACGATTGCGCGAATTCGTCTCCGGCAACGCGGAACTGTTCGACATCGGCACCGTCGCGTTGTCTCCGGTGCAGGTGTGGACCGGCACCCCCGGGAGCCGTCCGTGACGTCCGACGGCCCCCAACCCTGCGGTCCGAATACCCCGGTTCCGGTGGATCGTGCGAACCCCGCGCGATTCGCTACGGTAGAACGTCTGGGCACGGCGGCCGCCGCCGGAGCGATTCTCGCAGAGTGGGTGTGGCCGTGATCCTGATGACCAGCCGGGCGCAGGCGACACGGAAAGGAGGCCCGACCATGGCCCACGATCGAGCCGGACGACCGGCGCGGGCCACCGATCTGGAGGATCTGCCACATCTCGTGACGGCCTACTACGCGCGCATTCCCGATCCGTCGGACCCTGCGCAGCTGGTCCAGTTCGGTACGTCGGGACACCGTGGGTCGAGCCTGGACTGCGCGTTCAACGAGGCCCACATCCTCGCCATCACCCAGGCGATCGTGGAATACCGTGCCACCCGCGGCATCACGGGTCCGGTCTATCTGGCGCGCGATACGCACGCGCTGTCCGAACCCGCCTGGACCACCGCGCTCGAGGTACTCGCCGCCAACGAGGTCACCGCGATCATCGACGCCCGCGATCGCTACACGCCCACGCCGGTGCTCAGTCACGCAGTGCTGCGGCACAATCAGGGCGGCGCGCGGCATCAGGCCGACGGCATCGTGGTCACCCCCTCGCACAACCCGCCCCGCGACGGCGGCTTCAAATACAATCCGCCGCACGGCGGCCCGGCCGACACGGTCGCCACCGACGCCATCGCCGACCGCGCGAACGAACTGCTGCGCGGCGGTCTGGTCGGTGTCAAGCGCACCACGTTGCAGCATGCGTTGATGACCGGCGTCGAGCGGTACGACTATCTCGACCACTACATCGCCGATCTGCCGAACGTGTTGAACCTGGACGCGATTCGCGGCGCGGGCATCCGGCTCGGCGCGGATCCGATGGGCGGCGCCAGTGTCGACTACTGGGAGGAGATCGGGCAGCGGTACGACCTCGAGATCGAGGTGGTCAACCCGTTCGTCGACCCGACCTGGCGGTTCATGACCCTCGATGCGGACGGCCAGATCCGGATGGATCCGTCCTCGCGCTATGCGATGGCCTCACTGGTCGCCATCCGCGACGACTACGACATCTCCACCGGTAACGACGCCGACGCGGACCGGCACGGCGTGGTGACACCCGATGCGGGACTGATGAATCCGAACCAGTACCTCGCGGTGGCGATCGAATACCTGATCGCCAACCGGATGGGCTGGGATGCGCTGACCAAGATCGGCAAGACCGCGGTGACCTCCTCGATGATCGATCGGGTGGTGAGCGTGCTGGGACGTCAGGTGCACGAGGTGCCGGTCGGATTCAAATGGTTCGTACCCGGATTGTTCAGCGGCTCACTGGCTTTCGGAGGTGAGGAGAGCGCCGGCGCATCCTTCCTGCGGCACGACGGCACCGTGTGGACCACCGACAAGGACGGCATCCTGCTGGCCCTGCTGGCCGCGGAGATCACCGCGGTCACCGGCCAGAGCCCCTCGGCTCGTTACGCCGAACTCGAAAAGCGTTACGGCTCACCCGCTTACGCGCGCATCGACGCCGCCGCCACCGCTTCGCAGAAGTCCCGCCTGGCAGCCCTGACCCCCGACGACATCACCGCCACCGAGGTCGCCGGGGAGGAGATCACCGCCATTCAGACCCGTGCCCGAGGGAACGGCGCGGCGCTGGGCGGTGTCAAGGTCAGCACCGAGAACGCCTGGTTCGCCGCCCGTCCCTCGGGCACCGAGGACAAATACAAGATCTACGCCGAATCCTTCGAGGGCCCAGAACATCTCGCCCAGGTGCAGGCGGCAGCGGAAGAGGTCGTGGGCCGGGCGTTGACCGCGGATTGAGCCGGTCGCGGTTCAGTATTCGTCACGTTTGCGCGGCCAGCCGGAGAAGTCGGTGCCGCGGCCCAGGGGCGCTCGGTCCAGGAGTTGCCAGGTGGCGTTGAGGGCGTCGGTACCTCGGTCGTAGGTCGAGTAGGTGTGGTAGACGACGCCGTCCTGTAGGGCGAAGCAGCTCAACGCCATCAGCTCCATCATGTCGAGCATATTTCCCGGCGGACGGTGTTCGGCCGTGGTGCGCATGATCTCGAAGAAGTCGTCGTTGAAACCGCTCTCGCCGGAGGAGACCCATTCGATGTCCCAGCCGAAGCGCTGTTTGTAGGCGTTCAACGTCGCCAAGGGGGAGCGGGAGGCCAGGATGAACGTCACGTCGTGGTGGGCCAGATGCGGGACCGCGCCGACCAGGTTGTCGGTTTCGAAGGTGCATCCCGGGCAGCCCTCCGGCGTCTTCGGACCGTGCATGAAGTGCCGGATGATCAGCTGGGATCGGCCGTCGAACAGTTCGGCGAGGGTCTTCTCACCGGCATCGGTCTCGAACCGGTATTCCTTGGTGACCGGCACCCACGGCAGCGCCTGACGCTGCCGGGCCAGCGCGTCCGAGCGCCGGGTCAGGTCCTTCTCCTGCGCACGCAGATCCTCGTACGCCGCGCGCCACTGTTCCCGTGTGCCGATGTCGTGTACGGGCATGATGCTCCCTTCCGAGTGGTTCTCCTCCTAGCTAGGACGAGGCGCGTGCGATGAATTCATCTCCGCGCGGCGCGACCGTTCGCGCAGTCCGGTGGCGGCATCGGGCAGGCGCCGTGCAAAAGCGTCTGCGCAAATTCGGTCCCGCCGAAACATCCACGCCGACTACGATTTTCGGTGTGACCGATGTTGGGAAGCGATCGGTCGTGTCGGGCTGAGGCCGTGGTGGGGACTGCCTCAGCCCAGAGAAATCCGAGTGGCTCGACGGTCGGCACACCTGTGCGCCGGGAGTGGATTCACGAGAAATGCGGGAGTTGTGCGCGTTTCTCCGGTCGCGGCGGTGGTCGCTGCGCCGAGCGAGCCCGATATTTCACCTCTCCGGGCAGAATGCCGAACCTGTCGACGAACGAGGTTCTGAAGCCGCTCAGGGAGCTGTATCCGCACGCGGTCGCCACGTCGACGACGTCCTCGGTGGCGTCCGGGTCGGCGAGCAGATCGTAGGCTCGGCGCAGACGGGTTTCGCGCAACACCTGACCGGGGGTGCGTCCGGCGACCTTCTTCATCGCCGTCTCGAGCTGCCGCCGCGAGGTTCCGAGACTTTCCGCCAGCGTGCGCACGGTCAGATCCGAGTCGTTGCTGTACAGGTGGATGCGTCGCCGGGCGGCAGCCACCAGTCTGGCGTGTGCGTCCAGTTCCGGGGCGCGTCGATCGTCCAGGGTTCCCGCGACCAGATCGACGATCGCCCGGCTGAACTCCACGAACTCCGGTGCGGTCACCGATCCGCGATCCGCAGCCAGACTGCCGACCATGCGCCGGACGTTGTTCAGGATGAAGTTCTTGGGCTGAATCCCCAACGCCCCCCGCGGATCCCGAGCCGGTGGCAGAGCGTACGCGGGGATGTTGAGAATGTAGGCGCGAAAGTCGTCGCCGTGGGACATGGCCATGTCCTGGTTCCACCGCAGAATGCCCATCCGGCCCGGCTCGACGCAGACGGCATGGTCGGATTGGGCCAGGAGTATCCGTCCGTCGATCGGGATGATCAGCCTGGCGCTGTCGTCTCCGGCGTTCCTCGCGATCTCGTTGCTGCGGGTGTAGTCGATTGCGCTGGAGGCGAATTCGACCAGCTGGAGCATGCCCGAATCGGTGCCGCCACGGGTGCTCAGCGCCCGTTGTGTCCAGGTCTTGCCCCAGAACCCCTCCGGCCACTCGATCCGGGTGTGCACCGGGCCGTGGTTGTGGCCGACGTGCTCGTGCCACATATCGATCCGGTCGACGGTGGGCAGTTCCGCGCCGAGGGACACCTCGAGAACCCCGTAATGCCAGCCGATATCCGTGCCGTGCGCCACCACGGTCACCACCCCTCTGCATGCGTGAAGATATTCGCGCAAAAACCGTACCGGGTGCGGCCGGGTCAGAATGACGGGTTGTCCTGAACCCAATGGAATCCGCCGCTACGCAGTCGGAAGCTGTTCTCCTCGACGCGGTGCAACTCGATGGTCACCGGATGCCCGTCGAGCCGGCCGTCCAGGCGTAGCCGGTCGGGTGCCGGTTGCTGGAATGTGAACTCGGCCGAGGACTTCGGTGCGGTGTCGGTCTGTCCCTCACTCTCGATGACGTGTCGCTGCCCGCCTGCCAGTTCGATGTGCCGGGTCCGGGTGTCGAGTGTCAGTGCCGCGTCGACCACCCGGCCGTCCATCCGCTGATAGCTCATCACTCCGGGCATATCGAAAACGATTCGTTGCCAACGGTTCTCATCGGTGAGTAGCGGGAGAACCAGCTGCCCGTCGCGGGTGAAATCGGTGACCGACCAGATGCCGTACAGCGGCGGATGCGGGCGGCCGTCGCCCGCTTCGTGGTAGTTCTTCCAGCTGGAGTGGGTCAGCGGCACGAGGATCCAAGGGATGCAGGCGATCTGGATCAGCGCTGCGATCGTGCGGGACCTGCGGGTGTGGAACGGATAGGGTGCGTTCGAGGGTGCGCTGGGGCGGTCGAGCACCAGCACGTCGAACAGTCGCCGCGCCTGCGGCGCCAACAGGATCAGCGACATGAGCATCAGATGCCCGGACAGGATCTTCACCGGGACGTCGAAGGTCATGTCCATGACGAACACCAGGGACATGTCGACGAGGGCGAGCATCGCGCCGAGTATCGCGGTGCGCGGGATGAACAACAGGATTCCGCCGACGAGTTCGGCTGTGCCGAGCAGTATTTCGTATGTCGGCGAGGCGCCGACCTGACTCCACAGCACGGCCATCGGTGAGAAGTCACCGTAGCGCTGCAGGAGTGTGGTCAGCCCCGGCTGCGCCATCTGCGTCGGAATGAACTTGGCCATGCCGTAGGTCAGCATCTGCCCGGCCACACACAACCGGATGAACAGCAGGAACCATCCCGCGAGCCGACGATACCCGGGTCGCCGCCGATCCAGTATCGACCAGAGCAGTGTGCCGATCATGGCCACCACCAGTACGCAGAACACCAGCACCCACAGCAGTGCCAGATCCCCACTGCCACTGCTGTTCAGTTCCGCATCGACACCGAAAACAGTGCGTCCCACCCACCGGTAGACCGGTTCGAGCACCCGCACCTGCCAGACGACCGCGTCGTCGGGCAGCCACCGGTGGGAGCCGAACCACCCCAGGAATGCGAACAGCAACTGCGGGTACAGCACACAGAACAACCCGAAGTACAGAAAGCAGAACCGAAATGCGATGCGGGTGAACGGATTCCACCGAGCACGGGCCGACCCCTCGACATCCCGCAGCTCACCGTCCCGTTCCACTGTCGCGGTACTCACGCCGACCACCCTTCGTCGAAGTAGGCAACGGTACGAACCTACGAACAGACTCCGCGTGCCGCCTCCGGGAACCCCCCGATTCGCACCCTGAATTCGCCCCGACCCGTACTCCGGTACCGGCGAGGCGTTTTCGGTTCACTTGGTGAGGGTGAACTGCATGACGTCGAGGTGTCCGCTGCGGAAGTGGGCCGCACTTCCGGTCAGGTATCGCAGGTAGCGTGCGTAGGTTTCCGGCGAGGTGATCCGCTCCGCCTCGGCGCGGTTGTCCTGTAGTGCGCGAGCCCACAGGTCCAGGGTGCGGGCGTAGTGCGGTCGCAGGGATTGGATCTGCTCGGTGCCCAATCCGGATCGTCCCGCGAGCCTGGTGATCACGGCCGGCTGCGGCAGTTGCCCGCCGGGGAAGATCTCGCGCCGGATGAAGATGTGGAAGCGGGCGTCCTCGCGGGTGACCGGGATGCCGAGGCGGCGCAGATCGGCGAGGGTGTGCCCGATGATGGTGTGCAGCACCATTCGCCCGTCCGCAGGCAGGTTCCGGTAGCAACGGCGGAAGAATTCCTCGTACCGTTCACGGCGGAAATGTTCGAATGCGCCGACGCTCACGATGCGGTCGACCGGCCCGTCGAATTCCTCCCAGCCCTGCAGCCGCACTTCGACGTCGGTCGTGCCCTGCCGTTCGATCTCCCGCCGGACGTGGTCGAATTGATTGCCGCTCAATGTCAGGCCGATGACGCGCACGTCGAACTGGCTGGCCGCCCGGAACATCATTGCGCCCCAACCACATCCGACATCGAGCAGGGTCTGGCCCGGTCGCAGGTCGAGTTTGCCGAGAGACAGGTCGATCTTGGCCAGTTGAGCCTGTTCCAGCGACATGTCCGGGCGCTGGAAGTAGGCGCAGCTGTAGGTCATGGACGGATCGAGGAACAGCCGGTAGAAGTCGTCGGAGACGTCATAGTGCGACTGCACGTCCTGATAGAACGGGGCTAGCCTGGCCACGGCGGCCTCCCTGTCATGTGGTTGGCGGCTGTGCTCGCATGTCTGTACCTGATCCGCGTCGCGGACCGGCTCGTGGTTCACCTTCGGTCGTTCGACCTCGTCGACTACCTCAACGCTGGCAAATACCCTGATCAGGCGATAGATATGTTGGTCATCCACATCGGCGACCTTGGTCAGCGGTAGCGGCGCGCACGCCCGCTGCCCGGCGTCACCCGGTTGGCCCGGTACGAGAGCCGGTGAACCTCGAGCCTTCCCGCATCGTGTAGCAACACGGAAGGTCCTGCTCGCGCCGGTATCGTCGCTGGTCGGATCGTTCACCCAGACCCGTGGCGATGTCTGCCGAGGCGGCCACCCCACGTGGCGGCGCCCCCTGCCGCCCCGAACAGAAAAGGTAGGTCATGAACATTCTGCGCGCTGCCGCCGCGACGATGGCCGCATCGGCCCTCGCCGCCCTGACCGCCGCCGTCGCACCTGCCGCGCAGGCCGCGGCGATCTGCCCCGGTGCCGGGCAGGCGAGTGTTCGGGCCGGATCCGTGTCCGGCGCCGCCTTCGAGGGCCTCACGGTCGACCCGCACGGCCGCGCCTACGTCACCGACCTGAGCTCGGGCCGGGTGTTCCGCATCGATGCCCCCGGAGCGGCCGCAGTCCCCGTAGCGACGGTGCCCGGCGCGGGCGGACTGGCCTGGACCCCCGACGGGAAGCTGCTGATCGGCTACGGATCGAATCCGGGCGTCATCGTCGGAGACGCGGTGCGCGCGGCCGGTATCGACGAATTCGACCCCGCCACCGGCGCACTCACCCGGTACGCCGCGGGCGTGAGCGCCGCCAGCGGCCTCGCCGTCGGACACGACGGAACCGCTTATGCCACCAACGATTTCGCCACCCTCGTCGGTCGCATCCGCCCCGGCGGCGCGGTGCAGGCGGACTGGTCCCGCTTTCCCAGCGCCAACGGCGCGGTACTCGACCGCACCGGCCAATTCCTCTACGTCTCACGCACTTTCAGCAACCCCGGCGTCAGCCGAATCCCCATCGGCAACCCCGGCGCCCCCCAATCACTACTCGACCTGACCGGACCCGACCTCACCGCCGCCCCCGACGGCCTCACCCTGGATTCACAGGATCGCCCGGTACTCCCGTTCAACCCATCGGGCCGAATCGTGCGAGTCGACGCCCCCGGCCACTACTGCGAACTCGGCACCGCCGGCCCCACCACCAGCGTCGTCAGCTACGGCCGCGGCTCCACCGGCTTCTCCGCCGGCCGCCTGTTCGCCGCGACCTTCGGCGGAGTCGTCTACGAGATCCCCGGCGGATTCGACCCCCACGCCACCACCGCAACACCCTGACACCAGGTCGCGCCGCGGCGGTTCAGAGGGGCTCTGTCATGCCGCGCTCGTCGGGAAATCCTCGACGACAGCTTCGGCGGTAGCCTGGGCGGCAGGCACAGTGTCGGCCCGGGGGATGACCAGCGGCAGTTCCACATTCGTGCCGACGGGCGGATCAGCGAGAGGAGACGGAGATGGATTCAGGTTCCGCAGGTGCGATCGGCGATCCCGACGACGACCACCCGAACGCGGTCGGCGACGCGGTGCTGCGAGGACTACGTTCGGTGCTCGGAAAGCTCGGCAGTGTGGGCGATCGGATAGCTGCCGCGCTTCCCCGGAAGTCCTGACGCGGGCCGCGGGCTCGTGGGCGAACGCCGCTGGACGTTCTTCGACTCCATGCTCTCGGCCGGATGTGCGACAGCAGTGGCGCGAAGGGGAACCGCACCTGTTGCGGCTGCGACTGCGTGCCGGGTCATCGGACCGGTCTGTTGCCGAGCAGCAGGGCGGTCGGCAGATGGGGCGAGGTGACGTCGAACCGGCGCGCGGCGGAACGGGGCCCAGTAGGGGACATCTCGAGATCCGTGAACTGATTGCTGGATATGAGGGTGAAGAGGAGTTTGTCATTACTGTGTTCAGGCAGACTGATTATGACAACTACCGGCCCGCCGCTGGATTTGGAGACAGTTGGTGCCGGACTTGTAGGTGCGGCGCGTCCATACGCGGATCCCACCGCACCCACGCTCAGCTACTCGCCGTCGGCCTCGTTGCGATCGGCTGCCGCGTCTGCGGGGTCATCGAACCCGCTTGTCGCTGTTGGCGATTCAGGATCTCAATCGGCCGCTGCACCGATGCGGTCGGTTCTATAGCTGGTTGGAGCTGTTGTAGCTCGGCTTGTGTGGGCTCGAAACCCTTGCAGGCCACATCGAGATGACGCCGCGCGCAAGGAACAGGCACAACACAGTCGCCGCAGCACAAGCGCTCCTCCCAGGAGGCGTCGCCGAACTCGGCAAACCGACTGATGTCGTCGACTCGTTCCGGGCCGAGTAGCAGTAGTCCAAAGGGATTCGGCCCCTGCTGGGGCCGAAATCCTTTGCAGTCTCGGATCAGCGCGAGCGAGGATCCGCCGCGATCCTCCCGATATCGGGAGGATCGCGGCGGTATTGAGCAGCGGGCGGTCGATCGCCCGGAGGTTCCCGATCAGTACCGGGGCGGTCGAGACTGCGATGTCGGCCTGGTCGTCCTAGGCGATCTCGTTCAACTGTTCGCGAAGCTGTCGGGCCACCGGCGTTCCGAGTGCTGTGGCGACGCGGTCCTGGGACGAGCGCCACAGCGCGAGCGCCTGCTCGAACCGCCGCCGCCCTTCCTTGGTGAACGTCGGCGCCCATCGGCCTTCGCCCTCGCGTCGAAAGTGGTGCTGTCAGCACCACTTTCGATCGGTGACGTCACCGTGCGGGTTCGCTAGCGTCGAAGCCGGCCCCACGGTCCGTGCGACGACAAACAGTCAGGAATCCCAACGTGTTCAGCTACTTTCCGGACAACTACATGTGGTCCTCGGGTGTGAACCTGTCGATCATGGCCGGTGGACAACTTGGTCAGATCGACCGCTGGCTCCGCCCGGTCCGAGACGGTGACGGTGACCTCGATGCCTGGACCAAGGCCTTCGACAGCGCGGCTGCCCAGCAGGAGCAGCATGCCGTCGACAATTTGCGCCGCGGTTTCCTGCGCAGTGCCGGAGAACACTATCTGCGTGCATCGACCTATTACCTGACCGGTGAGCGGCAAACCCCGCTCGGGGCCGCCAAGAGCCACAGCTACACCCGTGCCCTCGCGGCATTCGGTGATGCCGCGAAGTACTTGCCCGAGCAGCCGGAGCGCGTCGAGGTGCCCTCACCGGACGGGATCCTGCCCGGTTGGCTCATCCCCGCAAGCACGCCCGGGCCGAGCCCGATCGTGATCTTCTACAACGGATTCGACGTCACCAAGGAAATCCTCTACGGCATCATCCGCGACCAGTTCGCTACCCGCGGGATCGCCTGCCTGGTGATCGACACCCCCGGCACCGGTGAGCCGTTGCGGCTACGTGGGGTGCCGTCGCGACCGGACTACGAAGTGCCCACCGCCGCGATCGTCGACCACCTGCAGACCCGCGACGATATCGATGCCGATCGGATCGGTCTGCTCGGCATCAGCCTCGGCGGCTACTACGCACCCCGAGGCGCGGCCTACGAGCACCGCATCAAGGCCTGTGCCGCCTGGGGTGCGATGTGGGATTACGGCGCCACCTGGCAACAGCGCTGGAAAACCGCCTCCAAGACGACCTCGGTGCCATTCTGGCAGCTGCCGTGGGTGATGGGCACCGACACCATGGAAGATGCGCTGGAACGGGTCGAGCAGTGGTCGCTGGTAGACGCGATGCCGCACCTGACGCAGCCACTGCTGATCGTGCACGGTGAACACGACGGCGCCATCCCGGTCGAAGATGCCCGCAAGGCCATCGATGCCGCCGGCTCCACCGATAAGGAACTGCGGATCTTCACCATCGCCGAAGGAGGCTCCGAACACGTCGGCGCCGACGATCCCGATCCGTCCCGGCAGTTGATCTGCGACTGGTTCGCCGACCGGCTCGGTGTAATCCCGGCGAAACCACAGTGCGGGGCGTGAGCATCATGTACCAACGACCTCGCGCTGGCCGCCTACCGACAAGCCCACGAACCCAAGGCCCTGCACCTCATCGACCGCGGCCACTACGCGCCCTACCGGACCCGGCTCGGCGAATCGGTGACCGCGGCCATCCAGTGGTTCCTCACCCACCTCACCGAGGCACCTACGTCATGACCGCGGTAGTCGTCATCCGGCTACCTTTCACCGGCGCTGACAGCCTCGACGGGACTGTCTGGGGGCTGGGCTCTCTGTCTCACCCTTCCGACACTCCCGCGTCTCGTCGGATGCCGGTTGACAACCTGCTCGTGGGCGCTGTTGTGTAACGGCCACGCAATCAACGATCAGGCTCTTGCCCGGTCTTCCCGCTCAGGCCGTTCGCTCTCTCTGAGTGGCGGCGGGGGGTTGTTCGTGCAGTTGCTGGAGGCGGTCGCTGGTGGCGCTGCGGTCGGCGGCGGTGTACATGATCAGGCGGTGCCCGTCACTGCCGGTGTCGAGGATGTCGCAGTCGACGTGCAGGATGCCGACGTCGGGATGCCGGATGGCTTTCGTGTCGTGTTTGTAGTTGTCGACGTGCTGCAGTGTCCACAGTTCGCGAAACGCGGTGCTGTGTAGGGAGAGATCGGCGATGAACAGATCGTGTTGGTCGTTGCGGCCGTGCTGGCCGAGCGCGGCGCGCAGATCGCCGACGATGACCTTCTGCACCTCCCGGGTGTCCGATGGCGGCCGCTGAGCGCGTATCGGCAGTCCCGTCATGAGCCGCCACAGCATGTTGCGTTCGATATGGGGACGGCTTGCCGGGTCGCCATTGACTTGTGCCCATTGCGGATTCCAGGCGATGGGGTTCCAGTATTCGTCGTACACGGCGGCCGGCACGACGCCGAGTTGAGTGACCAGTCGCTGCATCTCCGGTGTCGGGGCGGCGCGATGTTCGACCCGTGGTCCGTATCCGGCCAGTCGCAGCAGGTGGTCGCGTTCGAAGGCCGAGAGTCGCAGTGCCCGTGCCAGCGCCATCAAGACCTGAGCCGATGGCACGCTGCCGCGGCCCTGCTCGAGTTGGGTGAGGTAATCCGGTGACACACCAGCGAGCCTGGCGACCTCTTGACGCCGCAATCCGACAACACGCCGCCCGGGCCCCGGGGATAGGCCGACGTCCTGGGGGGTGACTCGTTCCCGCCACCCCCGCAGGAGTGGCCCGAGTTCAGCGAACTCGCTCACTGACCCAGCCTAACTCTGTACTGCTGAAACGGCTGGTTGCCGCCGCGGCGGTCCTCAGCAGGGCTCGGTGAGCCGACGAGGAGGCACGCCGGTGGCTTCGGCACCGGACAGCACTCATGAGCCGGGGCCGAATTGGTCGGGTTCGGCGCACTTCTGGTAGAGCTCGTCGGTGGTGTGCGCGTGGCCGGCCAAGCCCCAACCGGTATCGGTGGCTTCGGTGAGGATGACCCAGATCCGTTCCGGCGGAGGCGGGTCGCCGGGCGCCCGGGCAATGGCTGCGGTCAGCCGGCCGACGGTCTCGATCTTCTGCTCACGATTGAGTGCACCGGCCGCGGTGAGCACGCGGACTCGGATGTAATCGGAGTCTCCGTCAGCATTGGCGAAGGCGCTCGTCGGCCATTCGTGGATGTAGGTGGCGGTGTTTCGGCGAAGCCAGGAATTGTCCCTCAATCCGTAGACGTCGAGCAGTTCCAGCGCGAGCGTTCGGGCCAGCGTGGGCATGTCGGTGAATGTTCCCGCCGCCGCGAACACGTCGATCATCGGCATGCAGGCACCCCCTGTGGGTCGGTGTCGGTGTCGCCGCCCCAGCAGTAGCGGCGAACCGGTCGTCTCTGGCGTGGCCATTGTTCACCGAGGGCAGCGGAGCGCCCCATCGAGCCTGCCGCGCGCGCTGCTCGGCACGGGCCGAGCGCCCGCCGGTCGACGTCGCCTCGTCGGCATGAACTGCAATCAAAGCCATTGCAGATCAATGTCTTCCGTCCAGCACAGGCGCAATTGCCGTGGTGTTCGCCCCGAAGTCGGGGCGACCGCACGTGTGGCGTCATGCCAGCCGCGGCTGCGTCAGGGCGCACCGCCAGTGCGGTGCTGTCAATACGGTGCGGGATCAGCCGGCGACCACGTCGAATTCGTTGCCCTCAGGATCGATGAAGTCGATCCAGCCGCCATTGTTGTCTTGCAGGGAACGCACCTGGGTGGCCCCGAGGCCGATGAGCCGTTGAGCCTCGTTGTGCAGGTCGGCGGCGATGAGGTCGAGGTGGACACGGTTCTTGACTGTCTTGTCCTCGGGCACTTGGTGAAACATCAGCAGCGGCCCGCCGGCGGGATCGTCTCCCGGTGCGACGGCCGCCGATCGAGCGGTAGCGCCGTCGTTGACCTTGCGGTGTAGTGCCTGGGCCCAGAACTCGGCTTGGCCGGCCGCGTCGTGGGCGTCGAAGCTGATCCCGAAAAGCGTTGTCGTCATTGACCGAACCTTCTGTTCGTCGTTCATATCGCGCTGCGGCCGGCGTCGACGGGGATCACGGCGCCGGTGATGTAGCTGGCATGTGTCGAAGCCAGGAAGCCGACGATGGCTGCGATCTCCTCGGGCTGCGCCGCGCGTCCCAGCAAGGTGGTGTCGCCGAGTCCCTTGATGCGTTCGGGCGCAGCGCCGCCGGTGTAGACCGGCCCGGGGGCGACCGCATTGACGCGCACGCCCGCCGGACCGTACTCCGCGGCCCAGGACCGCGTCAGGGAGGCGACCGCGGCCTTGGTCGCCCCGTAGGCCGCCCCGCCGGCCAGCCCGATCGTGCCGGCCATGCTGGCGAGGTTGAGGATCACCCCGGATCCGCGAGCAGCCATCTTCGGGCCTATGACCGAGACCAGCAGGTAGGGCGCCTGCACGTTGGCCGCGAACAGCTGATCCAGCGTCTCGGCATCCAGATCGCCGGTTGGGCCGAACCACGAGAACCCGGCATTGTTGACCACGATGTCGACGTCGGCGTGCTCGTGGGCGAGCCGTAGTGCGTCCTCGGGTTCGGACAGGTCGGCCGGTGCGAATCGGGCACGTCCGCCCGCGTGGGCGATGGCGTCGACCACCGCCCGGCCGCGTTCGGCGTCGCGTCCGTGCACCACGACTGCCGCCCCCTGGCCCGCCAACTGCACCGCGACAGCCCTGCCGATGCCGGAGGTCGCACCGGTCACCAGCGCCGTCTTGCCGTTCAGATCACTCGTCGCCGACGGAATCGACTCCCACGTGCGGTATTCGGGCTCTTCTCGCTCACTCATGTTCGGAAATGTAGTGCGCGATCCGACCCCGATGCCACGCTGAAGGTGGTGCTGACAACACCACGATCAGCCGTCGTGCCTCCAGCTTCCGTCGCATTAGCGTGACAGCGAGAAGGAGGCATCGCCCATGACAGAGACTGCCGAATCCGGGCTCGACGGCGAGTACGAGCCCGTCGGCGAATACGTCGCCCGCGAGGTCACCGGGGACGAGAAGATCTACTACTGGTCGGTCGCCGAACGATTCTGGCCGCACTTCCCCGAATACCGCAGACTCGCACAGGGCCGCGACATCCCCATCATGATCCTCGAACCCAGCCCGCACACCTGAGCAACACCGCCGCCCAACACCATAGGAAGGCTCGACTCGCCATGAGCACCACCGAGGACACCAAAGCCATCGTCGACGCGTACTACCGCGCTGGAGCGCGCGGAGATCTGCCGGCCTTCTCCCCGTACCTGGACCCCGAGTTCTCGGTCACCGCGCCCGACTACCTGCCGTGGGGCGGCACCCATGTCGGAAAGGCCTTCTTCGACGACGTACTACACCACCTGCCCGAAACCTTGGACTTCGGCCGCTTCAGCTACGACAGCTTCACCGCCGAAGGTACCCACGCCGTCGCGCTGATCACCATCGGCGTCGCCGACACCCCGCACACGGTGCAGATCTCCGAGCACTGGGAAGTCGAAGACGGTTTGGCACAGTCTATTTGGGTGGCCTACTTCGAGCCCCAGCCGCTACTGGACAAACTCGGCATCGTTCACGGTCTCTCGCACCCGAGTGCACAGGCACCTTCGTAGAACGCGATGCCACTCGCCCCGTCGGCGTAGTTCGCCGCCACCATGAACTCGCAACGGCACATCGTCCTCGCTCGAGTGAGCGGGCCTGAGTATTCGACACGCCTCACCAAAGCTCCGACGTGTGGATGACCCTCACCCAAGCGACGACGATGATCACCCATGTCGGACGGGGACGACCGCATCTACCTCCCG
>NZ_JAINZY010000028.1:0-43161 GCF_019890715.1 Nocardia coffeae | reverse complement strand
GGGACGGAGACGCTTCGCCGCTGGGCACCTTCGAGGTGGTCGGGTCGATACCCCTCTGAGGTCGATACCCCTCTGAGACGGGGCTCGCCTGCGGCGTCGGAGGATTGGTGTGGTGGCGGGGTGTGTTTCCTGGTTGTCCTGGTGTGGCGATGTTTTGCGGGTGGGTGCGTTGGTCGGGGAGTGAGGTGATGCCCACATAGGGTGGGGTGGTGCGTCGATTCAGCTTGTGGCTTCGGGGGAAACCGCTCGTCGCCGATTCCATGTTGGCGGTCGCGCTGGTGCTGGTCGATCTGGCGACCATCGGGCACAAGCGGAATCTGTTGGTGTATCTCGTCTTCGCGGTGATCGTGCCGGTGCCGGTGATCTTCCGGCGCAAATATCCGCGTACGAGTGCGGCGGTGCTGCTCGCGCTGGCGATCGTGTCGACTCTGGTCAGTCGGTTGATCGGGGAGGATTTGCAGGTCACGGCGTTGGTGGCGGTCGGCATCGCGCTGTACACGCTGGTTGCGTACGTGGGTCGGCGGGAGGGGCTGATCTATCTGGGCGGTCTGGTGGTGGACGCCGCGCTCACGGATCTGCTGCTGCACGAGTCGGTGCTGATGACCGTGGCGTTCCTGACGCTGTTCTACGCACTGTGCTGGACGCTCGCCGAATTCCTCGGCGCCCGGCACGCGTACGACACGGAGGTGGCCGCTCGGCTGGCGGTGGCCGACTACGACCGCGAACGCGGTGCGCACGAGGCGGTTTCGGCCGAACGCACCCGGATCGCGCGGGAGCTGCACGATATCGTCGCGCACGCGGTGAGCGTCATCGTCGTGCAGGCCGACGGTGCGAAGTTCGCGCTCCGTAGCGACCCCGACGCCGCCGAACAGGCCCTGGGCACGATCGCGGCCACGGGGCGCGACGCCCTGCGCGAGCTGCGTCGCACGGTCGCGCTGCTGCGCACCGAGCACGCGCCCGAACAACTGCCCCAGCACGGCACCGCCGGATTGGCGAAGGTGGTGCAGATGATGCGCAGCGCGGGGCTCGCGGTCGAGTTGGAGATGACCGGTGAACTCGACGACGTGGCTCCCGAGGTCAGCCTCGGGGTCCACCGCATCGTGCAGGAGTCGCTGACCAACACCTTCCGGCATGCCGGACCGGCCCCGAAGGCGTGGGTGCGGGTGCACCGCCGGGACGCCGACATCCTGGTCGAGGTCAGCGACCTCGGTCACGGTGCGGGTCCGTTGGTCGGCGCGGTGCCCGAACCGGACCTCGCGGTGCGCAACGGTATCGCGGGCAGCGGCCTGGGTCTGGTCGGTATGCGCGAACGCGTGGCGGTGCTGGGCGGTGCGCTCGAGGCCGGGCGGCGTCCCGAAGGCGGCTGGCGGGTGCGGGCGACGATACCGCTCGTGCGTGAGGTCGCCGAGTGACCTCGACGATCGGATGTGCCCGGCGCCCTCGGCGGTGACCGGATCGGTTGGGGCGAGGTGGGAGCGCGGTCCCAGTATGTTGGTCACGTGCCGATCACCGTGCTAGTCGTCGACGACCAGGAACTGATGCGAGCCGGGCTGCGGATGGTGCTGGGGGCGCATCCGGATCTGACGGTCGTCGGGGAGGCCGACAACGGCGCCGCGGCAGTGCAGCGGACCCGCGAACTCGTCCCGGACGTGGTGCTGATGGATGTGCGGATGCCGGTCGTGGACGGTGTCACCGCCACCGGGCAGATCCTCGAATCCGGTTGTGGCAGCAAGGTTCTCGTAATGACCACCTTCGACCTCGACGAACACGCCCTGGGCGCGTTGCGTGCGGGCGCGAGCGGCTTCCTGCTCAAGGACACCCCGCCCGAGGATCTGATCTCGGCGATCCGCAGCGTCGCCGCCGGTGACGCGGTGGTCTCCCCGAAGGTGACCAAACGTCTGCTGGATCGGCTCATCGCGGACGATCCGGGCAGCACCCGCGACGCGGCCGTACTCGATGTGCTCACCGCCCGCGAGCGCGAGGTGCTCGAGCAGATCGCCGCCGGACGCTCCAACGCCGAGATCGCCGCGGAACTGTTCCTGTCCGAGGCCACGGTGAAAACCCATGTCGGCCGGGTGCTCACCAAACTCGGTCTGCGCGATCGGGTGCAGGCGGTGGTGCTGGCCTACGAGACCGGGCTGGTGCGGCCGGGCGCCTGAGATTCTCAGCGACTGCTCAGGCGGGATCGGGAGAAAATCGGACGATCCGGTCGTTGGATGGGGTAGATGGTTTTCGAAAGGATCGCCATGCCCGCGCTGCTGTTCGCTCTCTACCTCGTCGTCGAGATCGCCGCCCTCGTCGTGGTCGGCCACTTCATCGGTGTCGTCGCAACCATTCTGCTGCTCATCGCCTGTTCGGGGCTGGGCCTGATCCTGGTGCGCTCGCAGGGCCGCCGGGTGTTCGACCAGTTCCGGCGCGCGAGTCGCGGGGAGATCGCTCCCGGCACCGCGGTCGCCGACGGTGCGCTGGTCACTCTGGGTGCGGTCGCGATGTTCGTCCCCGGCCTGGTCACCTCGGTGCTCGGCCTGCTTCTGCTGCTGCCCACCCGTCGTCTGCTGCGCCCGGTCGTCTCGGCCTTCGCCACTCGCCGGATCGACCGGCTGAGCATGGCCGCCGGTTACCGCGGCGTGGTCGTCGACCCGTCCGGTGACGTGGTCGACGGCGTCGTCGTGCAGGAGTACTACGACGACGGTCAGGGCCCTGCCCGTCCGATGCTCGACGGCCGGTAACCGACCTCTTGTCACACCGGATCCGGATGGTGGTGACACCATCCGGATCCGCTGTCGTACAGGACGCCGTGACGCCGGAGCCGGTGCGCAAAACGCCGTGCGGCAGACTGATGAGCCGTGAGTACCCAGTTGCTGGTCGGCGGTCGCATCCACAGCCCTAGTTCGCCCGATGCCACATCGATGGCGGTCGAGGACGGCATGGTGGTGTGGTTGGGCGCCGAGCGGCCGGGGCGGGCGCTGTATCCCGGTGCGGAGGTCATCGATCTGGACGGTGCGTTCGTCGCGCCCGGCTTCGTCGACCCGCACGTGCACGTGACCGCGCTCGGTTTGCAGCTCACCGGACTGGATCTGTCCGGGGCGACGTCGCTGGAACAGTGCCTGGCCCTGGTGGGCGAGTACGCGCGCACGCATCCCGACGCGGTGGTCATCGGCGAGGGCTGGGACGAGACCGCGTGGCCGCAGGCCCGCCCGCCCGCGTCGGCGGAGATCGATGCCGCGGCCGGACCCGGCCGGATCGTGTATCTCGTTCGCGTGGACGCACATTCGGCGGTCGTCTCGACCGCCCTGCTGGAATCGGTGCCGCAGATCGCCACGGCAGCGGGATACACCCGCGGTGAGCCGCTGTGCGCGCAGGCGCATCATCTCGCCCGCAGCGCGGTACTCGATCGGCTCGATCGCTCCCAGCGTGACCGTGCCCGTCGTGCGGCGCTCGACCATGCCGCCGCCAATGGCGTTGTGGCCGTCCACGAATGCGCCGGGCCGCAAATCTCCGGCCCGGACGATGTGACCGAATTGCTGGCGTTCGAGCACGGCGTCGAGGTGCGTGCCTACTGGGGTGCGGCGGTGCGCACCGCCGACGAGGCCCGCACTCTGGTCAAGGAACTCGGCGTACACGGGCTGGCCGGAGACCTGTTCGTCGACGGCTCACTCGGCTCGCACACCGCCTGGCTGCACGCGCCCTACGCCGATCGGGACACCCACGGTCTCGGATACCTCGACGTCGATGCCATCGCCGCCCATCTGAGCGCCTGCACCGAGGCCGGGATCCAGGCCGGATTCCACGCCATCGGCGATGCGGCCGTCACGGCCGTGGCCGATGCGGTGGCCCGGGTCGCCGCCGAGGTAGGCGGTCCCGCGCTCGCCGCTCGCGGCCACCGGGTGGAGCATGCCGAAGCGATCGGTCCCGAGCAGATCGCGATCTTCGCCGAATTCGGCGTACTCGCTAGTGTGCAACCGGGATTCGACGCGGCCTGGGGTGGGCCGGACGGCATGTACGCCGCGCGTCTGGGCGTCGAGCGCGCCGCCGCGCTGAATCCCTTCGCGGCCATGGCGGCTGCGGGGATCGGCCTGGCCATCGGCTCGGATGCCCCGGTCACCGAGTTGAATCCGTGGGCCGCGGTGCGTGCGGCCGCCCATCACCGCACTCCCGGACAGCGGATCTCCCCGCGCGCCGCCTTCGCCGCGGCCACCCGCGGTGCGTGGCGGGCCGGTGGCGTCCGGGACGGCGTGGCCGGCACCCTGACGCCCGGTGCGCCCGCCTCCTACGCGATCTGGGACGCGGCCGATCTGGTCGTGGCCGCGGCCTCGGATACGGTGCAGCGCTGGTCCACCGATCCGCGGTCCCGGGTTCCGGGTCTGCCCCCGCTCGACCCGGGCGCGCCGCTGCCGCGCTGCCTGCGTACCGTGCACCGGGGAAACACCATTTATGCGGCGTGAGAGGGACGAGCTCGTGGACGTGCAACAGGACCACGAGAACCCCGGCGCCGCAACGGGTCCGCTCCCGCGACTGACCGCCGCGGCACTGCGGCGCCCGGCGCTCGTGCGCCTGATCGGCGCGATCGTGGCGGGCCTGTTGATCTACGCGAGTTTCCCGCCGCGCACCTGCTGGTATCTGGCACCGCTCGGCATCGCGTTGCTGACCCTGGTGGTGCGGTCGACCCGCACGCTGCGTGGCGGATTCGGCTACGGGCTGCTCGCGGGCCTGGCCTTCTTCGTGCCGCTGCTGCCCTGGACGGGCATCTACGTCGGTCCGATGCCGTGGCTGGGCCTGTCGCTGGCGTGCGCGATCTACGTCGGGCTGTTCGGCCTGCTGGCGCGGCTGGTGAGCGTATTGCCGGGCTGGCCGCTGTGGGTGGCGACGACGTGGACCCTCACCGAATGGGGTCGCTCGAATTTCCCGTTCGGCGGATTCCCCTGGGGCCGACTGGCATTCGGTCAGGGCGACGGTTGGTATCTGCCGCTGGCCTGGCTCGGCGGCGCACCCGGGGTGAGTTTCGCGGTGGCGCTGACCGGAACGGCGTTGGCGGCCTTCATCATCGGCCTGCGCGAGCGGCGCGGCGCCCGGTGGCGAATCGGAATCGCCACCGCCGCAGCGGTTGTGGTTCTCGTTCCGGTCGCCGGGTTGATCTTCCGCACCGCCCTGCCCGCGCCGACCGACGGCGACCGGACGATCACGGTCGCCGCCATCCAGGGCAGCGTGCCGCGCCTGGGCCTGGACTTCAATGCGCAGCGACGCGCGGTGCTGGACAACCACGTCCGGGAGACCGCCGCGCTGGCCGACGCCGTCGCCGCGGGCCGCGCGGCGCAGCCGGATGTGGTGATCTGGCCGGAGAACTCATCCGATATCGATCCGTTACGCAATAGTGACGCGTACGCGGAGATCACCGCCGTATCCGAGCGGATCCACGCGCCGATCCTGGTCGGCGCGGTGCTGGTGAACGACGACGAGACGACCACCAATTCGGTCATCGTCTGGAACGGGGCCGACGGTCCCGGGGAGCGGCACGACAAGAAGATCATCCAGCCGTTCGGCGAATACCTGCCGTACCGGGACTTCTTCCGACACTTCTCGAAATACGCCGATCGAGCCGGATATTTCGTGCCCGGCCACGGTGACGGCGTGGTGCACGCCCAGCCCGTGCCCGGCGGCATGAGCGGGTCAGGGCCGGAGGCGGCAGCGCAGCGTAACCACGCAGGCCCCCCGCTCATGCCCGATGGACAGAGCAAGCCGGTCGCGATCGGTGTGGCAACTTGTTATGAAGTAGCCTTCGACCGCGCGTTCGAGGATTCGATGCACGCGGGCGCGCAGCTGCTGACCGTGCCCACCAACAACGCCACCTTCGGCGACAGCGAGATGACCTACCAGCAACTGGCCATGTCCCGGGTACGCGCGGTGGAACACGGTCGCGCGCTGGTCGTGGCGGCTACTTCCGGGGTCAGCGCCATCATCACCGCCGACGGTACGGTGCAGCAGCAGACGTCGAAATTCGTGCCCGCACGGCTCGAGGCGGCTCTGCCGCTGCGACACAACACGACGCCCGCGACCGCGCTGGGTTCGTGGCCCGAGTGGGTGTTGTGTATCGTGGCCGGGATTGCTGTTGTGGCTTCGGCTATCCGGCGGCGAACCATGCCGTTCCCGGAACCGGCGGGTGATGAGGCTGTCGGCGACCGGGCCGGTCGCCAGCCGCGGATGTAAGCGTTTCCGGATCAGGCTCCCGGTGTCACCCGTTTTCCCTGCGTGATCGAATGTCATCGCGAAGTTTGCGAAGAGGTAGCTGACTAAAGGTCCTATCCGCCAACGCTGTTCGATTCAGAACATTACGAGATCGCTACCGATCCGCACGTCCCGACGCTCCGAATAGTAGGGCGTGGATCAGGTCCCACGGTCGGTGCATGCATGCCTACCGTGGCGATGCTCGGGGAGTTGCGTCAACAGCGGCAGAACGGAGTGATTGATGAGGTCATTGGCCACCGATCGTGTAGACCAATGCTCTTCTGGCGAACTATCAGCACAACCCTTCGAACTGTCGCCCGCACAGACCGCCCTCTGGTACGCCCAACGGATCCGCCCCGACATTCCCCTGACCATTGCCCAGTACGTCGAGATCCACGGTGATCTGGACGTGGGCCGCCTGCTGTACGCGGTCGAACGGTCCGGCGCCGAGACCCAGGTCGGTCAGGTCCGGCTGGTCGAGATCGACGGCGTCCCACATCAGCTGGTCGATCCCGCGCAGCGGCCCGGCTGGGCGCGGGTGGATCTGCGGCACGAGGCCGATCCCCGCGCGGCCGCCCTGCGCTGGATGAACGACCACGCCAGCAGCCAGATCGATCTGGAACACGATCCGCTGATGACGAATGTCGTGCTGCGCACCGGCGAGCGCGACTACATCTGGTACTCCCGGGGGCACCACATCGCTATCGACGGCTACGGCGCGATGAACGCGGTCACCCGGACCGCCGAGATCTACACGGCCCTGGAGAACCAGAGTGAACCGGTGGCCTCCCGCGCGACACCGCTGGCCGACATCTACGCGGGTGAAACGAGCTACCGCGACACCGGCCGGTTCCGTTCGGACCGCGAGTACTGGCTCGAACAGCTCGCCGGTGTCGGTGCGCCCATGAGCCTGTCCGCGTCGGCGGCCTCGGCGCCGGGCTCCGATTCCGGTCGGCATCGCGCGACCCATAAGCTCGGTCCCGAGGTTCAGGCGGAATTGACCAACGCCACGGGCGTTTTCGATACCCAGAACTCCACGATGTTCGTCGCAGCGCTGGCCTGCTACGTCCGCGCGGTGACCGGCAATCAGGATGTGGTGCTGAGTCTGCCGGTCTCCGCGCGCACCACCGTGGCGTTGCGGCGCTCGGCGGGCGTGGTGTCCAATGTGGTGCCGATTCGGGTCCGCTTCGACGCCACCACCACCTTGCGCGATGTGGTCAAGGCCGCCGAACTGCAGATCACCGGTGCGTTGCGGCATCAGCGCTACCGCTCCGACGACATCCGCCGCGACTGTGGGTATTCGCCGGATTCGCGCGGATTCTTCGGGCCGATGGTCAACATCATGCTGTTCCACAGCGAGTTGCACTTCGGCAGCCTGGTCGGCTCGCTGAACGTGCTGTCCACCGGTCCGGTCGAGGACCTGTCGCTCAACCTCTACAACGGCACCGGCGACCGCATCCACGTGGATTTCGAGGCCAATCCGCTGCTGTACGACGTCGATGAGCTGGCGGTCCACCACGGCCGCTTCGTGGATTTCCTGGCCCGGCTGTTGACCGCCGATCCGGACGACGCCGTGGCCGAGGTACCGGTGGTCACCGAGGTGGAGCGCGATCTGGTTCTGCGCCAATGGAATTCCACCGAGGTGCCGCAGTGGCCGGGCACGCTGTCCGACTTGTTCGGCGAGCGGGCCGCGACCTGCCCGGACGCGGTGGCGCTGGAATTCGGCGACGAGACGATGACCTACGCGCAGTTGCGTCAGCAGGCCGACCGGCTGGCCCGGGTGCTGATCTCGCGCGGTGCGGGCCCGGATACGGTGATCGGCCTGGCCGTGCGACGCAGCCTGGATCTGGTGATCGGCATGTACGCGATCGTGCGGGCCGGTGCGGCCTATCTGCCGATCGACCCGGACCACCCCGCCGAGCGCAACGCGGACATCCTCGAGCAGGCGCGCCCGCTGTGCGTGGTGACCGCCGGCGCCGACAGTGTCGAGTTGCCCGAAGACCTCGCCCGGTTCGACCTTCGTGCGATCGACCTGTCCCGGATCTCCAGCGCGCCGATCACCGACATCGACCGCCGCACCCGGCTGCGCCCGGACCACCTGGCCTACGTGATCTTCACCTCCGGGTCCACCGGCCGCCCGAAGGGTGTGGGGGTCTCGCACGCCGCGATCGTCAACCGGTTGCGCTGGATGCAGCACGAATACCGGCTCGACCGCACCGATGTCGTGCTGCAGAAGACCCCCGCCACGTTCGACGTGTCGGTGTGGGAGTTCTTCTGGCCCTTGCAGATCGGCGCGCGCCTGGTGATCGCGGCGCCCGACGGGCATCGCGATCCGGTGTACCTGGCCCGGGTGATCAGCGAGAAGTCGGTCACCACAGCACATTTCGTGCCGTCGATGCTGTCGGTGTTCGTCACCGACACCGAGGTCGGCGGGTGCACGGCGCTGCGGCGGGTGTTCTGCAGCGGCGAGGCGCTGCCCGCGGCGACCGTGCGCGATTTCCATGCGGCACTGGGACATTCGGCTCCGGGTACACCGACCGGGGATCCGTGGCTGCACAATCTGTACGGTCCCACCGAGGCGGCGGTCGACGTGACGGCCTTCAGTTGCGAGGTGGGACAGGACAGCGTGCCGATCGGCGCGCCGATCTGGAACACGCAGGTCTACGTGCTGGACGAGCGTTTGCGGCCGGTGCCACCGGGTGTCGTGGGTGAGCTGTATCTGGCCGGGACGCAGCTGGCGCGCGGCTATCTGGGACGTGCCGGGCTGAGTGCGGGCCGGTTCGTGGCCAACCCGTTCACCCCGGGCGTGCGGATGTACCGCACGGGCGATCTGGTGCGCTGGCGGGCGACCGGCGGCGTGCTGGAATACCTGGGCCGCAGCGATTTCCAGGTGAAGATCCGCGGACTGCGCATCGAACTCGGTGAGATCGAAGCGGCGCTGCTGGCCGCACCGGGCGTGGCGCGGGCGATCTGCGTGGCGCACCACACCCACGGTGGTGACGAACTCGTCGGATATGTGGTTGCCGCACCGGATTCCGACCTCGAGGTCGCCGAGCTGACCCGTGCACTGCAGCGCACTCTGCCCAGCTACATGGTGCCCGCCCAGCTGATCGTGCTGGACGAAATGCCGTTGAGCGCCAACGGCAAGGTGGATCGCCGGGCCCTGCCCGAACCGGAATCCGGTGCGCAGCGCTCGGGCTCGGTCATCGTGCCGCGCACCGAGGTCGAGCGACGGGTCGCCACGATCTTCGAGGAGATCCTGGGCGTCGAGGAGATCGGCGTCGAGGACAGCTTCTTCGAATTGGGCGGTAATTCGCTCTCGGCGGCCCGTGCGATCGCCCGGATCAACACCGCATTGGGCGCGGAGCTGACCATTCGGGATCTTTTCGAATCCGCCACGGTGGCCACACTCGCCACTGCCCTGGATGATCGTTACCCGCTGTCCGCGCAACCCAAACTCGTCGCCGCCGAACGGCCGGAACATATTCCGCTGTCGCTGGCTCAGCAGCGGCTGTGGATTCTGAACCGGTTCGCCGAGCACGCTTCGGCGTACAACATGCCGCTGGCCGTGGAATTGACCGGCAGGGTGGATCCCGACGCGTTGCGCGCGGGTGTGCTGGACGTCCTGGAACGGCACGAGAGCCTGCGCACCACCTTCCCCGATTCGCCGCAGGGGCCGCGTCAGCTCGTCCACTCGGCCGCGCAGATCCCGCTGGCTCTGGACGCGATCGACGCAGAGGGCGCGGACGTGCTGGCCCTGGCCGCCGAATACGCCGGGTACGGCTTCGATCTGCGCACCCAGGCGCCGTTCCGCATCGCGCTGTACCGCACCGGGCCGGATCGGTACGTCTTCCTGGTGATCCTGCACCACATCTGCGGTGACGGCTGGTCGGTCGCGCCGCTGGCCCGTGACCTGATGACGGCCATCGCGGCACGCACCGCCGGGCACGCACCGCAGTGGATTCCGCTGCCGGTGCAGTACGCCGATTTCGCGCTGTGGCAGCGCGAACTGCTCGGCGACGAGGAGGATCCGGCCAGTGCGCTGGGTCGGCAGCTGAGTTACTGGCGTACCGCCCTGGCCGATCTGCCCGATCAGCTGGATCTGCCGCTGGACCGGCCGCGTCCGCAGCAGCGCACCACCGAGGGCGCCCGGGTGGGCGTCACGATTCCGGCCGCGGTGCGCACCGCGGTGGCGGCGCTGGCCGCCGAGCGCGGGGTGAGCGCGTTCATGGTGTTGCACGCCTGCCTGGCCGTGCTGCTCTCGCGGCTGTGCAACACCCGCGACATCGCGATCGGCACTCCGATCGCCGGACGTTCGGATCCGGCGCTGGACGATCTGGTCGGCATGTTCGTCAACACGCTGGTGCTGCGCACCGAAGTAGATCCGGCCGCGGGTTTCGACCGCATGCTCGATCGCGTGCGGGAAACCGATCTGGACGCCTTCGCCAACGCCGATGTGCCCTTCGAACGGCTGGTGGAGGTGGTCAACCCGGCGCGTGATGCCGGACGCCACCCGCTGTTCCAGGTGATGCTCTCCTACGAGAACGATCCGGATCTGCGAATCAGCCTGCCGGGCATGGACGCTCGCGTGCTGCCGATGGAATCCGGCGTCGCCAAATTCGATCTGCAACTGACCGTCCAGGAGAGCAGCGATACGCCGGACGGTCCGTTGCATGCCGAATTCGGTTATGCCACGGACGTATTCGACGAGGCGACGGTGTGCACCATCGCACAGCGGTTCGTCCGCCTGGTCACCGCGACGGTCACCGCGCCCAGCGTGCCCGTCGGGGATCTGGACATCCTCGACGCACGTGAGACGGCCCGGCTGGTGCCGATCACCGGTGCACCGGCCGAACCCCCGATCACCCTGGCCCGCCTGCTCACCGAGACCGCCCAGCACGTTCCCGACGCCGTCGCGGTGCGCTACCTGGGCCGGGACACCAGCTATCGGGAACTCGACGAGGCCTCGAACCGGTTGGCGCGCGTACTGATCGGATGCGGCGCCGGACCCGAGGTGGTGGTGGCGGTCGCGCTGCCGCGCGGACTGGACGCGATCACCGCGATCTGGGCGGTCGCCAAGACCGGTGCGGCGTACGTGCCGATCGATCCGGGATATCCGGCCGAGCGGATCGCGCACATGCTCGCCGATTCCGGCACGATGCTGGGTCTGACCGATGCGAAATCGCATGCGGCCATGCCGGAGTTGCCGGCGCGCCGGGGGCGGCATCGCAAGCGCGACATGGATTGGCTGCTGGCCGGATCGCCGGAGCTGGCCGCGGAGATGATGCGCCAGTCCGGCGCCCCGGTCACCGACGCGGATCGGCCGCATCCGCTGCGGGTGTCGCATCCGGCGTACCTGATCTACACCTCCGGATCCACCGGAATGCCCAAGGCCGTCGTGGTCACCCACGCCGGGCTGGCCTGCCTCGCGCACGAGCAGCGACATCTGTTCGGCGTCACGGATTCCGCACGCACACTGCACTTCTCGTCGCCGTCCTTCGACGCGTCGGTGCTCGAGCTGCTGCTCGGATTCGCCGCGGGCGCGGCGATCGTGGTCGCCCCGGCCGGGCTCTACGGCGGATCCGAACTCGCCGAGCTGCTGCGCGACGAGCGGGTGACCCACGCCTTCATCACACCGGCCGCGCTGGCGACCGTGTCCAGCGAGGGACTCGACGATCTCGAGGCGGTGATCGTCGGCGGCGACGCCTGCTCCGAGGAACTGGTGAGCACCTGGTCCGCCGGGCATCGCATCCACAACATGTACGGCCCGTCCGAGGCGACCGTCGCCGCGACCGCCACCGGGCCGATGGTCGCGGGGCGTCCGGTGCCGATCGGTATGGCCGTGCGCGGTATGCGGCTGTTCGTCCTGGACAACCGGCTGCACCCGGTGCCGCCGGGCGTCCCGGGTGAGCTGTATCTGTCCGGGCCCGGTGTGGCTCGCGGGTATCTGGGTCGTCATGCCCTGACCGCGCAGCGGTTCCCGGCGAATCCGCACGGCCGACGTGGCGAACGCATGTACCGCACAGGCGATCTCGTGGTCGCCGACGCGAACGGGCAGTTGCGGTTCCTGGGCCGGGCGGACGATCAGGTCAAGATCCGCGGCTTCCGCATCGAACTGCGCGAGATCGACCACGCGCTGCGCACGTACCCCGGAGTGCAGTTCGCGCACACCATCGTGCACACCGGCGAGCACGGCACGATGCGGCTGGCCTCCTACATCACCGCCGAGGGGCCGATCGATACCGCGGCCGTCCTCGACTCGGCCCGCCGCCGGCTGCCCGCGTACATGGTTCCGGCCGCGATCGTCGTCATCGACGAGGTGCCGGTGACGCCGTCGGGCAAACTGGACCGAAAGGCGTTGCCGGAACCGGTTTTCGCGTCGGCGAGCGGTTCCCGGGCACCCGAGCCCGGACTCGAGCAGCGGGTCGCGGAGGTCTTCGCCGCGGTGCTCGGGCACCCCATGCCCGGTGCGGAGGACAGTTTCTTCGAGGTCGGCGGCAACTCGCTGCTGGCGACCCGGCTGTCCTCGGCGCTCTATGACGAATTCGGCGTCGATCTGCCCGTGCGGGCGGTTTTCGAGGCGCCGACGGTCGCCGACATGGCCGTGCGGCTGATCGAAACGCCCCGGACGCAGCGAACTGCGCTGGCTGTGCGAGACCCGCGTCCGGGACGTCTCCCCTTGTCGCTGCCGCAGCAGCGGGTCTGGTTCCTCAACCGCTATTCTCCCGAATCCAGCGCCTACAACATCGCTTTCGTGATACGAATCGACGGCGATCCGGACATCGCCGCGTTGCGGGCGGCGCTCACGGATCTGGTGGGCCGGCACGAGGTGTTGCGCACGGTGTTCCCGGAGGATCGCTCCGGTGCGTATCAGCTGATCCTGGACACCCACCGGTGCATGCCGGTGCTCGAGCCGGTCGAGACCGACGAGGCGGATGCGGCCCTGGCGCTGCGGACCCTGGCACAGCGCGGATTCGACCTGACCCGCGAGATCCCGGTGCGAATGACGTTGCTACGCACGGGACCTCAGCAGTTCCGCCTGGGCATCGTGCTGCATCACATCGCGGCGGACGGCTGGTCGCTGATCCCGCTGACCCGTGATCTGGCGATGGCCTATGCCTCCCGCTGCGGCGGGTCGGCTCCGGCCTGGCAGCCCCTGCCGGTGCAGTACGCGGATTTCAGTCTGTGGCAACGTGATTGCCTCGGCGACGAGGACAACCCGGTCAGCCTGGCGGCCACTCAGCTGCGGTTCTGGCGCGAGACGCTGGACGGGCTGCCCGAGGGGATGCCGCTGCCCTACGACCGGCCGCGGCCCGAACAGCCCACCCAGCGTGCGGGCACGGTGCGGTTCACCCTGCCCGAGCATGTTCGCGACGGCATCGACGAGCTCGCCCGCGAACGCGGCGTCAGCTTGTTCATGGTGTTGCGGTCGGCGCTGGCGGTGCTGCTGCGCTCGGTCACCGGCGGTCGCGACATCGTCATCGGCACACCGGTGGCAGGCCGCGCGGACACCCGGCTCGACGATCTGGTCGGCATGTTCGTCAACACCCTGGTGCTGCGTTCGCAGATCGATCCGGACCGCCGCTTCGTCGAGCAGCTGGCCGTCGATCGCGACGGTGAACTCGCGGCGATGGCGCATGCGGATCTGCCGTTCGAGCGGATCGTGGCCGAGGTGCAGTCGCTCGGCGGTCGCGAGGCGCATCTGCGTCCGCTGCTGCAGGTGGCGCTGACTGTGCAGGACGGCCCGATTCCCGCGCTGCGGTTGCCGGGGCTGGCGCTGCGCGCGGAGGAGCTCGACATCGCGCTGGCGAAGTTCGATCTGGAGTTGCGGGTACTGCCCGGCATCTCTGCCGAGGCCCCCGAGAGGCGCTTCGAATTCGTCTACGCCGCTGAGCTTTTCGACGAGGAGACGGTACGCACGCTGGCCGAGCGGCTGGGCCTGGTGCTGGCCGCGATCTCCGCCGATCCGCGAATCCCGGTGCGCGACATCGACGCCCGGACCGAGTATGAACGAGCCCGGCTGGCCCCGGCCTACGGCCCGATCGCCACCCCGCAGTGCAGCCTGGCGAACTATTTCGCCGTCACCGCGCACCTGCATCCCGAACGCGTCGCGGTGCGTTCGGGGGAGACCGAGCTGACCTACGCCGAACTGGATGCCTACTCGAATCGTCTTGCGCGCGAACTCATCCGGCGCGGCATCGGCGCGGGCGACCGGGTCGCCCTGGGGCTGACGCGGTCCCTGGAATCGGTGGCGACGGTGCTGGCGGTCACCAAGGCCGGTGCGGCCTTCGTCCCGGTGGATCCGAACTATCCCACCGACCGGGTGCGGCATATGCTCACCGACTCCGGCTGCCGGTCGGGTGTGACGGTCGGCGCCCACATCGGGCGATTGCGCGAGGCCGGGGTCGGCGGTTGCCACACCGAATGGCTGCTGCTGGACGACCCGGATCAGCGGGCCGAAATCGAGGAGCAGGACCCGGCCGCGGTCGACGACGCCGATCGGCTGCGCACCGTGTGGACCTCGGAACTGGCCTATCTGATCTACACCTCGGGATCGACCGGCACCCCGAAGGGCGTTGCCGTCACCCACGCCGGGCTGTCCAATTTCGCGGACGAGCTGCGTGATCGGATGAAGGTCGACCGCGATTCGCGCACACTGCATTTCGCGTCACCGAGCTTCGACGCGGCGGTGCTGGATCTGCTGCTGGCCATCGGATCCGGCGCGACCATGATCATCACCCCGCCCGACGTGTACGGCGGCGACGAACTGGCCGCGCTGATGGACCGCGAGCGCGTCACCCACACCTTCATGACCCCGGCGGCGCTGGCCACCATCGATCGCGAGCGCTGGCCGCTGCCGGATCTGGTCGGGATCATGCTGGGCGGCGAGGCGCTGGGACCGGAACTGGTGGACCGCTGGGGTCCGGATCACATGGTGTTCAACGGTTACGGCCCCACCGAGACGACCATCGTGATCACCATCGCCGGTCCGCTCTGCCCCGGCCTGCCGGTGCCGATCGGCACCCTGGTGCGCGGGGCTCGCGCGGTCGTCCTGGACGAGCGGCTGCGGCCGGTGCCGGTCGGGGTGCCCGGTGACCTGTACCTCGGTGGTCAGGGAGTGTCGCGCGGGTACTTCAACCGCCCCGGGCTCACCGCGGCGCGGTTCGTGGCAGACCCGTTCGGTCCCGTGGGTACGCGGCTGTATCGCACCGGTGACGTGGTGCGCTGGAACACCGAGGGCGAGATCGTGTACCTGGGCCGCGGCGACGATCAGGTCAAGGTGCGCGGATTCCGGATCGAGCTGGGCGAGATCAGCGCGGCGCTGACCAGCCATTCCTCGATTCGCTTCGCGCACACCGAAGTTCGCGCCATCGCCGGGACCAAGCGGATCGTGTCGTACGTGCTTCCGGCGGACGACGGCGCGAGCGTGGATGCCACCGCGGTGCGTGCCCACGTGGCCGAACGGCTTCCGGCGCACATGGTTCCGGCGAGTCTGACCGTGCTCGACCGCATTCCGCTCACACCGGTGGGCAAGCTGGATCGGGCGGCCCTGCCCGAGCCCGAGCCGGTGGCGAGCCAGGAGCGCGAACCGAGCACCGATGCCGAACGCCTGGTCGCTCAGGTGATTTCGGAACTGGTCGGCGCGGAGACGATCGGCGCGGGCGACAACTTCTTCGATGTCGGCGGAAATTCGCTGCTGGCAACACAATTGGTGGCGCGGTTGGCCGCGGCGACCGGTACCCGGCTCGAGGTGCGATCGGTGTTCGCCACCCCGACGGTGGCCGAACTGGCCGCCCGCCTGGACGGCCGCGGCCGGCCGGCCGACAACTCGCCCGTGCTGAGTCGGCGCACGCGTCCGCAGCGGGTCCCGTTGTCGGCGGCGCAGCGGCGGTTGTGGTTCCTCAACCGGTTCAGCGAGTCCGGGGGATCGGGCGATCGGTCCGGGGTGTACAACGTCCCGGCCGCACTGCGCCTGCGCGGCATCGTGGACGTCGTCGCGATGCAGTCCGCGCTGAACGCGGTGCTGGCCCGGCACGAGACACTGCGGACGGTCTTCGGGGAACTCGAGGGCGAGCCCTTCCAGCGGGTGCTGGACCCGGCCGCGGCGCAGGTCGCGATCGGGATGAGCGAGGTCGCCGAGGGCGAGATCGAGGAGGCGGTGCGGCGGCTGGCCGGGCCGGGATTCGATCTGGCGCACTCGGTTCCGCTGCGCGCGCATCTGCTGCGCGTCGCGGCCGAGGACCACGTGCTGGTGCTGGTGGTTCATCACATCGCGATGGACGGCTGGTCACTCGTGCCGCTGGCCATGGACGTGGCCACCGCCTACCGGGCGCACCACACCGGACAGTCCCCGGACTGGACCGAATTGCCTGTCCAGTACGCGGATTACACGCTGTGGCAGCGGGAAACGCTCGGCAGCGAGGATGATCCGGATTCCGCGGTGAGCCGTCAGCTGGAGTACTGGCGCACCGCGCTGGACGGGCTGCCCGAACTGCTGCCCCTGCCGACCGATCGCCCGCGCCCGCCGGTGCCGAGCTATCGCGGCGGGACGGTGGAATGCGCGATCGATGCGCGCACGCACCGTGAACTGCAGGCGATGGCCAGTGAGCACGGCGTCACCATCTTCATGGTGCTGCACGCCGCACTCGCGACGCTGCTGCACCGGATCACCGATGGCGACGACATCGCGATCGGCACCCCGATCGCCGGTCGCGGCGATCCGGCCCTGGACGGGCTGATCGGCATGTTCGTCGGAACTCTGGTGTTGCGCACCGGAATCGACGGCGATGCCTCGTTCGCCGAACTGCTGCGCGCGGTCCGGGAAACCGATCTGGAGGCGTTCGCCCAGGCCGACGTGCCGTTCGAGCGGCTGGTCGAGGTACTCAATCCGGCCCGCTCGCAATCGCATCATCCGCTGTTCCAGATCATGTTGTCGGTGCGCAACGAGCCGGTGCGTGTGCTGGAACTGCCCGGTCTGCAGATCGAGGCGTGCGATGCCGATCCGGGCATCGCGAAGTTCGATCTGCAGTTCACCCTCACCGAATCGCGGACCGCGGACCGGGAGCCGGACGGCATCACCGTCGCGGTGAACTACGCCCGCGACCTGTTCGACGAGGCGACCGCGGCCCGGCTCGGCAACCGGCTGGTCCGGTTGGTGAGTGCGGCGGCGGCGAATCCGGCCATGCCCGTGGGCGATCTGGACTGGCTCGAACCCACCGAATGGTCGGGTCTGGTGCCGGTGCGCGGGGCGAACCCGGGCCGTCCGCTGACCCTGCCGGAGGTGTTCGCCGAGGCGGTGCGGGTCGCGCCGCAGGCGGTCGCGCTGCGCGGTAACGGCACGCAGATCACCTACGACGCTCTGGATCGCTGGACCAACCGGCTCGCGCGGGTGCTCATCGAACAGGGTGTGGGTCCGGAGATGCTGGTCGCCCTGGGTGTCGCGCGATCGGCCGAGTCGGTGGCGGTCACGCTCGCGGTGGCCAAAACGGGTGCGGCGTTCGTGCCGATCGATCCGGGCTACCCGGATTACCGCATCGCGCACATGCTCACCGATTCCGGTGCGGCGCTGGGTATCACGCTCTCGGTGCATCGGGAGAACCTGCCCGGCGGGGTGAGCTGGACGGTGCTGGACGCGCCCTCGTTCCGGCGTCGGGTGCTGGCCACCTCGGACGCACCCATCACCGCGGCCGAACGTCGGGGTGAGCTGCGGATGGATCATCCGGCGTACGTGATCTACACCTCCGGATCCACCGGCGCACCGAAGGGTGTGGTCGTCACGCACGGCGGTCTGTCGAATTTCGCGGCCGAGACCGCGCAACGTTTCGAGGTCCGGCCCGGCGACCGTGTATTGCACTTCGCCACACCGAGTTTCGACGCGGCCATGCTGGATCTGCTGCTGGCGCTGGGCGGTGCGGCCACGCTGGTGATCACGCCCCCGGGTGTGTACGGCGGGGCCGAGCTGGGCCGGTTGTTGATGGACGAGCGGATCACGCACGCGTTCATCACCACCGCGGCGCTGGGCACGGTGGATCCGTCCGGGATCACCGAGATGCGCCACGTGCTGGTCGGCGGTGAGGCGCTGCCGCCGGAGCTGGTGACGCGCTGGAGTCGCGGCCGGAACCTGTACAACGTGTACGGCCCGACCGAGACCACCATCGTCACCCTCATCTCGCCGCCGACGGCCCCGGACATGCCGATCACCATCGGCGGTCCGATCCGCGGCGTGAACGCGGTGGTACTCGATCGCCGCCTGCACCCCGCGCCCGGCGGCGTCACCGGCGAGCTGTACCTGAGCGGTCCGGCGCTGGCCCGCGGCTATCTGGACCGGCCGGGCCTGACCGCGCAGCGTTTCGTGGCGAACCCGTACGGCAAGCCGGGGGAGCGGATGTACCGCACGGGCGATCTGACGCGCTGGTGCGTGCACGGTCGTCGCCGGGAGTTGGAGTACGTCGGGCGCACCGACCACCAGGTCAAGATCCGCGGCTTCCGGATCGAACTCGGCGAGATCGACGCGGCGATGTCGCGGCACACCGGCGTGGAGTTCTCGCTGACCGTCGGGCATCGGACCCCGGCCGGGGCCACCGCACTGGTGTCCTACGTGAAGCCGCTGGCCGGAACCGCGCCGACGGTGGCCGAGCTGACCGCGCATCTGCGCGATCTGGTGCCCAATTACATGGTGCCGCAGTCGATCATGCTGCTGGACCGGGTGCCGCTGACGCCGGTCGGCAAGCTGGATCGCCGGTTGCTGCCCGAACCCGTCTTCGGGTCGGGCACCAGCTACCGGCCGCCGACCACCCCGGCCGAGCGCGCGCTGTGTTCGGCCTTCGCCGAGGTGCTCGGTGTGGACGCGGTGGGTGTGGACGACGGGTTCTTCGACCTGGGCGGTAATTCGCTGCTGGCCACGAAGGTCGTCGCGCATCTGCGGTCCGCGGGCATCGAGATGCCGGTGCAGCTGATGTTCGGTGATTCCACGCCCGCGGCCATCGCGCGGCGGCTGGACGCCGACGCCGGTGAGGTCCTGGCCGCCGCTCTGCAACCGCTGCTGCCGATCCGATCGGTGGAGGCGGCCGCGCGCAACGGTGCGCGCGAGCAGACACTGTCGGACGTCACGATCCCGGTCGGTGCCGGTATCGAACCGCTGTTCTGCGTGCATCCGGCGATCGGGCTGGCGTGGTGCTACTCCGGGCTGCTCGCCCATCTGCCCGCCGATCGGCCGGTGTACGGGTTGCAGGCGCCGCACGTCACCGGCGCCGAATCCCGGGCGACCCTGGCGCAGACCGCGAAAGACTATGTGGCACAGATCAGGTCGGTGCAGCCCGAGGGGCCCTATCAGCTGCTGGGCTGGTCGCTGGGCGGGCTCATCGCGCACGAGATGGCGGTGCAGTTGCAGGAATCGGGTCAGCGGGTCGAGCTGCTGGCGATGATGGACAGCTACCGGCTCACCGACGAATGGCTCGATCAGGCCGTGCCCGGGGTCGCCGACATCATCGGCGAATTCGGCAGCGACCTGCTCGGCGGCGACCACGCGGTCGATCCGCGCCTGACCCTGGAGGACGCCGCGGAACTGCTGCGCAACCGCCCCGGCCCGTTCGCGGCGCTGACGGTGGACCACCTGCAGCGGCTCTACACCGGCTACGCCGCGGGCGCCGATCTGGCACACGGGTTCCGGCCGCGGGTCTTCGAGGGCGATCTGATCTTCTTCACCGCCGCCGAGGACGAGATCAACCGGGCCGACCCGACCCGCTGCGCACAAGCGTGGGAGCCGTATGTGACCGGTGCGGTCCACGACCAGAAGGTGCGTTGCCGCCATTCGGGGATGACCAATCCGGAGGCCCTGGCCGTGATCGGACCGGTTTTGCGAGAACGCTTGGCCGACAAGGCTTTGCGTGAGGACGAGGTACGAGCAGACGACGCGAAGGAGATGCTGTGACCCTGGCGGTGGAGGTCGCCGGATTGGTGAAGAAGTACGGCCGCGTTCGCGTCCTGGACGGAATCGACCTGGAGATCCCCAGCGGCACCGTGATGGGGCTGCTGGGCCCCAACGGGGCCGGCAAGACCACGACGGTGCGCATCGTCACCACGCTGCTCAAGCCCACCGCCGGGTCGGTGCGGGTGGCGGGCGTCGACGTCCTGGGCGAGCCCGCGCGGGCCCGCACCCGCATCGGCCTGTCCGGGCAGTACGCGGCGGTGGATGCGAATCTGTCCGGATTCGAGAATCTGCGCATGGTGGCGCGGCTGTACGGGATGTCGCACAAACAGGCCGCCGCCCGCGCCACCGAACTGCTCTCGGCGCTGGGCCTGGATCATGCCGCGGGCCGGCGGGCGGCTACGTACTCCGGCGGTATGGCGCGCCGCCTCGATCTGGCGGGTGCGCTGCTGGCTCGGCCGACGGTCGTCGTCCTGGACGAGCCGACCACGGGCCTGGATCCGCGCGGTCGCCTGGACATGTGGCGCGTCATCGGCGACCTGGTCGACGACGGCACCACCGTGCTGCTGACCACGCAGTACCTGGAGGAGGCCGATCTGCTGGCCGATCGGATCACCGTGATCGACCGCGGCCGGGTGATCGCCCGCGGTTCGGCCGACGAGCTGAAGACCTCCATCGGCGGTGACCGGCTGACCGTCACCCTGGCCGCCGGACAGGATCCACAGGCGGCGAAATCGGTCCTGGCCGAGGTGGGGATCGGTGAGCCGTCGCACGAGGCCGGGACGGACGAGGTCGCGATCGTGGTGGGCGAGGGCTCGCGCACCATGGTCGAGGCGCTGCGCCGCCTGGACGACGCGGGCGTCTGCGTGGTCGACGCCGTCGTGAACCGGCCCAGTCTCGACGATGTGTTCCTGTCTCTGACCGGTGCGCCCGCCGCACCCGAGGAGACGTCCGAAACCGATGAAGACGTAGCAGAGGAGATCATGTCGTGAGTACCGTCGAACTCGCGCAGGCGCCGTCGGAAACGACTGCGGCGCACGAGGATCCGGCGACGGGAGTACGTCCGATCCCGGCCCCGGTGCGGGTCTTCCGGGACAGCGCCATCGTCGCGTACCGGAATCTGCTCACGATCCTGCGGGTGCCGACGCTGCTGGTGACCGCCACGGTGCAGCCGCTGATGTTCGTATTCCTGTTCGCCTACATCTTCGGCGCGTCACTGGGCGGCGGTCAGTACCGGGAATTCCTGCTGGCCGGCATCTTCACCCAGACAGTGGCGTTCAACGCGGCATTCACCACGGTCGGCCTGGCCAACGATCTGCAGAAGGGCATCATCGACCGGATGCGCACGCTGCCGATGTCGCGGCTGGCGGTGCTGATGGGCCGCACGCTGTCCGACCTGGTGGTGAACATCCTGTCGCTGGCGGTGATGGTCGCCTGCGGATATCTGGTCGGCTGGCGCATCAACGGCGGATTCCTCAGCGCGGTAGCGGCTTTCGCGGTGATCCTGCTGTTCGCCTTCGCGATGTCGTGGGTGGGCGCGCTGACCGGCCTGCTCTCCCCGAACGTCGAGGTGGCGCAGAGCGCGGGGCTGATCTGGATGTTCCCGCTGACGTTCATCTCCTCGGCCTTCATCTCCGCGGAGACCCTGCCCGGCCCGCTGCGCACGATCGCGCAGTGGAATCCGATCACGGCGGTTTCGGCCGCGGGCCGCAAACTGTTCGACAACGGCTCACCCCCGTCGTTCAAGGTCCCGCACGGCTGGCCCGCGGACCACTGCGTCGAGTACTCGATCATCTGCTCGCTGGTGATCCTGGTGATCGCGATGCCGCTGGCCCTGATCCAATACCGCAAAGTCTCGAGTTAGGGCCGGTCCGCCTCCCCGCGACTTCAGCGTGCCGTCGGGTGCGGGGAGGACCCGCGTTTCGGGCCGACGTTTCGGGACGCGGCACCTTCTGGGCGTTCCCGATGAGTTACCGATGTTCTTGTGAGATCAGTCGTCGGGTTACATACGAAGCCGCACTCACCATTGGTGAGTGCGGCTTCGTAGTTTGATCCGGCGGCTGTGCTGCTACCGGCCGCGGCGGGTCTTCAGCAGCTCCAGGCGCTCCTGCAGGAGTTCCTCGAGCTCGTCCTTGGAGCGGCGCTCGAGCAGCATGTCCCAGTGGGTGCGCGGGGGCTTGACCTTCTTGGGCTCCTGGGTGGTGCCCTCGATCAGGATGCCTTCCTGACCGTTGCGGCACAGCCAGGTGGGCGGGATCTCGGCGTCGTCGGCGAAGGGCACATCGAACTCTTCGCCGTTGTCCGTCCGGTACCGCGCCACCCGACGGGGTGCCAGGTCGTGGTCCCGGTCGGTCTCGTAGCTCACCGCTCCGAGTCGGCTGCCTCGGAGTACGCGATCTGCCATGGTGTGCGGTCCTCTCTTAGCCTGTCGGCAACGTTCTACTCTGATATAACGCGCCATGCCCAGGTTCAGTTCCCGGCGACGGTCAACCCCTGCATTTTACGGGTTGCCAGCGGTGGGGAGAAATAACCGTCCCAACCGGGGGAAAACGGTGTGCCCCGCGTGGCGACCGTGCATTCGCCCGTTAGGGTGTCGGGTCATGTCGCGCCGTGTCCTGTCGTCCTGTTCCTGGTGTGGACGGCAGATCGCTGAATCCGAAGTCGGGCGTCGCCGCCGGTACTGTCGGCAGTCCTGTCGCCAACGGGCCTACGAGCACCGGAAAGGCTTGGAGGGCACCGGAATTCCGGAGGACTCGGTGGTGCTGAGCGCTCAGGAGGCGGCCGATCTGGCCGATCGCTGGTTCGCTGCGCGCTGCGCTGCGGAGGATGTCGCGACCGCGGTCGCCGAGGGTGCGGATCACGGTGAGCTGGCGGAGTTGACCGGCACGTTGATCACCCTGGCGAAGGAGGCCGAGCGGCTGCGCTGAGCGAGACGGGTGTCTCAGCCCGCGCGACCGGCCACCGGCAGCGCGGGCTCGAGGTCTTGCGATGTCGCGGGTGTGGTCGTGGTTCGCCGTGCGGTCAGTATGAGCGCTGTCACAGCTGTGCCGGTGACCACGACCAGGGCCGTGAACGTCAGCAGGGTCGTCGTGTCGGGGTGGATCAGGGGCTGCGCCCGCAGCGCCTGCCACAGCAGCAGCGCGACCAGACCGGTGTAGCCCAGCGCCAGTACTCCGATCAACCGCGCTCGCACCCGTTCGGTCAGCCACGGCCGGCGGTGCGCGAGCCGGGCCAGGACGAGTGCGGTCAGAATCAGCACCTGGATGCCGTGCAGCCCGGCGAAGTGGGGTATGCGCAGATCCCCGCCGATCGTGCTCCAGTGGACCAGCGGCATGTCACCGACGCCGTCCCGCGTCTGCGCGGGGGAGCGCAGCACGGTGTGCCCGGCCGCGAGTTCCACCGGGTGTCCCGCGGCGTCGTGCACGATCTGTTCGCCGGTGAACGCCATCAGGTAACCCAGCGCCATACCGAACACCGCGATCGCCAGACCGGCGTGCACCGCGCGGGCGATCGGCCGGTCCGCGATCCGCTGCCATGAAAGGATCAGCGCGATAATCAGATTCGCGGCGAACAGCCCGGGAACGCCCGAGGCGAACACGATCTGGCCGATCGAGTTGACCGCATCGGATTCGGTGTTGAAATGGCTGAACGTGCCGCGCGCGGCCTGCAGCACGATGAACCCGACGTCCACGAAGGCCGTCACCGCGAACAGGCTCCCGAACCACCGGGTGACGCGGGATCCCTTGTGCGGGAACGACAGCAGCCAGGCGAGCGTCAGCGTGTAGAGAGCGAAGGCCAGCCCGAACTTCATCGGTTTGAGCCAGACCGATTCGCCCAGGAGCATCCGGTGGTCGAATGCCATGGCACACAGACTGAATACGACGAGCCCGGCCATCGCGCACGACGTCACGAGTAGCGGCCGGTGCAGGCGCCGAGCGGGGGAGGCGGCAACAGCGGTAGTGGTCATATTGCGACGCTATGGCCGCGCCATCACCCGACACGTCCCCCGACGGTGCTGTCCGAACGTAATACCGTGGTGCTAGGGGTGTTTCGGGGTTGCGCCGATGCAGTGGCAGATCGACACAGCAGAGAACCGCTGAACTCGGGGACGGGTTCGGTCAGCCGACGCGACGGTAGGGGCTGGGCCGCCCGTTCAGCCCCGTGCCCGACCACGAGCGACTGCGCAATTGCTTGTCGACCGCGTCGATCACCTCGGGCACCGTGATCTCCAGCAATCCGGGATCGGGGGTCTTGCCGTCGTGGTCGCCGGTGTGCCCGGCCCACAGCACCACGTGCCGGCCGAGCAGATGCGGTGGCGGACCACTCTGGTCGGGCGGGGTGGGACCGAACAGCAGCACCGTTCGGGTGCCGAACGCGGTCGCCAGATGAGCGACGCCGGTATCGCCGCACACCACCAACTCGGCCTCGGCCACGGTGGCGGACAGTTCGATGAGATTCTGCTGCCCGGCCAGGACGTGATGCTGCGGCAGTCCGGCCCGTGCGGCGATGCCCAGGGCGATCTCGCGTTCGAATTCGTCGCCGGTGAGCACGACGTCGCGGTCCTGGACGAGCAGATGCCGGATCACCGCGGCGAAACGTTCGGCCGGCCAGCGCCGGGCCTCGGAGCCCGCGCCGATGTGGATGACCACGCAGTCGCGATGGTTCGTGGTGGCGACCGGCGGGACCAAGCCGAGATTGCGGCGGTCGGCGCTGATGCCGGCGGATTCGAGCAGATAGCACCAGCGGTCGACATCGTGCATATCGGCCTGCCACTCCGGGCCGTCCAGATCCGGGAAGGCCGGGTTGCGGTAGGTGAGAATCCGGGTGGGGTTGGTCTTGGCCAGTTCCACGATGCCCTCGGCGCCCGGACCCTGGAGATTGACCGCCAGCACCGGCGGCTCGCCGTCCCAGCGCAAGCTTTCGGGATCCGCGGTGGGCACCATCTCGTCCACCGAGGTGATCAGATCGACGATCGGCTTGAGCCGGTGCGGTGCGGCCAACACGATGCGGTCGTGCGGCCGGGCCCGCCGCAGCGCGCGGAGAGCTGGGACCGCGGTGAGTAGATCACCTAGCCCACGTGCGCGCAGCACGAGTACAACCGCCACCCTCTTCTCCTAGCCATTCACCAGTCATCCGCTCCACCCCGCCTCCGCGCGCGAACTCGGCAGCGCATGGGCGAAGAGAGCCACTTGGCGATGGTTACCCGGGGTGCAATACCTCGAAACGCGTATTCGGTGCGATGTACGTCCCACCGGGTTCGACTCGGACGTGCCTGGTCGTGCGACTGTGATCCGATTGGGACAGTGTTCCCCAGGGCGTCGGGGCTCAATCCTGCTGCGGCTCGGCGGACACCAGATTGTATGGCTGTCCAGCCCTGTCGGAGTGGGGGACAGGGGTGCTGCGTTCGTTCAGCGGGCGGGCGCGGGGCTCGGTGCGGGTGTGGCCGACAGCGCGGTCGGCGCCAGGTGCCGGTGGTGCGGCGTGGTGTCCGTGTCCGCGTCGCTGTAGCGGTGGAACCAGCCCATGTGGTCCTGCCAGAACGGGTGATCGGCGGTGACCCGGTGCGGGTGGTGCGGGGAATCGTCGTCGCCGCCGAACGCGGTTCCGGCGGCGAATCCGATGCCGCTGATGAGTAGGGCCACCACGACCGCCGTCGTGATGCGCAACGGCATCGAGGTGCGCCAGTGCGCGCCGAGTCGGGTCAGGCGGGTGGGCTGCGGTGGCGGACCGGCGATCACGGGGTCGGGGTGTGTCTGCGGCGCTGTCGTCGCGTCGTGTTCGGTCGGGGTGCTCGCACCCGGATCCGCCGGTGGGGCGTCCGGTATCGGGCCGGTCGGTTCGGAGCTCGCCGCACGGGAAGGGGTGTGCTCCCCGTCGCTCTCCTGGTATGTCATCTGTGTGCCGTTCGGTCGTCTGGACAGCTGCCGACTGCCTCGCAGGCTACGGGCCGAGCATGGGATCGATCTGCGTGTCGGATGTGGATCTGCTGTGCATTCGGCAAAAGGTTCGCGAATTTCTACTACCGGGCGTCGTTGACGGTGTCCCCGATGAACTACGCTCTCGTTCCATGACATTCGTCTTCAATCTGGTGCTCGTGACCCACCTGCTGGGTCTGGCGGCCATCATCGGCGGCTACGCGGCCTCGCCGAGGCGGGTATCCGAGGTTCTGGTGTGGGGCGCGCGGGCGCAGATCATCACCGGACTGGTGCTGTTCGGCATGGCGGATTCGATCCACTCGCTGGACAAGCACGTGATCATGGCGAAGATGATCGTCAAGCTCGTGATCGCGGTCGCGGTGGCGGCGTTCGCCGAGATCGCGCGGGCCGATGCCAAGCGCGACAAGATGATCGGCTGGATGCCGCACGCCGCGGGCTGGCTGGCGATCGTGAACGTCTGCGTCGCGGTGCTCTGGACCTGAGCACCTCCGCGGCGTTCGTGGTCAGTCGGTGCGCCGAATGCTCGCATCCGCCAGTGTGATCCGGCACGCCGTGTGATGCGGCTGTGCACGACGTGCCGGAACCGTTTCTCAGCTCTCCAACAACGACTGTCCGATATATCCGCCCGGGTCGGTGATCCCGGGCGGCAGGACGAACACCGCGGACCCGACGGGCGTGGTCCAGGTGTTGAGGGCGTCGAATTCGGCCAGCCGCCGCTGCACGGGGAGATACTGCGACTCGACATCGGCCTGGTACGCGGCGAACAACAGCCCCGAATTCGAGACCGCACCGGGTGCGGGGGATTCGTCGTAGTTGTAGCCGCGGCGCAGGAACCGATCGGTGTCGCCGGTGTGGTGCGCCCGAGCGATATGCGATGACGGCGGGATCACCGGGATGCCGAACTGATCGACGGCCGTGAAATCCGGATCGTCGGACTCACGGGCTCCGGTCAGCGGAGCGCCGGTGGCCACGCGGCGGCCCACGGACAACTCGCGCCCGCCGGTGTCCAGATCGTCCCAGACGTCGAGGTTCATCGCGATGCGGCGCAGCACCAGCGAGGTCCCGCCCGCGAGCCACGGCAGCCCGCGGCCGTCGTGCCAGATCAGACGATCGAAGTCGGTCGTGCCCGCGGCCGGATTCACGGTTCCGTCGACCTGACCGAACAGATTGCGCATGCTCTGCCCCGGCGCGGCATCCCGAAATCCGCGCTGCACCCACCGCACCGACACCAGTGAGGTGACGGTGCGGCTCAATGCCCGCACGGCATGCGCGACCGTCGTCGCCTCGTCCGCGCAGATCTGCAACAGCAGATCGCCGTCGCAGTACGCGGGATCGAGACGATCGATCGTGAAGGCGGGCAACGGCTGCAGCCACCCCGGCCGCGCCGCCTCGACCCCGGCGGCGGTGAACAGTCGCGGCCCGAATCCGATCGTCACCGTGAGCCGCGCGGGCCGCACGGTGAGTTCGGGCTCGGAATCGGCCAGACCGGCCTCACCCCGAGTGAGCCGGGCCGCGTCACCGCTCCAGATCTGCAGCAGCCCGATGATGTCCGCGCGGGCTATCCCGGGTTTCAGATCGAATCCGAGGTAGGTCACATGGCGCTGCGGTGCCGTCGCGACGCCGCTCTGGTGCGGCCCGTGGAACGGCTCGGTCGCCGCGGCGGGATCGGGCTCCCGACCGGAACGAGCGAAATACTCCGTCCCCCAGGTGATTCCGGCGGCACCGGCCGCGACCGCACCGCCGCCGAGCAGTCGCCGCCGGGTCAGGCCCGGCTCAGCCACCGTGCGAAGGGGTGGTGGTGGGCGCGTAGTTCTCCTGATTCCCCGAGAAATCGCGGGCCTGCGCGGTGAACGTGGCGCTCGAACCGTCGGCGAATTTCACCGTGATCGGCGTCCGTGATCCCGTGCGCAACGGGGTTTTCAGGTCCATGAACATCAGATGGTTGCCGCCCGGGGTGAGCGATACGGTGCCGTGCGCGGGCACGACCAGCCCACCGGCCATCGGGCGCATCATCGTGGTTCCGCCGGTATCCACGGTCTCGTGGATCTCCATCCGGGCCGACGCGGGACTGGTCGCGTCGACCACGCGAACCTCCCGGTCGGAGGAATTGCTGAAATCGGCGAAGGCCGAGGACATTCCGGAATCCGCGGCCTTGATCCACTGATCGCTGATTCGGACCGAGGCCGCGTCGTTACTGGATTCTGTTGTCCCGGAGGAACATCCGGTCAGCAGGATCGGCACTGTCAACGCCGCGGCGGCTGCGGCCGTGCGGGCGCGGGTGAAGGTGGACATACGAAGGCTCCGTTTCACGGGGATGGTTTTCAGAGCCACCGTCCGGCGTCGTCGGACCCGCGGGCATCGGCACGCGCCGAGGTGACCCGTGCGAACGCGAGGCGTATATCGACGTGTGCGCGGGGCCGCTGGATGCCTGCTGGCACCTGCACCGGATGCGCGTACCGGCGAACACTCGGGCCGAACACCTACTCGAGCGCACGTCGGCGTGCGCACGAGAGGTCGATCGGCGTGCAGCCGGGCGCGATGCTCACGGCCGCTGGGATGAGGATCCGCATGCGGCCGTGCGTCATCGGTGCCGGGACGACAGTGCTGTCGCGACAGGCACAGACGATCGCGGTGTCGCGATAGTCGTCCGGGTCCGACCCCGGTTCAGCAGACGGCGAAATCCGCTGGACGGTGGAAAGTTTCGATGAACGAATCCCTCGGTGGTCCGCGTCGTCCGATGCCCGAACTGATCAGCAACCGCCGCAACGGGATCGACGGCACGGCAGGGGAGTCGGGCGAATGCGACTGCGGCGCAACCACGGTCGCGATGAGTGCGACCAGTACGCGCAGCACGCTCGCAGACACCCGGCGCAGCGCGGCTTCCGCGCCGCGGATCAGCAGTGCGCCCACGGGAACGGCGAGTCCGTGCGCGGCCAGCATGGGCAAGGTGAGTAGCTGCCCGTGGCAGTGATCCGGCGCAATCGCCAGCGCCACATGCCCGATCGCCTGTCCCGCCGCGAGCATCGGCAGCAGCCGGGCCGGTCCCGGGCGCATCGTGGCCACCACGGTCCCGGTGAGCGTGCAGGCCGCGACGAGCAGAACCACCGACGCCGAGGTCAGCGATACCGGCCCGCCGCCGAGCGCGTGCGCGCCGATACTCACCGCACCCGATGCCGCACCGACACACGCGCCGCGCAGCTGCGCGGTGGGGTCGGTTGATGATCGCACCGAGTCATCGTAACGATGGCCTCCCAGACTCAGGACTCCGCGGTGGTCTGCGGTTCGATCGGCGGCAAGGTCGCCAGACGATCGAGGATGAGATCCGCGACGCCCGCCATCCCCGCGGCGGTGGGATGGAAAGGTGCGCCCGGATATTGCCGCCCCGGCAGCGGAATGTAGCCGCCGGAGGTCCACGCGCCCGCGCTGCCGGGTGGATGGTCCAGGCTGGGGGTGCGCGCGTCGATCAAATCGGCCCCTGCGCGAGCCGCGGCCGAAGCGGTATGCGCGGCAAGGGATTCGGCGAACTGATGATAGTTGCGATCGACCGGGCGGTCCTCGTCGGAGACCGGGCCGAGCAGGGACAGATAGTTCACGACCAGAACCCGGGCCCGCGGTGCGCGCTGCGAGATCGTGTTGAGCACCTCGGTCAGACTCTGCTCGATCGTGTGCAGCCGATGGTTGACGGCGGTTTCGTCGCCGAGGGCCGCGATCGGGGGGATCAGCCGTAACGGCAGGGGTAATCGGTGCGCGACGCGGTACTGGGTGAGTCCGACATCGTTACCGCCGACGGTCAGCGTGACCAGGTCGGTGCCGGCGTCGACCGCGCGGATCTGCGGCGGCTGGCCGTACTGCTGCTCGTGCAGGATGTGCACGCAGGTGGCGCCGCTGCTGGTGACGTCGGTGAGCTGCAGCCGGGCCGCGTCGGCGACCAGGTGCGCGTAGTTGTTGCGTGAGCGGCCCGCCAGTCGCGGCGCCCCGGGCTCGCGGGGTGCGATCGCGGGCCCTGAGGCGAACGAACTGCCCAGTGCCACATACCTCTTGCCGTGCCATCGAGTCGACTCCGGATCCGTGCCGGGTCGGCTGTGGTGGAGAATGGCCGCTCACCTCCCTGGACGTGCCCCCTTTCGGGAGGCATCTCGACGCTGTGCGCGGCGTGTCTCGAGCCGACGGGAGACCCGTCGGCTCGGCCGCTACGTCACAGTGTTTCCAGCGCGGCCTGAGTCAAATCATCCGGAAATACGAATCGGCGCAACGCCCAGTAGCGGAAGGCCATGGCCAGCAGTACGCCCAGGATCTGCCCGGTGATGAAATTGGACAGCGCCTGCGTGGTCGGGCTGACGTGCGGTACGTGGATGTCGAAGATGTACAGCGCGATCGCCTGCGGAACCAGGGTGACGACCACCGCCAGTGCGCTGACGCCGAAGAACAGCGCCGCCTCGTGCGCGCGCTGCCGACCGCCGCGGGTGCTGAACGACCATTCCCGGTTGAGGATGTAGGAGGCGATGGTCGCGATGAGCACGCCGATCGCTCGCGCGGTGAGCGGTTTGTCCTGCAGGACGGTCAGTTTCAGCGTGTAGACGATTCCGGTATCGATGAACCAGGTCATCGCGCCCACCACGGCGAACTTCATCAGCTCCTGATGCTGGTGAAGACGGGCGAGGTAGCGGTCCGGCACTCGATCCAGCGCGGTCTGCATCAACGACACGTCGCCACAATAGCCGGACCGCCGCCATCCGGCACGTGCTGTCGCGCCCGGGTGCGGCGCGTGCCGGATGGCGGCGGCGGGACGGTCAGCCTCCGACGTAGGCCGCCAGATGTTCGCCGGTGAGGGTGGATCGGGCCGCGACCAGATCCGCGGGCGTGCCTTCGAAGACGACGGTGCCGCCGTCGTGTCCCGCGCCCGGTCCCAGGTCGACGATCCAGTCCGCATGCGCCATCACGGCCTGGTGGTGTTCGACCACGATGACCGATTTCCCTGCCTCGACCAGCCGATCCAGCAGCGCGAGCAACTGTTCCACATCGGCCAGGTGCAGTCCGGTGGTCGGCTCGTCCAGGACGTAGATTCCGCCCTTGTCGCTCATGTGGGTGGCCAGTTTGAGCCGCTGCCGCTCACCGCCGGACAGGGTGGTCAACGGCTGGCCCAGGCGCAGATATCCGAGCCCGACGTCGGCCAGGTGCCGCAGAATCTTCTGCGCCGCGGGAAGGCGCGCCTCGCCCTCGCCGAAGAACTCCTCGGCCTGCGCGACCGACATCGCGAGCACCTCGCTGATATCGCGTCCGCCGAGGTGATAGTCCAGCACCGCGGCCTGATACCGCTTGCCCTCGCACTCCTCGCAGGTGGTCGCGACTCCGGCCATCATCGCCAGATCGGTGTAGATGACTCCCGCGCCGTTGCAGGCCGGGCACGCGCCTTCCGAATTCGCGCTGAACAACGCCGGTTTCACGCCGTTGACCTTGGCGAAGGCCTTGCGAATCGGTTCGAGCAGTCCGGTGTACGTCGCGGGATTGCTGCGCCGTGACCCGCGGATCGCGCCCTGATCGACCGAGATCACTCCCGCGCCCGCCGGAATCGATCCGTGCACCAGCGAACTCTTGCCCGATCCGGCGACGCCGGTGACCACGACGAGCACGCCGAGCGGGATGTCCACGTCCACTGTGCGCAGGTTGTTCGCCGTCGCTCCGCGGATCTCGAGGCTGCCGGTGGATGTGCGCACGGATTTCTTGACCGTGGCGCGGTCGTCCAGGTGGCGGCCGGTGATGGTGTCGCTGGCCCGCAACTCGTCGAGGGTGCCTTGGAAGCAGATCGTGCCGCCCTCCGAACCCGCACCGGGGCCCAGATCGACGATGTGATCGGCGATCGCGATGGCTTCGGGTTTGTGCTCGACCACCAGCACGGTATTGCCCTTGTCGCGCAACCGCAGCAGCAGCGAGTTCATTCGCTGGATATCGTGCGGGTGCAGACCGATGGTGGGCTCGTCGAAGACGTAGGTGATATCGGTGAGCGCGGAACCCAGATGCCGAATCATCTTGGTGCGCTGTGCTTCTCCGCCGGACAGGGTGCCCGACGGGCGGTTCAGGCTCAGATATCCCAGGCCGATCTCGACGAAGGAGTCCAGCGTCTCCCGCAGCGATTCCAGCAGCGGGCCGACCGAGGGTTCGGCCAGGCCGCGCACCCATTCGGCGAGGTCGCTGATCTGCATCGCGCACGCGTCGGCGATGTTGATTCCCGCGATCTTCGCCGAGCGGGCCGTCTCGCTGAGCCGGGTGCCGTCGCATTCGGGGCAGATCGTGAAGGTGACCGCGCGCTCGACGAACGCGCGCACATGTGGTTGCAGTGCGTCGACGTCCTTGGACAGCATGGATTTCTGGATCTTCGGGATCAGTCCCTCGTAGGTGAGGTTGATGCCCTCGACCTTGATCTTGGTCGGTTCCCGGTAGAGCAGATCGTTCAGCTCGCGTTTGTTGTACTTGCGGATCGGCTTGTCCGGATCGAAGTAGCCGGAGCCGATGAAGATGCGCCCGAACCAGCCGTCCATGCTGTAGCCGGGGATGGTGAACGGGCCCTCACGCAGGGATTTGGTGTCGTCGTACAGCTGGGTCAGATCGATGTCGTTGACCGAGCCGCGGCCCTCGCAGCGCGGGCACATCCCACCGGTGATGTTGAAACTGCGCCGCTCCTTGATCGTCCGGCCGGAGCGTTCCACGGTGACCGCGCCCGCCCCGCTGATCGAGGCGACATTGAACGAAAACGCTTGCGGCGAGCCGATATGCGGGGTGCCCAGGCGGCTGAACAGGATTCGCAACATGGCATCGGCGTCGGTGGCCGTGCCGACCGTCGAGCGCGGATTCGAGCCCATCCGCTGCTGATCGACGCTGATCGCGGTCGTGAGACCTTCGAGGACGTCGACCTCGGGGCGGGCCAGCGTCGGCATGAATCCCTGCACGAAGGCGCTGTAGGTCTCGTTGATCAGGCGTTGCGACTCGGCCGCGATCGTTCCGAATACCAGCGAACTCTTACCCGAACCGGAGACGCCGGTGAACACCGTGAGCCGGCGTTTGGGCAATTCGACGCTGACGTCGCGCAGATTGTTCACCCGCGCGCCGAGCACGCGGATCACCTCGTGGCTGTCGGCGACGGGCTGTGCGGGCGGCTGCTGTCGGCGCGCAGGGGTGCTCGCGGCCTTGGTCATCGTGTCTCCAACTTTCTGCGCGGCCGCCCGTGCGGCCCGAATTCGGTATGAGGCTGGTGCGGATCAGGTCAGCGCAGTTCCTGGATTCGGACCATATTGCCCGCCGGGTCGCGGAATGCGCAGTCGCGCACGCCGTACGGCTGTTCGGTCGGCTCCTGGACGACCTCCGCGCCGGTGGCCTGCACGCGTTCGAAGCTGCCGTCGAGATCCTTCGTTGCCATCAGGATGCTGCCGTAGGTGCCCTTGGACATCATCTCGGCGATGGTGCGACGCTCGTCGTCGGTGATCCCCGGGCTGGCCTGCGGCGGGTACAGCACGACGTTGACGCCCGGCTGATCTGCGGGGCCGACGGTCAGCCAGCGCATGCCGTTGTAGCCGACGTCGTTGCGGAGTTCGAAGCCGAGCGCATCGCGGTAGAAGGCCAGCGCCGCGTCCGGGTCGTTCTGCGGCAGGAAACTCGAGTGAATGGTGATATCCATGGTGATCAGGCTAGTTGCGGGTCGGTTACCGAAGCTTCTCGATTCCTGATCGGTCTGGTCACCTGTTTCGCTACGCACGAGGGCATGCCCGCCGTGGCGTCGGCCTGCTCGCGCCGGTAGACGCTGGGTGAGACACCGACCAGTTCGCTGAACCGGGTGCTGAACGTGCCCAGCGACGAGCAGCCGACGGCGAAGCAGACCTCGGTGACGCTCAGATCGCCCTGGCGCAGCAGCGCCATGGCGCGCTCGATCCGCCTGGTCATCAGGTAGGAGTACGGCGATTCGCCGTAGGCGAGCCGGAACTGACGGCTCAGATGCCCGGCCGACATGTGCGCGTCGCGGGCGAGCGCCTCGACGTCGAGCGGTTGCGCGTACTCGCGGTCGATCCGGTCGCGCACCCGGCGCAGTCGGGCGAGGTCCTGCAGCCGCTGTTCCTCGGTCGGGGCACTGGTCATACGCCGAATCGTACGTGTCGGGCGCGGCCTGGGAAGTGGCGAATGGGATCGGACGGGGGACTCGATTAGCGTCGGCGGGATGGAACTGCGACGAATCCACCACGCCGCGATCATCGCCTCGGACTACGGCGTGTCGAGGACTTTCTATACGCAGGTGCTGGGTTTGCGGGTGGTTGCGGAGAATTATCGAGCCGAAAGGGCTTCCTACAAACTGGATTTGGCGCTGCCGGACGGATCGCAGATCGAGCTGTTCTCCTTCCCGGATCCGCCCGCCCGGGTCTCGCGTCCGGAGGCGTGCGGGTTGCGGCATCTGGCCTTCGCGGTCCCCGATGTGGCGGCCGCGGTGCGGGAGTTGCAGGACAGGGGAGTGTCCACCGAGGAGATACGGGTGGACGAATACACCGGAAAGCGTTTCGTCTTCTTCGCCGATCCCGACGGTCTGCCGCTGGAGTTGTACCAGGAGTGAGCTTTTCGAGTGGGCCCGCGAAGGCCGCGCCGATCACATCAGAACAGGATCGTCGCTGGTAGCGGTCGGTCGGGGCAGAGGGTGAGCGCTGCCATACGATGTTGCGATGACCACAGTTTTGTTGAAAACCTCAGCAGGGGACATCGCCCTGGAACTCGACGAGACCAAGGCTCCCAAGACGGTCACGAACTTTGTGGACTACGTCAAGTCGGGTCATTACGACGGCACCATCTTCCACCGGGTGATCCCCGGTTTCATGGTGCAAGGCGGCGGACTGACTGCCGATATGAGTCAGAAGCCCGCACCGAACAAGGTGGAGAACGAGGCGAACAACGGGTTGCGCAACGACAAGTACACCGTCGCCATGGCACGCACCTCGGACCCGCATTCGGCCAGCGCACAGTTCTTCATCAACACCGCAGGCAACGACTTCCTGAACTACCCGGGCCAGGACGGCTTCGGCTACGCCGTATTCGGCAAGGTGGCCAACGGATCGGAGGTGGTCGACGTGATCGAGGGCGTCGCCACCACGTCGAAGTCCGGGCATCGCGACGTCCCGGTCGAGCCGATCACCATCGTCTCCGCCCAGGTGGTCTAGGTCCGGAAACGTGTCCTGGGGCCGCGGCGACGCGGCCCCAGGACTTCTCACGCGTCGAGCACGCGCGGTTCGCGCGTCACCACCGGCGGCAGCACCGACCAGGGGAAGTTGATCCAGCGGTCGGTGCGCCGCCAGACGTATTCGCAGGACACCTCCGACCGCGGCTTCTGATAGATGACCGCGCAGCGCACCTCGGCCACTTTGTCGGCGCAGAAATCGCGCACGAGCCGAAGGGTTGCTCCGGTATCGGCGACGTCATCGGCCACCAGCACCCGCGCACCCGCCAGATCCACCGCCGAAGGCACCGGCGGCAACATCACCGGCAAATCCAGCCGCTGATCCACCCCCGTATAGAACTCCACGTTCATGACGTGCAGATTCTTCACATCGAGCGCATATCCCAGCGCCCCCGCCACGAACAGCCCACCCCGCGCGATGGACAGGATCAGATCGGGTTCGAAACCATCCCCGGCAACCATCTCGGCGAGCTCCCGGCTCGCGGTGCCGAAGAGTTGCCAGTCGAGTTCCTCGCGATCGCTCACGAGAGGAGACTAGCCCAGCTGGTCGGTCGGACCGACGGGTATGTGTGCGTCGATCACAGGGGTTGGTGACCTTTTTGCGACATGTGCTGTCGGCCCGCTCGGATCCGCAATCGATGGCCGCGAGGGCGATGGGAGCTCGCCGGACCGGTCGACGGCCGCCCTCGACGTGGTAGCAGTGGCGACGAAACGCTCGAGTGTGCACTTGTACGTGGAAAGCGTTGTCGTGCAATGGTGTTCTGACCATATGGAAATTGGCATGGTGAAAGCGGCTTGCAGGAAACTTCGCTTGGGGCGGCTCGGTCCCGCCGAGGATCTGTCCACGGCGCTGCGGACGGTGTCCGAGATCAATCGCGTCATCGCCGCGACTGATACGAAGGTCGGACTGCTGCTGACCGCCAACGGTTTCGCGCTGACCGGGCTGGTGGCGGCCTCTCACCCGCATGCCACCGTGCTCACCTGCGTGGTGGCCGCCATCCTCGGGGTGTCACTGCTGGTGTGCATGCTGTACCTGGCCGCCACGCTGCGGCCGGACCTGCGCGGTGCGGGGGCGGGGAACTGGTTCAGCTTCCCGACCTTTCCCACCGAGATCCACCGGCGACCGAGTGTCGCGGTGCTGGCCGATCATGCGTGGCGGGAGGCCGCGGTGCTCGCCGAGGTGGCGCGCGGTAAATATCGCAGGTTCGTGGTGGCGTTGCGGTGGAGTGCGGTGAGCCTGATCGTGTTCGTGGTGTGGTTCGTCGTGTCGTCGGTGCCCGGTGTCGGCGGCTGACGGTTCGGCGTGGATCATCTTGGCCCACTACGGAATTGCGTCAGTCGATGTCGTCTTCGTCCTCGTCGTCCGGCCCGGTGTTCGGGGCGCCGATCATCGGGGTGTCGGTGATGATCGCCGACCCGGTCAGTTCGATGTCCGGCTTCGAGGCGGAGGGCCCGATCGCCGCCGGCCCGGTCGCGCTGTCGATGAGCCGGTTGACCTTTGCCAGGATCTGGTCGCTGTCCCGCTTGTTCACCATCCCCTTCTGGAACAGGACGGTGAGTATCTCCTTCGCGGTCTTGGTGGTGACCTCCTGTTGGACGGCCAGCTGTTGGATCACCATGCCGACATTGTCGTTGCGGGAAGCCAGCTGGAGGGCGAACATACCGAGATCGCCGTCGCGCAGTGCCTGGCGGTAGTGCGCCATCCGGATCTGTTCGTGCGCAATGGAATTCTCCTCCTCGGTGGTGGTGATCTCGCGCTCGAACTCGACGGACTGTTTGGTCAGGTCGTGTTTGGCGTCGTTCTCCCTGTGTTCGAGTTTCGCGTCGCGCAGCACCACATCGTGCTCGACCAGACGCCGTTCCTCGGCCCGCCGGTCCAGGGTCCGGTGCCGCAGATGCTCGAGAGTGTCCGGGTCGGGCTGCAACTGCACCCGGCATTCCAGCAGGGTCAGGCCGTGACCCAATTCGATTGTGCGGGAGGCGAAATTGTCGTTGATGTGGTTCTCGGCGTCCAGGAAACTGGCGACATCGAACCCCGAGCACATCTTCCGCAGCTCTTGTTCGACGATCGGACGGTAGACGAATTCCGGGGCACGGATGTTGTCCCGGACCGCGGTCACCGGTTCGGTGATCCGCCAGGACAGGTGCGCTTGGACGTGGAAGTTGAGCGCATTCTCGGCGGTGGGCACCTCGACGTGGAACGATGCGTGATGGACCGCCTTGTTCACCCAGTAAACACCCGTCGGCCGACTTTTGAACATGCCTGTCGGTTTCTGTTCGAGCGGCTCGAGGCGGCCATCCTTCTCCAGGGAGACGGTCGCCCAATGCCCGTCCGATTGCGGCTGGACCTGGCGCCAGTTCCCGCTGGTTATCTGTACGTAGTGAATCAGTTTCTCCGTGCTTTTCGGATTCATTCCGTTTCTTCCTTCGAGTCGAGGTGTTTCGATTCGAGTTGTGCCATCGAATCCAAGGTGCTCAGGATTTCTTGGGCAGCGTGCCGGGGGCCCTTGGGGGCGGCCGCCCAGTCCCGCAGGTAGTAGGGGAGAATCTCGCTGTCCTGCAGAGTATTTCCGAGATCGAACAGGAAGCGTGCGAGCGGTTCGCGCAACGCGGCGTCCTTGTCGGCGATGAGGACCCAGCGCCGGATTTCGGCATAGGTGGCGGGCGGATGGATCGGCGCGCCGAGTATGCGGGCGAACAGGATGATGATGTTCGCGCGATGCTCCCCGGTCACGCACAGTGCCACCGGCCACTCGAGCATGCTCTGTTCGGTCTGCACGTCCCGGTAGCGGCTCAGGTCCAGTACGCACCGGAAGCCGGTGTCACGCAACTGTTCACGGGCCGTGGGTGCGGTCCAGCGCAGCAGTTCGGTCAGGATTCGGCCGGTGAGCTCGCCGGACCAGAACAGTTGAACCATCGAGAACGCCGCAGCCTGCCGAAGCGATGCGCGGGGGCTGCGCCCGGCGCGACGTAGCCGTGGAATGGCCGTGTCCGGCATCGCCTGTCCGATGTCGGTGCCCAGCGCCCGCGCGGCGGTGACTCGCAACGCGAGTGGCTGCCTATGATCCAGCCAACCGTCGAGCATTCGTGAAACATGCGGGGCAAGAGGGGAATACAGGAACGGGAACTGCAACGCCGCCATCGCGGCAGTCCTGTCATAGCGTGCGCCGCTGCGTGCCCAGGGTTCGATGATCACCGTGCGCGCATGCTCGAACTCGAAGGTGGACAGCAGACCGACCGCCACTCCGGCGCGCACACATACCCGGAGATCAGGGCCGCCTCCGAGCGTTCGCAGCCATTCGCGCACCAACTCGTGGGCGGTGTGATATTCCCGCCGTACGTGATCGAGGACTTTACCGGGGTACCGCGAGTCGGTGAATTGTACTGCCTGAACCGGTATTTCGCCGTAGGCGGTGTCTTCGAACGATTGGTAGGTATGAGCCTTCGCCGCTTCGATGAGTGCACTGTTGCGTAATCCGAATACCGGCCACGCGGGCGGGTGTTCGGGCTGTTCCTCGCGGGCGATGGCGCGGGCCAGTGTGTGGGCCGCGTCGGACACCACGTACTGCGGCATGCCATTGAAGACCGCCAGTGCGATCGTGAAGGCCCGAGCCTCGAGGGTGAGTTCGTCGTCGAACCACTGCCGGAACGCCTCCCCGATCGCCGCTTCATGTCGGGCGATGACCTCGGTGAGCTCGGCGCGTTCGTGGACGACCTCGACCAGTTCGTCGCCGAGTTGCGCGAGAAAGCGCGCGGTCGGCCGCTCCTGGGTGTATCTGTCCAGGAGTTCGCGCAGATCGGGATGGTCGAAAATGCCGAGCGGGTCGTGGTCCGCCGCCGGCCGCTGCCGCGGTGACAGACAGTCGCGTACGTGGTTGCGGACCAGCTTTGTCGTGTCGGCTGGATCTCCGGCGTCGACGAGGAATTCGCCGAGGTCCGGCGGAAGATCGGTGGCTTTGTCCAGCAAGACGATCATTCGGCAGTTCTGCTCGCTCAATCTGCCGCTGAGCTGCTCGAGGTGAAATCGGTGCAGGCGCGCGGCCTGATCGGCGCCGAACGACTCCATCAGATATCCGGTGTGTTCGGTGAATTCGATCTCCAGCGAGCGAAGCTCCGCCTGGGGTTCGAGGGTGCATACGCTCGTCGTGGACTCTTCATCCAGTGCGCGCAGGGCGACGGTCCTGCGCCCCCAGCCCTGCGGTGCGCGCAGTAGCAGCAGTGACCTCGTGCCGAGCTTGTGTCTGATGTCCTGAAATACCTTTGGTTCCACGAAGATTCGGCGGAGTCGGTCGAGCTGCTCGGTGGACACCTCCCCACGGGATACGGTCCGGCGGTTCGCGGGATATCCGAGGTTGTCGCGGCCCGCCAGGTTGTTACCGGTCGCGTTGCCGTTGATCAGGTTGGTGGCATTGATCGTCACATGCCGCGTACCAGCGAGGAGACCGCGCAGGGAGTCGATTGCATCGGACATGCTCGCGGCCGTTGCCCGGGTTTCATCGAGTCGCTCGTCGTCGGTGGTCTCGGGCTGTTGCGCGGCGGTGTCGGGAGTTCGGCCGATGGTGGTGGCAGATTCCGGAGTGTCCGAGCCGCGTGACTCGGCGTGAGAACTTTCGGCTTCGTTGGCGGCGGCTCGATCATCCTGGAATGTTTCGGGGTCGTCGTTGCTCATGATCGCCCAATGACATTGTCGCGGCCCGCCAGGTTGTTGTTGCCGGTCACGTTGCCGCTGATGAAGTTCGTGGCTCGGATGGTGGCTCCATCCAGGCCCGAGTCGGGCGCTCGAGAGTCGTCCTCGGATTCCGTCGGTGCGAAATCGGGTTGTGGCAGTGGTGGTTCGGGATATCCCGGCACGCGAACCCAGATCCGCTGGTCGCCTGCCTTCAAACGCATGCTGACGCTGGCATATTCGTCGGGCGTGACGGTATCCCGATAGCTGTGGCGGACCAGACCGCGGAAGACCTCGTCCGAGACGACCACAACTGTGTCCGCGCGGGGGGCGCGCTCGAGCGCCTGCTTGACCGCGCGGTCGGAGTTCATCCGGAACGTCTCGGTAAGCGCGTCGCTGGACCAGCCCTTCTCGTCCCTGCCGACAAAACCTTCGTGAACCGCGATGCGCACTCGCAGCCAGTTCGTCGGCCCCGCCGAGTTGTTGTGCTCGCGCACGCCGGCCAGCATCCCGCCGACGACTCGGTCCAACACGTCCAGGACCGGAATGCGGAATATCAGCAGGGCTCCATCGCCGCGATCCTCTTGATCCACAAGAGAATCGGCCTGGGGCATCGAACCTTCGATGATGCGGTAGAGCGCCGCGCGCATCGCGTGGCCCTGCACATTGGTCAGCGATTCGGAATTCTCGACGTCCACGACGAGCATGGGGCGGCGGGTGGGTTCGGTCATGACTCCTCCTGGTCGGGGTGCGTCCCCCTCGGATCCGGCTGTCCTTCAGGTCTATCGGCGTGGGAGGTGTGTGTCTGCGTCCGAATACACATTCGGCCGCAGACCTCCGGAGATTTCGGCGAGCACCTCGGGCCGCAGCAGTTCCACGCGGCGGCGGGCGGTCCTGATCGCACCGATCTCACGCAGGTGCTTGAATGCCTTGGCCACTGCTTCGCGGGATGCGTTGGCCGCGTTGGCCAATTCAGTCTGAGTCAATGGCAGGGCGATGACCAGCCGATCTCCGTCGGTGCGCCCGTATCGCCGGGCGTATTCGAGCAGCAGCCGGGCCAGCCGCTCGGTGACGGTGTATGCGCCATAGTCCAGGCGCTGCACGTCGGCCTCGCGCAGCCTGGCCACCACAGTGCGCAACAGATCGAACGTCAGCGCGCCGTCGCTGATCAGCAATTCTCGAAAAGCATTGCCCTGCACAACAGTTGCGGTGACCGGCGAGATCGCGGTGATGGCCGCCGAACGTACCTTCGCATCGATGACGGAGAGTTCTCCGAGCAGATCGCCTGGACCGCGGATGCCCAGGACGACCTGTTTCCCACTCGGTGCGGACGAACTCGCTTTCACCCGGCCCGACTCGATCACCAGAACGTGATCGGACATATCGCCCTCGTGTAGCAATATCGCGCCCGTCGGCCAGCGTTGCCGCACACCGGCTTTCAGCAGTGCTGTGCGGTCGAACCGAGGCAGAATGTCGAAAGACAGTGTTGTTCCCTCTGTGAGCCAACGCGTTCCACGGTGATGACTGCGCGACAGAGTAATCGATTGGTCAGCGCCTGTCGCCGGACTCGTTGGAGCTGAGGAGAATTGCGGTGTGCGCGAGGGGATGAGCGCCGCTCCATCGCGAAGCGACCGTCGATGACGAGTGTCCGGTCCGGCGGTTTCTCTGGATCGCCAGGTCGGGCGAGTAAGGTTCCGTGAGTGGCCCCGCTGGGGGATCGTGCGTAACCGCTACGGCGCTCCCGCCATGGCGGGAGCGGAAGCCGAACTGGCCCGGCAAGGTGTGCGCACCACCGCCCTGCGCGAGAACGGCATGCGCTTCGATGCCAGCGGCCACGAGTGGTGGGCGCCGGGCGGTGTCGCCGCACTGCTGGTGATCATGGCCGGCCTCAACCTCGCCGGATTCGACTGGATGCGTCCGGTGAACTGGGTGGTGCTGTCCTTGTTGCTTCTCGGCAACTGCGTCATCGTCTACAGCAACTTGACCGCGGTGCAGTCCGTGCAGGCCGCCTTCCGTCGCAGGAACGATCCCGAACTGGCCCGCGTCGACGTGCCGACCTTGCTCGAGGTCGCGGAATCCGGGTTCCCGGCCTGGACCTGGACCTTGCAGAAGGTTCGTAACACGGTCGTTTTCGCCGGTGCGGCGCTCGGCCTGACCCTGCTGGCCATCGCTTGATGGTCGTGCGAGCCCGCTTTCCGTTCGGCCACAGGGGACGGTCTTCGGCAGCTCCGGAATCGATTGACGGCTCGTCAGATCAAGCGGTGGCCGCCCTCGACGTGTAGGACGGTTCCGGTCATGAATCGGTTGGTCATGACGGTGCGGAAGGCGTGCGCGATGTCGTCGGGGCGGCCGATGCGGCCCACGGGAAGTCGGGCGGCCATGGCGGAGAGGCGTTCGTCCTTGGTGTCGGCGGCGAAGCTGTTCCAGATTGGGGTGTCCACCCAGCCGGGGGAGACGGCGTTGACGCGGATCGGTGCCAGTTCCAGAGCCAGGGCACGGACGAGTCCCTCCAGTGCGGCGTTCACGGTCGCTACGACGGTGCCGCCGACGGCAGGGCGGTAGGCGGCGATTCCCGAAGTGACGGTGAGGGATTCGGTGAGCATGGGCGCGGCGTACTTGGCCACGAGCCACGGTCCGAGCACCTTGGCCTCGACGACCGTCCGGGCATCGGCGAGCGGCAGTTGAGCCAGCGGTCCGTATCCGGCGGACATGTCGGCGGCGGTGACGACGACATGATCCAGCCGCCCGGTGTGCTCGATCAACGAAGGGCCGAACAGATCTCGGACCGAGTCCTCGCGGGTGATGTCCGCCTGCACGGTCCGCAGGCGCTCGGTGCTGAGTTCGGCGGAGACGGCAGCGAGCCGATCCGGGGACCGCCCGGCAATGGTCACTGCCTGCCCGTCGGACAGCAGTTCGCGGGTCAGTGCCAACCCCATGCCGGAACTGCCGCCGATGACGAGTGTGTGCGAAATATCGGTCATGACGATGACTTTGCGATTCGCGGCGGCGGCAGGGGAGACCGTGCGGGGACTGGTCCTGGTGGGGCCACCCGCAGGGGGTGGGGGCCGGGCAGACTGGTGGGGTGAGTGAACGGCGGGTGTTGGGGGAGTTTCTGCGGGTGCGGCGGGGGGGGGGGGGGGGGGGGGGGGGGGGGGGGGGTGGGGGGGGGGGGGGGGGGGGGGGGCCCCCCCCCCTCAGGTGCGCC
>NZ_JAINZY010000027.1:0-50832 GCF_019890715.1 Nocardia coffeae | reverse complement strand
AGCAGTCAACGCTTTCGCGATCACCTTCGCCGACCGCTGGCCCAACACCCAAACCTACTGAGAGACAACGCCGGAAACACCGTTAGCGAGATAGACCCCGGCCCGCAACACGCGCCTAGCTTGAGTTTTTTTAACCTTTATGGCGTGGTCGAGGCCCGGCTGGTTTTGATGCTCGGGTGTTGCTGGTGGTTTTGATGTGCACGTCGTAGCGGGTGTTGGTTGGGGTGGCCGGGTGGCCGGGTGGCCGGGTGGCCTGCGCGGTCCGGGCCGGGAGGGTTCGGTGCTCGGGCGGGACAGTCGATGTTCGCGCGTAGGTGCCGAAACCCTCGCCGGATGCGTGTTGGTGTAAGCCGTTGCGGGGCAGCGGGTTTCTCCCACGGCCTTCTCAGGTCGGCGGCCAGGCTGCGGGCCAGGCGGAGCTGGGTGTAAGCAGCCAGGTCCACCGGTCGGCCGTAGTCGGGTCGCGGAGTTTCGGACTGGTCCGGCCCAGGGTCTTTTTCAGCATGCGGAAGGTGTGTTCGATATCGAACCGGCGAAGAAACGCCTGCTCTAACACATCGACCGTGTCCGTGTCGAGATCGACGACCGAATGCCACAACCACACCGGTTTCAGGATGGCGTCGCTGGGCAGCCGGTCGACCTCGAGTCGGATTACGGTGCCCTCGATCACCGGCAGCCTTCCGAGCTCGGTTACCCCGGACGAGCGGTGAGTCAGTCTGGGATGCAGGTGATTCCACGATCTGGCGGCTGTGGCGCACCGGTGGAGGTATCAGCGGTGACCTGCTCGACATCTGCTCATCCCCTGCCAAATTAACCCGGCCGGAACTGCATTCACATCGGTACCCGATCGGCAGCGTCACGGATGAAACCGCGACTTCTTGCACCGCTGGCCGGCCGGATCTTCATTCCATACCGCAGCGCCGACACCACCAACTATGGCGGCAGTCTCTACGCTCGATAATCCTGTGCGATCTCGCACAGGAGGATACGGGAGCTCTTCTCGGACAATGCTATTCGACTCAGCTGGTCGGTGACGCTCTCGTAATGACCGATGTCCCCATCCCGTTGCAGGCGCAGGGACCGGGGGGCGCCGTCGATGAAGACCTCCGGGGGCTCTGGTGGGTCACCAGCCAGCTGCACCCCGAACTCCAGCAGAACGAAACTGGCGAGGTGAAGCCCGATGTGGCTGGTCACCTCTGGGCCTATTATGCGGATCGAGACCGTCGGTCGCGCGCTGATCTCCACCAGATGCGACAACTGAGCGAGCATCACCTCCGGTCCCCCCATCACGTGCCGCAACGCCGATTCGAGGATGTATATGCGAGCTTGAAAGTTATTGGTGTCTATTCTTTCCCTGTGCTGCTCGGCTAGCTCGACTCGCCGGTCGATATCGGTGGGCGGATCATGCGGGTGCAGGATTCGTTCGAGGGCGTGGCGGTAGTCAGCGGTGTGCGCCAGCCTCGGTACCAGGGTGCCGCCGAATGCCGTTCCCGCTACCGCGTGCTGTTCGAGCGCAAGTCGATCCAGTTCGTCCGCGGACAGCAGATCGGTGAATGGACTCCACCAGTCTTGTCTCGACCGCCGAGCTTCGCGCGACTGTTGTATCAGCTCGAGCAGAAGCTCGCGGCCGTCCCCGGTGACCCCGTAGAGATCGCACAGAGCGTTGATGTGGAGGTTCGACATCCGCGTGTATTGGCCGTCCTCGATTCGGCCGATGGACTGCGCGGACAGATAGACAGCTTTTCCCGCCGTACTTTGGCTCATACCAGCCGCGATCCGAAGCGTGCGCAGGTGGCGGCCCAACGACCGCCGAACAGGATCCAGCATCTCAACCCTCTCGTAGTTCATGGTTTTTCACGTCCATGCGCACCCGCCCGACCGAGGCGCAGCCGTAGCAGGTCACCTGTCGTGCATTCCTGGGGATGCGATGCGGGCACGCAGACCGGGCACGAGGCGGCGGACTTCACGAAGCGACATCCCGAATGCCCTGATCGTCAACGCTGGGACGGTGCCGTCATCGGGAAGACCTGCCAGAAACAACGCGTCACGCAGGCGGCGCGCCGAGGCGAAATCGGCTGTCGCGGCGATCATCTCCGCGTACGTCTCACCCTGCCCGGCCCGCAGCGCGCTCTTGGCCACCTGCAACCTGATATCGGCGGCCACGACACGATCCACAACGAGAGCGATCTGTTCCTCGGGCACCCGATACTTGGGCGCCGGCTCCGATGCCGAATCGTAGGTAATCCCCTGTCGCCCACGTTGTTTGGCTCTGCAGGAGCCTTCGTCACAATAATGATGGAGGTCGAGCAGTATGCGGCCCACGGGTTCGGGGACCGGGCCGGGGTCGATGCGGCAGTACTCGTAGGGCACGTCAACCACCGGGGAGGCCGCCACCAAGGCATTGACCCGGTCGATGTGGGCGTTGTACGCGCCCTCGAGGCACTCACGCGGCGGGAACAGGTTGACGCCGAACTCGTCGAACGCCTCGCACACCCGCGCGTGCATCCTGCACTGCTGCGGGTCGCACTCACGCGTGAGATCAGCACAGGCAACCGCAATCGCCACCGAAACGATCGGGCCCGGATCCTCATCACAATCGTGCCAGGGAATTCCGCCAACACCAGTATCGAACACAGAAGATCCCCTCCCACACAGAGCGTTCCGTTCACTTCCGCCGGTGAGCGTTTTCTGCCGCAACCGGGCCATTGCCGCACGCAGGACCGGGCATTCGTCGAGCCGGTGGTCGGCATGGAACTCGGCCAGCTCCTGCGCGCGAGTGAGAGACAACGCGTCGTAAAACTCCACGCCGCACATGTCCTCGGCGAAGCGGCTCTCGGCATCCACGAACATGTGCGGATGCGACCGATCAGCCACGCTGATCACCACCCTCGCGACTCCGGCTCCCTCGATCGGCACAGGTCACGTTTGATCCTCCGTTTCTTCAGGTAGGCCCGTCAGCGGTATTGCTGCGGCACAATAGATTTCGATACAAATTCAGGCCCTCGCTGGTGAGCCAGTACACCGGCTCACGATGCCGCCCCGCGGTGTGTGATGTGCCCGAATCCACGTACCCGCCGTCGAGCAGCCAGCGCAGCGCGGCGATGGTCGGTCCGAGCGGGAAGCTGCCCGCGAGACTGCGGGCCGACATCGGCTTCCCGATCAACCCCAACGCCCGAATGGTCCGGGTCAGGCTGCGCGAGAACTCGGCGTGGTCACCGACAGAATCCGATACGCGATCCATCTCGCCCATCGGTCAGATCGCTCCGCTCGAATTCTGTTGTCCTGGAGATAATTCCGCCCAATATTCCCGACGGATCGCGTCCCACAACTCCGACGGTCTCGGGAACCGCTCACGCATCTCGGCCAAATCCGGCGCCGCAGCGAGCATGGCGGCGGAAAACAGGTGCTCTGTCTCGGATCTATTACGTACCAGCAGTATTCGAATGCAGTGGTGGTCCAGACTCCAGTGCGCGACCCAACCGCCTGCTTCGGTGCAGCGCTCACTCATAACCGACCCCTCGAAACGGCTAGCGATCGCCGTCGACGCCAGGTGTGCTCCCTGCAGGCGAGCCCAACTCCGAAAGCTTGCTCAGCACATCGCGGATCGTGTGCGTCGGGAGCTCGCTGGGCCCGCACGGTTCACCGAGTCTCGTCGGGAACGTGAGCCCCCGTGCCGCAGCTCGCTCACGTGGGCTCCACCTCGGGGGCATGAGCCGGCCTGCATCCACCAGCGTGCGATAGGCCGCCGTCTTCCACGCACACCGATCGACCCGGCAGCCCAGATGATGTTGCATCAGCTCATGCGCTACCTCGACATCAGCACGGTCACAGACCCGTGACGGTGCCACGATCACAGCTTCGTCCATCACACCGCCCCCGACTCGACCGAAACCGGATGTGCGGCCCGCGCCCACGTCTGTGCCGGGCACACGGCTTCCAGATCGAAGTCCTCACACACCCGCGACGGTTGATTGTCGACCTGAGCCAGGTCGTACACCACGATCACCGCCGCATCGAGCCCGGCCGCGATACCCAGCGCGTAAGCGATCGGGTCGGCAGCGTCGCGCGGGGGCCGCACCGTGTACAAATACCGATACCCCAACCCGATCGCGTGACGCTCCACCTCCAGCGCATGCCGCGGCGCATCTATCCCCGACACCTCACCTCGCACCACACCGATCGCCTTCGGACGACCCTCCTCTGAATCTGGTTGCGCTGCTTTCTCATTCGTCATTCCGACGCCTCCGGTTGATGGGGCAGACATAAGTTGCGCCGAGCTGAGCGCAGATTCCCGATCCGTGGCCGGAAAATTCGGCCAGTCCGCCGTTCTGTCTGTATCAAAACCACTGTCCAGCAAGCTATTTCGACTACGCGAGGCAGCGGGTTCAGGAGTGCAGGCGGTCGATCTCCACGCTTGCTTGATGTGCACGCACCAAGTAGACACCCAACGCCAGCTTGTATGGAATGTTCCATGCTATATTTAGTCATATACATTTATTCCATGATGACACGGTTTATATGACCAGTTCAGGTAGCCGTTCCATTCGAACGGCTACCTGTAGCTACGCTAACGAAAGGTGAGCGATGGCCAGTACGAGATTGCCCCAACGGATGATGGCGAAAGCCCTTGTGCGACTTCGGGAGTCGGCCAATCTCAGCCGCGAGACGGCGGCAAAGCACATCCAGGTCGGCACGCAAACCTTGTGGCGTTGGGAAACTGCACGCGGAGGCAGTCTGCCGAAACGCGTCTACATCGATGCCTTGTGTACCCGGTACGACGCTCCTCCGGAAGTTCGGGAAGCCTTGCTCGCGTTGACTGACGAGGCGCACGACACCGCATGGTGGCACCGCTACACTTCCGCCATCCCCGAAGACTTCGACTTCTTCTTGGGCTTCGAAATGTCCGCTAAGGAGATATGGACATACCAAGCATCACTGCTGCCGGGTCTGCTACAAACGCCGCAGTATCGACAAGCGATGATCGAGGCTGGAGCCCTGGGCGGCTCACCATTGGTGTCTCAACAATGGATCGAGCTGACTGCTCGACGACAGAAACGGCTGGGCGAGGACGAATTTTCGCTGAACGCTGTGATGCCGGAGTCGGTGCTGCACTACCCGATCGGAGGCCCGGCGATCATGTCCCGACAGCTCACAAGGCTTGCCGAGACCTCCGAGCTACCGGGCGTGTCGGTCCGGATCATCCCGTGGTCTGTGGGCGGTCATGCCGGGCTGACCTCGGGCTCTTTCGTGCTGTTCGATTTTCCGCCACAGAAGCTCGACTGGATGAACGAAGACCCGATGGTGTACATCGAACAGCGCGCCAGTGACCTTTACCTGGGTGACGCTGCAGCGGTGGACCAGTACCGTAGTGTCTACCAGGCCGTCGAGGCTGTGGCACTACCCGAGAACGAATCGAGACAGCTCGTTCTCAAGATCGCAGAGGAGCTCGTTCGTGATCGCTGACCTATCCGGGGCACAGTGGTTCAAATCCAGCAAAAGCCCCAACAAGGACGCCTGCGTGGAGGTGGCATGGCTCAGCGGTGGTCACGTCGGCGTTCGGGACTCGAAGAACCCCACCGGTCCCGCGCTGGTCTTCGCTCCGAGCGAGTGGGACGCATTCGCTACGTGCATACGGGACGGGGATTTCAACCGGCAGGGGGCGTAGCAGTCTTCGACTGCGTATCGCACATGTCAAGCGGTCCCACTCTGACCGATGTCGGAGTGGGACCGCTTCCTTGTGACCGCACGGGCTGCGCGGCATAACTCGAGAGCATCTGTCCCATGTGCGGCGGACAGGCCGGTAGGTTGACCGACGGCTTCGATACCGTGAGAGCTGCCGCGTAACCGGATGGGAGGACCGCGCACTGTGGGCAGGATCGAGTACTACAACGACCCGCAAGCCCCCAAGCCGAATTCGCTTGTGGTGGCCTGCAATCTACTCGTCACCGACGACTCCGGAGCCATCCTGCTCCAGCGCCGCCGCGACACAGGGCAATGGGCATTGCCCGGCGGCGCGATGGACCTCGGCGAAACCGCCGCACAATGCGCCCTACGCGAATGTCACGAAGAGACCGGCATCACCGCGCAGATCACCGGCTTTCTCGGCATCTACAGTAACCCCAACCACATCATCGCCTACACCGACGGCGAGGCCCGCCAACAATACGAGAACACCTACATCGGAACAGCCATCGACGGCGAGCCCACCACCAACGCTGAAGCCGATGGCGTCGCGTACGTCCAGCCCGACGAACTCGACCAGTACGACATCCACCCGAGCATGCGCCAACAGATCGGCGACTTCCTTTCCGGTACTTATCCTCACCTCGGGTGACTTACCGAAATACCCTCAACCCCCACCTGCAGTCGCGAGAGTCTCACAGGGCGCGCAGCCTGGGCGCTATGTCGCGTTCGAACAGATCCAGAAAACGGCGCTGGTCGCGTCCGGGAGCATGGAAGACGATGTGGTTCAACCCAGCCTACACATTGGGGTTGATCTGCTGCGCGTCCTCGTCCGGGTCGGTAATCCAGTGCTTCTGCTCGGCGGTCGGCGACAGTGACTGCGCTCGCCGAAAATCAGTGAGCGCCGTCATACTGCTGGCGATCCCGCTACCGCACCGGTTGGTTCCTTGGGGGTCGGCGTGGACGACTTCGCCCTGAGGCGCTGAAACCGTTGCGGCACAGCAGGATGTTGGTGTCGATGTGGGTAGGGGAGGTTCACGAGGTTGGTGCGGGCGCGTCGCGAGGTCCCCACGGGATATGTTGGAGGAGCGACAGATTCGCAAGCTCCGTCGCAGCGCGGCATGCTTCGGGGGATTCGCCGGTCGCAGATGATCCATCGAGAGCGCTGCCGCACTCGGATGCCTGGGAGAGTAGTCGGCTGTGGTGCGGCGGCGCGCTGTCTTTGCGTCGCGGTTGCGCGTCCTGCTGATCGCGGCATACCCGATCCAGTTGTTCCACAACGCATGCACCTCGGCCCACCGTTGAGGGTCCGCTCCGCCTGCCGCTCTCATCAGCGACCGCCGGGGCTCTGAATCATCAGCGCACCACAACTTTGCACCCGAGCCTTTATCCGGCGCCCGCTGGCAATATATTCGACCCTTCACCGAGCATCGACACACCGAACATGCCCGGCACATTCTGTTCGACACCGTCCATACACATCTACCGCGGACCAACCCCGGCCAACCCGCCCCAACGGGGCATGACCGGGAACGGCAGCGGCGAGGCAGACCCGCCGCCCCGCCGGAAACTACCCTGGTCCGCGCGCCGTAGGCGCACGGACCACTCACGACAACCACTGGTGGATCCGGCCTGCCCTGTGGACGCTCAGGCCACAGCGCGGGTGGTCGGGTACCTTGCGTGAAGGTCGGTGCGGGTTCGATCGGCGATGACCTCAGACTTGTTCGACGGTGCCCCGCAGCGGGGTGGCGTTCTTGACGTTGTCGAACATCGGTGAGGTCGCTTCCGCGGCCGCCCGGATCTCTTCGAGGACGTTCGCGGGGGCGTCGGTGTCGACGTGTACGACATAGTTCACGCCGGTGAATCCGGGCCGGACTTTCTCATCCAGCGCGAGATAGCCGCGCAGATCGTAGTCGCCGTTGACCTCGACCCGCAGGTTCCGGTACTCGATGCCGCGTTGGACCGCTTGGGTCACCCATCCGATGGTCAGGCAGGTGCCGACTGCGGCGAGTACCAGTTCCATCGGATCGAAGGCCTTGTCCGTGCCGCCCAGTGGTGCGGGCTCATCGGTTTCGAGGGTGAACGAGCGGGCGGTGGTGCGCGCTTGCGCGCCCGCGGTCCAGGTCGTCACGGTGCTGAACGCCCCGGTGCCAACGCTCGCATCATCGGCCACCGCCGCCTTGGTGGCTTCGTAAGCCGACAGGTCGAGCGTGTGAGCCTTCGTCATGGTTACCCCGTTCTCATGGACAGAATGATTTGTACGGACAATTGCCGTATTGTACGGACAATTGACCCTGCCAAGTATGGCCGATCCGGGCCCGCCGCGCTGCTCGTTCCACCGGACCGGTCGCGGACGAGAGGAGTTGCGGTGCCGAAGGATTCGCGACAGGGATCAACCCTGTGGTCCACCGTGCTGGCCGATCTACGCACACGGTTGGACGCCGGCGAGTTCACCGAACGCTTCCCCAGCGACCGGGAACTCGTCGCGCACTACGGGGTGAGCAGACACACCGTCCGAGAAGCGGTCCGGCGCCTGGACATGATCGAACGTCGCCCGCGAGTCGGCGGACTGGTGCGCACCCCACCCACGGTTCTGCGCCGGTTACTCGACACCCTCACCGCTCTCGGTGTGCAGACCTCCCGCACGACCACGACGGGTGAACATCACTCGGTGGAGATCGCCGGTCGGCTCGACCGTGCCCCTCGCACCCTGCTCACCGTGCACACCGCGGTATTACGCGCGGATGGGGGACCATTGATCTGCCTGCAGATCTGTTCCGCCGCATCTGATTCGGTGCCCAGCGAACTCGCGGATATGTTGCTCGACGGATCGGACCGGGAATCCGGTCAGGTCAGTGTCGTGTATGAGGGCACGGTGCCTGCTGCACCCGACCCCGAGGTCTGCGAGGCGCTCGGGATCCCCACTGGCAGTGTCACCTTCTGCATCGAGGCGCGTCTCGACCTCGCCGACGGTGCACCCATATTGCAGCGCGCATACGTCCGCCCCGACCGATACCCCTGCATCCTGCAGTTCTCCGCACCATGAACCACACGTACGCCACACCGCGAAACCGTATGAGCCGGTGCCGATTGCCGCAGCTTCCACACCCGCCCACTGGTGCCACACCGACCTACCCGGAGTTCGCGCGGCTCGGACCGTCACGAACTCCTCGGAAGGGAAACCGATGCTGATCCCTGCCCCGCAATCACAGTCACTGACCTGCGCAAAACCACGCGACCGAGCCCCTACCCCGGGTATGGTAGACGTCACGAAACCGACTATCGCCCGTGTCTACGATTACAGCCTCGGCGGTAAGGACAACTACGAGGTCGACCGCGCAGCCCTGGCGAAGGTCGAACGCATCGCGCCGCGGCACGGTGAACTCGCGCAGATGAACCGTCGCTGGCTGGTTCGGGTGGTTCGGTTTCTGGCGGGCTCGGCCGGGATCGATCAGTTCCTCGACATCGGCGCCGGGTTGCCCACAGCAATCAACACGCATCAGGTTGCGCAGCAAGAGAACTCCGACGCCCGGGTGATATATGTCGACAACGATCCCATGTGCGCTGTCTACGGCCGCGCGCTCCTCGAACAGAACCAGAACACCCATTACCTCCACGGCGACATCCTCGAAGCCGGCACCCTACTGCAGAACGAGCAAGTGACTCGCCACATCGACCGGGACCGGCCGATCGGCGTCCTCGTCTGTGGGCTGCTGCAGCACCTCGACGACGGCCTCGATCCAGCCCAGGTGATGCGCGAATACAACACGCTGCTACCCGACGGATCATTCATGGCCGTCACCAATTTCTGGGATCCAGCCGAGGAGAACCACGAACTTCACACGCTCGCCGAACAACTCGAACGAGCGTTCCTCGACGGCGGCCTGGGCTCGGGCTGGTTCCGCACCCGCGAACAGCAACTCCAGTACTTCGACGGGCTCGAACTCCTCACGCCAGGCTTGACCGAACTCGAAGACTGGTGGCCCGCCGGACCAGCGACACAGCCGCAGGCACCGGAGCAACGGGTGGTCCTCGGCGGAGTCGGGTACAAACGCCCACCTGATCCGCGTCGAATTCACCCGCGCTGAAAACGGTGAACCGCAACCGGTCCCGGGAGGCGAAACGGTGCATGTTGTCGGTGTCGGCGAGAAGCCGTGCAGCACCGCAGGGGCCGATGCCGTTCAGGTCCATCAGGGTCGACCCGCGTGCGAGGACCAACTGTTTGAGTTCCTTGTCGGCAGCTTTGGTTTTCCGGTCGACGACCTCGAGATCGTCGATCAGCTCGCTCACCAGCCGCAGACGAACCAGGGCCGTGGCATCGACCGGTTCGACGGTCTCGGCCAGGGCGCGGGCTTGCATGGCCGGCAGAACCCTCTCGGCACCTCCGGGTACCAACTCCAGCAGCAGCCGGTGGATACGGTTCAACAATTCGGTGCGGGCACGACCGAGCTCGTCACGACGATCGACCAGCAGACCCAACGCGACCAGTTCCGGATCCGCCTGTACCTGACGTAGATTCGGCGCCCGCAACGCCGCCAACGCGACCGGATGCGCATCGACCGGGTCGGTTGTGCGGCCGTTGCCGGTGGCGAACACCCGCACCTGCGCCGACAGTTTCGCCGGGACGTCGATGACGGTTTCCCCGTCGGCTACCAGCCGGTGCGCAACATGCCAGCCGACACCGTTGCAGCCCTCGATCGCCCACACCTGTTGCGGGAATCGTTGTGCAGCGGTGAGCATTTCACCGTATCCGGGGGTGTCGGTGCCGTAACGCCCGGATACGATGAAATGCCCACGGACAGCGGGATTCCCGCACGTTCGGACAGAACGAACGGAGCGGCTCGTCGGCCGGCGCTGTGCCACCACCCTGTGGACGCGGCGTGAACTCTGGCATCAACGGATCGGCCAGCGCCCACAACTCATCTGGGACAAGGCATTTGGACAACTCATCGACCACAAATCGAACATCATGCAGCACAACCGGATCTGACGCAGCAGATCCGAATCACAACCACGTATGGCAGACGTCTAAGGGCTCGTGGTTAATTAATCACGAGTGCCTAATCGACAGAAGATCCCGAATCGCTGTCATCGGGTCCCATAATTGGCGATCGGTCCCTGTCACCGCTTGCGGTTGACGAGTTGGCCTCAGTGGCGTCAGGGGAATGCCGACTCGGCCCGTCAGACGGTGTTTCCCGCATGCAGCGCATGGCGACAGTCGCTGTACGGTCAACTAGATCCTGCAGTAGTCCCGGCCTTCTGCTCGTCAGCGACGTTTCTTGTCGCTGGCTGGCGTCGTTTCTACTGCACGGCAGCCGATGCCTATCGAATCACCGCAGCAGAAGCCGGTCGAGGATGATCGGGCTGTGTGGATTCGATGCAGTCGAGAAAGGCGGCGACCGCAGGGTTCGTTTCTCCCGACCGCCACACCGCGTACAAATCGAGAGTTGGTACCGGCTCCATCAATTTCACCGCGACTGAAGGGCTGCCGGGCTCGCCGCTACCCATATAAATTGCGCGCGGTAAGGACGCGAAACCGACCAGCGGCCGTACCGACACCAGGTGCGCCGTCGCGCCCGGATCATCGGCCTGATGCGACACCGACAGCGAGATTTGTGACTGCGCGGCCGCGTGGAAAATGGTGTCGTACATGGCCGGGCATTGCTCGCGACCGAACAGCACACACTCCTGATGCTGCAGTTCGTTGAACGACACACCTGGCCGATCTGCCCACCTGTGCCGCCGCCCAACCACCGCAACCAGCGGCACCCGATGCAGCACCTTCCGGTACCGGAAGTCCACGGTGCTGGGGTGACCGTAGACGAGGGCAATATCCAACGATCCGTCCGAGAGCGCAGTGAGCTGCGGCCCAGTGCGCTTTTCCCACAACGACACCACTACATCCGGATGTCGCTCGGTCATCCGGGTCAAAGTGCGCGGCAGAATGTGGCGGCTGGCGGGCAAGTTGTAGCCGACACCGACCGAGCCTGCCCGGCCCTCGGCGGTGGCCTTGGCTACTGCGGCAGCGCGGTCCATCCGGACCATGATCTGGCGAGCTTGTGGCTCGAACGCCCGCCCAGCCGCAGTCAACTGCACCTCGTGCGAGTTGCGGGCGACCAGGCGTACTCCGAGAGACTTTTCCAATTTCTGTAGCTGGGCGGACAGGCTTGGTTGAGTGAGGTGAAGGCGCTGCGCTGCGCGACCGAAATGTAGCTCTTCGGCGATGGCGATGAAAGAGATCAAATGCCGGAATTCCATGACGCTGCTCCTTCCGAGCGTTCGCCACGGTAGCGTGGAGAGATAACCAGCGATGAATCATTGGGGCACGGTCACCATCAACTTGGTTGCATGCCAGTGAATCCGAGTAGCCAGCCTGCAAGATAAGTAATTGCAGAATGCTATATCCCCAAGAATTACCCTGCAGTTCGTGGTCGGACACAGTGTCGCAACACAACGAGCCACCAGATGTACGTCTTCATTCCGGGAACCGAATGTCGAGCCCGCTCGGCGCTGTTAATGATACCTCAATTCCACCAAGCGTCCAGTTCGGCGCCAATTACCGCCGATCCACCGATGGGCAGTTCGGGTATCAACGGGGATCGCTGCCTGAATGTCGGTGATCGCCGGGGTGTAGTGGTTAGCGCACATCGCGGCCGGACGCTGCGGCCCCGGTCGCTCAGCCGTGCGGCGGTAACAGTCGAACGTCCTCATACCAGTAGACCGGTTCGGTAATCACTGGAACCGGATGTCGCCATGAAGGGCTGAGTGCGGATTGGTGCGGTGCGGCGAGCTTTGTGCAGGTAAATCGGATGACGACGAGGTGACCGTGACCCTGGAACCGATCCATTCGGGACGGAGACGGACAACTCTGACGCGATCCGTGTGCGAGCCGACGGTGTAGCTATCTAGCAGTTACCAATTGACTGCGTCGTCGTTGCCGTCGACGACGGTAACCGTACCGAGAAGAAGGCGATATTGACCGTTTTCTCCGCTATGAGGGGCGCGCCCAGCTGGACTCGCCGGAAGATTGTCATGTGTGAGAGTCGGCTGGATAGGGTGGGAAGCGCCGTCGCGGCATCGGGTGGAGATTGGCGTAATCGCGATGGTGGAGCCCCGTTCGTCCGCGTTGCCTGTGGCAGGTCCGCTGTGAGGCGGGCGGGGCTATCCGATTGGCGGGTGAGAACCGGGGTGATTCTGATGATGAAGGAAAGGAAGCGATGCCGGTAGTTCTGAACACGACTGCGGCGCATCTGGTTAGGGATATCGTGGCCCGGTACGGTTCGTTGGACGCGTTCTGTGCGCATCTGCGGGGCAGTGTCGAGAATCCGACCGAGGAGCTACGCCGCTTCACAGGCCACTGGGCTGGACCCGGGGCGATTCAAGCGCCAGAGAAGGCCGTGAGCGAGAGCTACGGCGGCAGGCACCGACTGCAACGCTGAGCCTTGGTGGGCGCAGCGCGATGTACTGACCAGAAGTGGTTGATTCTTCCCTCAATCCTGGTTCTGCGCCTCAGGGCAGCAGCCCTGCACGACACCGTTCATGCCGAGCCCGCGCATGATCCGGTCGACCGTGCAGAACGCCACAGTGTGGCCTTGACGGCGCAAGTAGCGGGTCATCTTGCGGCGCCCGTACATCGCTTCGGGTTTCTCGCGCGGATCACGCAGGGCGTTGTCCACAAAGGCATCGGCGATGTCGCGGGCCGAGGGTGGTCGGCGGCGGGCTTTGCGATAGGTCCTGAGGTGGCGACGGAAGCAGTATTTCTACCGGGTTATTGTCTCGACAGCGAGGATCAAGCCGAACGCAGTGAGCAGGCAGCCGACGCCGATCTCGAATCGCCACGCGCCTCGCGGTCCGAGATTCCCGACGAGCTTCGCGGCACACACCACGATGATCGGAAGAAGCACGAGACCCGCCGCGACGTCGGCGGCTCCCAGTATTGCGAGTTGCCGAGCGGGTGGAAGCGGTGCTCTGTCATCGACGAATTGCGGGAGAACGGCAATGAAGAAGAGCAGTACTTTCGGGTTGGTCAGGTTGGTCAGCAGAGTCGCTGCGAAAATTCCCCCGCGGTGACGTGGTGAGTGTGTGTCCGCGCCTTCGTGGCCGTCGTGGGGGAGTTCGCGCGGAACCGCTCGGATCGCAGCAATCGTTCGCAAGCCGAGGTAGGTGAGGTATCCCGCCCCCAAGAGCGAGAGGATCTCGATGCTTTCCGGTCGAGCGGAAATGAGCGTAGCCAGGCCGGCAGTGCTGAGAACGGCATATACGGCCAGCCCGGTGAGTGCACCCGCCGCGGCCGCGAAGCCCGTGGCGCGTCCGTGGCGGCTCGCCCGGATGATCATCATCGCGTCCGGGCCCGGAGAGAGATAGCTGACGACCAGGACGCCCATGAAGAGCCACCACTGCTGGCCGGAGAGCATCGGTGTCATGACAGCCAGTGTCTGGGATGCAAATCGCCAGCAGAACTGATGACTTGAGGACTGCATCGTAAGATCTTCTTATGATCGATGTGCAGCGTCTGGCGGTATTCCGGGAAGTGGCGTCAGCCGGCTCCTTCGCGGGTGCCGCCACAGCTTTGCATCACACTCCATCGGCGGTATCGCAGCAGATCGCCGCGCTGGAACGGTCGGTCGGTGTGCAATTGGTCGAACGAAGTACTCGTGGCGTGAGATTGACGGCCGCAGGCCACATCCTGCTCGAAGGTGCCGTCGCCGTGGCCTCCGAAGTGCGGGCTGTCGAACGACGATTGGCCGAGTTTCGCGCCGAAGGACCGTCGTCCCTGACCGTTGTCGCCTTTCCCAGCGCTGGTGAGGTGCTGCTTGCGCCCGCTTTGACAGATTTGACCGCCGACGCTCACCAACCTGCTGACATCACGGTGGTCGAAGCCGAGCCCGACGATGCCCTCGCAGCGGTCCGTCACGGTGAGGCCGACTTGGCGCTCGTCTATCACTTTCACACTCCCGAACCCCCGCGCAACTGGTCGGATCTGGCCGGTCCCGGTGAATACCAACACCTGATGAGCGACGAACTGCGACTCGTGGTCCCGGCAGATCACAACCTGGCCGGGCGGTCGTCCGCGAGCATCACGGCATTCGCCCACGAACGATGGATCCATGCGTGGGGTGAGCCTGGATCCGTATTGGACACTCTCGCAGCAGTTCACGGGTTCCGTCCCGAGGTCGCCTGCCGATCGAGCGACTACCGCTTCATGTGTGCGCTCGTCGCCGCAGGTGTCGGCATCGCGCTCGTGCCACACCTGGCATTGGCCGGTATACCCGGCACATCCGATCTCGCGATCGATACTCTGCCGAAAAGGTTCGTGGGCATCTACATGCCGATCCGGCCGTGGCGACACGGCGCAGCACAACGTTTGGCCGCTGCGCTCGAGATACGGGCACGGTCACTCACCGGCAGCCGGAGCCGCAATGATTCTTGAGGCAGTCGTATTCGGTTGTGGGACAAGACCTTACCGACGCATGGTGAGATCAGTGTCAATGTAGTGCGTGACGACACACTGGCGCCCAGTGCATTCCACGCGATCGCCGACAGCGCCGCCGGTTGATGGAGATGCTCGGCGCCGGAGAGACAGCGCTCGTGGCCCGGTCACGCCTACGGCCGACACATACCGCCTCTGAACAGTGCGGCCGAGATGCCACACATGCCGTTACGTGCGGCATCTCGGAAACGACAGGCATCTACGGGTGTGTGAGACAAAGTCTCAGTCGGCAGGCAACGCCATCTTTCCAGACTGAGGGTCGGGGCGAGCGCGTACCGCCCGCCAGGCTTGGGCGAGGACTCTTGCGCCGGCGACGATCGAATCCTCAGTCATGTTGGCGTATCCGAGGACGAGGGTAGGTCTGTTGTCCTGCAACTCCTCGAGTCGGAATCGTTGCAGGCTCAGAACAGGCAGCGAGAGTCGTGCAGCCTCAGCGACCAGGCGATCCTCGGCGCAGATATTCGGGAATCGAACAAGGAGATGCAGTCCGGCCGGGGCGGAGGAGATCTCGATGTCATCGAGTTCAGCGTGGAGGGCGGAGATGAGGGCATGTCGTCGGCGGTTGTATTTCGGGCGCGTTCGACGCAAATGACGGTCGAGCAGTCCGGTGGTGATGAGGTACGTCAGCGCCAGTTGGTCGATGACTGGAACCCCGAGGTCGAAGTGCTCCCGTATCGCGTTGACGCGCGGTGTCATCCAGGTCGGCGTGACCATCCAGCCCAAGCGGAGGGCAGGGCTGAGGATCTTGCTGGTGGTCCCGAGGTAGACGACTCGGTCCGGCATAGTGGATTGCACTGCGTGGACTGCGGCAGTCCCATAGTTGAACTCGGCATCGTAATCGTCCTCGATGACGAGGGCGTCGCGCGTGGTGGCCCATTCGAGAAGTTCGGAACGCCGAGCGTCCGACATGATCACTCCAGTCGGGAATTGGTGCGCTGGTGTGAGGAGCACGACCCGTACGTCCGGATGCGCCCACAGATCCGCGACGCAGATCCCCTCGTCGTCGACGCGGATCGGGACCAACTGTAGGTCGACCGATGCGAGCGGCGGACGCAACCGGTCCCAGCTGGGGTTCTCAACCGCTATGGTGCTGTGGCCCTCGTCGGCGAGCACACGTGCGAGCAGGCTGATCGACTGCACTGTGCCGCCGCATACATGAATATCGTGCGGCTGGGCTGCGACTCCTCGTATACGGGCCAACCGTTCGGCAAGCGCTTCGCGGAATTTGGCATTTCCGTTCGGGCTCGAATATTGCAGATCGTCACGTGACGCCGTGGACATCACATGTCGAATGGCATTCGTCCACTCTGTGCGGGGAAACGAACTGAGGTCGGCTACCCCTGCGGCGAAGGTTAGCTGCGATGTAGGAGACTTCACGGGTAGTCGGGGAGCGGGAGCGGCGGCGGGGCCCTCCGCGACGACGGTGCCCGAGCCTCGTCGAGATTGCAGGAATCCCTGCATGGTCAGCTGCCCATAGGCGTTCACTACCACCGACCGGGAGCAGTGCAGCTCACGGGCGAGCGTGCGCGAAGGCGGCAACCGGGCGCCTGCTGCGAGATGTCCGTTTCTGATCGCCTGTTTGATCGCCTCCTGAATGCGAACCGTCATCGTCTGTCGGCGGCCTGGGCTGTCGATGGTCAGGTCCAGACGCAGATCAGCGGCCCACTTCGGTGCGAAAGTTGTCATACGAAGGTGCACCCTCTCTCAGTGCGAGCACGCACAGTCACTCAACCCCCGTCGGCCCGCTGGCCTTCACCATAGCCATCGCTGCCGACAAGAAGCACCTACGCGAATTGGTCTGCGATCGCGGACCAGAATTGGATCCTTCGCTGATCTCGAACGCGACTAACGTCTGTCAACCTACGGGCAGAAAGTGCCCCAGATCACCTGCATGCCGCTGCTACGGAAAGATTACAGACGAATGAAGATCGGTTACCTAGGACCTGAGGGTTCCAACCACTGGCACGTGGCGACAACGATTGTCGAACGATTCGGAGGGCAGATCCAACCAATCGACACGCCTGCGGAACTGGCGACCTGCGCCGCGACCGGCGCGGTGGACTTCAGCGTCTTGGCCATGGAGACCAACCTCCTCGGCATGATCGAACCGCACTTCCGTGAGCTGCTCGATAGTGCCCTGGAGGTGTGCGGGGAGGTGGTCTACGAAGCGCCGCTCGCGCTCGTCGCCAAGCCGGGAACCGAGCTGAGCGAGATTACGCGGATCCACAGCCACCCGGAAGCGCTCTCGGAATGCCGAGCTTGGCTCAAGACGAACGTTCCGCACGCCGCTGCAGTCTTCGCCGGGTCGACCGCAGCGGGTGCCCGGGAAGTGGCGGCCAGCGCGGGGCGTGATCGAGCGGCGATCTGCGCACCGGACACCGCCGCGGCTCTCGGATTGGAGCAGCTCGTTGCTGACATCGCGGATCCGCCCGGCGACGTCACTCGCTTCTGGATGCTGGGCCGGGTGAACACTGTCGAGGCACCGGCCACGAAGACCAATCTGCTGATCACCCCCCTGGGGGCCGATGTCTCCGGCGTCCTGCGCGTTCTCGCCGCCTCCGGCGTCGCGATCGAACGTGTCGATGCCGTGACCCGACGGGGCGCCCTCGGGGACTACTCGGTGCATGTGAGCCTCCACCGGGGCCGCGACGGCGACAACATCGCTCTCGTCCGGAAAGAGCTCGAAGGCCTAGCGGATGTCCGTCACCTGGGCAGCTACGCCGAGTTCGCAGCCTGACTTTGCCGACCCCTACACCGATGCGAAACCAATCAGGAGCAAGACGATGACAATCACACTGGGAAGAAAACGGGGCCGCACCGCGATGTCGGTGACGGCACTGCTGGTAGCGGGTGCGCTCATTACAGCAGGGTGCGGTGCGCAGAAGGTCGGTGAGGCCGGAAGCTCGGGCGCGAACGGTGGCGCGAAGGCCAAGTTCAATTCCATGCTCCCAGAGCAGATTCGCGCAGCCGGCGTCCTGAAGCTGGGTACCGATGCGTCCGCGCCGCCCTTTGCCTTCATCGGGTCGGATAACCGGACTGTGGAAGGGGTCAACGTCGACCTCGCCAATGCCGTCGGCCCGCTGCTCGGGGTGCGGATAGACCTGCGGAATGTCGCGTTCGACCAATCGATTCCGTCCGTCACCAGCCACCGGGTGGATCTGTACTGGGACTGGACCAAGGACCGTGCGCAATCGCGGCTGAAGGTGGACTTCGTCGATTTCGCCATCACCGGCGCAGGAATCCTGGTCGCCCAGGGCAATCCCGCCAACATCCGGGTCCCCGCCGATCTGTGTGGCAAGACGGTGTCGGTGCAGGACGGTAGCAGCAACGTCGACATCGTCGAGACCCTCAGCGAGCAACAGTGTGCCGGTTCGGGAAAGCCTGCCATCGAGGTGTTGAAGTTCGACACGGTCCCGTCCGCGCTGCTGCAGATCAAAGGCGGGCGTGCTGTTGCCACTGTCGCGTCCTACGGAGTCGCGTCCTACGAGGGGCGGACAAGTCCGGACTATGACGCGACCGGCGATATCATCAGTCCGATCAAGGCTGGCTTCACAATGGCGAAAGGCCAGCCCGCCCTTCGCGATGCGGTGCGCGCTGCACTGCAGGAGCTCATCGCAACCGGACAGTATGGAGAGATCATGAACAAGTGGTCGCTCAATGGCTCGAAAATCGACAGCATAACCGTCAATGACGGAAATGCCTAGCATTGAACGTGCTTCAGGATGGATGAAATAGAAAATGAAAAGCAGCGCGACTACGCCGATCCAAGAACTGGCGAGACCGGTGGAAATAGTTCGTAAGAAACACTACGGGCGCTATGTGACAGGGGCGGTCCTGGTAGTCATCGCCGCATTGTTGATTCGGGCCTTCGCGAATGCCGATATTGGCTACGGTATTACCGCGGAGTACTTTACTCAGCCCTTCGTCATTTACGGCGTACTCAACACGGTCATTCTGAGCGTGACGGCGATGGCCATCGGACTTGTCCTCGGCGTTCTCGCCGCGCTGGCGCGGCTGTCGGCCAATCCCGTGCTCAAAGGTGTGGCCAGCACCTACATCTGGCTGTTCCGTGGTACCCCGGTGCTCGTCCAGTTGCTGTTGTGGTACAACATGTCACTGATCTTCCCCACGATCTATGTGCCATTTCTGGGCGAATACACCACCAATTCGATCATGACACCGTTCGTTGCAGCACTGATCGGACTCGGCGTGAACGAAGGCGCCTACATGGGTGAGATCATCCGCGGAGGCATCCTGTCCGTCGACAACGGTCAACGCCAAGCCGCCAAAGCGCTGGGCATGAGCCCTTTCCAGGTGACCACCAGGATCGTGCTACCGCAGGCGTTCCGCGTGTGCCTGCCCGGCACCGGCAATCAGTTCGTGATCATGCTCAAGTCCTCCTCGCTGGCGAGCATCGTCCAGTACAGCGAACTCCTCAACAAAGCCGAGACGGTGTACCAGCGGAACCTCGCCATCATCGAATTGCTGCTGGTGGCGTCGCTGTGGTACATCATCCTCACGACGATCTTCACGTTCGGACAGTCCCTGCTCGAGCGACGAGCCGGACGCTCCCAGCTCACTACCGCCAGACAGAGACGGTTCTTCCGGCGAAACCTCGCCGGAGCGTAACGTGTCGAGCCCGGCCCGCCCCAATGCATGGCGATCGACTCGGGCTTCGGACGCAAGTCTTACATCTTGGACAGTTCGAGTCGTCGGCACCGCTGGTCGGCGCAGGATCTAAGGAAAACCCATGCCTAACGACGTTATCGTGACAGCTCGCGATGTCGAGAAATCATACGGAACCAACTCGGTGCTGCGCGGCGTGAGCTTCGACGCTGGACGGGGCGAGGTCACGTGCCTCCTCGGCCCCTCCGGTTCGGGGAAGTCGACGCTCCTGCGCTGCGTCAATCACCTCGAAACCATCGACAAAGGTGTGATTCGGGTAGACGGCGTCGTAGTCGGCTATCACGAAAAGGACGGCAAGCTGTACGAGATGTCCGAGCGTGATGCGGCTCGTGCGCGGCACGGAATCGGGATGGTGTTCCAAAGCTTCAATCTATTCGCGCATATGACAGTCCTCGAGAACGTCATGGCCGGGCCCCGTATCGTCGGTAAACGGAAAAAGGAGCCGTCCCGGACCACAGCCTTGGAACTGCTGGACCGTGTCGGCTTGGCTGCCAAAGGTCAGTCCTACCCCGCACAACTATCCGGTGGACAGCAGCAACGAGTGGCTATTGCGCGAGCGCTCGCCATGGAACCCAAACTCATGCTCTTCGACGAACCAACCTCCGCTCTCGACCCCGAGCTTGTCGGCGAAGTGCTCAGTGTCATGAAGGAACTCGCGGCCGAGGGGATGAGCATGCTCGTGGTGACCCATGAAATTGCCTTCGCCCGAGATGTCGCCGACCAAGTGATCATGATGGATGGTGGAAGGATCATCGAAAGCGGGCCGCCGCAGAAGGTGCTCACTACTCCCGAACACGAGCGCACCCGAGCCTTCCTCTCGCGTATTCTCTGATCCTGTTATGAATTTCAACCTGGAGATGGGTGTCTGACCGTGCCCGAGTTCGTCCTGGGATAATTCTCCGACTGCCTGCATAAGTGTGGTCTGTCGTAGCGGACCTCGATGTCACTCTGGTCGCACTCGCACCACCGGGGCGGTTTCGTCGGTGTGCCCCGCAGGCCGCGCTGGCGATTGGATCAGCAGGCGGAAAGACCCAGTAGTCGATCGATTTCGCCAAGTCCTATACCGATCAGTACGTCATCGAGGCGAACAAGACCATCGGTAGCGGAGGCTGGCGACTGGACCCGATGAGGGGCGTACGACGGGCGGAGCAACAACTCCGCCCGTCGTATGTATTTATCTGGGGCACAGGAGAATTCGGATCCATCACCTGCTTCCCGCTCAGTCCTACCCCGGCCCGGCCACGGTGCTGCTCACGGTGGTTGCCTTCGCATTGGGCAGCGCCACCGGCGTTTGCCCCAAAAAGCTGAGCGCAAGCTCGGCTATGTGCTCATCCTCGTCGAGGAGGGACATGCGTGTCGGGTTGGGGGAGCCGCAGGTGCTCGCTACGTGTGGGTGTGCAGAGGTGTGCCCGACAATGCGAGCATTGCCTCACCCAGTGCCTCGTTCTGAGTGGGGTGCGCGTGGATGAACGGTGCGACGTCGGAGGGCAGCGCTTCCCAGGCGACGGCCAGCTGGGCCTCGCCGATCAGTTCGCCGACGCGATGGCCGACCATGTGCACTCCCACCACAGGGCCGGTGTCGCCGGCACGTATCACCTTGACCCCGCCCGAGGTCTTCAGGATCTGACTCTTGCCGTTACCAGTGAGGTCATACACCACGGACGTGATGTTGCCGTAGCGCTTCCGCGCGGCGTCTTCGTCGAGCCCGACGGACGCGACCTCCGGATGCGAATATGTCACGCGTGGAATGAGCTGGTCCGCAACAGGAACCGGCGCGAGGCCGGCGATCTCCTCGGCGACGAAGATTCCCTGATGGAAGCCGCGGTGTGCCAGCTGGAGCCCTGCCACGATGTCCCCGACGGCGTACACCCCCTCGGCGCCGGTGCGCAGACGATCGTCGGTGACCACGAAACCACGGTCGAGGGCTACGCCATGTTCGGCGAATCCGCTGTCCGCCGTGCGCGGACCACGTCCCACCGCCACCAGCAGGATGTCCGCCTCGAGCGTGTCGCCACCGGCGAGTTCCACATGAACTCGGTTCGAGGTTTCCTTTGCCGCGGCGACCCGCACGCCGGTGCGGGCGGAAATTCCGCGTCTGCGGAATGCGCGTTCGAGTTGCTTCGAACACCACGGGTCCTCCGCGGCTATCAGGCGGGGGAGAGCCTCGACTACGGTCACCTCCGCACCGAACGATGCCCAGACGCTGGCGAATTCGACACCGATCACGCCTCCGCCCAGAACGATGGCCTTGTTCGGAACGAACCCGAGGTTCAGTGCTTCGTTGCTGGTGACGATGCGCTCACCGAGGTCGATGGACTCGATCGTGCGGGCGTAGGACCCGGTCGCCAGCACCACGGACGTCCCCGTGTAGCGAGTGCCGTCCACCTCGATCGTCTTGTGCCCGACGTACTTTCCGTGCCCGTTCACGAAAGTTACCTTGTGGTGGACGACCAGGCCTTGCAGCCCTTTGTGCAGCCTCTCGATGGTGCTGTTTTTGAACTGGTGCACTGCCTCGATGTCGATCCCCTCGAACATCGTTCGCACTCCGAACGCCGCACCGCTGCGGGCGGTGTCGGCGACTTCGGCGGAATGCAACATCGCCTTCGTGGGGATACAGCCTCGGTGCAGGCAGGTTCCGCCAACCTTGTCCGCCTCGATCAGCGTGACCGACAGTCCGAGTTGCGCGGCGCGGAAGGCGCAGGCGTAACCGCTGGAGCCGCCACCGAGGATCAGGACGTCACTGTGCACGCCGGTCATCAGAGCCTCCCCAGCAGAGTGATGGGATTCTCGATGTAGTCGGCGAATAATCTGAGGAACCCGCCTGCGATGCCGCCGTCGCATACTCGGTGATCGAAACTCAGCGATACCTGAGTCACCTTCCGGACGGTCAACTGCCCGTCCACGACCCATGGTTTGTCGACGATGCGGCCGACTCCCACGATCGCGGCCTCGGGATGGTTGATGATCGGGGTCGACCCATCCACGCCGAAGACCCCGTAGTTGTTGAGGGTGAACGTGCCACCCGTCAGTCGTGTCGGCGGGAGCGTTCCCGCGCGGGCCAGCGCCGTGGTCTCCCGCAGTTGCCGGGCGAGTTCGACAGTCGTGAGCGCGTCGGCCTTGTCGATCACCGGGACGACGAGCCCGCGAGGCGTTTGTGTCGCGATGCCCAGGTGCACATGCCGGTATCGGACGATTTCGTTGTCTTCGGTATCGACGGAGGAGTTCAACTCCGGGAACCAGTGCAGCGCGGCGATGGTCAACCGCGCGAGCAGCGCCAGCAGACTGATCTGCTCGTCGTCGGTCAGAGTTGCATTGATCGTGCGTCGAGCCGCCAAGAGTTCGGTGGCATCGACATCCACCCACGTGGTCGCGTCCGGGATCTCCCGTCGACTGGTCGAGAGCTTGTCGGCTACGGCCTTGCGTAGCCCCTTGAGCGGGAATCGCTGGTCCGCTGTTGCCGGGCGAGATGATGTGCTCGGGTTGTCCGGGGCATCGGCGAGGGCGCGGTCGATGTCGGCACGGGTGATCACACCACCCACGCCGGATCCGGACAACGCCGCCAGATCCAAGCCGTGGGTGTGAGCGAGAAAGCGCACCACTGGAGAGATCACCCGGCTCGGTGGCCTGGGCGCAGCGGATGGTCTTGGTTTCGTAGAAACGACAGCGTCCGATGGCGCCCTGCTGGGGGGCGGAGCGACCGGTCGTACACGGCGCCTGCGGCGGCGGGTGTCCTGGTTGGTGCCGTACCCGATGAGAACATTGCCGGACCTGCCCCGTTCCTCCTCGAGGTGTTGCTCACCTGCGAGTGCGATCGAGCTGTCAGCGGTGTCGGCGTCGGACTCGGCGCCGCTGATGGTGATCAGTGGCGTGCCGACCTTCAGCGTCGAGCCTTCTTCGCCGTGCAATGCGATCACGGTGCCTTCGAAGGGAATTGGTACCTCGACCGCGGCTTTGGCGGTCTCGACTTCGACGACCACCTGGTCGATGGTGACGGAGTCACCGACCTGGACCTTCCATTCGGCGATATCGGCTTCGGTGAGTCCTTCGCCGAGGTCGGGGAGCACAAATACTTGATTGCTCATGCGGGCACCGACCAACGGGTGTCGACCGAATCGTTCCACTGCAATCGGTCGATACTGTCGAGTACCCGGTCGACGCTCGGCAGGTGGAGATGTTCGAGTTTTGGGGCGGGGTACGGGATGTCGAATCCACTGACCCGCAACACCGGTGCGTGTAGGTGATGGAAGCACCGTTCCTGGACACGGGCGACGATCTCGGCTCCGACCCCGGCGAATCCCTGTGCTTCCTGAATGACGATGCACCGCCCGGTCTTGCGGACCGATGCCATGACCGTGTCGTCGTCGAACGGCACGAGCGAACGCAGGTCGATCACCTCGATGTCACGCCCCTCTGTTGCGGCGGCCGCGGCGGACTCGAGCGCGACGGTCACAGACGGTCCGTACGCGATGAGGGTCGCGTCCTGGCCGGGACGACGCACGGCGGCCTGCCCGATCGGCGCACCTGCCCCCAGATCTACGTCGGCGCGCGAGAAGTACAGGCGTTTGGGTTCGAGGAAGATCACCGGGTCGGGGTCGTTGATCGCAGCGCGCAACAGGGTGTAGGCGTCCGCGACGGTGGACGGGGCGACGACTTTCAGCCCGGGGGTGTGCGCGTAGTAGCCCTCGCTGGAATCGCAGTGGTGCTCGACGCCGCCGATACCCCCGGCGTATGGGATGCGGATGACGATCGGGACGGACAGTGCACCTTTCGTGCGATTCCGAATCTTCGCGACGTGGGACACGATCTGCTCGAACGCCGGGTAGGCGAACGCGTCGAATTGCATTTCGACGACCGGTCTGAACCCGGCCATCGCCATGCCGATCGCGAAACCGATTATGCCGGATTCGGCGAGCGGGGTGTCGAAGCAGCGATCGTCGCCGAAGTCGCGGGTGAGTCCGTCGGTGACGCGGAAGACACCGCCGAGAGCGCCGACATCTTCGCCGAAGACGACGATGTTCTGGTCGGCGGCGAGGGCGTCGCGCAGTGCGGTGTTCAGAGCCTGGGCCATGGTGAGTGTGGGCACGGTGTCAGTTCTCCTGGGATTCGGCGGCCAGTTCGGCTTCCGCCTGTGCGCGCTGCTCTCGTAGTTGCGGGGTCTGCTCGGCGAAGACGTACCGGAACAGATCCATCGGGTCGGTCGGTCGATCGAGGTTCATGCCAGCGCGCAGGGCCGCTGCGGCGGCTTCGGCGTCCTCGGTGAGCGCATCCGCCGATGTGTCGTCGAACAAGCTCTTTCCGCGCAAGTACGTCTCCAGCCTGCTCAGCGGGTCACGCGAGAGCCACTGCTCGACTTCGGACGAATCGCGGTAGCGGGTGGCGTCGTCGGCATTGGTGTGCGCGTCGATCCGGTAGGTGTGAGCTTCGACGATGACCGGACCGTTGCCGGCACGGACGAATTGCGCGGCCTCGTCCATCACGGCGAGCATGGCGACCGGGTCGTTTCCATCGACGTGTTCGCTGCCGATGCCGTAGCCGACTCCCTTGTACGCCAATGTCGGCGCCGCGCTTTGCCGGGCGATCGGCACGCTGATCGCGAATCCGTTGTTCTGCACCAGAAAAACCACCGGGGCTTTGAACACGGCGGCGAAGTTGAGGGCCTCGTGGAAGTCGCCTTCACTGGTCGCCCCATCGCCGCAGAACGCGAGGGCGACGGTGTCTTTTCCCTTGCGGTGTTCGCCGTGCGCTACTCCTGTCGCGTGCAGCAACTGGGTTGCCAGCGGGGTGCACTGAGGTGCGCTGCGGTGATGGGCAGGGTCGTAGCCGCAGTGCCAGTCGCCGGCGAGCATGCTGAGGATCTCGACCGGGTCGATGCCGCGCGCGGCGAGCGCCACCGAGTCTCGGTATGTGGGGAACATCCAGTCGGTGGGCCGCAGACTCATCGCCGCCGCGATCTGGCACGCCTCCTGCCCCCGCGACGACGGGTACACGGCCAGCCTGCCCTGTTTGGTCAGGGCCGTCGCTTGCTGATCGAAGCGCCTGCCCAGCACCATGTTCCGGTACATCTGCAGCAGGCGTTCGTCGGTCGGCCTCGGATATCGGGCCTCGTTTCCGGTCAGCTCACCGGCCGCGTCGAGGTACTGCACCGCACGCTCGGCGGGTAGGAATTTCCTATAGGGCCTTGTCGGGGTCGCGTCTACCGGCATCACATCTACCTTCGAAAGACAATTTGTCCACCGATCGTCGCAAGTGGTCTGACATGTGGACAACAGGAGAGATAAATCGAAGATAAATGGTCTATAGTTACGCAGAACGTGACAATTTGTCTCACTTCTGGTGTGAGCGGCCACAAAGGGATGGACAGATGGCTACGGACGCATCGGGTGCCTACGAGCTCGACGCGATCGACCGACGCATCATCAAGGAACTCGTCGCTGACAGCCGTGTCTCGATGCGAGCGTTGGCGGAGAAGGCGCACATCTCCCGCGCACACATCTATATCCGCATCGAGCGGTTGCAGGACGCGGGGATTATCGAAGGCTTCACCACAAGGATCTCCCATGCCAGGGCTGGACTGCGCTCGTCCGCGTTCATCGCCCTCTCGATCCGGCAGGACTCGTGGCGCGGGATCGCCTCCCAGCTGCGCACTCTGCCTTTCATCGAACACTTCTCGCTGCTCGGCGGGGACTTCGACGTTCTGGTCCTCGCCCATGCGCCGGACAACAACGCACTACGCCACCTTGTCCTCGAGCGATTACAGAGCCTCGACGGAGTGCGGTCGACAAAAACGTGGCTGATCTTCGAAGAGGCCAACGGACCCGGTCCCGACTGGGTCGAGGACTTCGACCAACAACGGCGAATTGATGAACCCGCAGCTCGGAGCCCAACGAAACCGACTGCACTCAACACTTCCCGCTCTTGATAAGGACCCCGATCTCAAACTCGGTCGCCGCAAGTCGACCAGAACGGTCGGCACACCAGCACCGACCAGCTCGGACTGCCGAAATGGACGCAGGCACAAGAAGATCCGGACCGGCTCTGGGCATCGAGGATTGCCGTCACATGACCCTGCGCGACCTCTCGCGACCACGTGATCCGAATGCCGCCGAAACTCACACGATATTGCGTGATCGAGGACCATCGTTCCCGGCGGCTTGCCGAAAACATCTGGGCGGCAATGCCAAAACCCGGTGACGGCGGGCGGGGTGAACGCCACTGCCGTCGTCACCGGGCGTGATCGTCGAGTTGGCGGAGTACTGGCTTCGCGGGGTCAGGTCGCTCGAATCGTCTTGCTGTCACCGCGGAACTCGGCGATGATTCGATGTTCCGAGTCGCTGACGGTGACATCGTAGATTCCGTTGCGGCCGAACCGGGCTCGTTCGGTGGCGACGGCGGTCAAGACGTTGCCCGCTCGGGTCGGCCGGAGGTAACGGATGTCGGCGGCGGCGGCGACGGCAGACTGGCCGTGGCTGTTGCAGGCCAAGGCGAAGGTGGTGTCGGCGAGGAGGAAGACGTAGCCGCCGTGGGTGATGCCGTGGCCGTTGACCATCTGCTCGGTGACCGTCATCGATGTGGCGGCCCGTCCGGCATCGAGTTCGACGATCTCGATGCCGAGCAGGCGAGAGGCGACATCAGCGGCGAACATGCGCCGCGCGGCCTCGACCTGGAAGCCTTCGACGGCAGTCATCCGGCGCGTACCGTTTCGAGGTCCTGGACGAACATCGTTGCACCGCCGGTGGCGAAGTTACGGACGTCTTTGCCCGCGGCGCGCATTTCCGGTGAGGCCAGGGCCTGCTGCAGCTCGGCTTCGGTGGCGAATTGCAGCTGTGCGACGGCGAAGAATTCGGGTTCTGATCCGTCCAGGGACCGGCACAGGCCCCAGGTGAAGCCGGACAGACCGGGGACCTTCTCGGTGAGCGGGATGTGGGTCGAGCGGTAGTATTCCTCGAATGCGGCGGCGGCGTCGGGCTTTCGGTAGCACACCGAAATCTGGTACGTCACTTGCTTTCTCCTTCGGGCTTGGCGACGAGTGTGAGGACGTCGTAGGTGGCGACGGGCTCGTCGTTCTGGTTGGTCACCGTGGCGTCCCAGCGGACCTCGCCGTATCCGGCGTTGGCGCGGGGGCTGATCTGCTTGGCGGTCAACGTCACGGTCAGCGAGTCCTCGGCCTTGACCGGGGTGAGGAACCGCAGGTTGTCGACACCGAAGTTGGCCAGCACCGGGCCGGGCGCCGGGTCGACGAACAGTCCCGCGGCCAGCGACACCACCAGGTATCCGTGTGCCACGATGCCACCGAAGAGCGGATTCGCCGCCGCGGCCTCCGGATCGGTGTGCGCGTAGAAGGTATCGCCGGTGAACTCGGCGAAGTGGGCGATGTCCGCGAGGGTGACCTGACGAGGACCGCCGACGATGGTGTCGCCGATCCGCAACTCGCCCAGATCCTTTCGGAACGGATGCACCTGGCTGTGGGCTCGTTCCGCGCCGGGGACCCAGCGGCCACCGACCGCGGTGAGCAAGGCCGGAGTGCCCTGCACGGCGGTGCGTTGCATGTGGTGCAGGACGCCGCGGATACCACCGAGTTCTTCGCCGCCACCGGCACGGCCGGGGCCGCCGTGCACCAGGACCGGCAGCGGGGATCCGTGTCCTGTGGACTCACGCGCATCCACGCTGTCCAGCACCAGGACGCGTCCGTGGTACGCGGCCAGGCCCAGTACGATCTCGCGGGCGATCGCCGTATCGGCGGTGACCACCGAGGCGACCAGACTGCCCTTGCCGCGCGCCGCCAGCTCGATCGCATCGGCGGTGTCGCGGTAGCCGATGAGGGTGGCCACCGGGCCGAACGCCTCGATCTCGTGCGGCTCGGCGGCGTCGCGGTCATCGCAGCGCAACAGGATCGGCGAGAGGAACGCACCCGTGGCGGCATCAGCGCCGGTGACAGCCACGGTGTCCGGGTCGCCGAACACGATGCGGGACGTGGTTGCCAGCTCGCGCACGGACTTGCGCACCTCTTCACGCTGATCGAGGCCGGCCAGTGCGCCCATGGTGACGCCTTCCGCGTCGGGTGCGCCGACGACGACCTTGCCCAGGCGCGCGGTGGTCGCCTCCACAACGGCGTCGAGCAGGTTCTCGGGAACGAGGGCGCGACGGATCGCGGTGCATTTCTGGCCGGCCTTGGCGGTCATCTCGGTGACCAGCTGCTTGACGAACAGGGTGAATTCCGGGCTGTCGACGCTGACGTCGGTGCCGAGGATGGAGGCGTTGAGCGAATCGGCCTCGGCGGTGAAATGCACGCCTTCGCGGACCACGGTCGGGTGCGCGCGCAGGATCGCAGCGGTGTCGGCGGAACCGGTGAAGGCCACCGAGTCCTGGCCCGACAGGTGCTCGAGCAGGCTGCCGACACTGCCGCACACCAACTGCAGTGCGCCCTCGGGCAACAAGCCGGATTCGATGATGCGGCGGACTACCAGTTCGGTGAGGTAGGCCGTCTGGCTGGCCGGTTTCACGATCGAGGGCACACCGGCTATGAACGTCGGCGCCAGCTTCTCCAGAAAGCCCCAGACCGGGAAGTTGAACGCGTTGATCTGCACGGCCACACCACGTCGCGAGGTGAAGATGTGCTGGCCGACGAACGTGCCCTTCTTGCCGAGCTGCTCCACCGCGCCGTCGAGGTACACGGTGTGGTTCGGCAGTTCGCGGCGCGCCTTGCTCGCGTAGCTGAGCAGGGTGCCGATGCCGCCGTCGATGTCGATCGCGGAATCGCGGGTGGTCGCGCCGGTGGCCGAGGACAGTGCGTAGAACTCGTCCTTGCGTTCGAGCAGGTACGCGCCCAGGGCCTTCAGAGCGGCGGCGCGCTCGTGGAAGGTCAGCTGCGCCAACGCGGGCCCTGCGACGGTGCGGCCGTAGTCGACCATGTGCGCGGTGTCCAGGCCTGTCGACGAGATGCGAGCCACCACGCTGCCGTCCACGGCGCTGTGCAGTGATGTGCCCTCATCGGGCGCGGTGTACCAGTGTCCACCCGCATAGCTGCGCAGCAACTCGGTCATGAAACCTCCAATGAACTGAACATTCGGTCGGTAATTACGATCCGCGAGAGTGCTGCGCCTGTCAAGGGGCAGTGGGGGAGAAGGACGTCAGGAAGCGTCCGGAGTGGGGTGGCGCAGGCCCTGGAACACGATGGTGACCACGGCGTCGGCGATCTCGTCGGCGGTGTTGTCACCGCGGGGGCGGTACCACTCGACGATGGAATTGACCATGCCCCAGATCAGGCGGCTGACCAGTGCGGGATCGATATCCGGCGCCAGATCGCCCTCGGCGGCGGCGGATTCGACGAGTCCGGCGACGAAGGCGTCGAATTCGCGGCGGCGAGCCAGCGCGCGCTTTTCGGCCGGGGTGTTGCCGCGCACGCGGAGCAGCAGGGTGACATAGGGGAGATCGGTGATGAGGATCTGGACGCTGCGGCGCACGAAGTACTCGAGCCGATCGATGGAACGGCCGGTGGTCGCCTGCTCCTCGGTCGTCGCGGCCAGCAGTCCGTTCAGTGCCCGCGACAGCGCGAGCTCCAGGAGTTCAGCCTTACCCGAAACGTGATGGTAGATGGCCGATTTGGCGATGCCGAGACGCTTGGCGAGGGTCTCCATGCTGGTGGCGTCGTAGCCCTTGTCGTTGAAGACCTTGACCGCGACCGACAGCAGGGAGTCCAGGTCGTACCCGGGCCGGCCGGGACGTCTCGTGGTCTGGGCCGTGCGCGCCGTAGTCATGCGTCCATCTTGACGCATCGGTGCGGAAGGATTCGACAAGAACTCCGTCGAGACTTGATACTGACCGAATGTTCGGTTAATAATTCGAGGTGTACGCAAACAAGGAGCTGTGATGGTCGAAGTCTTCCTGGTTGATGGGGCACGGACGCCGCAAGGGCGCTACGGCGGGGCGCTGGCCGGAGTCCGGCCCGACGATCTGGCCGGGCTGGTGGTCGGCGAGGCTGTGCGCCGTGCGAATGTGGCCGTCGACGCCGTCGACGAGGTTGTACTGGGGGCGGCGAATCAGGCCGGTGAGGACAACCGCAATGTCGCCCGTATGGCGGTGCTGCTGGCAGGCCTGCCCGACGAGGTTCCCGGCTACACAGTGAACCGCTTGTGTGCCAGCGGACTGACCGCCGTTGCTACCGCTGCTGCCGCCATCCGCAGCGGCGAGGCCGATATTATCGTTGCGGGCGGGGTGGAATCGATGACCCGAGCCCCCTGGGTGATGGCCAAGCCCGGTACTCCGTGGGCGCGTCCGGGTGAGGTGGCCGACACCTCGCTGGGTTGGCGGTTCACCAACCCGGCTTTCGCCGCGGCCGACGCGGCGGTCCCTGCGGGACCCGACCCGCGGACTCGCAAGATCACCCTGTCGATGGGCGAGACGGCCGAGGAAGTCGCTGTCCTGGAAGGGGTCTCGCGTCAGGAGAGCGATGCCTTCGCGCTGCGCAGCCAGCAACGGGCCGTCGCGGCGGCCGACGCTGGACACTTCCGCCGTGAAATCGTCCCGGTCCCGGTCAATGGTGGTGTGGTCGAGGTCGACGAGGTGCCGCGCCGCGGGACGACCGCGGAAAAGCTGGCGGCGCTCAAACCGGTCTTCCGCCCGAACGGCATCGTCACCGCCGGTTCCGCGTCCCCGCTGTCCGACGGCGCTACGGCCCTGGTGCTGGCCAGCGAAAGCGCGGTGCACCGTTATGGACTCACGGTGCGAGCCCGCATCGTGGCCAGCGCCAGCGCGGGCGTGGCACCGAACATCATGGGCTTGGGTCCGGTGCCGGCCACGAACAAGGTTCTGGGACAGGCGAAGTGGGCGTTGCCGACGGTGGGTGCGGTGGAGTTGAACGAGGCGTTCGCGGCTCAGTCACTGGGGGTGATCCGGCAGCTGAAACTCGACGAGGAGATCGTCAATGCGGACGGCGGCGCTATCGCGCTGGGGCATCCGCTGGGTTGCTCGGGCGCGCGAATCTTGCTGACCCTGGTCGGCAGGATGGAACGCGAAGGCGCGCAGCGTGGCCTGGCGGCGCTGTGCGTTGGTGTCGGTCAGGGCGTGGCGATGCTGATCGAGGCACCGTGAGCGAGCTAACCACGGTACACATCGCCGATCACGCAGACAGGGTCGTGGTCACCCTCGACCGTCCCGCGCAGCGCAACGCGATCAATGTGGAGATGATCGGCGAACTGCATCGCGTATGCGAACGCCTGGAGCGTGAGCCGAAGCTGCTGCTGTTGACCGGCCGCGGCGAGCACTTCGCCGGGGGTGCGGATATCGGCCAGCTGCGCGAACGCAACCGCGACGACGCGCTGGCCGGGATCAACCGCAATCTGTTCGATCGTATCGCCCGCCTGTCGCTGCCGACCGTCGCGGCGGTGAGCGGGTATGCCCTGGGCGGTGGCGCGGAACTGGCCTATGCCTGCGATATGCGAATTGCCACCACCACCGCGAAGTTCGGCAATCCCGAACCCGGGCTGGGGATCATGGCCGCGGCGGGTGCGAGTTATCGCCTGCCGCAACTGGTCGGCGCGTCGGTTGCCAAACAGGTTCTGCTCGGCGGCCGGGTCCTCGACGCCGACGCCGCACTCGCCACCGGGCTGGTCATGCAGGTCACCGACCCCGACACGCAGGTGGACGCGGCGCACCGGGTGCTCGACCGTATCGCCCGGTCCGCGCCACTGGCGCTGCGGTTGACCAAGACGATCGTCGACGCCCCCGGATTCCACCCGTTCGCCGACGACATCGCCCAGGCGGTGCTGTTCGGCACCGACGACAAACACACCCGTATGACCGCATTTCTGGAGAAGAAGGCATGACACAGACAGTGATTCCCTGCCGCGTAGCCGTGGTCGGCGGCGGGCGCATGGGCGCCGGTATCGCCCAGGTGTTCGCGACTCTCGGCAGCGTGGTCGTCATCGCCGAGGCCGGCGATCGAAGCGCCGCGTTCGACCGGGTCGCCACCGGCCTGCGCCGGGCGGGCGAACGCGGCAAACTCGGCAACCTCGATGTCGAGGACATCCTTGCCCGTGTCACCACCGTCGGCGCACCCACGGATCTGCCCTCCGACTTTGACCTGGTGGTCGAAGCCGTACCCGAGGATCCGGCGCTGAAAGCCGACGTGCTCGCGGCGGTCGACAAGACGGTCGATTCGCAGGCGGTGATCGCCAGCAACACCAGTTCGCTGTCGATCACCGAGCTAGGCGCCGTGCTGGCCGACCCGGGCCGGTTCCTCGGCATGCACTTCTTCAACCCCGTTCCGGCCTCGGCGCTGGTCGAGATCGTTCGTGCCCCCGCCACCGCTGACACAGTGGTCGCCCGTGCGCAGGGCTGGGTGGCGGCGCTGGGCAAGGCCGAGGTCGTGGTGAATGATTCGCCGGGCTTCGCGACCAGCCGTCTGGGCGTCTGTCTCGGTCTCGAGGCGATCCGGATGGTCGAGGAAGGCGTGGCCGACCCGGATGCGATCGACCGGGCCATGGAACTGGGTTACCGGCACCCGATGGGGCCGCTGCGTTCCACCGATCTGGTCGGATTGGATGTGCGGCTCGCGATCGCCGAGCATCTCGCGGCGACCCTCGGCCGACGTTTCGAGCCGCCGAAGTTGTTGCGGGACAAGGTGGCTCGGGGTGAACTCGGTCGTAAGTCCGGTCGAGGATTCTTCACCTGGAACACCGCCACGGCAGGAGCACCGCGATGAACGCCGAAACCACGACCGTCCAGGCCCGCGTCGAGGAGGCGCTGGCCACAATTACGCTCACCCGTGCCGCGGCCTCCAACGCACTCGACCTGGTGACCAAACAGGATCTGCTGGCTGCGGTCCGCGGCGTCGCGGAGGATTCCGGGGTCCGTGCGGTGTTGTTGACCGCGGAGGGCAAGAACTTCTGCGTCGGCCAGGATCTGGCCGAACATGTCGAGGCGTTGCGGGCCGATGCGAGCTCGGCCATGAATACCGTTGGCGAACACTACAACCCGCTCATCCGTGCGCTGCGTGCCCTGCCGGTTCCGGTGGTGGTGGCGATTCGCGGAGCCTGTGTGGGCGCGGGCTTGGGCATCGCGCTGGCCGGTGACCTCCGCGTCGCCGGTGCCGGAGCGAAGTTCGCGACGGCGTTCACCGGTATCGGATTGGCCAGCGACTCCGGGCTGAGTCATGCGCTCGTGCAAGCCCTGGGGGCCAGCCGGGCTGCCGGATTGATGCTGCTGGGTGACCGATTCACTGCCGCCGAGGCATACCAGTGGGGTCTGGTTCATCGCGTCGTGGACGACGGTGAGGTCGACGCCGCTGCCCGCGAACTCGCACGTCGCCTCGCCGACGGCCCGACAGCGGCTTATCGGCAGGTCAAAAAGCTCCTGCGGGCCGAAACGGCCGGCCTGTCCGAGGCACTCGAACGAGAACGCCACGCGCAAGAGGCCCTGGGGGCCAGCCACGACCACCGGGCCGCCGTCGACGCATTCCTGGCCAAGACACGACCGGTCTTCGAAGGCCACTGACCCGTGACTGCCCAGCAGCCGACACCCCTGACCGAAGCGAGGCCGACATGACCACGGCAGCACCTTCCTCAACCGAACTGCAGCAGCAGTTCGACGACACTATTGCCGCCGACCAGCGCATCGAACCCCGGGACTGGATGCCCGAGGGCTACCGCAAGACGCTGATCCGGCAGATCGCCCAGCATGCTCATTCCGAGATCATCGGCATGCAGCCCGAAGGCGTGTGGATCACCCGGGCGCCTTCCTTGCGGCGCAAAGCGATCCTGATGGCGAAGGTGCAGGACGAAGCGGGCCACGGCCTCTACCTGTACTCGGCCGCGGAAACCCTCGGCGCGGACCGCGCGGATCTGACCAGGCAACTGATCGACGGCAAACAGAAGTACTCCTCCATCTTCAACTACCCGACCCTGAGCTATGCCGACGTCGGCGTAATCGGCTGGCTGGTCGACGGTGCCGCGATCTGCAACCAGGTTCCGTTGTGCCGCAGCAGTTTCGGACCCTACGCGCGTGCGATGATCCGCGTCTGCAAGGAGGAGTCGTTCCATCAGCGCCAAGGCTACGAACTGCTGCTGACGATGATGAGTGGCACCGACGACCAGCGCGCGATGGTGCAGGAAGCCGTCGACCGCTGGTGGTGGCCCGCGCTGATGATGTTCGGCCCGCCCGACGACCGCTCACCGAACACCGAACAGTCCATGGCATGGGGCATCAAACGGCACACCAATGACGAACTGCGCCAACGCTTCGTGGATATGAGCGTGCCGCAGGCGCAGATACTCGGCGTGCGCCTGCCGGACCCGGATCTGACCTGGAACGAGCAGCGGCAGTCCTACGACTTCGGCACTCCCGACTGGACCGAGTTCGCGGCTGTCGTCGCGGGCAACGGCGCCTGCAACATCGAGCGAATCACCAACCGCCGCACCGCACACGAGGACGGTGCCTGGGTGCGGGAAGCGGCGACGGCCTTCGCCGAACGAGAACGAAAGGGCACCAGCCGATGACCGGAACAACGACCGATCCCACACCTATGCGGGCGGACTGGCCGCTGTACGAGGTGTTCGTGCGTGGCAAGCGCGGCCTGAACCACGTGCACGTCGGATCGCTGCACGCCGCTGACGACGACATGGCGTTGCGGCACGCGCGTGACGTATACACCCGTCGTAACGAGGGCGTGAGCATCTGGGTGGTGCAGTCCGTGCGGATCACCGCCTCCAGCCCGTCGGAGAAGGACCCGTACTTCGCGCCCAGCGGCGACAAGGTCTACCGGCATCCGACCTTCTACGACATCCCCGACACCGTCCCCCACATGTGAGGCCCGACCGATGATCGATCACGACACCGCCTACAGCGGCCTGTTCGACGGTGACAGCCACGGCCAATGGGCCTTCGGCACCAGCTTCGACGATCCCCTGGCCGGTGTTGACACCACCGTCCCCGACGATGTCGACACCGCCGCACTCGCCCGGTACTGCCTCATGCTCGGCGACGACGCTCTCATCGCCGCACAGCGACTAGCCGAATGGGGTATGCGGGCACCGGAATTGGAGGAAGAAGTCGCCCTGATGAACATCGGCCTGGACCTGCTCGGCCAGGCCCGGCTGCTACTGGCCCGCGCTGCTGCCGCGGATGCGACGATCGTCCCGTTCATTTCCGAGACCTCACCTGTCCCGGCCGAGGACGCGCTGGCCCTCTTCCGGTCCGTCGACGCGCTGCGGTGTGTCCGGCTGGTCGAGGTTGCCAACGGCGACTTCGCGCGCACCATCGTGCGGTCGCTGGTGTTCTCGACCTGGCGGCTCGCGGTGCTCGATCGACTGCGCACCTCTCGTGATCCAGTGCTGGCCGCCGTCGCGGAAAAGGGCGTCAAGGAATTGACCTACCACCGTGACTACGCGGCGCGCTGGACCGTGACTCTCGGCTGCGGCACCGACGAGTCACGCCGACGCATGATCGATGCGCTGGAGTTCGTGTGGCCGCTCGTCGAGGAATTGTTCGTGCCCACCGAGGAAGAGCTCGCGTTGGTCTCGGCCGGTGTCGCGGTGGACCCGCGCACGACCCGCGACGAGTTCGAGCGTGTTCTCGCGCAGGTCCTGCATGCGTCCGAACTGCACGCTCCGCGTGGAGCGTCCGTTGGCACCGTCGCCGGGCGTGCCGGTCGTCAGGGGATGCACACCGAGGCGTTGGGGCTGCTGCTCGCGGAGATGCAGAGCGTCGCACGCGCCTACCCGGAAGGGACGTGGTGATGTCGACACGGGCACACGTGCGCAGCGTCGTCGATTCCGTGCTCGATCCGGAGATGCCGATGCTGACGCTGGCAGACCTGGGCATCGTGCGCGAGGTCCAGATCGACGCGGCGGCCCGGGTCGTGGTCACCATCACGCCCACCTACTCCGGCTGCCCGGCGATCGCGACCATGCGCGCGGACATCACCCGCAGCCTGCACCGGCACGGATATCGCGACGTGCGAGTCGACACCACCCTGTCGCCCGCATGGAGCAGCGACTGGATCTCGGACGAGGGGCGGCGCAAACTCAGCGCCAATGGCTACTCCCTGCCGGGTCCGGCACCGCGGCGTATCGACGGTCCTATTCCGCTCACCCTGAGCGCTCGGCCACGCGAGGTCACCTGCCCCCACTGCGGCTCGAGCGAAACCAGGCTGGTGTCCGAATTCGGTGCGACCTTGTGCAAAGCCCACTACCGCTGCGCGGCCTGCCTCGAGCCGTTCGATCACGTGAAGGAGCTCTGACCATGAGCGCACCGGCCCAGAACCTTTCGCCTCGGGCAACCCGTAACCGGCCGTTCCATTCGCTGGTAGTCGCCGACATCGAGCGGCTGTGCGAGGACGCCGTAGCCGTCACCTTCGAGATTCCCGCAGAGCTGAGTGAAGAGTTCGCTTTCCTGCCTGGGCAGTCGCTGACCCTGCGCCGGATCGTGGACGGTGTCGAATACCGCCGCTCATACTCCATCTGCGCACCGGTCGGCCAGTCGCCGCGCGTCGGCGTGCGGACAGTGTCCGGGGGATTGTTCTCGACCTGGCTGGTCGAGAACGTCACTGCGGGCGATCGGATCGACGTGCAGGGGCCGAGCGGCACCTTCATCGCCGATCCCGCGGTGGCCGGTCGGCAGCTGTTGATCGCGGCGGGCTCGGGTATCACGCCGATGTTGTCCATCGCCGGCTCGGTCCTGGCGAACCCCGACAGCGAGGTCGTGCTGCTCTATGGCAACCGGAAGGTGCGGTCGGTGATGTTCGCCGAGGAGATCGCCGATCTCAAGGACCTTTACGGCGCGCGGTTCGAGGTCATCCACGTGCTCTCGCGCGAACCCCGCGACGTCGAATTGTTCACCGGTCGGCTCGATGCCGAGCGGCTACGCGCGATCCTTGGCTCGGTCGTGCCGATCGGCGATATCGACCACGCCTGGCTGTGCGGGCCCTACGGCATGGTCACCGATGCGCAAGCCGTCCTCGGCGAATTCGGCCTCGGAGCCGACTGTGTCCACCACGAACTGTTCTTCGTCGAAACCGACCCACCGACCCCGCAGGCACATCGCGAACCGGGCGTCGACGGGCCCACCAGCAGCGTCACCATCACCCTCGACGGACGTAGCACCACCGGCCGATTGCCCAGGGACACAACGATTCTCGACGCAGCCGAGCAGATCCGCTCGGATCTCCCGTTCGCGTGCAAGGGCGGCGTGTGTGGCACCTGCCGGGCGCGGGTCACCTGCGGTGAGGTCGATATGCGCCGCAACTACGCCCTCGAGGACGCCGAGGTAGCCGCCGGTTTCGTCCTCACCTGCCAAACCTATCCCGTCGGCGAGTCGGTCACGGTCGACTTCGACGCCTGAGCCACCTCATCCGGAGCCATCATGAGCAGCGTTACCCCCGTCTCCTCGTCCACCGACATCGAATTCGCTTCCCGCGACCACATTTCGGCCCTGCAACTGCAGCGCCTCCAATGGTCGATAGCGCACGCGTACGACAACGTCCCGCACTATCGGGCTGCGTTCGATGCCGCCGGGGTGCATCCGTCGGATCTGAAGCAGCTGTCGGATGTGGCGAAATTCCCCTTCACTACGAAGTCGGATCTGCGGGCGAACTATCCGTTCGGCATGTTCGCCGTTCCGCAGGAACGGATCTCGCGCGTCCACGCCTCCTCGGGGACGACCGGCCAGCCGACAGTCGTCGGATATACCGAGACGGATCTGAATAATTGGGCCGACCTGATCGCGCGCAGCCTGCGGGCCGGTGGCGTCCGCCCCACCGACAAAGTGCACATCGCCTACGGCTACGGGCTTTTCACCGGCGGCCTCGGCGCGCACTACGGCGCGGAACGCTACGGCTGCACCGTGATCCCGATGTCGGGTGGAATGACCGAACGACAGGTGCAACTCATCGAGGACTTCCGGCCGGACGCGATCATGGTCACCCCCTCTTACATGCTGACCATCCTGGACTCGATGCTGGACAAGGGGATCGATCCAGCGGCGACCTCGTTGCGGGTCGGCGTCTTCGGTGCTGAGCCGTGGACCGAGAAGATGCGGCTGGAACTCGAGCAGCACCTGGCCATCGATGCTGTCGACATCTATGGCCTCTCCGAGGTCATCGGCCCCGGCGTCGCCATGGAATGCGCCGAGACCAAGGACGGGCTGCACATCTGGGAGGACCACTTCTACCCCGAGATCGTCGACCCCGAAACCGGCGCGGTACTGCCCGACGGCGAAGAAGGCGAACTCGTGTTCACCTCCCTCACCAAAGAAGCGATGCCCGTGATCCGTTACCGCACAAGAGATCTGACCCGACTGCTACCCGGCACCGCACGGACGATGCGACGGATGCAGAAGATCACCGGCCGCAGCGACGACATGATCGTGCTCCGCGGAGTCAACCTCTTCCCCACCCAGATCGAGGAAATCATCCTCACCGTTCCGGCACTCGCACCGCAGTTCCAATGCGTGCTCGACCGCCCATCCCGCCTGGACACCCTGACCGTGCGGGTCGAGACGCGCGCGCACACGCTGCCCGACCAGCGTGCAGCCGCAGCGAACGAGTTGCGCAGACAGATCAAGAACCGGATCGGTGTCACCGTCGAAGTCGAACTGCTGGACCCGAGCGCGTTGGAACGTTCGGTCGGCAAAGCGCGAAGGGTGATCGACAACCGTCCGTCGTGAAGTGTGCCGGCATGGAGGTGTCGATCGAATAGAACGTGGACGGCTGCATGTCCAACCCGCACGGATGGTCCCACTGCGAAGGCATTCACCGCTGCGGATCCATCCACTGCGAGCAGCAGCACGGACTGGCTCTGCAGGACCGACTGAATTCAGGCATCGGCGAGGGGACCGCCCTGAGAACTGGCCGCAACCGGGCGCAACGCAAGGCCGTTGGATTACGACGGCGCGTAGGGCAGCGAGTTGGTCCTGCTCGTCGGGGTAGGCGGTGAGGATGAGGCAGTACAGGTGTTGGGGGTTGTCGTACAACAGGTCTCGGCACATGCGGCTGAGTGTTCTATGGCCCAAGATCGACCAGTTCCGCGAGCGCTAATTCTCCGGTACCGAATCATTGCTTTCCGGAACTGTATTCGCAGTCCGTATCACCATCGAATCCGGCCACCCGCCCCGACGGCTTGGCCGAGTGAACCGGGCCGACGGAGTCGATCAGTAGCGGCACGTGCGGCCGTGTCGGTGCCCGCTTCGAGGGCTGTCCGGCGAATCGGACAGCCTCTCACATCTGACACGATCCCGGTGCGGGGCGCCGTTGATAACACGCCGATATGGCCATTCGGGAAGCTGGAGGCCGCGCCGGAGTCGTACGGGATGGTGTTCTGTCAGCTGCCGTGGGTCGACCGCCGCCGATCTTCAGGGCATTGACCATCACGCCGCACGCGCGCGGACCACAACAGTCGTCAGTCGGTGGATCGAGCCGAAGGCCGGGTCGGTTCGGGAACGAACTGCGCCTTGCCGTCGATGATCTCGAGAAAGCCTGTCGAGTCACCGGGGAAGTGTGACCCGAAGATTCGCGTGCCGCTGTTCGCATATCGCGCGATGAACTCCCGTCGAGTGCGCGCAGCCAACTCGGGATCGGCATCGAGGAACATTCGCCAATTTGGCTCGATATACTGCACCGGGTTGTGCGTGAGATCGCCGGTGATCACCGCGTCTTCGCCGTTCGAAGAAATCAGTACGCAGACATGGCCAGGGGAGTGACCAGGAGAGGGCACGAGCTGAATCTCGGAGGTGACGACGTGGCTCATCTCGACAAGGTCGGCGGCGTCCGCCTCGTACACCGGCTTAACGGCGCTGTCGAACGTCCAGGCCGCGCCCTCGGCACCAGACTCCCAATATTCGTAGTCGGGCCGACTGAACAGATACCGCGCATTGGGAAAGGTCGGCACCCACGCACCGGACTCGTCTTGTATTGTGTTGCAGCCGACGTGGTCGATGTGCAGGTGGGTGCACACGACGTAGTCGATAGCGTCGCGAGGGAACCCGATGCCTTCGAGGTCGGCAAGGAACGTCGAGGGCTGGTTGGACATCCCTGGAACCGCAGCGACCTCGCGCGTCCCCACACACGTGTCGACGAGGATGATCTTGCCTTCGGATTCGAGCACCAAGCCGTGTGTGGACAGTCCGAGCGTGCCGTCATTCGCCACATAGGGCTCGAGCCAGTGCTCGTGGCCTTTGAGTTTGGCTGGGTCGTATTCGGGATACAGGGCTTCGAGAGGCAGCGTGATCAAGCTCTCCTGAACCCTGGTCACGCGCACGTCACCGATCGTCCACTGCATGTAGCCGCTCCCTCGATTTGTAGAATCGAATTATTATAATATATGAACTAAATCTCGTCAGTGTGAAGCCGACGATCGGCTCAGGGGCTGCTCAGATTTCGGTCTGAGGCTGGTGGCCATTCGGTTGAGGGCAGCGCGTAGCTGCTCGAGCCAGCTTTCCCGCCGTGCGCGAGCTCTGCCAGCTCGGCGGAGGTCACGGCCGGTCCGTGACCGCGGTCGTATCGGCATCGGCCCAGAACGTGGACCAAGTCGGGAACCCTTGTGGCAGTGCGGGTTCCGTCGCGTGCTCCCATGAGCTGAAGCCGACTGCCGATGGTCGCTCCAGCACATCGGTCGCGTACCAGTGCAGTTCTTTGCGTCGAGCGAAGAACCACTCTCCGTCCACTTTGGTATAGCGGTCGTCATAGCAGATGCCCATGACGATGAATCGGTCCCCGACTTCGTGTTCGGCCCGGCAGTAGGTCTTCCCTGTCGCCGATACCTCGTCGACCAACTCGACACGATGACCGCAGATCTGGTGCAGCGAACGGTAGAACCAGCGTAGGTGCGGTTCGATATAACTGCGCAGCGCCGCGCGGCCGCGGCCGTGCCGCCCACAGTCGACATTCGGAGCGAACAGTTCGACCCATGCATCGAGGTCCCGGCCATCCACGGCGAGCGCGTACCGTATCGGCAGCTGGCCGATTTCCAGCCGATCTTCCACGGCGGTGAGCCTGCGCTCGAAGTCCACGATCGTTCCTCCTTCAGCCGAGCAGTACACGACCACCGTTGAGCATGACGGTCGCTCCGGTCAGGTAGCCCATGTCATCGCTCGCCAGCGCCGCGACGGCGCGTCCGATGTCCGTCTCGGGGTCGCCCATGCGGCGTAGGGGAGTCCCGGCCAGGTTGGCCTCGAACCGGTTCGGGTAGGCGTCGCGGTACACCTCGGCGGCAGGGGTCATCGCGGTGGGGACGACCACGTTCACCCGAATGCCATAGGGCCCCCATTCCCTGGCTGCGACCCGGGACAATCCGCGGATAGCCTCTTTCGCCATCGCGTAGGACCCGAATGTCGTGTCGCCTTGCAACGCTGTGCTCGACCCGAAGTTGATCACCACTCCGCCGCGGACCTTGAGGTGCGGCAGCGCGGCCTGCATCCCGTACAAAGTGCCCAGGGCTCCGGTCCGCCATGCGAGGTCGACGTCCTCATCGGTGGTCTCCTCGAGTTTGCGCTGCACTGAGGACTGGGCGTTGTTGACCAGTACGTCGAGCATGTCGAATCGATCAATCGTGGCTGCGACGGCACACGCGACATCCTCCCGGTCGGACACGTCGCCGGCCAGCGGAAGTGCGGACGCACCGAGCGCCTCCAGTTCCCGAGCAACTGCATCGACCTTCGCGAATGTGCGTCCGACGAGCGCGACCGCCGCACCCTGCGCAGCCATCGCCCGGGCTATCCCACGCCCGACGCCTTGTCCCGCGCCGGTGACGAGGGCCACCTTGCCAGCCAATCGGCCGTCGGTCATTGGCCGACTCCCCGGCTTCCCGCCTGGGCGTGCACGAGGCATCTGCCCGCGAACAACTCGACTCTGAGATTCTCCAGCGCAGTCTGCATAATGAGGAAGCTTAGCAATATGAATTAGTTGATTCACGGCTTTGCCTCGAGTTGCCCTGTGGGGCCTGCAGCTCCGGCGCGGGCCAAACCGTGGGTGTCAGGGCAATGACATGTCTCATTGACGAAGGAGGACGAGATGACAGCGGCACAATTGACCGGCAGGGTGGCCCTCGTGACCGGAGGCGGATCCGGCATAGGGCGCGCGACGGCCCTGCGGTTGGCCGCAGACGGCTCGGTCGTCGTTGTCAACGACCTCGATGCCGGACGGGCACAGGAGACCACAGAGTTGATCACGCGCGCCGGCGGCAAGGCGGAGGCACGCGCCGGCGACGTCACCGACTCCGCGCTCGTGGATACGCTCGTCGATGGGACCTGGGCCCGGCACGGGCGCCTCGACGTGTTCCACAGCAATGCTGGAACCGGCTTGGCGCATGGTGAACTGACGTCGATCTCCGACGAGGGCTGGCGTGCTGATGTCGAGCTCAACCTCAACGCCATGTTCTACTGCGTGCGTGCAGCGCTGCGCGTCATGTCTGCCGCAGGCGGGGGCTCGATCATCTGTACGTCGTCCGCCTCGGCGCTGGGCGCGGTACCAGGAACCGGGCCCTATGCGGCGGCCAAGGCTGCGATTCTGCAGCTCGTCCGTTCGGCGGCCGTCGAGTACGGCGGCACCGGCGTGCGCGTCAACGCGGTGATTCCAGGTGCGGTGAAGACCCCGGCTTTTCGTCGTTACATCGGCAGCGACGAACGGCTTTCCGCTTATGAGCGACAGATTCCGCTGGGCCGCGCCTGCGTGCCCGAGGACATCGCCGCTGCCGTCGCCTGGCTGGCCTCCGACGAGTCCGCGTGTGTCACCGGCACGACGCTGGTCGTCGACGGTGGCCTCACTGCTAAGCGGGCCGAACCCTTGATCGGGTGAGTTGTTCGCGATGTCGAGAAAATATCGTTGACATATTAAACTGAATGAACTGATAATGCGCGAAGGGTTGCGACCCATCTCTGCCCGAGCTGCGGCTCCCTGAGACCGCAAGCCGATGACGACGCGAGGAAGCTGACATGCATATAGGCAATAGGACAGTCGACCCGGTAAGTCAGGCGAGGGCGGTAGCAGGTGCCTGATGGTGCAGGCCAACGTCTCGACGTCCTCGAGCAGGCGGTGCCTGCGGTCGCGGCGACGGAGTGGCTGTCCAGATCGATCCCCGAGCTGCAACCACCACTGCAGTTCGCTCCGATAGGTGGTGGCCACTCCAACATCACGGTCCTCGTGACGGACGCTGTCCAGCACCGCGTTGTGTTGCGCCGGCCCCCGCTCGGGTCGTTGCCCCGCGGCTCGCACGATGTGCTCCGCGAGGCGCGGACGATGGCGGCAGTCAGTGCAGGGGGCATTCCTGCGCCGCGGATCCTCGCCACATGCGATGACCCCGAGGTCATCGGCGCTGTGTTCGTGGTTGCCGAGTTCGTCGACGGTGTCGTCGTCGAGAACCCCGCTGACGTTGAGAGGCACCTGCCGGAAACAGCACAACGTCGCCGTGCCGCCGACGACCTCGTAGAGCGGCTCGCCGCGCTACACACTCTCGATCCGCAGGCGGCAGGACTAGCAGATCTCGTCCGTGCCGGTACCTTCCTCGAACGGCAGCTCCGCAGGTTCGCTGCCATCTGGTCGTCTGACCACAGCCGCGAACTCCCGCTGATCGACGAGCTACACAGTCGGCTGGCGGCGGCTATGCCCCGGGAACGTCACCGAGCGATCGTTCACTCCGACTATCGTCTTGCCAACACGATGGTGCAGCCATCCGGTGAAATCTCCGCCGTCCTGGACTGGGAACTTGCTGCGGTCGGAGATCCGTTGGCAGATCTGGCGTTCTTCCTCAACAACTGGGAAGAGCCGGACGGAGCGGCCGCCCGGGTGTGGATGGAAACCCCGCCCACGTGCGCGGGCGGATTTCCCGACCGAGGGCAGATGGTCGAGCGGTACGCGCAACTCACCGGTTTCGACATCGACGATCTCGAGTACTACCGCGCGTTCTCGTGGTGGCGGATGGCCGTGATCGCCGAAGGCATCAAGAACCGCTACGAGACCGGCGCCATGGCCAAGAGTGTCGACATGGTCCATGTGGTGAGCCGCGTCGAATGGCTCGCGGAACTTGCCCACCAGCACTTGCGGGCGCACGGCGCCTGACCGAAAACCCGCGGGCGACGAGTACGTCGTCACGGTCCCCAACCGAAGCCAACAGCGTGGAGGCGCAATGTCGGATCGCAAACTCACTCCCGTCGATGATTATCTTCATCAGGTCGGAACCCAGCAGAACTGGAATGAGAGCCGTTACATCGATTTCCACGACCCCGCGACCGGTACCGGTGGCTGGTTCCGGATTGGCATGCGTCCCAACGAGGGGCATGCGGAGATGTCCGTGAGCATCAACCTCCCCGATGGGCGCCACGCGTTCTTCTTCGAGCGTGCGCCGATCGAGGGCAACCGACTCATCGCAGGAGGCCAGGAATGGACCATCGGAGACCCATACCGATCGTGCACGGTGTCGTACTCCGGTCCCGTGCTGATCCTCGAGGACGCGTGGGTACTCGCTGACCCGAAGAAGGCATTCACAACATCGCCTCGCGAACACGCGGAAATCAGCCTCGAGGTGCGTACGGAAGGCTTGGAGGCTGTCATGGGCAGCGACCAGGAAGATATCGACAAGATCTTCCTTCCAGGCCAGGCCGATTGGCATTATCAACACTTGTGCTGGGTCAAGGGAACCGTGACCGTCGGTGACCAGACGTTCGAAGTCGACGGGCGTGGCGGCAAGGACCACTCGTGGGGTCCACGCAACTGGCTTGCCAAGATCTACCTGCGCTGGCTGATCGGCACCACGGACGACGACGAACTGGGTTTCATGCTCGTTCGCGGTGTCGGTCCGACCAAGAGAACCCGAAGCGGACACGTATGGGAGAAAGGACAGTTCTTTCTCGTGGACGACTTCGACATGAAGAACACCTACTCGGACACGAGCCCCTACGAACTCTTGCGTTGCGATCTGGCCATACGGTCGGGCGACCGGGAATGGACCGTAACTGGCACCCCGGAGGCGTGGGAGCCGTTGCGGCACCGTGCCAAGGATGAGAACGGCGACCCCGCCATCCTTCGCATCGTCAAGTCGCCCACCCGCTGGACATTCGGTGACGGACGACTGGGGGCAGGGATGTGCGAGATCCACGACCGCTTGTCCGCCAGCGGCGTGCCCGCCGGTATCGAGGACTAATGCGCAGTCGCGGCGGTCGAGTGGGCCCATTTCACCGACCGCCGCGATCCCATTCACCGGCGCGACCCCGGGCGAGGCGATCATGGTCGACGCCGATGCGGCCGGGCGCGGCGTGCTGCGCCTCCGTCGAATCGCCGGCGGCAGACCGACCACAGGGTCGTGCACTGACATGGCCCTGCATGTGGGCTGGAGTGACATCTCACGCTCGCCCCGACGAAAAGGAGTGACGCGATTGCGGGATTGGGGCCGACCCAGTACGGAGGCAGCAACATGACCGTCCGCGATACGTCCTACGAAAGCCGCCGGTATCGGGCCTGGCAGACCAACAGCTTCGGTATTCCGGCAGAGGTCATGAACTTCACTCACCTACCTCGCCCCATCCCTGCCGCAGGGCAGGTGAGCATCGCCGTCGAGTGTGCCGGAGTAAACCTGCCCGACCTGCTTCTAATCAACGGCACACACCAGCTGCGTCCCGAGCCTCCGTTCACCCCCGGGCGGGAGGTGGTTGGACGGATACTGGAGACTTCGAGCACGGGGGAGTGGCGGTGCGGGACTCGCGTCGTCGCACGACCGCTGCTCCCCTACGGGGGCTATGCCGAAGTGACTGTAGCGCGCACGAAGGATCTGTTTCCGGTCCCCGAAGACCTCGAGCCCACCGTCGCTGCGACCCTCCTGGTGGCCTGCCTGACATCACATGTGGCCCTTCATCATCGCGCGGGTCTGCAGCGGGGCGAGACCGTGGTGGTCCTCGGCGGCGCCGGCGGTGTCGGGTCTGCGGCGATCCAGCTCGCCAAAGCTGCCGGAGCCACGGTCATCGCCACCGCGGCCGGGCGCGCCCGGATGGCGGCGTGTCAGCGCCTGGGCGCCGACATCGTGGTGGACCGGCACAACGACAACCTCACCGCTGCCATCCGGGATGAGACCCGTGGCCGCGGCGCGGACGTGATCATCGACGCGGTCGGCGGGGAGGTCTTCGACTCCGCGCGGAAAGCGCTTGCCTTCGAAGGACGCGCCGTGCTGGTGGGAACCTCTTCAGGCAGCGCCGCCACCCTCAGTGGCACCGCCGTCTTATTGCGAAACCAATCCATTTTCGGGTTGCACCTCGGGCCCTACCAGGACCACGCGCCCGCGATAACGCGCGCCGCGTTCGAGCAGTTGATCACACTCGTCGAGGCAGGAAAACTGCAGCCGCTCATTGCGGACGTTCTGCCGCTTTCCGACGCTCTGGCCGGGCTGGAGCGACTTCAGTCAGGAGATGTTATCGGGAAACTCGTACTACGCATCTGAACTCCGTGCTGAGGACGATGAACTTTGCGCGGGAGTCTCCCCAGAAAAAGTGAAATTTTCCGAGCCGATGTGTCTGGCACGCATCGGCTCTTCTTCGCCCGACAGCATCTTGCCGAGGCCTCGGTATGGCATTCGGACTCGACGAGGAACCATTTTCAGCTCTCATGGCAGGATTCGCCGAGTCCTCGATGGACTGGAAGTACACCACGGAAATTTACCGCCTTACCGTTTCCGAATGCTGTGCTCCAGGTCATAGGAAATCCGCAACGCCGGTCGTGGTGGACGATTAAGGCTGGGTTTCAGCTGTGGCTGTGAGCCGCAGACCAGTCGGACTGTGTTTCACTTGTCATCGGCTCTGAGTGTTGGAAACTGAATTCTCCGGGATATGCGTCGAACGAGCCAGTTTGCGTTGGTCGCGAGTGCGGTCACCATCGCGAACGGTGCCATGCTCGCGTTTCCGGCGTCGGAGACACCACATTCATGACAGACAGGTCGAAAGGCCTGGCCATCCACCGACTAGCTGCCGGCGAGGCGAGCAGCACGGACACGATTATCGCCAGTGTCCCCAGCGGAGCGCTGACCGACGCTTCGTGCACGGTCAGCAGCACCCCGGAGGCGATTAGCAGCAGGACCTGCGTGGTGAGTACGACCGATCGCGGCCAGCACTGGCCGCGGAGCAGTGCCCAGCCTGCGACCAGCAAAGTAGCCACTACCGCACCGGCCGCTACCGCGCTGACCGTCGCCAGCGGCGGGCCATTACGAACGAGGACGCACGCCCGTGTGCTCAACTCGGCGACCCGGCGGTTGAGGGTGACCCAGGCGGTGGCGATTATCGCACCTTCGATCACCGTGAACGCGCCTGCGAGCCGGATCGCGACGGGCGGCCGGTGTGAAACGCGAATGGTGGGTATCTTGCCGGAGTTGTCCATCTGGTTGCCTAACGCTCGCATTTGGAGCTGTCCTGCCGGGAAACATCGTGCCGTCTCGCGTTGTGGACCGGTCTTTCGGCACCAGCTGTCGGCGTTCCATGACATGGTGAGGTCGGTCGCGGTTGACGACGGAGCCCGGAACGCGCACTCGCTGAAACGCGTGTTCCGGGCTGCTGTCGGGGAGTCGCCGATATCCTCGACCAGGACGCAGTCGTATTCGCCGACACCTACAGGCGCACCCTGCAACGACCACAGATGGGGTTCGCAAGTGAGGTGATCGAGTTCATGCCTCTCCGAATAGCGTACCGCCACAACCAAAGTCTGCCCCAAGTATCTTTCCGATGCGCGAGGGTCAGACCCACGCCGGGAGCGCGTCCTGGGCATAGCGTGCGCCGAACCCTCCGTTGGGCAGGATGTCGTGGATGGCGCTGAGGTCGGTGTCGGTGAGTTTGACCTCGGCCGCTCGAGTGTTCTCCTCGACACGTTGGGGGCTGCGGGTGCCAGGGATAGGCACGATATGGTCACCGCGGGTCAGCAGCCAGGCCAGGGCCAGTTGAGACACGGTGATGTCCTTGGCGGCGGCGAGTTCGCCCAGTCGTGTGACGGCGTCGATGTTTTTCTCGAAATTGCCTGGCTGCCAGCGAGGATCGTGGTTCCGGTAGTCGGTGGGGTCGTATTCGCTGGCGGGTTTGGCGGCACCAGTGATGAAGCCGCGACCCAGCGGGGAGTAGGCGACGAATCCGATGCCGAGTTCCTCGAGAATGGGGAACAGCTGCTCGACGTCGCGTTCGAACAGTGAATATTCGGTTTGCAGCACTGATACTGGCTGCACGGCGTGTGCGCGGCGGATGGTCTGTGGTCCAGCTTCGCTGAGCCCGAAGTAGCCGACCTTGCCCGCGTCGATGAGTTCTTTCACCGCTCCGGCGACGTCTTCAATTGCGACATCGGGGTCGACACGGTGCTGATACAGCACGTCGATGCGGTCGACGCCGAGGTTGCGCAGGCTGTTGTCGACGACTTCGCGGATATGGTCGGGACGGGAGTTGAGGCCGGAGTCGCGGGTGAAACCGAACTTGGTGGCGATCACCACTTCGTCGCGGAATCCGGCAACTGCTCGGCCGATGATCTTCTCGTTCTCGCCCCACCCGTAGAGCTCGGCGGTGTCGAACAGGGTCACGCCCAGATCGTGGGCGCGCTGGATCGCGGCGAGGCCTTCTTGGGTGTCGCTGGGCCCGTAGGCCATCGAGATCCCCATCGACCCATAACCGATCGCTGAGGTTGCCAATCCTTGGAGACCAAGTGTCCTGGACTGCATGAATACTCCTCTGGTGTCGAACCGAACTGTTCAGTCTGAACCGTACACCGACATCTCCGTTTCGTCGAACTGAACGGTTCGGTCTGGTAGTGTGGCAGGATGTCGCCCTCAGCTGCTGTCGACTCGACTCGTGACCGCATCGTCGGCGCCGCGAAAGCCGAATTCGCCCGTTACGGGATCGCAGGCGCGCGGGTGGACCGGATCGCGAAGAACGCCAAGACCGGCAAGGAACGCGTCTACGCGTATTTTCGCAGCAAAGAGAACCTCTACCGATACATCGCGGCCGAGGAACTGGCCGCGATCGCTGAGGCGACGCAGATGGACCCCACCGATCTGCCCGGCTATGCCGGGCGGATCCACGACTACTTCGTCGCCCATCGTGCGAACTATCGTCTCATGAAGTGGGGGCGGCTCGAGTTCGGAGGCGGTGGACCGGGTGATCCCACTCGGGAGACGATAGCTCGCAAGACTGAGCAGTTACGGTATGCGCAACGTGCTGGTCATCTGGATTCCGAGTGGGATCCGCGCGACATTTTGGTTTTCGTGGATCAGCTCGCCACGGCGTGGATTGATCAAACCGACCTCACAGCTTCGATCGGGTCTGCGGCTGAAGGCGCCGAGTTCCTGGCCGCTCGTCGCGCGGCTATCGTGGCCGCCGTCGAGCGCCTGTTCCCTGCGGCCAACGCGTCCGGTGGATGGAGAGCCGACTCGTAGGTTCCTGTGAGAGTGACCGCTGCATGACCGACGATCCCACGGCGGCATGGCGCGTTCGGTTTCGCCTGTTCTGAGCGTTGAGGCTGGGGTTGGCAGGCCGCAGCAATGCACCTCGGAGTCCGGCTCAGCCGTTGCAGAGAGCAGGGGCCACCGTTGTATCGAGTTCCCGGGCTGACGTGCTGCGGTCGGGCCAGCCGCCGTCGATCCTGTTCGTTCCAGGTTCAGCAGGTGTAGATGTTGAACCTGGAATAGTTTGCGGCCGGTGCTACATGTGGTCCGCGGTGCCAGTGGCCGAATAGACCGCGCTGTCGAAATCAACGGTCGGTCGTATCTGGCGGCGCATCCAGCTCAAACCACACCGTTGTTCGTCGGAAGAATGTGGATGTCGTTGGTCTGGACAGATGAGTGCCTGGAAACCGAACCAATTGCGGAAGCCCAAAGTCGTCAGCGATCCGGTATGCACGGTGAACAGATAGCGATGCGGTGCTGGACAGTTATATGTTCATCTTCCAGTTCCCTCACCGGGGCGTGTCGCGGGCCCGCCGCTGCTCGCGCCCGCGAAGCGGCCCCACCGAGTCGATCGGTGTGGGCCGTTCGCAGCGAAACTCC
>NZ_JAINZY010000026.1:0-64923 GCF_019890715.1 Nocardia coffeae | reverse complement strand
ACTCGAGGCGCTGCAGGAAATCAACGCCACGGCCCGCACCGGATCGTCCGGTGCGGGCCGTTCCCATATCGCCACGGTGTCCGGCTATGCACGCGCTCCGTATTGCGTAGGCTGTCGGCTGTGCTTCGCGGCTGCGAAGCCGACTTTCGAGTAATGGGGGCACAATGACATCGAACGATCCCGATTTCCCAGTGGCAGTAGCTGATTCGTCAATCTTCGGTACGCCGTATCAGACACCGGACGGCGCCACGGTGATCACCGTGGCCCAGCCCGGCGGACGATTCCGTCGCGGGCCGCGACCCTTGGGCGCCATCGTGGTCCAGGGCGGCGAATCCACCTGGGTACCGGCCACCGACGACACCCGAATAACCCTGCTGGCCTTGCTGATCGGCCTCTCGGCCGCGACGCTGTCCTGCGTTGCGGTGGTGCGCCGTCCGCCGTGGCCGAACCTGACGGTCACGGTGCAGAAGACTCAGTAGTACGGCCGCTCCCGATAGAGCTTGATGGCGTGGATCTTCTTGCCCTGCGCTATCAGCGCATCGATCTCGGCCAGGTCCGCGCCGGACGGGGGTGTGGGTCCGGACACCGGTGGAGTCGGCCGCCGATTCTCGAACATTCCCGAACTCCAGCCGCCCGGACCCGGCGGGTCATACGACTTTCAGTGTGCCGCCGTCGATGACGTAATCCGCGCCCAGGATGTTCCCGGCGCGTCCCGAGGCCAGGAACGCCACCAGCGCGGCGACCTCCTCCGGCTCGGTGATCCGCTCCGAGGCCATACCGAACTCCTTCGGCAGCGCGGCGAGGAACTCCTCGTGACCGACGCCGCTGACCTCGGCCAACTTCGCGCCGAAACGGCCGGGTTCCCGCCACAGCGGGGTGCCGACCACGCCCGGGGACACGGTGTTCACCCGCACGCCGCGCGGCCCGAACTCCTCGCTGATCCGCTTGGTGAACGAGGTCAATGCCGCTTTCGCCTCGCTGTAGCCGACCGGACCGGCCGCGGGCAGATGGGCGTTGATCGAGGAGATGGTGACGATCGCACCGCGACGTTCGATCAGACTCGGCAGTGCCGCCCGGGTGGCCCGCACCGCGCTCATCAGGTTGAGCTCGAGCAGCGTGTCCCACTGATCGTCGCCGATGTCGAGGAATCCGCCCACCACCATCTTGTCGACATCGCCGCCGCCCACATTGTTGATCAGGATATCGATCCCGCCCAGTTCCGCCTGCGCGGCATCGAACAGTGCGGTGACGCCCTCGGCGGAGCTCAGATCTGCGGAAATCGCTGCGACACTGTACTTTTCGAGCTCAGGTGTGACGTTGCGCGCGCCGCCGACGACCCGGACGCCCTCCTCGGTCAACGTCTGCGCGACGGCCAGTCCGATGCCGCGGCCGGCGCCGGTGACGACAGCGGTCTTGCCACTCAACTCGAGATCCATGACATTCCCTTTCTGGAATTACTGGTCAAAAACTAGGGCAGCGGAAAGCGCTGCGATCGGACGGAAAATTCAGAGCGTGCTCAGGGTGGTGTCGATGATGCGGTACAGAACCGCCAGGTCGTAGCTCTTGGCCATGACGCGCAGTCCGGCGATGGAATTCATCAAGAACTCCGCGGTCGCACGAGGATCGGTGTCCCGGCTGACATCGCCGTCGCGGCGCCCCTGATCTATCCGGTTCGCCAGGGTGGTGAGGTTGTGTTCGGTGATGGCGAGGATGATGCGGCGGATCTCGGCGTCCTGTCCGGACAGTTCCAGTGCCGTATTGGCGGCCAGGCAACCGCGTCGATCCGGATCGGCCAGGTCGGCGTCGACCAGATGCCGCAGATAGGCGCCCACGACCTCGCGAGTGCTTCCGGGCCGGGACATGTATTCCCCGGTCAGGTCGGCGCCCATCCGGTCGTAGCGCGCGAGCGCCCGCTCGAACAGTTCGCGTTTACTGCCGAAGGCGTTGTACAGACTGCCCTTGGCCAGGCCGGTGGCCTCGGCGAGCTGTGCGGGCGAGGTGTTGGCGTAGCCGTTGATCCAGAACGCCTCCATCGCGCGATCGACGACGTCGTCGTCCTCGAAGGTGCGTGGTCTGCCCATGACGTCAACGATAAGCATTCTGGACCTGTAGGTCAAGAACTGGGTGCGACGATCCGAGCCGACGCCGCGCACACCAGGATCAGCGCCAGCGGGAAGATCAGCGCCGCGGTGAGCGAACTCAGATCCGCGAGCCAGCCGATCATCGACGGTCCGGCCAGGAAACCGAGATAGCCCAGCCCGAAGACCCGAGACATATCCGTCGCGGCCGATCGGGTGCCGAGATTGCCTGCGGCACTGAAGATCTGCGGCACACCGCCGGCGAGTCCGATGCCCAGCAGAGCCCAGCCCAGCAGGGTGGGCGCCAGCCAGACCGAGGAGACGATCAGCGTCAGGCCGACAGCCGCGAGCACCGCGCCCCAGCGCACCACCGCGACCCGGCCGAAGCGTGCGCTGACCCGGTCGGCGGCGAATCGGCCCGCGGTCATCGTCGTGGAGAACGCGCCGAAGGCCAGGGCTGCGGTGGCATCGCTGACGCTCAGATGTTCGCGCACCTGCAGGGCGCTCCAGTCGTTGGCAACCCCCTCGGTCAGCAGGAAACCGAAGGCGATGGCGGCCAGGGCGAGTACTCGCAGCGATGCGGATCGTCGTGCTCCCGGCGATTCGTGGTCGGCGGATGTCGTTGTGTCGGAATCGGATTCGACTCGCGGCAGTAGCCTGGGGATACTCAGTGCCAGGGTGAGCAGTCCGATCGCGCCCGCGGCGGTCATGGTGACGCGAACATCCCAGCCGCGATGCATCGTCGCCGCGCCGACCAGTGATCCGGCCAGTCCGCCGCAGGAGAACATCGCGTGGAACGCCGACATGATCGGCCGCGGATAGGCCCGTTCCACCTGCACGGCCTGCGCATTCATCGAGACGTCCAGCGCCCCGTTGCCGGTGCCGAACAGCAGCAGCGCAACCGCCAGCGTCAGCGGGCCGGTCGCGAACGCGGGGCCGAGCACCGCGAGCGACAGCCACGTCCCGGCCACGGCCATCAGGGTCCGGCTGCCGAACCGGTCGGCCAGCGGTCCGGTGGCCTGCATCCCGGCGATACCGCCGAGCGCCACCAGCAGGATCAACAACCCCAGGGTGCCCTTGGACACGCCGGTGCGCTGGGTGATCACCGGAATGTGCACCACCCACATGGAACACAGGAACCCGTTCAGGCCGAAGACGGTGAAGACGGCGGCCCGCGAGATCCGGACCCTCGGAACCAGTGTGGAAGCGCCCATCACAACAACTGTATGGGTCACGGTGGCGGGGTGCTCGGCCGAACCGGACGGATGGCTACTGTTTGGTGGTGACATCTTCCGCGCAGGACTACCCCGTGCTCTGGCCGGTACCGACCCGGTGGGCCGACAACGACCACTACGGTCACGTCAACAACGTCACCTACTACTCGTACTTCGACACCGCGGTCAACGCCTGGCTGATGCACGCCACCGGCACCGACATCCGCGACCTGCCCGCCATCGGAGTGGTCGCGCGGACCTCCTGCGATTTCCACGGATCACTCAGCTTCCCGGACCAGCTGCGCGTCGGATTGCGCATCAGCCGCCTCGGCCGCTCCAGCATCACCTACGACCTGGCCATCTTCCGCGAGACCGGACAGGACCTCGAACTCGCCGCAACCGGCGGTTTCGTGCACGTCTACGTCGACAACGAGACCCGTAGATCCATCGAGATCCCGGCCGTCATCCGAGAAGCCGCCGCCGCCTTGGTCGTCGAACCGAAAACTGCCTGAGGCAACAGACGGTTACGTGCCTGCCTGCCCCGCACGGAGCGAGCCTTCGAGCGAGGAGTTCGCGGCCGGCTCGCCGTTCAGCACTCGAAGCGCATGGGCGAAGCCCGAGTCTCGAGGGCTGAACGGCGAGCCTTCGGGGCCGCGAACACGCCGGAGCGAAGCGGAGGCCGAAAATACAGCCTCAGATGCGGCCCAGCAACGTCAGCGGATCTTCCAGGAGTGAGGCCACGGTCGCCAGGAAACGCGCGCCGAGTTCGCCGTCGATCATCCGGTGGTCGAAGCTCAGGCCCAGGGTGGTGACCCAGCGGACGGCGAGTTCGTCGCGGTAGACCCACGGCTGTTTGCGGATCGAACCCAGGCACAGGATCGCACCCTCGCCCGGATTGACCAGTGGCACACCGACATCGACGCCGAAGATGCCCACATTGCTGATGGTGAACGTGCCGCCGCGCAGATCCGCGGGCGTGGCCGAACCGGCGCGGGCGATATCGGCGAGCCAGCCGATCTCCCGGCACAGCTCGCGCAGGCTCAGGGTGTGCGCGTCCTTGACATTCGGCACCAGCAGTCCGCGTTCGGTGGCCACCGCGATCCCCAGGTGCACGAAGTGTTTGGTGACGATCTCGCGGTTCTCCTCGTCCCAGAACGAGTTGACGTCCGGGAACTCCGCCATCGCCACCAGCGTCGCCTTGGCCACCAGCGCGAGCGGAGTGAGCGAGAGTCCGGTGAACGAATCGGTCGTGCGCAGATGATCCAGCAGTTCCATCGAGGCGGTGAAATCCGTCGTGACGAACGCGCTGGCCTGCGGGATCGTCCGGGCGCTGGTGAGCATGGCGGCAGCGGTGCGCTTGCGCACGCCGGTCACCGGGACGCGGGTCTCACCGGTGCTCGGGGTCGGGCGGATGACGCCGCCGTCCGGGCGCATCGTCGGCACCGTGGGCATGCTGGGGCGCGGCGCGTTGGGCAGCGCCTCGTCCTCGGGTCGCACCCGGTGCACCGGCTGCGACACCGGCACCGCGTGCCGCACATCTTCCACGGTGACCGCTCCGCCCGGCCCGGAACCGGCGACGAAGGCCAGGTTGATGCCGAGTTCCCGGGCCAGCGCGCGAGCGCCGGGCGTGGCCGAGGGGCGATCCGGATACATCGGCGCGGGCAGCTGCTGTGTGATATCCGGTGAATCCTGCACCGGCGCATCGGGATTCAGCCGTTTTCGAGTGCGCCGCGCGGTGCTCTCCTCATCCGGGCCGTAGCCGACCAGGACCGAGCGGCGCTCACTCGGTGCGGGCGGTGTGGCCGCGCCGCGATCGCTGCGCACCCGGATCAGCGGCGCGCCCACCGCCACGGTGTCGCCCGGCGCGGCCAGCAATTCGGTGACCTGACCGGAGAACGGGCACGGCAGCACCACCTGAGCCTTGGCCGTCTCGACCTCGGCGATGGTCTGATTCAATTCGACCGTGTCGCCCACGGACACCGCCCAGGAGACCAGTTCCGCCTCGGTCAGTCCCTCGCCGAGATCGGGAAGCCGGAACTCGAGCACCCGGGCGTCCTCGGTGCCGTTCGGTAGGGGATCCTCCGCACTCGCGCGGGTGGTCTCCTCCGGGTTCCGGCCGATCGGCCGGGGGTCGTGTGCGGCAGCGTCGTCCAACGGGCACCTCTGTCTGAACGGGCGGATCAGGCGGCAAGCGTTCGGTCGACCGCGTCCAGGATGCGGTCGGGGTCGGGCAGGTGGTGCCGTTCGAGCTTAGCCGGGGGATACGGAATGTCGAAGCCTCCGACGCGCAGAATCGGTGCTTCTAGCTGGTAGAAACAGCGTTCGGCGATGCGGGCGGCGATCTCCGCGCCCAGTCCGGCGAAGACCGGGGCCTCGTGCGTGATGATCAGCCGCCCGGTGCGCAACACCGAATCCTCGATGGCGTCGAAATCGATCGGTGACAGGCTGCGCAGATCGACGACCTCCAGCGAACGCCCTTCCCCGGCTGCGATTTCGGCGGCCGTCAGCGCGGTGCGGACCATACCGCCGTAGGCGACGACCGTCGCATCCGTGCCCGTGCGGCAGATGCGGGCCCGCTCCAGCGGATACGGATCCCGGTCCAGGGCAGCGAAGTCCACCTCGTCCTTGTCCCAGTAGCGGCGTTTGGGCTCGAGGAAGATCACCGGATCGTCCAGCGAAACCGCTTGGCGGATCATCAGATAGGCGTCGGCCGGGGTGCTCGGCGACACCACACGCAGGCCCGCGGTGTGCGCGAAATAGGCTTCGGGCGATTCGGAGTGATGCTCCACCGAACCGATCCCGCCGCCGAACGGGATTCGAATCGTGATGGGCGCGAGTACATTTCCCGCTGTCCGATAGTGGATCTTGGCGACCTGGGAGACGATCTGGTCGAAGGCCGGATAGACGAATCCGTCGAACTGGATCTCGCACACCGGACGATAGCCGCGCAGCGCCATGCCGAAAGCCGTTCCGATGATGCCGGATTCGGCCAGCGGGGTGTCGATGACCCGGTTGTCGCCGAAATCCTTCTGCAGGGTGTCGGTGACCCGGAAGACGCCGCCGAGCCGGCCGATGTCCTCGCCCATCAGCACGACCTTGGGGTCGTCCTCGAGGGCCCGGCGCAGCCCGAGGTTGAGTGCCGCCGCGAACGTGCTGGTCATGGCCGTACTCCTTCCAGATATGCGGTGTACTCCCGGCGTTCTCGATCCAGCAGCGAATGCGGGGTGGCGTAGACGTGCTCGAACAGATCCTTCGGTTCGGGATCGGACATCTCGATGGTCGCGGTGCGCAGGCGGGCGCCGACCTCGTCCGAGCGCTCTCGTACCTGTCGTTCGAAGCTGCTGTCCCACAAGCCTTCTCGTTCGAGCAACCGGCGAATCCGATCGATCGGATCGCGCCGCCGCCACAGCTCGGTTTCGGCGGCCGAGCGGTAGCGGGTGGGATCGTCGGCGGTGGTGTGCGGACCCATCCGGTAGGTGATCGCCTCGATGAACGACGGGCCGCCGCCCGCGCGGGCGCGCGCGACGGCCTGCCTGGTCACGGCCAGAACGGCCAGCACGTCGTTTCCGTCGACCTGGATGCCCGGGATGCCGTAGCCGTAGGCGCGTCGCGCGATCGGTGTCGCGCTCTGGATCCGCACGGGCTCGCTGATCGCCCAGTGATTGTTCTGGCAGAAGAACACCACCGGCGCACTCCAGGTCGCGGCGAAGCCCAGAGCCTCGGCGATATCGCCCTGACTGGTCGCACCGTCGCCGAAATAGGTGATCACCGCGATCTCCGCGCCGTCCAGATGGGCGGCGTAGGCGTAACCGGTGGCGTGCAATCCCTGCGAGCCGACCACGATGGCCGGATTGGTCATATTGATCTGCGCGGGATCCCAGCACGAATGCGCCACACCACGCCACAGGCGGGTGATCTGTCCCGGATCGACGCCGCGGCAGTAGGCCACACCGGCCTCGCGATAACTGCAGAACACGTAGTCGTCGGGGTGCAGGGCGTGTGCGGAACCGATCTGCGCCGCCTCCTGACCCAGCAGGGGCGGCCACAGTCCGAGCTGGCCCTGACGTTGTAGTGCGGTCGCCTCGGTGTCGATGCGGCGGGTGACGACCATGTCGAGGTAGAGCTGCCGCAGTCGGTCCGGGCCGACGTCGGCGACCAGGGCGGCGTGCTCGCGATCGAGGACGCGTCGGCCGTCCGGCTGGACCAGTTGCACCGGGTAGGCGATTTTCTCCGGCGGGCTGGTCGTTGTGGTGATTCTGCCGGTCGAAATCGCGTCGTTGGGCATTGCCGCGGGGGTGGTGGGCATGGCTGCCGCCTTCCTGAAACGTAGCCGCTCTGGTACGTCTGCCTTCCTGGCATGTCGCCGGTCCGGGGTCTCCGGGCCGTGCAGGGAAGCGATGTGCTCTACCTCACAGCATCCACGATTGGGCGACCTGCGCAAGCAGCGACATGCCAACTGTGCAGAGTGCGTGGTCCAGAGCCGCTATTTGCTGTCATACTGCGTTACATGTCCAGTGCAGAACCCGCCGGAGCCGTCGTCGACGCGACCGATGCCAGGCTGTTGCTCGAACTGGTTGCCAACCCCCGGGCGACCGGTGTCGAACTCGCCACCCGGCTGGGCCTGTCGCGCAATACCGTGCAGGCCCGCCTGGCTCGCTGGGAGGCGGCCGGTGTCCTCGCGGGATTCGACCGCCGCGTCGATCCGCGTGCCCTGGGCTATCAGCTCGCCGCATTCGTCGCGGTGGTGGTGGATCAGCATCAGCTCGACGCGGTGGTCGCCGAACTGGCCGAGGTTCCCGAGGTCACCGAGGTCTGCGGGATGACCGGGCTGACCGACCTGACCGTCCGCGTCGTCGCCCGCGACGCCGACGACCTCTATCGCATCGCGGGCCGCATCCTGAAGATCCCCGGCGTCGAACGCACCAATATGGCCCTGGTCATGCAGCAGTTGGTCGGCCCCCGCACCGCACCCCTGTTGCAACGCCTCGCCCGTAGCAACGGCTCGGCTCGCCAGGACATCTCGCGCAGCGCCGCTCGTCCCTCCCGCTGACCGTGCTCGTCCCGTGTGAGTGTTCCGACCTCACGCGATAGGGACGGAGTTAGGGTGCGGGATATGGATGTTTCGGGCAAGGTGGCGATCGTTACGGGGGCCGGGGCGGGGATCGGGGCGGCATTGGCTCGGGCGCTGGTGGGGGCCGGTGCGAGTGTGGTGCTGGCCGATCTGGACGAGGCGGTGGCCGGGGTTGCCGCGGAGTTGGCGGAGCGGGCGGTGTCGGTGGTCGGGGATGTCACCGATTCGGCAGTGATTCGAGGACTGGTGGCGCGGGCCGAAGCGGAATTCGGTCCGGTGGATCTGTATTTCGCGAATGCGGGGATCTTCGGTGCGCGGGGGCTGGACGGTAGTGACGAGCAGTGGTCCGCGGCAATGGAAGTCAACGTGATGGCGCACGTGCGGGCCGCGCAGATCCTGATTCCGGGATGGGTGGAGCGGGGGAGCGGATATTTCGTCGCCACCGCCTCGGCGGCCGGACTGCTCACCCAGATCGGGTCCGCGCCGTATGCGGTCACCAAGCATGCGGCGGTCGGGTTCGCGGAATGGCTCAATATTACGTACGGGGACAAGGGAATTCGCGTCAGTTGTATCTGCCCGATGGGCGTGGACACCGATCTGCTGCGCGCGGGCAACGAGGATTTCACCGAGGCCGCGGCCAACGAGGAGGCGATCCGCGCGGTCGTCTCCGCGGGTGAGGTGCTCACCCCCGAGCAGGTGGCGAGTGACGTGCTCGCCGGTGTCGCCGACGAACGTTTCCTGATCCTGCCGCACGCCCAGGTGCTCGAGATGTACCGGCACAAGAGCGCCGACTACGACCGCTGGTTGTCCGGGATGCGGCGCTACCAGGCCACATTGCAGAAGTGACGAAATGAACACCTGACCGAATTCGGTCCACTTTCGCACGATTGGCCGCTGACTGGACCCATCGCGACCGGGGACGATGGCCCAATGGCCGCTACCGAACCGCAGACCAGTGATCCCGCGCCGCGGTCCGGTCGATCCACCGCACAGTCCGATCCGTCCGTCGAGCCCGGCTCGGGCGACCCCGGAACCGCCGACCCGGACCGGCCGCGGACGAGGGACACCTCCGGTTCGCGGGACGGTGTTGTTGTTGCGCGCGATGCGGATTCGCCGCACGGCGTCGCCACGCTGAGCGCTGTGGACGAGCGGGAGCGGGAAGCCGAATCGCCGATGCTGGTCGACCAGGGTGGTTCCGGCGGCTCGGAGGGTGCGTTGCCGCAGGACGGCGGCACTGCTGATCCGGGGATCTGGCAGCCGGTCAGTGCCGGGATCGTGGCCGCGTTGGTGGGTTTCACCAGCACGTTCGCCGTGGTGCTCGCGGGGTTGACCAAGGTGGGTGCAACGCCGGCGCAGGCGGCGTCGGGTCTGCTGGCGATCTGTCTGACGCAGGCGGTGGGGATGCTGGTGCTGAGTCGCCGGTATCGGATGCCGATCGCGCTGGCCTGGTCGACGCCCGGTGCGGCACTGCTGGCGGGGACCGGTGCCGTGTCCGGTGGCTGGCCCGCGGCGGTGGGTGCGTTCGCGGTGGTGGGTGTGTTGATCGTGCTGACCGGATTCTGGCAGCGGCTGGGTCGGTTGATCGCGGCCATTCCCGCCGAGATCGCGCAGGCCATGCTCGCCGGAGTGCTGATGCCGCTGTGCCTGGCCCCGATGCACGCGCTGACGGCCAGTCCGGCGGTCGTGGTCCCGGTGATCGTGGTCTGGCTGCTGTTGCAGCGGCTCGCCCCGCGCTGGGCCGTGCTCGCGGCATTCGCGGTCGCCGCGATCGGCGCCGGTATCGATATCGCGGTCGAACATCGGCGCCTGGATCTCGCGGCCATGGCGCCGAGGCTGGAATTGACTGTGCCGCACTGGAGTTGGCCTGCCGTGATCGGTATCGCGATACCGCTGTACATCGTGACGATGGCCGCGCAGAACATCCCGGGCGTGGCCATCATGGAGTCCTTCGGTTTCCGGGTGCCGTGGCGGTCGGCGATGGCCGTGACCGGAATCGGCACCATGATCGGCGCACCGGCGGGGGCGCACGCGATCAACCTGGCCGCGATCAGTGCGGCGCTGTCGGCCGCGCCGTCCGCGCATCCGAATCCGCGGCGGCGCTGGATCGCGGTGTTCACCGTCGGCTGCGCCTATCTGGTGTTGGCGCTGCTCTCGGGTGCACTGGTCGTCCTGGTCGCCGCAGCGCCGAAGGGTGTGTTGGAAACCGTTGCGGGACTTGCGCTCATCGCAACGCTCGCCACCGCGCTGACCGCGGCCCTCGGCTCGGCCGAGCATCGGATCGAGGGTGCGGTGACCTTCCTGGTGGCGGCCTCCGGGTTCGCCGTATTCGGCATCGGCGCGGCTTTCTGGGCGCTGGTGGCCGGGCTGCTGGTGCGCGGGGTGCTCTCGGCACGCCGCACGGGCGATTCGCCACGCCGACCCACCGGGGAACGTCCTGCCGTAGGCTGAGAGCCGTTCGCGTCCCGGGGGTACAGATGTGACAGAGGAGTCGGCTTGGCCTCGGTATTGATCTCGGCGGAGGACCTTCGGAAACAGCTGGGCGACACCGCGACCGGCACGCATGTGCTCGATGTCCGCTGGGCGCTGGGTGACCCGGACGGGCCGCAGCACTACCTGGACGGTCACATCCCCGGCGCGGTGTTCGTGGATCTGGAGACCGAACTGGCCGCGCCGCCCTCTCCGGCACGTGGCCGCCATCCGCTGCCCGATGTCGCGCATCTGCAGAAATGCGCCCGGAGCTGGGGTCTGCGCACCGATGAACCGGTCGTCGTCTACGACGCAACCGGCGGTATGGCCGCCGCGCGCGCCTGGTGGCTGCTGCGCTGGGCGGGCATGGACGACGTGCGGATTCTCGACGGCGGCCTCCCGGCCTGGGCGCAGTCCGGTGGTGAAATCGCCACCGGCAGCGAATCCGATCCCGCTCCCGGTGATGTGGTGCTGACCGCGGGCGCTCTGCCGGTCATCGATGCGGACGGCGCGGCGACCTGGGAGGGTCTGCTGCTCGATGCCCGAGCGGGCGAGCGGTACCGCGGCGAGGTGGAACCGGTCGATCCGCGCGCCGGGCATATTCCGGGCGCGGTGAGCGCCCCCACCGCCGAGAACCTCACCCCCGAAGGCGCTTTCAAGAGCGCCGATCAGCTGCGCGCTCGGTTCGCCGAGCTCGGCACGGGTCCGGTAGCGGTCTACTGCGGTTCGGGCGTTACCGCCGCACATCAGATCGCCGCCCTCGCCGCGGCGGGTATCGAGGCCACGCTCTACCCGGGGTCGTGGTCCCAGTGGTCCAGCGATCCGCAACGCCCTGTCGCGACGGACTGAGCGCACGGGTTCGCCACCGCATCTATTCGCCATCGGTTGCGTCATGGGCAGCCGTCGGCCAGGCGGGACAGGGCATCGCGGTCCGGTGCGGTGATGGGGAGGGTGTAGCGGACCGCGGTGGTGAGGTAGCGACCCGCGTAGTAGCAGCGGTAGGCGAGGGCGGGTGGTAGCCAGTCGGCGGGGGTGCGGTCGCCCTTGTCCTGGTTGGTCCGTCCGTCGACGGCGAGCAGGTTGAATTGGATGTCGTTGGCGAAGCGGATGCGTTGTGGCAGTGGCCAATCCGATGCGCCCATATCCCAGGCCGCGGCCAGCGGATAGATGTGGTCGATCTGCACCGCGCGGGCATGGGATCTGTCGAAGGCGATATCTCTGCCTGTATAAGGATCGTGCAGGGTGCCCGCGGAAACCACGCACTTCTCGGTGTTCGGGCGGAACCGTACGGCGCTGAGCTGCTTGCCGAGCACGGCATTGCGCGAATCGCAGCCGCCGGACCCGTCGGCCCAGGCCGTACCGAATACACAACCCTGCCCGGCCGCGCAGCCGCGCTCGTATCCGCCCGGATGCGGCCGCTGCGGCAGCACCCGCACCACGGCCAGCAACCGTTCGAGCTGGGTGCGCGTGGGGCTGCCCGGCGCGGGCGACGACGTGGTGAACAGACCCGGCCCCGCCAGCACCACAGCAGCCGCCAGCACCGCGACGACCGGCGCCGCCAGTGCCCACCCCCATCCGCCCCTGTTCGAATGCACGGCACAACTTCTACACGGTGGCACCGACAGGTTTGATCCAGGCGCGAGTTGTGGTCGGGCAACCCCGGGCCGCCTTGAATGCCATGCAGAAGACGGGAATACGGGCTGCGGAAGTGTGAAATGCGACTGGTGCGATGATCGCTCGGCTACGACCGGGTCTCTGCGGCGTCGGATACCTGCGGACCGATATGTTCGTCGAGATGACCTGCGGCTCTGTGGAACTGAGCATGCTTATGCGGAGAAGTCTTGCGGCCGTGTCCGGATGTGATGACCGGACGAGGCTGGGGGCTGAAGTTCGGCGCGGCGCGAATTCGGCGTGTCTGACGGCCGTCGGAATATATGGGGCGCAATTGTACTGGTAGGCAGGGCTGTTCGGGAGAATCGATCTATTCGTCCAGGGCGTCCGGTAGTGTGCTCCTGATCACAATGGTTTCGTGACAACGTTATTCGGTAGTTACGATCCTGCGTGCACACGTGACTAGGGGTCACGGGGGGCTGATGTTTCCGGAAACTGATGAGGTGAGTGTTCACGTGGCAGGTCGGCATCGTAAGTTCGGCACGGCAGCACGGCGGGTGATGTTGCCTGCGGTGGGAGCGATTCCGCTCGCCCTGGTTGTCGGCTGCTCCAGCACGACCCATCAGGCGGGGCAATCGTCCACTGCCGCATCGACCTCCACCACCGAGAACGCGCCGACCCAGGAGCCGACTCAGCCGACTTCGCCCGGTACGGCGGTCACTCCGCCGTCCAGCCACGAGCAGGGCCCGCAGCCGCAGGCGGGGCCGTCCAGCACCCCGCAGCCCGGCGTGACGCCGTCCTGGTCCGACAGCCTCTACACCCCGCACACCGTGCAGCCGGGTGTCAGCCCCAACGTCACCGTGCAGCCCGGTGTGACCCCGGCCGTGCCCGCGCCGTACGTCGTCCCGCCGGACTTCCGGCCCATTCCGCAGGACGAGAGCGAGCCCGCCCCGGCCGTCAACTGGACCCAGCTGCACGCGCCCACCGCGGTCAAGCCGGTCAAGCCGATCGCTCCGCCGCCGCGGACGCTGCGCCTGGGCAACTTCACCTCCCCGGTCCCGGACTCGGTGCCCAATGACGTGCTCAACAACGTCAACGTCACCGCCGCACAGGCCGAGGCCAACCTCTCCACGAACCTGAACTCGGTCGGCATCAACCCCAGCCGCTCGGACAAGGTCGCCGCAGGCGCGCTGGCGGGTGCTGCCCTGGGCGCCACGGCGGCCGGTGTGCCCGCCGCGGTGGCCGGTGGCGTGGTCGGCGGTGTGGTCGGTGGGGTCATCGGGACCACGGCGGGCGCTGTTGCGACTGCGGCCTCACTGGGTGTGGCTGCCCCGTTGGCTCTTCCCGCGGCGGTCGCCGGTGGGGCGGCGATTGGTGCCGCGGTCGGAGCTGCGGCCGTCGGTGTGCCCGCCGCCGTCGTCGGCGGTGCGCTCGGCGGTGTCGCCGGTGCCGCGATCGGCAGCGCGGTCTGACCCGGTTCGAATACTCGAGCTCGAAACTACTGCGCCGCAGGACTATTCGGTCCTGCGGCGCAGTTTTTGTCGGTGTAGCCGGCTACACCAGGTTTGTCCGCACGAAATAGGCTGTCGGTCCGGGGAAGATGGGGCCATGACAGCGTCGAGTGCAGATCTCCCGTTCGTTCGCGGTACGGTCCCGCCGTACTATGCCGCGATCTTGACCACGGTCCTGTCACAGGATGGTGCGGACATGATCGGATACGCGGAAGTGGCTGCGCACATGGCCGAACTCGCCGAGCGAGTCGACGGTTATCTCGGGATGGAGTTCGCCCGTGATGCGGATTGCGGTATCACGGTGTCCTATTGGCGCGATCTGGATGCTTTGCAGCGCTGGCGCGAGGACGTCGACCACCTAGCGGCCCAACGTCTGGGGCGCGAACGGTATTACCTCGGGTACCGGGCACGGATCTGTCGCGTCGAACATGAATACGAATGGACCAGAGCACGCGGGTAGACCCGCGTCACCTGCGCTACCTGCGGCGATCCGATGCCGTGTCGAGGTGTCGGTGCCACCTGGTTGGATGGTCGAATGCTGCACGGATTGTGGACACCCGGGTCGGGGCTGGTGCTGTGGCGCCATCCCGAGGCCGATGCGGTGTCCGCGATCGATTCGCTGACTCTGCCCGATCCGCTGGGTGGGGTGGTGCAGGCGGCGCGGTTCCGGCATAGGGCTCAGGTCCTGGTCACGGGGGCGGAAGGGCCGGAGGAGACTGTCGTGCGCGGGCATGCGCTCGCACCGCCGACGGCTGCGCAGGTGTTGTTGCAGCGGTTGCCGCCCGCTGTGGTGGCGGGCGATCTGAGGTTTCTCGCGCATGTGGCGCTCGGTGTCGAACGTTGGGTGCGAGCGGGGCGGATCGTGCCGGAGGTCCGTCGCGACGACGGTGAATGGTGGGTGCGGTGGCGGTTGGTCGGCGGGCAGCGGCAGCGGGCCTGGCTGGCCGAGCTGGCCGCGGCGATGCCGCCCGCGCTGCGGGTGGCCGGACGTCCGGCGGCGTTGCTGGAGGATCTCGTCGCCGAGCTGACCGATCCGATCGCCCGGATGTACCTGGACGTCGCGGCCATCGGCTCGCATCGACACCCCGCGCATCCGCTGCTGACCGCGCTGATCGCCGATACCCCGCTCGATTCCGGCTCACACCGGGTGGCCGATGCGCTCGACCAGTGGCGCACCAGCCTGACCACCGGCGAACCGGAGCTGGTGCTGCGCCTGCTCGAACCGGACGATGATCCGGAGCAGGACACGGACACCGTCGACGCGCTGTGGCGGCTGGAGGTCTGCCTCCGCATGGAAGGCGAAGCGCCGCAGCCTGTCCCGATCCTCGGCGATCCCGCGCTGGTGCGGATCGCGGGTGATCGGGTGACCGCGGCGGTTCAGGCGTATCCGATGTTGCGGGAGCTGCCGCGCGATCCGCGCGGGATGGATTTCCTGCTGCCGACCGCGGTCGTGCAGGACCTCGTCGCCCACGGCGCGCACGAATTGCGTTCCGCGGGAGTGCATCTGCTGCTGCCGCGCGCCTGGCGGATCGCGGCTCCGAGTATGCGCCTGCGGGTGCAGAGTCCCGCGGCCACCGAGACCGAGGTCGGCCTGAGCGGATTGGTCGCCTATCGCTGGGAGCTGGCGCTCGGCGATATCGTGCTCACCCCGGGGGAGATGTCCCGGCTGGTGCAGTCGAAATCCGATCTGGTGCGGCTGCGCGGTCAGTGGGTGCAGGCCGACCACCGGATGCTCGCCGCTGCGTCGATGTACCTGGACGGCCGCACCGACGAACAGGTCGGATCGCTCACCGCGCTGCTGGCCGAGATCGCTGCCTCCGAGGTCCGCAACGTGCCGATCGAGGACGTCACGGCGAACGGCTGGGTGGCCGAACTGTTCGAGGCGACTCGCTCGGCGGATCCGGTCGAGCCGCCCTCGGGGCTCAAAGCGCAGTTGCGGCCGTATCAGCTGCGCGGCCTGTCCTGGCTGGCGACGATGAATCGGCTCGGCTGCGGCGCCATCCTCGCCGACGATATGGGCCTGGGCAAGACGGTGCAGGTCTTGGCCCTGCTGGTGCACGAAAGAGAAAGCGCGGCAGCGGATTCCGAGCCCGGTCCGACACTGCTGGTATGCCCGATGTCGGTGGTCGGAAACTGGCAGCGCGAGACCGAGCGTTTCGCCCCGGGCCTGCGGGTTCTGGTGCATCACGGCACGGCGCGCCGTTCGGGTGCCGAACTCGATGCCGCCGTGGCGGATTCGGATCTGGTGATCACCACCTACGCGCTGCTCGCCCGCGATTTCGAGGAGTTGAAGCGGCAGCCCTGGCGGCGGATCACCCTGGACGAGGCGCAGCACATCAAGAACGCCAACACCCGGCAGGCGCGGGCCGCGCGAGCGCTGCCCGCCCCGCATCGCCTGGCGCTGACCGGAACTCCGGTGGAGAACCGGCTCGAGGAGTTGCGCTCGATTCTCGATTTCGCGGCGCCGGCGCTGCTGGGCAAGGCATCCCAGTTCCACGCGAGATTCGCGATCCCCATCGAGCGTGAGCGCGACGAGAATGCGATCACCCGATTGCGCACGGTGACAGCGCCTTTCGTACTGCGGCGAGTGAAGACGGATCCGGCCGTGATCTCCGATCTGCCCGAGAAGATCGAGATGACGGTGCGCGCCAATCTGACCGTGGAACAGGCCGCGCTGTATCAGGCCGTGGTGGACGATATGGTGGCGAAACTGAAGGACGCCCAGGGGATGTCGCGCCGGGGTGCGGTACTCGGCGCGCTGACCAGGCTCAAGCAGGTGTGCAATCACCCCGCCCATTTCCTGGGCGACGGGTCGGGCGTGCTGCGCCGCGGCCGGCACCGGTCCGGCAAGCTGGGCCTGGTCGAGGACGTTCTGGAATCGGTGCTGGCCGACGGTGAGAAGGCGTTGCTGTTCACCCAGTTTCGCGAATTCGGTGATCTGATCGGACCGTATCTGGACGAGCGGTTCGGCACGCAGATCCCGTTCCTGCACGGCGGGGTGTCCAAGAAGCGGCGCGATACGATGGTGGAGCGGTTCCAGGGCGCGGACGGTCCGCCGCTGATGCTGTTGTCGCTCAAGGCCGGTGGCACCGGCCTCAATCTCACCGCCGCCAATCATGTTGTGCATCTGGACCGTTGGTGGAATCCGGCGGTGGAGAACCAGGCCACCGATCGGGCGTTCCGGATCGGTCAGCGGCGTGATGTGCAGGTGCGCAAGCTGGTCTGCGTCGACACCATCGAAGAGCGCATCGACGACATGATCAGCGGCAAGCGGGAATTGGCGAATCTGACCGTCGGCGCGGGCGAGAACTGGATCACCGAAATGAGCACCGAGGAGATCGGCGCATTGTTCGCCCTGGGTTCCGAGGCGGTCGGCGAGTGAGCTGCCACGGCGCGGGGGAGGTGCGGGGATGAGTCCGTTCATCGACTACGACCGTTACGGCAAACGCCGACCTGTTCGCGGCGGAGTCGAATCGCGCAGTCGCAGAGGGTCGTTCGCGCGCACCTGGTGGGGGAGGTCGTTCATCGAGGCGGTCGAGCAGGTCGCCGATGCCGGACGGCTGACTCGCGGGCGCACCTACGCGCGAGCTGGTCAGGTAGTGAACTACCACATCGAACCCGGTGCGGTGGCCGCGGAGGTGCAGGGCAGTCAGCCGCGCCCGTTCTCCGCCGCGCTGACCCTGCGCACGCTGCGCGACGAACGCCTCGACGAGTTGATCGATCTGGTCCGCGCCACTCCCGGCATGCTCGCCCAGTTGGCCTCGGGCGCACTGCCGAAGGAACTCGGTCCACTGCTGCTGCCCACCACCGCAGCCGAACTGGACTTCGCCTGCAGCTGCCCGGACGACGGCTGGCCCTGCAAACATGTGGCCGCGGTCTGCTACATCATCGCCGAACGCCTGGACGAGGAACCCTCGGTCATGCTCACGCTGCGCGGCCTGGATCTGGACACCCTGATCGGCGGCGTGCAGAACGACAGCGGCCCAACGGTTTCCGACGACCTCTACGGCGAGACCCTCACCCTCCCGAGCCTCCCCGAACCCGAATTCCACCCCGTCGTGGACGATCTGGACCCGATTCCGCTCCGCCAGGCGCTGCGCATGACCGCCGAGGACGAACATACCGCCGAATCGGGCCTGCGCGACCTCGACACCCTCTACGGCACATTGGACCGCTGACCCGGTCACGCCCGGTCTCGCCGCGGAAATATCCGTGTTCTCCGGCGGGGAACTAGGCTGGAAACATGTCCGACGCCGAGCCGTTCGACGATCTCGGGACACCGGTGCCGATCGCACGCCCGGTGAGCCGGGTCGTGTCGCTGGTCCCGTCGCTGACCGAAGCGATCGCCCTGAGCTGTCCGGGAATGCTCGTGGCGGCCACCGACTGGTGCACCCATCCCCGGGAGTTGGCGGTGGAGCGGGTGCGGGGGACCAAGAATCCGCACGTGCGGCGGATCGCCGAGCTGGCACCGGATCTGGTGATCTGCAATCAGGAGGAGAATCGCCGCATCGACGTGGACCGGCTGCGCGATGCGGGAATCACGGTGTGGGTCACCAGGATTCGCACGGTCGACGAGGCATTCGAGTCGATGGGCCGCCTCTTCACCACAGCACTCGGCGTCGAACGCCCGAACTGGCTGTCCGAGGCCGAATCCGCTTGGGCCGCACCGCCGCCGGAGCCCGCGCGCAACGCCGTGATCCCGATCTGGCGTGACCCGTGGATGGTGGTCGGCCGGGACACCTTCACCGGAGATCTGGCGCACCGCCTGGGCCTGCGGCTGGTGCACGCCGACCGTCCCGACCGCTATCCGAAGGTGTCCGCCGCCGAACTGCTGTCCGGCGTCGACCTCGCCGTACTCCCCGACGAACCCTACGTCTTCACCGAAACCGACGGCCCCGAAGCCTTTCCGGACATTCCGGTAGCCCTGGTCTCCGGCCGCGACCTCACCTGGTACGGCCCCTCCCTGGTCACCGCGCGAGCGCGCCTGTCCGATCGACTGGCCCGAGCCTGACCGGCATGCATGCACGGTGTGCATGCATGCCGGACGACTCAGACGTTGCGGCGGTACTGCCCGCCGACGGTGAAGAAGGCGTCGGTGATCTGCTGGAGGGTGCAGACGCGGGCGGCGTCCATGAGGACCTCGAAGACGTTCTCGTCGGTGCGGGCGGCGGCGTCGAGGCGGGCCAGGGCGTCGTGGGCGGCATCGCGGTGGTCGGTCTGGTAATCGTGGGTGCGGTGCAGCTGGGACTGCTTCTCCGCCTCTGTGCCGCGCGCCAGTTCGAGTTCGCGATGCTCCTCGCCGTGCGGGTTGCGGAACGTGTTCACCCCGATGATGGGCAGCGAACCGTCGTGTTTGCGCTGCTCGTACAGCATGGACTCGTCCTGGATGCGACCGCGCTGGTAGCCGGTCTCCATCGCGCCCAGGACGCCGCCGCGTTCGGAGATGCGCTCGAACTCCTGCAGCACCGCTTCCTCGACCAGATCGGTCAGCTCGTCGATGATGAAACTGCCCTGCAGAGGGTTTTCGTTCATCGACAGGCCCCACTCCCGGTTGATGATCAACTGGATGGCCAGGGCGCGGCGCACCGAATCCTCGGTCGGCGTGGTGACCGCCTCGTCGTAGGCGTTGGTGTGCAAGCTGTTGCAGTTGTCGTAGAGCGCGATCAGCGCCTGCAGCGTGGTGCGAATGTCGTTGAAGCTCATCTCCTGTGCGTGCAGCGACCGTCCGGAGGTCTGCACGTGGTACTTGAGCTTCTGCGAGCGCTCGTTCGCGCCGTACTTGTCACGCATGGTGACCGCCCAGATCCGTCGCGCCACCCGGCCGATCACCGAATACTCCGGATCCATGCCGTTGGAGAAGAAGAAGGACAGGTTCGGCGCGAAGTCGTCGATGTTCATGCCGCGCGCGAGATACGCCTCGACATAGGTGAATCCGTTGGACAGCGTGAAGGCCAGCTGACTGATCGGATTCGCACCGGCCTCGGCGATGTGATACCCGGAGATCGAGACCGAGTAGAAGTTGCGAACATCGTTGCGCACGAACCATTCCTGGATGTCGGCCATCATGCGCAGGCTGAACTCGGTGGAGAAGATGCAGGTGTTCTGGCCCTGATCCTCCTTGAGGATGTCGGCCTGCACGGTGCCGCGCACGGTGGCCAGGGTCCGGGTCCGGATGTCCGCGGCCTCCTGCGCGTCGGGCGCGCGGCCCTCGGCTGCGGAGAAGCGTTCCAGCGCTTGATCGATCGCGGTGTTCAGGAAGAACGCGAGAATCGTCGGCGCGGGCCCGTTGATGGTCATCGACACCGAGGTCGTCGGCGCGGTGAGATCGAAGCCGTCGTAGAGCGCCTTCATATCGTCCAGCGTCGCGATGGAAACCCCGGAGGTGCCGACCTTTCCGTAGATGTCGGGTCGTTCGGCCGGGTCGTGGCCGTAGAGGGTCACCGAATCGAAGGCCGTGGACAGGCGTTTGGCATCGGAATGTTCCGAGAGCACCTTGAATCGGCGGTTGGTCCGGAACGGATCGCCTTCACCGGCGAACATGCGCGCGGGATCCTCGTTGTCCCGCTTGAACGGGAACACCCCGGCGGTGAACGGGAAGCGGCCGGGCAGATTCTCCGAACGCAGGAATCGCAGCAGCTCACCGTGATCGGTGAACCGCGGCAGCGCGACACGGGGAATCGAACTGCCGGACAACGACTTACGTCGCAGCGTGGTGCGCAGCTCACGATCGCGGATGTGCACGACCTGTTCCTCGCCGCGGTACGACTCGGCCAGCGCGGGCCAATTCTTCAGCAGTGCAGCGCTATCGGAGTGCAGCTCGGCGCGGGCGGACTCCAGCAGGGTGAGCACAGCGGACTCGCCGTCGCTCGTCCCGGCGTTCCCGACCAGTCCCGAAATCTCCTCGAGCACCTGCTCGAATCGCTGAACACGTTGCGCGGCAACGATCTGCGCCGCAGTTTCGGCGTGGTACGAGCGGACCGTGTCGACGATCTCGGCCAGATAGCGCACCCGCGCGGGCGGGATGATCTGCGCGAAACGAGTCGAGGCGCGGGTGTCCACGCGCGGCAGCACGCCTTCGGCGAGCGGCAGTCCCGACTCGGCCAGACGCGCGGCCAGATGCTGGTACAGCGCGGTGACGCCGTCGTCGTTGAAGGTCGCCGCACTGGTGCCGAAGACCGGCATATCGTCCGGTGTGCTGGTGAACGCCTCCCGGTTGCGGATCAGCTGGCGCGACACGTCCCGCAGCGCATCGGCGGCGCCGCGCCGCTCGAACTTGTTGATGGCCACCACATCCGCGAAATCGAGCATGTCGATCTTCTCCAGCTGTGAGGCCGCGCCGAATTCCGGCGTCATCACGTACAGCGAGAGGTCGACGTGATCGATCACGGCCGCATCACCCTGGCCGATGCCCGGCGTCTCCAGGATGACCAGGTCGTATCCGGCCGCCTTGCAGGCCAGGATCATGGCGTCGGTGTTGACCGGCAGTTCGTGCGCGCCGCGGGTGGCCAGCGAACGGAAGTAGATGTGATCGCCGTCCAGCGAGTTCATCCGGATCCGGTCGCCGAGCAGGGCGCCGCCGCCGCGCCGTCGGGTCGGGTCGACGGCCAGGATCGCCACTCGGAGCTTGTCCTGCTGATCCGAGCGCAGCCGCCGCACGAGTTCGTCGGTGAGCGAGGATTTTCCGGATCCACCGGTGCCGGTGATGCCGAGCACCGGAACGTTCCGGCCGGCCGCCGCGGCTTGCAGCGCCGCGAGATCGGCCTCGGGCAGCGCGTCCTGCTGCAGGCAGGTGATGGTGCGGGCGAGCGCCTTGCGCTCACCGGCCAGAACGGCCTCGATGTCGGCGGGGTCGAGGGACAGATCCACATCGCAGTCGTGCACGAGTTCGTTGATCATGCCCGGCAGGCCGAGTCGCTGTCCGTCCTCGGGGGAGAAGATCCGCACCCCGGCCTCGGCGAGGCGGTTGATCTCCTGATCCACGATGACGCCGCCGCCACCGCCGAAGATCCGCACGTGCCCGGCGCCCGCCTCGCGCAGCGCGGTGGCCAGGTATTCGAAGTATTCGACGTGTCCGCCCTGGTACGAGCTGATCGCGACGCCCTGCGCGTCCTCGGTGAGCACCGCGTCGACCACCTCGCGCACGGCACGGTTGTGCCCCAGGTGGATGACTTCCGCGCCCTGCGACTGCAGGATCCGCCGCATGATATTTATCGCAGCGTCGTGCCCGTCGAACAGGGCCGCGGAGGTCACGAAACGAACCGGATGTACCGGATTGTGCAGGTCGGCCATGACATCCTCCATCAGAAGAGGCCCGTCGAATAATTTGATGTCCCGATAGTAGGACGTCAAAGTAACTGTACTGTGGCGGGGGTCGCTACGCCAGGGTTCGACCGCCACCGGATCGTCGTGATGGTGTGGATCACAGGCCTGGTTATGGATTCGGATGGACGACCGAATCTAGGATGACCTACTAGTTGGCCCGGCGGCGGAAACGGCCGGAAAGGACACATCATGAGCGAGCCCGAGGTTCTCATCGAGGTGCGTGACGGGCTGGGCCTGATCACGCTCAACCGGCCCAGGGCCATCAACGCGCTCAATCATCCGATGGCGCTGGTCATCCTCGACGCCCTGCGCGAATGGGTGGACGACGAGCGGGTGCGGACCGTAGTGCTCACCGGTGCGGGCGAACGCGGATTGTGTGCGGGCGGCGATATCGTCGCCATCCACCGCGACGCGAAGAACGCCGTGGAGAACGGCGACACGGCCGGAGCCGATTCGCCCAGCGGGCGGTTCTGGCGGGACGAATACATCCTCAACGCGCTGATCGGCCGGTATCCCAAGCCGTATGTGGCGATCATGGACGGCATCGTGATGGGCGGCGGCGTCGGCCTGTCCGGGCACGCCGGGCACCGTGTGGTGACCGAACGTTCCCTGGTCGGCATGCCCGAGACCGGTATCGGATTCGTCCCGGACGTGGGCGGCACGCATCTGCTCTCGCACGCACCCGGCGAGATCGGCACACACGTCGCGCTGACCACCGCGCGGATGAGCGCCGGGGATGCCATCGCCGCCGGATTCGCCGACTATTTCGTGCCCTCGGAACAGATTCCGGCGCTGCTCGACGCGCTGGGCACCGCCGAGGCCGATATCGCCATCGCCAAATTCGCTCAGCCCGCGCCGGTTTCGGTCTTCGTCGAGAGTCGGGGCTGGATCGATTCCTGCTACGGCGCGGACACCGTCGAGGAGATCGTGTCCCGGTTGCAGAACGACGGCCGCGCCGAGGCGGCCCGCGCCGCCGCCGATATCCTCGCGAAATCGCCTGTGGCGCTGAAGGTCACGTTGCGTGCGCTGCGCGAGGCCCGCGCGGACGCGAATCTCGAGCAGTCGTTGAATCGGGAGTACCGGGTGTCGATCGCCGCACTGGGCACGCACGACCTGGTGGAGGGGATCCGGGCCCAGGTCATCGACAAGGACCGCGATCCGCACTGGTCTCCGGCCACGCTCGCCGAGGTCACCGATGCCGAGGTCGAGGCATATTTCCGTGAGCTCGGTGCGCACGAATTGGGTTCGGCCGCACCGCGTGACGAGCGCTGAACGCACCGAATGTCAACCATGCCGAGGCGATCGGGGACCACTCCGCTATGGTCACCGATGTCCGGACTCGATCGGGAGAGGAACACGAGATGACTTCGCAGGACGAATCCGTGCAGAACGGCGGACCGGATTTCGAGACCATTCTCCTCGAGCGCACCGGCCGCGTCGCGGTGATCACGCTGAACCGGCCCAAGGCGCTCAACGCGCTCAATTCCCAGGTGCTGGTTGACGTTTCGGCCGCACTGGACCTGCTCGAGAACGACGAGGGCATCGGCGCGGTCGTGCTGACCGGATCCGAGCGGGCCTTCGCGGCGGGCGCGGATATCAAGGAGATGCAGACCAAGTCCTACATGGACATGTTCCTGGTCGATCACTTCGCCGGGTGGGACCGCCTGGTCGCGTTCCGCAAGCCGATCATCGCCGCAGTCGCCGGATATGCGCTGGGCGGCGGCTGCGAGCTGGCCATGATGTGCGATCTGCTGATCGCCGCGGACACCGCGAAGTTCGGTCAGCCCGAGATCAAGCTGGGCATCATCCCCGGTATGGGCGGCTCGCAGCGGCTCACCCGGGCCGTGGGCAAGGCCAAGGCGATGGATCTGATCCTCACCGGCCGCAACATGGACGCCGAGGAGGCCGAGCGCGCGGGGCTGGTCTCGCGCATCGTCCCGGCCGCCGACCTGCTGACCGTGGCCCTGGAGACGGCGCAGACCATCGCGTCCATGTCGCTGCCTTCGGTGATGATCGCCAAGGAGGCGGTGAACCGCTCGTTCGAGAGCACGCTCGGTGAGGGGCTGCGGTTCGAGCGACGGGTGTTCCACTCGCTGTTCGCGACCGAGGATCAGAGCGAAGGTATGACCGCGTTCGTGGAGAAGCGGGCCCCGGACTTCACCAACCGCTGAGTTCACCGACCGCTCGGCCTCGGCGTCGGGGGCAAGTTCCAGTAGCGTGGGCCCCGTGTGGAAGCAGGTGGCAGGGGCGGCGGTCATGACCTGCGCGGTGCTGTCCGTGGCGGGGTGCGGGAGCTCGGGCGGGCCGTCCGCGGTTCCGCGGTCGAGCGTGCCCGTCGTCCCGGCGCAGGCCGTCGCGATCGGGCGGTGCGGATCGGTCTCCGACGCCGACATCTCCCGGGCCACCGGGCTCACCGGATTGCAGCAGGTGGCGGCGAATCCGATGCGCTGCAGCTGGGATGCGGGCACCGGTGGCGACTACGCCGTCGTCTTCCAGTGGTTCCGCGGGACCTCGCTGCGGGATCGGCGCGATCAGGTCACCCTCGGCACGCCCGCGACGGTGCAGGTCGCGGGTCATCCGGGCATTCTCTGGTCGGGCGCGAAGGCGTGTGAGATCGCGGTAGCCTCGGGCGGGTCGGATTTCATCGACTGGATCCTCACCGGCAGCGGGCCCGAACCCGCACGGCCGCAGGGGTGTTCGGAACTCGAGCAACTCGCCGCCGATACTCTCGCGAAGGCGGGTTAGCGATGCGTGTGCTGGGCCGGATGGCGATCGCGGTGCTGCTGGCCGCCGCGGTGGCCGGGTGTTCGGGCGGCGGTACTCCGCAGACACGGACCACCCCGGCCGCTGATCCGAATATCCTCGCCGGATGCGGGCCGCTGAGCGAACAGGCCCTGGCCGGTCAGCTGAAGGCGTCCTCCGTGCGTCGGCAGAGTGCGCCGACGACCTGTACCTGGACCGCGCAAACTGCCGGCGGCACAGTCGATCTCAGTTACAGCTGGTTCTCCGGCGATGTGCTGATGCGGGAGACGCAGGTCGCCGCGCAGTACGGATATCGGACCGAGAAGGTAGTGGTCGATCGATTCGGCGGGATGTACTGGCGTGACCCGCAGGATCCGGGCAGCTGCGGAGTGACCGGTGCGGATTCCGGCACGGTCACCTGGTGGGTGCAGAACCGCGACCACGCCGCGCAGCCCGACCCGTGTGTCACCGCGATGAGCCTGTTGCACACCACACTGACCTTCGACGGTATCTGAGCGCGAAACTACCTGGGCGGCAACTGCTTCGCCGGAGTGCCCGCGACCTCGACCGGGGTCTGCGGGGCGTTGTGGGTGGGGGGTGCGCTCGAATCCCGGTTCGTACTCAGCAGACCCGCCACCGTCGCTCCCAGTGTCGCCGTAACAGCAAGCGCGGCAACAAGTTTGCGCTTGGATACCGGTGTGGAATCGGTGGGACGTAAGCTCGGCCGCGCACCGAACCGCACGCCCCGGACACGGCGGGCCGAGGGCAATTGGGAGGCCATCAGCACCGCACCGCGCGCGGAGACGAATTCCGGTTCCGGATCGTAGATGACCGGCAGATCCAGCAGTTGTCCCAGCGCCTCGCGAATCCCCGGATTGCGGGAACAGCCGCCCAGCAGGGCGATGGCCCTCGGAGGGACGCCCGTCTCCTCGATCATCTGCCGCACATAAGACACCGAATGGTGGATTCCGGCCTCGGCCAGCTCCTCGAAATCGCTGCGTGTCACCACCATTCGCTGCCCGCTGCGCAGATCGGTGGCGGTCAGCACCGGTGCGGTGGTCAACCCCTCCTTGTAGGCGCGACTGGTCGGCTTATCGATGTTCAGCCCGCCGTGCGCCAGATGCCAGCGCAACAGCGCGTCATGTCCGTCGCCGCCCAGCACGGTGCTGCGCTTGACCGCCAGGATGACGTCGGTGCGGCAATCGGCCTCGGTGACGGTGAGTCCGGACGCGCCCAGATCGTAGAGCAGTACCGCGCCCTCGTCCGGAAGCTGATCGCTGAAGCGCAGATAGCGCAGCTGGGCGAGCGGTTCATCGACGACGGTGAGTCGGCTGCGACCGGCCATGGCCCGCACCGCTTCCTCGTGCAGGGAACAGCGGCAGGTGACCGAGATGCCGGTGATGAACTCCTCGCGCTGTTCCGCGGCATCGCGCATCAGGCGTATGGCCGTGAACACCGATTCCTCGACGCCGCCCCCGGCCCGTCGTGGCACGGTACAGCGATCGATCGGCGGCAGATGCGGCTGGTCGGAGTGCGTCAACATCGCGCGAGCTCCGCCAGCGCCCGCCGACACCCCCAGGACCAGCACCATGGCCTCCATGGTGAACCTTTCGCGCGTGGATGGGAAGGTCATGGCAACCATGTCGCTGGCTGGATGCTGAATGGTTATCTGCGCCTGACGATGTCAGTCTCCGAATCGGACTTTCATGCCTGCCGGTCTGATATCAATCCTCGTCAGGACCAGTGCGTCGGTGTGTCGCCGATGTCGAAATCGCCTGCGGCCCGCCGGAATTCCGACAGTAGCTGCAGTAGCTGGCGCAGGCGCTGCGGCGGTAGGCCGGGCCGTGCGAAGACCGATTCGTTCAACTCCTCGGTCGCCTGCGCGACCAACCGGCGACCGGCATCGGTGATCTCGATCAGCGTCGCCCGGCGATCGCTCGGATGCGGTACTCGCTTGACCAGTTCGGCGGCCTCGAGCCGGTCGACGGTATTGGTGACACTCGTCGGATGCACCTGCAACCGGGCACTGGCCACGGCCATCGGCAACGCTCCGGTCCGGCTGAAACTCAGCAGCGCCAGCAATTCGTAGCGCGAGAAGGTCAGCCCCGACGGTCGCAATGCCTCGTCCACCCGCGCCATCACGATCTGCTGCGCCCGCACCAGCGAGGTCACCGCCGCCATCCCGTCCGCGACCTCACCCCAACCGTGTGAGGTCCACTGGCGATGGGCCTCTGCGATCGGGTCCAGGGGCAGCGGGCGGGGTGTAGCCATGAATCCGAGTCTAGATGGGCTCCATCTTCGGCCTCCGCTTCGCTGTGTCCTCGGCCTCCGCTCCGCTCCGGCGGTTCGCGGCCCCCGAGGTCTCACCGCTGAGCCCCGTGTCGGGTACTCGTTCCTCGCACCCGCCACGCGTCTCAGCGGCGAGACGGGCCGCGAACAGGTGGGCGTTGTCCGGGGTTGGTGGAACGGGTGCGAAGGGTGTTTTCGATCATGGTGACCGGAACCCTGGGCTCGCGAGAGCCGGGACGGCAGTATGAATTCCGATGCGGGTGTGCCTGAGTGGTTTAGGGGGCGGTCTGCAAAACCGTGTACGCGGGTTCGATTCCCGCCACTCGCTCTGTGTCTTCGGCCTCCGCTGTGTCTTCGGCCTCCGCTCCGCTCCGGCGGTTCGCGGCCCCCTGAGTCTCACCGGTCGGCCCCGTGTCGGGCACTCGTTCCTCGCACCCGCCACGCGTCCGACCGGCGAGACGGGCCGCGAACGGGGCTGGTGTTGTCCAGGGCTGGCGGAACCGGGTATGCGGGGCTGGTGTTGCGGTCGGTGGTCGAACGCTGTGCAGCCGTGTGGATGTGGCGACGATATGTCGATTTGCGATGTGTGTGCCTGCTGGCCGAGTTAGGTCAGGCCCGAAAGGTCGCGTAGGACAACGTGATTGCGGTCGGTGGTGGTGCCGAGGGTGTATTCGGGGATGAGGCCCAGGTATTCGGCTCGGCTGCGGGTGCTCCAGCGGCGGGCGTCGGGGGTTCGGGTCTTGTAGAAATTGACGGTGTAGCCGCCCTCGTAGAGGCGTACGAGGGTGTAGCCGCCGGGATATTCCTTGACCGCGCCGACCTCGAGGAATTCGACGTTCAGCGGGATGTCCGGGGCGGTGCGGCGGTTGCGGTGGGTGTGGCCCGCGTGATGCAGGAAAACCCCGGGCGCGGATCGATAGAGGTTCTGCAGGGTCGTCGCATCGGCGCGGTTCAGGGTGAAATCCGGGCCGTTGATATTGGACAGGGCCGAATTCAAGGTGACGGGGTGGTGGCCGAAAACCAGTGTCGGGCGGTCCGGGTCGGCTCGCAGCACCTCGCGCAGATGGGCGAACTGATCGGGATCGATGGTGCCGCCCGCCGCGTCGAGGCGGGTGGTGTCCAGGCCGAGCAGCCGCAGCTCGCCCACCCGATGTTCGGTGAGTTGTCCTCGCGCGCCGAATGATTCGCCCCAGCAGTCGTGGTGGGCGGTATCGGCCACGGTGGGACATCCGGCGTATTCCGCGCCGACGTGCGGCCGATCGTGATTGCCGCGCACAGCGAACCAGTCCCGCTCGGCCCAGCCCCAACGGTCCAGATGCGCTCGCACGGAACGGCTTTGGTCCGGTGTGGCCTCGGCGGTGAGGTCACCGGCCAGCAGCAGATGGTCCGCGCCGCGGTCGGGGCGGCGCAGATCGCCGAGCATCGCGGTCAGCATCACCTCGGGATACGGCGGCAGTCCCGGTTCCTGCCGGACGCTCGGCGGATAATCGTTCGCGAGCAGACCGGCGATCTCCTCGCCGAAATGCACGTCGTTGGACAGCGCCACGGTGCGCACCAGGCGGCCCAGCGGCGGCACCGGCGTGCTGAAAAGTCCTGTGCATTCGGCACTTCCGGGCAGATGCGTCACCACGGTCGCCGCGGGGGTAGCCCGCACGCCGTCGGACCACGCCTCGAAGCGATAGCCGCGACCGGGTTCGAGACCGGTGATCTCGGCGTAGTGGTACGGCGTCCGGTCGGTGTCGTCGTGGACGATCCGCGCCGGACCGGTCGAATCGGCCGGGGCCAGGCGGACCTGCGTGCCCGCAGCCACCGGAATCCGATTCCCGGCCGCATCCGCCCCCAGTGTGGTCCAGGTCAGGATCACCGAATCCGGTGTCAGCGTCACCAGCTCGAGATCGGTGGCGATCGTCGAATTAGGTTGTGCACGAGCGGTTCCCGCCGCGACCATGATCGGTGCGACTGCCAGCGCCGCCAGCATCCGTCGCCGATTCGGACCACAACACGTCATCAGCGGCCTCCCCGTTCGCACCCTGCCCGCCGTCCGAGCGCGGGCATCGTCACCGCGCAGGTTACGGCACGCGGGCGTCCGGCTCGTGGCTCAGCGCAGGTCGTAGTGGTATCTGCTGGTCGGGACGACGTCGATCTCGCGGTTGGCCCCGAAAGCATCGATGCTGGTCATCATGCGGGTGACCCGGCGTTGCAGCTCGGCATCGTCGCCGCCGCTACCCCAGAACGCGTGCGGATCGGTCATGGCGGCCATCGGGAACAGCTCCTCGACCAGGCCGTCGACCCGACGTCCCGGAGTTATCGCCGAGACGACGGTGTTCTGCAGATAACCGAAGGTCGCCTGGGTTTCCATGGCGATCGTGGTGTGCACCTCGTGCCAGTACCGCCGCCACGCCTCGGGCGTCATCTCCGACGGGATCCGCAGGAACGCGATGTTGGACAACGCGTCGAAGCGCACGCCGTCGGCGGTGGCGGGAGGTCGCATCGGGACGCGTTCCTCGACGATCCAGCCCTCCACCCGATCCGCGAGCTCGGTCAGTTCGCGGGTGATCGGTTCCTGGCCGGTCTCGGTCCACACGCTGACCACCGCGGCCACCGGTTCGTCGTAGGTCGACAGCCGCAGATTCGCCGCCGCGACATCGTCGTCGACCACGTTGACCTGCAGTCCGGTCGCGCCCGCGCGGGCCAGCCGGGTGTGTGCGTCGGGGGAGCGCAGCGTTTCGGCCAGCGCCGAACCCCACAGGGCGTACATCAGTTTCATCTCGGCGCCCTTTCGGCATCGGTGTGGTCGACGAGGCTATCGGTGCGCGGCGATCGTCCGCGGGAATTCCCGCGGACGATCTCGCTGAGCGGAATTCGCCCGATCAGCGAGCGGTGAGTTCGGCGAGCCGGAAGGCGACGGCCCGCCGGACGCTCGGGAACGAGGTCGCGGTGCGAATCACGATGTTGCGCAGTGCACGTGCCGGTCGCGGACGCAGGGTGGCCATGCGGGTCATCCGATCGGTGAGGGTGACCACGCCCTGGGCGACCGGGCGGCGGATTTCCTCGTACCGGTCGAGCAGCGTGTCCGGCTCGCCGTGCAGCACCCGCGCGAGCAGTTGGCCCAGCAGTGCGCCGTCCTGGATACCGGTGTTCATCCCCTGCCCGCCGGCCGGGCTGTGCACATGGGCGGCGTCACCGGCCAGCAGGATGCGGCCCGCGCGGTAGTGGTCCGCGAGCCGGTGGTGCACGCGGAAACGCGAGCTCCACAGCACCTCTCGCACCTTTCCGCCCGGACGCCGGTCGTCGATGATGGCCTGCATGAAGGCCAGGTCCGGATGTTCGGGCGCGTCGTCGATGGTGGCGACGATGCGGTACCGGTCGTCCTGCTCGTCCGGCAGCGGTGCGACGAGGGTGAATCCCTGCGGCGCCAGGTGCAGTGCGACCTCGGTGCGCGGGTCGGGCCAGTCCATCCGGACGTCGGCCAGCGCGAACGATTCCGGATAGCTCGCCCCGGTGAATCCGATCCCCGCCTGTTCGCGGACCACACTGTGCATGCCGTCCGCGCCGATCACGTAGTCCGCCCGGATCGATCCGGAATCGCCTGCGGCATCGGTGAATTCGACGGTGACGCCGGTATCGTCGCCCGCGACCGCGGTCACCGTGTACGGCCGCAGAACCGTGCCACCGGCCTCGCGGAGCCGGGCCAGCAGCACCTCTTCGGTGGTGGCCTGGCTGATCAGCAGCGTGTAGGGGAATGGGGTCGGCAGGTCGTCGAAGCGGACGGTGGCCAGGCGCTGTGAACCGTCGTTGAGGTCGAACTGATCGATGACGAGTCCGCGTTCGTTCAACTCCGCGGCGACGTCGAACTCGTCCAGCACCTCGAGGGTGCGGGCGTGCACGACCGCGGCGCGCGAGGTGTTCGCCCCCTCGGGCAGCCGATCCAGCAGGACCACGTCCACGCCCGCGTCGGCGAGGGCGATTCCGGCGGTCATTCCGGCGGGACCGGCACCGATGACGACGACCGCGGCGGTGGCGGGAACGGTGTTCATAACGGCTCCTCAGATCTGCCAACATCTGTTGGCCAACGGCTGTTGACGTCAACGATAGGACTCCGGCAGTGGCACGTCAACAGTTGTTGGCCTACATTTGTTGGCATGACTGCCGAGCCCACCGCACGCCGCTCCGATGTCACCCGCGCCGCCATCCTGGCCGCCGCCCGGCGCCGCTTCGCGCAGGACGGATTCCGCAAGGCGACCATCCGGGCCATCGCCGCCGACGCCGAGATCGATCCGTCGATGGTGATGCGGTACTACGGCAGCAAGGAGGGGCTGTTCGACGCGGCCCTGGAGATCGATCTGGAACTGCCGGATCTCGGTGTGGTGCACCAGGATGCGCTGGGGGAGACGATCGTGCACCGATTCCTCGAACTTTGGGAGACCCCGCCCGGTGACGAGATCCTGCTCACCCTGCTGCGCTCGGCGGTGACCGACGATTCGGTGGGCAAGCGCGCCCAGCAGATCTTCGCCGGACAGATCATGCCGATGGTGTTACGCGTCGGCGATCCGGCCGACGCCCCGCGCCGCGCGGGCCTGATCGTCAGCCAGATCCTCGGCATGGCGCTGTGCCGCTACGTGCTGCGGCTCGAACCCGTGGTCGCGATGACGCACGCCGAACTGACCGCCGATCTCGCACCCGTTCTGCAGCGCTACCTGACGCTACGTCCGGGCGAATCCTGACCTCCGCGACCCCGGACCTGCCGGGCCGTAGGGTTGAGCTGCCGTCGTGGCGACACGACGCGCACGAGGAATGCGAGGTGCGGTGGAGAACTCGGTGCAGGACCTGGCCGCGCGGCTGCCCGCGGGCCGCGTCGTCACGGACCCGGACGTCATCGAACGGTACGGGCACGACGAGGCCGAATGGGCGCCCCACGAGCCGCCGCTGGCGGTGCTGCGGCCGCATTCGGCCGAGGAGGTCCGCACCATCGTGCGGTGGTGTGCGGAGCATCGCACGCCGGTGATCGCGCGCGGCGCGGGAACGGGACTGTCCGGCGGGGCGAACGCGACCCGCGGCAGTGTGGTGCTCTCCTTCGAGCGGATGAACGCCGTACTGGACATCGATCCGCTCGAACGCGTCGCGGTCGTCCAACCGGGCGTGGTCAACGAGGATCTGCGTACCGCCTGCGCCGAGCACGGGCTCTGGTATCCGCCGGATCCGGCGAGCGCCCCGTGGTCCACCATCGGCGGCAACGTCGCCACGAACGCGGGCGGACTGTGCTGCGTGAAGTACGGGGTGACCCGCGACTACGTCCTGGGCATGCAGATCGTCACCGGCACAGGGGAATTGGTGCGGCTGGGCCGTCGCACCGCGAAGGGCGTGGCGGGCTACGACCTGGCCGGGCTGATGGTCGGCTCGGAAGGCACGCTCGGCGTCATCACCGAGATCACCGTGCGGCTGCGCCCGAAGCGTCCGGCCGAGCGCACCGTGGCCGGATACTTCGACTCCATCGTCAGCGCCGGACGCGCCGTCGAGGCCGTGGTCGGTTCCGGGGTGATCCCCTCGGCGCTGGAACTCATCGATCGGCATTGCCTACGCGCGGTGGACGATTGGAAGAAACTCGGACTGTCGGTGGACGCCGAGGTGGTCCTGCTCGGCCGGGTCGACGTCGCCGGATCGGTCGGTGAGGCCGACGCGGAGACCATGCGCGACTGCTTCGAGAAGGCCGGCGCCACCTGGAGTGCGGTATCCACCGACGAGATCGAATCCGAGGCGCTGTTCCAGGCCCGCCGCCTGGCCTATCCGGCGGTCGAACGCCTGGGACCCGTTCTCACCGAGGACATCTGCGTCCCGGTGCGCGCGGTGCCCGACATGCTCGCCCGCATCGAGGAGATCGCGCTGCGGCACGACACCGTGATCGCCAATATCGCCCACGCCGGTGACGGCAACCTGCACCCCCTGCTCATCACCTCGCACGACGACGAGGCCGCCCGTACCCGAGCCCAGGCCGCCTTCTCCGACATCATCGACGCCGCACTGGATTTCGGCGGCACCGTGACCGGCGAACACGGCGTCGGCCTGCTCAAGATGCCCGGCCTGTCCCGCGAACTCGACCCCGTGGCCATGGCCATGCACCACAGCATCAAACAAGCCCTCGACCCGCTGGGAATCCTCAACCCGGGCAAGGTGATCGACGTGCGCGACGCAGAAAAGCCCTGACCGGCAATGTGACGGTCAGGGCTCATGTGCTCTGAGTGCCCTCGGCAGGAATCGAACCTGCGGCCTTCTGCTCCGGAGGCAGACGCTCTATCCCCTGAGCTACGAGGGCGGGGATGGACCCGTTCGTCCATTGTCCGATCGGGCTGGGAAAGCGTATCGCATCATGGGCCGTGCGCCAAAAAGCGGGATTCGGCGGGTGTCAGGTCATGGGGAGCGGGGTTGCGTCGCGGGCGGCCAGGAGTTGGGTCATGAGTTGGATTTCGCCCTGCTGGGTGGCGTTCATGCTGTCGGCGAGGGTGCGCACGGCGTCGGTGTCGGCGTGGGTGCTCGCGTAGGCGACCATGGCGATGCCGCCGCGGTGGTGGCGGAGCATCAGTTGCAGGAACAGGGTGTCCTGGGCGGGGCCGGTGAGTTGGCGTAGTTGTGCCAACTCGGCGTCTGTGGCCATGCCGGGCATGGATTGCACCGGGCCGGTGGGCGTCGCGGTTATCGGCATCGAACCCATCGATCCGTGCATGGTCGCGTGGTCGGTCATCCAGCCCATGTAGCCGTCCGGATTCAGGGTCGGCCGCTCCCACAGCTGCAACCAGCCCTGCATGCGCCCGGCCTGATTCTGCTGGGTGGTCAGGATGTCGTAGGCCAGCCGCTTCACCTCCGGATCACCGCCCCCGGACAATTCGAGCGCGGCCATCTGCACGGCCTGCGCATGATGCACCGACATGTCCTGACAGAAGCCCACATCCACTGCGTTTGGCGCGGCATCCACGCTGTGCTGCAACGGGATTCGCGCTATCACGCCGATCGCGAATCCGGTCAGCAACAGGCACGCCCCGATCAGCGCCAGGAGTGTGGTGCGGCCTCGGGGAGACTGCCCGGACCCGTCCAAGGGCTCTTCGTCGTCAGTCGAATCGACATTCCCGGGCAACTCGGCCTCGGCGCCTGCCGGTTCGTACCGTCGGTTGCCGACCCGTCCGGCGGCAGATCCGCCGGAGCCGGTCGGATCCGTTTCCTGGCCGGATCCGGATGCCGCGGCCTCGCCGACGGATTCGGTCGACGTCCGGTGCTCACCGAGGCCGGTATCCGTCGATCGGCTGGTCGGACCGTTGTCCTCGGCCGCCATCTACCCGCCTGCCCCCGGGACGAACTGGCCGCCGCCGGACGGAACGGGGATGCCCGGGATTCCACCCGGCAACGCGCCGCCCATTTCGCTCAGGTCCGCCTGCAATCCCTTGCCGTCCATCGGGATCGCGTCCTTGCCGGGGGGAGTGGGGTCGAATGCGGGTGGGTTGTCGGTGTCGAAGGTCGGGTTCGCGCAGTCCGCGCCGACCTCGGGGTAGGTGTACTGGTTCAGGCGCAGGGCGCTGATGAATTCGCCGACGCGCTTGTCGTCGGCGCTGTCCAGCTTCAGCTGGTGGCCCCAGGACTGCAGCGAGACGGCGTGATCCAGACCGGGATACGGCGACATCAGCATGGCCGGCTTCCCCGCGACGCGCTGCTTCAGCGAATCCAGGGCCGCGCCGGTGACCTTGTCGGGGTTGTAGGCGATCCAGATCGCGCCGTGCTCGATCGAGTGCACCGCGTTCTCGGTGCGGATCGCCTTGCCGTAGACCACGCCGGTGCAGGTGGCCCAGGACGCGTCGTGCGGGCCGCCCATCGGCGGGGTCATGTCGTAGGCCACCCGCTGGCTCGCCGAGACGTGCAGACCGGCCGGATAGTCCTTGCGCACCACACCCGCGATGTCGGTCGAGGGATCCTTGTGCTCGGCGGTCGGGGTGAACTTCTGCGTATCGGCCTTCTGCTGGTATTTCGGCACCAGGTAGATTGCCAGCGCGGCGACCAGCACCACGATCACGACGCCGCCGCCGACGATGGGCCACTGGATCCGCCGTCCCCCGGGCAGTTTCGGACCCCCTCCCGATTTACTCGCGGGAGCGGACCGGGCGGCGGCACGAATGGCCTTGGCCGATTTTGCGCTGGTGTTCGGCATCGCTGATGGGCTCTCTTCGATCGGTCGGCTGATCCGAGTCCGGGAAACCCGCTGGCGGCGCCCCCCTGCTCGAACCATAGGATAGTTACCCGTGACTCCAGTTGACCTTGCAGATCTCCTTCGTGCTACCGCCGCGAAGGTGCTCGTGGAACGTGGATCGGACCCGGGGGTCCTGCCCGACGAGGTCACGGTGGAGCGCCCGCGCAATCCCGAGCACGGTGACTATGCCACGAATGTGGCCATGCAGGTGGCGAAGAAGGCCGGAATGAATCCGCGCGAACTCGCCACTCTGCTCGCCGAGGCGCTCTCGGCCTCGGACGGTATCGACACCGCCGAGGTCGCCGGCCCCGGATTCCTCAACATCCGCCTCGCCGCCGGCGCGCAGGGCGCGATCATCGAGAAGATCCTCGCCGCCGGTGAGCGCTACGGCACCGCCGACACCCTCGCGGGCGCGAAGATCAACCTGGAATTCGTCTCCGCCAATCCGACCGGTCCGGTTCATCTCGGCGGCACCCGCTGGGCGGCGGTGGGCGATGCCCTCGGCCGCATCCTGATCGCCCAGGGCGCGGAGGTGACCCGGGAGTACTACTTCAACGATCACGGCGCGCAGATCGACCGTTTCGCCAACTCCCTGGTCGCCAAGGCCACCGGCGCGCCCACCCCGGACGACGGGTATGCGGGCGCGTACATCACCGAGATCGCCGACACGATCGTCGCGGCGAATCCGGGCGCGGCGGAGCTGCCCGAGACCGAGCGGCACGAGCTGTTCCGGCGCGAGGGCGTCGAGCTGATGTTCGGGCAGATCAAGGCGTCCCTGCACGATTTCGGCACCGACTTCGACGTCTATTTCAACGAGAGCGCGCTGTTCGAATCCGGTGAGGTCGAGCGCGCGGTGGCGACGCTGAAGTCCTCGGGGAAGTTGTACGAGAAGGACGGCGCGTGGTGGATAGCCTCCACCGAATACGGTGACGACAAGGACCGCGTGGTCATCAAGAGCGACGGCAATTCCGCCTACATCGCCGGTGACATCGCGTATTTCCACAACAAGCGCTCGCGTGGTTTCAACCTGTGCATCTACATGCTCGGCGCGGACCACCACGGCTACATCGGCCGTCTCAAGGCCGCCGCGGCCGCCTTCGGCGACGATCCCGCCACCGTCGAGGTGCTCATCGGCCAGATGGTTAATCTGGTGAAAGACGGTGTGGCCGTGCGGATGTCCAAGCGCGCGGGCACCATCGTCACGCTCGACGACCTGGTAGACGCGATCGGCGTCGACGCCGCTCGCTATTCGCTGATGCGCTCCTCGGCCAACAGCAGTATCGATATCGATCTGGACCTGTGGACCAAGCAGGAGAGCGTCAACCCGATCTACTACGTGCAGTACGCGCACGCCCGCACGTGCCGGATCATCGAGAACTCGGAGTCCTTCGACTTCGCCTCGGTGACACCGGATTTCGCCGCGATGACCGCGGATCGCGAGGGCGAGCTGATCCGCACCCTGGGCGAGTTCCCCCGGATCGTGGCCACGGCCGCGGAGATGCGCGAGCCGCATCGGATGGTGCGGTATCTGGAGGAGCTGGCCGGTGTGTACCACCCCTTCCAGTCCGACAACGAGATGCGCGTCCTGCCGCAGGGCGACGAGCCGCTCACCCCGCGGAACGCCGCGCGTCTGGAATTGGTGAAGGCGACGCGTCAGGTGTTGCGCAACGGTCTGTCGCTCTTGGGCGTCAGCGCTCCGGAGCGCATGTGAATTCGCGTCACACCTCGATGAGGAAGGAACATCCGGCATGAGTGCGCATCCGGCCGGGCCGCGACACGCCGAGATCCCGCACGCCCCGAATCTTCCGGAGCGGCCGAAGGATCCGGCGCAGCTGATCGATCTGCCCGAGAACGTCTGGCCCCGCAACGCTTCTCGCGATGCCGACGGCGTGGTGCGCCTGGCCGGTGTGCCGGTATCCGACCTCGCCGAGCGGTTCGGCACCCCGCTGTTCGTGGTGGACGAGGACGACTTCCGTTCCCGCTGCCGGGATATGGTGCGCGCGTACGGGCCCGACGCCCGAGTGCACTACGCCTCCAAGGCATTCCTGTGCGGTGAGGTGGCGCGCTGGGTTCGCGACGAGGGGCTGTCCCTGGACGTGTGCTCCGGCGGCGAACTCGCGGTGGCGCTGCACGCCGGATTCCCGGCCGAGCGAATCGCCTTGCACGGCAACAACAAATCGGTCGCCGAACTGGATGCGGCGGTGTCGGCCGGAGTGGGCCACATCGTGGTCGACTCGCTGATCGAGATCGACCGGCTGGAGGCCGCGGCCGGCCGCGCGGGTGTGGTGCAGGATGTCCTCGTCCGCGTCACCGTCGGCGTGGAAGCCCATACGCACGAATACATTTCGACCGCGCACGAGGATCAGAAGTTCGGCTTCTCGATCGCGGGCGGCGACGCGATGGAGGCGCTGGCGCGGGTGTTCGAGGCGCAGAATCTGCGTCTGGTCGGCCTGCACAGTCACATCGGTTCGCAGATCTTCGACATCGACGGCTTCGAGATCTCCGCGCGCCGCATGCTGCGTCTGCTGCGCGAGGCGATCGAGAAGTTCGGCGTCGAGCGGACCCAGCAGATCCACACACTGGATCTCGGTGGCGGACTGGGTATTTCGTATCTGCCCGGGGACGACGCGCCGCCGCTGGACGAGTTCGCGAAGAAGGTCCGGCACCTGGTGCAGTCCGAGTCCGCGCAGATCGGACTGCCCACCCCGACCATCGCGATCGAACCGGGCCGCGCCATCGCCGGACCGAGCACCGTCACGCTGTACGAGGTCGGGACGATCAAGGACGTCGTCCTGGACGCGGGCGCACAGCGCCGCTACGTCAGCGTGGACGGCGGCATGAGCGACAACATCCGCCCGGCGCTGTATCAGGCCGAATACGACTGTCGTCTGGTCTCGCGGTCCAGCGAGGCCGCCGCGGTCGTCGCTCGCGTAGTCGGAAAGCATTGTGAGAGTGGCGATATCGTCATTCGCGACACCTGGATGCCCGAGGACGTCGGTCCGGGCGATCTGATCGCCGTGGCGGCGACGGGTGCGTACTGCTATTCGATGTCGAGCCGGTACAACCTGTTGACCCGACCGGCGGTGGTCGCCGTGCGCGATGGGCAGGCGCGCCTGATCCTGCGTCGGGAAACGGTGGAAGATCTCTTGAGCTTGGAGGTGCAGTAATGGCGGCATCGCGTAGCGATTCGATGGGGGGCGGTGGCCGGGCGACGGGTGGGCCGGACCAGGGATATCCCTTCGGATCCGATCATCCGATCGGCGTCGCGGTCCTGGGCATGGGAAATGTCGGCACCGAGGTCGTGCGGATCATCCAGGAACAGTCCCAGGACCTGCGGCAACGCGTCGGCGCGCCGCTGGTGCTGCGCGGGGTCGCGGTACGTCGGCTCGACGTGGACCGGGGCATCGATCCCGAGCTGCTGACCACCGACGCACGCGCGCTGGTCAACCGCGAGGACGTGGATCTGGTCGTCGAGGTGATGGGCGGCATCGATCCGGCCCGGGAACTGATCGGCGCCGCGCTCACCGCGGGCAAGTCGGTGGTGACGGCGAACAAGGCGTTGCTGGCCGACTACACCGGCGAGCTCGCCGCGGCCGCCGAGCACAGCCGCGCGGATCTGTACTTCGAGGCCGCCGTGGCCGGGGCGATCCCGGTGGTGCGCCCGCTGATCCAGTCGCTGTCCGGCGACCGGGTCAATCGCGTGGTCGGAATCGTCAACGGCACAACGAATTTCATCCTGTCGGCGATGGACGAGACCGGTGCGGACTACAGCGCGACGCTCGCGGAGGCCACCCGCCTCGGCTACGCCGAGGCCGATCCCACCGCGGACGTCGAGGGTTTCGACGCTGCCGCGAAGGCCGCGATCCTGGCGTCGCTGGCCTTCCACACCCGGGTCACCGCCGCGGACGTCTACCGCGAGGGCATCTCGCGGATCACCTCGGAGGATCTGGAGACCGCCGCCGCCGTCGGTTGCACTGTCAAGCTGCTGGCAATCTGCGAGCGAGTGCCAGCGGGCCCCGGCGAACCCGGGTCCGCGCAGGGCGGCAAGGACCGCATCTCGGTCCGGGTGTATCCCGCGCTGATCCCGCGCAAACATCCGCTCTCCTCGGTGAGCGGCGCATTCAACGCCGTCGTCGTGGAGGCCGAGAATGCGGGCCGGTTGATGTTCTACGGTCAGGGCGCCGGTGGCGCGCCGACCGCATCGGCGGTGATGGGTGATCTGGTGATGGCCGCGCGTAACAAGTTCTTCGGTGGTCGCGCACCGGGCGAATCGGTTTATGCTGAGCTGCCGATCGCGCCGATCGGCGATACACCGACCCGCTACCACGTGAACTTGAAGGTCGCCGATCGCACCGGAGTTCTGCGGGCGGTCGCCGGGGAATTCGCCCAGCACGGTGTCAGCATCTCGACCGTCCGTCAGGAGGGACAGGACGAGGGCGCGCGACTGGTCGTGGTCACCCACCACGCGACCGAGTCGGCGCTGGCAGATACGGTGGCCGCGTTGGCCGAGCTGGAATCCGTCACGTCCGTGACCAGCGTTGTGAGATTGGAAGGCACCGAGGAATGAACAAGACAGGAGTGCCGATCCCCACCGCGGTACACAAACCCTGGCCGGGGCTGATCGAGGCATATCGGGATCGCCTCGCGGTCGGCGCGGACTGGGAGACGGTCACGCTGTACGAGGGCGGCACGCCCCTGGTGCCCGCGCACCACATCTCCGAACTCACCGGATGTGAGGTGTATCTCAAGGTCGAGGGCCTGAACCCGACCGGATCCTTCAAGGATCGCGGGATGACCGTGGCGATGACCGATGCCAAGGCGCGCGGTCAGAAGGCGGTCCTGTGCGCCTCCACCGGCAACACCTCGGCTTCGGCCGCGGCGTATGCCACCCGGGCGGGCATGCACTGCGCGGTGCTGATCCCGCAGGGCAAGATCGCGATGGGCAAGCTGGCCCAGGCGGTCATGCTGGGCGCGAAGATCATCCAGGTGGACGGCAATTTCGACGACTGCCTCGAGCTCGCGCGCAAGGTCACCTCGGAGTTCCCGCAGGTCGGCCTGGTGAATTCGGTGAACCCGGCGCGTATCGAGGGGCAGAAGACCGCGGCCTTCGAGATCTGCGACGCGCTCGGCCGCGCCCCCGACGTGCACGCGCTGCCGGTCGGCAACGCGGGGAACATCACCGCCTACTGGAAGGGCTATGGCGAATATCACGCCGACGGCCTGACCACCGCGCGTCCGCGCATGCTCGGCGTGCAGGCCGCGGGTGCCGCACCGCTGGTCAACGGCGCGCCGGTGAAGGATCCCGAGACGATCGCCACCGCCATCCGGATCGGCGCGCCCGCGTCGTGGAACAGTGCGGTGGCCGCCAAGGAGGAATCCGGCGGCGCGTTCCGCGCGGCCACCGACGAGGCGATTCTCGAGGCGTATCGCCTGGTCGCGGGCACCGAGGGCGTATTCGTCGAGCCGGCTTCGGCCGCCAGCGTGGCCGGGTTGCTGGCCGCGCGCAAGGAGGGTTGGCTGGATGCGGGCCTGACCGTGGTCTGCACGGTGACCGGTAACGGCCTCAAGGATCCCGACACCGCGCTGTCGGGTATGCCGCAGGTCCAGGCGATCGCGGTGGACCCGGTCGCGGTCGCCCACGAGCTGGAACTGGCTTGAGTTGACCGCGCGGGAAGGGCAACGTGAGCGAGTGAACCATGTCACAACTCCCGCAGTCGCCGACGCCGAGCGGCACGGTCCCGGTGTGACCCGGACCCTGCCCGCCGGGTTGTGCGTCACGGCGCGGGTGCCCGCGTCCAGTGCCAATCTCGGACCCGGATTCGATTCGCTGGGAATCGCACTGGGTCTGCACGACGAGATCGTCGTGCGCACCACCGACTCCGGGCTCACGATCCGGGTCGAGGGTGAAGGTGCGGACGACGTGCCTTGGGGCCCTTCACATCTCGTGGTCCGGGCGATCGAACGCGGCCTGCAGGCCGCGGGCGTCTGGGCTGACGGCCTGGATGTGGTGTGCCACAACGTGATTCCGCATTCGCGTGGGCTGGGCTCCTCGGCCTCGGCGGTGGTCGGCGGACTGGCCGCGGGCCGGGCCCTGGCCGCGAAATTCGATTCGGAACTCATTTACGACGATGCCGAATTGGTCCAGCTGGCAGCGGAATTCGAGGGTCACCCGGATAATGCCGCCGCCAGTGTGCTGGGCGGAATCGTCGTTTCCTGGACCGAGAACGTCGAGGTTGCCGACGGTGAACTGCTCGGCCGCAGATATCGCGCCGTTCGGTTGGATCCGCACGATCGGCTGCGGGCGTACGTGCTGGTGCCCGAGGAACGTTCGGCCACCGCGCACACCCGCGGGCTGCTTCCCGAAACGGTGCCGCACGGTGACGCCGCATTCAACGCCAGCCGTGCCGCACTCGCGGTAGTGGCCTTGACGCAACGCCCTGACCTGCTGATCCCCGCCACCGAGGATCGGCTGCATCAGGGCTACCGCGCCTCGGCACTGCCGGTCACGACCGCCTGGATCGCCCGGCTGCGCGAGGCCGGAATCGCCGCGACGGTATCGGGTGCGGGCCCGACCGTGCTCGCGTTGAGCACCGGTGAATTTCCTGCCGAACTGCGTGAACTCGCGATTGCCGAAGGGCTGCGCGTACTCGAACCCGCCATTTCCGATGGTGTGCGAACCGATTGACGGCGTGCCTGCCTTGCAGGCATTCCTGCGGGGAGCTATCCTGAGCGAGTCCGTACATCGTGCGCATCAGACGCCGGTGCTTCATTTGGGCAATCGCTCCAGCAGGCTTCTTGCTCAGACTCGCGAGACGAGTCTCGAGATCTCGGGGTCGGCACTGGAATGAACTCCCACCTTTGTGAACCGGTGGCGCAGACCTGGTGGTGATGAGCCGCAGGTCCGGCGGGGCAGGCGATACGGCATCCGGGCTCGGCACAGTGACCGGGCTTCGGAACGAAACCCTCGAACAAGCACACGGCAATCGAGGGAAGGAAAGGATCTCCGTGACAGATACGGACCTGCTCGCGACACCCGGGGTGGAAACCGATGGACGCTCCTCGGACCGCGATAGTGACTCCGGACAGATTTCGAAGATGAGCGAACAAACCGACGTCGCACGATCGGGGCTGACTGGAATGTTGTTGCCGCAGTTGCGCGCACTCGCCGGAGAGCTCGGTATACGAGGCACTTCCGGAATGCGCAAGGGCGATCTGATCGCCGCCATCAAGGAAAATCAGGCCGGTAAGCCCACGCGTGACCGCGAAGAATCCGCGCCCGCGAAGTCGGCGAAGACCGCTGAGCCCGCCCCTGCCGCGGAATCGCCGCGGGCCAAGTCCGGTTCGGCGCGCGGTGAGCAGCAGACGCTGGACGGCGTCGCCGACAAGCCCGCCGACAAGCCCGCCGAGAAGGCCGAGAAGTCCGCGGAGAAGGCGGGCAAGTCCGCCGAGAAGTCTTCGGAGAAGGTCGCCGAACCCGCCCAGGCCAAGGCTGATTCGCCTGCGCGCCCGGCCGATTCGGGTGAGGAGACCGGTCGCGAGAGTGGCCAGCGCGGTCGTGGTCGACAGCGCCGCGGCCGTGAGCAGCGCGCGGCGGACGGTGGCGAGGCCAAGGCCGAGACCAACGGCGCCGAGGCCAAGTCCGAGCAGGACTCCGGCGAGCGTCGCCGCGATCGCAATCAGCAGAGCGATCGCAATCAGCAGAGCGACCGGAGCGATCGCAATCAGCAGGGCGACCGGACCGATCGCAATCAGCAGGGCGACCGGAGCGACCGGAACCAGCAGGGCGACCGCAATCAGCAGAACGGTCAGGGCAACCAGAACCGCAACGGCGCCGACCGCGATCGCGATCGCGGCGGTGACGACGACGGTGACGGCCGGGGTCGTCGCGGCCGTCGGTTCCGGGAGCGTCGTCGGGGCCGGGACCGCGAGGGCGGTGCCGGTGGTGGTGAGACCCGCGAGGTCGAGATCCGCGAGGACGACGTCCTGCAGCCGGTCGCCGGCATCCTGGACGTGCTGGACAACTACGCGTTCGTGCGCACCTCCGGCTATCTGGCCGGCCCGAACGACGTGTACGTCTCGATGAACCTGGTCCGCAAGAACGGCCTGCGCCGCGGTGACGCGATCACCGGTGCGGTGCGCGCGCCCCGCGAGGGCGAGCAGGGCAACCAGCGCCAGAAGTTCGATCCGCTGGTCCGGCTGGACACCGTCAACGGCACCGATATCGATTCGGCCCGTCGTCGTCCGGAGTTCAACAAGCTGACCCCGCTGTACCCGAACCAGCGGCTGCGGCTCGAGACCGCGCAGAACAAGCTGACCACTCGCGTGATCGACCTGATCATGCCGATCGGCAAGGGCCAGCGCGCCCTGATCGTGTCCCCGCCCAAGGCCGGTAAGACCACGATCATGCAGGACATCGCGAACGCGATCGCGACCAACAACCCCGAGTGCTACCTGATGGTGGTGCTGGTCGACGAGCGTCCTGAAGAGGTCACCGACATGCAGCGCTCGGTGCGTGGCGAGGTGATCGCCTCGACGTTCGACCGGCCGCCGAGCGATCACACCTCGGTCGCCGAGCTCGCCATCGAGCGGGCCAAGCGTCTGGTGGAGATGGGCCAGGACGTCTGTGTGCTGCTGGACTCGATCACCCGTCTGGGCCGCGCGTACAACAACTCCTCGCCGGCCTCGGGGCGCATCCTGTCCGGTGGTGTCGACTCGACCGCGCTGTACCCGCCCAAGCGGTTCCTGGGCGCGGCGCGCAACATCGAGAACGGCGGCTCGCTCACCATCATCGCGACCGCGATGGTGGAGACCGGATCCACCGGTGACACGGTCATCTTCGAGGAGTTCAAGGGCACCGGCAACGCCGAGCTCAAGCTCGATCGCAAGATCGCCGAGCGTCGGGTGTTCCCGGCGGTGGACGTCAACCCGTCCGGTACCCGCCGCGACGAGCTGATCATGTCGCCGGACGAGGCCGCGGTCATCCACAAGCTGCGGCGCGTGCTGTCCGGCCTGGATTCGCATCAGGCGATCGATCTGCTGATCGACCGGTTGCGCAAGTCCAAGAACAATATGGAATTCCTGGTGCAGGTCTCCAAGACCGCGCCGGGCGCTCTGGACGAGTAGTACTCCGCGTTCATGCGGGCTCGCCGGTGTCGCGACGGGCCCGCGCGGAGTACGAGTGTTTCCGGCGAGAAGCCGTGTCTCGCCGGAGGCCAACCCCGCTGAGGTCCTGCTGTGGCAGGGCCTCAGCGGCGTTTTCGGCTGGGGGAGTAGAAGATTCGCCCGACCACCACGGCACCGATGATCAGTCCGGCGATGATCAGTGCGGTGGCGGCGGCCAGGCCGCCGGTCGGCAGCGCGGTCGCAGTGAACTGGTAGGGCTCGGTATCTCCGGTTGTGCCGGGCGCGGGGAGTGCGGTGGCCCGATCCGTGGGCGCGGCCCACCAGCCGACGGCGATCATCACGAACAAAACCATCAACACGGCTCCGGCGACGAGTTCCGCGCGCCAACCCCCCGGCAGGACGCGAACCCTACGGCCGATCGCCGATCCGGGGGACCGCGACCCCCGAGCCCCCCGGGCGGTGTGCTGATTCACTACGTTCCCTCCTGTCCCTAGCCGGTTCTCGGCCCCCTGGCGATACTCTATGAACAATGCTGTTCGCATTCGCGAGTAGCCGACTACCCGACTTCAGCGTGGCTCGAGAGCAGCGAATATGCGCGCCCGTACTTTCTTGGGGCTTACCATGGGGAGCGCTAGGGGAACAAACATACCTGCCCCCTGTTTTGGGAAGTCGGCCCGGCAGACCCGGCCCGGAACAAAACCGGGGCGGATCGGCGTTTAGACTGATTCGTTGGCAACAATGCCTAGTCGGTTCCGGTTCACGTCCTCATCTCTGTGGGCGACCCGGCGACCATCGAAAGGACATCCATGAAGGCAGGAATCCACCCCACGTACGTGGAGACGACCGTCGTCTGCGGTTGTGGGAACACTTTCCAGACCCGCAGCACCAAGGACTCGGGCCGGATCAACGTCGAGGTCTGCTCGCAGTGCCACCCGTTCTACACGGGCAAGCAGAAGATCCTCGACACCGGCGGCCGCGTCGCTCGCTTCGAGGCCCGCTACGGCAAGCGCGCTGCGAAGAAGTCCGACGCCGAGTAGCTGTCCAGCCGACGCCCGTCCTACGTAACCCGTAGGTCGGGCGTCGGTGCTTTTGGCCTCCGCTCCGCTACGGCGGGTTCGCGGCCCGAACGAGAATCGCACAGAGGAGCTCCCGCGATGGCCGATGTGACGGCCCCGTCCGCGATCGACGACATCCTGGCCGAACATGCCGGGCTGGAGATGCAGCTGTCCGATCCGGCGCTGCACAACAACCCGGGCGAGGCCCGGCGCGTGGGCAAGCGGTTCGCCGAGCTGGCTCCGATCATGTCCGCCCACACCAAACTGCAGACCGCGCGCGAGGATCTCACCGCCGCGCGGGAGCTGGCGGCCGATGACGCGTCCTTCGCGGCCGAGGTGCCGGATCTGGAAGATCAGGTGCAGGAGCTGGAGAAGACGCTCACCGACCTGCTCGCCCCGCGCGATCCGCACGACGCCGACGACGTGGTGCTCGAGGTGAAATCCGGCGAGGGCGGCGAGGAATCGGCGCTGTTCGCCTCGGATCTGGCCCGGATGTACATCCGCTACGCGGAACGCCGGGGCTGGAAGGTCGAGGTGCTCGACGCCACGCTGTCCGATCTGGGCGGCTACAAGGAAGCGACGATCACCATCAAGAGTCGCGAGCCCAGTCGCGACGGTGTGTGGTCCCGGCTCAAGTTCGAGGGCGGCGTGCACCGCGTGCAGCGGGTGCCGGTGACCGAATCACAGGGCCGCATTCACACCTCGGCCGCCGGAATTCTGATCTATCCCGAACCCGACGAGGTCGAACAGGTACAGATCGACGAGGGCGACCTGCGCATCGACGTCTACCGTTCCTCCGGTAAGGGCGGCCAGGGCGTCAACACCACCGACTCGGCCGTGCGCATCACCCACCTGCCCACCGGCATCGTGGTGACCTGCCAGAACGAGCGTTCCCAGCTGCAGAACAAGATCCGCGCGATGCAGGTGCTCGCGGCCCGGCTGCAACTGCTGGCCGAGGAACAGGCCGACGCCGAGGCCGCCGCGGGCCGCGCCAGCCAGATTCGCACCGTGGACCGCTCCGAGCGGATCCGCACCTACAACTTCCCGGAGAACCGGATCACCGATCACCGCATCGGTTTCAAGGCACACAATCTGGACGCGGTGCTGGACGGAGATCTCGACGCAGTGCTCGACGCGCTAGGCGAGGCCGATCGCGCCGCCCGCCTGGCCGCAGAGTAGGCCCGAAGCGTCCGGTGAACGTACCCGTGGCGAAGCGTCTCTGTACGCCGGAACTGTCAGGCCGGAAACGCCAACCCCAAAGGTTTTCGGCGCGGCTCGTCGTTGCACGCTCGAAGCGCATGGGCGAAGCCCGAGTCTCGAGCGTGCAACGACGAGCCTTATGTCGCCGAAAACCCGCCGGAGCGAAGCGGAGGCCAAAGACACAGTGAGTCGGGTCAGTTTGCGTCCGGCTGTCCTCGAGGCGGTCGGACAGTTGGAGGCGGCGGGTGTGCACAGTCCGCACACCGATGCCGAATTTCTCGCCGCGCATGTGCTGGGCGTGCAGCGTTCGCGCCTGGCGCTGGTGCCGATGCTGACTGCCGAACAGCTCGTCGAATTCCGCAAGCTGGTGGATCGGCGCGCGGAACGTGTTCCGCTGCAACATCTCACGGGCGTCGCCGCGATGGGCGAGATCGATCTGGCGGTGGGCCCGGGAGTGTTCGTCCCTCGTCCGGAGACCGAGTTGCTGTTCGCGTGGGCGCTGGCTCAACTCGAGGCGGCCGGACACGAGCATCCGCCGATCGTGGTGGATCTGTGCACGGGATCGGGCGCGCTGGCGCTGGCGATCGCGCATGCGCGCCCCGACGCGCAGGTGTACGCGGTCGAGATCGATCCGGCGGCCCGCGAATGGGCGCGCCGCAACGCCGACCGGCAGGCCGCCGACGGCGATACTCCGATCCATCTGCACGCCGGTGACGTCACCGATCCGAATGTGTTGTCCCCCTTGAACGATCGCGTCGACGTCCTGGTCGCCAATCCGCCCTACATTCCCGAGGACGCGACCCTGGACCCCGAGGTCGCCGACCACGATCCCCACCGGGCCCTGTTCGGCGGCCCGGACGGCCTGTCCGTCATCGCGCCCATGATCGGCACCATCACCCGACTGCTGCGCGCGGACGGCGTGGCCGCGGTCGAGCACGACGACACCAACGGCTCCCAGGTCGCCGCCCTGTTCGCGGACACCGGCCGATTCACCGCCATCGTCGAACACCCCGATCTCGTGGGCAGACCCCGCTTCGTCGCCGCCCGCCGCACCGCGGACTGACCGCGAGGGGATCGACCGAAAGCCGAACTTCCGGTAAATAGCTCTGAATCAGATGCAAATAGCTCTGCTTTAGAGGTAATCTGAGCCGGTGCAGACGGTTCGGGAAGGTATCCCCACGGTTTCGGAGAACTCTCCGGAGCTGGTCGGTGGCATGTTGCGGGTGTTCGGGCGGTTCCGGCGGCAGGTGCGCAGGCTTGCCGGGCGGGCGTTCGATCAGCCGGGGATCAGCGATGCGCAGGCGGAGTTCCTCCGGCTCGTCTCGCGGCATCCGGGGATCTCGGTGAAGGCCGCCGCCGCGGAGTTGGGCCTGGCGCCCAACAGCGTCTCGACCTTCGTCAGCGCACTGGCCAAGGCGAATCTGCTGGTGCGCGAACAGGATCCGGACGATCGCCGGGCGCTGCGGTTGAGCCTGACGCCGGAGGTGCAGCGCTCGGTGGACGAAACCCGGAGGCGCAGACACGAACTCGTCGGTACCGCACTCGACGAGCTCACCGCACGCGAACGCGAGGACCTGGTTCGCGGCCTGGCCGTGGTCGACAAGCTGACCGACCTGCTGCACGAGCGTGAACACCGCAGCTGAAACACCACGCCGCAATGTCCGAATCCGCGTGCAGCGGACGGGTATTCGGCACGAGCGAGAACGGGGGAGTGCGATGACGGCGAAATCCGTTGAGCCACCCGGTGATATCCCCGCCGTGGAATGCGTCGGCCTGACGCATCGCTACGGCGAACACACCGTTGTGAACGATCTGGATCTGCGTATCGAACGCGGCGAGGTCTTCGGTCTACTCGGCCCCAACGGTGCGGGAAAGACCACCACGATCCGATTGCTGACCACCCTCATGCCGATCCAGCACGGCCGGGTCGCCATGTTCGGCCGGCAGGTCGGCCGGGACAACACCACGATCCGCTACAACCTCGGCTACGTCCCGCAGCAGCTGTCCATCGAGGCCGCGCTGACCGGGCGGCAGAACGTCGCGTGGTTCGCGCGGCTGTTCGACGTTCCGCGCCGCGAACGCGCCGAACGCGTCGAACAGGTGCTGGCCGCGATGGATCTGCTCGACGTCGCCGATCGGCTGGCGGCGGGCTACTCCGGCGGTATGGTGCGTCGCCTGGAGCTGGCGCAGGCGCTGGTCAACCGGCCCGCCCTGCTGATCCTGGACGAGCCGACCGTCGGCCTGGATCCGATCGCCCGGGACAGCGTCTGGGAGCGAGTGCGCGAACTGCGGCACAACTTCGGCACGACCGTGCTGCTCACCACCCACTACATGTCCGAGGCCGATGTGCTGTGCGATCGAATCGCCCTGCTGCACAAGGGGATTCTGCGCGCGGTCGGTTCACCGGCGGATCTGAAGGCCGCACTCGGCCCGCAGGCCACGCTCGAGGACGTCTTCCGGCATCACGCCGGCGCCGGACTGGATGAAGATTCGAATACCGAGGGAGGGCTGCGCGGTGTCCGAAACACACGCCGAACCGCTCAACGTGCCGGCTGAATTCCCGCCGCTGCGCCACGCTCCGCGCGGCTTCGGCCGCGCGGTCGCACTGAGTTCGCGAATCGGGACGTTCGCGCTGGTGGAGTTGCAGAAACTGCGCCACGATCGCACCGAACTGTTCACGCGCGCGGTGCAGCCCGCGCTGTGGATGCTGATCTTCGGCACCACGTTCTCCCGGCTGCACAGCATCCCCACCGGCTCGCTGCCCTACCTGGACTTCCTCGCCCCGGGCGTCATCGCGCAGTCGGCGCTGTTCATCGCGATCCTGTACGGAATTCAGCTGATCTGGGACCGCGACGCCGGAATCCTGAACAAACTCCTGGTCACCCCGACCCCGCGTGCGGCGCTGATCACCGGCAAATGCTTCGCGGTCGGCGTGCGTTCGGTGGCACAGGTGCTGATCATCGTGGTGCTGTCGCTGCTGATGGGCGTGCACCTGACGATGAATCCGCTGAAGCTGCTCGGCGCGGTGCTCGCGGTCGTGCTGGGTGCGTCCTTCTTCGCCTGCCTGTCGATGTCCATCGCGGGTCTGGTGACCAAACGCGACCGGCTGATGGGTATCGGCCAGGCGATCACCATGCCGCTGTTCTTCGCCTCCAACGCGCTGTATCCGATCGATCTCATGCCGGGCTGGTTGCGTGTGATCAGTCACGTCAATCCGCTCAGTTACGAGGTGGACGCACTGCGCGGCCTGCTCATCGGCGCAGCCGATCATCTATGGCTCGACATGGGCGTTCTCGTCGTCGCCGCAATCGTCGGAATTGTCTGCGCCTCTGCGCTTCTCGGTCGTCTGGTGCGGTGATTCGCGGTACCCGAAACACGCCGGAGCGGAGCGGAGGCCAAAAAGACAGCGCCGGGCGCGCCTTCTTTCACGCCAGCAAATACACTCTCCCGAGTGAGTATCGTCTACGACTGCTCCGATCCCGACTCACGTGCCGCCGGGCTGACCGCCGCGCGGACGACGCTGAAATCCGGACGGCTCGCGGTCATCCCCACCGACACCGTGTACGGCCTGGCGGCAGACGCCTTCGATTCCGGGGCCGTCGCCGACCTGCTGGCCGCCAAGCGCCGCGGCCGGGATATGCCGGTGCCGGTGCTGGTGGGGTCGTGGAACACCATCGACGGACTGGTGTTCTCGGTGTCGCAGCACGCCCGCGATCTGATCCGGGCGTTCTGGCCGGGCGGGCTGAGTCTGGTTGTGCAGCAAGCCCCTTCGCTGGCATGGGACCTGGGCGACGCCCGCGGCACGGTGATGCTGCGGATGCCGCTGCATCCGGTGGCGCTGGAACTGCTCCGGGAGGTCGGTCCGCTGGCGGTGTCCAGCGCCAACGTCTCCGGGCAGGCCGCGGCCTCGACCGTGCAGGAGGCGCGCGATCAGCTCGGCGAGCTGGTAGGCGTGTACCTGGATGGCGGACCGGCCGATCACGGCGTTCCCTCGACGATCGTGGACCTCACCTCGGACAGTCCGCGCATTCTGCGCGAGGGTGCGGTGAGCGCCGACCAGGTGGGCGAGGTGCTCGGCATAGCGCCGGGGGACCTGACGGTCCGAGCGCCACGGTGACGGCCTGGTAGATGATATTCAGCCAGGGCGCGGTCGTTCCGCTGCGCGAGCTTCTGCTGGTCCTGCTCGTGTCAACGGTGGTGACCCTGCTGTCCACCGGTGGTATTCGGGTGCTGGCGATCAAGTTCGGCGCGGTGGCGATTCCGCGCGAACGTGACGTGCACGTCAAGCCGATCCCGCGGATGGGCGGGGTCGGGATCTATCTGGGCGTGGTGGCCGCGGTGCTGTTCGCCCATCAGCTGCCCGCGCTGCGGCGGGGCTTCGACTATCCGCACGACGTCCCCGCGGTGATGGTCGCGGGCACCCTCATCGTGCTGGTCGGCATCATCGATGACCGCTGGGGTCTGGATGCGCTGACCAAATTCGTCGGCCAGATCACCGCCGCCTGTGTGATGGCGGTGATGGGTCTGAGCTGGGTGGCGATCTACAACCCGTTCACCAACACCACGGTGGTGCTGGATCAGCTGTACGGCGGCGCGGTGACGGTGATCATCACCGTCACCATGATCAACGCGTGGAACTTCGTCGACGGCCTCGACGGTCTGGCCGGTGGTCTGGGCGTGATCGCCGCGCTCGCGGTCTTCGTCTTCGCGGCCGGGCTGCTGTATCAGCAGGGCGGCGCCACGGACGGGTATCCGCCGGCGATGCTGGCCGCCGCGATCGCGGGTGGCTGCCTGGGATTCCTGCCGCACAATTTCCAGCCCGCCCGGATATTCATGGGCGATTCGGGATCGATGCTGATCGGGCTCATGTTGGCGGCGGTCTCCACCGGCGCCTCGGGCCGGATTCCGCTGACCGGATACGGCGCCCGCGACATCGTCGGTCTGCTGTCACCGCTGCTGCTGGTGGGTGCGGTGATGTTCATTCCGGTGCTGGATCTGGTGATGGCGATCGTGCGCCGGGTGCGCGCGGGAGTGAGCTTCTCCACACCGGACAAGATGCACCTGCATCACCGGCTGCTGCAGATCGGGCATTCCCAGCGTCGCGTCGTGCTGACGATCTACCTGTGGGTCGGCGTGCTGGCCTTCGGCGCGGTCGGCTCCTCGCTGATCGATCGACGGCTGGTGGTGTTGCTGTTCGCGGCCGGTCTGGTGTGCGCGCTGGTGCTCACCGCGGTGCCGTCGCTGCGCGAGGCGGTGGGGATACGCAAGCGCGGTCGGTCCGGTTCGAGCTCGGAGTCGGGCAATCCGACGCCGAACGGGCCGGAAGTAAGCGGCGAGTAAACTCACGCACCGTGACCACGGCTTCGCATTCCCATCCCGACGCCCCGCTGCGGGCGGCGCTGCGCTACGGCATCGCCGGATTGATCGCGCTGGTGGTGATTTCGTGCGTGCTGGCCACGATCATCGCAGGTCTGCCCGGACTGTGGGGTGCGGTGATCGGCTCGGCAATCGGCGGGTTCTTCATCCTGACCACCGCCGCTCTGGTGCTGTTCAGTGCGAAATTGGAGTCCGGCATCCAGGGCATGGTGATGCTGGGCAGCTGGGTCGGCAAACTTCTGGTTGTCCTGGTCGTCGTCGCGGTGCTGAAGCATTTCGACTTCTACAGTCGGATGGCGTTGTTCCTGACCGTCGTGGGCGCGCTGCTCATCGTGCTGGGCTCGGAGACGTACGGTGTACTGCGCCAACGGGTTCCGGTCATCACCCCGCCGGGCGACGGATCCGACCAAGATCATTCAAAACTGTGAGCGAGACCCCCTACACGTTGTCGTAGATGGCTTGGTAAACTCTTTACCGTAAGCATCCGATCAGTGGGGGCGATCATTGCGATCCGGTCACTGACGGTATGCTTGCAGCCGTGCCGGACCTGAGGGGGTTCGGCTCTGCACCGTCGACGATGTCGCCGACGTACAGACGCCTCGAGCGGGTTCCTTCCCGCCTCAGCTGCTGACGAACTTCGAGCCGACCCTTGTCGACCCACCTGATCGTCAATGTCCGATCGAACCGCGGGAGACCCTTACATCCTGCGGCCCGAACACGGGAGAGAACGCTGAGCGTCACCATTCTGGCGGGCGAGTTCCATGCGCCCTCGCTGTCCGACTTTTTCCCTTCGGCGGTGCTGTTCGGCGGGACCCCTTTCGAGCTCAACCGTTTGATGCTGATCCGCATCGTCATGGCCGCGGTGCTGATCGCCTTCATGGCGCTGGCGTTCCGCAGCCCCAAACTCGTACCGCGCGGCCTGCAGAACGTCGCCGAATACGGTCTCGTATTCGTGCGCGAGCAGATCTGCTTCGAGGTACTGGGCAAGGAAACCGGCAAGAAGTTCTTCCCGCTGATCGCGTCGATCTTCTTCGCCATCCTGTTCCTGAACTTCTCCAGCATCATTCCGTTCCTGAACATCTCCTCGAACGCGCGGATCGGTATGCCGCTGGTGCTGGCGATTGTCGCGTACGTCGCGTTCAACTACATCGGCATCAAGAAGTACGGCTTCTGGAAGTACATGCGCTCGTCCATCGTGGTGCCCAATGTGCCGCCCGCGATGCACGTGCTGCTGATTCCGATCGAGTTCATCTCGACCTTCGTCCTGCGCCCGTTCACGCTCACCGTGCGACTCATGGCGAACATGCTGGCCGGACACATCATGCTGGTGTTGTTCTTCAGCGCCACGCAGTTCTTCCTGTTCGACGGCGCCGCCTGGATGAAGGGCCTGTCCCCGTTCTCGCTGGCCGGCGGATTCGCGTTCACGCTGTTCGAGATGCTGGTGATTTTCCTGCAGGCCTACGTTTTCGCGCTGCTGACAGCCGTGTACATCGGCCTGGCGCAGCACGCCGATTCGCACTGACCCGCGCATACGCGCCCACAGACAACCGCACACCGACTGACCCACACACCCTGCGGTGTGGGCAACAGAAAGGGAAAGAAATCTCATGAGCCTCTCCAACGTGGCCACCACCCTCGCCGAGAACACCCAGACGGTGAAGGGCTACGGCGCCGTGGGTTACGGCCTGGCCGCCATCGGCCCGGGTATCGGCGTCGGCATCGTCGTCGGTAAGGCGATCGAGGGCATCGCCCGCCAGCCCGAGCTGCAGGGCACCATCCGGACCAACATGTTCCTGGGTATCGCGTTCACCGAGGCCCTGGCGCTCATCGGTCTCGTCGCCGGCTTCATCTTCTGATTGCCATGAACGGGATGGTTTTGCTCGCGGCCGAGAGCGGTTCGGATCCGAACCCGCTGCTGCCGGAGCCGTACGACATCTTCTGGTCGGCGGTGGTCTTCATCGTCGTCGCGGTCGTCTTCTACAAGTACGTCGTCCCGCGCTTGAGCAAGGTGCTGGACGAGCGTTCGGAGAAGATCGAGGGCGGGCTCGAGAAAGCCGAGACCGCACAGGCGCAGGCACAGGAAACGCTGGCGCAGTACCAGCAGCAACTGGCCGACGCCCGGCTCGAGGCCGCGCGCATTCGTGAAGAGGCGCGCACCCAGGGCCAGCAGATTCTCGCGCAGTTGCGTGCGGAGGCCCAGGCCGAGGCGGACCGCATCGTGGCCACCGGCCACACGCAGCTCGAGGCCCAGCGTCAGCAGATCGTGACCGAACTTCGTGCCGAACTCGGCCACACCGCGGTCGATCTCGCCGAGAAGATCATCGGACAGTCTGTCGCCGATGAGGCCAAACAGGCCGCCTCCATCGACCGGTTTCTTGCAGAATTGGATCTGCAGGCCGGTATCGGGGTTGGACGGTAGCGAAATGCCCGGGTGGGTCGGCGGTCGGCGGCAATGGCGAGGTGTGATTTCGCTCGCTGTCGCGTACAGGCATAATCCAACACAGCCTGAACGTGTCGGTAGCCACAAGCGGCAGCGATGTGCGACCACATGGGTCGCCACGCACAGGCAGGAGCCAACACAGTGAAAGTGGGAAGCATGTACGCAGCGAGCCGCGAGGCGAATTCCCGTGCACGGGAAGCTCTTTCGGCCGCTCTCACCGGGAGTGACACCGTCGCCGCCACGACGGGATCCGAACTGTTCGCCGTGGTCGACGTACTCGACGGCCAGCGCTCGCTGCGTGTTGCGCTCGCGGACAAGTCGGTGTCGAGTTCGGCGCGCGCCGAACTGGCCGAACGTCTGTTCGGCGGCAAGATCAGCGTGGCCACGCAGGCCGTGCTGACCACTGCCGTTGCCCAGGACTGGTCCCGTAGCCGGGACCTGGTCGACACGCTGGTGCTGCTCGGCCGGGAGGCGCTGCTGCGTGCGGCCGCCGATCGCGGGCGCATCGACGCGGTCGAGGACGAGCTGTTCCGGCTCGGCCGGGTCGTCGAGGACAATCCGGATCTCGAGCAGGCACTGGCCGACCGCGGTAAGTCGGCGCAGGCCAAGCGTGAGCTGGTCGCGCGCCTGCTCACCGGCAAGGTCGAGGACATCACCCTGCAGCTGGCCGAGCAGGCGGTCAGCCGCACGCACGGTGACGTGGGTGTGGTCTTCGACGAGTTGTCCGATCTGGCCGCGTCGCTGCGCAAGCAGATCGTGGCCCATGTGCGTGCGGCGACGGAACTGACGCCGCAGCAGCGCGAGCAATTGGCGGCCTCGCTGCAGCGCATCTACGACAAGCCGATCACGGTGCATGTGCAGGTCGATCCGAGCCTTCTGGCCGGTGTCGTCGTGCACGTCGGCGACGATGTGATCGACGGCAGTGCCGTGGGCCGGCTCCAGCGGCTGCGCCAGTCGCTCACCTAGGCGAACGGCCGACCGGCGGCCACCCCACCCCGACATTCGAGACCAGACAGCGAGAGCAGGAAGAACATGGCGGAGCTGACGATCTCCCCCGATGAGATCCGTAGCGCGATCCAGAGCTACACCCAGGCATACACCCCCGAGACCTCCATCGAGGAGGTCGGCACGGTCACCGACACGAGCGACGGTATCGCCCACGTCAGTGGCCTGCCTTCGGCGATGGCCAACGAGCTGCTCGAATTCCCGGGTGGTGTGCAGGGCGTCGCGCTGAACCTGGAGGACACCGAGATCGGTGCGGTCATCCTGGGTGAGTTCGACTCCATCGAGGAAGGCCAGACCGTCCGGCGCACCGGCGACGTGCTGTCGGTGCCGGTCGGCGACAAATTCCTCGGCCGCGTGGTCGACCCGCTCGGCGCGCCGATCGACGGCCTGGGCGACATCGAGGCCGACGACCGTCGCGTGCTCGAACTGCAGGCCGCCTCGGTGCTCGAGCGTCAGCCCGTCGGCGAGCCGATGGCGACCGGCATCACCGCCATCGACGCGCTGACCGCCATCGGCCGCGGCCAGCGTCAGCTGGTCATCGGCGACCGCAAGACCGGCAAGACCGCGGTCTGCATCGACGCCATCCTGAACCAGAAGGCGAACTGGGAGTCGGGCGACCCGGCCAAGCAGATGCGTTGCATCTACGTCGCCATCGGTCAGAAGGGTTCCACCATCGCGGGCGTGAAGGCCGCGCTGGAGGCGCACGGCGCGATGGAGTACACCACCATCGTCGCGGCGCCCGCATCGGACTCCGCCGGCTTCAAATGGCTTGCGCCGTACACCGGTTCGGCCATCGGCCAGCACTGGATGTATCAGGGCAAGCACGTGCTGATCGTGTTCGACGACCTGTCCAAGCAGGCCGAGGCGTACCGCGCGATCTCGCTGCTGCTGCGTCGCCCGCCGGGCCGCGAGGCGTACCCGGGTGACGTGTTCTACCTGCACTCGCGTCTGCTGGAGCGTTGCGCGAAGCTGTCGGACGAGATGGGCTCGGGCTCGATGACGGGTCTGCCGATCATCGAGACCAAGGCCGGTGACGTCTCGGCGTTCATCCCGACCAACGTCATCTCCATCACCGACGGCCAGGTCTTCCTGGAGTCGGACCTGTTCAACAAGGGTGTTCGCCCGGCGATCAACGTCGGTACCTCCGTCTCCCGTGTCGGTGGCGCCGCGCAGACCAAGGGTATGAAGCAGGTCGCCGGTTCGCTGCGTCTGGAGCTGGCCCAGTACCGCGAGCTGGAGGCGTTCTCCGCCTTCGCCTCCGATCTGGACGCCGCCTCGCTGGCGCAGCTCGAGCGCGGTGCGCGCTGGGTCGAGCTGCTCAAGCAGGACCAGTACACCCCGGTCAAGGTCGAGGACCAGATCGTCTCGATCTTCCTGGTCGACGCCGGCTACTACGACACGGTTCCGGTCGGCGACGTCCGTCGGTTCAACTCCGAGCTGCTCGAGAGCCTGCACCGCAGCGCGGCCGCAGGATTCAAGGCGATCGAGGGCGGCAAGAAGATCGAGGGCGAGGCCGCCGATCTGTTCAAGGCCGAGACCGACAAGTTCAAGCAGGGCTTCATCGCCGCCGACGGCAGCCGCGTGGTGAACGAGGCCGAGGCCGGTCAGCTGGACCACGAAGAGGTCGAGTCCGTGGCCGTCCACCGCAAGCACGTCGAGAAGTAAACGCGAGCAGCCCATGCGATTGTCGGACAACCGCGGTGCGAGCGACCTGCGTACTCCCGCAGCCGCTCGTACCGCCTCCGGACACCGAATGAAGGGAGTGAATAGCTGATGGCCAATATTCGCGAATTGCGCTCCCGCATTCGTAGTGTGAGTTCGATCAAGAAGATCACCAAGGCCCAGGAGCTGATCGCCACCTCGCGGATCAGCCGGGCGCAGGCCCGGGTCGCCGCGGCCAAGCCGTACGCGGAGGAGATCACCAAGGTGCTCGGCGAACTCGCCGGCGCCTCGCAGAATCTCTCGCATCCGCTGCTGACCGAGCGGGCCGAGCCCACTCGGGCCGCCATCCTGGTGATCACCAGTGACCGCGGTATGTGCGGTGGGTACAACTCGAACGTGCTCAAGCGCGCCGAGGAACTCATGACGACGCTGCGCTCCGAGGGCAAGGAGCCGGTGATCTACGTGATGGGTGCGAAGGGTTTGTCCTACTACACCTTCCGCAACCGCCGCCCGATCGGTTCGTGGACCGGGTTCTCCCAGCAGCCGCACTACACCGACGCCTCCTCCGCGTGCAACCACCTGGTGGACGCGTTCATGGCGGGCGGCGAGGGGGAGGTGCCCGCGCCGAACGGCCAGGGCACCATCGCCGGTGTGGACGAGTTGCACATCGTGTACACCCGGTTCGTGTCGATGCTGTCGCAGACGCCCGAAGTGCGTCGGCTCGCGCCGATCCACGTGGACATCATCGAGGAGAGCTACGACCTCGGCGAGGACATGATGTCCGATTCGCCGACCGCGCAGATTTCCTCGCTGTACGAGTTCGAGCCCGATGCGGACAAGTTGCTCGGCGCACTGCTGCCGAAGTACATCAACACCCGCATCTACTCGTCGTTGCTCGAAGCCGCGGCCTCGGAGTCGGCCGCGCGCCGCACCGCGATGAAGGCTGCCACCGATAACGCCAACGACCTGGTCAACAACCTGACCCGGCAGGCGAACTCGATCCGGCAGGCCAACATCACGCAGGAAATCAGCGAAATCGTCGGTGGCGCGAACGCGCTGGCGGCGGCGTCGGATCGCGACTAGCCCACCTGCCCACCCCAGAAAGAGAACAATGACCGCAGCTGTCACTCAAGAGAACACGAGCCGGGCAGGCGCTGGTACAGGCCGCGTCGCCCGCGTCATCGGCCCCGTCGTCGACGTCGAGTTCCCGCGGGGTTCGATCCCCGAGCTCTACAACGCCCTGCACGCGCAGGTCACCCTGCCTTCGGTGGCCAAGACGCTGACCCTCGAGGTCGCGCAGCACTTGGGCGACAACATCGTTCGCACCATTTCGATGCAGCCCACCGACGGCCTGGTCCGCGGCGTGCCCGTCGAGGACACCGGCAAGCCGATCTCGGTGCCGGTCGGCGACGTGGTCAAGGGCCACGTCTTCAACGCCCTCGGCGACTGCCTGGACACCCCCGGCCTGGGCCGCGACGGCGAGCAGTGGGGCATCCACCGCGAGCCGCCGCCGTTCGACCAGCTCGAGGGTAAGACCGAGATCCTGGAGACCGGCATCAAGGTCATCGACCTGCTGACCCCGTACGTGAAGGGCGGCAAGATCGGCCTGTTCGGTGGTGCCGGTGTCGGCAAGACCGTTCTGATCCAGGAGATGATCACCCGTATCGCGCGGGAGTTCTCCGGTACCTCCGTGTTCGCCGGCGTCGGCGAGCGCACCCGTGAGGGCACCGACCTGCACCTGGAAATGGAAGAGATGGGCGTGCTGCCCGACACCGCCCTGGTGTTCGGTCAGATGGACGAGCCGCCCGGCACCCGTATGCGCGTGGCCCTCTCGGCGCTGACCATGGCGGAGTACTTCCGCGATGTGCAGAACCAGGACGTGCTGCTGTTCATCGACAACATCTTCCGCTTCACCCAGGCCGGTTCCGAGGTCTCGACCCTGCTGGGCCGCATGCCTTCGGCCGTCGGTTACCAGCCGACCCTGGCCGACGAGATGGGTCAGCTGCAGGAGCGCATCACCTCGACGCGTGGTCGTTCGATCACCTCGATGCAGGCGATCTACGTTCCCGCCGACGACTACACCGACCCGGCGCCGGCGACCACCTTCGCCCACCTGGATGCGACCACCGAGCTTTCCCGCCCGATTTCGCAGAAGGGTATCTACCCGGCCGTCGACCCGCTGACCTCGACCTCCCGCATTCTGGAGGCCTCGATCCTGGGTGACCGGCACTTCGCGGTGGCCAACGAGGTCAAGCGGATCCTGCAGAAGTACAAGGAACTTCAGGACATCATCGCCATCCTGGGTATGGACGAGCTGTCCGAGGAGGACAAGGTCCTCGTCGGCCGCGCCCGTCGCCTGGAGAAGTTCCTGGGTCAGAACTTCATCGTGGCCGAGAAGTTCACCGGTCAGGTGGGTTCGGTCGTGCCGCTGGAGCAGACCATCGACGACTTCGAACGCGTCTGCAAGGGCGAGTTCGACCACTTCCCCGAGCAGGCGTTCAACTCCTGCGGTGGCCTGGACGACGTCGAGGCGGCTGCGAAGAAGATCGCCGGGAAGTAGCCCATCATGGCGGATATGTCAGTGGATCTGGTATCCATCGAGCGACGGCTGTGGTCGGGACAGGCGAGTTTCGTCAGCGCCCAGACCACCGAAGGGCAGATCGGTATTCTGCACGGCCACGAGCCGGTTCTGGGCCAGTTGGTCGAGGGCGGCATCGTGACCATCGTCGGTACCGAGGGTGAGCGCATCGTCGCCGCGGTGAACGGCGGGTTCTTCTCCGTGACGGGGGCGACCGTGCGAATCCTGGCCGAGACGGCGGATTTCGCGGACGATGTGGACGTCGAGGCCGCGCGTGCGGTCATCGCCGACCCGAATGCCTCCGAACGGGACAAGAACGCTGCGGAAGGTCGTCTGCGAGCGGCGGAGCTCAGCGCTCGCCCCTGAAAAGTTCCTCAGCGACAATAGAATTCGACAAACCGAGCGGCGGTCCGGACATTTCCGGACCGCCGCTCGGTTTTTATTCGGGACAACCTTTTCCAGGTTTGTTCCGGCGCTTGCCAGTGTGCCGGTACCCGAATTGTAGCCCTACTGACACTCGTGTAATTTAACTCCCAGCAATACTTCAGCTTCACCTGATCACCCAACTGATTGGCGCAGCGTGGCCGCGAGGTTCTGGACTATTGCGGCCTCGCGATGAGGATGCGAGGAGTGAATGAGCAAGTATTCGGCAAGTAATCGTTCCTGGCTAACGCGTATCGCGGTGGGAATGGGAGCGGTTATTACGGCAATCGGTCTCTGGTCTCCGGGCGCCGCGCGAGCGGACACGTTCGTGCCGTTGCCCAAGGGCCATATCGAAGGCCCCGGAGTGAAAATCACCAGTACCGGTGAGCACGCGGTGGTTTCACCGTCCCTGGCAGCCAACGGCGCCGGGCGCACCACGTGGGTCAGCGGTGATGTGACGGTCGACATCCAGACTCCCGACGGCGTGGTCGGCCCGAACAACGGTGCACAGAACAACGCGGGCACCAACGACTCCTCGACGCACGGCGCATCCGGACTCACAGTCGGCTACCTCGTCGGATGTCAGGTGGCACTGGGATCGTTCGGTCCGTCCCTGGGAGCGACGCTGTCCACGTCGCCGACGATCGCCGCCGGTCTGTCCTTCCCGATCAGTCCCGGCGAGGTGAAGTGGGTGCAGATCGATAACAAGGACATGACCAGATCCGGTCGGTATTTCCTGAATTACCAGGATGTTCCGATGGATGTGCAGGGGTGCGCCGGATACGCGCAGGCCCGCCAGTTCGCGGTCGTCGAGGTCATCGGTCCCGACTATCACAAGGTCACCCTCTACGGCCAGCCGTTCAGCATCGGCTGATCACACCGTCACGATCGGAAGGGAAACACATGATGTGCGGTAAATCTGTGCGACGTGGCCGCGTGATCGGTCTGCTGGCGGCGGTGACCGTCGGTCTGGGGCTGTCCTCGTCGGGTGCGGCGAATGCCGACGCGTTCATGAAACAGCCGAACACCGTGATCACCCGCACCCTCGGTGACGGCACCGTCGTGCGCATGTCCCTGTTGAACCAGTCGGCCAAGATCAACGGTTCGATGGGGGCGACGCCGTTGCATCGCAACGTGTGGGCCTCCGCGCGGGTGGTCGTCGACGTGTCCGGACCCGGTGCGTCCTCGGCGTCCATTCAGCTCAACCCGGGATATGTCGTCGGATGTCAGGTGAACATCGGATCGCTGGGCACCGACGAGTCCGATTCCGAGAGCCCGACGGTCAGCAACACCGGGATCGCTCCCGCGTTGCCGTCCGTTGGCACCACCGAGACGTTGACCGTCGCACCCGGTCAGGCCGTGACGAAATATCTGCTCGACATCGAGCAGCCGGACGATTACGGCAACGAGATCCACAAGGCGCACCCCACGGTGAACGGCCCGCACGCCAGCGTCAGCTGGACCGACGAGACCTTCGCGGTCGACGGTTGTGGTGGCTATGCGCAGGCTCGCGCGTTCACCTTCGCCGACGTCTCGACCAAGGCGGGGGAGAGCATCATCTCGGTGTGGGGAGCGCCGTTCAGCATGGGCTGAGTCGTTCGGGCGGGTCCCGTGGATATCGGCGGGCGACCGGGTTCCGGTGCGTGTGCGCCGGCGACCCGGTCGCCGTCTTCCTCGGATGGGTATCGGATCACCTTGCGCGCGTGAGTCTTTCGCGAGTGTGGCGGATTCGTTCCGGGACCTGCGGGAGGGGGCCCACAACTGGGGTGTACCGGCCGATTTCCGGTGCGAGGTTGTTTGTAGACTCGCCCACACAGTGACGTTGTACGGGATGGCACGCCACTCGCACCGGCATCAGGGGCAGAGCGAAGGGACGGACCTGGATTGCGGACCGGAATGGCGTTACTGATCATTCTGGTGTTGGTGCTTGTCGGTCTGGGGCTGGCCTCGCTCTATCGGCTGCTGATGCTGCGTCGCGGCGGAACTGCGGCGATCCTGCGAGTGCTCCCGGCCAAAGGCGGTCAGGGTTGGCGACACGGCCTGATCCGGTACGGCGAGGATCAGCTGGTCTTCTACAAGCTGACCAGCCTGAGATTCGGTGCGGACTCCACGATCCGGCGCCTCGGTATCGAGGTGGTCGATCGACGTGGTCCGCTCGGCGACGAGTACGACATCATGACCGACGACATCATCGTGATCGCGGTCTCCGACGGTGACGGCAGCTACGAGCTCGCGCTGGATCGCGGCGCGCTCGCGGCGTTCCTGTCCTGGGTGGAGTCCCGTCCGTCCGAACGAATTCGACGTCGTCCGGGATAGTGGAAGATGTACCGGCTGCCCGGTCGGTACCGAGCCCGGACAACCAATGGTCGGCCAGAACACCCGGAGAGGCGGGGGAGCATGAGTGTGCACTTGACGCGAATCTATACGCGTACCGGCGACGACGGCACCACCGGATTGAGCGATTTCTCGCGGGTCGACAAGACCGATCCCCGGCTGGTCGCCTACGCCGACTGTGATGAGGCCAATGCCGCGATCGGTGTCGCAATTGCGCTGGGACAGCCCGAACCGGTGATTACCGAGGTGCTGCGTCAGGTGCAGAACGACCTGTTCGACGCGGGCGCGGACCTGTCCACCCCCGTGGTGCCAGATCCGAAATATCCGCCGCTGCGCATCACCCAGTCCTACATCGATCGACTCGAGCGCTACTGCGACGAGTTCAATTCCGAACTGGCGCCGTTGAATTCGTTCATCCTGCCTGGTGGCACGCCGTTGGCGGCGCTGCTGCACACCGCTCGGACGGTGGTGCGCCGAGCCGAGCGCGCGGCATGGTCGGCGGTGCAGGCGCACCCCGACGACATCAGTGTGCTGCCGGCGAAATACCTGAATCGGTTGTCGGATCTGTTGTTCATCCTCGGCAGGGTGGCCAACCCGGAGGGCGACATCCTGTGGCGTCCTGGCGCCGCCGGGCAATCGGAGACCGACGGAGAGGCCACGATCGATGGTCCTGCCCGTTAGGCTGGCCCCCGTGAGTCAACCACCGACACAGCGTGCGGCACGCATGCGCAGGCCGGCCCCGTCGAGGGGGCGCTGTGAGTGAACGGTTTCTGGTGACGGGAGGCAGTCGGCTCGTCGGTGAGGTCGAGGTCGGCGGCGCCAAGAACAGCGTCCTGAAGCTGATGGCCGCCGCGCTGCTCGCCGAGGGCACGACGACGATCACGAACTGCCCCGACATCCTCGATGTGCCGTTGATGGCCGAGGTGTTGCGTGGCCTGGGCTGCGATGTGACCGTCGACGGATCCGTCGTCACCATCGACACTCCTGCCGAGCCGAAGTACCACGCCGATTTCCCCGCGGTCACCCAGTTCCGCGCCTCGGTTTGCGTGTTGGGACCGCTGATGGCGCGATGCCGCCGGGCCGTCGTCGCACTGCCCGGCGGTGATGCGATCGGTTCGCGACCGCTGGACATGCATCAGACGGGTCTGCGTCTGCTCGGCGCGACCAGCGAGATCGAGCACGGCTGCGTGGTCGCCCGCGCCGACGAGTTGCAGGGCGCCCGGATCCGGCTGGACTTCCCCTCGGTCGGTGCGACCGAGAACATCCTGATGGCCGCGGTGCTCGCCGAGGGCGAGACCGTCATCGACAACGCCGCCCGCGAGCCGGACATCGTCGACCTGTGCACGATGCTGACCAGGATGGGTGCGCGGATCGGGGGTGCGGGCACCTCGGTGCTCACCATCGAGGGAGTGCGCAAGCTCTCGCCGACGACCCATCAGGTGATCGGTGACCGAATCGTGGCCGCGACCTGGGGAATCGCCGCGGCGATGACGCTGGGTGATGTGCGTGTCCAGGGGATCAATCCCAAGCACCTGTCCCTGGTGCTGGACAAGCTGCGCTCGGCGGGTGCGCGAATCTCGTTCGAACCTGACGGTTTTCGCGTGGTACAGCCCGAGCGGCCGCGAGCGGTGAACTTCGCGACCCTGCCCTTTCCGGGTTTCCCGACCGACCTGCAGCCGATGGCCATCGGCCTGGCCGCGATCGCCGATGGCACCTCGATGATCACCGAGAACGTCTTCGAGGCGAGGTTCCGTTTCGTCGAGGAGATGATCCGGCTCGGCGCCGACGCCCGAACCGATGGTCACCATGCTGTCGTCCGCGGGATTCCGCGGTTGTCGAGTGCACCGGTGTGGTCCTCGGACATCCGGGCCGGCGCGGGTCTGGTGCTCGCGGGTCTGGTCGCCGACGGCGTCACCGAGGTGCACGACGTCTTCCACATCGATCGGGGCTATCCGAAGTTCGTGGAGAACCTGCGTTCGCTCGGCGCCGATGTGGAGCGCGTCGGAAACCGTTCCTGACCAGGCGATTTGACATGGTGAACGGCAGCACGTAACTTATTCCAGGTCAGAGCGACACGGACACCGACCCGGAGCCGAAGGGCCCGGGACACGAGGTTGGACGCAGAGCGCCTGGCGATCACACTGGATCAACCGAGAGTGCGGATTTGGTTTCGCCGCTCGGATTGAGCTAAGCTGT
>NZ_JAINZY010000025.1:0-85146 GCF_019890715.1 Nocardia coffeae | reverse complement strand
CAAGCTTAGCGCAACCGTAGATCCCGAACCAAATCGGGGTCTCGATCGAGCTAGTGTGAGTGCCGAGCGCTCCTCGTCCAACCTCGTGTCCCGGGCCTTTCGGCTCCGGGTCGGTGTCCGTGTCGCTCTGACCTGGATTAAGTTACGCGGCAGCCGGTTTCAATGTCAAATCGCCTGGTCATACGGCCAAACCTTGCACAACGTCCACATGAACACCCGTCGAAAACGCCCCGGCCGAACCGAAGTTCGTCAGTATCCGGATCACCGAGGCCGATATCGACCGGAGAGGGGCGGAACTTCCGAACTATTCCGAACGCGGTGCGATCACTTCTCGCGAACTCACTCGCCCGAAGCGTCGCGGACCGACCCGCCCGAAGCCGGTCCGGTTCAGTAGCTGCACAGCTTGACCCAGTTGTTGCCGGAGTCCTGGTTGTCCCGGGCGAACAGTCCGGCCCCTTCGACGAAGGGGACCGCCAAGTCGAAGTCTCCCGACCGGAAGATCGCCCACCGCTCGTCCCGCATCCGCAGGAACCTGGCGTTCTGCGCCCCCTGAAGAAATCCCCCGAAGTCGAAGTCGTGGTCCTCGGTGACGATGTCGCCATCGATGACGTACACGTGCTCATGCGTGTGGGCATGGAAGTGTCCCCACCCGTCCACATTGCCCGAACAGCTCCCCGAGGCGGCTCCCGCATACGACTCCGCGTGTGCCTGCCCCGTTCCGAGCAACACCGCGACCCCGACGGACAACAAGGTGAACAGAATTCGCTGCATCGTTCCCACCCGCTCACAGACGGACCCGGCGCCCATCGCTCGACGCTGACCACGTTAGAAGCGCAAACCCCCTGCAGCGCTTGCGAAATTCCTGACAGCGCTGATCACGGCCCCGGGCACGGCATCCGGTCCGGACGCCCGGCCGCACGGGGCATCCGCCGGTCGACGGCCACCCGCACGGCCGAAGGCCGGCCCACCCGTAGGTGGACCGGCCTTCGGTTGTAATGCGTTGCCGGGAGGCGGGACTCAGAAGTCCATGCCGCCCATGCCGCCGGTCGGGTCGCCCGCGGGAGCGGCGGCCTTCTCCGGCTTGTCGGCCACGACGGCCTCGGTGGTGAGGAACAGGGCCGCGATCGAGGCCGCGTTCTGCAGCGCCGAACGGGTCACCTTGACCGGGTCGGCAACGCCGGCCGCCAGCAGGTCCTCGTAGACGCCGGAGTCGGCGTTGAGGCCCTGGCCGGTGGGCAGGTTGGAGACCTTCTCGGCCACCACGCCGGGCTCCAGGCCCGCGTTGAACGCGATCTGCTTCAGCGGCGCGGCCAGCGCGACACGAACGATGTTCGCGCCGGTGGCCTCGTCACCCTCGAGCTTCAGGTCGTCCAGAGCCGGAGCGGACTGCAGCAGGGCCACACCACCACCGGGGACGATGCCCTCCTCGACGGCGGCCTTGGCGTTGCGCACGGCATCTTCGATGCGGTGCTTGCGCTCCTTGAGCTCCACCTCGGTGGCGGCGCCGGCCTTGATCACCGCAACACCGCCGGCCAGCTTGGCCAGGCGCTCCTGCAGCTTCTCGCGGTCGTAGTCCGAATCCGAGTTCTCGATCTCGGTGCGGATCTGCGCGACGCGGCCCTGGATGGCATCGGCATCGCCGGCGCCGTCCACGATCGTGGTCTCGTCCTTGGTGATGACGACCTTGCGGGCGGTGCCCAGCAGGTCGACCGTCGCGGTCTCCAGCGAGAGGCCGACCTCTTCGCTGACGACCTCGCCACCGGTCAGGATGGCGATGTCGGCGAGCTGCGCCTTGCGACGGTCACCGAAGCCCGGGGCCTTCACGGCGACGGACTTGAAGGTGCCGCGGATCTTGTTCACGACCAGGGTCGACAGGGCCTCGCCCTCGACGTCCTCGGCGATGATCAGCAGCGGCTTGCCGGCCTGGATGACCTTCTCCAGCAGCGGCAGCAGGTCCTTGACGGTCGAGATCTTCGAGCCGACCAGCAGGATGTACGGGTCCTCGAGGACCGCTTCCTGACGCTCCGGGTCGGTGACGAAGTAGCCCGAGATGTAGCCCTTGTCGAAGCGCATACCCTCGGTCAGCTCCAGCTGGAGGCCGAAGGTGTTGCTCTCCTCGACGGTGATGACGCCTTCCTTGCCGACCTTGTCCATGGCCTCGGCGATCAGCTCACCGATGGACGCGTCGCCGGCGGAGATGGCGGCGGTGGCAGCGATCTGCTCCTTGGTCTCGACCTCCTTGGCCGAGCTCAGCAGACGGCTGGTGACGGCCTCGACGGCCTTCTCGATGCCGCGCTTGAGACCCAGCGGGTTCGCGCCGGCCGCGACGTTGCGCAGACCCTCGCGCACCAGCGCCTGAGCCAGCACGGTCGCGGTGGTGGTGCCGTCGCCCGCGACGTCGTCGGTCTTCTTGGCGACTTCCTTGACCAGCTCGGCGCCGATCTTCTCGTACGGGTCCTCGAGCTCGATCTCCTTGGCGATGGACACACCATCGTTGGTGATCGTCGGGGCGCCCCACTTCTTCTCCAGGACAACGTTGCGGCCCTTGGGGCCCAGCGTCACCTTGACGGCGTCGGCGAGGCTGTTCAGACCCCGCTCGAGGCCGCGGCGGGCCTCTTCGTCATACGCAATTGTCTTGGCCATGGCGTTGTTGAGATCCTCCAGATCAGGGATTGACACGATCTGGCCAGGTTCGGTGCCCGCGACGGACGACCGATGTCTCGGCCTCACCATCCCGACCTGGCACTCATTGGTTTGGAGTGCCAGATCCCTTTTTAGCACTCGAGGGTATCGAGTGCAAGGTTGAATGAGGCTGCTCGCGGGGCCGGGATCAGGTGTCGGTGACGCGCAGCGCCAAGGCGAGAAAGGCGTCGGCGCGACGCTCCTCGGGGGTGCGCGGCTCGCCGCGGTCGACAGTGACCTGCCGGGCGTCGTGCAACAGGAGTTCGGCTTCGATTCGCATGATGGCGCGGATGAACGGAGGCGCCACGTCGGGCGGGAGATCTCCGTTGACGATGTAACTACCGTCCGGGCCCGACTCGGTCTCCACATAGGAGAGCGCTCGCAGCAGGTCAACCCGTAGTTCCCCGGCGATCAGGTCGGAATCGGTGTCATCCGCCATAGCGACATCCTATCCGGACGCCTGTTGCGTAAGTGCATTTCGGCCTTTAAAGTACGTACGTACGGTTTGGTTAGGCGATGTCATCATCGATGAAAGCGACGTCAGGAGCCGCCCATGTGGGATCCCCAGCAGTATCTGGCCTTCGACGACCACCGCTCCCGCCCCTTCTACGAACTGCTCGGCCGGATCGGCGCCGAACAGCCTCGGCGTGTCACCGACCTCGGCTGCGGTCCCGGACATCTGACCTCGGTGCTGTCCCAGCGGTGGCCCGACGCGATCGTCGAGGCATCGGACTCCTCGCCGGAGATGGTCGCCGCGGCGCGCGCCCGCGGCGTCCACGCGACCCTGCTCGATGTGCGCGACTGGACCCCCGAGCCCGATACCGACGTGGTGGTCTCCAACGCCGTGCTGCAGTGGGTGCCCGGCCATCCCACCCTGCTGGACGAATGGGCCCGCAAACTGCCGCCCGGCGCATGGCTGGCCATCCAGGTACCCGGCAATTTCGACGCGCCCTCCCATCGGTGCATCCGGGAACTCGCCGCCCGTGAGCAGTGGCACGACGCCCTCGAACCCGCGGGCCTGCTGCAACCGCGCAACGTCCTGGACCCGACCGGATACGCGACCGTGCTGGCGACGGCAGGATGTGCCGTAGACGCTTGGGAGACAACGTATCTACAGCGCCTCACCGGCGACGATCCGGTGTTGAAGTGGGTATCGGGCACCGCCCTGCGCCCGGTGCGCGACGCCCTGGACGACACCGGCTGGGATCGTTTCGTCGGCGAACTCGCGCCCATGTTGCGCGAGGCATATCCGCAGCAGGCCGACGGGACGACCTGGCTCCCGTTCCGCCGAGTGTTCGCGGTGGCCCGCACACCCGGTATCTGATTGCCTCAGTCCGGAATCGACCCGGGCCACGACCTTCGGAGCTGGCGTTACCCAGAGTTGGCGGGCCTGGGTGAGCCCGGGGTCGACGTCGACAAGGAGACGAGCCGGGCGCTCAGTGCTGCGGCGGTGCGGGCGGCTGGGGTGGCATGGGAGGTTGCGCGGGCAGCGGGGGGCGCGGGCCCTCGGGCGGCGGGGGCGGTTGGTGTCCGGGCGGAGGCAGATGGCCCGGCGGGGGCTGGTGGCCCGGTTGCGGACCCGGCGGGGGCTGGTGGCCGGGTTGCGGGCCGGGCGGGGGCGGCGGGGTGAACTGGGCGAGTTGGGCCGCGATGTCCTTCTCCAGTCCCGCCTTGTCCAGACCCAGGCCCGAGAGCACGCCGGAACCGTCCTCGAATTCGAGCAGGGCCAGCAGCATGTGTTCGGTGCCGATGTAGTTGTGTCCCAGGCGAAGCGCCTCGCGGAAGGTCAGTTCCAGGGCCTTGCGGGCCTGGGCGTTGTACGGAATGAGCGCGGGCACTTCCTCGACGGCGGGCGGCAGTGCGGCGGTGGCCACCTTGCGGACCGCTTCCAGGGCGATGCCGTTGGCGACGATGGCGTGTGCGGCGAACGAATCCGGCTGGGTGAGCAGGGCCAGGACGAGGTGCTCGGGCTGGATCTCCACATTGCCCGCCGCACGCGCCTGCTCCTGCGAGACCATCATGATCTCGCGCGCTCGCGGGGTGAACCGCGCGAAACCGGCGTTGGGGTCCATCGCCGCCGGATCGCCGGAGGGTTTGGGCACGAACCGCTTCTGCGCGGCCTGTTTGGTGACGCCCATGCTCTGCCCGATATCGGTCCACGAGGCGCCCGCACGCCGGGCCTGATCCACGAAATGCCCGATCAGGTGGTCGGCCACCTCACTCAGATGTCCTGCGGCCACGACCGCGTCGGACAGTTGTTCCAGCACGTCGTCGGGACGTGCGCGCTTGATGCCTTCGATCAGATCGTCGAGGCGTATTCTTTCGGTCATGCGTCAACTTTAGGTTGACCAATGTCGCTTCGTCAACCAAAAGTTGACGATGGCTCATAGGTGACGTCGCCGGTACGGATGGATGCAATTCCCGGACCCGGCCAATACTCTGCAGAAGGCAGAAGCAACAGGACCCCACGTCGACAGGTAGATATGTCCGCATTCCGACGCTCGGCCGCCGTCGCCGCGGCCGTGGTGGCAACATTCGCGCTGCACATGCCGACGGCACCGGCACAGGCACCGGCCCTGGACCCCGCTCTGGTGACCCGCGCGGCCGCGGCCGACGCCTACGCCAAGACCCGGCCCGGCACCACCGGCATCGTCGTCTTCGACCGCCAGACCGGCGCGATCTGGCAGAACGGCAATGCGAACTACCAGGTGTGGGCCGAGTCCACCGAGAAGCTGGAGATGGTCGTCAGCCTGTTGCTGCGCAACGAATCCCACGCCATCACCCTGTCCGCGTCGGACCGCGACCTGATGCATCGCATGCTCAACGTCAGTGACGACAACGCGGCCGATGTGCTGTGGAAGCGTTACGGCGGTGCGAGTTTCGCCAAGGACCTGGGCCGCTTCGGCATGACCACGTCGAAATTCCGTGACCCGCAACCGTATTGGGGCTGGATGCGGACCACCGCCGCCGACCTCGATCGCCTGATGAATTCCGCACTGGCCCAGCTGAATCCCGCGGACCGCAGCTATCTGGTGAACGAGATGCGCTCGGTCGGCACCGTTCAGCAGTGGGGCGTCTGGGGTGCGGGACCGGCCGCGCAACCCGGCAACAAGGACGGCTGGTCACCCGACAATCCGGACGGCTCGTGGCTGGACAACTCCGTCGGATTCGTCGGCCCGAACGAGCGCTACACCGTGGCCATCACCGGAAACACCGCGACGGTGAAGAACGGCGACCAGGTCGGCCGGGAGACCGCGACACACGTCGCGAGCATCCTGTTCCAGGGCTACTTCCGCTGATCCCGTGCCCGCCGCGCCGAGCAGCGCTCATCGAGCCCTGAATGATCGGTAGATGCGATGGAGCGCGCGAGCGGTTACTGCTCGGCGACACCGATCGCGACCGCGATGGGCTTGTTCTGCTCACTCGATGCCAAGCAGACCAACCTGGCCGTACCCAGCGCGACGTTCGGGCTACCGTCGAGCTTGGAACCGGGATTCTCCGCAAGCACCTTCTTCACCAGCGACGTTTCGTCCTCGATGCTCATACTCTTGAAAGTGGCGCACGTCGTGCGGGAAGCCGTGCCCAGCTTCGAATTCACCGGCGCACTCGATGCGGCCGCCGCACTACTGGTCGCAGCACTGCTCGGAGCCGCCGCGCTGCTGGCAACCGCTGAAGCCGATGCGCTCGCCGTCGTCGACCCAGGGGCCGAACCAGCCGAATCATCCTCGTGCCCACCGCATGCGGCGAGCCCCGTCGTCAGCACACCGAGGGCCACGATCGCCGCCCCACGAGCGACGATCACCGAAAGTCGTTTCATCTACACGTAATCCCAGATGGTCGGTAACGCCGGGCGCCCCGGCGCGCTCGCAGCGTACTGTATTTTCGGCCTCCGCTTCGCTCCGGCGGGTCGGGGCCCCCGAAGGGCCGATTCTTCCCTCCTCCGCTCCTCCGCTTCGCTCCCCCGCTCCGTCACTCCAGAATCGACCCGGGCCCCGACCTTCGGAGTTGGCGTTACCTGGAGTGAACGAGCCTGGGTTGTCCCACGGCTCCTGCCTTCTTCGCTCAGTAGCTGGGCTCCCAGCTCCTTCAGACCGGCATCGCCCCGGGCCCCGAACTTCGGAGTTGGCGTTACCTCCGGTGGACGGGCCTGGGTGAGCTGGAGTGATTCGTCAGGCCGGAACCACTCCGGGCTATGGCCTTGGAGTCGGCGTTACCTGGAGTGGACGGGACTGGGCGTCCCGGGTTGGCGTTGCGAGCTGCGGGCGAACCGGGTGCCTGTGGATTCGGAGTGCGGTAGCCCGGGTCGGGTCAGTGGACGTGGTCCTGCCAATCGCGCGGGACGCGCTCGCGGGGGCCCGGGACGGTCTGGCTGGTGGGGTGGTGGGACGGGGGCGCGAGAGCGGGGCCCTCGGAGAACATTTCGCTGCTGCGGAAGTCCCAGAACCAGTCCTCGCCGGGTTCGAAACTCTGGATGTAGGGGTGCCCGGTTTCGGCGAAGTGCTTACTGGCGTGCTGCTCGGGAGAGCTGTCGCAGCAGCCGACGTGCCCGCAGGCGGCGCAGCGCCGCAGGTGCACCCACCAGCCCTGCGCTGCTTCACATTCCGCGCATCCCGGACCGCTGGGCGGCCGGCCGGGATCGATGCCCTCGATGGATTCGGCCATCATTCACCTCCGAGATTCGATTGCACGACAGAGTCACCGACCGCCTCGGCCACCGCGGCGGAACGACCCGGCGGATCGAGCGGCAGCCGGACGATGAACCGGGTGTCGCCCGGCACCGACTCCACCCGAATGTCGCCACCGTGCTTCTTGGCGACGATGCGGAACGAGATATCAAGTCCCAGACCGGTTCCCTCACCCACCGGCTTGGTGGTGAAGAACGGCTCGAAGATCCGGTGCCGCAGCTCGGCCGGAACGCCCGGACCGGTGTCGCCGATTTCCACTACGGCACAGTCGTTCTCGCGATACGTGCGGACGGTGAGGGTGCCGCGGCCCTGCATCGCGCCGACGGCGTTGTCGATCAGATTCGTCCACACCTGATTCAACTCGGCTGCGTAACAGGGCACCTGGGGCAGCGTGCGGTCGAAATCCTTGACCACGGTGATGTCGTCACCGATCTTGCGGGCCAACATCACCAGCGTGCTCTTGAGCAGTTCGTGGATGTCGACCACCTGGAAGGGCGCGCGGTCCATCTGCGAATACTGTTTCGCCGCATTCACCAGCGAGGACACCCGCGTGGTCGAATCGGTGATCTCGTTCATCAGCAATTCGGTCTCGACCGTGTAGTTCAGCCAGCGGATCGCGCCCTCGAACACGTTGCTGCCGCAGCCCTCCAACGTCCCGGCGACCCGTTCGAGCCAGTCGATGTCGAATCCGGCCTGGACGAACGTCGGGGCGATATCCCAGCCGTTCGCGATGCCGTGCTCGTCGAGCCAGTCGCCGAGTTCGTCCTCGCGGTCCGCGGTTTCCAGCGGAGTGAGCGTCGGGGCCTTGGCGACCTGCGTCGCGGCCTCCTCCTGCAACTGGACCAGGGCTTCGAGCGTGTCCGGGGTGAATTTGCCGTGCGCCATCATCTTCAGCTTGTGCCGCATGCCCGCGACGCGCTCACGCAACGCCGAGGTGGCCCGCACGGCCGCGGAAGCGGGATTGTTCAGCTCGTGGGTCAGGCCCGCCGACAGCGAACCCAGCGCGAGCAGCCGCTCGCGCTGGCCGATGATCTCGTTGCTGTTCCGGTTGCCGAAGAACACGCCCTCGAGCAGATGCAGGGCCATCGGGAACCATTCCTGCATCATCTGCGCGAATATCGCCGCGTCGAGCACATAGAAACGCGACGGCTCGGTGATGTAGAACGAGTTGGAGTAGCTCTGATCCACCTTGTCTCGCATATAGGCGGTCCACGCACCGGCATACGATCCGCGATGGCTGGTGCGCACCAGCTCGATCTCCTCGCCGCCGGACTGCTTGGTCAGCACGACCTCGCCCTCCATCAGCACATAGAAACAGGTCGCGGGCTCGCCCTCGCGGAAGACCAGGCCGGGTTCGAAGGTTTCCATCCGGCCGTCACGGCACAGCCAGGCCAGCTGTTCGTCGTCGAGCTTCTCGAACAGGAACAGTGTGCGCAATTCCTGGGGATCGCAGATCACTTCGGTGCTCTCGGCATTGTCGGTCACAGCGCACACCTTCCTTACTGCTTGGCGATGTATCGGTGGACGAGCATGACCGCCATCGCGCCCTCGCCCACGGCCGAGGCGACCCGCTTGGCCGATTCGGAACGCACGTCACCGGCGACGAAAACACCGGGAACGCTGGTCTCGAGATGATGCGGCGGCCGCGGCAATTCCCAACCGGACGGGCGGTTGCCGTCCACCATCAGGTCCGGACCGGCCAGCACGTATCCAGCGGCGTCCCGGGTGACGGTGTCGTCCAACCAGTCGGTCTCCGGTGCGGCCCCGATGAACAGGAACAACCGCTCGGCATCCACTTTTTCTTCCGCGCCGGTCGCATTGTTGCGCAGCACGAGCCGTTCCAGATGCCCCGCGCCGTCTGCTGCGACGACCTCGGTGCAGGGGTGCACGACGATGTTCTCGATCTGCTCGATCTGCTGAATCAGATAGTGCGACATGGATTTCTCCAGCGAGTCCGCACGAATCAGAATGTGCACGGTGCAGGCGTGCCTGGACAGGAATACCGCGGCCTGTCCGGCCGAATTCGCGCCGCCGACGATGTAGACGTCACGATCGGCGCAGTCGGCGGCCTCGGTCATCGCCGAACCGTAATAGACGCCGCGGCCGGTGAATTCGTCCACGCCGGGCGCCGGGTGATGCCGGTAGTTGACCCCGGTCGCGATGAGGACCGCATGCGCCGAAATCGAACTGCCGTCGTCGAAATTCACCATCCGCGCCGAACCGCACACCTCTAGGCCGACCACCTCGCGCGCGGTGATGAGTTCGGCCCCGAATTTGACCGCCTGGCGACGGGCGCGGTCGGCCAGTTGCGCTCCCGACAGACCGTCGGGGAATCCGAGATAGTTCTCGATCCGCGAACTCTGTCCCGCCTGACCGCCGGTCGCGGTGCGTTCGACCAGGACCGTGCGCAATCCCTCGGACGCGCCGTAGACGGCCGCGCCCAGACCCGCCGGACCGCCGCCGATGACGATCAGATCGTAGAACTCGCCGGTCGGATCGGTGTTGAGCCCGACGCTCGCGGCCAATTCACTGTCCGAGGGGGCCAGCAGCGCCTTACCGGCCGCATCGATGATCACCGGGCAGTTGTCCGCGGACGCACCGGCTGCCTGCAGCAGTCGCGAGCCCTCCGGTTCGTCGGCCAGATACCAGCGGTACGGCAACTGGTTGCGGGCGAGGAATTCCCGCACCTGCGAACTGCGTGCGGACCAGCGGTGCCCGATCACCTTGGTCTCGTGCACCGGGCGATGTTCATCGCCGCGCCACGCCTCGAGCAGCGCGTCGACCACCGGGTACAGCTTCTCCTCCGGCGGATCCCACGGCTTGAGCAGATAGTGGTCCAGATCCACGACGTTGATCGCCTCGATGGCGGCATTGGTGTCCGCGTACGCGGTCAGCAGCACGCGCCGGGCGTACGGATGCAGGTCCATGGCCTGCTCCAGGAATTCGATGCCGTCCATTCCCGGCATCCGGTAGTCGGCGATCAGCACGGCGACCGGCTGACCGCGCAGCTTCAACTCACGAAGCGCGTCCAGCGCCGAGGCGCCCGATTCCGCGCGCAGAATCCGGTAGTCCGCGCCGTACCGTCGCCGCAGATCACGAACGACGGCGCGGGAGACACCCGGGTCGTCGTCGACGCTGAGGATTGCCGGTTTGGCGGCAGCTGGTGAAGTCACCTCATGAGTATGGGCGGTTCGGGCAAGTACGGCGTATTTCTTTCGCTGACAGCAGTACCGGAAGGGAAGATCATGATCTGCGCGGCCCGCGGTGTTCGACGATATCCCGCTCGGACGGCGTGAGCAGCCGCTCGAGTCGTTCTTCCAGATCGGCCCGCGCACGTTTGCCGTGCATGCGCGGGAGATGGATGTGCTCGGTCTCGGAAACCGGAAGCAGCGGAAGGGATTCCGCCTGCAGATGCAGGAGCGTACGCAAATTCACGGCCGATCACCTCACATGGGACGGGACATACTCCAGTCGGTTGCTTCGTTGCCTGCCGTTATCTCTATCTGCCATTGTGCGTCGGTTATTACCGATTGGGACAGTATTCACATCGGAATGTGATCCAGTTGATCTTCAGTCCTCGAGTGACCCGGCTCACCGATTGCGGTAGCCGACACCCCCAGTAGGATTCCTGGTACCGACAGTTACACCGTTACATGCCCGGAGGCGACGTTGCCGAAACCCCTGGAAGCCACCATCGAGATCACCGCGCCGCCGGAGCGGGTCTGGGCGGTGCTGACCGATCTGACGCGGATGCCGGAGTTCAGCCCGAACACCGTCCGGATGATGCCGCTGGGCGCCGTGCGCGCCGGCACCTGGACGATCAACCTGAATCACGACACGTACTACTACCCCACCACCTCCCGGATCGTGCGCTTCGAACCCGACCGCGCCTTCGCGTTCCGGATGAACGAGAACCGCACGATCTGGAGCTACCTGCTCGAAGCCACCGATTCGGGCACTCGCCTCACCGAGCGCCGCGATGTCCCGCACGGCGTCCGCAAACCCGTCCGGATCATGATCGACACCTTCCTCGGCGGCGAGGAACAGTTCGAAACCCACCTGATCGCCGGCATGAACGAAACCCTGAGCAAGATCAAATCGGCCGCCGAGCGCTGACTCCCGGGCGGCGACGCCGACACACCCCGCACCGAAACGTCGCCGCACACCGGAACATTCAGGCAAACTACGTCGACCACCAATGTTTTCGGCGCGGCTCGGCCGCCGAAAACCTGCCGGAGCGAAGCGGAGGCCGAAAACACAGTGCGACGACGAATCACAGGCTCTGTGGCCGTTCTGGCCGGGACCGTTGCCCTGCTGTCCGGGTGCGGGAGTTCGGATTCCACTTCCGCGCCCGGCCGGGACGTCACGGTGATCGGGTCGGGGGAGGTGCAGGGGACGCCGGACACACTGAACTCCGACCTCGGAGTGGAAGTGACCGCGCCGGACGTGTCCACGGCGATCTCGACCGCGAGCACCAAGGCCAAGGCGGTCATCGATGCCATGGTCGCCGCGGGAGCCAAACGGGAGGACATCCGCACCACCGGCGTCTCGGTGCAACCGCAGTACGGACCCGACCAGACGATCACCGCGTACCGATCCAGCAATACCGTGCACGTCGCGGTGCGCGATCTGACCAAGGCCTCGGCGATCCTCGGCGCGGCGACGCAGGCCGGCGGTAACGACACCCGGGTCGACTCGGTCTCGTTCGCGCTGGACGACAACTCCAAACTGCTCGCCGACGCCCGCGCCCGCGCCTTCGCTGACGCGAAATCGCGGGCCGAGCAGTACGCGGTGCTCTCGGGGCTGAAGCTGGGGACGGTCAAGACCATCCACGAGACCAGCAGCGGCGACACCACTCCCTCGCCCTCGCTGCACAAGCAGGCCGCGGTGCCGGACATTCCGCTGGAACCGGGTACGCAGACGGTGGCGTTCAACGTCACCGTCACCTGGAACCTGGACTGACCGAGACCCGAACCCCAACCGGCACAGGCGATCTGCGCTAATTGCGAGCGAACCGCCGCATTACTGCCAGTTGGGGAGTTTCACTACCTGGGCGGCATAGGACAATCCGGCGCCGAAGGCGACCAAGAGCGCGTCGGCGCCGGGTTTGGTCTCTCCCGACCGCAGCAGCGCCTCCATCGCCAGCGGAATCGACGCGGCCGAGGTGTTCCCGGTGTGCTCGATGTCGTTGGCCAGCGCGGTGTCCTGCGACAGTTTGAGCTCGCGGGACATGATCTCGATGATTCGGCCGTTGGCCTGGTGCGGAACCATCGCGTCGATATCGGCGGGGGTGAGTCCGGCGCGGTCGATGGCGTCCAGGCAGACGGTCTTCAAAGAGTGCGCGGCCCAACGGAATACCGCCGTGCCCTCCATCGCCAGGTATGGCCGCACCGCATCGGGGCCCTTCTCGTCGATCTCGGCGAAGAACTCCATCCAGTCCTTGTCCTGCCGGATCGCGCGATGCTGGGTGCCGTCCGAACCCCAGACCGTCGGGCCGATACCCGGCTCGTCGGACGGGCCGATCACCACCGCGCCCGCACCGTCGGCGAACAGGAACGCGGTGCCGCGATCGGTCGGATCCACCGTGTCGGTGAGCCGCTCGACGCCGATCACCAGCGCATATTTGGCGGTACCCCCCTTGACCAGGTCCGAGCCCACCGCGAGGGCATGGCAGAACCCGGCGCATCCGGCGGAGATGTCGAACGCGGCGGGATGGTTCATCCCCAGTGCGGTGGCGATCTGCGGGGCCGCGGCCGGAGTGAGCAGCAGCCAGGTCGACGTCGCCACGATGACGCAGTCGACGTGCTCGGGCGAGATCCCGGCAGCGGCGAGCGCGCCGCGGCCCGCCGCGGCGCTCATCTCGATGATGGTCTCCGCATCCGAGGCGAATCGCCTGGTCCGGATGCCGGAGCGGCTGTGGATCCATTCGTCGCTGGAATCTATCGGCCCGGCGACCTCGTCATTGGTGACGACTCGGGCTGGGCGGTACACGCCGAGCCCGAGCATCGCGGTGTGCTCAGCCCCTTCGACCTGGGCGAGTCGAGCAGCCATCGTGCTTCTCCTCTGTGTACCTACGCGGCTTCGTACCTACGCGGCTTCCTTCATCGGGCCTCGAACGACCGGTTGCGAAACGGTAGACATGAGGCCCCCTCATATTATCCCGAACTGTAGCGTCAGGTAGAGGAAAGTCACAATCGATTCCGCTATGTCCCGTTCGCCGCCGGTTTGCGGCCTGCCCCGGGACGGTCCTGTTCCCGTAAGGTGTGAGCGCGGTCCGAGACGAATACGTCACGCACACCCGCGACAACCCCTGTCCATGCACGAAAGAGGAGCCCGTGGCCCGCCGCCCCACCCCGCCCGGCACGCCCGAACAATCCGGACTCGGCCATCTCGCCGACCTGGTTCGCGCTGCGATTCCGCCGCTGCACCCCGCCGGTCTGCCGTTCGTGGCAACACCGCTGGCGGTGGCGCTGGTGGCACGGCGACGCAAGTGGGTACGTCGCGCGGGGATCACCGTGGCCGCGGCCTCGGCCGCGTTCTTCCGGCATCCGCACCGAGTCCCGCCGAACCGGCCCGGCGTCGTGGTCGCACCGGCCGACGGTGAGGTCGCCCTGGTCGACACCGCGGTACCTCCCGCCGAGCTGCACCTGGGCGATGGCGAAGTGCCGCGGGTGAGCATCTTCCTGTCGGTGCTGGACGTCCACGTGCAGCGCATGCCGGTCTCCGGCATCGTGCGCGAGATCGCCTATCGGCGTGGACAATTCCGTTCGGCAGATCTGCCCGAGGCGAGCTCGGTGAACGAGCGCAACACCATGGTCGTGGAGACCGCGGCCGGACAGCTGATCACGGTCGTGCAGATCGCCGGACTGCTGGCCCGGCGGATCATCTGCGATGCCAAGGCCGGTGACAAGCTCAGCATCGGCGAGACCTATGGGCTGATCCGCTTCGGCTCCCGCGTCGACACCTACTTCCCGGCCGGAACCCAGCTGCTCGTCGAACCCGGGCAGCGCACCATCGGCGGGGAGACGGTGCTCGCAGAACTGCTGTCATGATCGAGAAGGCCGCGATCGTCCAGGGACGACGCAGAACGGTTCGACTGCTCCCCAGCATCGTCACGATCCTGGCGCTGTGCGCGGGCCTGTCCGCGGTGAAATTCGCCCTGGACGGCTCCCGCGAGGTCGCGCTGGCGATGATCGGCGCCGCCGCGGTGCTGGACACGCTCGACGGGCGGCTCGCACGCCTGCTCGACGCCACCACGAAGATGGGCGCGGAACTCGACTCACTCGCCGACGCGATCTCCTTCGGCGTCGCGCCCGCACTGGTGCTGTACGTGTCGTTCCTGCAGAAGAACAGCGTCGGGTGGATCATCGCGTTGATCTACACGGTCAGCCTGGTGCTGCGGCTGGCGCGGTTCAACACCTTGCTGGACGACGACAACCGCCCGGACTGGCAGCGCGAGTACTTCACCGGCGTTCCCGCACCCGCGGCCGCGCTGACCGTGCTGTTGCCCGTCGCGGTGCACGGGCAGTTCGGCAACGGCTGGTGGAATTCGCTTCCGGCGATCGTGGTCTGGACGGTCTTCACCGCGCTGCTGGCCGTGAGCACCGTCCCGACGCTGGCGATGAAGTCGGTGTCGGTCGCGCCGCAGGCCGCGGCGATGCTGCTGGTCCTGGTCGCGCTGATCGCCGCCGCGCTGGTCACCTATCCGCTGATCCTGCTGATCGTGCTGGTCGTGGTGTATCTGGTGCACATCCCGTTCGCCTGGCGTTCGGCCCGCTGGGTCGCCGCCCGTCCGGAGACCTGGCACCACAAACCGGCCGAACGCCGCGCCCAGCGTCGCGCCACCCGTCGCCGTCCCGCGCTGCCGCCGCTGCGCGGGTCCACCGCACGCCTGCGTCTGCGCCGCCCCGGCGGCCGGAACTTTCCGCAGGACACCCCGCCGCGCTGAGCGGTCACTCCCTGTCGTCGTCGCCGAGTTCGTTGATCAGCAGCAATCCATCACGGCCGCGCTGTTCGCGGTAGGCGGTGCGGCCGATCAGATGGGCGACGGCGGGGGCGGTGACGAGGGTGAACAGGCCGACCAGCACGAGCATCCACACGTTGCCGTGCCCGCGCAGCTGGGCCGATGCGCCGATCAGAATCATGATCAGGCCGACCACCTGGGGTTTCGTCGCGGCGTGCATGCGCGACAGGGTGTCCGGGAAACGCACGATCCCGATGGCCGCGGTCAGGGCGAAGGCCGAACCGAGCAGGATCAGTACGCAGGACACCCAGCGCAGGACGGTGTCGAACCAGCTCATCGGTCGTCCCGAACGCGGAAGCGGGAGACCGCGGCCGAGCCGAGGAAACCGACCAGGGCCAGCGCCACGATGCCGGGCAGCACGGTGGCGTCGTTGCTGTACGCCGCCCAGACCGCAAGGCCCGAGGCGGTGATGGCGACCAGCGAGTCGACCCCGACCACGCGGTCCAGCGTGCTGGGTCCGGCCAGGACGCGGTAGCCCGTGAGCAGGGCCGCGCTCGCCAGCAGAACGGCCGCCACCATCGCGACGATCGTCATGATTCCTCCTGTGTCGTGCGTTGCTCCTGGAGCGTGCGCTGCCCGGTTCGCCTGGTCATTCAGCGCTCCTCGGGCGGCAGGGGTTCCGGGCGCAGGGTCTCGTGCCATTCCCCGGGACGTTCGAAGGATCGGATCAGCAACTGCTCGAGCCGCCGGGTGGTGAAGTAGAAGCGCTCCACGGCCTCGTCGCTGCCCACATCGAGCACATGCACCCAGATGGTGTGCGTCGTCCGGTCGATCTCCAGCACCATGGTGCCGGGAATCAGATTCAGCACGTCGGCGCACAACACCATCACCAGCGGTGAGCGGATCGTCATCCGCACTCGCAGCACACCCGAGACCGGCGAACCGGATGGCCGCACCGCGAACCAGGCGATCTGCAGACTCGACTCGAGCGCGTAATACACGCCGACGATCACCAATTCCAGCAGCGAGAGCGGATGCAACCGCCCCGACACCGGCACTCGCGGCAACGGCAGCAACAGCATGATCACTGTGCCGATCACCAGTCCGGCCACGATATTGCCGACGCTGAAATCACCCCACAGCGCGGTGTACACGATCGCCAGCCAGATCAGCCCGCCCAGGCGGACCAGACGATCGCGGCTCAGCACCGTCGACAGGCTCATTTCGCACCACCGGCCTGCGCGGGTTCCGGAGAATGCAGAACCGTTGTGAGATAGGTGTTCCGATCCATCAGATCGCCCGCGGTGCGCGTCGCGATGTTCAGGATGGGCCCGGCGAGCACGGTCAGCGCGACACCGACCGCGATCAGCGCGACCGTCGGCATCAGCATCAGCCGCGGCATCCGCCCCGGATCGGGACGTTCGTCGAACAGCATGTCGACCGATTCGTCGATCAGCGCCGAGGGTGCGGCGTCGGCCAGTTCGCCCTCGGGCGCCTGGGCGCGCGGGCGCCAGAACGCCTTGCTCCACACCCGCGCCATCGCGTACAACGTCAGCAGACTGGTCAGCACCGATCCGGCGACCAGAATCCAGGACAGCGCACTGCCGTCGGCGACGCCGGCCTCGAGCAACGTCACCTTGCCCAGGAAGCCCGAAAACGGTGGAATACCACCGAGATTCAGCGCGGGAATGCCGAACAGCACCGCCAGCGCCGGACTCGCGGCGAGCAGCCCGCCCAGGCGTTCGAGCGACGCGGATCCGGCCTGCCGCTCGATCAGTCCGACCACCAGGAACAACGTGGTCTGCACCAGAATGTGGTGTGCCACATAGTAAACCGTCCCGGCCAGACCCAGCGCGGTGTTCAGCCCGATGCCGAACATCAGATAGCCGATATGGCTGACCAGCGTGAACGACAACAATCGCTTGATATCGCTCTGCGCGATCGCGCCCAGGATGCCCAGCACCATGGTCAGCAGACCGCAGATCAGCAGAATCCGGTCGAAATGCGCGGCCGGGAACAACAGGGTGTGCAACCGGATGATCGCGTACACACCGACTTTCGTCAGCAAACCGGCGAAGACCGCGGTCACCGGCGCGGGCGCGGTCGGATAGGAATCGGGCAGCCAGTTCGACAGCGGGAACACCGCGGCCTTGATCCCGAACGCCACCAGCAGCACCGCGTAGATCGCACTGCGCACGCCGCCGGGCACCGAACCCATCCGCTCGGCCATCTGCGCCAGATTCAACGTCCCGGTCGCGGCGTAGGCCAGGGCGATACCGGTCAGGAAGATCAGCGAGGAGACCATCGAGACCATCACGTACGACACACCGGCGCGCACGCGTTCCGCACTCGCGCCGAGGGTCAGCAGCACGAACGACGCGGCCAGCAGCACCTCGAATCCGACGAAGAGATTGAACAGGTCGCCCGCCAGGAAGGCGATCGAAACCCCCGCGCTCAGAATGAGATACGTCGGCTGGAAGATCGAGGTGGGCTGGCGTTCGGCGCCGTCGCTGATACCCTGCCCGACCGCGTAGACGAGCACCGCGAGCAGCACGATCGAGGACACCAGCAGCATCGCCGCGGACAATCGGTCCACCACCAGGGTTATCCCGATCGGGGTGTGCCAGTTGCCGACCTGGATCGCAGCCATCCCGTTGCGGTCGGCCAGGTACAGCAACATCCCCGCGACGGCCACCACCGCACTCAGCGCGATCACCGAGATGGCCTGCTGCACTCGGGGGCGTCGTCCGGTGATGAGCGACACGGCGGCGGTGAGCATCGGGATCAGCACGGGAAGCGGAGCCAGGCGCAAGATCAGATCGGGCGGCAGAGTCACTGTTCGGGATCCTCCCCTTCGCGGCGCTGCGCGACCTTCACGTCCTCCGGGTCGTCCTGGACCTGTTCGGTGGTGGTCAGGGCGTAGGAGCGGTAGGCCAGCGCGAGCACGAAGGCGGCCAGGCCCATGGTGATCACGATCGAGGTCAGCACCATCGCCTGGGCCAGCGGATCGGACGTTCCGTGATGCACTCGATCGGTCTCGCCGAGGATCGGCGCCACGCCGTCCGGGCCGCCGACGGTCAGCAGCAGCAGATTCACCGCGTTGCCGAACAGGATCATGCCGAGCAGCATCTTCGACACCGCCCGCTCGAGCACCATGTACACCGCGCAGGCGACGGTGATGCCGATCAGGACGAGCAGGGTGATGTTCGCGGTCATCGGGCCTCCTTGACCGGGTCGGGCGGGAACACCGCGGCGGTGTCGTCGACGTGTGGCACAGTCGACGGGACCGCGGGTTCCTCGGTGTCCAGCCGCGCGCCGAGGCTGCGCAGCACGTCCAGGACCAGACCGACCACGATGAGATAGACGCCCAGGTCGAACAGCATCGCGGTGACCAATTTGACGTGTCCGAAGAACGGCACGGTCACCTGGATGATCGCCGAGGACAGCGGTGGCGCGCCCAGCAGCAGCGAACCTGTCGCGGTCCCGGCGGCCAGGGCCAGACCCGCACCCAGCAGATGTCCGGCGTCCACCGGCAGCGCCTCGGCCAATTCGTACCGCCCGCCCGCGAGATAGCGCAGGACCAGGGCCAATCCGGCGGTGAGGCCACCGGCGAATCCGCCGCCGGGCGCGTTGTGGCCGGAGAAGAAGAAGTACGCCGACAGGACCATGATCGTCGGGAACAGCAGGCGGGTGGTCATCGCCAGCACCATCGAGCGATGTCGTCGCGCGACCAGCGGTGAGGCGGTCAGCCAGTAGCTGCGGCTGGGGTCGGGGGTGTAGCCCGGTGCGTCGGCCACCCGCGGCAGCGTGCCGAAACGGCGGCTGCGGAACATCAGGGAGGCGACGCCGGTCGCGGCGACCAGCAGGACGGAGATCTCGCCGAGGGTGTCCCAGGCGCGGGTGTCCACCAGCAGGACGTTCACCGCGTTCTTACCGCCACCGAATTGGTATGCGGCCGAAGGGATCTGATGCCAGATCGGCTCGGTGCCGCGGGCAGCGATGGCGAACGCGGCCAGCACCGCGACCGTCGTGCCGACCAGCGCCGCCAGAATCGCGCGGCGCGCCTTGAACTTCGCCGGGCTGTCCACCTCCGCGGGGAATTTGCGCAGCACCAGCACGAAGATCACCAATGTCAGTGTCTCGACCAGGAATTGGGTCAACGCGAGGTCGGGCGCGCCGTGCAGGGCGAAGATGCAGCCGCAGCCGTATCCGGTCACCCCGACCAGCAGCACCGCGGCAAGGCGATTGCGCATCACCGTCGCGCCCAGAGCCATCACGATCATGATCACCGCGATCACCAGCTGCCACGGCGAATCCCACAGCCGCAGTGAGACTTTCGATCGGGAACTGGCGACGAGCATCGCGACGGGCAGGATGATCAGAGTGATCAGGATCAGCGCCTGGTTCAGCGGAAGCGAACCGCGCTGTGTCGCACCGGTCATGCGCAGGGAGAGCTGATCCATCGCGCGCAGGGTCGCGTCGTAGACGCGGTCGGCGTTACCCAGCCGCGGCGTAGCGGATTCGCCGATGTGGTCGCGGATCTCGAACAGCAGCAGACCACAGGCGATGGCGATCATGGACAGGGTGAGTGGTTGCCCCCAGCCGTGCCAGAGCGCCAGATGGGCGGGTTCGGGGCCCGGCAGCGTCTGCGCGTAGGGCCGCAGCAGCCGATCGAGCCAGGGGGCGCCCAGGGCGGCGGCCAGACTGCCCAGCGCCAGCAGGCTCGCCGGGGCGACGAACGCGAAACTCGGCCGGTGCCAGGATATTTCGCGCTCGGGAACGTCCTCGGAACCACGCGAGCGGGCCTTGCTCCCGAACGCTCCCCACAGGAACCGGATGCTGTAGCCGACGGTGAACATCGACCCGACGACCACGCCGAGGGTCTCCGCGATCTTCACCGGTCCGGACAGATCGCTCGCGCCCATGATCGCGGCCAGCGCGCTCTCCTTGCCGACGAAGCCGAACAGCGGCGGAATGCCCGCCATGCTCAGCGCGGCCAGGATCGCCGTCCCGCACAGCAGCGGCGCGCGCCGCCCCAGCCCGGACAGCCTGCGCATATCGCGAGTGCCGGCACTGTGATCGATGACGCCGACGACCATGAACAGGCATGCCTTGAACATCGCGTGCGCGACGATCATCGCCGCGCCGGCCAGGGCCGCGTCCGGCGTGCCGATGCCGACCAGCACCATCATGAAGCCCAGCTGACTGACCGTGCCGAAGGCCAGCACCAGTTTCAGGTCGTACACCTGCAGCGATCGCAGACCGGCCAGGATCATCGACAGCAGGCCCAGAGTCAACAGGATCGGATGCCAAGGCGCGGAGACCGCGAACACCGGCGCCAGGCGTGCGACGAGATACACACCGGCCTTCACCATCGCCGCGGCGTGCAGATAGGCGCTGACCGGCGTCGGCGCGGCCATGGCACCGGGCAGCCAGAAGTGCAGCGGCACGATCGCCGATTTGCTCAACGCGCCGATCAGGATGAGCACCACCGCGACGCCGGTCGACCAGGAGTGCGGATCGGCCCGGTGAACGACCTCCGAGAGGCGGTAGCTGCCGCAGTCCTCGCCGACCATGATGATGCCGACCAGCATCGTCAGCCCGCCCGCACCGGTCACCAGCAACGCCTGCAGAGCCGCGCGACGGCCCGCGATCTGGTCGGCGTGATGGCCGACCAGCAGGAAGGACAGGACCGTCGTCACCTCCCAGAAGGTGAACATCAGAATCATGTTGTCGCTGGTGACCAGGCCGAACATGGCCCCGGAGAAGGCGACCATGTACCCGGCGAAGATGCCGAGGCGCTGGCGGTCGTCATCGTCGAAGTAGCTCGCGCAATACGCCAGGATCAACGTCCCGATGCCGAGCACCAGCACCGACAGGATGCAGGCCAGCGAATCGAGGCGCAGGTCCAGATCCATATGGATGCTCGGGGCCCACTCGATGCGCACGACCTGTCCGTCGTTCCAGTGCGCGAGTACCCAGACCAGGCTGCCCAGCGGGGCCAGGGCCAGCGCGTAGAAGCCGCGTCGACCGAGCATCCGGACGCACGGCGGCGCGAAGAGAGCGGCGGCGGCATGTGCGAGCAGGATGGCGAGCAAACATCACTCCGTCGGTCGGGGGCGGGGTGGAGTGGGGCCGAGTTTACTTGGCGTCACAGGCACCCCCTCGCCCCGACCGGCGGACATCCGTCCTGCTATGCAATTTAGCTATCTTTAGGCAATTCTTCGGAATCTGCGGGTTTCTGCGGCGTTCCGGTGCTTTTGCGCCAATGTCGCAGGGCCAGCAACGACAGCGCACAGCAGACCGTGATGGCCAGCGCCATCCAGTACGCGACGGCCGACTGCGCCATCGGCGGCGGACCCGAACTCCAGTGGGTGCCGCCGATGACCGCGGCGCCGAATTCCCCGCGACCGCGAATCGCCAGCACGACCGAGGACCCCAGGATGATCGCGACGCCCAGGACCCGGGTCGGGTTGTAGCGCGGCGCCGCACAACCGAAACTGAATCCGGCCGTGAGCGCCAGGGCCGCACCGATCGCCGCGACGTGCAGGCGGCCGTGATCACCGGAACTCAGCGCACCCACCACCGCCAGGGCTGCCAGTGCGGCCATCGCCAGCAACGGCGCGGGAAGGCGGAAACCCACCAGGATCCCCACCGCCAGCAGAAGCACCAGAATCCAGGCCGACCAGCCCGGCACCTGCGTCGGGACGATCGCACTGCCGACCGAGGAGAGCGCGACCGCCAGCAGTACGAGGGTGCCGTCCCGGCGCGGCAGCAACATGGCCGCGATCATCGCGGTGACGGCCGTCAGCGCGACGGCGAGCACGATGTCGAAGCCGCTCGCGGTCCGGCCGGCCAGCCATTGCGCGCCGAACAGGGCCACGCCGATATAGAGCATGCCCGCCACGATCGGCGCCATCGGCAACTCGACCGCGCGCCGCTCGATACCGGTACGCCGCCGGTTGACCAGGGTGCCGATGGCGACCAGCACCAACGTCGCCTCGATCAGCCACAGCGGCGGATAGTCCACCGACGGCAGGTGCGCGGGAACGGGTTCGAACGGATTCGCGGCGTGCGCCACCGGCAGCGCCGCGGAGACCACGAAGCTGGTCAGCGCGCCCAGCGTCCAGCCGAACACCTGCATCCGCCCGCGCAGCACCGCGGCCGCGATTCCGCCGAGCAGCATGCCGCCCGCGATCGAATCCACGAAGTTCAAGGTGGACAGCGGTGCGACCGGACTCGCGCCGTGGCCCGCGAGATGGTTGATCAGCATGATCACCACTCCGGCCAGAGCCGACCCCCAGGCCGCGAGCGCATGGTTGATCGTCGTGGCGAACACCGCGATCAGCACCGCGATGATGGCCCCGACCGCGATTGCCCGCGGCACGCTGAACGCGAGCATATCCAGTTGCAACGGCGTCGATTCCGACGACCACGCGAAGTCGATCGGGAGTAACAGCGACATCCCGGCAACCAGCGTGGACACGAAGGCCGTGACCATCTCCACTGCCGCATGAGGAGTGCGCACCAGGCAAAACTACCTGTGATGCGAATCATGTCAGTGGGTGACGTGCCGGGTACGCACAGTTCGCCCGGTCAGGGCGGGATGTCGCGGTCGGCCGCGCGCGGGTCAGGTGTCCGACGCCCGACGTTCGGCATAAGCGCGCAGGGACTCGACCTGAGCCGCGTCCAAGGACGGGCGGACCGCCGCGCGAGCCGTGGCGACGTCGGCAGCGGTGACGTCCGCGGCGTCGACGTCGCGACGCATGGCCGCCAAGGCCGCTTCACGCAGCAGGGCCGAGCAATCGGCGGCGGAGTAGCCGTTCAGGGTTTCGGCCAGGTCGGTGAGGTTCACGTCGTCGGCGAGGGGGACCGAGCGGCCGGCGGTGCGCAGGATGTCGGCGCGTCCGGCAGCGTCGGGGGGCGGGACGAAAACCAGACGGTCGAGGCGGCCGGGACGCATCAGAGCGGGATCAATCAGCTCGGGGCGGTTGGTCGCGCCGACCACGACGACCTCGCGCAGCGGTTCCACGCCGTCCAGTTCGGTGAGCAGTGCCGCGACCACCCGGTCACCGACGCCGGAGTCGCTGCTCTGCCCGCGCCGCGGCGCGAGAGCGTCCACCTCGTCCAGGAAGATCAGCGAGGGGGCGGAATCGCGGGCACGCTGGAACAATTCGCGGACCGCGCGTTCGGACGAGCCGACCCATTTGTCCATCAGCTCCGCTCCCTTGACCGCGTGCACGCTGAGCTGGCCGCTCCCGGCCAGCGCGCGCACCAGGAACGTCTTACCGCACCCGGGCGGGCCGTAGAGCAGCACACCGCGCGGCGGGTCGATGCCCAGGCGGGCGAAGGAGTCCGGGTGCCGCAGCGGCCACAACACCGATTCGGTCAGCGCCTGTTTGGTTTCGGCCATATCGCCGACGTCGTCCAGGCTCAGGCTGCCGATCGCCAATTCCTCCGTGCCGGAACGGGACAACGGGCGGATCACCTCCAGCGCGCCGACCAGGTCCGGCTGGGTCAGCACCGGATCGGTATGGTCCCGGCTCGCCCGCGAGGCCGCGCGCAACGCCGCCTCCCGGCACAGCGCCGCCAGATCGGACACCACGAAACCTGGTGTACGAGAAGCGATCTCGTCCAGAACCAAGCCGTCGGTGGGCACCCTGCGCAGCAGTTGCGCCAGCAGATCCTTGCGCACGGCCGCGGTCGGCAGGGTCAGCGCAACCTCGCGGTCGCACAATTCCGGTGCGCGCAAACGGGGGTCGATACCCGCCGGATGAGAGGTGGTGGCCAGGAAGGCGACTCCGGGGGTGGCGACCGCGGCGCGCAGCTGGTCCAGGATCAACGTCGCCACCGGTTCCCGATCGGCCGGAAGCAACGCGTCGATATCGGTGATCAACAGCACACCGCCTGCGCCGGAACCGATCTCCGACACCGCGAGCGCGACCTCGCGCAGCCGGGTGCCGCTCTCGGTCGCGCCCACCGCGGGACCGTCGAGTTCCACGATGCGACGCGGCGTGGACACCGCGCGAGCCAGCGTCGCCTTCCCGGCCCCGGCCGGTCCGGTGATCAGCACGCCGAGATGCGGCGGGGCGCCGAGGGTTTTCAGCAGCTCGGGCTCGTCCAGGGCGAGGCTGAGCCATTCGGTCAGCTTCCCGGACTGCGCGCGCACGCCCGTGAGTTCGGCCACCGGCACCGCGGAAGGCCGCTCCCGCACCGTCATCCGCTTACCCGGCTCGACGGACCCCTCCGGCCCGCCACCAGGATCGTGCGACGCCTCCACCGGCGGAACACCCGCACCCCACACCACGGCACTGTTCGGCTGCACACTCACCGGTCCCTTCCCCGGATCGGTCCCGGTGACTGTCAGCAATTCCGAGGTCCACGCGATGCCGAACGTCCGCGAGAGCGCCTGCGAGGCCGCCGCGGTACTGGTCCCCGGCCCCAGATCGCGCGGCAACAGCGAAACCGTATCCCCCACCGTCACCACCTTCCCCAGCAGCGCCTGCCGCAGGGTGGACTCCGCAACGGACCGCATCGCCTGCGCCGACCCGGTCACCGCGATCCGCCGCGCCCCGAAAACCGTTGCCGGAGAAACCACCACGGTGGCGTCCTCGCGCACTCCCGCATTGGACAACGTCACATCGTCCAGCAGCACCGCCCGCGCCGGAGTCCCCGCCGGAGCAACCCCCGCCACCGCCGCGGTCCGCCGCGAGCCGATCACCGTGATGCCGTCCCACTCCCGCAACCCCAGCGCCGCCAGCGCCTCCGGATGCACCCGCACCACCCCCCGCCGCGCATCCGCAGCCGAACGATTCAATCGAGCGGACAGCACCAACTCCGGAACTTCAGGCACAGTGCCATTCTGCCTCCGCTTCGCTCCGGCGGGTCGGGGCACCCGAAGGGCCGATTCTTCCCTCCTCCGCTCCTCCGCTTCGCTCCCCCGCTCCGTCAGTCCAGAATCGACCCGGGCCCCGACCTTTGAAGTTGGCGTTACCCAGGGTGGACGGGCCTGGGTTGTCCCACGGCTCCTGCCTTCTTCGCTCAGTGGCTGGGCTCCCAGCTCCTTCGGAGTTGACGTAGTCCGGGGTGGGCGGGCCTGGGTTGGCCTTGGGCTTCTCCTCTACGGCTCAGTCGCCGCGCTCATCGCTCCGTCGGCTGGAATCGGCGCGGGCCACGGCCTCGGAGTCGACGTTGTCGAGGGACGGGCGCAAGTCACGTGAACTGTGGTTTTCCAACTCCGCATCGGAGTCGGCGGTGTCGAGATGGGCAGCACTTTCCACTGTGCGCGTTCTTCGGAAACCGGTCGGGTTGACGGCGTTGTTCGTGGTCGACGGAAGACGGTCGCCTGCGATGTTCCAACTGCGCGGCCTAGCGCGCGAGGGCGCTGTCCTTGTTGTCGGAGTTGCTGGGCGCGGGGTGGGCGAACCAGGTGTTGTAGAAGGCGCGGGCGTAGGCGGCTACCAGCAGCAGAAGGATCAGGCCCGCGGGGACGGGGTGCTGGGCCATCCACAGGGGGAGGTAGCGGAAGGACAGCAGGAGGGCGGCGAACAGGGTCGCGCCCGCGGCGATGATCAGGATGCGGGCGCGGTCCCATCCGCGTTCGGGGGCGCGCAGGACCGATTCGACGGTCAGGCACAGGACCGCACCGGCGATCAGGTCCGAGCCGTAGTGGTAGCCGAAGCCCAGGGTGGCCGTCAGGGTCGCCAACACCCAGAACGCGCCGCCCCAGCGCAGCCAGCGGGGTGCGGGCGAACCGTCGACGTCGCGGCGGGAGTGCAGGAATATCGACGTCGACCAGGCCGCGTGCATGGAGGGCATGCAGTTGCGCGGGGTGAACGCGTCGAACCGCATAGCGGCGGGCGCGTGATCGAACGGCGGCACGTGATGCGGCCAGAAATTGCCGATCTGCAGCCCGTGCCCGTCGGGGGCGAAGGCGAACATCGGACCCACCACGGGAAACAGCAGGTAGACGACCGGCCCGACCAGGCCGAGCACCAGAAACGTCCGCACCAGATAGTGACTCGGCCACACCCCCGCGCGATTCGATGCCGCGGCCACGTGCCGCAACTGCCACACCGCGATCACCATCGCCCCGACCGGCAACTCGATATAGACCCAGTGCAGGATCGCGGGCGGCACCGGACCGAGCGAATCGAGTATCCGCGCCACCGTCCAGGCCGGTTCGCCCAGGGCCCGATCGGCCAGCGCCACATACCGATCCAGCACATTCGGCCCGGCCATCACCGTGACGTGCAACCAGACGTCACCGACCTTGGTGGCCAGGATCAACAGTGCGCCCAGCGCGGCCGCATGCAGCGCGTTGCGTTTCTCGCGCCCCTCCCAGCCCAGCCAGGCCACCAGCGCCAGACCGGTCAGAGTGATCACCGCACCGTTGCCGAAGGTGAACGGACCACCCAGCGCCACACGGGTTCCGGCGATCACCGCGTCCAGCGCGATCGCCACCGCGAGCGTCCCGAACCGACGTCGCCAGGACAGTCCGACCAGCGCCAACGCGAGCCCGGCCCATGGCATCGACATCGATTTGGGCGTCCCGAAATAGTCGTGCCACACACTCTGCAGCGGACCTTCGAAACCGTTGCGCGAGGCCACGATCTGCAATACGAGCAACAGCAGCGGCACCGCCGCCACCGCGAGTGCCGTCCGGGTTCGGCTCGATGGCCATCGAAACCGGCTACGGCGCGAATCGCCGTCGTAACCGGCGCGAGGATCATCGAGAAGCACGGACCCATAGTAAACATGCGATGAACGCCACCCCCCTGGGTAGCTGAATCATCGGCGTCTGGTAGGCGAAAGCCGGGACAGCCCTCAGTGATCGAGTTCGCGGACCAGTGCGTCCACCACGGCCATCAGATCACCCTGCGCCGCGGCGGCCGCCCGACGCTGACGTTGATAGGACGCACCCCGCGCGGGAATGTCTGCGACGGCGGCGAGTTCGCGCTCGCAACCGAGCTGTTTGGCGGTCGGCTCGAGCCGGTTGAGCATGTCGGACAGGTCGTCGGTCACCAGCCGCTCATTGCTGTCGGCATCGGTGATGACGATCGCATCGAGCCCGTAACGTGCTGCGCGCCACTTGTTCTCCTGCACATGCCAGGGCGGCAGAACGGGCATCGTCTCACCGGCCTCGACCCTTCGATCGATATCCACGATCAGACAGTGGATCAGCGCGACGATCGCGGAAAGCTCTGCACGACTGGGGACTCCGTCACACACCCGGACCTCGATGGTGCCCCACTTGGGTGCGGGACGGATATCCCAGTGCATCCCGCCGAGCTGTTCGAACACCCCGGTCTTGGTCTCGTCGCGCACGAAAGCCTCGAACTGCGACCAGTTCTCGAACTGGAACGGCAATCCGGCGGTGGGCAGCTGCTGGAACATCATCGCCCGATTGCTGGCATAGCCGGTGTCCACACCCGTCCACATCGGCGAGGAGGCGGACAGCGCCAGCAGATGCGGATAGGACAGCAGCAGTGTGTTCAGGATCGGAAAGACCTTCTCCGGGTGCGAAACTCCCACGTGCACATGCACGCCCCAGATCAGCATCTGCCGCCCCCACCACTGGGTGCGATCGATCAGCTCGTCGTAATGCTCTGTGCGGGTGAGCAATTGAGCCGACCACTGGGCGAACGGATGAGTTCCGGCACAGAACAGATCCACGCCGAGTCGATTCGCGGCGCGACGCACGGTGTCCATCGTGCCGCCCAGATCGTCGACGACCTCACCGACGGTGTCGTGCACCCCGCTGATGATCTCGACGGTATTGCGCAGCAGCTCCTTGGTGAGCTGCGGCCTGCCGTCATGCGCCCGCAGATCTCCGACCTCGTCGAATACGGCCGCGGCGGTATTCGACAGATTGCGGGTCTGCTTGTCGACGAGTGCGATCTCCCACTCGACGCCGAGCGTCGGGCGGGGCGAGCCGTGCCAGTGAACCCGACTGATGCTTGCCCCGCCCATGGCGTACCTGCTACCCGATGACACCGCAGGCGATACGCCCGCCCGCGTCGCCGGTCGCCTGAGTGTCGGCGTCCGGGCCGGGCGTTCCGTTGGCCTGGGTGTATCGCGTCGGAATGTTGCCGAAGTTGTCCTCACCGGCGTGGATGATCAGGGCCTTGCCCTTGACCTGGTCCAGCGTGACCGCGTCGCTGGTGGTGACCAGATGCGCCGAACCGTCCTTGCGGACCTGCAGCGAGGTCAGATCACCACTGGCGGGCATCGCGTGCGCGTCGCCGACCTGCAGATGTCCGCCCGCGGACAGGAAGTTGCCGGGCGCGCCGCCCGCGGGGGCGACCGAATTGGGCTCGCACTTGCCGACCGAGTGGATGTGCAGGCCGTGGAATCCGGGCTGCAGACCGTGCGCGTCGACGGTCAACTCGAGGTGGCCGCCGGAGGAGGCGATGGTGGCCGTGCCGACCTGCTGACCGGAGGGATCCTTCAGCGGCACCGACACCGAATCACCCGCGGGCGCGACGCTCTCGGTCGGGTTCTCGGCCCCGGTCGGACCCGCGGTACCTGTCCACACCGGCGGCGTCGTCCCCTTGACGTTGCTCGACTCCTGACTGTTGGTGCAGGCTGCGAGCCCGAAGACCGCGACCGCCAGCACCGGGGTCACAATCCGCCAGGACGGGCGGCGTGTCGTGAACGGGGCCATCGGGGAACTCCTTTACGAGTACCGAGTTTACGAGTAAAGCTGGATGGACAAATTCGTTACCGGTCAAGATGATGCCAGAGCCGTTACGCAGTGCAGGCGCGGGGCTACTACACAACGTAGGCGCGTGGCATCGTGCCACCGGACTCAACCACCGGTGACCACGACGATGATGCCCGGGGGCGTACCCGAGAGCGCCGAGGTGCGGGGCTCGGCGATACCGCCGAGCTGACTGGCGATCGCCTGGGCAGTCGCCTGCTGATGTGGCGAATTCTCGTAGAAGACAGTCGTTTTCGACAACACGCCGGTGGCGTAGTTACCCGTCGAGGTGACGTTCCAGCCGCTCGCGGTGAGCTTGGCCCCGGTCTTGGCGGCCAGGCCCGCGACGGTGCTGTTGTTGAGCACCCGCACCGGGATCGACTTGTCGACCCCCGCGGCGGCGGTCGTGGTGGGCGCGGTCGTACTGGTCGTCGTCTCGGCCGCGGCGGAGGTGGTGCTGTGCGCGGTCGTGGCAGCGGGCTGCGCCGAGGTGGCCGCGGCCTGCGCGGTCGTCGAGGTGGCCGAATCCGAGGACGCCGTGCTGTCGGCCTGCGAACTCGACAGCGACATCGCGCCCAGGCCGGCGAAGACGATCGCCACCGCGATCAACACCATGGCGAGCGCACGCAGCGGCAGTCCACCCGGGGCCGGATTCTGGTTGCTCACGGTTGCAACCCTAACCGTCCGCGCATCCGAACGCGCGGATCACACCTGAAAGCCCAGTCGCCGTGCCGCCCTGGCTTTCTGACGGCTCGCCCGCAACCGGCGCAGGCGCTTGACCAGCATCGGGTCGGCGACCAGCGCCTCGGGCTTGTCGACGACGGCGTTGAGCACCTGGTAGTAGCGGGTGGCGGACATGCCGAACAGTTCGCGGATGGCCTCTTCCTTCGCCCCCGCGTACTTCCACCATTTGCGTTCGAAATCGAGGATCTCGAGCTCGCGACGGCCGAGTCCGTCGACGAGCTGTTCCGCACCCGGTGTGCCGAGGACCTCGCTCGCGGAAGAGCTGTCCTCGCTTGCGGAAAGATTCCGGGCCGCTGCGCTGTCCATAATGCTCCCTCGCCGAGTAACCACCAGACGATACGTCGTGGCTCATTCAATCACGGATACCGGAGATACAAGATGTGTCACACGGCGTGTCGGGACCCGCCACGACGCCGCGTAAAGTGTCCGACCATGGCGATTCTCCCCATTCGCATCGTCGGCGATCCGGTGCTGCACAATCCGACCGAACCGGTCACCCGGTCACCGGACGAGCTCGCCGAGCTGATCGCGGACATGTACGAGACGCTCGATGCGGCCAATGGTGTTGGCCTGGCGGCGAATCAGGTGGGCGTGGCATTGCGCCTGTTCGTCTACGACTGCCCCGACCTCGACGCGGACGGGACGATGCACCGCCGGCGCGGCGCGGTGGTCAATCCGGTGCTGGAGACCTCGGAGATTCCCGAGACCATGCCCGACCCCGATGACGACGAGGAGGGCTGCCTGTCGGTGCCCGGTGAGCAGTTCCCCACCGGCCGCGCCGACTGGGCGCGGGTGAGCGGCACCGACGAGAAGGGCGAGCCGGTCACCATCGAGGGCAACGGTTTCTTCGCCCGCATGTTGCAGCACGAGGTGGGCCATCTGGACGGCTTCCTCTACGTCGACGTGCTGATCGGTCGCAATGCCCGCGCGGCGAAGAAGGCGATCAAGCGAAATGGTTGGGGCGCACCGGGTTCGAGCTGGCTGCCCGGATCGGTAGCGGACCCGTTCGGACATGACGACTGAGCCCGACGACCTGGTTCCGGGGCGGCGCGTGGTGGTCCGCTATCGCCTGCCCGCCGACGATCCACATCAGTTCACCGACGTCATCGGCGAGTTGGTCACACTCGATCCGTTGACCGTGCGCACCCCGGACGGCGGCGTGATCACCGTTCCCGCCGAACGGGTCGTCGCGGCCAGGACGTTGTCCCCCAGGCCGATTCGCACCCGCGAGATCCGCGCGCTGGAGTCCGCGGCGGCCGACGGCTGGCCGGGTGTGGAGCGGGCCTGGATCGACGGCTGGCTGGTGCGCGCCGGAAACGGCTATACGCGACGGGCGAATTCGGCTCTGCCACTGGGGACGGTCGACGGTCCGGTGCAGCTGACCCCGGGCGCGCTGACCCGGATCGCCGAGTGGTACGCCGAGCGCGATCTGCCGATGCAACTGGCGCTGCCGGATCGGCTGGTTCCGGAACTGCCCGGGTACCGCACCTGGTGCGAGGTGGTGGTACTCGGCATCGATATCGACAATTTCGTTCTGCCGCAAGGTCCTTCGATGGTGCGCATCGATACCGTGCCGAATGCGGCCTGGCTGGATCTGCATCGATTCAAGGGTGAGGACACCACGCCGGTCGCGCCGATGGAACCCGATCGAGACGTGTTGACCGCGGTCCATCAGGGCGAAGTGGGTTTCGCGACACTGGGTATGCCCAGCGTGCTGGCGATCGGGCGCGGCGCGGTCACCGTCGCGCCGGACGGACGCCACTGGGTCGGGTTGAGCAGTATCGCGGTCGCCGCACCGCACCGCCGGCACGGACTGGGCACGCTGGTCTGCGCGGAGCTGATCCGCTGGGGCCAGCGGCGCGGCGCCACCCACGCCTATCTCCAAGTGGAGGTGGAGAATACGGGAGCGCTGGCGCTGTATCGGGAGATGGGTTTCATCGAACACCACCGGTACCGGTACGCCGCGCCCGACTGAACATCCGCACGGCCGCGCCGGGCCGGGAAGCGAAAGAGGTGAGCCGGCAGTGCGTCTGGCGACATGGAACGTGAATTCGATTCGGTCCCGGGTGGATCGGGTGATCGCCTGGCTGGATCGCGCCGATATCGACGTGCTGGCGATCCAGGAAACCAAGTGCCGCGACGACCAGTTCCCTTTCGAGCGTTTCGAAGAGGCCGGTTACGAGATCGCGCACGTCGGCTTCAACCAGTGGAACGGCGTGGCGATCGCCTCGCGCATCGGCCTGGACGAGGTGGAGATCGGCTTCCCCGGGCAGCCGGGTTTCGACAAGGATGCCGAGGCATCCCTGTTGACCGCGCCGGTGGTCGAGGCTCGCGCGATCGGCGCGACCTGCGGCGGGGTCCGGGTGTGGAGCCTGTACGTCCCCAACGGCCGCGCCCTGGACGATCCGCACTACACCTACAAGCTGCAATGGCTTGCCGCCCTGCGTGATTCGGGTGAACGCTGGCTGACCGAACACCCCGACGCGCAGATCGCCCTGGTCGGCGACTGGAATATCGCCCCCACCGACGACGACGTGTGGTCGGCGGATTTCTTCGAGGGCAAGACCCATGTCTCCGAACCGGAACGCACCGCGTTCACGGCCATGACCGACGCCGGTTTCACCGACATCATGCGCCCGTTCGCCCCCGGCCCCGGCGTCTACACCTACTGGGATTACACCCAATTGCGCTTCCCCCGTAAGGAAGGCATGCGCATCGACTTCATCCTCGCCTCCCCCGCGCTGTCCGCCCGCGTCACCGACGCGAACGTGGACCGCGAGGAACGCAAGGGCAAGGGCGCCTCCGATCACGCTCCGGTCGTCGCGGAGATCGCGGAGTGACCTCGCCCGGCTAGGCCGGGCGGGTCTTGATGGCGTCCTGGGAGATGTAGACGTCGTAGGCGCCGGTTGTGGCTATGACGGCGTTGCCGTAGGCGGAGCGGACGAAGGGGTGGGTGTACCAGGTGTGATTCTGCATGTCGGCGAAGAAGTCCCGATCGCTGCCGTTGAGGAAGATCTGGTTCTGCTTCACCGCCGTGCCGTCCTGACGCTCGCCGAACAGGCGGGTGAGTTTGTAGCCCGAGTGGAAGCCCAGGGCGTTGACCCACGGCTCGAGTTCGACGATATCGGCCTGTAGCGCCCACATATCGCCCTCGACCAGGTAGGTGGCGTGGGTGTCGGCGTGGTCGCGGTCGCCGTAGACGGTCACCTCCACGTCGAGCATATGTGGGCTGTTGGCAATGGATTTCGCGACGACGTGCGCCGCCTTCACCTCACCGGTCAGGCCGAGGTAGGCGCGCAGCAGCGTGGTCACCCACAGGATCAGCACCGCGATCAGGACCAGAACCAGTGCGCTGCTTCCCCTTCGGGCCAGCACCCGCCATCCGGCCCGGCGCGCTTTGAGCAGCGCGGTGACGAGCAACAGGACCGCGACCGCGAACAGCAGTCCCAGCAGCACTTGAATCCAGCCGAAATCCACCGGGAACACCATGTGGCTAGTTGTACCGCGCCACCGGCCGGAATGGGTGGTCGGTAGGTGAAGTTCGTCCGTATTTCCCGGCGCGTCTCCCGACACACGCCGGGAACGCGATCGTGCCCCTCGGCCGAAGCGACCCAGGGGCACGATCATTCGCGAATCGGCCCGCTAGAAGGCGGCCTCTTCCAGCTGCATGATGTCGTTGTCCAGATTCTCGATCACCGTGCGCACGCTGCTCAGCAGCGGCAACTGGTTCTTCGCGAACCACGAAGCGACAGCGGCCTTTCCGGTGTAGAACAACCGATCCTTCTCGGTCGGGCTGCCCTCGAGCGCGACCAGCGCGATCGTCGCGGCCTCCAGCAGTCGCCATCCGATGACCAGATCGCCGACCGCGTGCAGGAAACGCACCGAGCCCAGGCCGACCTTGTAGATCTCCTCCGGATTCTGCTGCGAGGCCATCAGATAGCCGGTCAGCGCGGCCGCCATGGCCTGCACGTCGGCCAGCGCGGCACCGAGCAGTTCCCGCTCGGCCTTCAGCGCGGCTCCGTCGGCCTCGACGAACTTCCCGATCAGCCCGGCCACATGCCCCAGTGCGACGCCCTTGTCCCGAATGATCTTGCGGAAGAAGAAGTCCTGCGCCTGGATCGCGGTGGTGCCCTCGTACAGCGAATCGATCTTCACATCGCGGATGTACTGCTCGATCGGGTAGTCCTGCAGATAGCCCGAACCGCCCAGGGTCTGCAGCGATTCGGTGAGCGTCTCGTACGCGCGCTCGGATCCGACGCCCTTGACGATCGGCAGCAGCAGGTCGTTCACCCGCGCGGCCACATCGGCGTCCGCGCCGAAATTGGCCTGTGCCACATCGGCATCCTGATACGCCGAGCAGTACAGATACAGCGAGCGCAGCCCCTCCGAATACGCCTTCTGCAACGCCAGGCTGCGGCGCACGTCCGGGTGGTGGGTGATGGCGACGCGCGGCGCGCCCTTGTCGCTGTTCTGCGTCAGGTCCGCGCCCTGGACGCGAGTCTTGGCGTATTCCAGCGCATTCAGGTATCCGGTCGACAAGGTCCCCGCCGACAGTACGCCCACCATCATCCGCGCGTGCTCGATCACCTTGAACATCTGCGCGATGCCGTTGTGCTCGTCACCGACCAGGTAGCCGATCGCGGGATGGTCGCCGCCGAAGGTCAATTCGCAGGTGGGCGAGGACTTGATGCCCATCTTGTGCTCGAGATTGGTGACGTACACCCCGTTGCGCTCGCCCAATGTCATCGTCTGCGGATCGAACAGGAATTTCGGGACCACGAACAGCGACAGTCCCTTCGTGCCGGGACCGGCGCCCTCGGGACGGGCCAGGGTCAGGTGGATGATGTTGTCGGCGGTGTCGCCGACGTCGCCGCCGGAGATGAATCGTTTGACGCCCTCGATGTGCCAGGTGCCGTCGGGCTGCTGGGTCGCCTTGGTGCGGCCCATGCCGACGTCCGAACCGGCGTCGGGCTCGGTGAGCACCATCGTTCCGCCCCAACGGTTCTCCCACGCGTGCGCGGCCCAGCGCTGCTGCTCCTGGGTGCCCTCGCGGAACAGCACCTCGTGCATGAGCGGGCCCATGTTGAAGAAGCTCGCAGAATTATGCGCTGCCACAAGCATTTCCTGCGTCGCCCAGATCAGCGCAGAGGGTGCGGGGACCCCGCCCATCCCCTCGGGCATGCCCAGTCCGGACCAGCCCGCCTCGTTCACCGCGGCCACGGTCTTGCGCATCGAATCGGGGACGATGGCCGAATGGGTGGCGGCGTCGAAGGTGACCGGGTTGCGGTCGGCGTCGACGAACGACTCGGCGACCGGCCCCTCCGCCAGGCGCAACACCTCGCCCAGCATGCCTCGCGCGGTGTCGGCGTCCAGATCGCCGTAGGCGCCGCCGTCCAGCAGCGCCCCGATTCCCAGCACCTCGAACAAGTTGAACTCGATATCACGAACGTTCGCCTTGTAGTGCGACACGGAACGGCCTCCTCGGCGGAATTGCAGCGTGCGAGGACGAAAATCCGATCCGCGAATCCGGCCCCGCGCACTGGTCGACAGTTACAACTGGAGGTTGCCGTACAACCGTCAGGCTACGCAACCGTAGGCTGACAGTCTCCCGAATCGTTAACTCGCCCAGCTGCCGAACAGGCGATTACTTCCTGCTCAGAGGCGTACCGGCCTTCACATCCGAATATTTGCCAGAAGTTATCCACATGCGACCGAAGGTTCACCCGCCCGATGCCGCACGCGGGTGCCCGATCAGTTCACAGCACTGCGGCGCGGCCGGCGTCCACCGCCGTGATGTAGCGGTCGAGATCCTCGATCAGGGATTGCAGCGTGTCCGGGCAGCCGCCGTCGTCGTGATGGCACAGCCAGTCGGTGACGAGTTCGAAGAGTCCGCCGATCGCGCCCAGGGCCAGTGCGAGCCTGCGGCGCTGCCGATCCGGCTCCGGATCCGGATCGCCGGACCACTGGGCGTCCAGGAAGGCCGCGGCCCACCGGCGGTAGCCGCGACGCTGCCGTTCCACGGCCGGCGAGATGCCCCCGGCCTGACCGAATCCGACGGCCGCGACTCGTGGATCGTCCGCGATGGCGTGCACGAATGCGGCGATCACCACCGGCGAGCGCTGCGACCAGGGCAGTTCGGCCACTGCGGCGGCACGCTCGGCAACATGTTGCTGAGTATGTGCCGTGACCTGATCGAGCAGTGCCCGATAGCAGGCCTCCTTACTCTCGAAGTGTTCGTAGAAAGCCTTCGTGCCCACATAGGCCGATTGACAGATGTGCTCGATCGAGGTGCTCCAAAACCCATGCTTCGCAAATAAATCCATCGCAGCATCCAGAATTTTCCGGCGGCGTCGAACGCTGCGCTGCTCCGCGTCCAGACCGCGGGTCCGCTGATTCACCGATGCGGATTCCGTCTGTGCGGAAGGTTTGCTGTGGGCCATTCCTTGACCATAATCGGTACCGAGCAAGCCAGTGAGCCGGCTGTCGTCGATCAGCTTCCCGTCGCGAAATTCCTGCCCGGGTCCGCTGACGCGCCCCGCCGGGGGCATGTACTCTCGGCCGGGTACCACAACCGAACATGCGGGGGCTCGCACCAGCGGGCTGAGAGGACGGCTAGCCCTTCCGGGCGAATCAGGGCCGTCGACCGTTCGAACCTGACCGGATAATGCCGGCGTAGGGAGGCTTCACATGTCATCGAATCATGTCCAGGGCACGGTCGACACCGTGACCACCGGTCCCGTTCAGGGCAGTGTCAAGCACTATCTGCAGGTCGATGACCTGCGTGTTCCGGTTCGCCGGATCAATCTCACCAATGGTGAGCACTTCGACGTCTACGACACCTCGGGCCCGTACACCGACGATGCGGCCGTGATCGATCTCGACGCCGGTCTGCCCGAACTGCGCGACGGCTGGGCCAAGCCCGACCTCGCCGGTCCGCCCACCCAGCTGGCCTGGGCCCGGCAGGGCATCGTCACCAGCGAGATGCGGTATATCGCTGCGCGCGAAGGGGTTTCGCCCGAGCTGGTGCGCGATGAGGTCGCCGCGGGACGCGCGGTGATTCCGGCCAATCACAAGCATCCCGAATCCGAGCCGATGATCATCGGCAAGAAGTTCGCGGTGAAGATCAATGCGAACATCGGCAATTCGGCCGTGAGCTCCTCGATCGCCGAGGAGGTCGAGAAGATGGTGTGGGCCACCCGCTGGGGCGCCGACACGATCATGGACCTGTCCACCGGCAAGAACATCCACGAGACCCGCGAGTGGATCCTGCGCAATTCGCCCGTGCCCGTGGGCACCGTGCCGATCTACCAGGCGCTCGAGAAGGTCAACGGCGATCCGACGCTGCTGACCTGGGAGATGTACCGCGACACCGTGATCGAGCAGGCCGAGCAGGGTGTGGACTACATGACCGTGCACGCCGGGGTGCTGCTGCGCTACGTGCCGCTGACCGCCAAGCGGGTGACCGGCATCGTCTCGCGCGGCGGTTCGATCATGGCCGCGTGGTGCCTGGCGCATCATCAGGAATCGTTCCTGTACACGCATTTCGACGAGCTGTGCGAGATCCTGGCGAAGTACGACATCACCTTCTCCCTGGGCGACGGCCTGCGTCCCGGCTCGATCGCCGACGCCAACGACGAGGCCCAGTTCGCCGAGCTGCGCACCCTGGGGGAGTTGACGAAGATCGCGAAATCCCATGGCGTGCAGGTGATGATCGAGGGCCCCGGCCACGTGCCGATGCACAAGATCGTGGAGAACGTGCGCCTGGAAGAGGAGCTGTGCGAGGAGGCTCCGTTCTACACCCTCGGACCGCTGGCCACCGATATCGCGCCCGCGTACGACCACATCACCTCCGGAATCGGCGCGGCGATCATCGCCCAGGCCGGTACCGCGATGCTGTGCTACGTCACGCCCAAGGAACATCTGGGCCTGCCCAACCGCGATGACGTGAAGGTCGGCGTCATCACCTACAAGATCGCCGCGCACGCGGCCGATCTGGCCAAGGGTCTGCCGCACGCGCAGGACCGGGACGACGCATTGTCCAAGGCGCGCTTCGAATTCCGCTGGCACGACCAGTTCGCGCTGTCACTGGATCCGGACACCGCGCGCGAATTCCACGACGAGACCCTGCCCGCCGAACCCGCCAAGACCGCGCACTTCTGCTCGATGTGCGGCCCGAAGTTCTGCTCCATGCGCATCTCCGCCGACGTGCGCGAATACGCCGAGAGCCACGGCCTCACCGACGTCGACGCGATCGAAGCCGGCATGGCCGAGAAGTCCGCCGAATTCACCGAGTCCGGCAACCACGTCTACCTCCCGGTCGTCTCGTAAACCGTTCCCCCACAATCGAGCCCGGTTCCGGCCTCCCAGCGGAGGTCGGGGTCCCGCCTGACCCCGACCTCCTCCGGGACGACGGACCCGGGTTCGCGTGCGTGTTCCCCACGGTACGAATGCCGTTATCTGGTGCGCACGCAGACTCGGCACCATCCGACCGCGCTCGCCGGGGGCCGTTGTCGCGGGGCCGATGCTCCACCGCGGGGGCTCCGCGCGATGATCTGATAGCCCCGACGACAGCGGGCCCGAGATCGCATATGAGCGCAGGGAGGACCGGCATTGGTTCGGGTTGGGATGCCACAGTGGGTACTGGTCGGGATAACGTGCGCCGCGGTGGTCGCGGGCATCACTCCGGCGACAGCGACGGCGCCTTCGGTCGCCACCGCGGGGTGCGGGATACCGCTGTCCGACCGCGAGGTCGAAGCGATTGCCGCACTCTCGGACACGAGCACATTGTCGGGCACTCCGATACGGCGATTGAGCGATGCCATCGAACGGCATCACCGCATCACCGACATTCTGGTGCGGCATCGGGATCGGCGAGGACTGTTTCCGATCGGGCTCGATCTGTCCGAACAACAGGCCGTGATGCCGTTACAGCGTGCCCCGGCGGCATTCGCCCACCCCGCGTACGCGCACGCGGTCAGCCTGGAGCTCGCCCGGCGGTTCCTGGTCGCGTTCCACCGCGAATTCACCGGTGGGATGCTGGAACCGCAGTGGGCTCGATACTTTTCCCAGGCAGCGGACTGCGGCATCTCCGGCGCCCGGGTGGCGATGGCCGGTTACAACGCCCATCTCACGGTCGATCTGGCGTATTCGGTTGCGGCGGTGGGCGCGCGGCCGGAGGATGCGGGCGACCACTTCGCAATCGTCGATGCGATCGCTCGACAAGGGTTGCCGATCACCGATCGCACCAAGGCTGCCTATGGTGTCGACATCGGCCCGCTGTGGCGATTCTACTTTCTCGGCGAGGGGCTGGATCAGCTTGTCGGACAAGGCGTTGCGACCGGTCCCATGCTCCGGGCCACAGACGACGGCTACAACGTGATCGTGTTCGGCAACGGGCTGACGCTGCAGGACCCGGCCCTCCACGACGCGACCGTGGGGGAGATTCGCGCACTGCACGAGTCCGCCGAAGCCGCGTTCGACGTCCTCACCCGACTCGACAAATTATGAGTACCGGTGCGGGCGTGACGGGCTTGTTCGTGCGGCTCGCCGGGCAACGCTCCGACCACCGGGTCGGGCAAGCCGCACGGAGCTGCACGAACGCGCCCCTCATGCGTGTTCGTGCAGCTCGCCCCAGGACGGGAAGGGGTCCGGATACTGTTGCCAGACAGCGGGTCCGGCCGCCAGTTCGGTGTCGGTGAGCAGGGCGGTGTTCAGCAGGTCCCGGATGTGCGGGCGGTTCAGGCGGACGCCGATGAACACCAGTTCCTGGCCGGGCGTCATCTCCAGCGAGGTCCAGTAGGCGGCGGCCTCGAAGGTCAGGTTGGGGCCCGCCTGCGACCAGATCGCGGCCATGTGAGGGCGGGTCGCGAGCCAGAAGAAGCCTTTGCTGCGCAGCAGCCGATGCAGTTGTGCCAGAGCCGATTCCAGCCGTTCGGGGTGGAAGGGGCGATCGGCGGTGAAGGTCAGGCTGCTGATGCCGTATTCCTCGGTTTCGGGGGTGTGGCCACCGGCGAGTTCGTCCTCCCAGCCGTCGAACTGGGCCGCGATGTCGGGGTTGTAGCGGCCGGTGCCCAGCACCTCGGCCAACTCGACGACGCCGTGCGCGGACCGCACGATGTGCGCGGCCGGATTGAGCCGCCTGATCGTCGCCTCCACGGTGCCCGCGGCATTCGCGCTCACCAGGTCGGTCTTGTTGAGCACCAGCACATTCGCGAATTCGACCTGATCGATGAGCAGATCGGCGATGGTGCGCTCGTCGCCCTGCGCGGCCTGCATGTCCCGGTCGGCCAGGGCTTGGCCCTTCACGACCTCGGCCAGGAAGGTGGAGGCGTCCACGACGGTCACCATGGTTGTCCAGCCGCGCGATGTCGCCGAGCCGGAAGCCGTCCTCGAATTCCCATTCGAAGGTGGCCGCGACCGGCATCGGTTCGGAGATCCCGGTCGATTCGATCACCAGCTGGTCGAAACGCCCCTCGCGGGCCAGCGCGCCGACCGATTCGATCAGATCCTCGCGCAGCGCGCAGCAGATACAGCCGTTGGTGAGCTCGACCAGTTTCTCCTCGGTCCGGTCCAGGCTCGCCTGGCCCGCGACCAGGGCCGCGTCGATGTTCACCTCACTCATATCGTTCACGATCACCGCGACGCGGCGGCCCTGGCGATTGGCCAGGATGTGGTTGAGCAGGGTCGTCTTACCCGCGCCGAGAAATCCGGACAGGACGGTCACGGGCAGCGGAGCGTTCGTCGATGCGGTCACGAGCTAATGATAATCGTTTTCATTAAAGAACTTGCAGCGGGGCCCGGATCGGCGCGACGTAATGTCTGAGGGTGTGAGACTTCTGCCCCTGACTCCCGATGGCCGCACGCCGGTCCGTGCGCTGACCATTGCCGGGACCGATTCCGGCGGCGGCGCGGGCATCCAGGCCGATTCCCGCACGATGGCCCTGCTCGGCGTGCACGCCTGTGTCGCGGTGGCGGCGGTGACGGTGCAGAATTCGGTGGGCGTCAGCGGATTTCACGAGATCCCGCCCGAGGTGGTCGCCGATCAGGTGCGCGTCGTCGTCAGTGATATCGGCATCGGCGCGGCCAAGACCGGCATGCTCGCCTCGACCCCGATCATCGAGGCGGTCGCAGACGTGTGCCGGGAGCTGGGCATCGGCCGCGACGGGCACATCCCGCTAGTGGTCGATCCCGTCGCGGCCTCCATGCACGGCGACCCGCTGCTGCACGCCGAGGCGCTGGATGCGTTGCGGCACACGCTGATTCCGTGTGCCACCCTGGTCACTCCGAATCTGGACGAGGTACGGCTGCTCACCGGGATCGAGGTCGTCGACGACCGCACGGCGCACAAGGCGGCCGAGGCACTGCACGGACTGGGACCGCGCTGGGCGATCGTCAAGGGCGGGCATCTGCGTTCGTCGGCGTTCAGCACCGATCTGCTCTACGACGGCGACACGTTCGTCGAACTGTCCGCCCCGCGCATCGAGACCGGCAACGACCACGGCGGCGGCGACACCCTGGCCGCGGCCACCGCCTGCGCGCTCGCGCACGGCTACACCGTTCCCGAGGCGGTGGAATTCGGTAAGGAGTGGACCAGGCGCTGCCTGGCCGCGTCCTACGACCTGGGCGCCGGCCACGGACCGGTTTCACCGCTGTGGCGGCTGCATTCCCACGATTGAGGGGCCAAATATTCTTTGTTTGAAACTTGAATCGCGCAACCCCTGCGGCCACTCTCCCAGGAATCTCCCAGCTCTGCCGCAGCCAGAACCAAGGCTGGTCCTCAACGGTGGAGCCCATGACCGACACCGCAACGGCGGCTCACGAGTGCGATCCGGACGATGCCGTACTGACGCCGGTGCTGGATGTGGTGATCCCGGTCTACAACGAGGAGCGTGATCTCGGCGTCTGCGTGCGGCGCCTGCACGAGTTCCTCGGTGACGGCTTCCCGTTCAGTGCGCGGATCACCATAGCGGACAACGCCTCCACCGATACCACTCTGGCCGTCGCCCAGGGGCTGGCCGACGAGCTGGACGACGTGCATGTGGTGCATCTGGATCGCAAGGGTCGCGGCCGGGCGCTGCGCGCGGTCTGGGAGGCATCGGACGCGCAGGTCGTCGCCTACATGGACGTCGACCTGTCTACCGACCTCAACGCGCTGCTGCCACTCGTCGCACCGCTGGTGTCCGGACATTCGGATCTGGCGATCGGCACACGACTGGCCAAGTCCTCGCGCGTGGTGCGCGGACCCAAGCGCGAATTCATTTCTCGTAGCTACAACCTGATCCTGAAGGCGTCGCTGCAGGCGCGGTTCTCCGACGCACAGTGCGGATTCAAGGCCATGCGCACCGACGTCGGCCAGCTGGTACTGCCGCTGGTGCAGGACGGGGAATGGTTCTTCGACACCGAACTGCTGGTCATCGCCGAACGCGCCGGCCTGCGGATCCACGAGGTTCCGGTGGACTGGATCGATGATCCCGATTCGCGCGTGGACATCATCGATACCGCCCGCAAGGATCTGCGTGGCATCTGGCGGCTCGGGCGCGCCCTGGCGACCGGTCGGCTGCCCATCAACGAACTGCGTATCGCGATCGGGCGGGAGCCGCTGGTGGAGGGCGTGCCGCTGGGCATGGTCGGGCAGGTGGTGCGATTCGGCATCGTCGGGGTGATCTCGACGCTCGCCTTCATGGTCCTGTACCTGGTGTTGCAGCCGCTCACCGGTGCGCAAGCGGCGAATTTCCTGGCGCTGCTGATCACGGCCATCGGCAATACGACAGCCAACCGGGCGTTCACCTTCGGTGTGCGCGGTTCCAGCAAGGCCGTCTCGCATCAGATCCAGGGGTTGTTGATCTTCGTCTTCACCTGGTTCCTGACCAGTGGTTCGCTGTTCGCGCTGCATCACTGGGCTCCCGGCGCGGCCGTGCACCTGCAACTGTTCGTGCTGGTGGTTGCCAATCTGGTCGCCACATTGATCCGGTTCATCGCGCTGCGCTGGGTGTTCCGCAATGCGGTCGGCGGCTCGCGGGCCGCCGAGAACGTCGCATAGCGACCCGAATTCGACCGGCCGCCAAGCGGATTCGTCGAGAAAGGAAAAAGCCGCGCACACTGTGCGCGGCTTCTCGATGTAGCCCCGACGGGATTTGAACCCGCGCTACCGCCTTGAGAGGGCGGCGTCCTAGGCCGCTAGACGACGGGGCCAGGAACAACCCGCCTAGCGTAACCGCGATCGGGCCGCCAGCCAAATCAAGTTGGGCCGGTCACACCCCGTCGACCAACCAAATACACAGCACAACTGAAATCACCTGAGAGCCGCCCACCCCGAGGCACGCCCACCCCAAGGCCGCGGCCCGCCCCGGTCCTGGACTGAGTGGAAGCGCAGGAGCGAAGCGGGGGAGCGGAGGGAGGGAAGGAGCGGGGTTAATAGGGCCCCGGCCCCGCCGCAGCGGAGCGGAGGCCGAATAACTCAGCGTGCAGGGTTTTGGCCCATTGGGCGACGATTTCCTTGCGACGGGACGAGTCGTCGGTGAGGACGTCGGCCAGGCCCAGTCCGCGGGCCAGGTCCATGGTGGCCTGGACGAGATGGTGGGCGACCGGATCGGAATCGTCGACGCCCAGCGCGCCCACGGCCATGCGGTGTGAGACTCGGCCGAAGCGGGCCTCCAGCGGGACGATGCGTTCGCGCAGGGCGGGGTCGGCGGCGGCGTGCGTCCACACCTGTAGAGCGGCCTTGAACAGCGGACTCGTATACGACTCGACCAGCGAGCCCACCACTGCCTCGGTGCGGCCGACACCCTCCGCGATCCGCCGCAGACTGCGCGCCTCCGTCTCGGCCTGCGCCATGCGGATGTCGAACATGTACTCGAGTGCCGCGGTGATCAGATCCTCTCGGGTCGGGAAATGATGTTGTGCCGCACCGCGTGACACCCCGGCCCGTTCGGCCACCACGGCCACGGTGGCCGCCGCCCAACCGGTTTCGGCCAGCGTGTCGATGGTCGATTCGAGCAGCCGCTGCCGGGTGGCCCGGCTGCGGTCCTGCTTGGGTTCGTGCGGGGTAGCCATGACGAGCTATTCTGCCCAGCTCGGCGGACGACGCTGAAAGAAGGCCGTCATACCCTCGACCACCTCGGGCGTTCCGAAATACGAGGCGGACCGTTTCGCCAGTTCATCCGCCGAACGATCGAACTCGGCGAGCAGGGACGCGTTCACCAGACGCTTGCTCTCGGCCAGACCCTGGGGTGAGCCCTTGCGCAGTTCGCCGCGCAACCGGTTCACCTCCGCGCCCGCGTCCTGCGCCGCCACGGTGATCAGGCCGATGCGTTCGGCTTCGGCGGCGTCGAAGGTTTCGCCGGTCTGGTAGTAACGCCCGGCCGCGCGGGAGGTCGTGCGCGGCAGCAGCGTCAGCGAAATCATGAAGGGGGCCAGGCCGATTCGTGCTTCGGTCAGCGCGAAGGTGCTGGACGGACCGGCCACGGCGATGTCGCACGCGGCCAGAATGCCCATACCACCGGCGCGGACATTGCCATCGACCTGCGCCACAACGGGTTTGGGAAGTTCCAGGATGTCCCGCAGCACCCGGATCATCCATCGGGTCCGGATATCCGCCGCCGCGGCCGGGTCGGCATCCAGGGCCTCCTTGAGATCCGCACCGGCGCAGAAGGTATTGCCGGTGTGGGTCAGGACGACACCGCGTGCGGACTCGTCGGCGGCGGCGCGCTCGAGACCCGAGAGGAGTTCACCGACCAGACGCGAGGACAGCGCGTTGCGATTGTGCGGCGAATCCAGGGTGAGCACGGCGAATCCGTCACTCACCTCGTAGTGCACGAAAGGTGAATCGGCACCGGAAGTTTCGCTCATCATCACCCCTCAGTAGGACCTGGGCAGGCCCAGCGAGTGCTGGGAGACGAAGTTCAGGATCATCTCGCGACTGACCGGCGCCACGCGCGCGATGCGGGCCGCGGCGAGCATCCCGGCCAACCCGACGTCACTGGTCAGGCCCGAGCCGCCGTGTGTCTGGATGGCCTGGTCCAACGCCTTGATACTCGCCTCCGCCGCAGCGTATTTCGCCATGTTCGCCGCCTCGGCCGCACCGAAGTCGTCGCCGGAGTCGTAGAGCACCGCGGCCTTCTGCATCATCAGCTTGGCCAGCTCCAGTTCGATCTTCACCTGGGCGAGCGGATGCGAAAGACCCTGGTGCGCACCGATCGGCACACCCTTCCACACCGCGCGTTCCTTGGCGTATTCGACCGCGCGGTCGATGGCGTAGCGGCCCATGCCCACCGCCATCGCCGCACCCATGATCCGCTCGGGATTCAGGCCCGCGAACAGTTGCGCGATGGCCGCGTCCTCCTGGCCGACCAGCGCGGTGCCGGGCAGGCGCACATCGTCGAGGAACAGGGTGAACTGGTTGTCCGGCTCGATGATGTCCATCTGCTGCGCCGTCTTGACCAGTCCGGGGGCGTCGGTCGGCACGATGAACAGGGCGGGCTGGAGGTTGCCGGTCTTGGCGTTCTCGGTGCGGGCCACGATGAGCACCGCCTCGGCCTGGTCGACGCCGGAGATGAAGATCTTGCGGCCGTTGAGGATCCAGTCCTCGCCGTCGCGGCGGGCGGTGGTGGTGATCTTGTGCGAATTGGATCCGGCGTCGGGTTCGGTGATGCCGAAGACCATCTTCGACGAGCCGTCGGCCAGGCGGGTGAGCCAGTACTTCTTCTGATCCTCGGTGCCGTACTTGGTGATGATCGTGCCGCAGATTGCCGGGGACACCACCATGAGCAGCAGGCCGCAGCCGCGCGCGGACAGCTCCTCCTGCACCAGCGCGAGCTCGTAGATGCCCGCACCGCCACCGCCGTACTCCTCGGGCAGATTCACGCCCAGGAAGCCGAGTTTCCCGGCCTCGGACCACAATTCGTCGTACGGCTCGTTGCGCCGGGCCTTGGGTCCGGCGTAGTCGCGGAAGTTGTACTTCTCGGCCAGCTTGGCCACCGCGGCCCGCAGCGCCTTCTGCTCGTCGGATTCGATGAAACTCATGGGCTACTCCTGATCTTCGCTGTGGACCACGGCGAGCACGGCGCCGACCTCGACCTGCTGACCGGCAACGACATTCAATTCGGCGAGGATCCCCGCGGCCGGGGCGGCGATGGTGTGCTCCATCTTCATCGCCTCCAGCCACAGGATCGGCTGCCCCTTCTCGACCGGGTCACCCGCCGCTGCGCCGAGACGGATGACCGCGCCCGGCATGGGCGCGAGCAGCGAGCCCTCGGCCACCTGATCGGCCGGATCCTCGAAGCGCGGCAGGCGTTTCACCGCTACCGGGCCCAGTGGCGAGTCGATCGTCACCAGATCGCCGTAGCGGGCGATCTCGAAGCGTCGGCGAACCCGGCCTCGGTCGCCGGGAACGGTCAGGGTGACCGAATCCGGTGTGGCCTCGATCAATTCGAGGCCGTCGACACCGTCGACCTCGAGGCCCGCGCGGGTGAGGCGGTAGCGGATCTCGTGCTTACCGCTGATCCGGGACTCGTAGGACTTGGCCTGCGGCTGAGAGGGAAGATTGCGCCAGCCGCTGGGCAGGCCCGCGCCGATGCGGGCCGCGGCGCGATTGGCCGCGGCGTCGGACAGGGCGGCGGCCACGATGGACAGCTTCTCGTCGCCTTCGGAAATCAAAGGAGCGGAAAGCTTTTCGAGTCCGTGTGTGGCGAAGAACGCGGTATCGGTATCACCTGCGAGGAAGGCCGGATGCCGCAGAACCCGGACCAGCAGATCGCGGTTGGTCACCAATCCGTGGATCTTCGCCCGCTGCAACGCCGAGGCCAGCAGATGCGCTGCCTCGTCCCGGGTTTCGGCATAGGAGATCACCTTGGACAGCATCGGGTCGTAGTGCACTCCGACCTGCGAGCCGTCCACCACACCGGTGTCCAGGCGCACGCCCGGTTCGGTCAGGACGGTGAACTCCCCTGTGGCGCCGGGAATGTCGAGCCTATACACCGGACCGCTCTGCGGCTGCCAATCCTGCGCCGGATCCTCCGCGTACAGGCGCACCTCGATGGAATGCCCGCGCAGACCCGGCTGCCGGGCGGGCAACGGACGTCCGGCGGCAACCTGCAACTGCAACCGGACCAGATCCAGTCCGGTGACCTGCTCGGTGACCGGATGTTCCACCTGCAGACGGGTATTCATCTCCAGGAAGAAGAAATCGCCCTTCTCGTCGGCCAGGAATTCGACCGTGCCCGCTCCCTCGTAACCGATCGCTTCCGCGGCCAGCCGCGCCGCGGTGAACAACCGCTCGCGCATGCTCGGCCCATCTGTCACACGGGCGCCGGGCTCTGCGTGGTTACGCTCCGCTGCCGCCTCCGAGCCCGCCGCCCGCATGCCGTCGATCTTCTCCACCAGCGGCGAGGGAGCCTCCTCCACGACCTTCTGATGCCGCCGCTGAATGGAGCATTCGCGCTCCCCCACCGCCCACACCGCGCCGTGCGTGTCGGCCATGACCTGCACTTCGATATGCCGTCCGGTCTCGAGATACCGCTCGCAGAACACGGTCGGATCGCCGAAGGCCGATTCGGCCTCACGCTGCGCCGCCTCGAGCTGCGCGGCCAGATCGGCCACCTCGCGCACCACCCGCATACCGCGGCCGCCACCGCCCGCCGACGCCTTGATCAGCACCGGCAGCACCTCGGCGGTGACCTCGGCCGGGTCGAGCTGCTTCAGCACCGGGACCCCGGCCGCGTCCATCATCTTCTTGGCCTGGACCTTGGAGCCCATCTGCTCGATGGCCGCGACGGGCGGGCCGATCCAGATCAGCCCGGCCTCCTGCACGGCCTTCGCGAATCCGGCGTTCTCCGAGAGGAATCCGTAGCCGGGATGAATCGCGTCCGCACCGGCGGCCAGCGCCGCCTCGATGATCAGCTCACCACGCAGATAGGTCTCACCCGGAGCGTTGCCGGGCAGCCGGACGGCCGAATCCGCCTCCACCACATGGGGCGAATTCGCGTCGGCGTCCGAATAGACGGCGGTGGTGGCGATTCCCATGCGGCGACACGTCGCGAAGACGCGCCGGGCGATCTCCCCGCGATTGGCGACCAGAACGTTCGTGATTTCCATACCTCGCCTCACATCCGGAAGACGCCGAAGCCCGCGGCGCCCTCGATCGGGGCATTGTGGATGGCGGACAACGCCATTCCCAGTACCGTGCGGGTGTCGCGGGGGTCGATGACGCCGTCGTCGTACAGGCGGCCCGACATGAACATGGGCAGTGATTCGGCCTCGATCTGCGCCTCGATCATCGCGCGCATCCCCTTGTCGGCCTCCTCGTCGAACGGCATCCCCTTGGCCTCGGCGGCCGCGCGCCCCACGATCGAGATGACGCCCGCCAGCTGCGCGCCACCCATCACCGCGGATTTCGCACTGGGCCAAGCGAAGACGAAGCGGGGATCGTAGGCCCGCCCGCACATGCCGTAGTGGCCCGCGCCGTAGGACGCGCCCATCAGCACCGAGATGTGCGGCACCTTCGAATTGGAGACCGCGTTGATCATCATCGCGCCGTGCTTGATGATGCCCTTCTGCTCGTACTCCTTGCCGACCATGTAGCCGGTCGTGTTGTGCAGGAACAACAGTGGCGTATCGGACTGATTGGCCAGCTGGATGAACTGCGCCGCCTTCTGCGCCTCCTCGGAGAACAGCACGCCGCGGGCGTTGGCGAGAATGCCGACCGGATAGCCGTGCAGTTCGGCCCATCCGGTCACCAGGCTGGAGCCGTAGAGCGGTTTGAACTCGTCGAAATCCGAGCCGTCCACCACCCGGGCGATCACCTCGCGCGGATCGAACGGAATCTTCAGATCCGTCGGCACGATGCCGAGCAACTCGTCCTGGTCGTGCAGCGGTTCGACGACCTCGGCCCGCGGCGCCGGACCGCGCTTGGTCCAGTTGAGGCGCTTGACGATCGACCGTCCCAGGCGGATCGCGTCCTGTTCGTCCGCGGCCAGATAATCGGCCAGACCCGAGACGCGCGCGTGCATTTCCGCGCCGCCGAGGGATTCGTCGTCGGATTCCTCACCGGTGGCCATCTTCACCAGCGGCGGACCACCCAGGAACACCTTGGAGCGTTCCTTGATCATGACCGTGTAGTCGGACATACCCGGGATGTACGCGCCACCGGCCGTGGAGTTGCCGAAAACCAGTGCGATAGTGGGTATTCCGGCTGCCGACAGGCGGGTCAGATCCCGGAACATGCGGCCGCCGGGGACGAAGACCTCCTTCTGCGTCGGCAGATCCGCGCCGCCGGATTCGACCAGTCCGATGACCGGGAGCCGGTTCTCCAGCGCGATATCGTTCATCCGCAGGTTCTTGCGCAACGTCCACGGATTCGAGGTACCGCCGCGCACGGTCGGATCCGGGGCCACGATCATGCATTCGACGCCCTCCACGATGCCGATGCCCGCGATGACGCTCCCGCCCACATGAAATTCGCTGCCCCAGGCGGCGAGTGGAGCCAGTTCCAGAAACGGCGAATCCTCGTCGATGAGCAGCTCGATGCGCTCACGCGCGGTCAGCTTGCCGCGCTTGCGATGTCGCGCCAGCTTGTCCGGGCCGCCGCCGGCGATGTTCTTGGCGTACTCGGCCTCCACCTCGGCCAGTTTCGCCGTCATGGCCTCGGCGGCGGTGGCGTAATCCGCCGACGCCGCGTCCAGGGAACTACGCAGGATACTCAAGACTGGAACCCCAATCGCTTGGCCGCGAGGCTGGTCAGGATCTCGTTCGTGCCGCCGCCGATACCGAGGATGCGCACATCCCGATAATGCCGCTCGACCTCGGACTCGCGCATGTAGCCGAGCCCGCCGAACAGCTGAACCGCCTGGTGCGCAACCCATTCCGCGGTCTCCACCGCGGTGTTCTTGGCGAAGCACACCTCCGCGATCAGATCGGTGTCACCGGCCGCCGCGCGCTCGACCACGTGCCGGGTGTACACCCGCGCCACATCGATCCGGCGGGCCATCTCCGACAACGTGTTCTGCACCGCCTGACGGCTGATCAGCGGGCGGCCGAACGTCTCCCGATCCCGGCACCACCGCAGGGTCAGGTCCAGGCAGCGCTGCGCATGCCCGTACGCCTGCGCGGCCAGGCCCGCCCGTTCGCTCACGAATGCCTGTGCGATCTGGGCGAATCCACTGTTCTCGACCCCGACCAGATTCGACACCGGTACGCGCGCATCGACATACGACAGTTCGGCGGTGTCCGAGGCGAGCCAGCCCATCTTCTCCAGTTTGCGGCTGACGGTGAATCCGGGCGTCCCGGACTCCACCACCAGCAGCGACACACCGGATGCGCCGGGACCGCCCGTGCGCACCGCGGTCACCACGTAGTCCGCGCGCACGCCCGAGGTGATGAACGTCTTCGAGCCGTTCACCACGTATTCGTCGCCGTCGCGCACCGCGCTGGTGCGCAGATGCCCGACATCCGAGCCGCCGCCGGGTTCGGTGATGGCCAGTGAGCCGATCTTCTCGCCCGCCAGCGTCGGTTTCACCCAGCGCTCGATCTGCTCGCGGTTCCCGGACGCGGCGATGTGCGGCACCGCGATACCGCAGGTGAACAGCGATGCGAACAGGCCACCCGAGCAGCCCGCGTAGTGCATCTCCTCGCACACGATCGCGGCATCGAGGCCGTCACCGCCGGAACCGCCCACCGATTCGGGGAACTGGATGCCCAGAAGGCCCAGCGCGCCCGCCTTCTTGTGCAACTCGCGCGGAATCTCACCAGCGCGTTCCCACTCGTCCAGCTGGGGCAGCACCTCGCGCTCGGCGAAACCGCGCACGGTGGCGCGCAATTCACGTCGCTCGGGAGTCTCCCAAGGGTTCACATAGGTCATAGCTGCGTCCTCCTGCGCTGCCGCCTCCGGCCCCTGACCGTTCACGGCAGCAGCTCCACGGGGATATCGATGTGCCGGGCACGGAGCCATTCCCCGAGCCCCTTGGCCTGTGGATCGAATCGGGCCTGATAGGCCACGCCCTCGCCGAGCAGTCCCTCGACGATGAAGTTCACCGCACGCAGATTCGGCAGGACGTGCCGGGTGACGGCCAGTTTCGAGGTCTCCGGCAGCAGTTCGCGTAGCGTATCGACGGTCAGAGTCTGTGTCAGCCAAGCGAATTGCTCGTCGGTGCGGACCCAGACGCCGATATTGGCATTGCCGCCCTTGTCGCCGGATCGGGCCAGGGCGATGCTCCCCAGCGGTTTTCGCTCGAATCCGCCCGCTGGAAGATACTGCGGCACAGCAGGTTCGGGAACGTCGGTGAGCTCGGACGTTTCGGCGGCGGGCGCGATGGCGACCTCGCGACCGTCCGGCAGCACCGCGACGTGCGGCACCTGCGCCGCGTCCACATACCCCGCGGTGAACACCCCGTAGGGACTGCCGTTACCCGGCGGCGCGGTCAGCGAGAATCCGGGATAGCTCGCCAGCGCCAATTCCACTGCCACACTGGAGAATGTCCGCCCGACCTTGTTCGGATCCGGATCGCGGACCACGCAGCGCAGCAGCGCGCTGGCCTGTTCCTCGGTCTCGGCGTCCGGCCGGTCCAGGCGGCTGAGGGTCCAGTCGAGTTCGGCCGGGCGCACGGTCAACCAGGACTCCAGCTGCCGACGCGCCAGCGCGGCCTTCTCCTCGATGTCCAACCCCGTGAGGATGAAGGCCATCTCGTTGCGGAATCCGCCGATGGTGTTGAGCGAGACCTTGGTTCGCGGCGGCGGGGCCTCCCCCGTCACGCCGTCGATCAGCACCCGGTCCGGCCCCTGCTGGGTGAGCCGGATGCTGTCCAGCCGCGTGGTCACGTCCGGTCCGGCGTATCGCGCGCTCTGGATCTCGTACATCAGCTGTGCGGCAACGGTATCCACGGTCACCGCGCCATCGGTACCGGCGTGTTTGGTGATGACGCTGCTGCCGTCCCGCCGCACCTCCGCGAGCGGAAATCCCGGACGTCCCAGATCACCGAGTTCGGTGAAGAACGCGAAATTGCCGCCGGTGGCCTGGGTTCCGCATTCGATCACGTGACCCGCCGTCACCGCACCGGCCAGCGCATCGTAATCGCCGCGCCCCCAACCGAAATGGGCCGCGGCGGGGCCGACCACCAGCGAGGCGTCGGTGACCCGGCCGGTCACCACGATATCCGCGCCCGCGGTGAGCGCCTCCGCGATACCCCACGCCCCCAGATAGGCGTTGGCGGTCAGCGGCGATCCGAGCCCGAGTTCACTCGCCCTCGGCAGCAGATCATCTCCGGCCACGTAGGCGATCTTCGGTGCGAGCCCGAGCTTTTCGGCCAGCTCACCGACCCGTTGCGCCAATCCGGCCGGATTCAGCCCGCCCGCGTTGGCGACGATCCGCACGCCGCGTTCCAGCGCCGTGCCCAAGCAGTCCTCCAGCTGCCGCAGAAATGTCTTGGCGTACCCGAGCGAGGGATCCTTCATTCGATCCCGCCCCAGGATCAACATCGTCAATTCGGCGAGATAATCGCCGGTCAGCACGTCGAGCCGACCGCCGTCGAGCATCTCCTGCATCGCGCCGGCCCGATCGCCGTAGAACCCGGAACAGTTCCCGATCCGGATCATCTCCGAATCGCTCGCCAAACCGCTCATCCGCGTGCCGCCTCCCAACCCGAGCCGAGACCGTGCGGCGTCCTCGCCGCATCGCATACAGGGTCACACCGGCCCGAGAAAAAATCAAGCCCGCGTGCTTGTTCTGTGTTTGATGGCCTCCGCTTCGCTCCGGCGGGGCCGCGGCCCCCAAGGCTCGATTCTTCCCTCCTCCGCTCCGCCGCTTCGCTCCCCCGCTCCGTCAGTCCAGAATCGAGCCGGGCCGCGACCCTCGGAGCTGGCGTTATTCGAGGCGGGCGGAACTTTGTGGTCCTGGGTGGGTGATGTCGACAGGGCGGGATCAGATGACGTCGAATCACCGGATGGCGTCGGCGTTCGGGGGGGGCCGCAGGTCCGCCGCAGCCGCGCGGAGGCAAGATTTATCCCGTGTCGCATTCCGTGATCGTGGTGGTACTTCTGGCCCTCGCCGGTTTTCTGGCCGGCGGGGCCTTCACCACCTGGAAGAACAACAGCAGGTTTCTCGCCGCCATCCTGGGCATCTGTGCCGTGCTGGCGGTGGTCGGCGCCGTGCTGTGGTGGCGGTAGGCGCGGTCAGGCGCCGTCCAGGCGGAAGATCTTCAGGTCCTCCGGGACGCCGCTGAGCGGTGCGGCGAACAGGCCGCGGCGATAGGGCCGCGCGGTGTGACCGAGGTCGGCGAGGGTGTCCGGGCGCAGTGCGTCCAGGGTGGTCTGCGAAATCATGGTGTTGCCGTTGCCGCCGGCCTCCATGACGCGCGCCGCGATGGTGACGTCCACGCCCAGCCAGTCGCCGCCGATCTCGCGCGGTGACCCGGTGTGCAGGCCGATCCGCATCTGCGGCCGATAGCCCGGCACATCCAGCGCGGTCAACTGCCGTTTCGCGGCGATGGCGGCACGCACGGCGGCATCGGGACTCAGGAAGACCGCCATCACGCCGTCGCCCATGCGTTTGATCACCCGGCCGCCACGGTCCACGATCGGCGGTTCGATCGCGGTCGCGACCCGACGCAAGAATTCCAGCGTCGCCTCATCCCCGGCGGTCAGCGACCAACGGGAGAACGACACCAGATCGGTGAACATCACAGTTATCGGCTCGCTACCTTTTCCGCGGCCGACCCGCTCCAGCATCGCCTGCCAGACCTGCAGCGCGCCGAGGCCGATCTCCTTGGCCGCACTGGGCGTATCGCCGACCAGTTTGTCCGCCGCGCGCGCCACCGCCTGCGGCCCGCCGGGACCGGAAACCGACAGCGGATCACCGAAAGCCGGGTCGCCGGGCAGATTTTCGCGCGCCTTGCGGATCACGCCGATCAGGTCCGTGCGCTGATTCGCGGCGGACATCAGCGCGGACAACTGTCCGGCACGCAACCGGGCGCTCGACCGGCGACCGGTCGGCTCCGCGTCGACCGGCGTGAGCGGAATCACCACGTCCGGGCCGGTTTCCGGACGTCCGTCACGCGACGGTGGACCGCCGTTCACAGCTTCCTCACTCTCGCCGCCCTGCTGCGGCTGCTCCAACTTGCGACGGCCGGAGGATTTACCGGCATCGCCAGCGCGACGCGCATTTTCGCCGTCGGCGGAGGAGGATTCACTCACGCCCCGAGGGTATCTCAGACGCCCCCCGGTAGGTGGATCGTCGATAATCGCCACCGTTCACCTCTCTATCGGACGGAGCGAACACGGCACTGGGTCCGCCGATGGATAGTGTTTGGTTGCTGACACGATGCTACGCACCGGTATTTCGGTGTCAAAGGGCTGCACTCAACAGTTAACCGAGGATTTCCATACGCACATCGGCCCGATGCGCCGAAACGCATCGGGCCGATGGTGTCACGCCGAGCGGGCAGTGCGCGGCATGAGGAGGGTGCGGCGATCGCCCGACGCGACCGCCTCCCACCCCGGGCAGCGAGGGAAGCTCCCGGGGAGTCGTGCGACTCAGGCGTCGCGTTTGTTCACCACGAACAGGGCCCCGCCGAAGATGATCGCCACGACGACCGCGAAGTAGACCAGCGCGCCCCACGGACCCCAGTGCCAGGGCAGATCGCCGCCACCGGCTGTGCCCAGGAATCGTCCGGCGTTCTGGAACGGCAGGAAGACCTCGATATTGCGGCCGACCTTGCCGAACGCGCCGACGATCGGCTCGATCAGCACCGGCCACACGATCAGCAGCGACAGCGCACCGGCCGACTGCCGGATCAGCGTGCCCACGCCGACCGCGAGGAACACCACCAGCGCCACGAAGATCGGCACCGAGTAGAACACGTGCGCGTCACCGTGCGACAGGCTCATGTTCCGGCCCGCGTCCTGGGAGAGCATCACCTTGAAGATGAGGAAGCTCAAGAGGGTCAGCACCACCGAGAGCACCGCGGCGGCCACGGCGATCAGCCCGGCCTTGGCCAGCAGGACGACGGTGCGGTTCGGCGCGGCCAGGAACGTCGCGCGGATCGTGCCGAAGCGGTACTCACTGGTGATCGCGAGCGCGGCCAGGATCATGATCATGATGTAGCCGAATCCGGGCATCCCCTGCGAGGCGCCGGTGATCCCCAGTCCCGCAATGGAATTGCCCGGCGAGGGATCTTCGGCGAGCATCGGATGCCCGTTGGCGAGCTGCCGGTGATATTCGTTGACGCTGACATTGACCAGCAGGCTGAACAGCGCCGCCATACCGAGCGCGAACACGACGGTCAGCGCCGTGCACCACATCGGCGACCGTGTCGAGGTGAGTTTGATCCGTTCCGCTGTCAACACGCCCATCAGAGCGCACCTCCCATCACCTGATCGAGACCTTCGCCGTGGTACTGCACCGCGCCTCCGGTCAGCCGCATGAACGCCTCCTCGAGCGAGGCACGTTGCGGCGCGAGCTCGTACAGTGTGATGCCGTTCGATCCGGCCAATTCGCCGACGGTATCGCTGGTTTCGCCGATCACCGTGAGCGCCGGGACCGGATCGACGGGACGGCCGTCGGGGCTGACCCGCTCGTTCCCGTCCTCGCGCACCGTCATCCCCTTGGAGGTGAGCAGGCTGCGCAGCTGATCCAGCTGCGGACTACGCACGCGCACAGTCGCTTCCGAGGCACGTTCGATGAAATCGGCGGTGCTGGTGTCGGCGATGAGCTTGCCACGACCGATCACGACCAGATGATCGGCGGTCTGCGCCATCTCCGAGAGCAGATGACTCGACACCAGGACGGTGCGGCCCTCCGCTGCCAGTCGCTGCATGAACCGGCGGATCCACAGGATGCCCTCCGGGTCCAGACCGTTCACCGGCTCGTCGAACAGCAGGATCTGCGGATCACCCAGCAGCGCCGCGGCCAGTCCCAGCCGCTGGGACATGCCCAGGGAGAACCCACCGGCCTTCTTGTCCGCTGCCTCGGCCAACCCGACCAGCCGCAGCACCTCCTCGACCCGCGCGTCGGGCAGATCGTTGGAGGCGGCGAGCCAGCGCAGATGGGCCCGCGCCGACCGGTTCGGATGCACCCATTTCGCATCGAGCAGCGCGCCGACGATGTGCAGCGGATGATCCAGCTGCTGGTACGGCTTCCCGTCGACCAGCGCGACACCGGCCGTCGGCCGGTCCAGCCCCAGAATCATCCGCATCGTGGTCGATTTGCCCGCACCGTTCGGACCGAGGAATCCGGTCACCTGGCCGGGCTCGACCTTGAAGGACAGATCGTCGACCGCGACGGTCGCACCGAACCGTTTGGTCAAGCCCTTGACTTCGATCATGCGACCAGTCTCGCCGACGATCCCCCCAACGACCATCGCTCCCAGGTCGCGAGTCGGTCATCCCAGCGGATGATTTGTCAGAGACCGGGGGACGAGGCTTGGGCCCAGAATCTCTTGGGGATGCGGCCTGCTTCCCTGGCCAGATACCCCGCTCGGACCGCGTCTGCCATGGCGGCGGCCATCAGGGCCGGGCGGCGGGCCCGGGTGACGGCGGTGGCCAGCAGGACGGCCGAGCAGCCCAGTTCCATGGCGAGGGCGGCGTCGCTGGCGGTGCCGATACCGGCGTCGAGGATGACCGGGACGCCCGCGTCGGCGACGATCATCTCGATATTGTGCGGATTGCCGATGCCCAGGCCGGTGCCGATGGGTGCGCCCAGTGGCATGACCGCCGCACAACCGGCGTCCTCGAGGCGGCGGGCCAGGATCGGATCGTCGGTGGTGTAGGGCAGGACGGTGAAACCGTCGTCGACCAATTGTTCTGCGGCGGTGACCAATTCGATGGCGTCGGGCAGCAGGGTGCGTTCGTCGGCGACGACCTCGAGTTTGACCCAGTCGGTACCGAGGGCCTCGCGGGCCAGCCGCGCGGTCAGCACCGCCTCGGCCGCGGTGCGGCATCCGGCGGTATTGGGCAGCGGGGCGATGTCGAGGCTGCGCAGCAGGTCCAGGACTCCGGTGCCGCCCGCGGCGTCCACCCGGCGCATGGCCACGGTCGTCAACTCGGTGCCCGAGGCCACCAGCGCCTCGGACAGCACGGCCAGATTCTCGGCGCCGCCGGTGCCCATGATCAGCCGCGAGCCGAATTTCCGGTCGGCGATCTGCAGAGGTTCGATCGCCGGATGTCCGGCGGGGATCAGCTCAGCCACCCTGCACCGCCGTCAGCACCTCGATGTTCCAGCCGCGGCCGACCGGGGTGTCCCATGCCGATTTCGGGAACACCGCGCCGTCGACCGCGATCGCGACGCCCTGACAGGGCAGATCCAGCCGGGTCAGCAGTTCGCGCACGGTGAGTTCGTCGGCGAACTCGTGGTCCTCGCCGTTGACGGTCACGCCGATCGGGATCGTGGTCATCGATTACCTCCTGCCGAGGGCGCCGCGCCGGTGAGATCGACAGCGCCGGAAACGAGTGGGGATGTCTGCGCCGAAAAGCGTTGCGGATCAGCCGCTTTCGCCTCGGGGAGTACGTCGTCGGCGAGCAGCGCCAGCACCGCGTCGACGGTGAGCGGCACACCCAGGATGCCGTTGCGGCCATGTCCGGCGGCCACGACGACGCGCTCGCTCAATCGACCGATCAGCGGCAGGTTGTCCGGGGTGGCGGGCCGCGATCCGGCGCTCGCTTCGGCCAGTTCGTATTCGCCGAGGGCGGGCAGTACGGCCTCGGCGTCGGCGATCAGATCGCGCACACCGGCCACGGTCACCGCGGTATCGAAACCGGCCTCGTACTGGGTCGCGCCGACGACGATCCCGTCCGCTCGGGGGACCAGATAGATCGGCCGGCCGTGCACGCGGGCGCGGATGACCCGTTGTGGTGGCGGCGGCGCCCCCGGTCGATGACGTAGTCGCAGGATCTCGCCCTTCAGCGGGCGTACCGCGAGTCCGGGCCACAGCCGGGCGGCAGCCGCACCGGTCGCCAGGACGATCCGGTCGAATTCGAGGTCGGCCAGGTTGTCCACAGCCTCCACCCTCATGTGAACACCTGATTGTTCACAACCCTGTCGCAGGGCGTCGACCAGGATGCGGTTGTCCACAGCCGGTTCGGTGGGCGCGAGCAGGCCCGCACGGGCAGTGCGCGCCAGACCCGGTTCGGCCGCGCGCACCCCGGCCCGGTCCAGCAGTTCGAGCCGATGACCGTACGAGCCGACGAAATCGGCGATGGTGCGCAGGTCGGCGGCATCGGCGGCATCCAACGCGACGGTCAGCGTCTCGTCCGCGACGAATACCGGAACGCCCGTCACCGCCTCCAGCCGCGCACCGAACTCGGGCCACCGCCCGAGCGAGGCCGCACCGAATTCCAGCGGCGCCTGCTCACCGGGCCAGCCCTCGGACAGCGGAGCCAGCATGCCCCCGGCAACCCAGGACGCACCCGATCCGGGCGCCGGATCGAAGATCGTGACCTCCCACCCGGCCTCGGCAGCGGACCACGCCACTGCCGAACCGATCACACCCCCACCCACGACGGCCAACGTTCGCATTACCTTCACCTCGCTCGGTTCCGCCTCGCGGAATCCGTACGCTGCGGGAACACCCGCATCGGATCGGCATCACCGCGCGGCCGCCTTCGCAGCGGAGATGCCGGACGTATTTCGTCTCCCACGGTAGCGCGGCTACGGTCGAGGGCGTGCAACCGTCCCACCAGTTCCGGCCCGTAGCCCCTCGCGAACGTCTCGCCTCCGCTCGGCTGTACCTGTGCACAGATGCCCGCCGCGACAAGGGCGATCTGGCCGCATTCGCCGAAGCAGCGCTGGCGGGCGGAGTGGACATCATCCAGTTACGCGACAAGGGTTCGGCGGGCGAGGAACGATTCGGCCCGCTCGAGGCGCGCGCGGAGCTGGGCGCACTCGCCGCACTCAAGGCCGCCGCCCGCCGCCACGGCGCGCTGGTCGCGGTGAACGACCGCGCCGACGTCGCCTTCGCCGCGGGCGCGGACGTGCTGCACCTGGGCCAGGACGATCTGCCGCCCTGGTACGCGCGCCGCATCCTGGGCCCCGACGTGGTGATCGGACGTTCCACGCACGATCCGGAGCAGGCCGGGAAGGCCACGACCGAGGAACACATCGACTACTTCTGCACCGGCCCGGTCTGGACCACACCCACCAAGCCCGGACGCAGCGCCGCCGGACTCGACCTGGTCCGCAGCACCGCCGCGGCCGAGCCGACCCGCCCGTGGTTCGCCATCGGCGGCATCGATGACGCCCGCCTCCCCGAGGTCCTCGACGCGGGCGCGACCCGCATCGTCGTGGTCCGCGCCATCACCGAGGCCGACGACCCCGAAACCGCCGCCCGCGCACTCAAATCCCGCCTCGAGGAGAACGGCACCGCCTGATCGCCGCTGTGATCCCCTGCGGCAGAACATATCGGCCCTCCGGTGCGATGGGTCGATCGCCGAATGCAGCTCAGGACAGGATCTGACTCAGGGTGAGATACAACACATCTGCCGAGGACTCCCCGTTCGACTCCGGGGATTCGGCGATGCGGACGCTGCGGCCACCGCAATCGGCGCTGTGCAGCCAGAGGAATCCCCGATCGGCCAGATCCAGGGTGCGGGGCAGCGCGGCGGCCAGTTCGGTGGCGTCGGGCAGGTCGTCGAGGCCGATGCGGGCCGAGCGGGCACGCAGCAGGGGCCAGGCGGCGGCGAATCCGGGGTGCAGCGGGCGGGCATCGACCTGCGCCTCGGGAACCCAGGCCAGTTCGGCGCTTTCAATGTTCGCCGTGGTCACCACCGGTTCGGCGATATCGGCGACGACGGTCGTGTAGATCCAACCGCTGGGTGCGGTCGCGGTCACGCGGCTGCCGCGCACGCGCACCGCGTCCGGTGCGATACCGGCCTCCTCGTATGCCTCACGCACCGCGGCACACTCGCTGGTCTCGTGCGAATCGCGGGCTCCGCCGGGCAGGGCCCAGGTGCCGCCCTGATGGCTCCACGGCGCGCGATGCTGCATCAACACCACCGCGCCGCCACCGGGCGCGGGCGCGCGGAGCAGGAGCCCGGCGGCACCGAACAATCCCCACTGCCGCGTCCCGTCGGGGCTGGCCAGAAAGCCGTCTCCGTCACCACGCATACTCGCCTCGTCCCATCCTCGCCCGCGCCGATCGCCCGGTGCTCCGGCCGCTCCGATGTAAAAAAGTCGGATCGACTGGGCGATACACCCGCGCGACATCGCCACGACCACAATAAGCTCTACCGGCACGGCCCTCGTCGGCGATGGAACGGAGGTGACCATGACCCGGACCGCGCAACCGCGGCTCGACGAGCTGACGCCCCGCGCCGCGGCCGCCGCCGTACGTCGGCAGATCGATGCCACCGATATGCGTTCCTTCGCCCGCTCCTCGCCCGCGAAACTCATTGCCGTCGGCCTGATTCTGCTCGGATTGTGCCTGGTGGCCGGGGCGGTGACCGCGTCGGAGGTGAGCAACCGCCAGCACGCGCTGCAGTATCTGCTCGACGACGCCGAGCCGGACGCGAATTCCGCTCAGCGCCTGTACACCTCGCTGTCGGTCGCCGACGCCGAGGCGGGCACCGCGTTCATCTTCGGCGGTCTGGAACCCCAGGACGTCCTGGACGCCTACAACCAGGCGATCGGCGACGCGTCGGCGGAACTGGTCGCCCAGTCCAGCCACGATTCGGCGGGCGCGAACGATCCCGACGCCGCGCTGCGCACCGGAATCGCCACCGAGATGCCGGTGTACACCGAGCTGATCCAGACCGCCCGCACCAACAATCGCCTCGGCCATCCCGTCGGCGCGGCCTATCTGAGTGAAGCGTCGAATCTGATGCAGACCAGGATGCTGCGGATGGCCCAGGAGTTGCAGGAGCATCGCTCGACGGCGATCTCGGACACCCAGCGGCGGCATGTGCGTCCGCCGTGGCTGGCCATCATCCTGCCGGTCGTCGCGCTGGCCGCGCTCGTGGTGGCGCAGCTGTATCTGGCGCGGCGCTGGCATCGCGTGCTCAACGCGGGTCTGCTGCTGGCCTCGGGCACGCTGGTGGTGCTGCTGGCGTGGACGGTGACGGCCGGGTCGATCTCGGCGTTGTCCACCACCGACGGCCGCGATGACGGTGCGGTGCCGACCTCCGAGCTGACCGACAGCCGCATCCTCACCCAGCAGGCGCGTGCCGCGGAAACCCTGAAACTGGTGCGTCGCGACGACAGCGGCGATTACGACCGCATCTACGACAACGCCACCAAAAAACTCACCGACCTGCTGAGCCACTATCCGCACGGCGCACCCGCCTCGGACGACGTCGCCACCGCGCGCGCCGCCCTGGATCGCTGGCGGCAGGCGCATCAGCGGATGACCGACGCACTCGGCCGCGGTGACTTCCCCGGCGCGGCCACCGTCGCGATCGGCCCCGGCCCCACCGAGGCCACCGCCAGCGTGCAGGCCCTGGACCACGCGCTCGCCGACGGAATCGGCAAGGCCCGCAACACATTGCGTAACGACATCTCCGATGCCGCCCGCTCCCTGGATATCCTGTCCCCGGGCGCGTTGACCCTCGCGGTGCTGTCCGCGATGTTCGTGGTGGCCGGGTTGTGGCCGCGTCTGCGGGAGTATCGATGAGCGAGTGCGGAAAGTATCGGCCGGGTTCGCGGGCCGATCGAGGCGCGCACCGGTGGACCGGTCTCGCGATGCCGGGCTCGGCCGGTCGGCGGGCGAACGGTCGGCGGGCGCTGGCCGGGTTGCTCGCGGCGACCGCGTTGCTGGTGACAGGGTGTGCGCAGGGCACCACCTCGCCGCGGTCGGATGCGGGGAGTTATACCGAACCCCCGCTTCCCGCGAATGCCGCTGTCGCGCGGACGAACACGCCGATCCCGCCTGCGGCCGGGGCGGGATGCGGGGATCTGACCGCGAGCCTGAGTCCGAACGGGACGTCGCACGGGCCGGACCTGGACGCGGTTCGCGCCCGGGGGCGGCTGATCGTCGGGCTGGACCCGGGGAGCAATCTGTTCAGCTTCCGCGACCCGGTCAGCGGCACGCTGGAGGGATTCGACGTCGATATCGCCGGGGAGATCGCGCGGGATCTGTTCGGTGATCCGCAGCGCGTGGAATACCGGATCCTCGGGTCGGCCGATCGCGAACGCGCCCTCGAGGACCACACCGTCGACGTGGTGGTCAAGACGATGACGATCACCTGCGCGCGCAAACAGCAGGTGGCATTCTCCGCGCCGTATTTCATGGCGCACCAACGGATCCTGGCGATCAAGAATTCCGGTATCCGGAGTCTGGCCGATCTGGCGGGTAGGCGGGTGTGCATCGTCACCGGCACCACCTCGCTGGATCAGATCCGGCGCGGGCAGCCCGCCGCATCGATTCTCACCGTGCCCACCTGGGCCGACTGCCTGGTGGTACTGCAACAGCGTCAGGTCGACGCGGTCAGCACCGACAACACGATCCTGGCCGGACTGTCGGTGCAGGACCCGTACTACGCCGAGATGGTCGGCGCCGATATCAGCGACGAACCGTACGGCGTCGGAATCCCCAAGGGCGAGGACGATATGGTGCGCTTCGTCAACGGCACCCTCGACCGCATCCGCACCGACGGCACCTGGAACCGCCTCTACCAGCGCTGGCTCCAAGCCGCCCTCGGCCCCTCCAGCGGCCCACCCCAACCGGACTACCAGGGCTGATATCGATGCACCGGCCCGACGAAATCAATTCCAGCACAGCAGAACCCACGTCCGAGGAACAACCCGCGACCGCCCGCGCCTCCATCGCAGATCCCGAACCCCTTGCTACAGAAGCCGCTGCGCCGACACCGCCGGACACCCACCGCGCCCACACTGCACAACCGCCCACCAAGGCACCTTCGGCCGGTTCTCCGGATACCGCAGTTGAATCCGACACCTCTGACGACGAGCGTGAACCTCCGGCCACACAGGCAGTTGCCGCTACTGCTGCGGCGGTACCACCGGATATCCACGGCTCCGAAAGGTCCGACACTGCGCAACCGCCTGCCGAGGCGTCTTCGGTCGGTTCCTCGGATACCGCAATCGAATCCGGCACCTCGAACGACGGCCGAGAATCTCCAGCGACGCAAGCGGTTGCCGCTACCGCTGCGGCTGCACCACCGGATGCCGACGGCTCCACTGGTGCGGGCAGCGAGCAACCGGCGACCCGGGCGGTGCTCGTGGGGACTTCCGCGGACGGTGGGGTCGGTACCGAGCAGTCTCCTGCGACGCAGGCGGCCGTCGTAGCGGAGGGTTCGGATACGCAGGGGCGCAAGGGATCCGCGGGGAGGGCCGGGGCAGAGGAGACTTCGGGGCAGACTGTGGGGTCCGGGTCTTCTGCGCGCGGTAGCGGGCGGACGGTTCGTACCCGGCCCAGTGTGCGGCGGCTGGGGGCGGGACTGGTGGAGATTCCGGTGGTGCCGCCGATCGATCCGCTGTCCGCAGTGCTCAACGATCCGATGGTGAGCGAGGGGCGGCGGTTCTGCTGGCGTTGCGCTAAACCGGTCGGACGCGCGGGGCCGGGACGTCCGGCGCAGGCGGCGGGAACGTGCGAAATCTGCGGTGTGCCTTATGATTTCCGACCGTTTCTGCAGTCGGGCGATATGGTCGCCGGGCAGTACGAGATCCAGGGGTGCATCGCGCACGGCGGGCTGGGCTGGATCTATCTGGCCATCGACCGCAACGTCAACGATCGGTGGGTGGTGCTCAAGGGCCTGCTGCACGGCGGGGACGCCGAGGCGCAGGCGGTCGCGGTCACCGAGCGGCGGTATCTGGCCGAGCTGGCGCATTCGAGCGTGGTCAAGATCCACAACTTCGTCGAGCATCCGGCACCGGGCGGCACCCCGATCGGATACATCGTCATGGAGTACGTGGGCGGTCGGTCGCTGCGTGACATGCTCGACATCTACACCCGGCCCGAGCGGATGCCGGTCGCCGAGGCCATCGCCTATCTGCTGGAAATCCTTCCGGCGCTGGAATATCTGCACTCCCAGGAGCTGGCCTACAACGATCTCAAACCCGACAACATCATGATCACCGAGGATCAGGTCAAACTGATCGACCTCGGCGCCGTCGCGGTCTTCGAATCGTACGGAAACCTGTACGGCACCAGGGGTTTCCAGGCCCCGGAGATCGCTCGGACCGGCCCCACCTCGGCCTCGGACAGCTACACCGTCGGCCGCACGCTGGCCGTACTCACCCTGAACATGCCGACGGACAAGGGCCGCTATCTCGACGGAATCCCCAGCCCGGCAGACGAACCCACACTCGCCAGGTATGAATTCTTCCACCGGCTGCTGCTGCGGGCCACCGACCCGGACCCGGACCGCCGCTTCCTCTCCGCGCGCATCATGGCCACCCAACTCGCGGGCGTCCTGCGCGAAATACTCTCGGCCGACAGCGGAACAGAACATCCACAACTGTCCACACTGTTCAGCGCGCCCCGGACCAGCTTCGGCACCGAGGAGATACTCGCGCAGACCGACGCCTACGCCGACGGTCTCGAGCGCAGCAAGAATCTGCGCGCCCGCGATGTCGCTGCGGCACTTCCGGTTCCGCTGATCGACCCGGCCGACCCGTCCGCGGCGCTACTGGCCGGGACTGTGCATCCCGAACCGCTGCACGCGCTCGAGTCGGTCCGCATCGCCCGCGCCCGTGCAGAGGCCGGATCGGCCGAGATGCCCGACACCTTCGAGGTCGAATGCACACTCGCCGAGGTACGCATCCAACTGGTTCTGGAACGACCCGAATCGGCCCGGCAGCTGCTGAGCCGTCTGGACGAATCCGATTGGCGCGTCCAGTGGTACCGGGGCCTGGCCGGACTGCTCGAACTCGACTACGAGCACGCGTTCGACCGGTTCGACACGGTCCTGCAGGCGCTGCCCGGCGAGATCGCCCCCAAACTCGCCCTGGCCGCCACCGCTGAACTCGTTCTGCAACAGTGGGATTCGCCGGATCCCGAGCAGTGGCGCAGTTATGCCGAGAAGTTCTACGCAACCGTCTGGCGGACCGATCGCGGCGTGGTCAGCGCCGCATTCGGCCTGGCCCGCCAGCTCGCCGCCGACGGCCGGGTGCAGGAGGCCGTGGACGCCCTGGACCAGGTCCCGCCGGCCTCACGCCATTACAACGAAGCCCGCCTGACCTCGGCACTTCTGCTGCTCACCGCCGCTCCCGTCGCGGAACTGGAGGAGGACGCGCTGCACGTCGCCGCCTACCGCGTCGACCAGATCCCGAACGGCGAACACCGCGCGAACCAGATGCGTGTCCTGGTCCTCGGCACCGCCCTGGCCTGGCGACAGGCCGGGAACAAACCCAGAAATCCGGACGCCATCCTCTTCGGCGCCCCCTTCACCGAACGAGACCTGCGCAACGGTGCCGAGACCGGCCTGCGCGGCCTGGCCCGGACCGCCCCCGGCCGCACCCACCGCTACGCCCTGATCGATCTCGCCAACGCGCTACGCGCCAAAACCTGGTTCTGAGCTGTATTTTCGGCCTCCGCTTCGCTCCGGCGGGTCGGGGCCCCCGAAGGGCCGATTCTTCCCTCCTCCGCTCCTCCGCTTCGCTCCCCCGCTCCGTCAGTCCAGAATCGACCCGGGCCCCGACCTTCGGAGTTGGCATTACCTGGAGTCGACGGGCCTGGGTTGTCCTTGGACTCCTTCGCTGAGCCGCTCCGTCACTCCGGAATCGCCCCGCGGTACGGCCGATGCCGATGTCCTGTCGGGGTGGACGAGCCTAGGTGACCAGTGCGGCGGCGGCGCGGGCGATGGCCAGTTCTTCGTTGGTGGGGACGACGAGTACCGGCGTCTCGGCGTCGGAGGGTGAGATGTACCGGGCCGCACGGTCTTTCGCGGTGTTGCGGGTCGGGTCCACCGTGATACCGAAGCGGGTCAGGCCCGCCAGGGCGTCGGCGCGGACCTGGGGGCTGTTCTCACCGACTCCGGCGGTGAAGGTGATCGCGTCGACCTCGCCCAGTTCCACCAGGTAGGCGCCGATGTAGTGGCGCAGGCGATGGATGTAGACCTCGTAGGCCAGGCTCGCGGCGCGGTCACCGGTGTCGATCAGGCGTTGCAGCTCGCGGAAGTCGTTCACGCCGGACAGGCCCTTGATACCCGAATTCCGGTTCAGGAGTTGGTCTATCGCATCGATATCGAAATCCGCGGTGCGCATGAGGTGCGCGATGATGCCGGGATCGATGTCGCCCGAGCGAGTGCCCATCACCAGGCCCTCCAGCGGGGTGAGCCCCATGCTGGTGTCCACCGCGCGACCGCCCCGGATCGCCGAGGCCGACGCGCCGTTACCCAGATGCAGCACGATCTGATTCACCGTCGACGCATCCCGGCCGAGCACCTCGGCCACCCGGCCCGAGACGTACTCGTGCGAGGTGCCGTGGAATCCGTAACGTCGGATCCCCTGCGCAGCAGCGACTTTCGCATCGATGGCGTAGGTCTTCGCGGCATCGGGCAGCCCGTGGAAGAACGCGGTGTCGAACACCGCGACCTGCGGAACATCGGGCAGCAACCGGCGTGCGGATTCGATGCCGACGACATTGGCCGGATTGTGCAGCGGCGCAAGGGCGGACAGCTCGTCGATCGAACGCACCACCGCGTCGGTGATGAGCGTCGGCCGGTAGAACACCTCGCCGCCGTGCACCACCCGATGCCCGACCGCGTGCAGACCCTCGCCGGTCAGATCGTGCCCGCTCTGCGCGAACAGCTCGAACACCACCCGCAATCCCGCCGCGTGGTCCGCGATCGCCCCGTCGTGTTCGAGGGTGTGCCCGTCGCTGTCGTGCTCGACCGTCACCGCACCCGGCTCGACCGGCTCACCGATCCGCGAGACCATGCCCGAGGCCGCGACCGTGCCCGAAACCGGGTCCAGCAGTTGATATTTGATCGACGACGACCCGGAATTGATCACCAGGACCCGCATCATGCCTCCTGTTTCCTCGCGCACGCCGCTCACTGGAGTCCGGTCTGTGCCTGGATGGCGGTGATCGCCACGGTGTTGACGATGTCGGCGACCAGCGCGCCCCGGGACAGGTCGTTCACCGGTTTGCGCAGCCCCTGCAGCACCGGACCGATCGCCACCGCGCCCGCGCTGCGCTGCACGGCCTTGTAGGTGTTGTTGCCGGTGTTGAGATCAGGGAAGACGAACACCGTAGCGCGACCGGCGACTTCCGAATTCGGCAGCTTGGTGCTGGCCACCGTCGGCTCGATCGCCGCGTCGTACTGGATCGGGCCCTCCACCAGCAGTTCGGGTGCGCGCTGGTGCACGAGGGTGGTCGCGGTGCGGACCTTGTCCACATCCGCACCGCTGCCGGACTCCCCCGTCGAATAGGACAGCATCGCCACCCGCGGCTCGATGCCGAACTGCTGGGCGGTGCGAGCCGAGGAGATCGCGATGTCGGCGAGCTGTTCGGCGGTCGGATCGGGCACCACCGCGCAGTCGCCGTAGGCCAGCACCCGATCCGCCAGGCACATCAGGAACACACTGGACACCGTCGACACGCCGGGCTCGGTCTTGATGATCTCGAACGAGGGCCGGATGGTGTGCGCGGTGGTGTGCGCCGCACCGGACACCATCCCGTCGGCGATCCCCTCGTAGACCATCATCGTGCCGAAATACGAGATGTCGGTGAGGTATTCGCGCGCCCGATCCTCGGTCATCCCCTTGTGCGCGCGCAGGGCCGCATATTCCTTGGCGAATTCGTCACGCAGACTGGATGTTTCGGGATCCAGGACCTCCGCGTCGGCGATGTCGACGCCGAGTTCGGCAGCCCGTCCACGCACCGCGGCCTCGTCACCGAGGATGGTCAGATCGGCGATCTTGCGCTGCAACACCCGGCCCGCCGCGCGCAGAATGCGATCGTCACCGCCCTCCGGCAGAACGATGCGCCGACGATCCGCGCGGGCCCGCTCGATCAGCTGATATTCGAACATCTGCGGCGTGACCACCGAGGGGATGGGAACCTCGATGCGCTGCAACAGCTTTCGTGCATCGACCCGCTGTTCCATGAGCGCCAGCGCGGTGTCGACCTTGCGGATACTCGACAGCGACACCCGGCCGCGGGTGCGCGCGGCGACCGCGGTGTCGAAGGTGCCCAGCTCGGTGGTGAGAATCGGGAGTTTCGGCTTCAGACCCGCGATCAGCCGCGCGATCGAGGGATGCGGCAGCATACCGCCGTTCATGATGATTCCGGCCAGCGACGGAAAGCCTTCGGCCTCATGGGCGTTCACCAGGCTCAGCAGCGCGTCGGAGCGATCGCCCGGGACGATCACCGCGTCACCGTCGGACAGCCGCTCGAGGATGTGTTCGGCGGTCATCCCGCCGACCATCACGTGCAACGCCTCGCGCTGCATCAATTCCGGGTCGCCGGAATATATTTCGCCGTCGATGGCCTCGCACAGCTCGGCTATGGTCGGCGCGGTCAGCAGCGGGACCTCCGGCAGCGTCCAGGACGGCACGTCCACCACATCCAGCGCCGCGGCGACCTGGTCGAGTGCCTCGGGATCGCAACGGTTGGCGATGACCGCGACCAGCTGGGCGTGTTCGTAGCCGAGTTCGCCCGCGCAGAGTTCGGCCAGCTCGGCGACCTGATCGGGGGTGCGCTCGGACCCGCGCAGCACCAGTACCACGGGTGCGCCGAGATTGGCGGCGATGCGCGCGTTGTAGCGCAGTTCGCTGGGACTGGCCACGTCGGTGTAATCGCTGCCGACGATCACCACCGCATCGCACACCTTCGCGACCTCGTGGAAACGCATCACGATATCGCTGATCGCCGCATCCGGATCGGCGTGCACCTGCTCGTAGCCGACGCCGATCGCCTGCTCGTAGTCGATATCGGCGGTGCTGTGTTCGAGCAGCAGCTCCAGAATGTAGTCCCGCTGCCTGGTCGAGCGGCTGATCGGCCGGAACACCCCCACCCGCGCGGTGGTCGCGCACAGCATCTGCAGCACCCCGAGCGCCACCGTCGACTTCCCGGTGTCCCCCTCGGGGGAGGCGATGTACACGGTGGACGGTGCGATCTCGGCCATGACCGCGAGCTTAACGAGCACGCGTGCCGGATTCGCCCATCGCACGGCAAACTACTGGAAAATCACATTCACGCGCCTAGAATCCGTCCATGGCAGCACCGTTTCCGGATCGTCAGTGGGGCTCGCGGACCGGGCTTCTCGGGCGCACGTTGAGCGCGTTCGCGGCGACCGACGTCGGATCCGCGCTGGTCCACGCACTCGGCCCGCTGGATCGCAGAGTCCTCGAACGCACCGGGGCCCGGTACACGGCGCTGGGGCCGGTCGGCGCACCCGTACTCCTGCTCACCACGACCGGGCGCAAGTCCGGGCAGCCGCGCACCACTCCGCTGCTCTACGCGCACGCCGGAGAGGTGCTGTATCTGGTCGGCAGCAATTTCGGCGGCGAACATCATCCGGCCTGGACCTCGAATCTGCTCGCCCATCCGGAAGCCGTGATAACCATTGCGGGAGAACGCATTCCGGTCCACACCGAACTGCTCCAGGACGCCGACCGCAAAGCCGAGGTCTACGCGCAGTTCGAACAGATCTCCCAGGCGTACACCGCATACCGCGACCGGACCAGCCGCGACCTGCGCATCTTCGCGGTCCGCCGAAGCTGATCCGCCCCGGCTGCCGCGCAATCGGCGGCAGCCGGAGGAAAGGATCTACAGCGCCCGCAACCGCGGAGCGAGGTCGCGCTCGAACAGGTCCAGGAAACGGCGCTGGTCGTGGCCCGGGGCGTGGAAGACCAGGTGGTTCAGGCCCGCGTCGAGGTACGGCTTGATCAGCTCGACCGTCTCGTCCGGGTCGCTCGCCACGATCCAGCGCTTGGCGATCTGCTCGATCGGCAGGGCGTCCGCCGCGGCCTCCATCTCGATCGGGTCGGTGATGTCGTGCTTCTGTTCCGCGGTCAGCGACAGCGGCGCCCAGAAACGCGTATTCTGCAGTGCCAGTTCGGGATCGGTGTCGTAGGAGATCTTGATCTCGATCATCCGATCGATGTCCTCGGCGGTGCGACCGGCCTTCGCCGCACCCTCACCGAGCGCGGGCATCAGCTTCTCGGTGTACAGGTCCATCCCCTTGCCCGAGGTGCAGATGAAACCGTCGCCCGCACGACCGGCGTAGCGGGCCACCAGCGGGCCGCCCGCGGCGATGTACACCGGGATGCCGCCCTTGGGCACGTCGTAGATCGAGGCGCCCACGGTGTGGTAGTACTCGCCCTCGAAGGTGACCCGGTCACCGGTCCACAGCGCGCGCATCAGATCGACCGACTCGCGCAGCCGCGCGAAACGCTCCTTGAACTCCGGCCATTCGCCCTTGTACCCGGTCGCGATCTCGTTCAGCGCCTCACCCGAGCCCACGCCGAGCATGATCCGATCCGGGTACAGGCAGCCCATCGTCGCGAATGCCTGGGCGACCACCGCGGGGTTGTAGCGGAAGGTCGGGGTGAGCACCGAGGTGCCCAGTTGGATCCGGGTGGTTCGTTCACCGACCGCGGTCATCCATGCCAGCGAGAACGGCGCATGCCCGCCCTCGTGCCGCCACGGCTGGAAGTGATCGCTCACCGTCGCGCTGTCGAGCCCGTGCTCCTCGGCCGCGACCGCGAGCTCCACGAGCTCACGGGGGCCGAACTGTTCCGCCGACGCCTTGTATCCGAGCTTGAGATCACTCACTGCGTCCACTCCTGTTCACCGTTGCCGACAGTCCCGTCGACCCTGTGCAGCGCCGAGCGGGTGTGCCACATTCCACAGCACCCCGTCCTATGGGGCCTTCTTCGACCATAGTCAGCTCCGAAACGGTCTGTGTGAACGGTCGCACCTTCACACAACGCCCCCGGCCGAAACCTCCATGGCCCACAATGTGCTGGTGACTGCCGACGACGAACCGATCCTGTCCTACCTGACCGATATGGACGGGGTCCTGGTGCACGAGGACCACCCGATCCCCGGCGCCGACAAGTTCCTGCAAGAACTGCAGGCCAACGACGTTCCCTTTCTCGTACTCACCAACAATTCGATCCGCACCCCGCGCGATCTGGCGGCCCGGTTGCGGCACAGCGGCCTGGACATCCCGGAGGAGTCGATCTGGACCTCCGCGCTGGCCACCGCGACCTTCCTGAGCGAACAGCGTCCCGGCGGCACCGCCTATGTCGTCGGCGAATCCGGCCTGACCACCGCGCTGCACGAGATCGGCTACGTGCTGACCGACAGCGCCCCGGACTACGTCGTGCTCGGCGAGACCCGCACCTATTCGTTCGAGGCGATCACCACCGCGATCCGGCTGGTCGAGCGCGGCGCGCGGTTCATCGCCACCAACCCGGACGCCACCGGCCCGTCGCGCGAGGGCCTGCTGCCCGCGACCGGCTCGGTGGCCGCCCTGATCACCCGCGCCACCGGCCGCGACCCGTACTACGTCGGAAAACCGAACCCGCTGATGATGCGTTCGGCGTTGCGCCGCATCGGCGCGCATTCACAATCGACGGTGATGATCGGCGACCGGATGGACACCGACGTCATCGCCGGTCTGGAAGCGGGCATGCGCACGATCCTGGTCACCTCCGGCATCTCCACCCGCGAATCGGTCGAGCAATACCCCTACCGCCCAACGGTTGTCGTCGATTCGGTCGCGGATCTGGTTGGGCGAACGGCGAATCCGTTCGACGCCTGAGCGGGCCGGGGCGAATCTCGTTCGGACCGAATCACGCTGCGGCCGACTCACGTTCGGATCGAGGGACCACATGCCGCCACTGCGGCTGGAGCTATTCCTGAGCAGTTCGGTTACAAGGCCGAGCGGACGGTGTTCCACCCGAGCTCAGGACAGCACCTCGTCGACACTGCCAGCGGTCAATATCCGACGGCTCCACAGCTTCAACTGCGCGACGTCGGCTTCACGAACCACCCGCACGACCGAAGAGTCCAGAGAACCGAACCTGTCAGCCAACTGTTCGAGAAGCATCTGGGCACGTCCACGCGCCTCCCCACGTGCTTCGAGGGTTTCAACGTTCGACACAGCGACCTCCTTGGCTACCGGACCGAGCGGATCTACGAATGATGATGCGTTCGCCACTGCGCCGCATCGGCGCGCATTCGCAATCCACGGTGATGATCGGCGACCGGATGGACACCGACGCTCAGGCCAGCACCTCATCGACGCTGTCGGCCGTCAATATCCGACTGCTCCACAGCTTCAACTGCTCGGCATCGGCATCACAAACGACCCGCTCGAGCGAGGCATCCAACGGACCGAACCTCTCGACCAAAAGTTCGACAAGCAGTTCGGCACGTCCACGTGCTTGAAGGGTTTCAAGGGCTGTCACAGTGACCTCCTTGGCGATGGGGCCGAGCGGATCGGCGAATTGATCGACCGCGTCCGGAGACAGTTTACCGGCGACCAGGACGTAGTTGACGAACGTATCGAAGACCTCCCGGCCTTCCGGCGAATCCAGAATCTGCTGGAAGTCAGGACTAAGGTGCAGGAGGACCGGCAGTGCAGCCGGGTCACCGGGCGCGAGCCTCTCCGCAACGAATGTCACCCGCACCTTCGGAGTCAATGCGCGATCCATCAGCGCGGGCATGCCGATCGCGTTGACGTCGTCGAGGAAGTACCTCATCCGGGGCAGGTAGTCCGCCAGCGCCGCATGGGTATCCGGGTCCAGGTCGAACAGTTCGCTGACCTGCAACGGGGCGCGCCAGATCAGGCCCTGCGGCCCGACGTGCACGACCAGCGGAACGACCGCAGGAATTTTTCGAGCATTCTCATGCTCGAGCAGATACTTGCGGATGATTGCGACGACGTACTCGAGCATCCGGAACGCCATCAGCGAGTGCGGTTCGCTCTGATGCTCTGCCAGCAGGTAGACGAACGCCGGGCGGTGATCCGTGCGGGTGCGGGTGCGGAACAGCAGATCTATGTAGCGGCTGCGCAGATCGAACGGGACCATGCTGCCGTCCACTCGCTCGAGGTCGGTCCAAACGAGTTGATCAACAACCTCTTTCGGCAAAGCAACCCGGAACTCCGATGCGGCATCGGCCGGGTTGTCCAGCATTTTGCGGAACAGCGCGTCGTGTGGGTTCGGCGGACCGGACGTCATGTTGGAAAGATTACCCACACCCGCCCGACATCCGGAAAAACTAAAATGTTTGCGTAACAACAGCTTTCACTGAAACTGCAGCAACCTAAAACCCGGCCACTCTGGCTATTTCATTGCGAAACCTGTTCCAGACGTATCAGTTTCAAGTAAGTACAGTTCGAAACAGCACGAGTCATTCACCAGAGATAGATGAATCCATTTATGCGACAAGGACTTCGACATGATTCGCACCGCACCGCACCGAGATGTTCAGGGGCGCTGCGAAGCCGGGGTCCAGCCCTCCTCGGCCGCCCCGGCCACGCCACCGCCCGATTTCACCCGGTAGACGATCTCCACCGCGCCGGCGTCCAGCGTGCGGGAGCTTTCGAATTCGAGCCCGGTCTCGACGCTCACCGCATCGGTCAGGCGCAGGCCGCCGCCCAGCAGGAACGGCAGCACGACCAGTTCGAGTTTGTCCAGCGCACCGAGTTCGCGGAAGGTCTCGATCGTGCGCGGGCCGCCGATCAGGTGAACATCACCGCCGTGATTGGCCGCCCGCAACGCCGCCAGCAGCCGGACCGGATCACTGTCCACCGTCACGTGGTCGGGCGTCCCGGCCGGACGCTCGGACGCCAGTACGAACACCCGCAGATCCGGCCAGGGCCAGAAGTCGTTGGTCAAGGCGGGTTCGAAGGTGGTGCGGCCCATCAGCGCGGCCTCGCAGGTCTTCAGGAATTCCGCGATGCCGTGGCTGCCGTGTCCGTGGGCGGGGTCGAGCACCTGCGGCGGCCACCCGTTGGGCGTGCTGACATAACCGTCGGCGCTCATGCACAAGCGAGCCAGGATCTGCATGCGAATACCTTCCCTGCGTTGTCGATTGCAGGTAGGACGACGCGGAATCGCGAAAATCATCGCTTGGCCGGGAAACGTCGGACGCTTCCCGGCCGCGATGCTCAGCCCAGCGCCTGATCCAGGTCGCCGAGCAGATCCTCGACGTCCTCGAGGCCGATGGAGATGCGCAGCACGCCGTCGGTGATCCCCACGGCCGCACGGCCTTCGGCTCCCATCGCGCGGTGCGTGGTGGTGGCCGGATGGGTGATCAGCGTCTTGGCGTCGCCCAGGTTGTTGGAGATGTCGACGATGCGCAGCCGGTTCAGCACCTCGAACGCGCGCTTCTTCGCCTCGGACGGGTCGGCGGCCAGTTCGAAGGTGACGACCGTACCGCCGCCGCTCATCTGCTGCCGCGCCAATTCGTACTGCGGATGTGACTGCAGGAAGGGGTATTTCACCCACGACACGGACGGCTGCTGCTCCAGGAATTCGGCAATCTCGTGTGCCGCCTGCACCGAATGACGCACCCGCAGCGGCATCGTCTCGAGCCCCTTGAGCAACGTCCACGCGTTGAACGGGCTCAACGCCGGACCGGTGTGCCGCATGAGATTCTTCACCGGGCCGCCGATGAACTCGCTGTCGCCCAGGATCGCGCCGCCCAGCACCCGGCCCTGGCCGTCGATGTGCTTGGTGCCCGAATACACGACCACATCCGCGCCCAGCGTCAGGCTCTGCTGCAGCAGCGGTGTGGCGAAGACGTTGTCCAGCACCACTTTCGCGCCCGCGGCATGGGCCAGCTCGGACACCCGGCGCACGTCCACCAGGGTCTGCATCGGGTTGGACGGGGTCTCGAAGAAGACGGCCGCGGTCGGCACCGACAGCGCCTCCTCCCACTGGCTCAGGTCCTCGCCGTCGACGAAGACCGTCTCCACACCCCAGCGCGGCAGGATCTCGTTGCACACCACGAAACAGGAGCCGAACAGGCTGCGCGCGGCGACCAGCCGGTCACCGTTGCCCAGCAGCGCGGCCAGCGCGGTGAACACCGCGGACATCCCGCTCGCGGTCGCGAAACACGCCTCCGCGCCCTCGATCAGCCGCATCCGCTCCTCGAACATCGCCACGGTCGGATTCCCGTAGCGCGAATACACGAAATGCTCGACGTCGCCGGTGAACGACGCCTCGGCCGCCTCCGCACTCGGGAACACGAAACCCGAGGACAGGTACAGCGCCTCGGAGGTCTCCTCGAATCCGGAGCGGCGCAGGCCGCCTCGCACACCAAGCGTGGCCGGGCCGACGCCCTCGGGCAGCGGTTTGTCGAAGGCTCCGCCGGTGATCACGACTGCCTCCAGGGCAGCCCCTCGGCACGCCAGCCCGCGCCGCCGCGATGGCCGTCGGCATCGAGCGGGCCCTCGAAACCGGCCAGGACGTTGTAGGAGGGTGTGAATCCGGCCGTGGTCGAGGCCGTCGCCGCACCGATGGATCGCTGGCCGGAGCGGCACAGGAAGATCACCGGCGCATCGCTGTCGGCCGCCCGGCCGGCGAGCGTCTGCTTCAGCTGATCGACGAAGGCGCCGTTGCGCTGACCGGCGCCGTCGACCCACTCGATCAGGGCCGTCGGCCGGTCGATCGCACTCGTCTCGGGCACCCCGACGAACCGCCACTCGGCCTCGGTGCGCACATCCACCAAAATGGCATCGGGATTGTCGCGCAACAGATCCCATGCCTGCTGGACAGTGATGTCACCCGCGTAACTCACTAGCTGAACCTCCTCGAAGAATCCGCACTTGCCGCGCCTGTTCGGCGGCGTGGCCAGGTCGTCACCCGGAGCACCCCACCGCGGAGGAGGGTTGCCGACCAGCGAGCCGGGGCTTGACGCTGGTGCTCATGACCTGAGATCGAGATTGCCTGGCCGCACACCCGCCTGTCAATCAGACACTGCAGACGAACCAGTCGTTGCCGGTTTGCGTGAGGTTCCAGGTCGACGTCGATTCGTGGCCGTCGACCGAGCTGGTCACCGTGACCTTGGCGCGTCTGCCGTTCGCGGTGGGGTCGGTCATGCGGACGATTTCGATCTTCTTTCCGGCCGCGTCCGGGCCCAACGGCGAGTGCGCGGGGTCGAATCCGCTGCATGCGGTGGCCGCGCGGCGCGCCGGGTCGGTGCCGCTCTGGGCAGTGGCGAAATTCTGGATCGCGGTGGCCAACCGGTCCGAAGTTGTGACATTCTTCTCAGCCGGCCGCAGCGCCGCCGCAATCAGGACACCGCCGATCACCAGAAGTGCGATCACCGCGGCAGCAATGAACGGCACCGGCGAGCGGACCGCCTCGTTCTGATCGATCGGGGTCGCGTCGGCGGCGGATTCCGGGTCACTCATATCTCGATCATCCCTGGTAGGGAGTGAGGTTCTCGCGCGCACCCCGAATCCGCGACCCGGACCGGGAACCGCGGCCATAGCAGTCACCGATAGAATCACCGCCAGCCCCGGCCACGGTCGGCGCGAACTCCGATCCCCGAGCGGCAACGATGCAGCATCGATCGGTATGAAGGATCGGCCGGAAACCCGGACCCACGTCAACTTAGCCTAAGCTAAGAACGACGGCTGAGAACATGACGACACAGATTTCGACCAAAGGGTGCGCAGAAGAATGACCGAAACCAGTGCAGAGTCGAAGGGCGAGGTGAACCCCACCTCCGAGTCCGACGCGCGCCCGCTTCGCATCGCGATCGTCGGCGCGGGACCGGCCGGAATCTACGCCGCCGACGCCCTGATGAAATCCGACGCCGACGTGAGCATCGACCTGTACGAGCGCATGCCCGCGCCGTTCGGCCTGATCCGCTACGGTGTCGCGCCCGATCATCCGCGCATCAAGGGCATCATCACCGCACTGCACAAGGTCCTGGACAAGCCGCAGGTGCGCCTGCTCGGCAACATCGACTACGGCACCGACATCACCCTGGCCGATCTGCGCCGGTTCTACGATGCGGTGATCTTCTCCACCGGCGCGAACGCCGACCGAGCACTGCCTGTCGAGGGCATCGACCTGGACGGCAGCTACGGCGCCGCGGACTTCGTGTCCTGGTACGACGGGCACCCGGACGTGCCGCGCGCCTGGCCGCTGGAGGCCGAGAAGGTCGCCGTGCTCGGTGTGGGAAATGTCGCACTGGACGTCGCGCGAGTGCTCGCCAAGACCGGCGACGAACTGCTGCCGACGGAGATCCCGCCGAACGTGTACGAGGGCCTCAAGGCCAACAAGGCCGTCGAGGTGCACGTCTTCGGGCGTCGCGGCCCGGCCCAGGCCAAGTTCACTCCGCTCGAACTGCGCGAACTCGACCACTCGCCGAATATCGAGGTCATCGTCGACCCCGAGGACATCGACTACGACGAGGGTTCCGAAGCCGCCCGCCGGCATTCCAAGCAGGTCGACATGGTCTGCAACACCATCGAGCAGTGGGCGATCCGCGACGTCGGCGCGCGCCCGCACAAACTGTTCCTGCACTTCTTCGAGTCACCCGCCGAACTCGTCGGCGAGGACGGCAAGGTCAAGGGCCTGCGCACCGAGCGCACTCAGCTCGACGGCACCGGAAACGTCAAGGGCACCGGCGAATTCCGCGACTGGGACGTCCAGGCGGTGTACCGCGCCGTCGGCTACCTGTCGCAGAACATCCCGCAGCTGCCGTTCGACGACCAGGCCGGAACCGTGCCCAACGAGGCCGGACGCGTCCTGGTCGACGAGAACGCCGACGGCGCCGGACGCTACCTGCCCGCCACCTACGTCACCGGCTGGATCAAGCGCGGCCCCGTCGGCCTGATCGGCCACACCAAGGGCGACGCCAACGAAACCATCGCCTGCCTGCTCGACGACGCCGCCGCTTTCACCGCCGCCGCCGAACCCGAACTCGACGCGGTCACCGACTTCCTGGAAAGCAAGGGCATCCCCTTCACCACCTGGGCCGGTTGGTACCGCCTCGACGCCCACGAACGTGCCCTGGGCGAGCCCCAGGGCCGCGAACGAGTCAAGGTCGTCGAACGCGAAGACATGCTCCGCGCCAGCGAGCCCCACAAACGCTGAAATTTTGGCCTCCGCTTCGCTCCGGCGGGTTTTCGGCGCTGTAAGGCTCGTCGCTGCGCCCTCGAGACTCGGCCTTCGGCCATGCGCTTCGAGGGCGCAGCGACGAGCCCGCGCCGAAAACCTTGGGGTTGGCCTTGTTGAGCCTTTCGCTTCGCGGGCGATTTCCAGCCGGACGGAGACGATTCGCCGCTGGGCGCGTCAGCCTTTCGCCTCGCTTCGCTTCGGCCGGCGAGGTTCGCGGGTGAGTCCAGTGCTGTCGAAGCGAAGCGAGACCGGCGTGCCGGGGGCGAAGCGTCTCTGTACGCCGGAACCGTCAGGCAAGTAACGTCAACCGTCAAGGTTTTCGGCGCGGGCTTGTCGTTGCACGCTCGAAGCGCATGGGCGAAGCCCGAGTCTCGAGCGTGCAACGACAAGCCTTACAGCGCCGAAAACCCGCCGGAGCGAAGCGGAGGCAATCAGACACAGTGTTCGACGCCCATGTCCATCTGATCGATCCGCGGTTTCCGCTGATCGAGAACGAAGGCTTCATCCCGCCGCCCTTCACTATCGCCGACTATCGAAAGCGCATGTCGCGCTTCGATATCGACGGTGGTGCGGTGGTGAGTGGGTCGTTTCAGGGGACCGATCAGGGGTTTCTGCGGGCGGCGCTGGCCGAGCTGGGGGACAACTGGGTCGGGGTCACCAATCTGCATCCGGAGATCTCCGACGCCCAGATCGTCGAGTTGAGCAAGGCGGGGGTGCGGGCGCTGCGGTTCAATCTCAAGCGCGCCGCCACGGACATCGTCGAGCTGACCATGTTGGCGCTGCGCGTGTACGAGCTGGCGCGCTGGCATGTCGAGCTGTACATCGACGGGTCGATGCTGGGATCGCTCGAGCCGGTGATCAGCAAGTTGCCCGCGCTGTCCGTCGACCACATGGGCATGTCCGACGAATGCCTGCCTTACCTGCTCAACCTCGTCGATCGCGGGGCGAAGGTGAAGGCGTCCGGATTCGGGCGGGTGTCGATGGATGTGCGCACGGCGTTGCGCCGCATCCACACCGTCAATCCCGGCGCCTTGATGTTCGGCTCGGATCTGCCCGGCACCCGCGCCGGACGCCCGTTCCGCGACGCCGACGTCGAGCTGATCGGCGAGGTCATCGGATCCGACGTGCACCGCGTGCTGGAGGACAACGCCCGAGCCTTCTACGGCCTGCCGGTCAAGGCGCATCCGCCGGAGGCCAGCCCGCCGACCCGGCCGTTGCCGATGATCGGGCAGCCCACCCTGCGCCTGGGCCGCACCGATCTGCCGTAGCCGCGCCCGACCGAATCAGTTCGGCCGCTCGACGAGGTAGTTCGCCGCGGCGAGGCCGACTCGGTAGGCGTTCTCGACCGAGATCGCGAAGCCGGTGTAGGTGGCGTTCAACAGGTCGGTGACCGAACCGCCAGCCGGTGGCTGGTCGAAGTCGCTGGCGGTGCGCAGATCGACGTAGCGGTCCAGTTTCCCGGCGCGGGCCAGGGCCCCGGCGGTGGCGTTGTCCTCCATCTGCGTGGTGCAGTAGTGGGCCTTGCCGCCGGTCTGCAGGCCGACGATGTACCCGGTCTGCGTCGAGGAGGCCGCGCCGGAGAAGAAATTGTCGCCGGTGGCGCTGTCGCATTCGGCGACGAACGGTTTGTCGTGTCCGGCCTGCGCGGGATAGGCGGCCCGCACTGCGGCCAGTCCGGGATCGTCGGCCAGCGCGACGTCCTTGGTGTTGCGGTACACCTCGTCGACGAGGACACCGTTCAGCTGATATGCCTGGGTCACCGGCTTGTCCGAATCACCCAGCGACAGATAGCCGTTGGGCGCGGCGGGATCGTCCTGCGGCAGGATGTGATGCCCCAGATCGACGTCGACGACCCAGTTCGCCCACGCGGCGAATCCGAGCGTCCCGGCCGTGGGCGGCGTCCCGCCGATACCGGCGGTGATGAAATATGCCTTGTCCAGGTTCAGTTTCGGGCTCGCGAGCATGGTCGACACGGACAGCGCCGCATTGACCTTGCCCTCGCCGGTCACCATCATGCACAGCCCGGAATCGTTGCAGCGCACCGGCGTTCGGATACCGGGCAGGGCGATCTCGTGGGTCCACCGCTGCCGGTCCACCCAGGGCTTGGCCTCCGGGTCGAACATGGTGACGACCATGGCCCGCACCGGAATCGGCTCGTCGGCGTGGGATGCGCAGCCCGCGGCGGCGAGCGTCACCGCGAGAACCGATATCAGTGTGCCGAACGTTCTGGTGATCACCCGAACTCCCCTCGTGGAACATGCGTCGAGACAAGAGATAGCGCATCCGCGGCGAGTGCACGGCATTATCGACGCAACACGTGTTGATGCATCCACCGCGGGCCATGCCCGCCACCCCCGTGACGCACCCCGTCCCCAGGTTTTATTGTCGGTATGTCAACACCGGCGGCCGGCGCCGGTGCGAGGAACGACGAGCTGAGGTTTTCGTGACCGATTCATCCACCCCCGCACAGGGCCCGCTCGCGGGTATCCGGGTTGTCGAACTGGCCGGTATCGGCCCCGGTCCGCACGCGGCGCTGCTGCTGGCCGACCTGGGCGCGGACGTCGTGCGAGTACAGCGCCCCGGCATGCTGCCCGGATTCATGGAACGCCCGCAGTGGCGCGGCCGGACCATCGTCGAGGCCAACCTCAAGGACCCGGCCGACATCGAGAAGGTGCTCGGCCTCGTCGAGAAGGCCGACGTTCTACTCGAAGGCTTCCGCCCCGGCGTCACCGAACGGATGGGCCTGGGCCCGGACGTCGCGCTCGAGCGCAATCCGCGACTGATCTACGGCCGCATGACCGGCTGGGGCCAGTACGGACCGATGGCCGACCGCGCCGGACACGACATCAACTACATCTCGCTGACCGGCGTCCTGCACGCCATCGGCCACAAGGGTGAGCGGCCGGTGCCGCCGCTGAACATGGTCGGCGATTTCGGCGGCGGTTCGATGTTCCTGGTGTTCGGCGTGCTCGCCGCGCTGGTGGAACGCCAGAACTCCGGCAAGGGCCAGGTCATCGATGCCGCGATGGTCGACGGCGCGCTGGCGCTGTCGCACATGATCTGGGGCATGAAGGGTGTGGGCCTGTGGTCCGACGAGCGCGGCTCCAACCTGCTCGACACCGGCATGGCCTTCTACGACACCTACGAGACCTCCGACGGCAAGTACATGGCGGTCGGCTGCATCGAACCGCAGTTCTACGCCGAATTCCTGAAGGGTCTCGAGATCGAACCCGAGGGCCTGCCCCAGCAGATCGACCCGGCCGGGCAGGACCAGCTGCGCAAACTGTTCGCCGAGAAGTTCAAGACCCGCACCCGCGACGAGTGGACCGCGGTCTTCACCGGCACCGACGCCTGCTGCACACCGGTGCTGACGATGACCGAGGCCGAGCAGAACGAGCACATCGTCGCGCGCACCGGCCTGGTCGAGATCGATGGCGTCGTGCAGCACGCACCCGCGCCCCGGTTCTCCCGCACCCCCGGCGCGGTGCCGACGCCGCCGCCGTCGGAGGGCACCCCGATCGAACAGGTCTGGGCGAACTGATCCGCTACCCGGCGGGGGTGTCCGGTCCGGACATCCTCGCCGGGGGCGAGCTGCGAAATCGCAGCTGAACTCGTAGCATGCATTCGAGGTTTCCGATCCGCTTGCCGCCGTGCGGGGTTCACCCTCCACGCGCGGAATCATGAGGCACTAAAGTAAGTTCCATGGCTCGGAACTGGCCGATGATCGAGCGCGGCAGCGAACTGGAGTTACTGCGCGCCGCCCTCACCGGCACCGAATTCGTCGGGGCGGTGCTCACCGGCGACGCGGGGGTCGGCAAGACCACCCTGGCCAGGCAGGCCGCCACCACGATCGGCGGCAACATCCGATGGGTCGCCGGAACCGAATCCGCGCGCAGCATTCCGCTCGGAGTCTTCGCGCACATGGTCGGCGTCTACACCGCACACGATCCGGTGACGTTCATGGCCGCGGCGCGCGAGGCGCTGCTGGCCGACGGGCACACCATCATCGGCGTCGACGACGCGCATCTGCTCGATCAGCTCTCCGCGACACTGCTTCTGCAACTGGCCATCGACAAGGCCGCGCACATCGTCTGCACCGTCCGCAGCGGCGTCACCGTGCCCGACGCGGTGACCTCGCTGTGGAAGGACGGGCATCTGCTGCGAATCGACCTGTCCCCCTTCAGCGAACGCCAGAGCGTCGAACTGGTCGAATCCATGCTCGGCGGGCAGCTCGAGGGTTTCACCGCGAATCTGATGTGGGAGTCCTCCGGCGGAAACGCGCTGTTCCTGCGGCATCTGGTCGAGGGTGCGCTGGAGGCGGGCACGCTGCGTCAGGTCAACGGCGTCTGGCAGTTACGCGGACGCGCGGCGGTCACCTCCGAATTGGCTGCGCTGCTGGAGGATCGGGTCGAGCAGCTCCCCGACGAGGTGCTGCGGGTACTGGAACTGCTGACCTTCTGCGAGCCGATCGACCTGGACGTGATGGCCGAACTGACCGGTGAGGAGGCGGTGGAGAACGCCGAATCGCGCGGCCTCGTCCGGATCGTCGAGAACGGCCATCAGCTGCTGGTGCGGTACAACCATCCACTGTTCGGCGAGGTCATCCGGCGTCGGCTGGGTATCGCCTCGGCCCGTCGATTACGTGGGCGGCTGTACTCCTCGTTGAAGGAACGTCCGGTCAAATCGGCGTCCGATCGGATCCGGCTCGCCGAATTGGCCTTGGACAGTGACCGTTCCGCGGATCTGGAACTGTTCGAGGCCGCCGCCGAGGATGCCATCGGCCTGGCCAACATCCCGCTCGGTGAGCGTTTCGCGCGGGCCGCGGTGGAACGTCGCGGTGGTGTGGAGGCGGCGGATCTGCTGGCCCGCGCACTGCTGTGGCAGGGGCACCGGATCGAGGCCGAACGCACCCTGGCCAGTTTCGACGCCGATCAGCTCGACGAGGTGCAGCTCGCGCGCTGGGGCAGCACCCGCGTGGCGAATCTGTTGTGGGCCATGGGCGATGCCGATCGCGCCGACGAGGTGCTCGCGCTGGTCCGGAGCAAGGTGCGGCATCCCAAGATCCAATTGACGTTGCAGGGCTTGGCTTCCGCGTGCGCGGTGAACGAGAACCGTTTGCAGGACGCGTTCATCGACGCCGACAACGTCATGTCGACGCCGCAGGCGCCCTCGTGGGCGGTGTGGTGGTCGGCGTTCGGCGGCGGATTGTCGCTGGCGCTGATGGGGCGCGGGGAGGCCGCGCGCGCCTATGCCGCGCGGGGGCACGAGGTGGAGTCGGACATCGATGGGCTGAACCGGTTCATGTCCACCCATGCCGAGGTGCTGGCGCTCACCTTGACCGGCGATCTGCCGAGCGCACGTCGTTGTGCCACAGCGTATTTCGGATACTCCGCGCCGGGTCAGTATCTCGCCTGGGGGTTGTCGAAGATCCTGCAGGGCACCGTCGACGTCGCGCAGGGCCGGTTCCTGGACGGGGTGGAGAATCTCGAACAGGCGCTGGCCGCATTGACAGCCGAGGGTGCGGCGGCGTGGATGTTCCCGGCGAGAATCCGTCTGGCCGAAGCATATTCGGCATTGGGCCGGGGCACCGAGGCCGCCGACAGCATCGCCGAGGCGATCGCCCGCGGCGGGCGGCACAGCGCGGTCTACGAACCGCAGCTCGAGATCGCGCGGGCCTGGCAGGCCGCCGCCGAGGGCACGGTGACCCCGGCCGTGCGGCTGGCCATCGGTGCCGCCGATGCCGCCGCGCGGTCGAATCAGCACGCGATCGAGGCGATGGCGTTGCATACCGCGGCGCGATTCGGCGATGCCAGCGTCGCGGGACGGCTGGCCGATCTGGCGGCCCGCATCGACGGGCGGCTGGTGCAGGTGCAGGCGCGGCACGCGGTGGCGGTCGCCTCCCACGACGGTCCCGGATTGGACGCTGCCGCAGCGGAATTCGAGGATATCGGCGCATTGCTGTCGGCGGCCGACGCCGCCGCGCAGGCCGCGTCGGCGCATGAGCGTTCCGGGGATCGGCGGCGGCTGCTGGAATCGGCCGCGACGGCGAACCGGCTCGGCGCGGCCTGTGGCGGCGCGGGGACCCCGGCACTGCGCCAGTCCGCGCAACCGCTGCCGCTGACCGCGCGGGAACGCGAGATCGCGAATCTGGTCGCGGCCGGGCTCAGCAATCGCCAGATCGCCGATCGACTGACGGTGTCGGTGCGGACCGTCGAAGGCCATCTCTATCGGGCCTGCATCAAGCTGGATGTGACCGATCGGGAGGCGCTCGCCGATCTGATGCGCGGAGAGCCACCCAGCGGCAAACAGCGCAATTAGCATCTCGCACCACAAATACCGCCTAATAGCTGAGTTTTCTGTCGAATAGCTCGGATTTCGTGTGCGGCTATTCACATCGATTTGCCATCTTTAGTTATTGAACAGTTATCATCTCCGGACGCGCGGCACCGCAGGTCGCCGCCGGATCCACGCCCGATTCCGGGGGATCCGTCACATATCCGAAATTTCCGAAGGTGGGGTGTTCGACGTGGCTCGTCGTTTCGCGGTGGGTTCCGGTGCGCGAGGGCGCGCGCTCATTCTGGGGGCGATTCCGCTGGCGCTGGCCGTCGGCTGTTCGTCCGGCGGACAGGTGGGCAATTCGCCGAATCCCGCTCCCGCGGCGTCCGGGCCCTCCGCGTCGAGCCACCCGTCCGCTGCGGACCGGCTCGGCACGGCGACCCCACCCCACGCCGAGGCCCCCGACGAACTGCGGGATCCGGCCGTGAGCAGCTCGCCGCAGCCCGGGGTGATCGGTCTCGGCGCACCGAACCTGCGGATCGGCGGATCGGTTCAGCCGGGTGTCACCGCGGCGCCCGCACCCTTGCGCGCCCTGATCGGACCGGTGGCCCCGCAGTACGTGATTCCGCGGAACTTCCGAGCCGCCCCCGACACCGAGGCGGCTCCGGCGATCGAACTCGGACATCTGCACGCGCCGACACCCGTGGCTCCGGTCGCGCCGATCGCGCCGCCGCCGCGCACCCTGCGCCTGGGCGCGTTCAGCACCACGGTCCCCGACGATGTGCCCGATACCGTGCTGACCCCCGCGAACACCGCTGCGGCCGATACCGAGGCGGCCATCGCGACGGGCCTGAACTCGGTCGGCATCAATGCCGGCCGCTCGGACAAGATCGCCGGTCTGACCATTGCCGGAGCCGCGGGCGGCGCGGCACTGGGCGCTACCGCGCTGGGTGTGCCCGCCGCCGTCGTCGGCGCGATTCCGGGTGCGGTCGTCGGCACCGGCGTCGGCGCGGTCGCGGGCGGACTCATCGGCGGTGCGGCCGGGACCCCCCCCCCCGGGGGGGGCAATGTCGCGGGGGGGGCCGCCCGGGCGGGGCTCGGGGCGGGGGTCCGCGCCGCG
>NZ_JAINZY010000024.1:0-87227 GCF_019890715.1 Nocardia coffeae | reverse complement strand
GGCACTCGCAACCACCCCACCAGCCTGACAGCACTGCCGAGACGCCTGATCGCATGCAGCTTTATAGCACAAATAGTACGCTGATTAAGCCATGGAACCTCTTGTACAGCTGGCGCCTCGCGTGTATGCAGCCCGAGCGTGCTTGGCTACCCTTCAGGAATCATCCGGGATATCGTTGTTGTGTGGTCGGTCACCTTCACGGGCTCGGCCATGACCAGGCGGACAGGTAGCTGAGGGCCGAAGTGGACGAGGCCACGACGCAACGAGGTATGGCCAGCGGGATCGTCGGCGAGCTGCTCGCGGCAGGGTTCGGCGAGCCCGTCGAGGTAGGTCGCGGGGGCTCCGGGGTCGTGTACCGCTGTCGGGAGTACGCGCTGGACCGGCATGTGGCGGTCAAGCTGTTGCTGTCGGAGGTGCGCGGCGATGAACGTGAGCAATTCGCGTGCGAACAACGAGCCTTGGGGCGATTGTCCGTGCATCCGCATATCGTGCAAGCCCTCCATGTGGACCTCACGTCTACGGGCCGCCCCTATATCGTTATGCCGTATTTCCGTCGAGGGTCACTCGATGAGCGCATGCGCCGGGCCGGTCCACTGCGCTGGCCCGAAGCGCTCTCGATCGGGGTGAAGGTGGCCGGGGCGCTGGCTGCTGCCCATGCCGCCGGTATGGTGCATCGCGATGTCAAACCGGGCAATATTCTGCTGACCGACTACGGCGAGCCTCAGCTGTCGGATTTCGGGATCGTGCATGTCGGTGAGATCACCACCAGTTCCGTACCGTTGGTGCACGGTACGCTCTCGTTCACCGCACCCGAAGTACTGCGCGGTGCGACCGCGACCGGCGCAGCCGACATATACGGCCTGGGTGCCACCATGTTCTGCCTGCTGACCGGGCATGCTCCCTTCGGTCGGCGTGATGGAGAGCCTCTCGAAGTTCAGCTCGCACGGATCGCGGACGGTGAACTGCCCGACCTGCGTGAACACGGAGTTCCCGGTGCGGTCTGTGCCGCGGTGGAATTGGCGATGGCTCGCGTGCCCGCCGATCGTCCCGCGTCGGTTGTCGAGTTCGGCGAGCGGCTTCGTGATGTGCAGCGTGAGAGCGGACAGCCGGTCGACGCGATGGTGGTTCCGCCGCGCGGCGGTGAGGACTCAGCGAATGAGGAGCCGTGCTCGTCGATGCTGCGTTCCTACTCGGTTGGGTCGGTCAGCACGCCGCCGCCGCCGTCGGCGGCAACGAAATTCCGCCCGCCGACCGCTGCCCGCACGGCCATCGATCGCACGCGCTTGCGGAAGGCGTTGGACGCCAGCGGCGGGCGGCGGGTGATCCTGATCCACGGTCCGGCTGGATTCGGCAAGACCACCCTGGCCGCGCAGTGGGCCACCACACTCGAAGCCGGCGGCGTCCCGGTGGCGTGGCTGACAACCGATCATGACGATGACAACGTGGTTTGGTTCCTGGCCCACCTGATTCAGGCGATCCGCCGAGTGCGGCCTGAGCTGGCGCGTGAGTTGGGTGCCCTGCTGGAGGAACGGTCATCCGACGCTACCCGAGCAGTGCTCTCGGCATTGATCGATGAAATCCACGACGGCGACCGTGCGATGGTGCTGATGGTCGACGACTGGCAACTGGTGCGCGGGGAAAACACCCTGGCCGCGATGAATTACCTGCTCGAGCACGGTTGTCACCACCTGCGGATCGTCCTGGTGACCCGCGGGCGGGAGGGGCTGGCCCTGACGAAGCTGCTCGTGCAGGATGAGCTGGTCGAGATCGATTCCGCCGCGTTGCGTTTCGACGCCACCGAGGCCACCACATTCCTTGTTGGTAGAAGCGGTCTGCGACTGGCCGCCGAGGACGTGGCAAAGTTGCGAAAATCGACCGAGGGCTGGGCGGCCGGACTGCAATTGGCGCAATTGTCCCTGGCCGGTCGCGACGATCCCGTCGCGTTCATCGATAATCTCACCGGTCGCCACCATGTCATCGGCGAATATCTGGCCGAGAACGTCCTGGACTCGTTGGATCAGCCGCTGCTGGAGTTTCTCATGTCCACCTCGATCACCGGGACGACATGTGCCGATCTGGCCGCCACGCTGTCCGGCCGATCCGACAGTCAGGAACTGCTCGAGCTGGTCGCGGACCGGAACCTGTTCCTGCAGCGGATGGACGAGAACGACGAATGGTTCCGATACCACCGCCTGTTCGCCGACTATCTGGTGCGCAAACTCGAGCATCAAGACCCGGATATGGCAGAGCAACTGCATTCCCGCGCGTCCGGCTGGTTCGCCGAGCACGAGATGCTCACCGAGGCCGTCGACCACGCCCTGATCGCGAACGACCCGCAGCGTGCGGTGGAACTGGTCGATGCGCGCGCCCTCGACCTCATCCAATCCTTCCGGACATCCACGTTCCTGGGTTTGATGGCGAAACTGCCGATCCCTTTGACCGAATCACGGCCCAGGCTGCAGTTGTGCCTTGTCTGGGCCAATCTCGGGCTGGAACGGCATACCCAGTTCCATGCCGCGCTCGACCGAGCTTGCGCCGCCATCGAGGCGAACGATAACGGCGAGCTGGCCGGGCTCGCATTGCGGGCCGAAGCGATGCTGCTCACGGGCCTGGAACGCTATGATCTCGACCGCCTCGACGGTGTGCCTCAGCTGGTCACTGAACACATCGACGACCTCGCGACTCCTATGGTGTCCGTGGCCGCGGCCGACTTGCATGCGGTCGACGCATTGAACCGATTCGACTATCCGGCGGTTGAGCGCTGGCACCGGTCGTCTCTGCGCTACGGCGCGAATACAGGCGCCTTTGTCGTCCAGCACAGCCACTGCGTGGCCGGGCTGGCCGCGTTGGAGCAGTTCGACATCTTCCGGGCAGAGCAGCACTTCACGGTGATACCGACGGTTCCGCGCGGCGCAGATCTGGGGACTCGCATTTCGCTCATGTCCGGTGCATTGCTGGGGGATTTGCGGTATCACCAGGGCCGCCTCATCGAGGCCGAGCAACTGTTACGGGCTGCCGCCACACTGGAACGGCAGGGCGGGATGCCGGATTTCCTGCTCGCCATCTATGGGACCGGTGCCCGGCTCGCCGCCGTGCTGGGCGACCTTGCCGAGGCCGAGCGGCTGCTGAACATGGGGGTACAGATCGCCGAGGAGAACTCCTTACCCCGCCTGGCCGCACGAATCACCAACGAACGCATCCGAGCGGATCTTCCGGTGCCGGAAGACATCCGTATCCGGCTCACCTGCCTTCCGCCGTACCAGAGACAGGACAGCAGGGTGGATGCCGTGATAGCCGAACTGGCGCAGGATTCCGTCATACGCCTGCTGTTGGCCGAAAGATCGCCGGTTGCGGTCGGGGAAGCGTGCGACCGCGCGCGGACTCTCGTGCACGAAATCGACGGACAGATTCGTCCTAAGGCACTGCTACAGGCGCAACTGCTGCACGCCTGCTGCCAGTGGGCCGCCGGACATTACCAGGAGGCGAAAAGCACCGCCGGGCCGGCGATCTCGCGGTGCCTTGCGCAGGGAGTGCCCAGGCTGGTTGACGACGCCGGGCCCGGCATCCGCGATATTCTCGGTGCCTTGTCCGTCGGCTGAGTGCACGCTCGGGTTTGTTCGACGGGACGTTGCCTGGTGCAGGCTTTCGTTCTGCTCGTTGAACCTGATGCGCATCTGTCGAATGCTGTTGCCGTCGAGTCTTTTTCGGTGTGGATGTCTGTTGCGGCCAGCTCGTCGTGGAATCCGCGTGTTGTGGTGATGCCTGTCGCTATGGCTGGGCGCGAGTGGCTTGCGAGGGGGCGATGCCAGTCCATCTCCAACCAGTAGATGATATACCTGTTCGTGGGACAGGAGGTTCTTCGTGGATGTCGGCGTGTACTTCGACATGCGGAACCCGGCGCGCTGGCGGCGCGATCCGGTGGAGCTGTATGGGGCGTTTCCCGAATTATGTGAGGAGACCGAGCATCAAGGTCTCGACGGGGTCTGGGTGACCGAGCATCACGGCTTCTCCGACGATTACCTGCCGGCTCCACTGACGTTGCTCGCGTCTGCCGCCGCCCGCACCCGGCGGGTGCGGTTGGGGACCGGGGTGGTGGTAGCACCGCTGCACGAGGCCGCGGAAGTGGCCGAGCAGGCTGCTGTCGTCGATTTGCTCAGCGGTGGCCGCCTCGACCTCGGTCTGGGCGCGGGATATCGGCCCCCGGAGTTCGATCTCTTCGGTGCCGATCTGAGTTCTCGATACCAGGCCAATGATGACAGGTGCCGGCGCATCCGAGAGTTGTGGGCCAGCCGCGAGATCACGCCGTCGCCCGCTCAGTCGCGGGTGCCGATCTGGATGGGCTATCTCGGTCCGTCGGGTGCCCGGCGGGCGGGCCGACTGGGGGAATTCTTGCTCTCGGCCGACGCGAGGAATTGGGAGCACTATCGGGCGGGGCTGCTCGAGGGCGGGCATGACCCGTCGATCGCCCGGATGGGCGGCGGTATCCAGGCATGGGTCAGTGAGGATCCTGAGCGGGATTGGCCGTCGATCCGCGAGCATGTTGCCGAGCAGGCCAACTCCTACCGGTTGCACGGGCGAATGGGCTATTCGGAGCTGCCGCCGTTCAAGCCGGTCGATCCCGATGTGTTGCGGAGCCGGCGGCCACGCGGCCGTGCGTCCACGGACTATTTCGTGTTCGGCACGGCCTGCGAAGTGGCCGAGTTCGTCCGCGGTTTCATCGCTGGTGCGCCTGTCGACACGCTGTATTTCTGGGCGGCGCTACCGGGGATGTCGGCGGAGCGGGTGGCGGCGAACATCCGCGCCGTGGCGACGGATCTCGCGCCGCTGTTGCGACAGATCGAGCCGAGTGTCGCGTCCGCGCTGGCTTGATTCTGAAGGGCAAGGACCGATGACGAGGCCGCCGACCATGGCCGGCTAGCTCGTCGGACGCTGGAGACCGTCTCCTAGGATCGGTCGGTTGTGAGATGGGACGCCCTCGCTGGACTACGTCAGAATTAATGAGTAATATTATTGTGAGATTAACTTGGTGTCGCGTTGCGCTTCGGTGCCGCGACGTGCGCTGAGCGCTAATTTCGCGGCCATCGACGACTGCTTGCAACCGAAGGATATAGATGGATATTTATTTGGTTTGCTGGCGTGTCGTCGGCGTCTCGCCGCCTCGGTCTCGCCGTGCACTGCGGCGCTACGGCCATCAACAAACTGCTTCGACTCTGTGAGGAGTACTCGACCAATGGGCATGCTCGAAGGAAAGGTCGCCATCGTGACCGGTGGGGGCCGCGGCTTGGGCCGCGCTCACTGCCTTGCTCTGGCGGCCGCGGGTGCGACTGTTGTCGTCAACGACATCGGCGCAGGGCTGCATGGTGAGCCTGGACAGGAAAGCCCGGCCGACGACGTTGCCCGCGAAATCACCGCCGCTGGCGGCAGTGCCACCACCAACGGCACCTCGGTGACGGACTGGGCGGGCGTGGAGGAACTCGTGCGCTCGACGGTTGAGCAGTTCGGCCGACTCGACATCGTCGTCAACAACGCGGGAATCGTCCGTGACCGGATGCTCTTCTCGATGTCGGAGTCGGAGTTCGATGCCGTCATCGACGTGCATCTCAAGGGCACGTTCGTACTCACCAGACACGCCTGCGCATATTGGCGGAACGCGAGCAAGGCCGGGGAGCCGGTCAGCGGACGGATCATCAATACCACGTCCGGAACCGGGTTGTTCGGCAATGTCGGCCAAGGCAACTACGGTGCCGCCAAGGCCGGGATCGTATCGCTGACGACTATCACCGCGCTCGAGATGGCGCGCTACGGCGTGACGGCCAATGCGGTGTCGCCCATCGCCGCAACCCGGATGACGGTGGGGGTCGGCGCGGTGCAGGCCGACGTGCGGGAAGACGGGTTCGACCCGCGCGACCCCGCGAATACTTCGGGCGTCGTGGCGTACCTCGCTTCGGACGCTTCCGCGTGGCTCACGGGTCAAGTGCTGCGTGTCGACGGGGACAAGATCCAGCGCTTGACCGGCTGGGCGATCGAAGGCGAGTACGGCAGCAGTGACGGGCAGGCACTGGTGCCGGAAGAGCTGGTAACGGCGGTCCCGCGCCTCTACGGTGTGGCCCCTCAGGGCCGGGCTCACCGGCGGTCGTGACCTCGATAGATCACAGAACAAGACAGCAAGCCAGGAGAGGCGACCAGCATGATGTCGAACCGTGTCACGGAGCTGTTCGGGGTGGATCACCCGATCGTGCAAGGCGGTATGCAATGGGTGGGGCGCGCGGAGTTGGTCTCTGCCGTTGCCAACGCCGGCGCGTTGGGCATGATCACCGCCCTCACTCAGCCGACACCGGCCGACCTCCGCACGGAGATCGCCCGCTGTCGGGATATGACGGACAAGCCGTTCGGGGTGAACCTCACCGTGCTCCCGTCGATCCGCCCCATGCCGCACCGTGAGTACGCGGAAACCATTGTGGATTGCGGGATCAAGATCGTGGAGACGGCAGGGTCCAGCCCGGAGCCCTTCATGGACTTGTTCAACGAGGCCGGCGTGAAGGTGATCCACAAGTGCACGAGCGTGCGTCATGCGGCGAAGGCTCAGCAGGTCGGTGTCGCCGCGGTCAGTGTCGATGGCTTCGAGTGCGCCGGGCATCCCGGTGAGGACGACGTCCCGAACCTCGTGCTGATTCCCGCCGCCCGGGAGGCACTGAATATTCCCATCATCGCCTCCGGCGGCATCGGCAACGGTCGCGGGCTCGCTGCCGCGCTCATGCTCGGTGCCGAAGGTGTCAACATGGGAACCAGGTTCATGTGCACCGTCGAAGCGCCCATTCACGACAACGTCAAGAAGGCGATGGTCGAGTCCACCGAACTGCAGACCGACCTGATCCTGCGCACGCTGCGCAATACCGCCCGCGTCGCGAAGAACAGCGTGAGCCAGAGCGTTGTCCGAATCCTCCAGGAGGGCGGGCAGTTCGAAGACGTCCGTGAGCTCGTCGCTGGCGCGCGCGGTCGCACCGTGTACGAGACCGGAGACGTGGAGGCCGGGATCTGGACCGCCGGCCTGGTCGTCGGGCTCATTCATGACATTCCGACCACGAGCGAACTCGTCACTCGGATGGTTGCCGAAGCCGAGCAGATGATCGCGCGCGCTGCCGCGATGGTCACTGTTGCGGCGTGATCGACGACCTGTTCCGAAAGGAGTTCTCATGCCGTTGACCGCAGAAGAGATTCGTGCCCGCGACGATTGGTTTCGTGCCCACTGGAGCGAGCATGTGCCGTTCAACAACGAGATCGGGCTGGAGATTACGGATTGGCAGCCCGGCTTTGTGCGTGCGCGTCTGAAATACCAGCCGAGACTCTCGGCCCACGACGGTGTGTTCCACGGCGGGGTTCTGGCCTCGGCCCTCGACGCGGTCGGAGGTGGCGCCGTTGCGGCGGGACACGACTACAACCTCGGTAGCCGGTTCACCACCGTGACCATGACGGTGCAGTACCTGGCAGTCGCGCCTGGAGAGCCCGAGGTCATTGTCGAGGGCACCTGCACCAAACGCGGTCGTCGGCTGAACTTCTCGCGTTCTTCGGTGCTGACCCAGGACGGGAGGGTGCTCGCCGAGGCGATCTTGACCGTAAGCGCGTCGGGCGAGCGTCCTCGGGTCGGGAGTCCGGAGGGCGAGCGATCTTGATGGCCAGATACGAGATGTGTGTTAGGAGCACAAAATGACACGGACGTACCGGCCCGAGGTAGCCGACGTGATCAGCCGAGCGCGATTTACCGAGGTACTCACCGCTCAGATCGGTGGTGAGTCCTCAGCACTGGGCCGCGGCTGGATCGACGTCGACGACCCAGCCACCGGTGTCGCCGTGGCAAGTTTCGAAACGAGCTCGGCAGAGGTCGTCGACCTCGCAGTGCGCAGCGCGAACGAGGCCTTCCATCAGTGGCGCGAGGTGCCACCCGCCGAGCGTGGCCGGTTGCTGGCCGGTGTGGGTGCCGCGATCCGCCGGGACGCCGAGCTGCTGGCCCAGCTGGAGAGCATCGACTCGGGTAAGCCTGTTTCGCAGGCGCGGACCGATATCGCCGGCAGCGCTCGCTACTTCGAGTACTACGCCGGGCTCGCGGACAAGATCCACGGTGAGACGCTGCCCCAGGCGCCAGGCACTTTTGCCTTCACCCGTCGTGAGCCGTTGGGGGTCGTTGCGCACATAACGCCGTGGAACGCTCCGCTCACCCAGCTGGCCCGGGGGGTTGCACCGTGTCTTGCCGCAGGCAACGCGGTGGTGGTGAAGCCGTCGGAAATGACCCCCTTGACATCGGTGTACCTTGCCCGGTTGATGGCTGAGGCCGGACTGCCGGCCGGACTGTGCAATGTCGTCTTGGGTGCCGCGGACCCCACCGGGATCGCGCTCACCGAACACGAGCTGGTCCGGCACGTCACGTTCACCGGATCGGTCGCGGCGGGGCGCGCAGTGGGCGCGGTCGCGGCCAGGCGGATCATCGGCGTCAATCTCGAACTGGGCGGCAAATCGCCGACGATCATCTGCGCCGACGCGGACCTGGAGGCAGCGGCGGTAGCCGGCGCCCAGGCGGTGGTTCGCAATTCCGGCCAGTCTTGCTTTGCCACCACACGGTTGATCGTGGACCGTACGGTGCGATCGCGCTTCGTGGAATTGCTCGCGGCTCGGATGGCGGGTCTGTCGGTGGGACACGGGCTCGATGATCCCGATGTCGGGCCATTGATCTCCGACCGACAACTCGAGCGGGTCATGTCCTACATCGACTCGGCCCGAGAAGACGGTGCCCGGCTGGTGATCGGAGGCAACCAGCCAGCGGCCGGTGGGCGGTTCATCAACCCGACGCTCGTCGAGGATGTGACCAACGATATGCGCATCGCTCGCGAGGAGATCTTCGGGCCGGTGCAGTGCGTGCTCGAGTTCGACTCCCTCGAGGAAGCAATAGCGATCGCCAACGACACCGACTACGGCTTGTCCGCCGGGGTCTTCACCCGTGACGTGTCGACCGCACACCAGGTGGCCGAGCGCCTGGAAGCCGGTCAGGTGCAGGTGAATCGGTACATCGGCGCGGGTGTCGAGGTTCCGTTCGGAGGCTACAAGAACAGCGGGCTCGGCAGGGAGAAAGGGACCGAGGCAGTGCACCACTACACGCAGGTCAAGAGCGTCATTATGGATATCGCATGAGCGCGGCGGAAGGGCATGCGACAGCTCTCGGCTTTATCGGACTCGGCGTCATGGGCTCGCGGATGTGTGCCAACCTGGTGCGGCGTAGCTCGCATCCGGTCGTCGTGTATGACCCGGTTGCCGAGGCGGCGGCCACTGTCGCGGAATTGGGTGCGCGTGTGGCCGACAGCACCGCCGAGGTTGCTGAGGTCGCCGAGATCGTCTTCCTGTCGCTGCCGTCGATTGTGCAGGTCGAATCGGTCTGTGCCGAGTTGGCCGCGGTGGAGCACCCGCCACGGGTCATCGTCGACATGAGTACCAGCGATGTCGCGCGCACCCGCACGCTGGCTGCCAAACTCGCACAGGGTGAGATCACACTGGTCGACGCCCCAGTGGCTCGCTTGCGGCAGGCCGCACAGGACGGCACACTGCTGATCACGGTCGGGGCGCAGGACGAGATCTTCCCCGAGCTCGAGCCCCTGCTGTCCTGTATGGGCAGCGATATTGTGCACGCCGGGAGCGTCGGCAACGGCCAGGTGCTCAAGATCCTGAACAACATGGTGCTGTTCCTCAACATGAACGCATTGGCCGAGGCGCTCGCGATCGGCCGGGCCGCCGGCGTCACACCGGACACGCTTTTCTCCACCCTGAAGCTCGGGTCGGCCGATAGTTTCGCGTTGCGCCGTACCGCGTCGGCCACGATGTTGGTCGACGAGTACCCCGAGCGGGCATTCCCGGTCGAGTACGCGATCAAGGATCTCGCGCTGGCCCTGAAGCTCGCTGAGGAGTCCGGCATTTCGGCTGCTGCCGGTAACCAGACGATGGACCTGCTGCAGCGCACACGGGAGGCAGGGTACGGCGCGAACTACTACCCGGTGATGGTGAAACTGGTCGAGGGCGATGCGTGAGCCCGTAACTGCGCCCTGGCGGCTCTGGGGTGTCCGAATGGGCCGCGGCGAGCGACGCACTCGGGACAATTTCCTGGTCCCGGGTGACCGGTGCGGCCACAGCGATATCGACTTCATCGTCTGGGTCGCGGCCCGCGGCGACGATGTGGTCGTCGTCGACACCGGGTTCAGTCCACAAGCCGGCCGTCGGCGTGGTCGCGAGCTCGAGCTCGGCCCGGGGCAAGCGGTCGAGCTTCTCGGGTTCCGCCGCAGTGACGTTCGCGCGGTCGTGCTGAGTCACCTGCACTTCGACCACGCCGGCAACCTCGGTGACTTCCCGGATGCACGGATCGTGGTGCAAGGCGCGGAAATGGCGTACGTGACCGGTTCGGCGATGCGGCATCGGCGCCTCAACCACTTTTATGAGCCCGATGATGTCGCCGAACTCATCCGGTTGCTGTTCGCAGGCCGGGTGGACGTGGTCGACGGCCATCACGAGGTGCTGCCTGGTATTCAGGTCGAGTTGATCGGCGGACACACCCGAGGTTCGCAGGCCGTGGCCGTGGACACGGCCCGTGGCCGGGTTGTGCTGGCCGCAGACTCCATCCATTTCGCCGAGAATCTGCACGATGCGAACCCCTTCCCGGCCATGGTCGATGTCGAGGGCGTGCTCGATGGGTTCGCCACGATCGGAAGGCTGGCCGACTCGCCGGACCACGTGATCCCTGGACACGACCCCAAGCTCTTCGAGCAATACCCGCTGCTCGATGCCGATACCAGCGCCCGCATCGCCGTACTGCACGAGCCCCCGCGCGCACCTACCCAGGAGGACACTCAGTGATCGACGATCCGGAACTAATTGCCGAGTTCGGTGCGGCCACCCGGGCATTCGCGGCCGACCAGCTCGCTCCCGGAGCCTTGGCCCGTGCGCATTCGGCCGACTACGAGCGTGACACCGCCAGGTTGCTTGCCAAGCAGGGACTGCTCGGGCTCAGCATCCCCGAAGAGATGGGCGGACAGGGCGCCGGTCTGGTGGCCGCAATCACCGCCATCCAGGCGGTCGCGAGTGGCTGCCCGCGGAGCGCCGATATCGTGCAGGCCGGAAACTTCGGCCCGATCCGCACGTTCGCCCAGTACGCGTCCGAAGAGCAGAGAGCGCGCTATTTGCCTGGTCTTCTCTCCGGTGATCTATTGATCGCGCTGGGAATGAGTGAACCGGAAGCCGGTTCGGCTGCCACCGAGATGACGACCAGCGCGACTCGCCGAGGGGACGGCTGGGTTGTCAACGGCACCAAGGTTTTCTCCACTCACAGCGCGGACGCGGACGTCTACCTCGTATACGTGAGGTTCGGACCGGGAGTCGGTGGCATCGGATCCGTGCTGATCGATCGCGACACCCCTGGCCTGACTGTAGGCCCCCCGTCGCGCTACATGAACGGTGAGCACTGGTGCCCGTTGTATTTCGAGGACTGCTTCATCTCGGACTCTCAGGTTCTGCTGGGCGAGGGTGGCTTCAAGAAGCAGATCAGCGGTTTCAATGTGGAGCGGCTGGGCAACAGCGCCCGGTCGATCGCGGTCGGCCGGTACGCCTTCGATCGAGCCAAGGAATACGTCCTGGCTCGGGAACAGTTCGGCCGTCCGCTGGCGGAGTTCCAGGGTCTGCAGTGGATGTTCGCCGACGCCGCGGTGAAGCTCGAGTCCGCACAGCTGTTGCTGGAGCGGGCGGCGCACACCGGCGACCGGGACGGTCTGCCGACGGCTGCGGAGACCGCGATGGCCAAACTGGCCGCGAATCAGGCCGGGTTCTTCGCCGCTGACGTGGCGGTTCAGGCGATGGGGGCGACCGGATTCGGCGAGGAAACCCTGGTCGAGTACTGCTTCCGGCGTACCCGCGGATGGATGATCGCGGGTGGTTCGGTGGAAGTGTTGAAAAACCGCATCGCCGAACATGTGTTCGGTCGGCGGTTCTCACAGCGGGCGCGGTGATCCGATGGTGCCGGGCTTCTACAGGGCATTGACCGATCCGCGATCGGTGGCGATCGTCGGCGCTTCCAATACGCCGGGAAAGACCACTTCCCGGCCGTTGGGCTACCTCCGTGCGCATGCCTGGGACGGGGAGATCTACCCGGTCAATCCCAGCCGGGAGACAGTGCTGGGCGAGCGTGCCTGGCAGTCTCTGAGTGCTCTGCCCACCGTCCCCGATCACGTCTTGGTCCTCACGGCCGCCGATGCCGCGGTCGAGGCGGTCCGGGAGTGCGCGGCGCTCGGGGTTCCGATTGCGACGCTGATAGCCGATGGCTTCCTGCCGTCGGATTCCGAGGGCAGGCGGCGGCGGGCCGAGCTGAAGGAGATTCTTGCCGGTTCGTCGCTGAGGCTGCTGGGTCCGAGCAGCCTCGGAATCGCGAACCTGCATCGCCGGATGCCGTTGACCGGGAACGCGGCATTCGCCGACGACACTCTGCCCAGCGGTGACATCTTCGTGGCCTCGCAATCGGGTAGCGCATTGGGGGCCTTGCTGTCGCGTGGCGCGGAGATGGGACTCGGGTTCGCGTCGATGGTCTCCACCGGCAACGAGCTGGATTTGTCGCTGGGGGAGATCTGCCGGTGCGCGGTGGATGACCCACAGGTGGCCGGCTTCGCCCTGTTTCTCGAAAACCTCACGCACGCAGAGGATCTCGCCGAATTCGCTCGGCTGGCCGCAGAGCGAGGTAAACCGGTGGCTGCCTACAAGCTGGGGCGTTCGGATGCCGGTGCGCAGCTGGCGGTCTCGCATACCGGTGCCCTGGCCGGGGACGACGTGGTTGCCGACGCATTCCTGACTTCGCTCGGTATCGCCCGGGTGACGACGTTCGAGGCGTTGCTGGAGGTACAGCACCTCGCTCGCCGAGTCCCCGTGTCGCACATGCCTTCCCGACCTCGCGTAGGCGTCGTCTCGACCACTGGTGGTGGCGGGGCGATGGTCGTCGACGCCTTGGCTGACCGAGGTGCGACGCTCGCTGTGCCCTCGACCGAAACGGCACGGCGACTGGCCGACCTCGGCGTGCATGTCGGGGCAGGCGCCCTCATCGACCTCACATTGGCCGGGACGCGGTATGCGACGATCAAGGCCGTGCTCGAGGTGCTCACCGACGCGCCGGAGTTCGATGCGGTGGTCGCCGTGCCGGGGAGTTCGGCGCGGTTTACTCCTGAGGTCAGCGTGGCGCCGATCATCGAGTGTGCCGACCGCGGCACGCCGCTGGTCGCATTCGTGGTCCCCGCCGCTCCCGATGCTCTCGCGATGCTGCGGGCCAAGGGGGTCAGTGCGTTCCGCACTCCCGAATCGTGTGCCGATGCGGTTGTTGCCGTGTTCAAGCGGCGTGCCCCGGTCCGGGGCGAGGTAGCCGTAGTGCCGCCGACCGGGGTCGCCCCGGTGCCGCTGGACGAGAACGACTCCTACACGCTCCTCGAGGAGGTGGGTGTGGAGTGCGCGGCGCGCACGGTGGTTCGGCTCGAAGATCTGCCGGCAGAGCTGCCGGTGCCAGGTCCCGCCGTAGTCAAGCTCATCGACTCTTCGGTGCAACACAAGTCCGAACTCGGCGGTGTGGTGCTCGACGTAATGGACGGTCCGGCACTCGCCGAGGCGGCCGCCCGGATCCGCGATGCGGTAGCGGAGCGACGGCCTGGCCTGACGGTGGACAGGGTGCTCGTGCAGCAGATGGTCAGCGGAGTCGCCGAGGCCCTGATCGGCTTCCGCCGAGACCCGGATGTCGGTCCGGTGGTGATGGTCGCGGCCGGCGGCGTGCTGACGGAGTTATATCGTGACCGCAGCGTGCGGCCGGCTCCGGTCGATCCGGCCGAGGCACGCGCGATGGTCAGGGAGGTGGTCGCGTTCCGTGCTATCGATGGATATCGCAATCTGCCGCGCGGTGACCTCGATGCGCTCGCTCGCGCGGTGAGTGCCGTATCCCGGCTGGGGCTGCGTGAACCTGTCGTGGCCGAGGCCGAGTTGAACCCGGTCCTGGTCCGCGCTGACGGAGACGGAGTCGTCGCTGTCGATGCGGTTGTGTCGGTCTACCCGGAGGCGCAGTGAGTACCGGCGCGGGAGTCGTCGAGGTGCTGGCGACGCAGGCAGTCGAGCATCGTGAACGGATGCTGGAGCCGGAGGTGCAGCGCTGGGCGCGCCGGGCGTTCATCGATTGGCTGGGAGTGTGCCTGGGCGGATCCACTGGACTCCCGGCTCAGTCACTGCTGGCCGGACTGACACCGGCATCGGGTTCGAGTCGGGTCGTCGGTACGGGCGAGCGGCTGGCTGCTCCGGTCGCGGCGATGATCAACGGCGCAGCTGCGCATACCCTCGAACTCGACGACATCTACGCGCCGGGGCTCTATCACCCTGGCGCTCCCACTGTGGCCGCGGCATTTGCGGAGGCCGATCGGACCGATGCGAGTTTCGGGCGATTGCTGCGCGCCATCGCCGTCGGCTACGAGGTCGGGTGCCGGGTCGCGGCCGATCTGGGCCCCGCCCACTATGCGCATTGGCATACGACAGGGACCGCCGGTGCTCTCGGGTCCGCGGCGGCAGCGGCGGACCTGCACGACGCGGACGCGGACGCCTTGGCGAATGCACTCTCACTAGCAGCGACGATGTGCGGAGGCCTGCAACAGACCTTCCGTAGCGACGCCGCGGGCAAGCCGATGCATGCGGGGGCCGCCGCACAGGCCGGGGTCGTCGCAGCGGCCGCGGCACGCGGAGGCCTGAGCGGTGCACTCGATGTGTTGGAGGGGCCGGCGGGCCTGGCCGTGGCAACCGGCGCCGACACCGACTGGGCAACCTGTCGCGCAGGGTGGAATGAAGCGCCAGTGCTCGAGCGCATCACAGTGAAGCCGTATCAATGTTGTGGTCACGCTTTTGCCCCGATCGATGGCGCCTTGGCGCTTCGTGCCCATGTTCAAGGGCACGAGGTGCAGGAGATTGTGGTGGAGACGTACTCCACGGCGGTCGCGGTGGCAGGTATCGCCGAGCCGGTTAGCCTAGCCGAGCGCCGGTTCAGCATTCCGCACTTGGTCGCCGCGGCACTGACCCATGATTCCGCGGCGCGCTTCGAGCCGGGGGTCGAGGCAGACGAGAAATTGCTTGCTGTGGCTCGACGTGTGCGTCTGACCGCAGTACCCGAGTTCGACGAGCGTTTCCCGGCCCGGCGGGGTGCGCGGGTGGCCGTCGTTGTGGATGGCGAGCGGTATGTCGTGGATGTGCCGGACCGCTCCGGGAGCCCCGAGAAGCCCCTCGACGACGAGCAACTCGGGGCGAAGTTCGTATCGGCCAGTGGCAGGAAAAGCCGGGCAGACGATCTGCTTGCCCAATTGGGAGCGGCAGCTGCAGATACGCCGGTGCGTGAACTGGACCTCGCCTGATCGTCGTGGGCCGAGCCGCTATCGGCCCACGAAGTTCGGTGTCCGTTTCTCCATGAATGCGGCCCGAGCCTCGGCTGCATCCACGGTTGCATTGGCCAGGATCTGGGTGCGGTTCTCCAGATCCAGCGCCGCGTCGAGACAGGAGGCGTCTACGTTCTGTCGGTAGACCTGTTTGGTCATCTTCTGGCCGAAGGGGCTCAGCGCGATGATCCGGGCGAGCGCATCCTCTGCGGCTTCTTCGAGTTTCTCATCGTCTACGAGGGTGGTGACCAGGCCGATATTGAAGGCTTCGGAGGACTCGACCGTCCGGTTGGTGAGCATCCACTCGGCTGCGCGACCCATTCCGATCAGCCTGGGGAGAAAGTAGCTGAGTCCGCACTCACCCGCCGACAGCCCGATTCTCGGTGCGCCGATGATAAAACGCGCGGAACGGCCGGCGAGCCGAATATCGCTGGCCACGCTGAGCGCCAGTCCGGCGCCTGCCGCGGGGCCGTTCACTGCGGACACGACCGGGCAAGGTGCCTGCGCGACCGCGAGGATCATCCGGCCGAAGCGTTCCTGCATGGCCAGTCCATCGGCGTTGCTGCGTCCGCGCTGGCGCTCATCCGCGCCCGCGATATCGACACCGGCGCAGAAGCCCCGGCCGCTCCCCGTGAGTAGTACGGCGCGGTGTGCCGTGGCTTCGCTCACGTGCTGGGTGATCGTGGCCACCATGTCCGGCGTCAGGGCGTTGAGTCGGTCCGGTCGGTTGAAGCGTAGAACCCGCACGCCGTCTTCTCTGTCTTGTACAAGGACGTCTGCCACGGTCGGCTCTCCTGTTCGGTCGATGGTCCAACGGCCCGAAGCTCGAGCGCGTACGAGGTCCGGGCTTGGGGAGGGCGGTTGTCCAGCAGCCGGGCGCCAGTATCGGATCGCCATCGTGCGCGGTCGAGGGGGCCTCTTGTCCTGCCATCCTGAGGATCTTTATAGTTCTATCATCTAAATAGTAATTCTGTTAGTGGTGTCCGCACCTGGTCTCGGTGCCGACCCGGCAAAAGGGAGTGTCTTGTGACCGGTCAGAACACCGTCGATGCGAGCGGCGCCTTGGTCTTGACGAGCCTCGAACAGATGCGGGGCTTGGTCCACAGCCACCTCGGATACAGTGCGTGGTTGCCGGTCGAGCAGGCGCGGATCGATCAGTTCGCCGAGGCCACCGGCGATTTCCAGTGGATCCACGTCGACGCCGGACGTGCCGCCGAGGGCCCCTTCGGGACAACGATCGCGCACGGTTGGCTCAGCGCTTCGCTACTTCCGGTGTTGACCGGCCAGATCTATCGGGTGCAGGCCAAGATGGCGGTCAACTACGGCGTCAATCGACTGCGCTTCATCTCGCCGGTGAAAGTTGGTTCGCAAATCCGCGCCGGCTCGACCCTGGTCGATGTGACCGAACACGGTCCTGCAGTGCAGCTCACCGTGCAGACCGAGGTCGAAATCAACGGTAGCGAGAAGCCGGCACTCGTCGTCGAGTCACTCGGCCGTTACTACCTGTGAGCACCAGCGAGTCGAGGAGAAGTCAAATGTCCGACGTCGTCATCGTCGAAGCAGTCCGTTCCGCGGTCGGAAAGAAGCGCGGGGGCCTGTCCCACTACCCAGCACCCGACCTGCTGAGCGACGTGCTCGCGGCGACTTTGGAACGCGCAGGCGTGGATTCCGCAGTGGTCGGTCAGGTAGCCGGCGGTTGCGTGAGTCAGGTCGGCCAGCAGTCCGGCAATGTGACCCGTAGCGCCTGGCTGGCTGCGGGCCTCGACGAGCGGGCTGCGGCGTTCACAGTCCACACGCAGTGCGGCTCATCACAGCAAGCTTTCACGCTCGCCTATGGGCTTGTGGCCGGTGGGGTCACCGACGTCGCGATCGCCGGTGGTGTGGAGTCGATGAACCAAGTGTCGATGACCGCTTCGGTGCTGCCGGAACTCGGGCGCTCGAAGACCGAGCGCTACGAAAAGCACTACGAGATCACCACCCAATTCGAGGCCGCCGAGCGGATTGCCGAGAAGTGGGGATTCACCCGCGCCCAGTTGGAGCAGTTCGCCGTGATCTCGCAGGAACGAGCCGCTCGCGCGATCGCCGAACAGCGGTTCGTCTCGCAGATCGTCCCCGTGACCGTACCGGTGGTGGACGAGGTCGGCGCGGTCACCAGCACACGGACGATCGCGGTGGACGAGTGCCCACGGCCCACTACCGCAGCGGGCCTGGCGGGCTTGCGGCTCAACCTGGCGGACAGGCCCGGCGCCCAGCACACCGCCGGTACCTCGTCGCAGATCTCCGACGGAGCGTCCGCACTGTTGCTGATGACCGAGGAACGAGCCGCGGAGCTGGGTGTCCGCCCGCGGGCTCGGGTCGTCGACACCTTGCTGGTCGGCAACGATCCGGTGATGATGCTGACCGGGCCGATCCCCGCGACCCAGGCGCTGATGGAGCGGACCGGACTGACCCTCGAGGACATGGACGTCATCGAGATCAACGAGGCGTTCGCGTCGGTTGCACTCGCCTGGGCACACGAAACGAAGGCCGATATGAGCCGTGTCAACATCAACGGCGGGGCCATCGCATTGGGGCATCCCCTCGGCGCCACCGGCGGTGTGTTGCTGACCAAGGCACTGTACGAACTCGAACGGACCGGCGGACGATACGCCCTGGTCACGATGTGCGTCGGCGGCGGTATGGGCACGGGCACCATCATCGAGCGGCTGTAAGAGCCCGCTCACCTACCGACTGGAGGACCGTCACAGTGGATTTGACACTCACCCCGGAACTCGCGGATTTCCAGCAGGAAGTGCGCACCTGGTTCGAAGAGCACGTGGTGGGCGAGTTCGCCCGGCACCGCGGTGTCGGCGTCTCATGGGACGCCGAGGCTTTCGACGTGCGGCTGGCATGGGATCGGGAGCTGGCCGCCGGTGGCTGGTTGTGCCTGGGCTGGCCCGAGGAGTACGGCGGTCGCAACGCTTCCGTGGACCAGCAGCTGATCTACCAGCTGGAATACGCGCGGGCGGACCCGCCGTTCCGTGCCACGAACCAGGGCCAGGACCTTTTCGGCCCGACCCTGCTGGCGTTCGGCAGCGCGGAGCAGAAGACACGCTTCCTGCCGCCGATCACACGCGTCGAGGAGTTGTGGGGCCAAGGATTCAGCGAGCCTGGTAACGGCTCCGACCTGGCCGGGCTACGCACTCGGGCCCGGCTCGACGGTGACCAGTGGGTCATCGACGGCCAGAAGGTATGGACTTCGCACGGAGGATTCGCCGACTGGCTCTACGTGCTGTGCCGCACAGATCCGGATGCCCCACGACACCGCGGTATCTCGATGTTGTTGGTCCCCGCCGATCAGCCGGGCGTCGACGTCCGGCCCATCAGGAACATGCTCGGCGGCGACGACTTCTGCGAAGTTTTCTTCAATGGTGCCCGCACCTCGGCCGATCTGGTCGTCGGCGAGGTGAACCAGGGGTGGGGGGTGGCGATGGGGGCCCTCGGCACCGAGCGTGGCACCACCTTGTTGGGTGACCATCTGCGCATTCAGCATGAGGTCGACGCGATGATCGAGGCAGCTCGGGCACACGGTCGCGCTCCGGGGGCCGCGCTGCGCAGGGACCTGGTCCGTGCCTGGACGGAGGCTCGCATCATGGAGTGGAACGGCCGACGCTTGATGACGGCTATCAAGGGTCGTGGCATCGACGCCACCACCCAGGCCTCACTGAGCAAAGTCTTCGCGAGCAAATCGCATATTCGGATGGGGGAGACCGCGATGCGCGCGCTCGACGCGGCGGCCGAAGTCGTGGGTGAGGAGTACCAGCTCAACCGGTTGCAGCAGGTGTTTCTGGGCAGCCGGTCGGAGTCGATCTTCGGTGGCACCACGCAGATTCAGTTGAACGTGCTCGCCGAGCGCACCCTCGGCCTCCCCCGGGAGCCGCGCCCCGTCTGAGCGCGGTGCCCGGGGCCGAGGTATCGGGTCAGATCACTCCGTCTGCGGCGAGGGCGGCTATCTTGTCGGCGTCGTAGCCGAGAAGACCGCCCAGCACCGCGTCCTGGTCCGCGCCCAGTAAAGGTGGCGCGGCGTACTCCTTCACCGGGGTGCCGGACATCTTGATCGGGTACCGCAGCCCCGGGATCGGCCCTTCCTGCGCATGCTGCATCGTCATCTGCAGGTCGCGCGAGCGGACATGCGGGTCGGAAAGCGCCTCGGCAATATTGTTGACCGGCCCGACCGGAACATCGACGGCTTCCAACTCGATGAGCCAGTGTGCAGCGGGCTTGGTCCGGAAGATCTCCTCGAGGATTTCCAGCAATTCGGTCCGGTGCCCGATCCGCGCGGCGATCGAATCGAAACGAGGGTCCTGGACGAGTTCCGGGCGCCCGAGGGCACCGCATGCGCGGCCGAACTGTGCGTTCGAGGAAGCCACCAGGAAGATCATCCGGTCATCCGAGCAGGTGAACGCCTGAGACGGAATTCCGCCGAAGCCGCCGTTTCCGCGGCGCTCTGGGACAGTTCCCGAGACCAGATAATTCTCGACGTAATGGGACATGCTCGCAATCCCGCAGTCGAGCAGCGAGACATCGAGATACTGGCCTTCACCGGTACGGTCGCGGTGGCGCAGACCGGCCAGGATCGCTGAAGTCGCGTAAAGGCCGGTGAGAAGGTCCACGAGGGACAGCCCGGATTTCATCGGGCTGGCGCCGGGTTGCCCATCGGGGATGCCGGACACGCTCATCATCCCGCTGACAGCCTGGAAAATGCCGTCGTAGCCGGGCCGTGCGCGGTAGGGGCCATCTTGTCCGAATCCGGTGACCGAACACATAACCACGTGCGGGAACCGGTTGTGCACCTCTTCCCAGCCGAGTCCGTACTTGTCCAGGACGCCCGGGCGGAAGTTCTCGACCACGACGTCGCAGTGCTCCAGCAGGTCATATACGATTTGCTGCCCGCGTGCGGTGGTGAAGTCCAATGTCACCGATCGCTTGTTGCGGTTGCAGCTGAGGAAGAAGGCCGCCATCCCGGTGTCCGCGCGGTCGCCCAGGAACGGCGGACCGTACTCGCGCGCGTCGTCGCCGCGTCCGGGCTGCTCGACTTTGATCACGTCGGCGCCGAGGTCCGCCAGCTGTTGGGTGGCGAAGGGCGCGGCCAGAATCCGGCTCAGGTCCAAAATTCGCACTCCGTCGAGCGCTTTGGGTGACATCGTCGTTACCTCTTCCGTATCAGCTGGACGGCTGTTTCCACCAGGTGCTCTTCGGTCGCCCGTGTGGGAGCGCGTACGACACCATTCAGCGTATGTAGTATAAGTAGTTGTATCTTTCTACTGTTGACCTCGTCAATGTCGTCGCGCCGTGGCCGACGAGGAAGATCGAACCAGCCACCGACTCGCACAAGGAGTGTGAACATGACAGACGAGTGCGTAATCGTCTCCGCGGACGGTCCTGTCAGGGTGGTCACGCTCAACCGTCCGGACGCGCGTAACGCATTCAGCGCTGAGATGCATCTCGCTGTGCTGGCCGCCTTCCGTGAAGTATGTGCGGACCCGAAGGCCCGCGCGGTCGTGTTGACAGGGGCCGGCCGCGCCTTCAGCGCGGGGGGCGACATCGATGACTTCGCCGTTTTGGCGGACGATCTCGGTCAGCGCAGGGCACGGTTGCGAGAAGGGCGCCAGATCTTCGAGGACCTCGTCAACGTCCATCTGCCGGTGGTGGCCGCAGTGAACGGGCCCGCAGTCGGACTGGGCTGCACGCTGGCCGCCGCCTGCGACATCGTGCACATATCCGAGGCGACCTATATGGCGGATCCACATGTGCAGGTGGCCCTGGTGGCCGGCGACGGAGGGGCGGTGGCGATGCCGCTGAACATCGGCCTCCTCAGGGCAAAGCGCTATTTGCTGCTGGGCGATCGCATTCCGGCCGCGGACGCTGTCGCGCTGGGGCTGGCTACCTATGCAGACCCTGCCGATCAGCTGATGGCGAACGCGATGGAGAGCGCCCGAAAGCTCGCGGATCTGCCCCCGCAGGCGGTCCAGGACACCAAGATGGTCCTCAACCAGCACCTGCGTCAGGCCTCGGTCTCGATGTTGGGATACGGCCTGGCCGCTGAGAGTCAATCACACGATACCTCCGAGTACCGCGCGGTACCGGAGAAGTTTGCCGCCCGGAAGGGGTGAGTCGCGGTGGAATTCGCACTCAACGACGAGCAGGCCACGCTGCAGGAAGTACTGCGCGAGTTTCTGACCGAACGAGCCGGCGAGGCCGGTGTTCGAGTGCAGATGGCCGAACCTGCCGGCTTCGACCGGCAGTTGTGGAAGCAGATGGGCAACGAGCTCGGGCTTCAAGGTATTGCAGTACCCGAGGAGTACGGCGGCGCCGGATTCACTTTCATCGAACTCGGTATCGCACTCGAGGAGCTCGGCCGTGCGCTGACAGTGTCGCCGTTCCTGGCGTCCGGAGTGATGGCTCCTCAGCTGCTGCTTGCGCTCGGTGACGAGGCCGCTTGCGCGCGCTGGTTGCCGGGAATTGCGAGTGGTGAACTGATCGCGACCGTTGCGCTGGCGGAGGATGCCGGTTCATGGCAGACGGATGCGGTGACGCTGGCAGCACGTCAGGATGGCGGAGACTGGCGGCTCGACGGTCACAAGTCTTATGTCGTCGACGGGGCCGGTGCCGATCTGGTGTTCGTCGTAGCGCGCGCGGGCGACGGGATCGGTGTATTCGCGGTCGAAGCATCTGCCTCGGGCCTCGAGCGGATTCCGCTGCCAACCATGGACCAAACCCGCAAGCTCGCGCGCTTGACTTTCGCCGACACACCGGCCGAGCGGATTGCCGCGTCGGATCCGGAAGTTGCGGTCGCCCGAATGCTTGATCTCACCTCGATCGCACTCGCCGCGGATGCACTCGGTGGCACCGGCCGGGCGCTCGATATGGCCGTGGAGTACGCCAAGGTACGAGAACAGTTCGGGCGCCCGATCGGATCGTTCCAGGCGATCAAGCACATGTGCGCTTCGATGCTGGTCGATCTGGAGTCCTCGCGTTCCGCGGTCTACTACGCACTGTGGGCGGCGGCGACCGGGCATGCCGATATGCCGGTGGTGGCCCCGATGGTCAAAGCCCATTGCATCGACACCTACCTGCAGGCTGCAGGGGATAACATCCAGATCCACGGTGGTATCGGATTTACCTGGGAACACCCGGCGCACTTGTATCTGAAACGTGCGAAGGGTTCTCAGGCCCTACTCGGTGGTTCGGATTTTCAGCGGCAACTCGTCGCCGACCGTATCGGCATCTGACAAGCAAGAAGGGTATGGGCCCGGTCCGCGCGGACCGGGCCCATACCGTGGCATAGGTAGAGCTATGCGGGCGGGACGGTACGTTCGATGACCACGCCCGAATCGATCAGGCCATCGATCCGCTCGGAAGCCAGACCCCAGTCGAGCAGTATTTCGCGAGAATGGGCGCCGGGGATCGCGGGCGGGCGGGCGATGGTCGCCGGTGTGCCACTCAAGCGCGGGGCAGGGGCCGGTTGCACAACGCCGAAATTCTCTACGAAGGTGCGCCGGGCCACGTTGTGTGGATGTTGTTGTGCCTCGGCGAAATTGAGGACCGGAGTGACACACGCGTCGGTTCCGTCGAACAGGCTGATCCAGTGGTCGCGTGGTTTCGCGCGGAAGATCCCGGCGAACAGCTCCTTCAGCTTGGGCCATTGGGCAGGGTCGTCGCGGTCGGGCAGTTCGTTCAGCGACAGGCCGAGCAGGCCGACCATGGTCTCGTAGAACTGCGGCTCGATGGGAGCTACCGCGAGAAACTTGTTGTCCGCGGTTTCGTATGTTGCGTAGTAAGGCGCGCCGCCGTCGCAGAAGTTGGTGCCGGGCTGGTCCAGGTGCCAGCGGCCCTGGGCGGTCATGGAGTAGATCAGAGTCGTCAGTGATGCGACGCCGTCGACCATGGATGCGTCTATCACCTGGCCGGAGCCGGATTGCTTCGCTGCGAACAGCGCGCTCACGATACCGAAGGCCATCATGAGTCCGCCGCCGCCGAAGTCGGCAATGAACCCCGGAGGAGACGGGGGAGCAGTGTCCGCCGATTGCTGCAGCAATGTCAATGCACCCGTGAGTCCCAGGTAGTTCAGGTCGTGTCCGGCCATCTGGCTGAACGGTCCGTCCTGTCCCCAACCGGTCATTCGGGCGTAGACGAGCTGCGGATTGCGGTCGCAGCACACGGCCGGGCCGAAGCCGAGCCGTTCGGCGACACCGGGCCGGAACCCCTCCAGGAGGACGTCTGCAGCGCCGACCAGATCGAGAAGCGTCGCCAGGCCCTCATGCTGCTTCATGTCGATCGCGACCGACCGGCGGCCACGGGCCAATGCGTAGACCTCCGGCCTGCCCGAGACGGGCCCCGGGCGATCCACCCGGATAACATCGGCTCCCATATCGGACAGAAGCATTGCTGCGTACGGGCCAGGCCCGAGACCGGCGATCTCGATTACCTTCACGCCGTGTAACGCGCCGTGGAGGTCATGGGTCGCGCTGTGTTTGTCAGCAGCCGTCACGCGGGACCACCCAACCCGTAACATAGATAAATCATTAAGTTATTATGGCATCGGTCGAGCTGTGGCGGCAACGCTGAGGCGTCGCTCCCGTCCTTCGTCGTCTCGCGGGAGTCGCTGCTGCCGGGCTGATTCGGCAGCTCTTGCGGCGGGTCGTCAACGATGCGGTTGCGGCCGATAGGGTATAGTAAGATAACTAGTCATGCTATTGCGAGCATGATCCCTGCGAATGAAACCGAGAGGAAGGCAGTGGCCCAGCTCGATGCGGTATCCGCCGGGAGGCTTCAGCCACCCCGCCTGCCGAAGACAGCGGAGTTGATCGCCGACCAGCTCCGCCGGCAAATCATACGCGGTGATCTCGCCGAGGGCGCGGCCTTGCCGTCCGAGGGGGAACTGCTCGAACGGTTCAATGTTTCCCGCCCCACTCTGCGCGAAGCGTTCCGCGTGCTCGAGTCCGAGTCGCTCATCACCGTGCGGCGCGGCGCCCATGGCGGCGCGCGGGTCCAGATACCGAATATCGACGTTGCCGCACGGTATGCTGGCTTCGTCCTCGAGTTCCGCGGAACGACCCTGGCCGATGTGTACGAGGCACGCCTCCTGATCGAGCCCCCTATTATCGGGCTGCTCGCCGCCCGCCGAACCGATGCGGACGTCCAACGGTTGCGGGCCGCACTCAAGGATCACGAGGCTGCGGCCGATACGCCTATGTTGGCAATCCGGACGCATACGGCATTTCACGCGTTGTTGGTCGAGCTGAGCGGTAACCAGACCCTGCGTGTCCTGACCGGTATGGTCCAGCACATCATCGACCAAGCGAACATCGACTGGGTGGAAGCGAAGGCCTCCACGCCCAATGAAACGGGTATAAGTTTGGGGCTGAAGGCCCATCATAGGGTGGTCGATCTCATCGAGGCCGGCGTCGAGTCCGGTGCCGAGGAGGTTTGGCGCAAGCATCTGACCGAGGCTCGCGATTACCTGCTGCGCCCTGATATCACCACGGTGCTGGACCTCATGGGCTGACTTCCACCGGGATTACCACCAGACGGTGCCCCGGTTGACGCGCTGACAGCGCGTCAACCGGGGCACCGTCTTTTGTGTATGCGTACCTGCACTTCTCACTGCGACCCTTTGTTGTCGTCGTTCTCCTCGACCAGGGATTGTTCGGCCCTGCACTCTCCGGTCAGCGCTTGCCTCCGCGCATGTGATACGCGTGACATTCGGTGCTCGCCCCGTCGACAACTGCGTGCTAGCGGCGTGTTCGGTGTCGAACCCTGAGGTGGCACTCGATGTGATTTCCGTTTCGGTATGAGTCTGTCAAATCTCCACCAACCCGACTCATAGTATAATGAATTAGATAATGGGGAGTCGACGCATGCCCGCGCGACTCAGTGTGGGAAGGATGCCCTCGTGGACTTTGGGATGACCGACGAGCAGGAGATGCTCCGGAAGACCGCACACGATTTCGTGACGAAAGTCTGCCCGCCGGAGACGGCGAAGCGATGGGACGAGGAGGGGGTGCTCCCCGATGAATTGTTGAACGGTTTTGCAGATCTCGGCTGGTTCTCCCTCCCCTTCTCGGAGCAGGATGGCGGAGAGGGAGGTGGGCCGATCGAGCTTGCCCTGATCGCCGAGGAGTTGGGACGCGCGAGCTTCGACGTGTCGATGTGTTTCATCGGGGTCCTCATTCCCGCCATGACCGTATTCCGATGGGCGAATCCGGATCAGAAGCGCTGGGTGCAGGAACAAATCATGACCGGGAAACATCGTCTGGCGGTGGCCATCTCGGAGCCCGAGACAGGATCGGATGCGGCGGCGCTGCGCACGAGCGCCGCCGCGCACGGCGACCACTATGTCGTGAACGGGCAGAAGATGTGGTGCACCGGCGGGGGGCAGCCCAACACCACGATCGCGATGTATGTACGGACCGGAGCGCGGGAACCGAAGCACAAAGGACTGAGCCTGCTGCTGGTCGACCCGAACGCCCGAGGCATGGAAATTCGCCGCACACCGACACTGGCGCGGCACATCCTGGGCACCACCGAGGTCTCGCTCACGGACGTCGAGGTGAGCAAGGAAAACCTGGTCGGCCCAGAGGGTGAGGCGTGGAAGGTCATGCTGTCGAACCTCGAGCTGGAGCGGGTCCTGCTCAGTGGTGGTTATGTCGGCGCCGCGCAGGCGACGCTCGACGAGATGCTCGAATATTCGAAGGTCCGGCACGCATTCGGCCGTCCGATCGGCGAGTTCCAGGCGCTTGCGCACGCGATGGCTGATCTGCAGGTGGAGATCGACTCGGCTCGGCTCCTCACGCGCAGGGCGGCATGGATGCTCGCGCAGGGCATGTCCTGCACGCGGGAGGGAGCCATGGCGAAGCTCAAGGGGTCGGAGACATATGCCAATGCTGCTCGGCTCGGTATGCAGGTGATGGCCGGTCACGGGTTCTCGACAGAGAGTGTGATGAGCTTCCGATACCGCGAGTCGATCGTGACCACCATCTCGGGCGGGACAAGCCAGATCCAGCGCAACGGTATCGCGCGCAGCATGGGGCTACGTACCTACTGACCGACCCAAAGCAATCATTGTGAAGATATAACTCATTAAGATAGAATCTCTCATTATCCGCCTGGTCGGCTCCGTGTCGACAGGGCCGACTGTGTGAAGGGACTTCGTGAATGGCAATGATCGAGAACTCGGTAGAGGTGCTCCCGTACAAGCTGCTGGACTTCGACCAGCACTCCATCGAGGCAGAGGACTGCTTCACCCGGTTCATGCCGACGAACAAGCTGGACACCGCGATTCGGCCGATCATGTCGGCGGACGGCACCCGCAAGATGCTGTTGGCGAACGATCGCATCGTCAACGCCCTCGAAAACAACCTCGACCAGGCGTACGTGCCGGGCTCGTTGGTCGAGATGCTCAAGGCTCGTTCGTCCGGGGACGGCGGTGACGCTGAGCGCTTCTACGAACCGATCCAGAAGGAATACCAGGACAAGGAAGCCCGCCTGACTCAGCTGACCGAGCAGCAGATCGAGCGGTCGATCATGTACCCGGGAGGCTGGGGGCTGTTCGTTTGGGCATACCTGAAGGGTGACGTTCTGTTCGACAATCTCACCTCGTTCAACCGCTGGATCGACGAGGATTGGGGTTTCAATACCAGGGACCGGATCTACGCGCCGGCGCTGCTGTCGCTGGATAACCTGGACCGAGCCTGCGAGGAACTCGACCGTGTGCTCGCGGCCGGAGCGCGGTTCATCATGCTTCCGCCGGGGCCGGTCAACGGCCGTTCTCCGGGCGACCCCTACTTCGACCCGTTCTGGGCACGGGTCAACGAGGCCAAAGCCGTCGTCGCCTTCCATATCACCGAGTACCACTACCAGGAAAATGTGGCCTCGCATTGGGGGTGGGGGCTGGTCCCACCCTTCCAGTTCTCGGCTTGGCAGTGGCAGAACACCTACGGTGAGCGGCCGATCACCGATACGCTGTCGGCGCTGATCTTCGACAATCTGTTCGGCCGTTTTCCGAATATCAAGGTTCTGGTCAGTGAGTACGGCGCGGAGTGGGTTCCGCATTTCATCCGGCATATGGACAAGAGCCGTGGGATGGCCCGCAACGGCCGTTGGCTCGGTGGACAGCTGACGGAACGGCCGAGCACGATCTTCCGGCGTCACGTGCGCGTCGTGCCTTATCCGGAGGATGACACCATTGCCCTGGCCGATCGGCTGGGCGGCGTCGACTCCCTGCTGATGGGTTCGGACTGGCCGCACGCCGAGGGCTTGCGTGAACCCGCGGACTTCTACGCCAAAGTGGAGGGTCTCGGCGAGGACGCGCGCAAGCGCTTTCTCCGCGACAACGGGCTCGAGCTCCTTGGCGCGAAATAATGCCCACCGTATTCCCCTGCTCATCGGCCGGCCTTTGAACGGGCACGAGGCTGCCGTGCCAGGTGGTGGAGTCTTCGCGCAGAGCCGTGCGATCGTACCGGCCGAGGACGTCGGCATAGATCCGTACCGCCTTGATGTGCTGTTGCGTCGGATCCGCCTGGAGGTCGAGCACGGAGCGCTCCCGTCCGTTCAGGTCGCCGTTGCCCGAGCCGGTCGGCTGGTTGCGAACGAGACCTGGGGCGGGGGAGCGCCCCGGTACATCTTGCAGTCGGTCGGTCGGACCATCGTCGCGAGCGCGATCTGGAAGCTGATCGACGACGGCAAGATCGATGTATCCGAATATGTCGCGGACATCATTCCCGAGTTCGGTACCAACGGAAAGGGCGTGGTGACGCTCGCGCATATGCTCACGCATACCGCGGGCTTGGCCTTCGCTCCGCTCGGGTATCCGAAGATGGCCGACCGGGACGCACGTATGGCCGCCTTCGCCAAGTGGCGGCTCGACAGCCCGCCAGGTGAGGTGCTGCAGTACCACTTGACGTCCACTGCATGGGTCATCGCCGAGGTCGTCGAGCGGCGCGCCGGGCTCTGCCTGGCCGACTATCTACACCGGGAGATCGCTGAACCGCTCGGTCTCGGTTTTGCCCTCGGGCTGAGCGAGGAGCAGCAGATCGCCACCGTCGCCCCCATGGTCTGCACGGACGGCGACGGCTCCGAGGTTGATCCGTGGGGGCCGTGGTTCTTCCGCGACCGCCGGATCGTGGCAGCAGGTGAGCCGGCGCACGCGGTGTGTGCTGGCGCCTCCGACGTTGCGCTGCACTACCAGGCCCTGCTGCACTCGTCGTTGTGGTCACGAGCGGTAATCGCCGAGGCGACACGGCCGCACGTGACCGCAATCCCGGCGGGAGACAAGCTCTACGGCGGCGGTGTGAAGCCTGCCTCGGTCGGTCTTTTCGTCAACGTCCGGGGTGACAACCCCGACGGATGGATGCCGGCGACGGGCTCTCCGGAGACTTTCGGTCACGCAGGCTCGGCATATCAGATCGGTTTCTGCGATCCGGTGAGCGGGATTTCGTTCTGTGTGCTCAGCAATGGCTATCCGCAGACCGGTTACGACCTGACGCCCCGCGGGGCGGCGATGCTGATCAACTGGTCGAATCTCGCGGCCGACCTGATCTGACAAAGTGCTGCCACACTGTTCGCCCGGTGGCAGGGATCGACGAAAAGGAATGCCGCAAGGATATGAGCACAGTAGACAAGTTCGAATTCGTCGATTACGAGACACTCGACGAAGGGCGGATCGCACGCATTACGCTCAACCGGCCCAGCGCACGCAATGCGCAGAACCGTGGTCTGCTGGTGGAGCTCGACGAGGCCTTCGGCCTCGCCGAGGCCGACGACACGGTCCGGGTTGTGATCCTGGCCGGTGCGGGTAAAGCCTTCTCGGCGGGGCACGATATGGGTTCGGCGGTGCACCGGCGCGAGTCCGAGCCCGGCCCGGACGCCCATCCTTCGACTCTCGTCCATGGCGGGACACGCCCGGGTGGAGTTGAGAAACAGATGCTGCAGGAGTGGGAGCACTTCTTCGCCAATACGCGTGATTGGCGGAACCTGCGCAAAATTACCATCGCACAGGTGCAGGGCCACGTGCTTGCTGCCGGATTGATGCTTATGTGGGCATGCGACCTCATCGTTGCCTCGGAGGACGCTGTCTTCGCCGACGTCGTCGGGACCAGACTGGGGATGTGCGGGGTGGAGTACTTTGCGCATCCCTGGGAGTTCGGTCCGCGCAAGGCGAAGGAGTTGCTGCTCACAGGGGACGCACTGGATGCCGAGGATGCATACCGCCTGGGCATGCTCAGCAAGGTGTTCCCACCGGGTGAACTCGAAAGCCGGACCGAGGAGTTCGCCCGCCGCATCGCCGAACGGCCCACCATGACAGCGTTGTTGATCAAGGATTCGGTCAACCAGACACTGGACACCATGGGTTTCAATACCGCGCTGCAGAGCAACTTCTACCTCCATCAGCTGAATCATGCGCACTGGAGGGACCTCAACGGGGATGGCTACCCCGCAGCGAAACCAGGCGTGGATAGCGCCGACTGGCGCACTGCAGGCCCGCCACGGCTGGCGCGGCGAGATATTCCCTGACCGTCGGACAGAAGATCGTGCTACATATCAATTCATCCGCATTTTGTTTGATCGAACGGAATTACACGAAGGAATTGATCTGCGGACTTACCGATTCGCAGTACAGGTAGTTGTTCTCGAGCTGAATGGCGAGGCTATGGCCGGTGATGCCCAGTGGTTCGGTCCCCTCCGATCGGCGACGGCCGCCGAACTACTGGGCAGTCCGCAATTTCTAGCTGTTCTCAGGCCCCAGTTTCCGCGGGCTCGACGAAATCGGCTCCACGGATCAGCCGGACCGGCGTGAATACGAGCACCTCCTCGTCCCGCTGATTGCGTACACTCACACGCGCTGTGACGACCCCGCGGCCGGGCTTGCTGGACGCCCGGGATTCGGTGGTGTGTACCAGCGCGTGCAGGGTGTCGCCGACGTAGACAGGCCGAGAGATGGTCAGCTCCATGTGCATGAAGGCCAGGCCTGTCCCGTTCAGGACGTTGGTCTGCAGGATCAGGCCTTCAGCGATGCAGTAGATCATCGCGCCGGGGATCAGGCGGCCGGTGTAGCCCCCCGCGGCGGCATGTGAGTTGTCATAGAACAACGGTTCATTGAACCCGCCCCAGGTGATGAACTGGACGAGATCTGCCTCGGTAACCGTCCGGCGGGCGGTACGGAACACCGAACCAGGGACCATCTCCTCCCAGGTTTTACCGCGGACCAACGGCTCGACCTCTGCGCTGGATAGTTGTGGCTCGGTCACGGTCATGGATCTCCGATTCTGATGACTAGAGCACCCAATGCACCCTATAGATAAATAGATTAACTGATTGCTGACGGGTTTTCATAACGCCAGGCGACCGAGTTGATCACCCACACTCGGTCCCGGAACGGTCAGCGCCTGCAGCCGCGAGGCTGCGGACTCGACCCGGTCGAGCAAGGTGACGAAGTCCATCCGCAGTGTCCCTTCTCCTCCCAGAGAAGGGCTGTGGCATGGCGATGTTGGCAGCACAGCCTGCCTTGGCATCCCGCGATACTGGTCGAGCGCATGCGCTCGCGGCCTACACCCGGCCGTGAAGGTGTCACCTGGGGGCGTAGGTCGACGGCATGAAGGCGACCGTTACATCTGCGATGACAGCGGGTCTGCCGTCTGGTGCCGCGACCTCGCCGCGGGCCACCCCGGACGTCCGGCCGCTGCGAACGCTGTAGCCGCGGACTCTCACCGGATCGGCGCCCGGACCGGCGGCTCGCAAGTAGTGGCAGGTCAGCGACAAGACTTCGGGTGTACGCATACCGTCGTCCATCGCGGCAGTGGCGGCGAGTGCGGCCAGTAGTGCGCCGAGACCACCGTGCAAGGTGCTGCTCCGGTTGTGGAATCGGGTTGGGTCGGTGAGCTCGAACGAGGTGCCCACGCGGTCCCGGCGAAATCCGGTGAGCCCCAGTCTGTGGCCGAAAGGGGTGTTGATCGAGTCGACCGGAGGCGGGATGAAAGGTGCTGTCCGAGCCGGAGGCGGAATGTCGATAGGGCCGCCATGGCGAGGCGCTCGTGGTTCACGGATCGCCCACCAGCTTGTGGCCCGTGCGAACTCGGTGCCACTGTCATCCAGGACGTTCGCCGTCGCGAGCACGTAATCACCGCGGCGTACGCCGGGTGACGCTACGGCGCGGACCTGGCCTGTGGTGCCCAGGGAGCCGGTGACCTGTACGGCGAGCATCGCCGTGGCGAGTGCGCGCTCCGGTTCGAGCGTCCCGACAGCCGCGCCGGTCGCGGCGTCGCAGAGCAGCGCGGCCAGGCCTGCGACTCCAGCTCCCTTCCACTGTGGGCCCAGGTCGAGGCTCGTTTCGACGCCGTCCGCCGCTGACGAGGTGCGGATGCCGAGTTCGGACAGCGCAGGCACCGGTGGCAGGCGCGTCCACCATTGCAGGGCCATGTGATCAACCGCCCATACTGAGGCCGCCGTCGACCGTGAGCACTGATCCGGTGCAGTATCCGGCGTCGTCCCCGAGAAGGAATTCGACGGCAGCCGCGAGTTCATCGGGGTTGCCCCTGCGCCCGACCGGGATCATTCCCAGGATCGCCGCCCGAGTCTTTTCCGGCATCGATGCGGTCATATCGGTGTCGAACACCCCGGGGACCACAGTGTTCACTGTGATGCCGTGGCGGGCGGTCTCCCTGGCGAGTGAACGCGTCAACCCGTGCAATCCGGCTTTCGCCGCGCCGTAGGCGGCTTCGCTGGGACTGCCCATCACGGCAGTGACCGAGCTGATGTTGACGATTCGCCCATACCCCGCGGCGCGCATGACCGGTACAGCGGTGCGGGCCAGATGGAAGGCTGCCGAGAGGTTTACTGCCACGACCTGATCCCAGTCGGTGATGGTCGTATCCGAGGATCGCGCTTCGAGTAGTAGTCCGGCGTTGTTCACCAGGTGGTCGATCCGTCCGTGCTCGGCAAGGACGTCTTCGACGAGCCCCACACATGCTTCTGGGTCGGCCAGGTCGGCCCGTACCGCGGTGACACCGTCCAGTTTCTGCTGTATGCGCTGCGCGGAGGCGTCGTCTCCCCGGTAGATGGCGACGACGTGGGATCCGCGCTTTGCAAGCCGCCTGGTGAGGGCGGCACCGATACCGCGGGTGCCTCCGGTCACGATGGCGACGCGGGGCGCATGGTCGTGCGGTCCGACGGACAATTGAACACTCCTGTCATTGGGTTACTTACGGTCCGGGAAGCCGATCTACTCTCGGCGTGTGGGTGGCTGAGCGGGATGGAGTTCGGCCGTCGGGGATCAGGTCCGGGATCCGCGAGGACTTGGCGACCGCGATGATGCCGAGAATGGCTCCCAGGATCATCCAGATGGCAGGTGCTACCGGGTGACCTGACCACAGCACGAGTTGTGCGGCGATGTAGGGGGTGAATCCACCTCCGAGGATGAGCCCGGCATTGTGCCCGATCGCGGCTCCCGTGTATCGGACCTCGGTCGGGAAAATGCTGGTGTACAGCGAGAAACCGGCGACCGACTGCGCCCCGTTGAGCACCATGATGAGCAGGTATGCCACGCCGATCGCTCCGACGTCGGGAGTCGACTGCATGAGCAGGAACAACGGTAGCGCAAGCACAGCGATGGCTGCGGTGGCAGCGATGAATACCCGGCGTCGGCCGAAACGATCGGTTAGGAGGCCCCCGAGGGGAGTTCCGGTCATTGAGGCCACCGCCAGCACGATCATCGAGAGCGTCGAGGCGTAGGCGGTGGAAAAACCGTGGACTTTCTGCAGGAATCCGCTGACATAGGTGAGGCCGACGTAACCGGTCGTATTGAGTGAGAACGCGATCACCGTGACGATGGCCAGTGCCGCCTTGTGGCTCTGGAGTACAGCACGGATCGGGCGATGTTCATTGTCGGCCTGACGTCTATGTTCGAACTCCGGGCTCTCTTCCAGGCGCAACCGCACCACCAGGCAGATCGCCGTGAGGGGTAGGCAGAGCAAAAACGGAATCCGCCAGCCCCATACCGCCATGGCACTTTGCCCGACGACGAATGCGGTGGCCCCGAGAACTCCGGTTGCCAGCGCGAAGCCCAGGGTGGAACCGGCGGTGACCAATGACGACAGCAGTCCGCGTCGTCGTGGTGTCGCGGACTCGGCGACCAGGGTGAGCGCGCCTACCAGCTCACCGCCTGCGGAAAGCCCCTGAAGCAGTCGCAGCAGCACCAGCAGCACCGGGGCTAGAAATCCGATCGAGGCGTACGTTGGCAGGACTCCGGTGACGACCGACGCTGAACCCATCAATATCACCGTCGCAGTGAGCGCAGTCCGGCGGCCTGCCCGATCACCGATCCACCCGAACACGATTCCGCCCAGCGGTCGAACGAGGTACGCCGAGGCGAATACAAGGAGTGCGCCCAGTGTGGCTACGGCTGGATTTTCTGTGGGGAAGAAGGACGGTGCGAGGATCCCGGCGAGAAACACGTAGACGCTGAAGTCGTAGTACTCGACGAGCGTGCCGAGCATGCCGGCGAGGGACGCGCGGCGTGACTGCCGTCGCGACGGCGCGGCAGACCCGCTCGCGGGGAGCTCTGAAGGCGAGGGCGACTCGAACGACACGTGACCTCCGACGCTGGAAGGGCCCGGCAAGTCGCGGGAAGCGTCCGGGAACCGTGTCCCAGGGAGTCTCGCTATCGTGTGCCCCAACAAAACATAATCAGTCAACTATATAGACGAAATTTTTGAGAGGTCAATGGTGGATCGGGTGGGCGGGGCGTGATATAAAAGATAAATTATCTATCCGTTAATGCTCCGTGTTGTCTTGTCCGGCGGCTAGTCGCGGTGTTGTGGATCTGGTCTGGATCAGGTGGTTCCTGAGGAAGCGAGGCCGGATGCGAAGTCTCGAACGAGGGGTGGTCCGTGACAGTCGCTGACAGTGAGGTGACCTATCGCGAGTGGGCAGGCGTTGCGACGATCACACTGAACCGGCCATCCGCGCGTAATGCGATCGACTCGAACCTTGCGGGCGCGCTCCATGCCTGCCTGAACCGGGCAGAAGCTGCGGAATCGGTCCGGGTCATAGTGCTGACCGGGGCCGATCCAGCCTTCTGCGCCGGGCTCGACATAAAGGAGTTCAACCGGACGCGGCGTCCTCCCGAGGGTGCGACGGACGCCATCACGCGGATCGCGCAGTTGTCCAAGCCTACGATTGGTGCGATCAACGGCGCGGTCGCGACGGGCGGTCTCGAACTTGCGCTGGCTCTGGATCTCCTCATCGCTTCCGAACGGGCGCGGTTCACGGACACGCACGCCAGTGTTGGGATCCTGCCCGGTGGTGGAATGACCGCGAGGCTGCCGCGGGCGGTTGGCAGCCGACTCGCCCTGGACATGTCGCTTACCGGGCGCGTCCTGGATGCTGAAGAGGCGTTGCGAAGCGGACTGGTGTCTCGGGTCGTTCCTCATGGGGAACTGCTTCCGGTCGCGCGTGAAACGGCTGAAACGATCGCCGCGCACGATCCGTTCGTGGTTCGGGAGTTGTTGTCGCTGTACCGGTACAGCGACAACCATGCGCTACCGGAAGCTCTGGAGCACGAATTTGCCGAACGGGAGGCGCGCCGAGTGGCCGGGGGCCAGCTTGTTCCGACGCCGAGAATCAGGGCGCGACGTTAGGGCGCACCCGGGTGCGGACGTTGTGGGCCGCTATGGACACGCTGGGCCTACGGCGAGGGGCGGATCGTCGCCTGGACGGTCGAGCAGCGGGTCGACCATGCTGCGATCAGAGGCCCATATATAGTGCAATTAATAAGAGTTTATTTGCTAGGAGGAACGACCTATGACCCTGCTGAAGGGGCGAGTCGCGGTTGTCACAGGCGGTGCTCAAGGGTTGGGCCTGGCCATCGCGGAGACGTTCGTTGCGCACGGCGCCGAGGTTATGCTCGCAGATCTCAACCTCGAGGCTGCCGAGCATGAAGCGCAGCGACTCGGCGCTGCGGCCTGTCGGTGTGACGTGACAGACGAAGACGGCATGTCCGCCCTGGTCGACGACACCGTACGGCGCTTCGGTGCACTGGACATCATGGTCAACAACGCCGGGATAACGCGGGACAAGACGATGCGGAAGATGACCTCCGAGGACTTTCGCACTGTCCTCGACGTCCACGTTTACGGTGCGTGGCTTGGTACCCGCGCCGCCGGCGCCGTGATGCGCGAGCAGGGCCGCGGGTCGATCATCACTATGTCGTCGATCGCCGGCAAGGTCGGCAACTTCGGCCAGACGAACTACAGTGCCGCCAAGGCGGGCATGGTGGGCCTGACGAAAGCTGCGGCGAAGGAACTGGCCGGTTCGGGAGTGCGCGTCAACGCTATCCAGCCCGGGCTCATCCGTACCGCGATGACCGAGGCCATGCCGCAGCGGGCCTGGGACTCGAAGCTGGCGGAGATCCCGATGAACCGGGCCGGGGAGCCCAGTGAAGTGGCGTCGGTCGCGCTGTTTCTGGCCAGCGACATGTCCAGTTACCTCACCGGCACCGTCATGGAGGTGACCGGCGGGCGGTACATGTGACCGTGGGCGCTGTGTGGGTAAAGATGGTGCGCCCAAGTAGTCGCGTGAACTACCGACCAGAACACTGCACACGGGTTCTTGGCATCCACAGGGCATGCGCTACTTGGCCACTGTCCACATTCCGCCATCAACAATGGCCCGGACACCCGCGGCATGAACGCCAGATCGGCAGTTGAAAGATCACCTCCGTACGTTCCTGATGCGTCCTCGCCCGCGTCGGCCAGGTTCGACTGGGCGTGTTCGAGCGGTCGAGGGGCGAGAGGATTGACCGCACTCGCGCCGAATGCCAGAACGAGGTAGGCACAGCAGACTCGCCCTTGGCCGGACCGAATTCCGGGCGAGGGCGTCCTCCTCCTGCTGTTCGTGATGGCCATCAACCCTGGCGACGAAACCATCGCTGTCAGCTACTGACTGCGGCGATCCCGTGCCGACCACAGGCAGGGGCCGTGCTGATGTCGAACGAGTTCCTGCCCGGCCCAATGGACCAGGGCCGGATTGAAGCGCGACCCGATGTCCTCGTCTACACCACGGATCTCCTGGCCGACACCCTCCTCGATCACCGGCCGCATCCCGGCCCACCTCACGGTGGCACCGACAAGTGGCACGGCAGCAAATCGTCCAGGCCAGGCCCTGCCGCATCGTGCTGCCCCTGATCCGGCCTTCTACGACGGGGCCGTTCGGGTCCGGCGTGAGATCCACAGCTGCAGATACTTCTCCTGGCCCAACGGCGTCAGCCAGCGCAAATATTGCCGGATCACCGAGTTCGGCGGCAGTACGCTCGCCGTTCGACGAGCGTAGATCCAACAGCGTTCGGCGAGATGTCGCGGTCGACGGTGAGCCCAGTCCCGTCACCGCGCACGCCAGGGGTGGCTGGGGAGCGGGGTGCCCCCGAGGTTGCTGTGGTCAGTCGTTCGGCAGCGCGGCCGGAACCAAGGGTGTGGCGGGATCCCACGGAGCGAACGCCGGTGGCCGCTTCTCCAGGTAGGAGGTGACGCCTTCCTTGAAGTCGCCGTGGTCGCGCAGCACGTCGTACCACCAGCGGATCGCCATCGTGCGGGCTTCCTCCTGAGTGGTTTCGAGGGCCTCGTAAACCTGCTGTTTCATCACGCCCATCGCGACCGGGGAGCTGTTGGCGGCGAGGCCCCGCGCGTACTCGAGGCTACGCGGCAGCAACTCATCGGGCTCGAAGACCCGGTCCACCAGACCGAGCTCGACGGCTTCTTGTCCCATCACGATGCGGGACGAGAACAGCAGGTCCAGGGCGCGGGAGGTGCCCATGACGCGGGTCATCGCGTGGGCCAATCCGTGCTCGGCCATGATTCCGCGCTGTGAGAACGCGCAGGTCACCTTGGCTTTGGACGATAGGAAGCGGAGATCGCAGTTCATCGCGGCGATCAGTCCGATCCCGGCGCAGGCCCCGTTGATGGCCGCGATCACCGGTTTACGGATGGTGCGCGGTGTGGTGATCGGTTCCCGTTTGTGCGGCTGGGTATTCAGGGTGGGATCGGCTGCCTGGTCCGCCAGGGTGTTGGTGTCCATGCCCGGGCAGAAGCTGCGCCCGGCGCCGGTCACGATGATCACGCGGACCGCAGGATCGTCGCCGCATTCGCGCAGTAGCCGGTAGTACTCCTTCTCCATCGGTACTGACCAGGAATTGTTCCGGTCGGGGCGGTTGAAGCGCAGAATTGCAACGCCGTCGGTGTCGTCGCGGAGTACGAGTCGTTCCGAGTTCGGGTCGGTCATGTTGTCTCCTCGTGGGCTCGGGCAGTCGAGCGTGCGTGCGCCGAGCTGGAATTCATTGCGGGCGGGGTTCTTTGGGCAGTCCGAGTACCGACTCGGCGAGAATATTGCGCTGCACCTGCGAAGTTCCGGCGTAGATCGTGCCGGAGATCGCCGCCATCCAGGTGTCGGTCCAGGAAGCCGACGAATTCGGCGCCCCGGGGTCGTCGGTCCGGTAGTGCCGGATCGGTGCCCGGCCCGTTGGCGCGAGCGCATCCGCACCGAGCAAGCTGACCGCTAGATCGGTGGTCTCGCGGTGATGTTCACTCCAGTACAGCTTCGAAATCGAGGCGTCCCGACCGGGTGTCTCGCCTTTGAGCCATCCGGTGAGGGTGCGCAGTCCGAGGTAGCGCATGATCTCGACTCGGGTGTAAGCGCGGACCAGCTGATCGCGGACCAGCTCGTCGGAGGTGAGGTTGCGTTCGCGAGCCAGACCGATGAGCCGATCGACCTCGGCCCGGAACAAGATCGGGTTGGTGGCGGCCTGGTCTCCGCGCTCCAGCCCGAGCAAGGCCATGGCAGCTTTCCAACCCTGCTCCGGGCCGATCACCACGTTTGCCTCTGCCGTGCGGGCGCCGTCGAAGAACACTTCGTTGAAATCAGTTCCGCCGGTCATCATGGTGATTGGCCGGATGGTGATACCAGGCTGATCCATGGGCACCAGGAGCATGGTGATGCCCTTGTGCCGGGTTGCCTCGGGGTCGGTCCGCGTGAGCAGAAACATCCAGTTCGCGCTGCGCGCTTCGGACGTCCAGATCTTCTGGCCGTCGATGATCCACTCACCGTCGACCAGGCGCGCGCGGGTACGCAGCCCCGCGAGATCAGATCCAGCGCCCGGTTCGGAGAAACCCTGACACCAGGTGTCCTCCCCGCGCACGATGCGCGGCAGGAAATGCCGCTTCTGCTCGTCCGTGCCGTAGCGAAGCAGCAGATTCCCGATCATCTTGATCGAGAAATTGTCGTTGGCTCCGTAGGCGGGGACGCGCATCCGCGCGAATTCCTCGGCGAGCACCACTTGCTCGAGCCGGGTCAACCCGGCACCGCCGTATTCGGTGGGCCAGCTGGGCGCGATGTATCCGGACTCGACGAGCCTGCCGCGCCACCACGCGGTGAATTTTCGCGCCTCATCGCTGCTGAGGGAACCCAGGCCCGCCCAGCCCCAGGGGAGTTCATCCGCGAGGAAGTCCCGGATCCGTGCCCGGAGCGCATCGACTTCGGGCGGATAATCGAGGTTCATTGTCCGCGCTCCTTCCTGTACTGGGGAGCCCGTCGTTCGACGAACGCCCGGAAGCCCTCCTGGCCGTCTTCGCTGGCGTGCAGGTCGGTTGCCACTGCCCGCTCCCGGACGATGCCGTCGGCAACGGTGCAGGCCGCAGTCTCCCGAAGCAGAGATTTCGTCATCTGGGGAACCAGCGCGGCACCGGCGGCAAGCTCGGCTGCGAGCGCACGCGCGTCGGACAGCACCGCCCCGGGAGAGTCGCTGAGGTGATTCGCAAGCCCCAGCTCGTGCGCGCGGGCTCCCGAAATGGTCCGGCCCAGCATGATCATCTCGGTGGCGATACCTCGGGGCAGGAGCCGAGGCAGGCGCTGGGTGCCGCCCGCGCCCGGCAGTACACCGAGTTTGGCCTCGGGCAGCGCCAGCTTCCCGGTGGTATGTACTACCCGAAGATCACAGGCCAGGGCGAGTTCCAGCCCGCCGCCCATCGCCGCGCCGTTGATCGCGGCAACGAAGGGGAGTGGGCTCATTTCGATCAGCTCGAGTGCGTCGGTGAACGTATGGATGAATTGCTCGAATTGGTCGCGGTGGTCGAATCCTGAGATCTCATCGATATCGGCCCCGGCCGAGAAAGCGCGCCCGGCACCGTGCACGACGACCGCGCGAATGCGGGTATCGGCTTCGAGTTCGCGAACGGCCGCCGCGATAGCGGTGCAGGTAGCGGTGCCGATCGGGTTGAGCCGCGCCGCGCCGTCCAGGACAAGGGTCGCGACGCTACCGTCTCGTTCGACACCGACGCTGGTAGGCGCGGTCATGCCATCGTGAGGCCGCCGCTGACGGACAGCGTTTGGCCGGTGATGTAGGCGGCGCCCTCGCTTGCGAAGAAAACGACCGCGGGAGCGATATCGTCCGGTTGGCCGATCCGCTTCATCGGCACCGCCTTGCGGGTTGCCTCGAACATATTCTCGCTGAGGTCGGAGAGCTGCTTGAGCAGCGGTGTATCGGTCGGTCCCGGGCACACGGCGTTGACAGTGATGCCCTTTGTCGCCATCTCTCGGGCCAGCGCCTTGCCGAAGGCGATCATTGCGCCCTTGGTACCCGAGTAGACGACCTCGCCGGAGGAACCGACCCGGCCGGCATCGGAAGCGATATTGATGATCCGGCCGAATTTCCGCTCGATCATGCCGTCCAGCACGGCACGGGTGACGGTGACGGTGCCCAGGTAGTTGACCGACACCACTTTCTGCCAGGTTTCCGCGGTCGACTGCAGGAAGGGCTCGATCTTGTCGATGCCGGCGTTGTTGACCAGGACATCGACCGGACCCAGATCCGCCTCGACCGTCGCGATCGCGGTCGCGACAGCGGCGCTGTCGGAGATATCGACCCCTACGCCGATGCTCTGCGTCGGCAGTGACTTCGCGAGTTCGGCCGCTGCCGCCTGATCCAGATCACAGGCCGCGACCGAATACCCCGCCTCGGCGAGGTGGCGGGTGATGGCGCTGCCGATCCCGCCACACGCGCCGGTTACCAGGGCAACTTTGGGCGTTCCCATATCAGTGCTTCTCCTCTGCCGGTTCGGTCACGAAGAGCGGTGCCCGCTTCTCGCGATGGGAGGCCAGGCCCTCGCGCACCTCAGGTCCGCCGAACCCGATGAATTCCAGGCCGAGGGATGCCTCGAACGCGGGTATCGCGGAGCGATACCAGTGGTTGAGGCTGTGCTTGGTCCACTGGATCGCGGTAGGTGCGCCCTGCGCGAGCCGGGTCGCGATGTTCTCTGCTTCGGTCACAACGTCGTCATCGTCGACGCAGAGGGAGATCAGGCCGATGCGTTCGGCCTCCTCGCCGTTCAGCGGATCACAGGTGAGCAGGTAGTACTTGGCCTTGGCCATGCCCATCATCAGCGGCCAGCAGATCGCGGCGTGGTCACCCGCGGCGACGCCGAGCCGGGTGTGGCCGTCGATGATCTTGGCTTTCTTACCGGCGACCGAGACGTCGGCCAGCATGCCCACCACCAGACCTGCGCCGACGGCGGGCCCGCGGATACCGGAAACCACCGGCTTATCGAAGGCAACGAGGTTCAGCACGAGATCGCGCGCCTCGCGCATGGTCTGCAGCCGGGTGTCGTAGTCGTTGGTCATCTGCTCGATGTGGTCGAAGTTGCCACCCGAGGAGAAGGCTTTTCCGGCACCGTAGACAAGGACTGCGCGCACATCGGGGTCCTGGCCGAGGACGGGCCAGACGTCGGCCAGGTCGCGATGCATCTGGGGGCTCACCGAGTTGAGGGCCGGTCCCTCCAGTATCAGGTGCATCACACCGTGCTTGCCGAGTTCGAGCTTGAGGCTGGGGAAGTCGGCGTATCGCTCGCCCATAGAAAATTTCCTTCGATAGACCCGGATGGCGTCTCGTCGGCCGGTCGGACCGTCCGAGTGCCCTGTGGTTCTCGCATCCCGAGAGTCTTTATAGTTCTATCATCTAAATAGAAATCTTGTTAGGGGCCCTGCGCGTGGCCTTTGTTGTGCCCTAGTGAGGGCCAGATCTTGCTCTCTTGGTGGGGGACCTGCCGATGAGGCTTGATTCAGGGATGCAGGATGGCCTTGACGGCATGCCGGGCGTCCATGGCTGTGTATCCGTCGGCGGCTTTTTCCAGTGGCAGCGCCAGGTCGAAGACCTGACCCGGGTCGATTTTGCGTTGCCAGATGAGGTCGATCAGTTCAGGCAGGAATCGGCGGACCGGAGCCGGTCCGCCTTGGACCCGGACCTGGGAGGAAAACAGATCTCGGCCCTGGACAGAGACGTCGTGCGGGAGTCCGACGATTCCGACACCGCCGCCGGGGCGTGCTGAACGCAGTGCTTGCTCGAAGGATTCGTCGGTCCCGACGCATTCGAGGACCGCGTCGGCGCCGACGCCATCAGTGAGCTCCATGATGTGGGCAATGCCCTCGTCGCCGCGTTCTGCGACGATGTCGGTGGCCCCGAACGCGTGCGCGAGTTTCTGGCGGGAGGCGTGCCGGCTCATCACGATGATCCGCTCCGCGCCCAGTTCTCGGGCTGCGAGCACGCCTAGCAGGCCCACGGCCCCATCGCCGACAACAGCGGCGACCGATCGTGGGCGGACACCGGCGGCGACGGCGGCGAACCACCCCGTGCCCAGGACGTCGGAGGCCGTGAGCAGGCTGGGCAACAAGTCGTCCGCGGGAAGACCGGGGGTGGCGACGAGGGTGCCGTCTGCCAGGGGCACTCGGAGTGCCTCGGCTTGAGCGCCGCCGGCGCCGACGTATTGCCGGTGCCGGCAGGCGCTCTGGTATCCGGCCCGGCAGTGCGGGCATGTGTTGTCGGACGCGACGAAGCTTCCGATCACGAACTGTCCCGGCCTGATCGTCGTGACCTCGGCGCCGATCTCCTCGACAACGCCGCAGTACTCGTGGCCGATAGGCATGGGTTCGGTGACGGGGTGAATGCCGCGGTAGTCCCACAGATCCGATCCGCACACACAGGTGGCGGAGATGCGGATGATCGCGTCGGTCGGCTCGATGATCGCAGGGTCATCACGGTGTTCGACGCGAATGTCGCCGGGCGCGTGCAGAACGACACCACGCATAGTCTTTCCTCTCAGTGGCTGACTGGTCCTGTGGTGGCCGGGGCCAGTGACGCAGCTTGCCGCGTCTCGATTTGTCGGCCTGTGGACTGCCGCAGACCGTGCGCCGGCCCGGTTCGCTACACGAATCCTGGGTCGCAGTGGTTGGCGATGCCGAAGTTCAGCTGTCTATGTGTAGGTGCAGGGAACCGCCCGACGCTTCGGACATTATCAGTATAATTAGTACTCTACTTCTCTTGATTAGTTGGTGTCTCGCGACCGGGATTGCCGCTCCGATCCGATCGGGAGCGCTTCGCAATGTCCGCCAGGGCGACACGCAAGGCTGGTTGAGATGAAGAATGCCCACGTGGCGGGAACGATCAGATGCTGAGGTGTCGATGAAGCTGGAATCGTGACAGGGCTCCTCGGCCGGTGTCTGGCCGAAGGTAATCGCTGCGAACGAGGGGGGCCGCAGATGGCTTGTTAGGTAAGCATTGCCTGCCATAGGCTCAGTGTCTGTCCGCTTTCGCCCTATCAGAGGTCCTTTCATGTCCAGCGCAAATATCGCTCTGTTGGGCGCCATAGCCGGATTCACCATCTACCTCGGCCTGCCGATCGGCAGGCTACGCAAGCCCACCCCTCGCCTGAGGGCCGGGCTCAACGCAGTCGCCATCGGGATCCTGGTGTTCCTGATCTGGGACGTGCTGACACACGCCTGGGAACCGATCGACGGGGCCCTGGGTAAGCACGAATGGGGGATGGTGGCATCCGGCGGGCTCACCCTGGTGGCGGGCCTCGCGGTGGGGCTGTTGGGCTTGGTGTACTACGACAGTTGGATGTCCCGTCGCCGCCAAACCGCCACGCACCCGCAGGGCCCAGGTGCAGTGGCCGCCACCGAACTCGCGTCGAAGAGCCGCAGTCAGGCAGCGTCCCTCGCGCTGATGATCGCTACAGGAATCGGCCTGCACAACTTCGCCGAGGGCCTGGCTATCGGCAACTCTGCCGCCAAGGGTGAGCTTTCCCTGGCCATCCTGCTCATCATCGGCTTCGGTCTGCACAACGCCACCGAAGGGTTCGGCATCGTCGCCCCGCTCGCCGCGGACGGCGAACGCCCCTCGTGGCTCACTCTGCTCTGGCTAGGCATGATCGGCGGTGGCCCCACCTTCCTAGGCACGGTCATCGGTCAACGCCTGGTCAATGACATGGTGTCGATCGCCTTCCTCGGCTTGGCTGCGGGGTCCATCCTCTACGTGGTGATCGAGCTGCTCGCCGTCGCGCGCAAGACCGGCTTCAAGACGCTGACGACCTGGTGTATCCTCGCCGGTCTCGTGCTGGGCTTCGCTACCGACGCCGTCGTCACGGCAGCCGGGGCTTGAGACTCGAACCTGAGCCGTCGCTCGGTGTACAGACCGCGGGACGCCGCTACCTACAGCGAGAGAACCTCGGCATGGCCCTCGCAGACAGAGCGAGCAATCAGCGGGAGGTTCTCGAAGCCGTCGGCGGCGAGCTCGACGCGTTCTCGGCCGACATCGGGGCAGGAGCGCTCGCGGCATAGCGGACCAGCACGGTCATGTTGCTGGCGGCTTTCGCGACAACGTTGCCAGGCATAGCAGTGATGCCTGTGGCGACCAGGGAGATGGCGTTGGTCCGGCAATTCCGGTCCCTCGTTGTCGCGACGGCTTCAGGTGAACATCGCAAGGATTTGTCGCAGGGCGGTCCGGTGCCCGCCGGAGAGTGACGACGGCACGAGTACGGGCAAGTCGATCCCGGTCTCGAACCAGGCGGCCAGTCCCTCGTGTATGCGCGAGGCGGGTCCGCAGAGACAGACGTCGTCGATCCACCGATCACTCATCGCCGCACGCACGCGGACGGGATCACCGCTGTCGCGCGCTTGGTCGACTGCGCCCATAGCCACGGCATGCCCCGACCGGCGCCAATAGCTGACATAGCTTGGCCGGGACAAGTAGGGGAGTAGGATGTCCCGGCACTGCTCGCGGGCCGCCGCGATGTCATCACCGATCACAGTGGGGATCATGTTGGCGACTCGGAACCCTGGCGGGCGCCCACGCTTGTGTAGATCTGCCATCAAGCTGGGGATGTGGCTGCGGGCCGCGTTGGCTTGGATCAGGCCGGCGGATCGAGTGAGCGCCAGCTCTATCATCTTCGGCCCGAGTGCGGCGACCATGATCCGTGGTGCCGAGCGTGTCGTCGACAGCTGCTCCGAAAGCTCGTCGAGGTAGCCCCTCATGTCTTCGAGCAGCGACATCGGCTTCACCCCGAGTTGGCTGCGTTGCGGGGCATGGCTGACGCCGAGGCCGAGTACGAAGCGACCGTCGCTGACCTCGGTGACGTGATGGGCCGCTGCGGCCAGGTCGACCGGGTGTCGTCGGTAGATCGGCAGTACGGAGGTCGCAAGAGTGATCGACCGGGTGGCGTGTGCGAGCGACAGGCACAGTGACATCGGATCGCCCGCCGACGGCAAGTACAGGCCTGGGAACCCGGCGGCGTCGAATTCGGTGCCCAGCGATACGGTCTCGGTGAGCCGACCGGGCACGGACAGCATCGCTACTGCGGGCAGGCGCGTTCCGGTTGTCATGGGGCTCCTGATCAGCCGGGTGGCAGCACGTTGCGGACGGTCCATCCCGTTCGGCCGCGGGTGCGCCAAGTCTGTAGTTCCTGCGCCTCCACGGCGAGCGCTTCGGGCAGCGCGCGGTCCGCGTTCTGGTCGATCAGGGTGCGGACGCCTTGCACTAGGTCGTGATCGGCGGCCGCGATGGCCGATGCGAGTTCGGTCGCGCGGATGACAAGCCGGTCCGGGTCGACGATTTCGGAGAGCAGCCCGGCCCGGAGAGCGGCGTCGGCATCGAGCCGGAGCCCGCCCAGGGACATCGCCTTGGCGGTACGAGCCCCGACGGCGCGAGACAGCCGGGCGGTCATTCCCCCGCCGGGAAATGCGCCGATCCGGACATGCGTGTCAGCGAACATCGCTGTCGGCGATCCAACAAGCCAGTCGCAGCCGAGGGCTATTTCGAGACCTCCGGCGACAGCAGGCCCGTTCACTGCCCCGATCAGCGGCTTGGGCAACAGGCCGATGCGCCGGATCAAGGAGCTGACCAGGCTGCGGTCGGCACCTGCCTCCGCATAGACCTTGAGGTCCAGGCCGGCGCAGAACGCCCGGCCCCGTCCGGCGATCACCGCGCAATGCTGGGTGTCGTCCTCGACGAACGCGTCGAGTGCGCGGTGGAGCGCATCTACCAGTTCGGGGGAGAGTGCGTTGCGGGCGGCCGGCCGATTGAGTGTCAGTACGAGGACACCATCCTCGATCCGCGTTTGAAGTACGCCGTCATTGGTTGTGGCTGTGTCCATCAGAAGACCCCGAATCCGCCGTCGAGCCGGAATGTGTCGCCCGTGTGGAACGACGATGTCGAGCTGGCCAGATAGATTGCGATCCCGGCCCAGTCGTCCGGGGTTCCCCAGCGGCGCAATGGGATCCGGGAGAGAATTTTGTCGGTGACCGCCGGGTTTTGTAGCCATCCCTCGAAAACCGAGGAGAGAGTCCATCCGGGGAGTACAGCGTTGGCGCGGATACCATGTCGCCCGAACTCGACGGCGAGGGAGCGAGAGAGGGCGAGCAGCCCGGCTTTCGCGGCTGCATAGGCTTCTTCGCGGGGTGATCCGAACAGCGCCGCGATACTCGACGTGAGTACGATGCTTCCGCCGTTGCCGAGGGCTGTCATGTGCCTGGCGGCCTCGCGCGTGGTGAGGTAGGCGCCATCGAGGTCGACCCGCATGAGGTTGCGCCATTCCTCGAGTGTGGACTTCAGGTAAGGCGGACTGGTCATCGCGTTGGCGAGAGCAGCGTTGGCGAAGCACGAGTCGAGGCGGGCGAACTCGTCCACGAGCCGTGCGAACCCGCTGACGACGGCCGCTTCATCGGCGATGTCGACCTCGTAGGCAACGGCGCGGCGGCCGTGTGCTAGCAACTGTTCGACGGCGGCCTTGTTCTTGTCCGGGCTGCGGCCCCAGATACACACGTCGGCCCCGGCCCGCGCCAAGCCATCGGCCATGCCGAGCCCAATTCCGGAGTTTCCTCCGGTGACGAGCGCGACATGTCCGGTGAGGTCGAGTGGATGGGCGGAACCGGTCATTGCGATTTTCCTCCGCGGGTGGCATCGGCCAGCAATTCACGGGCCACGATGATCTGCTGAATTTCCGAAACCCCTTGAGAGACATCGAAAAATACGGCCTCACGGTAGAGGCGCTCCACGATCATCTCTCGGGTGAGACCATAGGCTCCGCACACGTGCAGAGCAGCCGCGGAGGCCTCTTTCGCCGCGCGGCCCGCAACCAACCTGGCCGACGCCGCTTCGGCCGGTACTGGGAGGTGCCGGTCGAGTAGGTCGGCACACGTGAGAACGAGTGACTCCGCGCTCAGCGTGGATGCTGCGGCGCGCCCGAGAAGAGCCTGGATCGTGGGGAATTTTCGGCCGATCGGCGTCCCCCGATGTCCCCGCGTCAACGCGTAGGCGCTTGCCTCCTCGAGCGCGCGAGCGGCGATGCCGACACTGATCGTCGCTGCGCGAACCTTGCCGAAGGCCTCCCCGGCTATCATCACGCCGAAACCGTCCTCGGCAGTGCCCACCAGACCATCGTGTGGTACTCGTACGGCGTCGAGGGTGACCGGCCTGGCTTCGGTGCCGCCCATCGAGAGGACTTCGCTGGGTGGCCCGACCTCCCATCCAGAAGCAGAGGTATCGACAAGGAAGGCGCCCAGCGTGGTCTCCGATGTGCGGGCGAATACGAGTGCGACGGTGGCTTGCGCGGCGAACGAGATGAATTGCTTGGCGCCGGTGAGCCGCCACCCTGAGCCATTCGGCTCTGCTCGGGTGACGATCTGGCGGGGATCGGATCCGGTGCCAGGTTCGGTGAAAGCCCACGATGCGATGACGTCACCGGCGACGAGGCCGGGTACGTACTGCGCGATCTGTTCGGGTGTTCCGTGGTCGAGCAGCGTCATGGCGACCTGAATCGATGTACCAGGGTAGAGCGCCGCGACGGGGCAATGGCGGGCGACCTCACGCGTGGCGACAACGTAGGCACGGACCGTGCCCCCGTCTCCGCCGTGCTCCTCGGCAAAGGGCAGTCTGGTCAAACCGATCTCGCGCACCGCAGCCCACAGCTCGCGCGAGAAGCTCTGTGTCCGGTCGACCTTCTCCGCGAGCGGACCGACGGTGCGTTTGGCGTGATTGTCGACTGTGGCGCGCAGATCCTCCAGCTCCGAGTCGAGCCGTAGTCTCATAGCCGATACCTTTCAACACCGAAGTACACCCTAAATTGGTAACACAATTATGCTATTTCGACAATTGGGCAGGTTCGACGACTGGCATTGTCGGCGACCAGGCTCAATGTGCGCGGTCCGAGGACGCCCGTTGTTCGAATGCCAGCGTGACCAGGTCGGTGAGCTTCGACGAAGGGTCGGACCGGTCCCAATAACGCACTGCTGCGCTGAGGCAAGAGATCGCGATTGATGCGATCAGTGTGTGCCGCAGGGTAGGCGCCGCGTCGCCTTCCTCAGCGGCGAGTGTGCGGGCGATCTCGCGTTCCCAGCGCAACCGCATGCGCAGGCTACGGGCCTCGAGCGATCGGGTGGTCATGACCAGTCTGGTGAGTCTGTGCGTGCGCTCGTCCTGAAGCTCGGCGGCATACTTCACTACCGGTTCGGCGAGTGCGGCCACGTCGACCGAAGGATCCTGCCTCGCCGCCACGCATTCGGCCATCGCTCTGGCGGAATCGTCCTCTTCGCTGAAGAGGATGTCTTCCTTGCTGGGGAAGTGCCGGAACACCGTCGCACTGGACAAGCCTGCGGCCCGGGCGATTTGGTCGACGGTGGTTGCGTCGTATCCCTGCTGCTCGAACAGAGCGAGCGCGGTTTCGATGACGTCGTTGCGGGCACGAATACGGTTGCGTTCCCTGAGCGTGCTCACCCCGATGCTCCGCTCCATTTCTGATAGGTCACTCAATCTGAAGGTCTCGATTTGGAGGATCTCGAGCAAGAATCGCTCTGTCGGGTGTTCGACAGGCAGCGACCGGTGAAGCCGCGTGCTCTGTCGATGACTGCCGTCAGCTGATACGACCGATGTAGGCGGTGCCGATAGCTCCCTCGGCGCGCAAGCTCCGGATTGCTTCCTCGTCGAGGCCGAGGTCGCGAAGGACGGTGTCGGTGTGCTCGCCGAGGGCGGGGATCGGGCCGAGTATCGGTAGATGCCCGCTGATATCCGGGGGCGGCAGCAGAGTGCTCACCGGACCTACGGGTGAGTCCACCTCCTGCCACCTGTCCCGGGCGGCCAAATGTGGATGACCGACGACGTCGGTGGTGGTGTTGTAACGAGCATTGCCGATTCCGACATCGTCGGCGGCCTTCTGGATGTGCGTGAGCGTGTGACGTGCGCACCAGTCGCCGATCGCGCGGTCCAGCTCCGCTCGATGTTCGACCCGCCGGGGCCCGCTTCGGTACTGTTCGGCGGTAGCGAGGTCGGCGCGGTCGAGGAGTTCGTTCGCCAGCCGCTGCCACTCCCGGTCGTTGGTGGTGCCGAGCACGACTACTTGGCCGTCGCTTGTGCGATATGAGCTATAAGGCGCGACCGAGGGAGACCCCATCCCCACCGGCTCCTGATCTTCGCCGGTATAACGGCTCCATGTCAGGGCGTAGCCCATCAGTTCGGTCATGGTGTCGAACAGGCTTATTCCGATTTTTGCGCCGTGACCGGTGCGGCCGCGGGAGTGCAACGTCGCGAGAATGGAGATTACACCGTAGAGACCAGCGCAGGCGTCGGCTATCGGTGGTCCAGGTTTGGCTGGTGCGCCGGGCAGGCCGGTGATCGAGCAGGCGCCGGACTCCGCTTGTGCGAGCAGATCGTAGGCACGCTTGGCCGAGAGCGGTCCGCCACTTCCGTACCCGGAGATCTCGCAGTTCACGAGTTGGGGATACCGGCGCTCGAGTGTTTCGGCATCGAGCCCCAATCGGGTGGTTGCCCCCGGCGCGAGGTTCGTCACGAATGCGTCCGCGATGGACAGCAGGCGGTGCATGACCTCGAGCCCGCCGGACGACTTGAGGTTCAGCGTTACGGATTCCTTGTTGCGATTGAGCCAGACGAAATGCGTTGCCATTCCATGAACCACGTCGTCGTAATCGCGGGCGAAGTCACCCCCGGCAGGGTTCTCGATCTTGATCACTCTGGCACCGAGATCGGCCAGCGTCCGGGTGCACAAAGGTGCGGAAACCGCTTGTTCGAGACCGACGACGGTGAGGCCGGTCAGAGGGCCCTCGCTCGCCGGAACCTCTATGGCTTTCACCGGGATTCGGCCGGTGTGGGCCGAAAGAAGATCATCAACAGGGCCGCGCCGGCGACCAGTCCGCCGACTGCCGAAATGAGGAATCCGGTCAGGCCGGACAGTGGATCGCTCAGTCCCAGGACACGGTCCAGTGACCAATCTCCGGGACCGGTGGTGCTGACGGAGATGCCGATCACCGCGAGGGCGAGGTTGTACTCCCATCCGGAGTTGACCGAGAAGAATCCGTTCGCCCGGTGGACCGTCCAGGCTGCGACGAGCATCAGTCCGACGAACCCCGCACCGGCGATCGGTGTCAGCAAGCCCAGGGTGAGCATCAGGCCAGCGGCGATCTCGCTGCTTGCCGCGACCACGGCATGGAACCGTCCCGGACGCATACCGATACTGTCGAACCATCGGGCGGTTCCTGGGATCCGTCCACCGGAGAAGAATTTCTGGTAGCCATGCGCGGCCATGGTCAATCCGGCGATCAGTCGCAGCAGCAGCGCACCGGCGTCGAGCGCGGTCATGGGCGGGGCCTCCTTGTGTACGGCCGTCGAGCGGCTCGAGATGGGTGATCGGCATCGACCGTCCAGTTAGATAATATATTGCACTGTATAGGAGGCCCAATCTGGGCGTGTGAGCCCGGTGCCAGCTAGATAAATAGGTAAACAATTGCTATCATGGCGTCATGACCACGCGAGTACCTGTCGCCGAGGGGGTTTTCACCTGGCCCTCCGAGGAACCACGTCTGATCGGATCGGAGCGAGACGGCGTCATTTCCTTTCCCGCAGAGCCCGGCGCGCCGGAACGGCTGCTCGGAAATCGCGGAACGCTGTGGAGCTTCACCACCCAGCAGTTCCGGCCTCCGTCGCCGCCCTACGACGGTGACGACACCGCCGAGACCTTCGTTCCTTACGCACTCGGTTATATCGAGCTGCCAGGGGAACTGATGGTTCAGGCCCGGATCACGGAGTCTGATCCGGCGCGCTTGCGGATCGGCCAGCCGATGGAACTCGTGGTCGTGCCGTACACCGTTCGCGCCGACGGCACCGAGGTGCTCACATACGCCTTCGCCCCTGCTGACACTACTCGAGGTGGAACCGAATGACCGACGTCGCTGTGGTGGGTGTTGGCCTGCACCCGTTCGGCCGGCATGCCGACAAGCAGGCTTTGTTGATGGGCGCGGAGGCTGCCCGAGCGGCTCTGGCCGACGCGAACGCCGAGTGGTCGCAAGTGCAGACGGCCTATGTCGGTAGCTACGAAGTGTCCAACCCGGATGCGATCGTGGGCTGGCTGGGGCTGACTGGAATCCCTGTTCGTGGTGTGTTCAACGGTTGCGCCACCGGAGGTACTTCGCTGCAGATGGCCGCAGAGGCGATCCGGCACGGCGAGGCCGATGTGGCGATGGCGATCGGGATGGACAAGCATCCGCGCGGCGCGTTCGCCGCGGACCCCTCCGTTGCTGGGCTGCCGTCCTGGTATGGCCAGACCGGTATGTTCATGACCACTCATTTCTTCGGCACCAAGGCCACCCGGTACCTGTACGACCACGGTGTTTCCACCGAGGCGCTGGCCAGGATCGCGGCGAAGAACCTGCGCAACGGCTCGATCACGCCGCACGCGTGGCGCCGCAAGCCGTTGTCCGTCGAGCAGATTCTGGCCGCGCCCGTGGTCAATCACCCGCTCACGCAGTACATGTACTGCAGTCCGGACGAGGGGGCGGCGGCGGTTGTGCTGTGCCGGGCGGATCTGGCTTCCCGGTTCACTTCGATGCCGGTATATCTCCGCTCGTCGGTGCTGCGCAGTCGGCGATACGGAGCCTTCGAGGTGCAGAGCCCGTCGCTGCCGCTGCACCACGTGCCGAGCCCGACGGTCGATGCCTCGAAAGCGGCCTTCGAGGAGGCGGGGTTGGCGCCGGAGGAGATCCGTGTCGCGCAGCTACAGGACACCGACGCCGGATCGGAACTGATCCACATGGCGGAGAACGGATTCTGCAAGGACGGTGAGCAGGAGCAATGGCTCGCCGACGGCGAGACCGAGATCACCGGCAGGCTGGCGGTCAACACCGACGGTGGGCTCATCGCGAATGGCGAGCCGATCGGCGCCTCGGGGCTGCGGCAGGTCTATGAGATCGTTCTGCAGTTGCAGGGCAGGGCAGGCGATCGGCAGGTTCCCGGTGACCCGAAGACCGGCTACACCCATCTGTACGGTGCTCCGGGAGCGTCTGCGGTGTCCATTTTCTCCAGGTGACCGACCGACCAAGAGAATCGAGGATCGACGGTGCGTGACGCCGTAATCTGCGAGCCGCTGCGAACCCCGGTTGGAGGGTTCGGCGGATCGCTGAAGGACGTGCCCGCTCACGAACTGGCGGCGACGGTGATTCGGGCGATCATCGAGCGAACCGGCATAGCGCCGGAGACCGTCGACGACGTCTTGCTGGGCAACTGCTATCCCTCCATGGACGCGCCGGCGATCGGGCGGGTGGCGGCGCTGGATGCGGGACTGCCGGTCAGCGTCACCGGCTTGCAGATCGATCGTCGGTGCGGATCCGGCCTGCAGGCAGTGCTCTACGCGGCCGCTCAGGTTTCGGCAGGCGCCAGCGAAGTGGTGTTGGCCGGGGGCGCCGAATCCATGAGCAACGCGCCGTTCTACTCGGCGTCGATGCGCTGGGGCACCAAAGCGGGCCCAGGTGTGATGCTGAACGACTCGCTTGCGCGGGGACGCGTGACCGCGGGCGGCGTGAACTTCCCGGTACCGGGCGGAATGCTGGAGACTGCGGAGAACCTACGTCGGGAGTACCGCATATCGCGGCAGGAGCAGGACGAGTTCGCCGTCAGCAGTCATCGGCGTGCCGCGCGAGCGCAGGCTTCGGGCATCTTCGCGGACGAGATCGTGCCCGTTACGGTGCGGGGCCGCAAGGAAGATGTCGTCGTCGAACACGACGAGCACATTCGGCCGGACTCGTCTGTCGAGAAGCTCGCGCGGCTGCGGCCCGCACTCGTTGCCGGTGACGCCGATGCCACGGTGACAGCGGGCAATTCGTCCGGCCAAAACGACGGCGCGGCTATCTGTATCGTCACCCATCCCGCCAAGGCGGCCGAACTGGGTTTGCGGCCACTCGCGCGCCTGGTGTCCTGGGGTGTGGCCGGAGTTGCGCCCGCGACTATGGGTATCGGGCCGGTTCCCGCGGTGCATCGCGCGCTCACGGCGGCGGGACTGAAACTAGGGGAGATCGACCTGGTCGAACTCAACGAGGCGTTCGCCTCGCAGGTGCTCGCGTGCACCCTTGAATGGGGCTTCGCCTCGGCAGATTTCGACCGCCTCAACGTGAACGGTTCCGGGATCTCACTCGGACACCCAGTCGGCGCTACCGGCGGCCGGATCCTTGCCACCCTCGTACGTGAGATGGTGCGCCGTGACGCTCGGTACGGGATCGAGACGATGTGCATCGGCGGTGGTCAGGGCCTTGCTGCGGTATTCGAGAAGGTTGTCTGACGTCCTCGATTTCCTTGGGATAGATTGTTGACCCCGCCCGACTCGGTCACCTGCTGAGCCTGACCCAGCAGGTGACCGACGCCCAACGTTTCGAGCGCACTCTCGACGCCCGCCATGCCTCGGCGGCGGATACCCTCTCCTACTTTGCGTTCCGTTCCTCGTCACCGCTGCCCGCGGTACACCGGGATCCGAGTGGCGCCACGCATGAAGAACAGCGGTACCCGCTCGTAGACGAAGTCCTCGGTCAGCGTCAGGTCCGGCATCGCATCCAGCACGATGTCGAGGAGTACGGCCGCCTCCATGCGTGCGAGCGGCGCCCCGACGCAGAGATGCTGCCCAATGTTGAAGCCGAGGTGGCGCCGCGCATTGCCGGGCCGGCTCAGGTCGAAGGCGTTCGCGTGCGGACAGACAGTGTCGTCGCGGCTGCCCGACGAGAGCCCGAGGATCAGCAGCGATCCGGCCGGGACCTCCACACCGCTCAGGACGACATCGGCGGCCGTCCGCCGGAAGACAACCTGCAGCGGACCGAGGTGGCGCAGGGTCTCTTCCACCGCGATGGGTATGAGGCTCCGGTCGGCGCGGACTCGCTCGAAGTGGCTTCTGTCCTGGAGGAGCTCGACGAAGAGATTGCCGATGAGGTGCGTCGTGGTGTCGATTCCCCCCACGATGAGGTCATTGGTCAGGTGGGTCAGCACCTTGGTCTCGGAGATCGGCTCGCCGTCGATCACGCAGTCCATTACTGCACCCAGCAGATCCGGAGTCTCCCGCGACTGGGACCGGCGGCGGATCAGCAGGCGCAACTCCTCCTCGAACGCCTCGCAGCGGGCAATCGCCGTGTCGCCCTCCGGGGTCCCCGGCACCGCCCGGGCGGTGATGTAGTCGCTCGAGTAGCGGGAAAGGTGCTCGACGAGCTCGTCGCCCAGACCCAGCAGGTGCCCCATGACGCGGGCCGGGAGTGGCGCGGCGATGCTCTGGACCAAATCGAAGGAATCGCACTCGACCACAGCGCCGACGATATCCCTGGCCAACTTCGCTATCTCGGGTTCGATGCGCCGCATGACCTGTGGGTGAAAGAACTTCGCCATTGCACGCCGAACCGGCGTGTGCAGAGGTGGATCGGTTTCGCCGAGGCCGAGCTGGTCGAACGGGCGCTGCTTCTCGTCCTGCGGCGTGAACCCTCCCTGCGGGAATGTGGCCGGGTCGAGCGAAATCTCGACGATATCGGAGTGGCGGCTGATATAGAACATGCCGGGAGCCACTTGCTTGACCGGCTCCCGCTCTCGCAGTTCCCTGAGTGTCGTGAAATGGTCTCGAAGATCGTCGGAGTCGAACGGGTTATACCTGATTGACACGCTTCCTCCTGGAGTGAAAGTGCAAAGCCATCTCAGCGTTGCAAGAACGCTGATTGCGTGTGGAAAGCGTCAGATCGCGGAAAAGCCCCAGATCGCGGATGGGAGGGTCCGTGCGACGGGGGCTCTGATCGGCGTTGACCGCCCGGAAGCGCCACAGCTCCTGGCACGAGTCCGCTGCTGGGCGTGGTGAAATGCGTCCCATCAGGATCATGTCCGCATCGGCATTGGCTGTTGATCAGGCGAGCGTCGGGTGCCTCCCCGTCGCTTATCCGTCGACCGTATGAGTCACCGCAGCCTGCCCAGTCTCACATTCCGTAGGTAGGTCCTCCAAATATCAGTTAATAGTTAAGATGATAAAGGGCGTGACGCCTTCGTGGGGGCATTTGCCCAAAGGTGGTCATATTCGGCGGATGGCCGCTTCGGCTTTACCCCGGACTCAGATTCCGAGACGTTCGAGTAGTCGCTCGTGGGCCAGTGCTGGGCCACCGAGCAGCAGGTCGGTGCTGCGGGACCGCATCCCGATGACGTCTACCTCCGCGGCATCGAGGTCGTCGGCCACAGAGGTGAGTTGCATCGTGACTCGCCGGACCGCATTCGAGCAGCCGATATGTGCCATCGCGGCGGCGGCTGCGGCGGCATCGAGATCGTCTCCACTTTGCAGCCTCACCGCCCGATACCAGAGCGCGGTCGCGCCTGCCCGCGCCACCTCGAGGTCCGCCAGCTGCTTCGTATAACCCCGCCACGACTCGTTGTCGCTGGCTGAGGGGAGGGCCTTCGATAGGCACTTCAGCGATCGGTCGACGATGCCCATCTGTTCGGCGGCGAGAATCGTGGTGGCACGGTCGACCGTGCGGTTCATGATGCGCCCCGCTGCGCCTTCGCGTCCGATGAGGGCTGCGGGGGCCGCGTCGAAAACGATGCGTGCGAGCGGGCGCGCCTTGTCGAGCGAATCCAGGGGCTCGACGGTGATACCAGGTGCGTTCCGGTCGACCAGGTACAGCGACGGTCCGCCGATATTGCGAGCGACGACGAGGATTTTCTTCGCAGTCGCCGCGCCCGGTACGTACCATTTCTCACCGGTGATCTGCCAGCCGGTGTCGGTCGGCTTCGCGCGGGTCCGGACCAGAGCCGGATCCCAGGAACCGCTTTTCTCGGCCGCGGCCAGGGTGCAGTGGCGCAGATCGACGCTGTCATCGATCGGTGGTCCCGCGACGGCGAAAGCCTGCGCACCGAGGCCCGCTGCCGCGAAGTAGTCGGTCTGGGCCAGGGTGTATCCGGCCGAGTAAGCCACCTGGGCCGGCCCTGTCGCGTCCGGACCGAATGCGGTGTCCTCCCACTCCTCTTCGGGGAGGATGTTCGACAGCGCCTCGTTGCGTTCGATCACGTGCCCTGTGACATCCACCGCGAGTGCGTCCAGAGCCCTGGTTGCTTCCGCGGTAAGTTCGCCGGTCGCTCGAACGAGGGGGAGAAGGTCTTCTCGGAAGGCATTGCCCGCATCGAGGAGGAGCTGTGGCCCCAGTACTTCGGCGACGAATTCGCCAGCCGACGCCAATACCCGCGCCTCAGCGGCTTCGAGGGCAGGACGGGGACATTCAACCCTGCCAGACCATAGTTCGCGGACTGCGGTGAGGTCGGTGAGCAGTTCGCTCAAACGGCGGCGCAGCGCGCGGTCGTCCCAGGTCCAGGTCGATCGCATCAGGGCTGGCAAGCTCTGTGCGTTCAGACTTTCGAAGTAATGTGCGCGCTGTTCGTGGGTGAGTGTCCGAATGCCGACTGTTGATTCCATGGCGCCCTCCCAAGGCTTCGTTTTCGATGTTGCTATGCGGAATCCCCCCCGCTTTTCCGTTACACTGTAATAAAATCGTGGGTAGGGCTCGTTCGATGGTGTGGAGCTGGACTATCCTGCTCGCCCAGCGGTGCCCAGCCGGCCTCGGAAGAGTGGCTGACGTCGAGGACGATCCGGCGTGGTCGTTCGGTGAGCGGCGGGCGACGGGAAACGCGGCGTTGCCTGCTGCCTGAACTGTGCCAGGCGCGCCTCCGCCAGCGCGCGGTTCTTCCACTCGTCCGAGTCGTTTGTGGCTTTCTCTGCGCAGCATGCGGCCCGCAATCCGATCCTGTCCTCGTTGGAAACCGCGGTTCCCGATGGGAACGGCTGCGAACAACGGTCGCAGATACCGGAGACCGACGACCTCCGCCACTTCCGTCCTTCGGAGTCCACGAACTCGTCGCTGACTGCTCGGAGGCCTGTAGGTTGCTGACTAGTCGCTTCGAGGTTCATAAAGATAAATTATCTACCTACTGCCGCTGGTAGTCAACCTTCTGGACCGCTGACTACATAGTCACCGGGCGCAGGGGAGACTTGCTCCAGCCTGAGCCGGCGAGGCAAGGCGGTGCTGGTCGTCTCAGCAGGTGGGGGACCGGTGGGCATCGCACGTGCCCTGGCGCGTGAAGGCGCGTCTGTTACCGGAAGCGGCCGGTCTTTCGCCAATGCGCCAGGGTCGCTGACGAATCAATTCACCGTACTCGGTGGACAAGGACGAGAATGGTCGGCGCTAGCTGGCGGCGGTCGTGTCGGCGATGCTGCGCGTGATCTCACCAGCGATGCTTGTCTGATGCCGCAATCGGTGGCGCCGAGACCGTGGTCGATCTCCGGGTGCGCAGGTTCTACTGCAGCAACCCGAACTGCGCCCGCGCTACGTTCGCTGAACAGGTTCCTGGCCTGACTGTCCGGCATGTCCGGCGGACTTCGCTGCTACGCAGCGTGCTGGAGCGGATCGCGCTGTCGCTGGGTGGGTGACTCGGTCAGCGACTGACACACCGGCTGGCGGTGGCAGTGTCGCGGATGACGTTGCTGCGCTTGATTCGGGCATTGCCCGTGCCGGAGTCCGGCATGGCGACCGCGCTCGGCGTGGACGACTTCGCCTTCCGTAAGGCGACGAAGTACGGGACCGTCCTGGTCGACATGCATACCCATAGGCCGGTGGATCTGTTGCCGGACCGGCTAAACGACACGTTCGCCGCGTGGCTGCGCGCGCACCCGGGTGCCGCTGTGATTTGCCGTGACCGTGCGAGCGGGTATGCCGAAGGCGCCCGGCTGGGAGCACCGGATGCGTCGACGGTGGGCCGCGACGCTTCCGATCAACGGAGGTGCAAGCCTGCAAATCGGTATTGATCGGCCGAATCGGCGGTGCCGCTGACCTCGACGCCTATGGGTGGACGAAATCCGTCGGGGTTCGGCGACGTTCGTTGGACCGCACGCCGCGGCTGCCATGGTCGGCGCTGGCAGGTGATTGGTGACCGCAGGACTGATGTGGCGTTCGCGCATGTGCGTCTATCTGCGCAGTCCCGAAAGCCGACATGCCAAGGGGTGAGGCACTTTTGGGTTGTCACCCCTTGGCTGGTCGGCGCGATGGACTCTGTGTCAGAGGACCAGATGGCCGGCGCTGGAGCAGGTAAATCCCGCAGGGCAGTTGGCCCACCGGTCGAATCAGTCGTCAGCTATTCGCTCGACTGGATGCGGACGATGGCGAAATGCTGCCGATTTGTCGTCTCTCAGCTGTTTGCGGGTGTCGAGCCTGGGGCGGTATGTGCCTTTTGGGCATCCGCAGCATGCTGAGCCTGGAGCTGGTTGTATTTCTGTACCCCCGCGGCGACGCCGACAGGAAGTCCTGCGGCGGAGCCGCCGACCATGGCACCGAGTCCGCCTCCTGCAACTGCGCCGACGATGCATCCGGCCGCAATGGCAGGGACGGTCAAGACGCCCACCGTGGCCACTGTCATCAAGGTACCGCCGGTGGCGATGCCGAACGGGCAGCCGAGCGCCGCGCCGATGACCGAACCGGCGGCCGCACCCACTGCGGAGACCGGGCCCATGCTCATGTTCGCGGCCTCGAGGGATTGGCTGAGATCCGAGTTCAGATCGACTGGCTGGGCAACGGGAGCCGCAGCAGGCTGTGGCTGTGTGTTGTTGGCGGGGGTGGTAGCGGGTTCCTGGGCATTCGCCGTTCCTGCGGCGATGGCCAAAATCATTGCGGAGAGCGCTGTTACGGCGACACCCTGAGACTGGATCCTCATCTGCTTCTCTTTTCTTGAACGAGTCCGGCTAAGGACTGAGTGGGCCGGGTGGATTACCGGCCAGAGTTGCTGGCCTGGACTTGTTGTGCGATAAGTCCTTTGGAGTGCAGCGAGTTGTATTGCTGATTCATCGCGTTCGCGGTCGGTCCTGTGCCGGTGACAAGTGAACCGATGGTGCCGCCGATGAATCCGCCGGCGCTCCCCCCGACGATGCATCCGCCGACGATGCCGACCGGTGTGAGCACAGGCACTGCGATGGTCAGCGAGCCACCCGTCACTGCTCCGAGAGGACAACCGACGATGACGCCTGCCGCCGTTCCGATCAGGCGGCCGGAGGTGGAATCGAGAGCGAACGCACCGGTCACCGAGTCGATTGCGTTCAGGTATTCGGCGCCCGGGTCCACAGGCGCGGAGGCCGGGGCCGGGGTGCCGGCCGCGTTCGGTGCGGCGGTGTCCGCCATGGCCGCTCCGCCTGCTGCCATCGTGGCCGTGATGGCAAGCGTCGCAATGGCGGTTGCCCGAGTCAATTGATGCATGGGTATTGCTCTTTCCTTGGTTGTACCGAATCCAGTTACAAACTGAAACATTAGTGTTTCTAATTTGTTCTATGCGGATGCAGTCGAGGGGCTTAGGGCTGGAAGGCTTACCGCGATCGAATGGTTCGAACTCGCCTGAAGGGTGGACGGCGGTGACCGCGATTGCGCGAGTGGTGACACCGAGCTTATGGCTTCAGTGATCCCGCCTCGATGTGCTCAGTGTGTGCGCGGGTTTCGCTGTCGAGTTACCACGGCTGGGTTGGGTGAGTGGTGATGCTGTCCGTCGATCAGGACCACTCTGTCCTGGGGTCACGGAAGACCTCCGTCAAATAAATTGTGCAATGAGTTGACTGATTGTACCTCGGCGGCGAGTAGCGTACAAGCAACTTCTGGTCAAGTTCTCAGCTGTGGGTTTGGTCATATGTCCGGTTGGGAGTCGGGTGGCCTGAGGTCCGAAGTGGTTCCCGCAGGCGTCGGTGCAAGGCGCGAGCTGCGGAGGTGTCAGCACTGACGGGAAGGTTTTGGCCGCTATCGACATGCTGGCCTCGAGGGGGCATCTCGAATCCTTGATGTGCGGGCATCCACGGGCGCTTGTCGGGCAGGGATTCCTCGGGCGCCATCTACACATCGACGGAAGATAATAGTTAACCTATTACACGAAACCGGGCACCGAGTTCCGTGGGTCGTCTGACCTGGAGATGCCCGGGACCAGGCTGGGTTGTCCAGCGCACGAGTGGGAGGCAGTGTCGATGAAGTTGACTGGCGCTTCGGTGGTGGTAACAGGTGGGGGGAACGGTATCGGTAGGGCTCTCGCTGGGCGTTTCGCTGCGGCGGGCGCACGTGGCATCGTGATCGCCGATCTCCATCCAGAATGGGCTGAGCGAGCAGCCGCACGGATCTCCGCCACAGGAGTCCCTGCGGTCGGTATCGGCTGCGATGTTGCGGACCCACGTGCTATCGATGAGCTCGTCGATGCAGCGGAGAGCGAGTTCGGATCCATTGATGTCTTCTGCTCGAACGCAGGTTTTTCCGACCCACCGCCGGCCAATCTCACCCAGCCGATCGATGCCTGGCGCGGGCTGGTCGACGTGAATCTGATGGCTCACGTGTGGGCCGCACGCCGTGTGGTGCCCGGGATGGTTGAACGAGGGGTTGGGTATCTGCTTCAGACGATCTCGTCGGCCGCTCTGATCACAGGTCCATCTTCGCCCGGGTACACTCTCGCGAAGCACGGCGCGCTCGGTTTCGCCGAGTGGCTCACTCTCAACTACGGCGACAAAGGCATTCGTGTCAGCTGTCTATGCCCGAACGCTGTCTACACCGGCATGTTCGGCCGTGACCCGGAAGATGCGTCGCAACCGCCACAGGGAACCGCAATCGGTGAAATCCTCAGTCCGGAGGAAGTTGCCGACGCGGTATTCGATGCCATGACCGGTGACGAGCCGTTCCTGATTCTGCCCCACCCGCGGGTGGGTGATTCGTTCCTGCGCAAGGCTACCGACTACGACGCGTGGATCGATCGAACGCGCGTCCGGCTACAGCGAATGGGAACGATCGATGTACCGGATCCGACGAGTGATCAGTCGGGGACCAGTAGTGGTACCTCAGCAGTTTCGTTTCACCCGCCCGAGTTCGGGGCTGCTGCGAGTACACCGGACCGCAAGTCCCGTAACTCCGAGACCAGAGTAATCAGCGTCGATGACGAGTTGGCAGAGCTCGGCGAATTTGCGCTGCTTCGGGAGAACGCGCGGGCGGCCGGGGTCACCGCCGCTCTTCCAGCCGTCGAGCGCCTCTCGATGATGACTCCTGCAGGGCTCGTCAGTGTCTTGAAGTGGGGTAGCGAGGATCCTCGGATGGTGTTACTGCACGGGGGTGGACAGAATGCTCATACTTGGGATACGGCGATTCTCGCCGCGGAGGTTCCCGCGATTGCGATCGACCTGCCCGGGCATGGCCGTTCTGATTGGCGGGCCGACAGAGACTACCGACCATGGACGAATGCCGACACGCTGGAGCCGGTGTTACGTCGATTCGCGCCCAACGCTGATCTCCTGGTGGGCATGTCGCTCGGCGGGCTGACCGCAATTCGGCTGGCATCGACTGTGCCGGACTTGGTCCGAAAGCTTGTCGTGGTCGACGTGACTCCCGGCGTCACGACCAGAGTCCACGCGATGACGGAGAGACAACGAGGCACGACGACGCTGGTCGGCGGCCAGCGCGTCTTCTCCTCCTTTGCGGAGATGCTCGACCAAGCTGTCGCCGCCGCTCCCGCCCGTGATCGTGAATCTCTGCGTCGCGGAGTGCTTCACAACTCCAGACGGAGAGCGGACGGCAGATGGGAATGGCGATACGACATCCTCGCAGGGGAGAGCGACTACAGCCCGCTGTGGGAAGACCTCGAACGAATAGTTGCGCCAACGTTTCTCGTGCGCGGAGCGCAATCGGCATTCGTCTCCGACACTGATGTCGCGGAGTTTCGCAAGCGAGCTCCTGGTGCCCAGGTACAAACGGTCACTGGGGCCGGTCACTCGGTACAAAGCGACGCGCCGCTCGAACTTGCCCGACTGCTGCGCGGAGTTCTCGGGGCGTGAACGAGGGCCGAGCCAGAAATCGTCTGTTGCGGTTCCCGGCCTTCATGGGGAACATCTACCTGAATCAGCTCCGTCGGTCCAATGAGTGGACCCCCTACTTGCTCCGCTCTTGACCTGCGGAGCATCCCAGAGGATGCAGCCGAATACGGACGCGATCAGGGTGGTCGCCTCGGCATCGAGGTAGCTATCGGGCTGGACCGCCCTTGGGATGTGACTGGCGCGAAGATGGGCCCCTCACTGCGAAAACCCGGTAGGGGGGACTGTGCATAGTAAACGCTCAGGTCAGTGGGGTTGCGCAGTTGCGAGCGGGCACCGGTGACGTCGAGGGGTGCAGCCGGGTGGCGCTCAACGTCACCGGCTCGAGCGATTGGACAGGCGGCAACACCGGCGCGGCTAGGCAACCAACCCGTTCGACAGCGCCAGAGGGTGTCCGATGCTCGTGGGATTCAGATGACGGGCTGGCGTGTGCTTGGCAAATGGGGCACAATGGTTAAACTGGTTGTACTATTTACAGAGAGGGCAATCGTGACGAACAACGTTCTGTCGCACGAGGACTTGTTTCTCCCGGAGCCTGAGCCTCGGGAAGTCCGATACACGGTCATTTCGGTTGACGACCATCTGATCGAGCCTCCCGACATGTTCGAGGGCCGTCTTCCGGCGAAGCTGCAGGCACTCGCGCCGCGTATCGTCACGACGGACGAGGGCGCGCAGGAGTGGGAGTTCGAGGGCCAGCGATTCTCGCAGATCGGCATGGCTGCGATCGCGGGGCGCAAGCCGATCGACGAGGATATGGAGCCGGCTCGATTCGACCACATGAGGCGAGCTTGCTATGACGTGCACGCCCGCGTTCATGACATGGATATCAACGGGGTGTGGGCTTCCCTGAACTTCCCGTCGCAAATCACCGGCTTCTGCGGGCGGGTCTTCTCTCAAGCCTCGGATCCCGAACTCGGCCTCGAGGTGACCCGGGCATGGAACGACTGGGTGCACGACGAGTGGTGGCAGCCGTACCCGGATCGGATTATCCCGCTCGGCCTCACCTATCTCAGCGATCCGAAGGTCGGAGCGGCCGAGATCCGTCGGAACGCCGAGCGCGGTTTCCGCTCGGTGACACTGCCGGAGCGTCCGCATCACATCGGCTTCCCGTCGTTGTTCAGTGGCTACTGGGACCCGATCATCGAGGCGTGTGTCGAGACGGACACCGTGATCTCCCTTCACGTCGGATCGTCTGGCGGATACGAAGGCCCGGCCGACGCGCCGATCCTGCAGCTGGGGGCGACAATGTTCGGGCAGCTTTCGCTGTCCGCTTGCGCTGAGTGGCTGTGGTCCGGCTATCCGTTGCGCTACCCGTCGTTGAAGATCGCGATGTCCGAGGGTGGTATCGGGTGGGTTGCGATGCTGCTCGATCGGCTCGACAATCTCGTCGACCGCTCGGGCTACGGTCGCGGGTGGGATGAGCGACCTTCGGATGTACTGAGGCGCAACTTCTGGTTCTGCACCCTCGACGACCCGTACACAATCAATACGCGGCACACTATCGGCGTCGAGAACATCATGCTCGAGACGGACTATCCCCACGGTGACGGCACCTGGCCGGATACGCAGGACTTGATCGAGAAGGTGTGGGGTGATATCCCGGCGCCCGAGCTGCGCGCGATGTGCAGCGAGAATGCTGCGCGCCTGTATCGTCACCCTCTCCCGCCGACCGTCCTGCCTCTCGACAAATGAGCGTGTAGTTCGCTTGGAGTCGTCGGACATCAGGGGTGTCCCCGTGGTGCCAACCCGTTCATCAACCGAGTTGGCCGCCGCGTAGCCGTTGGACCGGACGCGTCCTCTCCGCGCTGCACAGCGCGGAGAGGACAGGCCCGCGAGCGGCATTGCTGATCAGGTGCGTGCACGTGGCTGAGCATCAAACAGTGAGCCCCGCGTCACGACTGTGACTGGACGTGATCCCAGGCGTTGTAGCGGTGCGCGCAACCGGATCGGTCACCACTCGACCCGGTTGCTCCTGTCGTTCGGTGCGTGACAACGACTTCGGCATCTCCGTAGGTCCAAAGAGCTGCGCGCCGATCGAATCTGTCGGCTAGCTCGAGCCAGCGGTCACACTGAGTCTATGTATAAATAATTTAACGATTAATCGTCAGTTGTGCTATACATGCGATTGATCGACCGATCGAATCCGCTACGGAGGAGCCGCCTTGTCCACTTCACACGCTTCTCGGCCTGCCCCCACCCGTCCCGGCCGTTTGCACGGAGTCCGCGCTGTCGTGACCGGCTCCGGCGGTGGCATGGGCGGTGCGATCGCCCTTCGACTTGCGCAAGAGGGTGCCGACATCGCACTCAACGACCGGATCGAGGGCACAACCGACCGATGGCAGGAGCAGATCGAGCCGCTGGGCGGTGACGTGTTCGCGGTGACGACGAACGTGACGCGCCGCTCAGGCGCCGAGGAACTCATCAACGCAGCGGTCGACCGCTGGGGGCGCATCGACGTGCTGGTCAACGTCGTGGGTGGCGTGCGTGGGCCGGTCGTGAACCCGGTCTGGGAGATCAGCGAAGAGGACTTCGAGTTCTCATGGGGCATCAACATGCGCGCGACGTTCCACTGCACTCAGCTGGTGCTACCGGCGATGATGGAGCGCAAGTCGGGCAAGATCGTCAACATCGCCTCGAATTCCTGGGCCGGGGAGCCGATGCATGCGCACTACTCGGCGGCGAAGGCGGCGGTGGTGTCGTTCACGCGTTCATGCGCCATACAGCTCGGCCCGTACAACATCAACGTCAATGCGGTCGCACCTGGCGGCACGCAGACGAACGAGCACAATACCGGTGAATGGGACGCGCCCACCTTCGAGACGATGTACGAGACCGGTGGCACGCTCGGTCGGTTCAATAAGGGCGAAGACATTGCGAACGCGGTTCTTTACTTGGCGTCGGAGGAGTCGCGCAATGTCTCGGGTCAGTTGCTCACCGTCGCATCGGGGGCGAACCCCAGGCTCTGAGACATCCCAGCCTTTCAGATTGTCAAGCCGCAGTCGCTGCCGGCTTGACAATGGGCAGCCCAGGCGGCGCTCTCGTCGTCGAGCGTCCTGGATTTCAAGAGCCGATAGTTCACGGTGACCTATAGACCGAATGTATTTCACCGGTACGAATCACACAGTGCCACTGGCAGGATGGCGGTGCGGACGAGAGGTCAACTCCACCGCCACCGCGCCGTTCAACCTGCCTCCAAAGTCCGTGGTCACCCCGGGGAGACGAGATCACCCCGGGCCAGATTCCACCTAACCTTCAAAATGCTCAGACGCCAGATATTCGGGCGCGCGAAGACCGGCCTTCTCGCGCAAGCGAATCCTATTGAGCGAGTGAGCAACCCGATCGAACGAATCACGAAATTTATATCGACAGGATTCAGGCCTTTCGGCTGCGGGTAAGTCATCAGACCCAGGAACCTCCCTCCGAGTTCCTCCCGGCTATGCCGCGAATACGACATGAGCGCCTTGTGGCGCACCGGCACCGCCCCTTCTTCGCCGATTCGACCGAATCCACTGTCAAAGCTGATCTGACCCTCGCCGCCACGCCGTCGTCGAGACCGTGTTCGCCGATCTGATCGACGGCCCGCTGGCGCATATTCCCTCGGGACGATTCGGCGCGAACTCAGCCTGGGTGTCGTGCGCCGCGATCGCGCACAACCTGCTGCGCGCCGCCGGCGCGCTGGCCGACCCGCGACTGGGCAAAGCCCGTGGAACCACCCTGCCCGCGCAAGATCGTCGCCGTTCCCGCCCGATTCGCCCGCCCACAACAGCCCTTCCCGGAATATCTCAGTCGTCCTCGTGCCGACCCGGGACTGCGGGGTGACGAATATCGTACTCGCGGTCGACATCCCCCAGACCCAGGCTCCGGCCGGTGTTGGTCATCATATCGCCGTGCACCGAGTTCTCCAGTTCGGCGACTACGTCGGCGGCAGCGCTGGAGTCCGCATGGGAGCCGTCACCATTCGATCCTTTGTCCTCATCGATGTCGCTGCGGTACAACCGATCTCCGGTTTCCGGGTCGATTCCGTGACGTAGCAACGTTTTCGCGCGATTCTCCATTCCGTGGCGGAGCATCGCACCCTGCGCCTCGGCCATCATCGTGGTCTTTCCATTGAGAATCCGGTCGATTTCCTTGGACTCGCGCCACCGCTTGCCGACGATCATCGTGAGCACACCCACAATGGCGTACGCTGCCATCAACACGAAACCCTGCCAGTATGGCTCGCCGACCCCATACAACAGGCGTTTGATCATCTCGGTGATTCCGTGCCCCACAACATATGGCTGCAGATGACTGAAGAACGACGGAACCATCCACGCCGGAAATGCGGCCCCCGACGCCGGCATCGACAGGAATACGAACAACAACAGCGCGGGTCCGGCGATGAAGCGGCCGAAGAAATACGAGATCCCGTTGACGAACAGGCCGATCGTGAATATCCAGAGTATCGCCAGGCCAGTCATCTGCGTGAAGTACTGGGTTTTGTACACGCCGAGAATCAATCCGGTGATCACGTTGGCCAGCAGCGCGAGCATGATGGCGCCACCGGTGAGAACCCCGATGCGAGTCGAGTGTGACAGGGGGACACCCATCATTCCGATGAACATCGCGACCATATATCCGCCAATGCACCACGACAGCATCATGTACATCGCGCCTTGACCGAAGGAGTCCGACGAAGGCAACTGGACGATATTGTTGATTCGCACGCCTTGCGCGGTGGCGAAGATCTGCTGGAACGAGCTCTCCACGACGTTCGCCGCCTGGAATTGGTGAGCGGTAGCGATAACGACCTCCGGCTGCCCCTGACCGCTGGCGGGCACGATCAGCGCCCCCGCGGTGTCACCCTTGCGAACTGAATCGACCGCAGAGTTCTCGTCGCCGAAGTACCTGAAGGAGAACATGTTCGGCGCATTCGTCTCGATCTTCTGAGTGACTGCCGACGTGGCGGGGCTGTTGACCACCGCGACGGGCACATCCTGAATCTTCGGCGAGTGAAAGGCGAGTATGTAGCAAAGGCAGAACGCAGTAATGAAGAATACCGGCAGCCACAGCTGCATCCCGATCATCTGCATGGCCGGCGGCATCGTGGAGTACCGGTCACGCCACCACGTAGTAATTCTCGACACGGTCATACCTCTTTCGATATCGGCGTATTGCACGCCGACTACGGTTCAGCCACTCGCTGTCTGCTCCAGGTGTCTGCAGACCTACTGGATGAGTCTGCCTTACCGGTGTCTCCCGCGGAGGATATAGCGCTACATTCCGAGCGGTCGATCCTCAGTTCTCGAGCTACGTGCGCCGGCGAGTCTCGGACTTCCTGGACTGGTGCGTGAAAATCAATGTGTCGGCTGCACTTCTCGAGGAAGATGCGGCGGCACTTGGTGCCTAATCCGGGCCCGGGTTCAGATCGGAATGCGCCCGGAAAGGGTGAGGTTGACCGCCTGGATTCGGTTGTGGCACCTGAGTCTGCGCAGCACACTGCGCAGATATGTTCTCACCGTCGTGGCCGCCAGCCGGCCTGCTCTGCGATCTTTGCGGTGGGAAGGCCACCAGCGACTAGCTTCCGGGGCTCGTACCCTCGGCCTTTCGGGGCGAACAACGCACGCGCCGCGGACCTGACGGATCTGGTCGCGGTTATCTTTCCCCCGGAGATCGCGGTGCGTCGAGCAGTGTGACTGGGCCTGGGTGCGGACCGGTATCGCCGTCCTCGACGGTGACGGCGGGCCGGAGATGCTGTTCGCTGCGCTCAAAATATCTGGTGGACAAAGTGTTTCACTTGTCGGTTCGGGTCGTCGGCGCACGCATGTATATCGGCACAAGATGTGGACCTCGGCCAGCCGATAGTTATACAGTGACCTATGACCTGGGACACAATTGCCCCTACATCCTGGGCCGCAAAGCTCGCCAGCGTCGATCGGACGCACCAGCGGTCGACCGTAACCGCGGAGCGCACCAACCTCGGTTTGCCTGTCGGCCAGGGGCACCCGTCGTCCTGACCACGTCCGCAATGTCCGGTCCGTGTCGGTGTCCAGTCGTATCGTCATCGCATGACCGATATCGCCCCGCTCGCCGCCTCGACGCGGGCAGCTTTCGGCGATCCGGGCGTTCACGTCGTCGTCCGTGCCGGACGCGTAGCGCTCGACGGGGAACTGGTCGGCATCCACGCCCACCTCGATCGGCGCTGGCAGCAGTCCAGGTAGTCGAGATCGACGAACGGCGCCGCGAAGGCGGGCACGTTCGCTTGCGCCCGACCGGCCGAGAGGATCTCTGCCACGGCCGCGGCTGCGACGGCGGTAGTCAGCTTCTTCTTGTTGACAGTGGGTTTTTCTTTTGATGGATGGAGCGAATTCGAGGTAGCGCCGAATCCGGCGCTACCTGAGTCGAATTCCTGTGATCAGAGAAGTTGGAAGGTGCCGGTCAGTGAGTCGAGCGCGGCCTGCGCGTCTTCCGGAGTCCGACCTTCACCGATCAGCTTGAATGCCCGGTCCCCGTTGATGAAAACGATCGCCACCACAGAGCCGGAGTCGTCCCTGGCGGAGACGGTGAGCGACGGCCGGCCACGGAAGGTGCCGTATTGCACCGGCCCCGCGACTTGCGCTATCTCGGCGCCAATTGTCTGCAGGGTCACCCGGCTCGACGGCAGACGCCAGTACCGCACCTCGACACCGGCGGCGTCGTTGTCGTTGTTCAGGTTGCCCTTGATGTAGTGGGTGCCGGCCATCGACTGCGGGTCCACTCCCACGTCGACTCGTCCCGGCATGAGACCGGCGCACAGGCAGGCGGGGTCCATGAAGGGTGTGGTGGCGGGTAGCACCTCGGCGTGTGCTGTTGCGGCGGAGAGGATTCCAGCGACGAAGGTGCCGGTCAGTACGGCGGCGGCGATTTTCTTGTCGATCATGTGTTTCTTTCGTCTGCGGGTGGTGGCCGTTCAGGCGGGAGTGGGGAAGAATTCGGGTAGCGCTGAATCCAGCGCTACCCGAGTCGAATTCGCCGTGCGATCAGAGGATCTGGAAGGTGCGGGCCAGGGTTGCCAGTGCGCCCTCGGCGTCCTCGGGGGATGCTCCCCAGCCGGTCAGGGTGACCGCGCGGTCGCCGTCGAGGAACGCGGTCATCTGGGTGTAGTCGCGCCCGTTGTCGAGCACTCGGGTGGTGAACGACGGGTGATCGCGGTAGGTGCCGTACTGCAGCGGTCCGAGATCGCGCTCCAACGCGGCACCGAGATCGGTGATGCTGAGTCGCTGACGCAGGGTGAAGTAGCGGACCTTGGCGGCGGCATCCGGATTGGATGCGGTCCAATTGCCTTGGATGTAGTGAGTTACCAGCGGGGACTCCGGTTCCACGCCCATCTGCACCTGACCCGGTAGCAGCCCGGCGCACAGGCAGCCCGGGTCGATGAAGGGGGTCAGGAACGGGCCCACGTCCGCGTTCGCCTGGCCGGCGCCGAGGATTGCGAGGGCCGCGGTGGCCGCGAGGACTCCGGCCATCTTCTTTGTTTTCACCGTGAATCTTTCTGTCGAGCAAAGGATCTCCCGAGAACCGTAACTCGGGTGGTAACCGGATTACGCACAGCCGGTTCCCGCGAAGATGGGAGCTACCTCACAGCGGACCGCGGGTCACCACTCCGGTCGGTAGACAACCCGGCGAACACCGACGCGCCCGTGCTGCCCGTCCCCGGTGTCGCGCAACATTTCCATGCCGCGATGAGCGCCTCTGCGGCTTGCGCTCGTCGGAGTCCGCGCTCTCGGACAGACTTTCCAAGAGCGCGTGCGCTTCTTCATGACCTCGAGCGCGGCATCGGTTATCACCTGCTTCTTGTCGGCTTTGGCCAGCGTCACCCAATTCCCTCGGCGTGCGGTCACGGAATTCCTTCAGTTGGTGGGCCTTGGTGTTAGTGCAGCGGGGTGCTGGGAGTGTCGGAATTTTGGCTATGTCGCACATCTCGGACAGTCCCGCCTGAGAAGCCAAATATGCACTGTCCGAGAACTTTCCGGCCTCTCGCTGCCGGATCTGTTGGGAACTCAGAGGGCGAGATACCGTGGGCCAGTTGACGATCTCAGACGATCCCAAGAATTCCGGGGCCTGGTGCTGCGCTGCGTCTTACTATTTGAAGTTGTTCGTAGGCTCGTCGTGGTTGGACCGGGTGCAGGAACTGGTAGGTGTACTGTTCGATCGCGCCGGTGATTGTGTTGCGTACCCGGACGAGGGTGTTGTTGGTCTCTGCCTTGCTGAGTTCGGTGCTGAAGAATCGTGTGAATTCCCTTGGGGCCTGTGAGTGACAGAAGTTGAAGATCTCGTCCAGGCGTTGCTGCGGGACGAGTCCTGGCCCCATGACGCGGAGTAGATACACCAGTTGGGTGGCGATGGTCTGCCAGTCGACCAGTATTTCTCTTGCGGGCGTGGTCATTACCCATTCGACCAGGTTGGTGGGGCGCGACGCTCCGGGGGTGGCTGGTACGAGGCTGGGTACCGACCGGCGTGCGGTGTGATTGGCGGCCAGGATGTCCAGGTGCGGGAAGCTGAGGTAATAGGCCGGGGCGGTGACGGTTTGGAGGTGGTCGAGCTCATCGTCGCCGAGTGTGGATGACTGTGTGTCGATTCCGAGGTGGTTGAGGCCGTTGAGGACCAGTGAGGTGATTTTGTGCAGCATCCAGTCGGGGAGGTCCAGGGCGGAGCACCAGGCGGTCAGGCTTTCGATGCTCGGGTTACGCAGGCCTGCTTCCCATTTCCGCAGGGAAGACATCGTTGTCGTTGCCGCCAGGGCGACTTCGTCCTGAGTCAGGCCGAGCGCTTCGCGGCGTCGGCGCAGATATGACCCGACCTGGGGGCGATCGCATACCCAGGACAGCTTGTGGGTGGCGCGGCGTTGCCGGGTCACCGGGGCGGTCAGTGGTTTTCCGAGGCGGATCGAGATGGGGTCTGGCTGGGGCACTGGTGGTGCGGCGATCTCCACGACGGGGCCTTTCTTGACAACGTGACGCGAAGCCTGACGTTCCCGGGAATCGTTGTCTGGTCGTGTGGATCACCGGGCGGTCGGTCGTGTGGATCGCCGCGGTTGAGCCCCCTGGTTCCCGAATCCTTCGCAGCGCAAACTTCTTTGCTGAAGAAAATTAATACATGATGCGCGTACTGCACGCACTGTGGCGAGCATCACTCAGCCTGCTCTTGTCGACCGCGGATCCCGGAGAAGGGCCGTGTTCGAGGGGTAGTGCGTGGTTGTGACAATTTGTGTCACCAGAGGTGGGAACTCGCGCCCCTCGAATACGTCTTCTGGTTCGAAAGCTGCTGGTAATCGAACTGATCCGGCGTCGTGAGTGGTGGAAAGCAAGAGGTTTTCCGGGGGCGGGCATCGGTGATTGCGGCCGGATAGCGCGTTGAGTCCACTCTGAGCCTTCACTGCGCCGTGCGATAGGGCCGGATTGGCGGAGGTAGTTGCAGATAAATGTCCGAAATGACTGCAACGTAATGATTTTCGTTGCACCCGGATTCCATGTTTGCTGAAGATGTGCTGATGTCGGCAGGCTTGTGCGGTGTTTGCGCGGTTGAGGTTGCGTGCTTGGCGTTGGCGCTGCACAGTCTGCACTGGAACGAGAACCTGTGATGAAGCTGAGTGATTGATGTGATCGCTCGCCGTTCGCCGGTCTGTCGTTCTGTGGGGTGGTAGCGGCGCGCAGCCGCGCCTGACGTCGATGAAAGGTTTCCTGCAGTGAGCGCTTTGGGTCTGATCCGTGTGGGGGTAGCCGCTGTCGCCGTGGGGGGTTCGTTGACCTTGCTGCCGGTGGCCGCGGCCGCGCAGCCTGTTCCGTTGACACCGGATGACGGAGGTCGCGTGTCCTCGCAGTCGATCGATTCGGCTTCCACGGGCACCGGATCCTCGACCAGCGGTTCCTCGGTGGGTGGGTCGTCGTTCTCGGGTCCGTCCGGCAGCGGCTCCTCGAGTGGGGGATCGCTCAGCGTGGGGGTCCAGGGCGGCGGAGCCGGCACGGTGCAGTCCTTGATCGATGGGGTCCTCGGTCGCGCCGACCACAATCCCGCAGCCGGTCGCTGATCACGAAAAGCCCGCGGACACAGGCACACTCGGCCGCTGGTTGAACGGTGAGGGTGGCGTACCCGGGTCGGCAGATCCGATCGGCCGGTTCGTCCGCGGCTGACCTCGTGGCGAGGGCCGCGTAGCAGAAAGCCAATATCTGATGAAGTCATTGAACGGCAGCGATCGCGATCCCGATTCGTCCGATCCCATCGGTGTCCCGGACCACGACGTGGCCGATCCCGACGCGACGGAACTGCTCGCAATCGGCGAGAGCGAGGGTGTCGATCCGGATCCGACGGAGGTGATCGCGATCCTCGGCGAGGATTCGGTATCCGAAGTGACCGATGTCGCGTCCGTACAGACCAGCATCACTGATCCCGACGACTCGGATGACACCGCGGCCGACTCGGATTTTTCCGATGACGATGCGTGTGATGACGGCGATGAGCCCGACGATCAGCCAGTCACGATGCTCGCACAGTGGCGGCACCGGGTGAGCGAGAACCGGATTGTGCGAGTACTCGCCGACCGGAAGGTGCGGCGGTATCTGCCGCACGCGGCCGCGGTAGTCGTATTGCTCATCCTGGTCGGGATCGCTACCGCGGAATCGAAGGGAGCGGACCACACGGGCACGAAGGCTGCGTCCCAGGATGTTTCGGCGACTGACAGTGCTGATGATCCGACCACCGAGCTCGAATCGACCGAGACGACCGGCAGCAGCGACACGGTGACCCCGAGCGACGTGCCGGTCCCGGGCGACGCGACCTCAACCGAGACTGCCACTGCCACCGTCGATCCGGCCACGACCACCGACGCCGGAGCGGAGGTCCCGGCTACCGATGTCGGCAGCACCGAACCGGACACCACGACGGTAGATCCCGTGACCAGCACGCCGGTCACGACGACCGACACCACGACATCGGCGCCGAGTTTCTCGGTCAGCGTGGGCGCGAATGCGAGCGGGAGCTTTTCGGCGCAGTCCACACCGGACCAGCAGCAGTCGATCGGGGGCCTCACCCAGGATCCGATCACCACGACGACCACGGTGACAGTGGTCAACCCGCCCGGCACGAACACCGTCACGGTGATCGTCCCGCCGACCACGACCGCTGCCACGTCCGCGCCTCGACACACCACGACCTCGCCGCACAAAACGACCCGGCCGCCAACGCGGACATCGTCGAGCACCGCGACGCCAACCACCACATGCCACCCGACGAAGGCTGCGACCAGCAAACAATCCCTGACCCCGGCGACCCCGACTCTGGCGCATCCGCCGACCACGACCCGGCCGCACCCGATGACTGCGGCACCGAAGCCGTCCACGGCTTCCTCGGTCACGAGCACGTGCAGGTAGCGATGACCGAGAAGATTCGTGTACTCCCCGGAACGAGGGGAGCGCGGCTGGTGCTGCTGGTGTCGGCGGTCGTGATGGTGGTCGTCGCGTGTGGTGGAACTGCCGACCGGTCGCGGTATCCATCGCCGCCCGTCCCCCATAGCGCGATGCCGGCGATCCGTCTGGATGCGGTGGAGAACAAGACCGACCAGCTTCGGGACTGGGCCGGGGCGCGGGCCGGCAAGCATGGTATTCCGGTGCGCGCGCTTGAGGCCTATGGGTATGCGACGGTGGTCATGGCGAAGGCGCAGCCGCAGTGTCATCTGGGCTGGAGCACCCTGGCTGGGATCGCTCGGGTGGAAAGCGATCACGCCCGTTTCGGTGGCGCGACCATCGCTACCGATGGTCTCGTGCGACCGCCGATACGCGGTATCGCCTTGAACGGCACCGGCGGTAACGCCGTGATCGTCGACTCCGCAGCCACGAGGGGATCCCGGCGCACCGTATACGCGCGGGCGATGGGACCGTTTCAATTCATCCCCGACACCTGGAAGCGGTGGGGCGCCCGCGCGAGCACCGACTACCACCTCCTGGCCGCCGCACTGCAGGGCGGTAAACCTGTTGCCACGAACACTCTTTCGGGGAGCCCGGACAATATCGACGACGCAGCACTGGCCGCGGGCCGCTACCTGTGCGCATCAGGAGGCGACCTCGCTACGGCCAGCGGCTGGCGCCAAGCGATCTTCGCCTACAACCACTCCGCCGCCTACGTGAACCAGGTACGTGCCACCGCGATCGGCTACGACACCTGACCCAACGCCTGGGGCCGAACCCCGACAGAAGAGCCGAAACGCTCCCGCAGAACGTTCGGGCTTTCTGAAAGTAACTAGCTCTCAATCTATTTCGTGAACCCCCCGTTTCCGGGGCCGGAAAGTCTGCTTGGTGAAATGAATTCTCGAGAACAGCGCCGTGTGTGGTCGAACACGCGGATCCGTTTCTGGTTGTGTGCCGCAGTTGGTGTGCTGGCCTTGGCGCTGACCGCGCAAACCGTGCACGTCATGGTGACACCGACAGCGTCGGGCAAGCACATCATCGATGCGGCCCGGCATGTGCCGGTGCTGAAGCCGGTCAACAACCTCAAATCGCTGAAGCACGCGAACCATCCGGCGCCGCAAGCTGATTTCCGGCCGCTGCTGGGCGCCTCGCGCAGCGCGTTCGACCCGAAGACCTCGAAAGAGACGGCGCGGGACGAGAAATCGGTCACCTACACCAACCGGAACGGTTCGCACTCGGTTCGCCTGTCGCAGACACCGATCAGCGTCCGCGACAGCCACGGCGCATGGGTGTCGATGGACACCCGGGTGGTGAACAAACCCAACTCGACCACCGCCGTCGCGGCGCGCGACGGCGCACACACCGAGTTCGCGGCGACCGCCGACGATCCCAAGCTGCTGCAACTGGACCCCGGCGACGCACCGGTATCGCTCGCGCTCACCGGCGCACACAAGGCGAAACGGACGGTCCACGGCTCGACGGTCACCTACCCCGGGGCGCTGCCCGGCCAAGACCTGACGTACACAGTTGAGCCGGGTGCGGTCAAAGAGGCGGTGGTCGTGAAGAACGCCAAGTCGGCCGGGGCCGGCCGGTGGGTGTTCACGATGGCCCTCGGCAACGGGCTGGCCCCCAAGCTGGAGGGCAAGGGCGTCAGCATCACCAACGCGCAGGGCACACAGGTAGCGGCGTTGCCGCCGATACAGGTGTTCGACTCGGCGAACAAAGGCAGCAAGGACAAGAAGAAAACCTTCGCACGCACCGGCGGCACGTATTCCCTCGCCCGCAAGGGTGAGGCGTGGGCGCTGACGGTGTCGGTGAACAAGAGCTGGCTGACAGACAAGAAGCGGGTCTACCCGGTCACCGTCGACCCCACCTACACCTACGGGTCCGGCAATACCGCTGAGACGCGTGCGTATTCTTCCGGTAGCGCGCCCGAATGTGACAACACCTGTGGCATCGAGGTCGGCAACCAACCCGCCAACGGCGCGAGTCTGTTCTGGCGGTCGGGATTCCGCTTCGACTTCTCACCCCTGTTCGGCAAGACCGTCGTGGGCGCGCGGATGGATTTCCAGCTCACCGGCCAGACCGGCACCTCGGCGCCAGCCATGTCGAACCTGTATCAGGCTGGCAGCCCGCTCGGGTACAACGCCACCGGAAACCTCCTGGCATCAGCCTCGATCGGCACTGCCGGGTCGATGGCGGCCTCAGCGCTGACCAGCTACATCTCCGACCGGGTCAACGCCAAAGACACCAACGCATGGTTCCTGATGACAGGCGGAGAAACCAGCGACGTCTCGTTCAAGACACTGCAAGCCAACCTGATCGTCGACTATGGCACCGCCCCACCGGCGACCACACTCGTCGGACCGGTCGACCAGGCCGTGATCGCCACGCCCACACCGACACTGAGCGTCAATCCGGTCACCAACCCCTCGGGCGACGGCACCCTGTACTGCTTCAAGGTCTCGACCGGATTCGACGGCCGCTCGGGCAGCGTGGTGGACTCGGGCTGTCTGACGAACCCGACCTGGACCGTGCCCGCCCACGTGCTGCACGACGGCGGGAAATACACGTGGACGGTGCTGACCGCCCTGTCCGGTGGGGTGACCACGACGACCCCGCAGTGGGTGGCGCACTTCACTATCAACCAGCGCATCGGGGAGACCGGAAAGATCCCGGTCGACACGGTCGGTGACATCTCGGTGAACCTGTTCAACGGGAATGTGCACACCGACACCGGCGGCCCGCAGTTCACCTCCGTCGGCGGGAAGTCCGGTGTCGCACTGGCCTACAACTCGCGTCAGGGCGAAGCCAACGGGGTACGGGCCTCGTACTTCAACGATCCCACCCACACCGGCACCCCCGGTGCAGCTCCGGTGCTGGTGCGTACCGAGCCGCAGGTGAACCTGGACTGGGGCAATGTCCTGAGTTCCTCGTCGGACAACCTGCCCTGGAAGCCGAATCCGATTCCGCCGGCATTGGACCCGAACTGGTACGTAATCCGGTGGGAGGGCCAATTCCGGCCACCGGTCACTGGCGATTTCCGGTTCGATGGCCAGCACGCGGACGGCGCACGGATCTGGGTCAACAACACCCTCGTCTACGACAACCCCAACGGTGCGGGCGTGGCCAGCGACTTCAGCACCGCCGGACCCAAAGGCACCCAAGATATTTCGCTGACCGCAGGCGTACGTGTGCCGATCAAGGTCGAGCTGTACCACCACACGAACATCAACCCGCAAATGGTCCTGTGGACCCGGAGCGTCACCGGCGGCGCCTCTGCACGCAGCTTCAACCTGAGCCCGGTGATCGCCAAGACCGACTGGCTGTTCTCCAACGATCCGCCGCCGCTGCCGAATGGCTGGAACCTGTCCATCCAAGGCAGCGAATACAGCAAGGCCGAAATGCTGGACGGCTCAGTGGTCCTGACCGACGGCACCGGTGCCACACACACCTGGGCCGAGGCATCCGACGGCGACTACGTTCCTCCGGCTGACGAGGACGGTGTCCTGGCGGTCGACAATACTGGCAAGATCACCGTCACCCAGGACGATGTGGTGTCGATATTCAACCCTGACGGCACTTTGACTTCGGTGGCTTCGGTGCTGGATTCGAAGAAACCCGCTGCGCTGCAATATCAATACAGCGGAACCCCTCCGCGCTTGACGAAGATCACCGATCCGGTCTCGGGCCGCTCGCACACCCTTTCCTACAACACCGACAACAGCGACAACTGTTACGGCGGCGCGACCAAGCCCCCCGGGGCCATCGGCAGCGCACCCGCACAAATGTTGTGCCGCATCACTTACTGGGACGGCACCGAGACCCGGTTGTGGTATTCGATCGCAGGCACCCTGGACCGGGTCGAGAACCCCGGCGGGGCGGTCCGCGACTACACCTACGACCAGGAACTCACCGCCAACACCGAGATCCCGCAGGAGGGCGGCAACACTGAGCAGATCCAAAAACTACGCGACGCAGTCGGCCCGCTGATACAGATGCGGACTCCGCTCATCAACGACTGGCTCGCCACTCCGGCCGGGCACTCGGACGGCCTCAACGATCGCTATATCATCGCCTACGATTCGTTCTACGATCCCTGGGCCAACACGAGCATCGACCAACCCTCCGCGCGGCCGACCGTGATCCAGAAGCCCACCCCTGATGCGAATCCCAGCTCCAACCGTGAATCACACAGCTATCAATACGGCGGGGCCGGCCAATACTGGGGCAATATCACCTTGCCGGATGTCACCAATGCAAGGAAGGTGACGTTCGACACCAGCGGTCGCGCACTGACCTCGACCGACGCCGACGGGGTGACCAATTCGACGGAGTGGACCCCCAAGGACAAGGTATCCGCGACCGTCGATGGTGCGGGTCGGCGTGCAACGGTGGTTTACGACTACGCTGATCGGCCGACTGACTCGTACGGTCCCGCTCCCGCATCGTGTTTCAATGGCCAGACACCGACCGCGCAGTGCGCGGGCACAATGCCGTACACCCATGTCGGCTACGACGAGGGCCTGACCGGTCTATCAGCGGCGCTGTACAGCAACCCAGTGTTGTCAGGTATCCCGGCGGTCTGGCAGACCGGCGTCGGTACCTCCGATGGGTCCCTATCGAGGAACTGGACGAACGCTGCACCAGTGGCCAACACGGGTGGCTGGTCTGCGCGGTTCACCGGTGAGATCCAATTTCCGGCCGCAGGCGCTTACGGAGTCGGGTTTACCGCGGTCGACGGCGTCCGGTTGTGGATCGACGATGCGCTGATGGTTGACAGTTGGACCGACAAACCCAACACCGCAGTTGCTGGCTCCTACACCAACACCACAGCAGGTAGCTGGCACCGCGTTCGAGTCGACTACTACAACCGCAGCGGCACCACCGGTGCGTTGAACTTCACCTGGACACCGCCCGGAGCAGGCTCGCCGGTCACCGTTCCGGGGCAGTTCCTGCAACCGCGGTATGGATGGCAGACAAGCCAGACTGACTACGACAGCTCGGGCGGCGCGACAGAACGGGCAGGTACGACCAAAACCGCCACCAGCTACTCCGATCCGGCGAACGGGATCGACGCGGTATACGGCTTAGTGGTTGCCAAGACATCGGACCCTGGCGGACTTTCGCTGGTACGCCGCAATACCTACGAGACTCCGGGGGCTGGGTATCTGCGCAAGACCGCTAGCGCGCTCCCATCCGGCGATATTACGAATCCGGACAAGCGCAGCACCACCACCTATTACGGCGACGCCGAAACGCGGGCGAACCCGTGTGATTCGTCATCGACCGCGGTGAGTCAAGCCGGGATGGCCAAATTCGTGACCGCTGCGAAAAACGCGGCAGGTCAGTCGAATACAGCTGAATCGGTATACGACGGCGCGGGACAGGTCGTGGCATCCCGGGTGAACTCCGAACCATGGACCTGCACCAGCTACGACGCCCGCGGCCGGACGACACAGCAGGCATTCCCGGCTCAGGGCAACCAGCCCGCCCGCACGGTCACATACAACTATGCCGTCAACGGAGACCCGAGAACCACAACCGCCAGCGACTCGAGCGGCACGGTCACGACGGTAGTCGACCTGCTGGGACGGCCCGTCTCGTATACCGATGCCAACGGTGTGGTGACGACCACCGGCTACGATCGCGACGGCCGAGTGACCGGTACAACATCCACGGTCAAAGGTGTTACCAGCACGCTGAACTACACCTGGGACAACGCATCCCGGCTACTCACGGTCGGACTGGATGGAACGACTGTTGGCACCACCGGCGACGACAACGGCGGACAGGTAGCCAATGTCGCGTACGGCAATGGATCTCGCCTCGATTCGATAGCGCGTAATGCGGCCGGCGCGACAACGGGATTGACGTGGAAGACCGCCAGCTCAACAGTCGTCGATTCGGTGACCAGATCCTCACACGGGCGGATCACCGACGAAAACCTCACCGACACGGCCAATCCCACCGCAACCTTCACAGATTCCTACACCTATGACGGAGTCGGGCGCTTGGCTGCGGCGACGGTCCCGCATCATCAGCTGACCTACCACTTCGACCCCACCGGCGGGTGTGGCCCGAATACCGCGGCGGGCATGGACACCAACCGCACCGGGTTGACCGACGTCAAAGACGGTGGGGCCGCAGTAACTACCGGTTACTGCTATGACAATACCGATCGGCTGCTGTCGACGAACGGCGCGAACGCGCTGTCGTTCGCCTACGACGTGTACGGCAATGCGACCAACGTCGGGACCGACACGTTGGGTTATGACTCCACTCTTCGGCACGTCTCGACATCCACTGCCTCGGGGACAAACGTCGCCTATACCCGAGATGCAAATGACCGGTTGATGGCCCGGACGGTGCAGGGTGCGCCCACCACGACGGCGAACGGGACGACTCGTTACGGCTACACCGCGCCGGAAGCGAGCAACCCCGAGTTGGTGCTCGATTCCAACGGGAACCTGCAACAGCGAGTGTTGAAGTTGTCCGGTGGTGTGGTGTTGACCAAGACGTACGGACAGACAGCTACCACGAATTGGTCCTATCCAGATGTGCACGGCAGCATCCTGTTCACCGCGGATGGCGCCGCTGCCCGCACCGGCGTCATGCATCTCTACGACCCTTACGGTCAGAACATTGATCCGGGCACCGGCGTGTTTGGGGATATCCCGATACCTGCGACGATGCAGGGCGGTATGGACTTCGGTTGGCTGGGGCAGAACACGCTCCCGATCGAGCACCTCGCCAGTCAGCAGGCCGTCGAAATCGGAGCGCGTACCTACCTGCCGGTACTCGGCCGGTTCCTGCAGACCGATCCAGTGACGGGTGGTTCGTCCAACGACTACGACTACGTCAACGCCGACCCGGTCAACAACATCGACCTCACGGGTAAGAATCCTCTGGCTGTAATCGCTCCTCTCGTTCCGGAGATCGGGGAGGGTCTCGGGGCAGTACTTGCGCCCGAAATTGTAATTCCGGCGGTCGTTCTCGGTGCGGGAATTTACGCTATCGAGAAAGCGAACGACCACAGGAACGACCCACCAGCAACCAGCAAACCCAACACCGCCCAAGCGCCAGACAAGGCGGCGCCAGCGGAACCACCGAAAGAGAACGAGCCCGAAAAGCCAGCGAACAATAATCCGAAAGCCACGCATGATAAGTCCGCCAACCCGGCTGAAAACCCGAACCTTGGGGCTTTGAAGAAGGTTAATCAAAATCAGTTGGGTAAAATGGTAGGTGACGCGCACGAATTTAAGGAAGGAGTCCTGGGGCGTGGAGCAAAGGTATCCCGGTATGATGTATACATCGACAAGGATAGCGGATGGCTCTTCCTTGAGGACAAGAACGGCGGAGACCCTATCCCAACCTATCACCACAGCGACTGGGGGCCTGATAACTGATGTACGAGACACCAAGAAGAAGAGTGCAATTTGTAATTGCCAGTGATGCGTTGACTCCGGAAGATATCATTTCATCAATCGAGATAACTCCTGATCGAACAGCATGGAAAGGGTTGGTGCCGCCGGATTCAATGCTGCGCTATCCTAGGCCTGCTCGGGATCATAGCTGGGAAATACGCGAGACGGGGGGCGTTGATACTCCAGTTCCTGTTCTACTGGATGCGGTTTTAGTGAGAGTTGCGCCAGCTGCACAACGCATTGGAGAGTTGCGAGCTCGCGGATGTCGAGTAATTCTGAGCGTGGTGTTGTACACCTCGCCGGCTGATCCGGTAGGTCCTGGATTCGCTCTGACCTGGGACCAGATCAAATTGCTGGGTGCGTGCGGCGCGGATTTTGAGGTGGATCAATATCTCTAGTGCGTTGTTCCTTTTTGGGCTGGTAGATAATGGGTCGGGAGTTTTTCTCGATCCGGATTGGTGATGTCATGCCCAAGCTGTTACGTGCTCGTCCGGCGGCGGATGCGGTGGAGGAGGCGAAGATTCGCAGGTTGGCCGGGAGTCGGCACGCGCCCGCGGACTGGATTCTGCGAGCGCTGTCTTCGGCAGATCGGGAGCGGCTCGGGGGAAGGGTTCGTGATGGATGGTGAGTAGGTCGAATCCATTGTGGGTGTGCTTCGACGCGCGCGCGACAACGGGGTGGGGGCTGTCGGACTAGCGCGAAAGGCGAAGGGCGAGCTCGGCGACAACTTCCGCGTGATCACGTTTATTCAAATGTTTTGAAAAGCGTTCGAGATCCCGTTGCCGGTGCTGCAGGATGCGGCATGCTGGCGCGGATTTCATCTGGCATCGTCCAGTATCTCGGATGAGGAGCTGGAGCAGTTGCTTGCACCCTGGCTGCTGCCGCCGCGCGCTGGTCAGTAGCCGGGTATACGGGAGGTCCGCCTCGGCGAGGCCGCCGGGCTTGGTGAGGGGTGGCGCGTGCCCGGCTCGGCGGAGCCAGGAAGTCTGGGCTCGGTGTGTAGTTCGAACGCGCGGCTATTTGCGCACCACGTAGCGCAGATGCAGGACGCCAGGGTCCTCCAGCGTGCGTACCAGATCGAGTTCTGTGTGCTCGGCCGGGAGCTCATCGAACAGTCGTCGGCCGCGCCCGAGCAGGACCGGCCGGAGCTGGATGTCGATCATGTCGAGTACGCCCTCCTTCAGAGCCTGCTGGCCGGTGTAGGCGCCGTGCATCATCACGTTCCGCCCGCCTGCGGCCTGCTTGGCCTGTTGGATACAGGAGGCGATGCCTTCGGTGACGTAATGCACCCGCTCGTAAGGGTTCTCGGCTGGCGGCCGGTGTGTCGGCACGAAGATCGGCACCCCGTCGTGGTGGTCCCCGTTCCAGTAACCGGCGAAGTCTCCGGTCCGTTTCCCGGTGATCACGGCCCCGGTCGCCATGGCCTCGTCGAACACGAGTCGGCTGTTGGGGTACGTGGGGCGGAAGGTGTGGGGCACCTCCGCATCGGACGCGCCTCCGCCGCTGAGCCAGTCCATCAGCCGCATCCCGTTGGTGCCGGCGGGGTTCTCGGCGTTGTCGTCCGGACCGGTGATGAACCCGTCGAGTGACATTGCCATGGTCAGGAACACTTCAGACATTCCACGTCATCCTTCACATCCGGTTGGCGACATGGGTTAGGACGAAGCGGATGTAGGAAACTCATCGTGGTCGCGCCGGTCCAGTGCGAGGCTGGATCATCGGCATTTCCGGATACCCTGCGCCGCTGTCGATCTCGTTGGCGCATCCGGTCGTCGTGGTCTTCCGACTTCGGGAGCGCGAAGTCGGCCAGCAGTGTAACTGGCGGGTTATGAACCGACATCGCCACTCTCGACGGTGACGGCGGGCCGGAGATGTTGTTCGTCTGCGGCGTGAATCATTTGGTGGACAAGGTGTTTCGCTCTTCGGCTGGGTCGTCAGCGCGCGTATCTGTGTCGGGTGCAAGATGTGGACCTCGGCCAGCCAATTATTATACAGTGACCTGTGATGTAGGACACATACCGTCCCTGCGCCCGGGGAATTCGTTCACATGTTCATGGGGTCCCGGTGGGGCCGCTGACCGTCTGGCCGAATCTCGCGCAGGCTGTGAACGGCGGAAAATCGCTCGGTAAGCGGCATGACAGTGCGTTCGCAACTGTCGTGGGACCGTTCGGGAGTACTGACGGTTGGCTGGAACGGTCGACGATGCTTGGGCTCGACCGCTCGGAACGCGGAATGAGTTTGTTATTGTCACTAGTACTCTGTATACGACGGCGACAGTGAGGCACTCCGATCGGCATCGATACGAACCGGATTGATCGGGAAGCTGTCGGTCTTTGCGAGTTTCAGACCAATCGGTTTCTTGGTCACGCATTCCGCGAACAAGGGACATCAGATTTCGGTGTCGACGCACATGTGGAGTTGAAGCGCGACGGCAGTCCCACCGGCCGGCTCGTCGGGTTGCAACTGAAAGCGGGGCGTTCTCGGTTCGGGGAGGAGACGGACACCGGCTGGAAGTTCCGCCCCAAGAAGAAACATATTCCGTACTGGCTCGGACACTCCCTCCCGATGTATGTGCTGTTGATCGATACGGACGCTCAGACGATCTACTGGCAAGAACTGTCAGAAAGAACGTTGGAGACCGGTCCCCGCGGCGGTATCTACGTTGTCGTCCCGAAGTCTCAGACTCTGCCAAGCGCTGGCGCGGCCTGGGAGGTCGCCGCTGAAAGATTCGCGCAAACCGCGCTTTCGGACTATTCCGACAACCTCTCGCGTCTACCCCCCAGCGTTGTCAGAGCGCTAGCGGTCCTTAAGGCGGCCAACGCTGACTCTGCTGCACTGATCGCCGCTCACCTTGCGCGTGGTCGTGGCGCTCCGGAAGTTGTTATCCGTACCCTCACGGGCAGCGACCCGGCTTGGCTCTCGCCAGACGGTGGAAGCATCGGTCTCGTCGCGCTAGCTGAATACGCGGTCTGCCATAATTTGGCGGGCTTGGCGATCGATCTGCTGCTCGTGGCGGCTGAACGAACGCCCGAATCGAAGTACAACTACACCCGAAACGCGGCGCTGATAGCGGTCGAGTCTGACCTCACTCGTGCCCGCGAACTTCTGGAGATCGCTGGTTCGATGCCGGAAGCCTCGGGCGACATGCGCCTTGAGATCGGGCGCGCCAGCCTCACACATCCTGAAGGTTCGGCAGCACCCGTCGCTCTGTCGGAGGAGCTTGAGACACAGCTCAACGAGATCGAAGACGACGAAGTCGTGCTCTTCTTCCTCGCCCGGCGTTACGAAAACGCTGGCGAACTCGATCGTGCTGTTTCCCTTTTCGAGCGAGCGCTCGCGTGCGTTCCTGATTCGGCTGCGCACATGGAAGGTCTTGCCTGCGCACTCAGCCGCAGGGCACAAACGCCGCGGATGCAGCCGACAGACCATCGACGCGCGACCCAGTTCGCCTCAGACGCGGTCGATCAGCTACACGACTGGTCTGGCCCGACCGAATCAGCACTGCCGGCGCTTCTGCAGTGTCTCATCGTCGCGGGCGAGTTCACGAAGGTACTCGACCGAAGTCTGACAGCACCCGACGGCCGAGCGACTATCGAGGAGTCACAGAGGCCCGAAGTTCGTACGTTTGCCGCATCCGCTGCTACTGCGCTCGAACGGCGTGACCTCGCGATGCAGCTGATTGACTCTCTACCCCAAGGTGTGGACCAAGACCTGGCTCGATTGCGGTTGGTAGAGATCCCCGGCGAGATCGAAGACCGGCGCGCAGCATGGATCGGCATGGTCGAACGACTGGACAGGAGCCGCCCGGAGGCGCTATTGCAGGTCGTCATGCGTCTGAGTGATTTGGGAGTAGACGAATCAGCGCGACTCGACCCGCTGGTTGACGACAACCTCATCTCGCCCGACCTTCGTGATCTTGCGGTGGTCAGCGCAAAGGCGTGCGTCGACCTCGATGCAGCCCTTCCGAAATTCCGCCTGTTGGCCGAGCGTTCCGAACTCGGGGCAGCGAAGCTTGTCGACTACCTGGCAAGCGCCGAAAGGTTCGATGATGCCGAAGTCGCATCCAGTGCAGCCTACGTGCGATTCGGAAAGCCGGAATTCGCGTTGCGTCGCGCCGAGATGCTGATATGTTTGGATCGCGACTCGGAGGCATACGACGCGGCCTCCGACGCTCTCTCATTGTCGTTCATTGATCCGTCTCACCGGCGTATCGCTAACCGGCTGCTAGCGCTTCTCCTGTCACGTCAGATCGCAAAAGCCCCCGCAGATATGCAACTCTGGCGACGAATCGAACGCCATCTGAACGAGTGCGTGAACTCGGACGAGTTAGTCGTCGAGGAGCGCGATGTCTGGCAACTTGCAGAAGCCCAGATGCGGCTGGGGGAAGAAGCCGATGCTTTTGAGACATTGGTACAACACGAGCCCACAATCAACGCGCCGAGCCATGCTCGGTTGTGGACGTCTGTGATGCTCGCGCAGCCCACGCTGAATACGCATGTATATGCGCGCATGCTCGAACTGGCCGACACCTTTGCCGATGACATACAGCTCAGTGCCGCACTTCTGACAGCTGTGACAACACGCACGCGCGGCGAGGAGGACGAACCTGCCACTCCCGCCGATCAGCGGGCAGTCCTCGATGGTGATCGTCGCGCCGCCGCCTTCGCTGCGCTTCAGGCTCATGTGGAGCGGTATGGCGACCGGAGTCCGATCAAGATACTTCAGGCACCGACGACCGATGACCTCATCCGCAAGATGACCGAACTAGCGCGCCGTGACGACGGTCCTCTGATCGAGCTTGCCGAGGCGGTCCGACAGGTGCGCTTGCCTTTGGGCATGTTGGCATTGGCGGCGGGTAAGCCGTATTCGTCAATCCTCGCGGCCAGGCCTCTCGGTTACTTCATTGCGGCAGCAGCCCTCGAAGACGACGATCTAGAGGACGAGGAAGCTGCCAACAATTCTTTGAACCGAGACGTTGTGGTTGATGTATCCGCCCTGCTCATAGCTAGTGAACTGGGCGAGTTCGACAGCTTCCGGGGAAACTTCCGAAGTCTCCTTGTTCCGGCTACTTCGCAGCTAGACGTACGTGCAGGCCGTGCTGTTTTGGAGGGACAATCATCAAGCTGCGGGACTATACGCTACGACGCAGCGACCGATTCGATCGCCGCCGTCGAGATAGACGTCGAGGACCACCTCGCCGCTCTTGCCCGTTTCTCGACCATCGAGAAGGCTCTCGCGTCGACACAAGCATTCGCAGACACGACTCTTGAAGGGGTTGATCTCCCTGGATCCGAACCTTGGCTTGGTCCGATTGCGCTTGCGAAACACCGAGGTGTACCGCTCTGGTCGGACGACCTGGCGCAGAGGCGAGTGGCCAGAGCGCTAGGCGTGAAGGCATTCGGCACAACCACGCTCCAGCAACTTCGTACCGCAGATCGCCTGGACAACAACAGCCTGGACGAAGCAGAGTATCGACAAGCGCTTGAGAAAAGGCGCCGGGAGGTCCTGAACGCCCTGCGTGCGCGCATCGTCGACGTCCCGACGGACTGCCAGGTTGTAATTGATCAAGGCAACGCCGAGGAATGGAACGAACAGGTCGCGCTGGTCACGATCGGCAGACCTGGCTGGTGGCATATGGCCGTTGATCCGTGGGGCGATCTTCGTTCGATTCTGATCGCCGTGCAGGAAGGCGGCGGCCCGTCCGATGCGTGGCGTTTCCATGCCATGTGGGGCGTCGCTCGAGTCGCAGCTGACGATCCGAACCGTTCCGCTCTGCTACTTGCCTGTGCTGCTCTGGTATGCATCGGTGACACCTTGGACGACGATAAGACCGCCGAGTACATTGCCGTAGCCAACAAGATTGCGGCTCAATGTGGTGCCAGCATCCCGTCAGAATTCCTGATCGAGGCCGCGACAGCGCTTGAGATGGCCAGGGTATTCTCCTATGCTCCGGCAGACGTAGCACGTTTGCGTACCGGACTCTCGGATTCAGACGAAAACCTCTCGGCAGCTCAGCGGGGACTAGTTCCGTAGCCTGCAACAAGCTGTGATCGCCGAAGCTGCGGCCGGTCCGTTGAATCCTGAGAGTAGGTCGCGAGTGGATTCGCTCATCGGCATTATCGAGCATCGCCGGCATCGAGCGCTCCGTCTACGTCCACCGCAGGAGCTGCGGCTGGGTGTCGTTCGGCTCCGCTCATCGCCCAGGTGCAGGAGTGGGTTTCGTTCGTAAGAATCGGGCAGCCAATAGTCAGACAGCGACCTATGACCTGGGACACAATTCCCTGAATGATCACCCGCGCTCTCATGATCGCCCGTGCCGTAGCTCATCGGCGGCGGGCAGTTTGACTGCGCCGGTTGGCACCCACCGGCGCAGGG
>NZ_JAINZY010000023.1:0-101785 GCF_019890715.1 Nocardia coffeae | reverse complement strand
AGTCGCCGCACAACCCGCAGTACGCCTCGTCCAGGAGGTTCGGTCCGGATGCGCTGTGCCAGTGGGATTTCAGGGTCCACTGGTAGGTGGTGTTGGAGTACCAGATCCCGTCGTCGCTGTGGTGCCCGAGGTGTTCGTTGAAGATGTAGGCGGTGTGCCGGTAGGTCGGGTCGAGGGTGAGTAGCACCATTTTGTCGGTGCGTAACCAGGTTTCGAGCCCGCTACGCCCGACCCACGAGTCCAGCGGCCCGAACGGTTGACGCGGGAGGAAATCTTCGGCCGCGATCCGGGTGTCCGAGCGCAGATCACCGTTGAGGGGTTGCACCGTCGCGGGCAGTACCCCGTTGTGCGCCAGTACCGTTCGCTCGTCACCACCGACGTGGAAGGGGTGACAGTTGTCGGTGCCGATGTGTCCGTGGGTGGCCAGCCGGGAATGGAACAACGCCGGAGTGTGCGGGAATCGTGCACGCACGGCAGCGAATTCGTCGATCACCTCGTCGGGGTCCAGGCCGTGACCGGTAAGGATCCGGTCCTCGGCGATGACGGCGTAGCCGTGCCCGTCCGGGTTGACATCGGCCCCGGCAGCAAGGGCGTCGAGGTCGGGGGTGATGCCGGGTTTGTAGAAGGTCAGGATGCACATGCCAGGTCCTCCAGTTCGGCCAGCAGCGGCGCGTAATCGGGGTGGGCGCGCAGCCAGGTGACGAATGCGGTCCATTCCCAGCCGTGGCGGCGGGTGATGTCGGTGCTGGTGAGGGTGCGGGTGTACTCGACCGATGCGGCGATGAGCGCGAGGGCGGCTTGAACCTGCTGCGGGATAAGGGAACTGGCGAAGATCCGCACCTCGAAGGTGTGCTCGGGCAGGGTGTTGATCGCCTGATAGCGGCCGCCGTTCCCGAGCCCGTAGTCGTCGTTGCCCTTGGCGAAATCCACGATCCCCGCTCGCGCCTGGGGCGCGAACGCGGCCCACTCGTCCGAGGCCCGCCGCGCCACTTCGGTGATGTGGGATTCGTTGCGGTAGAAGAACTTCATCCACCGATACACGTGCACCGGCGATGCGAATCCTGCGCGGGAGACGTGCACATGGATCCCGACATCCCCGTCGATGTACGCGCCGCGCTCCTCTAGCTGGGGAAGCAGATCCCACGGGAACTGCTCGATCGCGTATCGGTAGGACATGGGGTGGGTGACCATCTCGAACCCGCGCCCGTACCCGATCGAGCCGTCGTCCTTGAGGTATCCGAGGCGCCCCAATTTCCTGGTGGCGATGAGGGCGCAGTCCTGGCAGTCCGCGCCGGAGGTTTTGAGTTCGAGTTCTAGGCCCAGGAACACGGGTCCGGTCCCGTGGAACAGCGGGGTGGGTTTGTAGCTGTAGTCGTGGACGTGGTCACTGCTGCTGGGGGTGCAGTCCGAGCAGTAGTCGGCGTAGCCGACGATGAGCTGATCGCACTCGTCGCAGGCGCGGTAGTCCAAGGCGCACTCCGCACATACGCTGGTGTCGTTGTCCAGCTGTCGAAGTTCTTGCGCCAGGAGCCAGCAGTCGGTGCAGCGGGAGTAGTCCGTGGCGCAGCCATCGCACACAGGCCCGTCCCCGACGGTGTCCTGGGGGTCGTGGGTGTAGCGGTCACAGCGCCCACACAGCGACCAGGCGGTGATGCAGTCGCCGCACAGCACCCCGTCCTGCACGGTCAGATGCTGTTCGGTCGCAGGCTGTGAGCAGCCGTCGCACCACGGGGTCTGGGTGCAGGTGGCGCACAGCGGGTGGTCGGTGGGCGGATCCTCGGGCGGCAGGGCAGTCGAGCACGCCGAGCAACGCACCATGGCCGGTGCAGAAGGCATGAGCAATCGCCTTTCAGGACAAGGGAGTACGGACAACAGCGCCCCTGCCGGTTTCGCAGGGCGAACAGGCAGGGGCGCTGTCAGGCGACGAGGGGAAGCGGCTGTGACACGGGCCCGGGACCGCGACGGCCCAGACCGCCGGAACGAGGCGGAGTAGCTACGGCAGTGAGGACCGCGGTGTTGTCGATGACCTGGACAGCCGGTGGAGCCGAGACCCGAGACCGACAGGGGCTTGGGCGAATTCACGCACAGGGACAGCGAGCCCCGCGGTCCTCAGCCGGGGATCGCATCCAGGATCTGCTCGATGTTGGTGACCAGTCGGGCCCGGCTGGTGCGGATCATGTCGTGACAGCCCGCGGACCCGGCCGAGGTGATCGGGCCGGGTACTGCGGTGACCGGACGTCCCAGTCGGGTGGCCCAGCCCACGGTATTGGTGGTGCTGCTGCGCAGCCCGGCCTCACATACCAGCACCCCGGCCGAGAGCGCCGCGAGGATCCGATTCCTTGCCAGGAACTGGGATTTCACCGGCGGAGTGCCGGGCGGGTATTCCGAGATCACCAGCCCGGTCTCCACGATCCGGCCCAACAGTCGCTCGTGCGCGGCCGGATACGGGCGATCGAGCCCGCACGCCAGCACCGCGACTGTCGCAGCATCCGCGCTCAGGGCCGCGGTGTGGGCGGCCGCATCGATCCCGAACCCGGCACCGCTCAGGACCGTCCAGCCCCGGCGGGCCAGCCCCCCGGCGAAGTCGTAGGTGACATGCTCGCCGTAGCCGGTCGCGGCACGGGCCCCGACGACCGCGATCATGCTGGACGCGAACAGGTCCGGCTGCTCGCGACCACGGACCCACAACGCGATCGGAGCGTGAACATCCGCGCCAAGGAGGTCGAGGTCGGTCAGGCGCGCGGGCCAGGCCGGGTCGTCGCGAGTGAGCAAACGGCCCCCCATCACCGCGGTCCGGAACAAGTCGTTCTCGGCGCGCTCCCAATCCCGCGGGCCGTAACGGGCATCGATCACCCCGCTCACGATGCGGTCCGCCGCAGCGACAGGGCCGTGGGTATTCACGAGTTCGGCAACCATTCCCGGCGAAGACAGCCAGACGCGGGACAGCAGTGCCCACGCACGACGCCGCGCCGGATCGTGTGCCTCGGTGGTGTCGATCGACTGCACAGGGGTGCTCCTGTCGGTGAACGAAGTGCACGAGCGATGCGCGCGCTCCTGCAGGAGCGGTGCTGTGCGCGTCGATGGGTGGGTCAGGCGGTGAGGTGTTCATCCAGGTCGGCGTACCGGTCACGGCCGCGCACGTCGCGGCATTCGCAGTGCGGGAAGGTGCGCAAGCACTCGGCGCAGAATCCGCAGTACGTGCAGTGTGCGCCGGGGCGTTCGGGGTCGTATTCGCCGCAGTCCAGGCAGTACACCTCGTCCTCGATGCTGTAATCGCTGCCGTACAGCACAGGCGGGGTGCGGTAGGACAGGTTCGAGTACCAGATCCCCGCATCGGACCAGTAGCCGGAGCGTTCGTTGAACAGGTACGCGGACTGCTGGTAGGCCGGATCGACGGTGAGCAGCACCATTTTGTCGGTTCCGAGCCATCGTTCGAGCAGGCCGCGGCCGGTGTCGGAGTCCAGCGACCCGAACGGTTGGCGCGGCAGGAATTCCTCGGCGGCGATGCGGGTATCCGATCGCAGGTCCCCGGGCACGGGGTGCATGCTGTCGGGCAGGATTCCGTTGTGCGCGATGACCGTTCGCTCGTCTCCGCCCACAAGGAACGGGTGAGTGTTGGCCGGGTCGATGGTGCCGTGGGTGGCCAGCCGGGAATGAAACAACGCCGCACCCTCGGGGTGTTCGGCACGCACAGCAGCGAATTCGCTGATCATTGCCCGCGGGTCCAGGCCGTGACCGACCAGGATGCGGTGCCCGGCGATGACGGCGTAGCCGTGGCCGTGCGGGTTGGCCAGCGCCCCGCCGAGCAGGGCGTCGAGGTCGGGTGCGGCGCCGGGGGTGAGGTAGGTCAGGATGCACATGCCAGGTCCTCCAGTTCGATCAGCAGCGGGGCGTAGTCGGGGCGGGTGCGCAGCCACGCGGTGAACGCGGTCCATTCCCAGCCACGGCGGCGCGCGATATCGCCGCTGGTGAGGGTGCGGGTGTACTCGACGGTGGCGTCGACGAACCCGAGCGCGGCCTGAACCTGCTGCGGGCGTAGGGAACTGGCGAAGATCCGCACCTCGTAGGTGTGCTCGGGCTCGGCGTTGATCGCCTGAAAGCGTCCGAACCCGCGGTCGCCCTTGACGATGTCGGCGGTGTGCGAGCGGGCTCGGAGGTCGAAACTGGCCCATGAGGACGGATCCCGGCGCGCGAGCACCGTGGCGCGAGCCTGGTTGCGATACAGCAGCTTGAACCAGCGATACGCGTGCACGGGGGAGCAGAACCCGGCCCGGGACACGTGCACATGCAATCCGACGTGACGGTCGGTGTACGCCCCCTCGCCGGCCAGAGCAGGTAGCAGACTCCAGGGGAATCGTTCGAACGCGTACGTGTAGTCCATGGGGTGGGTGACGAGTTCGAACCCGCACCCGATCGAGGAGTCTTCCTTCAGATAGCCCAGGCCACCGAGCTGATCCAGGGCCAGATCAACGCACGCGCTCAGGACCCGGGGAGGGGTTTTGATCTCGAGTTCGAACCCGAGGAATACCGGCCCGCGACCGTGGAATCGGGGTGCGGGTTTGTAGTAGTAGTCGTGGATCCGGTCGTCGGATCCGTTTGCGTGGCCGCAGGATTGGCAGTTGGTGTGCCTGTCTGCGAGTAGGCTGTAGCAGTTGCCGCATTCGTCGTAATGAGTGGAGCAGCCGTCGCACACGATGTCGTCGTTGTCGAGGGTGTAGGTGGTCTCGTCGTACCGGTCGCAGCGATCACACAACGAGTAGCCCGCGCAGCAGTCCTCGCACAGTTCGGTGCAGCTGACGGTGGTGTAGAGGTCCTCGGTCGGCCGCTCGCACTCCTCACATACCCGCCAACTGCCGCAGTCCTGGCACCAGCCTGAATGGGATGGATCATCGGGCAGCACGGCAGGACAACCGCGGCACTGCACATCAGCGGACACGGGCATGACGGATCGCCTTCCTTCCAAAGGGGAATGACCACGGCCCCGCCACCCGAGACAGCTCGGGTACGGGGCCGTGGTCAACAGTGCGAACGGGTCGATCGGCGCACGACCGGACCGGAGGCCCGCGGATCAGGCCGGACTCAAGGCAGTCGGGGCTGGATGAGCGCGCTTGGCCCGAAGGCGCGTGAGCGGCGGCGCGAATGCTGTGCGTAGCAGTCGCATTCGGCGAAGTCGGCCAGGCACACGAAGCACCAGCCACACCGGCCGCAATACCGGCTCCCGGGTCCGGGGCCTCGGGTGCGGCAGTACCGGCACGGCCCGCGCCACAGCGTGGGCTGGCGGGCCTGGTAGCTGGTGTTGGAGTACCAGATTCCCGACTCCCAGGTCCCGAGGTGCTCGTTGAACATGTACGAGCGATGGGCGTAGGCGGGGTCGATGGTCAGCAGCACGAGTTTGCTACGGCCGAGCCAGGATTCCAGACCCCGGAATCCGCGTCGGGTATCAACCGACCCGAACGGCTGAGCGGGAAGAAAGTCCTCGGCAGCGATCCGGGTATCCGACCGCGGATCGTAAGGGCCTGGATGCACGCGCTGGGGCAGGGTTCCGTTGTGCGCCAGCCAGGTTCGCTCATCGCGGCCTAACGCGAAGGGGTGGCAGTTGCCGACGGTGATGATCCCGCGGGTGGCCCACCGGGAATGAAATACCGCGGGCCCGTGCGGGTGTTCGTCTCGGGCGCGTGCGAATTCGGCGAGCACCTCGTCGGCGTTCATACCGTGCCCGGTGATGATCCGCGTGCGGGTGAGCATGGCCCACCCGTGACCGTCGCGATTGACACTCGCGCCGATCGCCAGAGCGGACAGATCCGGTGCCACCCCGCCGGGGAAGAAACTCAGGAGGCACACGCAAGGCTCACCTCCCCCAGACGCTGGGCCAGGGCCGCGTAGTCCCCGGTGCGGGTGTGCACCCAGTCGGTGAATCGGGGCCAGTCCCAGCCGTGATGGCGGGCGATGTCGTGCGAGCTCAGACCGCGGGTGTATTCGATCGACGCGGTGACGAAACCCAGCGCGGCCTGCACCCGGACCGGATCCAGAGATCCTGCGAACACCCGCACCTCGAGGGTGTGACGGGGATGCGGGTTGACAGCCTGGTAGCGGTCCACATCGGTGCCGTGGGGCTGCCCTTTGGCGGTGTCCTTGATCCGGGTCCGCGCCTGTGTGGAGAACCGCGCATACCGAGACCGGCGGCCCGCGAGTTCGGTCACCGCGATCTCGTTGCGGTACAGGAACGTCGCCCACCGGTAGATGTGCGCGGGGGAGGAGAATCCAGCACGCGAGGCATGCACATGCAACCCGACCCGCCGATCGGACACACAACCCAGTGCTGACAGCTCGCCCAGCAACGCCCACGGGAACTCGCGCATCGCGAAGGTGTAGTCCATCGGGTGGGTGACCAGCTCGAACCCCGAGGGCTCGATCGAGGAATCGTTCTTCAGATACGCCAAACGCCCGACCGCGTCGGCCACCGCGGACACTGCCCGATATCGATGACGCTGGGAGACAATGATCTCCAGCTCCATCCCCAGATACAGCGGCCCCTCGCCGTGGAATCGGGGATCGGGTTTGTAGCTGTAGTTCCATACCTCCGCACCCGACTGACAGGCGTCGCAGACGCTGTAGTCCGGCAGCAGCGTGCCGCACGCCTCACACGCGACGAATCCGGCCGCGCAACCCTGGCAGACGCGTCGCCCGCCGGACACGTAGCGGGTCGCCGATGCCCACAGGGCGCAGATGTTACACCGCTCGAAATGGCGGTGTGCGCATACCGCGCACACCGTGACCGCGCCGACCGCAGGGACTTGGTTGTCGCTGTAGCGGCCACAATGCGCGCATGTCGCGACCCCGGCCACACAGGCACCGCACCAGTGCCCCGAATCGGAGGTCGCGACCAGTGCACTGCTCGGTGCCCGGCACCGGTCACACCATGACATCCTGGAAAGGCATGCGGTACAGGCTATTTCGTTTTCAGCAGTGTCGTGACGGACACCGGCAGTTCGGGATCCGCATAGCGCGCACGGCGGCGCGAGAGACACCGACAGATAGGGCATGAGGATCGCCTCCTGAAACGGGTACAGAAACGACGAACGCCGCGACGAAGGAATCCGTCACGGCGCCAACAACATTCGAAAGCACGCGGCGGCCACGCCGCGGAAGCGGGTCAGAGTGAAGCCAGCGCCCGAGCTGAGTGCGACGCGTGAGCGTTCAATGGCCGAGAGCGGTGAATTGGCAGTCCGGGTCGTGGTGCCCGCTGCAGCTGATGATGCCCAGCCTGCGGGCAGCGACTGCCAGCTTGCGACGAGTCGTGGTCTCAGCATCGTCGATCAGCGGGCCGACGGCATCTTCGTAGTAATCGCGCGTCGAGTCACCGAGCGGAGGAAAACTGGCCTTCCGCCACATCCGCAGATGCAACCCCACGCCAGTGCTGTTGAGCGGCGCGGCGAGGCTGGTGGTCATCATCGCCGCGGCAACTTCGGCCGCGGTGCCCGGCCGGGGATCGGACCCTGCGGCAACACGTTCGAGCAACTCACGCACATGGCTGCGATACACGAACTCGGTCGACATCACCCGATGAGTCGGCACACACAACCCATCGCTGTGCCACAACAGATCCCGCGTCGCAGGGTGACGTTCCTGTGCTTGGCGGATCTCATCCTCCATACACTCTCGCTGCGCGAACACAGTGTTCACCATGGATTCGATGTGCCGAACAGATCATGCATGTCGCCGAGGGCTGACGGTTCACACTCACAAGTCACGGATGTCTCCTTTCTCGGTACAGGAGGTGGCTTCTGGCGCCGGTGCGAATTTGACGGATGTGCGGGCGCGCTGAGCAGGCGGGACGATCGACTTCGCTTGGAAGCCGTCTATGTCCGGACGCCGCGGCGGCCAGCCAGAACCCCTCGATCAGGCGGCAGAACGCTGCTGCTACTCAGCGGAATCGAGAAAGCTGTCCGCGCAATGCCCTCAGGCCAGCGGCGCCAGGTATGGTAGTGAGTGCGAGGGACTGACCGGTTTCACACGTGTCAGGAGATCGTCATGGACGAAAATCGCCGCCCCCGCGCCGCGCGAGTACGTCGCGGGTCATCCCCGGAAGTGGCCGCACGCCTGCAACGCTCACGCCGCAGAGCCCTGGACCACCGAGCCGCGGTGCGTGAACGGGAAAAGATCGTCACTGCCGCAGTGCGGGACTACATCAACGCGTGGCACGCCATCGGGCTCGTGCAACAGCGCCGTGACACCGACATCGATGACCTCAAACGCAGGATCCAGGATGTCACCGTCGGTGCCGCGAACGAGATCGCCGACCACGAACAGGCCCAGGCAGCGGCAGCAGCTGCAATTCAAGAACAAGGCCACACTGACAACGAGATCGCCGAGCTGCTCGAAATCAGCACGAAACGTGCGCGACAGCTGGTCTCCGCGTCCGGCAGGACGGAAGCGGCCAAAACCGGCAACTCGCAACCTGATACAGACTCGGAACAGGTCGGCGCGTCGGGCGTACATGAGTCCGAGGACTCGGATCCGTTAGGGGAGACTGGCCGCACAAGGGAGCTCGGACACGGGGCGCGGAAGGGGACGATGCCCGCCCGTGAGAGGCCCGACTGATTTTCTCGCAACGTGGATCACGCTGACCTAACTCGGTCACGCTGTCCAGCGTCGGCACCAGTCAGGATTGGACCGTTTGGTTTGGGCGGTGAATTGTCGGCCACGACTTAATCGATGTTGCCGCCGGCGTGAGCGGCTCGGTGACGGAGCCTCAGACATGGGCGTAGCCTCCGGCATTCCATACGGCCCATCGGAATTGGCTCGTGGATAACGACTGGCGAGTCGGAATGCGAGGATCCGGTGTAGTCGGCCAGTAGCAATAACCACAGCGGTGGCAGTACATTCCAGCGCTCCACAGCGCATACGCCGCAGGCCGCCCTCGGGAGATCAGGCTGTTGCGGCGCACACGACTGCGGACGAGCCCGAACGCTATGACGGCAGGACTGGCGACCGCGAGGACAAAAGCCGAACCGAACACGATGCCGGTGATCGTGTCGGTGACGGTGGGGTGCTCCACGCCGGGGTGGGCGAAAAGGTAACTCACCATCGTGATTAATACGACGAGGGCTGGAACCGTCATCAGCAAGCCCAGAACCATTGGACGTGCCGTCGACACCAACGGTGGGGTATATCGTGTCGCAGCAGCCAGTTGGGTGGTCTGGGTGCGTTCGGTGACTGCAGTGCCGAGTACGGGGACCACACCACTCGAGCTGAAGCCGATGCCAGAGAAGTAGTCGGTGCCCGAAAGCGTTGACACACCAGCAGAATTCAGCGCTGGAATACTCTGGACCGAGTCTGAGCTGCTGCAAGTTGGGCAGGAGATGTCATGGTGCACGGGCGCGTCCCTCGTTGTGATCGATGCTTGCGCTGTGTGGCCGAGCGTAGATCCAATGCCTCTCAATGGAACACTCCTGACGGTCGCTTGTCGAGAACCCAGGAGTCCGGTGGAACATTCTGTCCGCAGGGCGCTAGGAGTCCTGAAGTCGGCATGTCGGGCGAATATGGCAGATTCCACCTGCTCGACTACCGGCAAGCACTGGTCGAAACGGGCAGTGCTTGACTCGGCATCACATCACCGCGCTCAGCGAACTGGAGCTGTAACAGCGACTCTCTGTCTGTGTCCGCGAACTGTGACGTCGATCGACGGTCCCTTGTCTCGTGCAGTTGGGCCCACCGATCCTGAACTCGACTGCGAGGTGCACGGTGCGTGTGAGACCGTAGTGACGGCAGTATGCCGCAGTCGGTGGGTGGGCTGTCAGACCGCTGGCTACGCCCAGATAGTGAGCCACCACGGCTCGAGCAACTGGATGACGACGCGTTCTGCCAGTCCGATCGCCATTCGGTGGGTTAGATTGGCGCCCAACAGTTTTCGATAGTTCTGGTGCACAGTTGGCATCAGCGATACCTGTCCGATGCTGTGGTCGGCGGCTGGCGGCGTAATGAGACTATGAGGCATCGGATCTGGCTAAGGTCTCGATTTCAGCCAGGGCGATTCAGGGGGCGATGGTGCTCCGCTGTCAAGGCAGTGAATGTCTTGCGAGGCAGTCATACTCAACCGACCGGAGTGATCAGAAGGTTGCACTTCCTTCGGCTCGACATTTCCGACGAGGCGAGCTGATTAGCCGTAAAGTTGTGGGGGTGCCGCCGGAGGATCCAGCCCTGAGACCTGATGGCCGCCAGGCGGGCAAGCTCGGAAGGGCGGGAGCGACTCCGGAAGTCCTTCGCCCCTGGGAGATACCCACTCGCGCTGATGACCTCGACGGCCTCGCTGCTGTTGTCCAGCTTGACGACGCTGGCGCCACCACGGCTGACTTGTACGAGTGGCAGGCGGCCATGGCCGCCGCAGACGGGCTCTCGCTGTACCGTGATGCCCTCGACGAGCAGGGGCTACTAGATCCCACCTGCGACGACTACATCCTGTGCGAGTGGCATGAGGACTGGGTCGTATGTAGTGGGGATGCTATGGAACTTGTGTCGGGCAAGCATCGAAGCGCGGATGTCGGGGCCTACACCACGGTGAACAAGCTGGCCAATGACGGAGGGCTCGCCCACTTGTTCAATCGGTGGTTCGCGTTGGAGCAGAAACCGCTGTGTCGTCTGGTGACAACAGGCGGGCTCACCGTAGGTCCCGCACGAGACCTGAAGGCCCTGACCGTTCGAATGCGGGAACTCGAACCCGGAAGGCGCGCAACCGCTCTCACATCGGACGAGGCGAAGGTTGTCACGCAGTTGTGTGCGGCGACCATGGGTCATGACGATGGCACAGCTGAGCGGTGGACGCCTACTGCGACGTATCCCGGGGTTGCCGAAGAGGATCGGCATGATCAGATTCCACGTAACTATTATGGTGCTGAGTCCCTCGGTCGGGCCGTTGCTGTAAGGCAGGGGCACCCCGGCAACCGCGGCGGAGTGGTCCTGGTTGAGGCCGCGCAGGAACGGGTCGAGCTCGACGAGCCCGGCCTCGCGGACCTGTTTCATCCAGCCATCAAGATCTGCGCCTCGGTGCTCGCTCATGATCGATGCGAATTCACCGACGAGGCTGGCCAAGTCGCTCATCTCACGACAGGCATCGACGAGTTCGGACAGGTGAGCGCGCCGTCTGGATGGCAGGTCTTCGGGTCGGCTCATGATCCGCGAGGTCAGTCGTCGCGGAGACAGGCTGATCCGATCGCCTCCAACCCCGGCCCTGGTTCAGCTACTTGTGCAGCAGGTTCAGGCTGCCGGTGTAGCCGAGGGAGTTGATCGACGGCAAGATCGGTGATGAATTCGACGTCCAGACGCTGGCCACACTGACTCAGTTGGGGCGGAAGCGGTTCGACGCAAGGTGCCCGCCAGGGTGGGCCGACAGTAAGAAGAAGTGGACTCCACCGCGGGTGCGGCTGCGGATCAGCCGGGGGCAGTAGCCGCGCGGTGCTGGCGTCCCAGTAGACCGTTTCCAGGACGTGTTCGTGGTGGGTGGCGCTTGCGGCGCCGGGTGCGGGTTCGGCGCCTTTGCACCTCACCCGGGTGCACCGGCCCGCCATGTCGAGGTCGTCGATGTTGAGTTGGAGCAGTTCCTCTGCACGGGCGCAGATTTCATACAGCATCCGCCACAGGGTCTTCTCCCGCAGATGGACCTCGCGGTCAAAGATGATTGTGCCGGAGAAGGCCGCGCTGACTCGCCGTCGCCCCGCACCGCACTCTGGCCGGTACCCGAACCCCTGTCGCGCTAGTAAAGAGGTGCCGAGCGTGAATGTGCAGGTCGGTATGCCATTACTCGAATCCCACAGTGTCCCTGGAGCGTCCCAAGACAGGCACGAACACGATGGACGAGGCGACACATGGCGGACACGAAATAGCCTCTGACCTGGACTGAGTGTACGCCGCGGCACGCGCCGGACGATATGTGGCGGTTTTACACACCAGCGGTCGGGGGTTCGATCCCCTCTGCGCCCACTCGTCGATTGGCAGGTCAGAGCGCCGCGGGTCAGGGCTGGTCGCTCACGAGAGCGATTGCGCGCGTCTCGGGAACTCCCAGCATCAGCAGGCTCGTGATCGTCGCTGCTCGGGCGCCGCGGGTCCCATTCGACAGGTCGCTGTCCGCGATGGCGAATACGGTGCCGTAGGCAACCTGGCTCAGAATGCCCGCTGGTAGGTGCTGTGCGAATACGTCGCTGTCCTGGCCCCGTTTCACGAGGTCGGCGAGGAGTTCGTCGACCGGCCCGAGCAGGCTGTGGATCGCCTCGCCGTACTCGCCGCGGCGCAGTGCCAACAACACTCGGTACCGGTGCGCCACCGGCCAGAGGCGGGTGATGAATTCGACCCACGTCGCGTCCGCTTCGGTGTCGGAGGCGTCGACTTCGGTGAGCACGGTTGTCATTTCGGTGACGGCCCGCTCGGTGAGTGTTCGAACCAGGTCGAGGCGCGAGGGGAAATGGCCGTAGACCGTGCGACGGACGACGCCGGCGGCGGAGGCGATGTCGCCCATTCCGGCGTAGGGGTTCTCGCCCAGCACATCGAGGGCGACGTCGAGGATGCGATCGCGTGTCTCGTTCATCGAGCGCACACGGGAGGACTCGGTGGGCACGACACCATCGTTGCACACTGGTGTGCAATGAATTAGATTGCACACCAGTGTGCAATGAAGAGTTGCGCTGCTTCGAAGCTCAGGAGAAGGCAATGACCGCACCGACGCCGCTGACCTCGACCCTTGTCCGCCCGTTCACCGTCTCGATCTCGGATTCGGAGATCGATGACGTGAAGCAGCGACTGGCCCGTACTCGATGGCCGGATCCGGAAACGGTGGGCGACTGGTCGCAAGGGGTTCGCGTAGAGAACGCCAGATCGCTGGTCGACTACTGGGAACGCGGCTACGACTGGCGGCGCTTGGAGTCCGAACTCAATCGCTTCCCCCAATTCCTGACCGAGATCGATGGGCTGGACATCCACTTCATCCACGTCAGGTCCGAGAATCCCGACGCGATGCCGCTGATACTCACGCACGGATGGCCGGGCTCGATCGTCGAGTTCCTGAAGCTGATCGGCCCGTTGACCGATCCGGTGTCGTTCGGAGGACACGCCGCCGATTCCTTCGACGTCGTCGTCCCGTCGCTGCCCGGGTTCGGGTTCTCCCAGAAGCCCACGGAAACCGGGTGGACCGTATCGCGCATCGCAGACGCGTGGGTGGAGCTGATGAAGCGTCTCGGCTACCCGAGATGGGTTGCGCAAGGCGGCGATTGGGGTGCCGTCGTCACTACCGCCCTCGGGGCCATGCAACCCGAGGGGCTTGCCGGAATTCATCTGAACACCCAATACGCCTTTCCCGCAGAGATACCCGACATCTTGTCGCCCGAACAGCGCTACGCCGTGGAGACCCTCGCCCGCTATACCGGCGAGCTCGGTGGGTCGAACCACCTTCAGGGCACGAAGCCGGAGACTGTCGGATTCGCCCTGGCGGACTCTCCCGCCGGTCAGGCAGCCTGGATCTACGAGAAGTTCCAGTCCAAGACCGACAACCACGGGCTCGCCGAGGACGCCCTCGGCGTGGACGACATGCTCGACGCGATATCCCTCTACTGGTTCACCAACAGCGCGGCGTCCTCCGGCCGCATCTACTGGGAGAACAAATCGCTCACTTTCGCCGGCCCGAAGCTGACGCTCCCGGTCGCGGTGACCGTCTTCCCGAGGGACATCCCACTCCTGCCGCGAAGCTGGATCGAAGACACCTACAGCAATCTGATCCACTACGGTGAGGCCGACAAGGGCGGGCACTTCGCAGCCTTCGAACAGCCCGAGATCCTGGTCAGCGAAATCCGCGCCGGTCTGCGCACCCTTCGTTCCTGACGCCGACGCGCGAGCTGGGAGCGCACGCGTATCACCCGGGCTTCACCGAATCGACCGAAGGCGCTGGGGGGTGCAACTCGCCGACTTCGACGTTGTCGTACACGTGCTCACCGAGTTCGCGAGCGGACTGATGATGTCATCGAGACGAGCAGGAAGACCCGTTCGCAGAAGCGCCTCATGGTGAGCTACTCGGTTACGTAGCTCGGGCGCCATGGAAAGGGCGGAGTGCGGAACATCGGTTGCCGCGGATGCTGCCTGCATCAGCGACGGCGCCGTCCAGGTCGACCCGGGCGGAATGATAACAGGCACAACCGTTTTCGTGATGCCTGATTCTGGTCAGGTGGGCCACAGCCGATTACGGTATGCGTATGTACGTAATGCCGCCGCAACGGACCGAGGCACGGCCGACTGGCAACCGCGCAGGGTGGACGCTGATCGGGCCCGGGTTCGCCGCGATCATCGGCCTTGCCATGCTGACCGCGGTCTACCGGACCGACGGAAAGTCGGCGATCCAGTTCGAATTCCACATGTCCGGTCAAGCGGTGCTGTTGACCTGCGTCGTCGCATACCTGGTCGCGGCGATAGCCGCTGCTGGACTCGGATTTGTGCTCGGTGCACGATTCCCGACGGCGGTGACTCTGCCCGCGATCGTGCTCATGCTCATCGGCGCCGCGTTGACCGCGCTCGCCGCCGGCAGCGCCATGCTGCTGCCGGGACGCGTGCTCGACGGGCTCGGTACGGGTGCGGCCGCCGGAGTGACCGCGGCGCTGGTGCTTCGGCTCAACGCGCGGCGAGGTATCGCGGCTGCGGTGACGGCGGCGCTCGGTGTCCTGGCAGCGCTGATCGCACCCGTTGTCGCTCAGCTGATTTCAGATGCGACCAGTTTCCGCATGGCATATCTGGCGGCGATACCGTTCTTGCTCATCGCGCTGATCGTCAGCGCCGTGAGCGGAATCGCCTCGACCGAACGCCACGTCCACTCCGCCCCTTATGGCACACCGTATCCATCACAGGGGCCCGCTCAATATCCGAATCCAGCTCCTTACGGCACGCCGTATCCGCCGCAGGGACCGCCGCCCCAACATCCGAATCCAGCTCCCTACGGCACGCCCTACCCGCCACAGGCGCCTCCCTCCTGAGCCCGGATCAACCGATGGTGGTGTTTGCCCGGCGGGGCCATGAGCAGCCGGAAGCCGCTGTCCCGTCGCGCTTCCACCGCGCCGGTAGTGGCTCGGCCACGGCGACGCTGTAGCCCAGGGCGGTGCCCGCATCCGACGCTGGGCCCGTGGCCGCCAACGAGGGAGGGGCTGTCATTACCCCTGAGCGACAGCGATTCACGCCGCGGGCGCCGTGTCGTCGAGGACGCGTAGGGCGTTGAGGGTGCGTGGGTAGCCGAGGAAGGGGAGGAGTTGAGTGAGCACGGTCAGGAGCAGGGGTCGGTCGTTGCCGACCGTGCGGTTGGCCGTGACGTGGCCGCGTAGCTGGGCCTCGCAGCCGCCGAGCGCGGCGAGCATCGAGAAGGTCAGCAGTTCACGGGTTTTCAGATCCAGGCCGGTGCGGGTGAGGTGATCGCCGAAGCAGTTCGCCGACAGGTAGTGCTGGATGTGCACCTCGTCGTCGGCTGCCGCGGCGTACATCCCGTCCACGACCTGCTTGCCGACGATTCGTTGCTGGACCGCCAGCCCCTCCTGCTCGCGCGTCGAGGGCGAGGTGGTGGACTGGCCGGGCAGGGGGAGGTCGAGGCCGTGCTCGGCCAGCACGTCGTTGGTGGCGTGCAGCAAGTCGAATACCTTGCCCATGCCGACGTAGGGAACGGCCTGGTAGACGATCTCTCTGGCTTCCACGGGCGTGACGCCCACGGTGAGCGCCGCCCCGAGCATGACTCGGTACTCGCCGAGCGCCGGGATGGCGATGAGTGCGGCCAGTTGGGTCATGAGCCGGGTGCGGGTATCGAGCTCGCCGTAGCGCAGGACCTCGTCGAAGGCGAAATTGTCGAAAATCTCGATCAGTTCGGGGTCGGTGTTCCGCAGGGTCGAGACGTGTCCGGGGAACAGGGCGGCGTGGTTGGCGCGGGCGGTTTCGGTGAGTGCCATGGAGTTCTCCTTCGAAACGTGCGGTCAGGACCGATCGCGCTGGTGGTCGGCGCGCCGGTATTCGTCGTCGGTGACCTGCTCACCCCAGGTGGTCTCGGGGACGTTCGGGTCGCCCGCGCCCTCCCAGATCGCCAGATGGGTCATGAAGTTCTCGGAAGTCGCGCCGTGCCAATGCCATTCGCCCGGCGGGGTGTGGACGGTGTCGCCGGGACGCATCACGATCACCTTTCCGTCGCGGGTGGCCACCAGGCCGATGCCCTCGGTGACGTGCAACGTCTGCCCGACGGCGTGGGTGTGCCAGGCGGTGCGAGCGCAGGGGGTGAAATGCACGGCGTTCACTCTTGCTCGCGAGGGCTCCTCGCCCCGGTAGATCTGGTCGAACCACACCTCACCGGTGAACGACTCGGCAGGGCCCTTGCGAGATGCCGGATTCATCAGTCTCTCCATGGTGTCGAACCCTTTCCGCAGAAGTATCGATCCGTTGTCCGTATCCGAGTACACGCCTCGGGCCAAGGCTGTGGGAGTCACGGGGCTTCCAGGTAATCGCAGTACCTCCCTCGCACGGCACGCAGGTTTCAGGGATGCGGCTACTTTCGAACCTCACCCTGAACAACGGTGAGGCGTACAAGGCGTTGGAGAAGCTGTACGCCGATGGCCGGGTTCGCGCGATCGGCGTCTCGAGCGCGCCGGCCCGGACCCGGTCGACATCACCCGGGAGAACTACGGCGTCGAAATCCCGGAAGCCTGACGGACAGCGCGGTCGCCGCTTCGGGGTCACTCTCCGCGCACGTCGGCGCCATCGCTCGGTACGCCGTTTCGGATGACGGCACGGGTGGAACTGGCTGCGAACGGTCGGCGCACCGGCGCGGGGCGGCCCTGTTCGGCGATCCACGCGGCGATCTGGGCGCGTGAGGTGAATCCGAATTTGGTGAGGATGTGTTCGACGTGTCCCTGGGCGGTGCGCTGGGAGATGCTCAGGTGGGCGGCGATGGCCCGGTTGGTCAGGCCCTGGGAGACGAGGTCGGCCACCTCCTGCTCCCGGGGGGTCAGCTCGGCCGTGGGAAGCGGGCCGCGAGGTGTGGTCCAGCGTCGCACTTCCAGGGCGTAGTCGATCGCGGCGTCGATATCCATTGCGGCGCCTTCGCGGTGGGCGGTGTCGAATGCTTTGCGGCCGAGCGAATCACGTGCTGCTCGTTCGCAGTTCTCATGGTGGACGGCCAGGCTCGGGAACAGCACCGGGGGCGTGCCCGTCGACCGCGACAACGCCTGGGCGGCGCCCAGCAACATGGCGGCCCGCCGAACGCGGCCCTGGGACACCACCATCCATGCCAGTGTCTCCACGGACATCTCGGCCATCAGCGCGTCTTTCAGTTCCTTGATCAGCTGTAACCCTTGCCGGAGCAGTCGCAGTGCGCGGTCCTGGTCGCCCTGGCGCCACGTGGCCACCGCGGTTACCCACAAGGCATATGACCGGTGTACCGAATCGCCACACGATTCGGTGATCGCGAGGACCCTTTCCTGGTACGCGATCGCGGTTGCGCTGTCCTCCTGCAATTCGTGCGCCCAGACGAGTCCGAGAAGCGACCAGATCTGCCCGTAGACGTCGCCTTGCGCGGTGAACGTGTCGAGGGCGCTGTGCAGGGGTGCGCTGGCGCGGGCCGGTGCGCCGGCGAAGACCCGGTGCATGCCGCGGGCGAGGTCTGCGAGCGAGTGCACGATCGGGTCCTCGGTCGTTGCGGCGAGTGTCCGCGCATCGGTGACCAGTGCGGACGCCGCGCTGGGATCGTCCTGGAGGTCGGCCATCAGGCTGGCGCGCCACAATGCCATCGCGCGCGCCACGGTATGGGTCGCCGGTCCGGCGGCGAGGGCGCGGTCGAGCCAGTGCCTCGCCTCGCCGGTCAGTCCGTGGGAGAGCCAGAACGGTTGCAGGGCGGCCGCGAACGACAGTGCGGCGTCCGGTTCGGCTTCGGTGTCGGTCAGGCAGAAGTTCAGCGCCTCGCGGAGATTGGATTGTTCGCGGTGCAGGCAGGCGATCCAGCCGAGCTGGCGGGGATTGATCAAGTCGGCGTCGGCGCGCTCGGCGAGCTTGCGGTACCAATCCCGGTGCCTGCGCTGGAATTCCAGGTATCGACCGGCGTGTTCGAGTTTGTCGCGGCCGTATTCGCGGATCGTCCCGAGCAACCGGAACCGCACCACACCATCGGATTCCTCGCGAATCAGGATGGACTTGTCGACCAACGCGGTGAGCACGTCCAGTAGGCCCCCGGCCGCGAACTTGTCGCGGCAAACCTGTTCTGCGGCATCGAGTTCGACGCTACCGGCGAATACCGACAATTGCGCCCAGACCTGTTGTTCGGGCGGTGTGCACAGCGAGTAGCTCCAGTCGATGCACCAGCGCAGCGTCTGCTGGCGACTCGGCGCGCTACGGCTGCCGCCGGTCAGCAGGGCATATCGATCGGTCAGCCGCGCCAGGATCTGTTCGGGTGCGAGTGTGCGCAGTCGAGCCGCCGCCAATTCGATGGCCAACGGCAGCCCGTCGAGGTGGCGACAGATCTCTGCCACGGCGGCGATGTTGTCCTCGGTGAGCATGAAACCCGAAACTGCGGCGACGGCCCGTTCGACGAACAGAGCGACCGCGTCGTAGCGGGGCGCACCTCGTAGCGATGGGTCCCGATTCGTTTCGGGAACGGTCAGTGGCCGTACTTGTAGCGTTGCCTCTCCGCCGATGTTCAGTGCCTCGCGGCTGGTGGCCAGGATCCGGAGTCTCGGACACGCCGTGAGGATCGCGTCGGCGATCTGCGCCGCGGCATCGACGATCTGTTCGCAGTTGTCGAGCACCAGTAGTAGCCGCCGCGATTCCAGGTAGTCGATCAGAACCTCGAGCACCGGTTTCCCTTGCGGGCGTAGCCCTATGGCGGTGGCGATCACTCCCGGCAGCAGGGCCCCGTCGCGCAGCTGCCCGAGTTTGACCAGCCACACGCCGTCGGGGAAGTCTCGTTGAGCCCCGAGCGCGGCGCGCAGGGCCAGACGCGTCTTGCCCACTCCGCCGATTCCGGTCAGCGTCACCAGTCGGGAACTCGCGAGCAGTGTCTTGGTCTCGGTCAACTCGGTGCGCCGGCCGACGAAACTCGTCAGCTCGTGGGGCAGGGACCCCTTTCTGCCGACCGGTGGCCCGAGCGGATCGGGCTCCTGCGCGGTCGGTCGGTCGGTGGTCGGGGGGACCGTGGTGGGTGCCGCGATCTCGTCGACCGCCACCCCGTGTCCGGCCTCCAACTGCTGCAGCTCCGCGCCCAGCGCCGCCGCGGAGGGCCGCTGCTCGGGGGTGCGGTTCATGGCGTGCTCGATCACCTGCGAGAGGTCCTCGTCGATGCCTTGCCCGCGCAGGTTCGGCGTCGGCTGGGTGGTGATCCGCAGAAACTGGGCCACCACCTGCTCACCGTTGCGCCGCTCGAAGGCCGCGTGCCCGGTCAACGCGGCGAACAACGTGGCGCCGAGCCCGTAGACGTCCGCCGCGGGCGTCGGTGCCTCGCCGGCCAGCACTTCCGGCGCGGTGAATGCGGGCGACCCGACGATCGTGCCGGCGGTGGTGTGGAACGCGCCGGGTATGCGCGCGATCCCGAAGTCGGTCAAGGCCGGTTCACCGTAGTCGGTGATCAGGATGTTGCTCGGTTTGATGTCGCGATGCAGGATGCCGAGCCGATGTGTGGTTTCGAGGGCCGCGGCCAGCTTGACGCCCACTCGCAGCGCTTCGGCTGCCGACAGTGGACCGTGCCGGCGGATCCGGGCGTCCAGGGAACCGTGCGGGTAGTAGGGCGTGACCAGATAAGGCACCCCCGAGGTGGTGGTACCGACCTGCAACACACCCAGGACATTGGGCTGCCTGGTCAGTCGGCCCATCGCCCGCTGCTCTCGGACGAATCGTTGCATGTTCGTTGCATCCTCGGCGGTGAGCACCTTGACCGCCACGGTCCGATCCAGGGCGGCCTGGTTGCACCTGTACACCACGCCGAACCCGCCGCGCCCGATCTCCTCGGCGCCGGAGAATCCGGCGTCTGCCAGCTCGGATGTGACTTCTGAGATCGCGGTGCGTTGAGTTTTCGGCGAGTCGATTGCACTCATGCTCGAGTCCTGGTTTGTGGTATGGCTCACTCTACCGCCTGGTCGGCTGTGATCGCGATGAGTCGAAATATTGCATCGAACTGACAGTGCTGAGCCGTCGGGCGACTCGCCGCCCCGCCGCCGATGACGACGGCATCCCAGTCGTCCGATGCGTCCGATGTCCACGGCTCGAGTTTCGATATTGCATCTCGAATACCAGATGGATGCTCAGATACTAGTTGGTATATTGGCGGCGGTAGCGCGTGCGAGCGATGTGGATACGGGAGGCATCATGAGCGAGCTGTCGAACGAAAAGTCCTCGGTGACAGGGGAACTCGACTCAGCAGCGCCATCTGCCGAGGCTCGATCGGCTGCGCGGGATCGGCTGCGGGTGAAGCGAGTGCAGGTCTGGGCGACGGCGGGCGGGCTGCTTCTGGGTCTCCAGGTGTATGTGTGGGTCCGGTGGATCACCGGGCCGTACTTCCAGCGGGTGCCCGGCGGGCCGACCAGCCCGCCGATGTACATGAAGGCCTTCCTCACGATGAACGCCGTCGTGGTGTGTATCGGCCTGCCGGTGGCGATCTGGTGGTTCATCGTCCGGCCGTGGCGCCGGGAGCGCAGGATCACCCTCGACGGCATGTTGCTGGTGTCGATGGGGTTGATGTTCTTCCAGGACCCGCTGCTGAATTACCTGAACACCTGGTGCACCTACAACACCTGGCTGTTCAATCGCGGGTCGTGGTCATCGGATATTCCGGGGTGGGTCTCGCCCGAGCAGCCGGGCCACCAGGTTTCCGAGCCGCTGTTGATCAATGCGCCCGGTTACGCGGTCGGAGTTCTGATGATCACGATATTCGGCTGCTGGGTCATGCGCAGGATCTCCTCGCGCTGGCCGAATATCACCAATCTGCGGCTCATCGTGGTGACCTACGCCTTCACCTTCGTGCTCGACTTCGTCATGGAAGCGGGTTTCATGTTGCCGTTCGGGCTCTACACGTATCCCGGGGCGATTCGATCCGTCTCCTTCGCAGCGGGCACCTATCACCAGTGGCCCGTGTACGAGGGGTTGATGTGGGGTGCGGTCCAGGCGGGCCTGTGTTGTCTGCGGTTCTTCACCGACGAAGACGGACGCACCGTCGTCGAGCGCGGACTCGATCATCTGCGTGGCGGATCGGCGCGGCAGCAACTGGCCCGGTTCCTCGCGGTTTTCGCCGGTGTCAGCGCATGCTTTTTCTTCTTCTACAACGTGCCCGCGCAATGGATCGGCACGCATTCCGATCCGTGGCCGGCGGATCACCTGAAGCGCTCGTATTTCAACGGGGGTATCTGCGGTGACGGTACCGACGTGCCGTGTCCGGACCCCGCGCTGCCGATGCCGACGAAGCGGTCGGGTTACCTCGACACCAACGGGAAGCTGATACTGCCCGGCGTTGCCGGAGTGCCGCGGACCGTGCCCTTCGAACGCACGAATTGACCTCGGGCGAACGATGTTTCACCTCAGGTGTGCTGCCTGTCCGTGTCCTCGATCACCCAGGCGGCGATCTGCACGCGGGAGTTGAATCCGAGCTTGGCGAGGATGTGTTCGACGTGGCCTTGGGCGGTGCGTTGGGATATCACGAGTTTCGCGGCGATCTGCTTGTTGCTGAGCCCTTGGGCGACCAGGTCGGCGACCTGCTGCTCACGATTGGTCAGATGTACGGCAGGGTGTGGTGCCGCAGTGGTGCGGTCGTCTCCGAGTGCGAAGGTGAGTGCGGCGGCCATACCCATCGACTGGCCGCGGCGGAATGCCGTGCCGAATTTTCGGTTACCGAGTGCGCGACGCGCTGTCTGCTCACATCTCTGGTGAAAAGGCGACATATCCGGAGAGATGATCGTGGCGCTGCTCGTGGCCGGCCACATGGTGTCGGTTGCCCCCATCAGCACCGCGGCCCGTTCGGGATCGATATCCGCCACCACCCATGCCAGGGACTGAAGCACGAAAGAGGCGCTGACCGGGCTGTTCAACTCGCTGTTCAGGCGCAGCGCGGTCTCGATCAACTGCTGCGCACGGTCCCGATCGCCCTGCTGCCACGCCTGCACGCCGATTCCGCGCAGGGCGGCACTGCGATAGGCCAGCTCGCCGGACGGCTCGGTGACGGCCACCATTCGCCGGAAGTATTCACTCGCCTGTTCCAGGTCGTCGCGCATTTCACAGACCCACCCGAGATAGGCCAAGCAGCTGACATACAGCTCGGATTCCCGCTGTGATTCGAGTCGGCGCACGGCGCTGTCGAGGAACGAGCACGCTCGGTCGACCTCGCCGCTCAGGAGTGCGAAAGTGCCGTCGGCGTGATCGATGTGCGCCCGGATCGTGGGGCTCGGGTCCTGTTCCGCGAGCACCCGTGCCTTCGCCAATGCTGTTTCGGCGGTAGCCAAGTCGCCATGCGCGGAGGCGAGTTGGAGTTCGACCCACAGCGCGCGTACCCGGTTCGGTATCGGGCCGGCGTCGGGACGGGCCAGCGCGCGCTCGATCCACGATCGGCCTTCGCCGTAGAGTCCGCCGAAGAACCAGAATCCGTGCAATGCGACAGCGGTTTGCAGGGCCGCGTCGGCCGCCTGCGCGGACTCGTCGCAGAGGAAGGAATCGAGTGCCTCGCGAAGGTTCGGCTTCTCCCGATCCAGGCGAGCGAACCAGTACGGTTGCCGACGGCTGAGCCACTCGGCGTCGGCCTCCAATACCAGCTCTCGATACCAATCCCGGTGTCGCCGCCGCAGTTCCTGGTATTCGCCGGATTCCTGCAGCTTCTCCCGACCGTATTCGCGCAGTGTTTCGAGCATTCGGAAGTGCACGACGGCGCCGGCTTCTTCTCGGACCAGAATCGATTTGTCCACCAGCGAGGACAGCACGTCGAGCACGCTCTCCAGCGTGTGCAGGGGACCGGATACCTGTGTGGCAGCGTCGATTTCGAAGGTTCCGGCGAAGATCGTCAAGCGGGCCCACAGCTGTTGTTCGGCCGGGGTGCACAGCCCGTAGCTCCAGTCGATACACCATCTCAAGGCTTGTTGCCGGGTGGGTGCGGCACGGCTTCCGTGGGTCAGTAACGAATAGCGGTTGTCCAGGTGCTGCAGGATCTGTGTCGGGGACATCGAACGCAGTCGAGCCGCGGCCAGTTCGATCGCGAGCGGCAAGCCGTCGAGGCGGGCGCAGATCTGCGCGATGGCCGATTGGTTCTCCTCATCGAGCACGAATCCCGGCAGGGCGGCGACGGCACGGTCGGTGAACAGCGTGACCGCGTCGAACCGGGGCATCCGCGCCAGCGTGGGCTTCTGGTCGGGGACCGTCAACGGCGGCACTCGAACCACCGACTCCCCGGCGATGTTCAGCGCTTCGCGGCTCGTGGCGAGGATCCGCAGATCCGCACAATTGCGCAACAAAGTGTCGGCCAGTTTCGCTGCCGCATCCACGAGGTGCTCGCAATTGTCCAAGATCAGCAGCATTTCCCGGGAGCTCGAGAAATGGATCACCACGTCGAGCAACGATGCGCCCGGCATATCCCGCAGGCCGAGCACGGCTGCGACCGCGTCGACCAGAAGTGCCGGATCGGATACGTCGGCGAGTTCCACCAACCATGTTCCGTCGGCGAAGTCGCGTTGCTGGGTCGAGGCGACACGCAGCGCCAAGCGGGTCTTCCCGACGCCTCCGATGCCGGTCAGTGTCACCAGTCTGGACGAGGACAGGAGGTTCTTGACCTCGGCCAGCTCGCTGCGCCGGTTGATGAAGCTGGTCAACTCCGACGGCAGATTGCCGCGGCCCCGGCCGCTTCCCGGCGCCCCCAGCGCTGCCGGGGGCTGCGGCGGGACAGGAGCCGTCCGGTCGCCGGACGGGCGGCCGGGCTCGGCGGGCAGCGCCATCTCGTCCACCGGAAAACCGTTCTGCTGCTGGCTCCGGCGCAGAGCCTCGCCCAACGCCGCGGCCGTGGGCCGGGCGTCGGGATCGCGGCTCATCGCCGTGGAAACGAGTGACGCGACGTCGTCGGGAAGACCGTTCTGCTGGAGATCCGGAATCGGCTCGGTGGTGATGCGGAGAAACTGCGTCATCACGTTCTCCCCATCGTGGCGTTCGAACGCCGCATGGCCGGTGAGTGCGCAGAACAGTGTGGCGCCCAGGCCGTACACATCAGAGGCGGGGCCGGGTGTGCCGCCTTCGAGAACCTCGGGCGCGGTGAATGCCGGTGATCCGGTCAGTGTGCCTGCCGATGTCCGGAACCCGTCGGTGATGTGCGCGATGCCGAAGTCGGTCAGCGCCGGTTCACCGTACTCGGTGAGCAGGATGTTTCCCGGCTTCACGTCGCGGTGCACGATACCGAGACGATGAGCGCTCTCGAGTGCTCCGGCGATCTTCACCCCGATCGACAGCGTGCCTTCCGGCGAGATCGGTCCGTGCTTGCGGATCCACACTTCCAGCGAATCCGCCGAGTGGTACGGCATCACCAGATAAGGGCTCCCGCCGGCGGTGGAACCGACCTCGAGCACGGTCACGATGTTCGGATGCCCGGTCAACCGGCCCATCGCCCGCTGTTCGCGAAGGAAGCGCGCCCTGCTGTCGGCATCCAAACTGTCGGTGAGGACCTTCACCGCGACGGTCCGTTCCAGCATCACCTGCCAGCACCGGTACACCACGCCGAACCCGCCGCGGCCGACCTCCACCGCGTCCTCGAAACCCGCAGCCTCCAACTCCGCCGCGAGAGGCGTAACGACCTCGCGGCGCGTGCACAGTGCTTCGTCGTCGGTCATCGGTCGCGTGTGCGTCCGCCGACCTCGTGGATACCGGGCATCAGCTCATCTTTCTCCGCGCACAGCTTATCGCCGCGCCGCCGCGCCTCGAGCCGAATCCAGGTTCAGGTTCCGTTGTCTCGGATCAGCAGTGTTGTTCTGGTCTTCGCCGGTCGAGGATTGCCAGCAGTGCGTTGGTGAAGGGGGTGGGGTCGAGGTCGCCGCGGATGGCCAGTTGCTGGTTGTAGCCGCTGCAGATGGCTACGAATGCTTCGGCGATCTGGTCGGGGTCCTGGATGTCGTCCTGGGGCAGGAGGTTGATGACGGCGTTGCGCAGGGCCGTCAGTTGGTCTTGGACGATCGTGGAGAGAGCGGGGGAGAGGGCTGCCTCGGCCATGATCTGTGCGGTCAGTTTGGCGTGGCCCGTTTCCCTGGCCAGGGTTCGCACGTGTTCGAGGAAGGTGGTGACGGCCTCTGGGGTGAGTGCGCTCGGGAACGCGCTGCTCGCCTGTTCGCAGACCGCGATGACGATCTGGTCCTTGCTGGTGAAGTAGCGGTAGATAGCGCCGTTGGACAGGCCGGACTCGGTGATGATGTCGGTCATCGAGGTCCCGGCGAAACCCTGTTCGGCGAAACATGTGCGCGCCGCGTCGACGATCTGCTGGCGGCGGGCATCCAGGTGTTCTCGGCTGACTCTGGGCATAAGAGAGGGAGCGCTCCATTTATTTGGTAGGTTGGGTCATCGTAGCTCGTCACAACCCTTTCCGAGAAGGAGCGTTTCATGCGGTATCGGACCTTCGGACGTCGGACCGGCCTGCGGGTCTCCGAATTCGCGCTCGGCACATCGAACTTCGGGATCGAAGCGCCGAGTATCGGTCCCGAGGCCTCCCGTCTGATCTTCGAGACCTTCGCCGACGCCGGCGGGACGACGATCGACGCGTCGAACATCTACCAGAACGGGCAGGCCGAGACGATGCTCGGCGAACTGCTCGAATCGCGTCGCGACGATTTCGTCGTGATCACCAAATACAGCGGCACCCGGGAGGCGAATCCACGTCCCGCGACCACCGGCAACAGCCGCAAGATCATGATCCGCTCGGTGGAGGCGAGTCTGCGGCGACTCCGGACCGAGTACGTCGACGTCTTCATGCCGCACTTCCCGGACGGGGTCACCCCGATCGAGGAGATCCTGCAAGGGCTCGACGATCTGACCCGCTCGGGCAAGATCGTGCACGGCGGCCTGTCGAACTTCCCGGCCTGGCGGGTCTCCGGAGCTGCCGTTCTCGCCGATCAGCGCGGTCTGGCCCCGCTGGTGGGTATCGAAACCGAGTACAGCCTGGCCGAGCGCTCCGCCGACCGCGAGTTGCTGCCGATGGCACAGGCCCACGGGCTGGGCGCGCTGCTGTACTCGCCCCTGGCCGGTGGCCTGCTGACCGGCAAGTACCGGACGGGCGGCCGGGGACGGCTGAGCCCGCGCGGCACGGTCGAACGCGATGCGCAGCAGACCGCAGTGGTCGACACGGTTCTCGCCATCGCCGAGGAGCTCGATTCCACCGGCGTCGAGGTCGCCCTGGCCTGGCTGCGTCACCGAGCCGTGAGCACCGCGACGGCCCTGGTCCCGATCCTCGGACCGCGCTCGGTCGACCACCTCGAGCAGTACCTCCGCTCGCTCGAACTCGAACTCGACGCCCAGCAGTACCAGCGCCTCGAGACGATCAGCGCGGTCCGGCTCGGAACTCCACACGAGGATGTCGAAGCGGCCCTGGCCCATGGCGCGGACGGCGACCGCACGCAATTGGCGGCGCCCAGCGTCCCGGTGAGGTGAGTTCGACGCTCCACCCGGGCTCCTGGGTTCACAGTGTCGCGGGTCTCAGACCACCTGGTTCGGCCGCAGCGGCGTGAAGATCACCGGCATCGCGGTCAGAGCCCGGTGGAATGGGCCCGGCCGCCAGACCAATTCTTCGGGGCGGATCGCCAGCCGGATTTCACCCACGCGGTCGAAGAGTTGGTCGATGGCGCTCTCGACGGTTCGGTAGGCCACATCCTTGGCAGGGCAGACGTGTGGGCCCGAGCTCCACGCCAGGTGCGAGCGGTTACCGATACTGTTGGCACTGTCACCGCGGATGCGCGGATCGTTGTTGCATGCGGCGAGGCTGATGAGTACCGGTTGATCGGCCGGTAGCCAGACGCCGTCGATCTGAATCGGTTGCCGCGGATAGGTTGTGCAGAAGTTCGCCATCGGCGGGTTGTTGAACAGGACCTCGTCGAGCGCGTCGGTGGTCGACAAGTTGCGACCGCTCTCGGGTTGGAATCGCGGGTCGGTCAGGATGAGCAGCAGGGCATTGGCCATGAACGTGCGCTGCGCCTCGAAACCCGCGCCGTAGAAGCTCATCAGCTGTGCGAACACCTCGATGTCGTCGAGGCCGTTGGGGTGATGAGCCAGGTGCGAGGTGACGTCGTTGCCGGGCTGCTCGCGCTTGAGCGCGATCAACTCCATGAGCGCACCCCGGAGATCCACCATGCCCTGTTTGGCCTTGACGCGGTCGGAGTCGAAGCGGTCGGCCATCCCGAGGGCCACGCGCGTGCCGATATCGGCCGGACAGCCGCACATCTGGTTGAGTACCTCGAGTACCAGCGGAAACGCGTACTGCATCACGAGATCGGCCGAGCCGTCCTGACAGAACGTGGTGATCAGCGGTACGGCGGCCCTCTCGACCATGCTCAGGATGGCGTGCTGGTCGATGTGATCGATCGCGACCACCGAGGGTTCGCGATAGCGCTGATGCGCCGCGCCGCTGTTGTAGCGGGCCGCTGGATACCACTCCATCATCGGGCGGACCGGCGAATCCGCGGGGATGGACTTCTGCCAGGCGCGTGGGTCGGACGGGAAATGGTCGGGATCGTTGAGAATGCGGACCGCGGTGCTGTAGCCGATGACGAGAGTGGCCGGAACGTCGGGAGCCAGTTCGACGGGGACGAGGCTGGAGTGCTGCTGGCGCATCCGGTCGTAGGTGTGGTGCGGTTCGGTGACGAATTCCGATGTGTCCATACGGAAACGAATCTCCGAGGTGTCATCCGAGGGTGCGCCGTGCTGGACGGGACATACGCCGGTCGCCGTCGTGTACGGGTCGGGAACAGGTGCTTGCGGTGTGGTCAAAGACGTGACTCCGGACGATGAACGGGAAATACGACGAGAATTGGGTCGAGCGCGGAAGACCGATGCGCTCACGTGGGTAGCACGAGACCGGCTGTGTGCCCGATTGCGAAGGCGACATCTTCGCAGGGGGCGATGAACTCTCGTGCGGTACTTGGTGTCTCGCCCACGCATAGCAACATAGCAGCGATGAGGGCGACGGGCTCGCCCGTTACCCGACCGATGCCTCGGTGGTCAGCCGCGTCATCGTGGCTGCGGCTTGCTCTGCCTCGGCAACGCTGCAGCGCCCCAGACCGCATGCGGTCGCGACGCCGTAGGCGGTGCGGCCGGCCGCCTCCTCGAACAGGTGTAGCGCGCGGGCACTGTCCGCGTCGGGCGTCGAGGACGCCACGCCGGCGATGAGGCTCCACTCCGGGGACAGGCGACGCAGCGGTGCGTAGAACGCGGGATCCTGCGGAGCCGGTTCGCTGCCGAAGGCGCACGGAATGTGCACGGCGGGAAGGGGAGTGCCCTGCATGCGTAGGTGCTGCGCGGTGTGGTTCAGCAGGGTGACCGCGGGGGCCAGCGACCGCGGGCCGAGTAGCGACTTGTGCTGGTAATCGCCGTAGCAGAGGTGGACGACACTGTTCGCCCCGACGTTGTGCATTCGGCCGAGCAGCCCGGCGAGCTGACGGGCCAGCAGCGGCGCGGCCGCCCACTTCGCGCTCAGCTGTTCGGCTTTGACCATGCCCAGCAGCGCGAACGGCGATTCGACCTGCCAGATCACTCGGTCGCCGTAGCGATCGTTCACCGCGGCGATCTCCTCGAGCGCGGCTTCGGTGAACACCGGCAGCGCCCGCAGGGCGGCCACGATGAGATTCGATCGCCGCAGCGCCTGCCCGAGCGGGAATCCGGCCGACACCGCTGCGCCGGCGAATACGAACATCGCAAGATCCAGTGGGTTGGGTTGACTCAGTTGTAGTTTCGTCTGCGCTAACTCCGGTCGATCGGCGCGTAGTGCGTCGAAGGCGGCGACCACGGATTCGATGCGGTCGAACCGGTCCATCGATACGTGCCGCGGCTCCAGCTTCGCACCCGGGCGCAGGCCGTAGCTGGGGAAGTCGCTGTAGTCCGCGTACTCGCCGGCGCGGACGATCTCGAAGACGTCATCGTGTTCGGCGCGGCCGAGGAGGTACTCGATGATCCACTCCGGGTCCAGATCGCAGGGCAGCCCGGTCGGATGGCCGCCGCTGTTGTCGGCGAACCAGCGCAGTACCGCGCCGTCCCCGGTCATCAACTCCTTCGGAACACTGCCCACAAAATGCGCGTATCTGGTCATCGAGACTCCTCGTGGTTCCGTTCGGCCCGATAACATTCTCGGCCGAATCGCTTGCCTCCGAGAGAAATTCCGCGAAGTACGAGGTCAGCGTGGGTGCTGTGGTGTGATGATGCCGATGTGCGGACGCGATGAGTTCCGCGAGATGAGGGTCGAGAGGGCTACTCGTCGCCGTCGAGGACGACTCCCAGGCGATGTGTCCGCGACAGCACCTCCCGGCAGTAGGACACCACCGCCTGCGCTCGTCTGGTCAGTTGAACTTCCTCGGCCTGGGCCAGGACCACGGGCAGGGCGGCGATGGGGTCGGAGAGAGGTTTCGCGGCGACGGGTTCGCCCTCGTAGGAGAAGTCGACCTCGGGTTTCTGGATCAGCAGGGAGTAGCCCAGGCCGCGACCCACCAGCGAGCGGACCATCTCGAATTGTCCTGTGACATGGCGGATTCGGGGCTCGATGCCCGCGGCGCGGAGCAGGCCGGTGAAGTAGCCCATGCTCGGGTCGACGTCCAGGGCGATCATCGGTTCCTCGGCCAGATCCGCCAGGGATATCGAGACCTGTTGTGCCAGGGGATGATTGCCCGGAACGATGGCGTGCGGACGGGTTGCGTACAACTCCGTGCACCGGATGCCGGGAAAGATACCGGTGTCGTAGAGGATCGCCAGTTCGAACTGGCCCGCCAACAGGGCCTCCTGCAGCGCGTCCTGGGAGCCCTCGCGGAAGTGCAGGGCGATCGGCGGATTCGTCGTGGCCAGCTGGGTGACGAGTTCGGGCAGTACGAAGGGGGCGATCGTGGTGAAACAGCCCAGGGTGAAATCGCCGCCGATCGATTCGCCGAAATGCCTTGCGGCGGACACAAGTTCGTCCGCTCGTAGTAGTAGCGCCCGCGCGTGCGGGAGCAGCTCGCGACCGGCGGTGGTCAGTGTCAGTCCCCGCGACTTGTGCCTGACCAGCAGTTGAGTGCCGACATCCCGTTCGAGTTCGGAGATGCCGATGGATATCGAGGACTGCGAAACGTGCAACTCGGCCGCCGCTGCGGTCATCTGGCCGGTTTCCGCGGCCACGGTGAAGTACTGCAGCTTCCGCAAGCTGAGGGACATGAAGAAATTTTATGTGGTCATCCGATTAATTGCAATTGACTTATGTATTGCCGCGGTAGACCATTTTCTTGTATCCGATTGCGATTCGACAAGGTTTCACACGATGACCATCACGCCTGATGTCCGTACCTGTCCCATCGATGCGGACTTCGATCCCCTTTCCGAAGAGTATCTCGACGATCCGTATGCCCATCAGAACGCCGTGCGCGATCGGGGCCCGATCTTCTATTCACCCCGGCTCGATATGTACGTCCTGACCCGATACGAGGATATCGAGGCGGTATTCCGCAATCCGTCGGTCTTCTCGGCCACCATCCAGCAGCAGCCGGTATTCGATCTCGCTCCCGAGACCAAGAAGATTCTCGTGGAGAAATTCACCACCACCGCCGTGATGTCGGACTGCGATCCGCCGATGCACACGCGGATCCGGGCGCTGAACATGAAGGGCTTCTCCGCTCGCCGGATCGCCGCGCTCGAGCCCCGGGTGCGGGCCAAGACCATCGAACTCATCGACCGGATCGAGCCCGGCCCGGTCGATATGGTCGCCGCGCTGAGCTATCCGCTGCCCGCCTTCGTCGTCTCCGCTCTGATCGGCTTTCCCGAGGAGGATGCCGATCGGATCAAGGCGTGGTGTGGCAACCGGATCGAATTCAGCTGGGGAGCGCCGTCCGTCGCGGAGCAGGCGGAGGTCGCGAACAATATGGTGAGCTACTGGGAATACTGTCAGCGGTTCGTCGAATTCCGGAAAGAGAATCCCGCGGACGATTTCACCAGCTATCTGCTGGCGGCGCACCGGGAGAATCCGGAGAGCATTTCCGAATACGAGATCGCGAATGTCACGTTCGGTCTGAGTTTCGCCGGACACGAAACCACCACCAGTCTGGCGGGTAGTGCGCTGCGTCGATTGTTGTCGCGCCGGCAGCTGTGGGAGGAGATCTGCGCCGACCCGTCACTCATTCCGGGGGCGGTGGAGGAGATGCTGCGATACGACAGCGCGGTGATCGCCTGGCGACGCCGCACCACCCGGGAGGTCACCGTTGCCGGAGTCGAAATACCCCAGGGCGCAACGGTTCTGCTGCTGCTGGGCGCCGCGAACCACGATCCGTCGCACTTCCACGATCCCGAAGTCCTGGATATCCGCCGGGCCGACGCGAAGGCGCATCTGGCATTCGGGAAGGGCATCCACTTCTGCCTGGGCGCGGCGCTGGCCCGGGTCGAGGGCCGGGTCATCCTGGAGGAGTTGACCAAGCGCGCGCCGGAGATGACGCTGCTCCCACAGGAGTTCACCTTCCCGCGCAACATCTCCTTCCGCGGCCCGAAACAGCTGTGGGTGCAGTGGCCGGGCCGATGAGCCGTGTCGAATCGCCGAAGACGGCCAGATCCGTTCGCATGATGGCATTCATGCCACTTGTCCGGGCGGATCCAGCCGGTGATGCTCGTTGTCAACCTCGAAAAACGTGAATCATCAAGGCAAGGAGCGATGTTCATGCAGACCTCAGACATCGGTGCCTCGGCGATCCCTCGCCAGTGGATCAAACCCGCGGCCGCGGTGGCGGCCGCGGGGTGGGGCGCACAGCAATTCACGCCGTTGCTACTCGTGTATCAGGATCGGCTGCACCTGACCAATACGATGACCCAGCTGACCTTCGCCGCGTACACCGCGGGTCTGCTGCCGGGTCTGCTGTTCGGCGGTCCGTTCTCGGATCGCTTCGGCCGCAAGGCGGTGATGATCCCGACGATGCTCGCCGCTCTGCTCGCATCGCTGCTGCTCATCGCCGGTCCGTGGGGAATCGGCTGGCTGATCGCCGGACGTCTGATCACCGGTGTCGCCAGCGGCGCGGCGTTCAGCAGCGGTGCGGCGTGGCTCAAGGAATTGTCCAACGCCGAATCCCACGACGTCACCCAGGGCGCGCGCAGGCTCACCGTCGCCATGGGCATCGGGTTCGCACTCGGTCCGTTGGTCGCCGGTGTGCTGGCGCAGTGGGCGCCGGACCGGACGATCGTTCCCTACATCCCGCATCTGCTGCTCGCGGGGCTCGCGCTGATCCTGGTGGTCCGGACCCCGGAGACGCTGACCAAGAATCCGGACGCGGGAATCCTTGCCGCACTGCGGATTCGAGAGGTCCGGGATCGGCGGTTCCTGATGATCGTCGCACCGTTGGCGCCGTGGGTGTTCATTCCGGTCGCGGTGATCCTGGCGTACGTACCGGCGATCATCCACGACAGCACGCGCAGCTGGGCGATGCTGTTCGCCGCGATCGTGACGACGTTCAACGCGGGCGCGGGCATTCTGGTGCAGAAACCGGCCAAGGCGATCGCCGCACACGGGCGGCAGTACCTGATCCTGACGGGTTTCTCGCTGGTGGTCGCGGGTCTGCTGCTGGCGGTCGCGGCGGTGCGTTTCGCCAGTCCCACAGTGGCTTTGATCAGCAGTCTGGTGCTGGGCGTCGCGTACGGATGTCTGCAGGTGTGCGGTCTGCTGGAGGTGCAGAGCATCGCCGATCCGGCCCGGCTGGGCGGTCTGACCGCGGTGTATCAGGCACTGACGTACATCGGCTTCGCGGCGTCGTTCGTGCTGGCGCTGTTGGCCCCCTGGGGAACTCCGGTGCAGCTGCTGCTCTACACGGCCCTGCTGGCGGCGCTGTGCTTCGGCTGGTTGATCCGGGCGCAGCGGGTGCTGGACCCGAAGGTTCCCGGGCCCGCCGCGGCGGTTCCGCCGGTACCGACCGAGGTCCGGCATCCCGCGCGGAACGCTTCGGGCGGACGGGGTTAGCCGTTGCCGCACCGGAATCGTGTGCTGCCCGGCGGTGAGATCGTCACCGCCGGGTTCCGGGGTGCCTGGATGGGCAACCGCGGTGGTCCCGTGTCGGAACTTCCGGGGCGCAGGCAATGGGCGAATACCCACTGGATCTACTGCAAGCTCGCGTTCAATGGCCGGGAGCGGGTTTTTCGCGAACCCGGCCGCAAATACACCGAGCTGTTCTTCTACGACGAGGCCGTGGCTCTGGCGGCCGGTCATCGTCCCTGCGGTGAGTGTCAGTTCCACCGATTACGGGAGTACAAGACGGCGACATTCGGCGCGCGCACGACCGTGGATGCGATCGACACGCTGCTGCACCGGCAGCGGCGATCGGCGCCGGACCAGGTCGAGGTCGGCGAGCTTCCCGCCGGGACGTTCATCCGGTACCAGGACCGGGACGTGCTGCTCTGGTCCGGCACGGCCTATGCCTGGGACGGCGAACGCGGCTACACCGAGTTGGCGCCGCCCGCGACGTCCACCCGGGTGCAGGTGCTGACTCCGCTGTTGAGCCGCCGCGCCCTGGCCGCGGGTTTCTCGATTCGCCCCCGCCTGGTCGTCGAGCGGTGAGCGGCTCGCCCGCTCAGATCATCGCCGCGCCCCGGAAGGTACGCCGATAGGCGTCCGGGGCGACTCCCGCGTGTTTGACGAAATGCCGGCGTAGATTCGCCGGGGTGCCCATCCCGGTCCGCGACGCGATCTGCTCGATGCTCAGATCGGTTGTCTCCAAAAGGTTCTGGGCGGCGAAGACGCGCTGGGAGTGCAGCCATTGCAATGGCGCGGATCCGGTCGTGGAGACGAATCGGCGGTGCAGCTGGCGCGGGCTGATGTGCGCGTGGGCGGCCATATCGGAGATCGTCAGCGGCATGTCCAGGCAGGACATCAGCCAGTCGCGCACCCGGGTCATCGTCTCGTCGTCCTCGTCGCTCTCGATGGGTGCGATGAACTGGGCCTGCCCGCCTTCGCGATGCGGCGGCAGGACCAGGTAGCGCGCGAGTGCGTTGGAGACGCCGCTGCCGACGTCCTTGCGCACCAGATACAGACACAGATCGATGCCTGCGGCTTTTCCCGCCGAGGTCAGAACCGTCTTCTCGTCGATGTACAGGACTTCGGGATCGACGGTGATCCGCGGATACTCCGCGGCCAGCCGGGCGGTGTGCCGCCAATGCGTGGTCGCCCGTAGGCCGTCGAGTATTCCGGCCGCGGCGAGCGTGAAGGCCCCGGTACAAATGGACACCACCCGCGCTCCGGACTCGTGCGCCGCGCGTACCGCGTCGACGAGCACATCCGGCTGGCTTCGATTCTCGTCGCTGCACGCCGGCACGATCACGGTATCCGCGGAAAGCAGGCCGTCGAAGGTGTCGTCGACGTCGGCGCGCAACCAGGCGCCGACATGGACCGAGGGGGTTCCACAGGTCTTCACCGTGTAGTGCGGTCTCGCCGCCGGTGCGGAGAAGACTTCGTATGCGGAAGCAACTTCCAAAAGGGACATTTTGGGTGCGAGTGCAATCGCCACACGGTGCGGATGCTCCTCCTCGGGGGCGATTGTGCTGATGCTCGCGAATTCGGTCATGGATTGCCCCCAAGCAGAAAACACCGATCGATTGGCAATAGCTTAGCGGACATCGGACAATCACCCGATGTGGCCTGCATCACATGCCGGATGTGTGCCGCCGAATAGCGTTTCCGTGCGTCGTATCCGGAATATCGATGTCGAACAGCATGCGTGACCAATTTCGGAGATTCACCGCACGGACGCCGGGCCTCGCGCGGTACGCCTTTCTCGGGTTTTTCGCTGCTGTTGTTCGCATCATCCTGTCTGCCCTGTTCGTGGCGCTGCGGTGACCGATTCATGGTCGGGGATCAGGAAAATGCCATTCATAATCATACCGAATGGCCGAATTAGGACGTCGGATGTCAGGATCCGCTGTGGTGTCCAATGTCCCGGGCTGGGTAGCGTGGAGAAATCGAACGGCCGATAAAGCCCGGAGGATAATTTCAGATGAACGAAAGATGTTATGGGGCAATCACTGATACGGATGTGATTATCGTCGGTGGCGGCATGGCGGGATCCGCTCTCGCCTATGCGCTGGCCTCTTTCGGAATCGAGACGACGGTACTCGAGCGACAGGCGATTCACCAGGATCGCGTGCGCGGCGAGGTGATCAACTGCTGGGGTTTGCGCGAGGCGCAGGAATTGAAGGTCCTCGAAATACTCGAGGCTGCGGGCGGCAATTATGCCGACCGATTCGTCGCCTACGACGAGACGGTGACCGCGGAACACGCCGAGGCCGTGGCATTGGATGTCGGGTCGATGCTCGAGGGTATTCCCGGAGTGCTCGACGTCGGTCATCCCGAGGCCTGCGCGGCCCTGCTGGCGGCCGCCGAATCCGCCGGCGCGACGGTGCTTCGCGGTGTGACCGACACCCAGGTGGCGGCGGGCGCGAAGCCGCAGGTGCATTTCCGGGCCCAGGGCCGCGACCGGCTGCGTACCGCTCGGCTGGTCGTCGGTGCGGACGGGCGGGTGTCCGCGACGCGTCGGCAGCTGGGCGTCCGGCTCACCCAGACCCCCGCGAACTCGCTGGGTGGCGGACTGCTCGCCGACGGCATCGACGGGTGGCGCCAGGACACCAGCGGTATCGGGACCGAAGGTGATCTGCTCTACTTCGTCTACCCTCGGGCGAACGGCCGGGCGCGGCTGTACCTGCTGCACTCGCCGCAGCAGAAGGGGCGTTTCTCGGGCCCCACCGCGGCGGCGGACTTCCTCGCGGCGTTCCGATTCGACTGCATACCCGACAGCGCCACCATATTCGGCAATGCGCGACCGGCCACGCCGCGCACACCGTGTGCGTTCTTCCCGATGAACGACTCCTGGTGCGATGTCATCACCCGGCCCGGCGCGGTTCTGATCGGCGATGCCGCGGGCTGGAGCGATCCCGTTATCGGACAAGGGCTTTCGATCGCACTGCGCGATGCCCGACTGGTGCGCGACGCGTTGGTGGCGCATTCGCGGTGGACCGAGGACATCTTCGCCGACTACATCGCCGAACGCGAAGTCCGCATGCGCAGACTGCTGCTGTCGGCGAAGGTCCGCACGGCGATGGGGCTGACCTTCGGGCCGTTCGGACGACGACGTCGCAGGGCCTACGCCGAAACCTGGCCGAAGGACGAGATTCTGGCCGGTTCGCGGCTCGCGACATTCAAGGGCCCGCACAACGTCCCTGCCGAATCCTTCGAACCACACGTCATCGAACGAATCCTGCGGCTCGGTGATCCGAGCCTTGCGTCGGAGAAATGAAAAAGTAGGAGAGGAAACCGATTCCATGCATTTCCGCAGTGCCGACACCGATGTGATCACTCGCGAGAACAACTGTGACCTGCGCAGGTTGTATCCATGGCAGGACGTCGTCGTGCCGCCGTGGAACAGTTCCCTGGTCTCGATCCGCCCGCAGGAGTCCAGCAAGGAACACCATCACGCCACCGACGAGACATTCATCTTCACCTCCGGCGTGGGGACGGTGACCATCGACGGCGAGCAGCGGCCGATCGCGCCCGGTGACGTCGTGTACATCCCGCACGGCCAGGACCACATCGTCACCAACACCAGCACGGACGCGCCGCTGGACTTCGTCAGCATCTACTGGTTGCAGCCCGAGGAGCGGCAGGCATGAGCGGGTCAGGGCCGGAGGCGGCAGCGAAGCGTCACCCCGCAGGCCCCCCGCTCATGCCCGATCGACGCAGCATGAGCGGGTCAGGGCCGGAGGCGGCAGCGAAGCGTCACCACGCAGGCCCCCCGCTCATGCCCGATCGACGCAGCATGAGCGGGGAACTCTTCGGGTCCACGTTCTCGCCGCCGACGCCCAACGGTGACTTCCACCTCGGGCATTTCGCGGGACCGGTGCTCAGCAGCGACGTCTGCGCGCGGGCTCTGCGTCGGCGCGGGCACGAGGTCCGGTTCGCCTGCAGTACCGACGACAACCAGACCTACGTGGTGACCACCGCGCGGCGGCTCGGCGAGGATCCGAACGCCCTCATCGCGCACGCGTTCGAGCAGACCTCGGCATCGCTGGAGCTCGCCGGGATCTCGGTCACCGGGTACACGATGACCGACGCCCCGTACGAGGAGTTCGTCCGCGAGTTCTGCACCGGTCTCTGGCGCAGCGGGGCATTCGATCTGCGCACCGTCGACCTGCCCTATGACGTTGCGGCACAGGCATTTCTGACCGAGGCGTTCATGACCGGACGCTGCCCGCACTGCCTGGCGCACGCCCGCGCCGGGGTGTGTGAGGCGTGCGGCCTCTACAACCTGCCCGGCCAGCTGCTCGACAATGCCGAACGCGAGGTGGAGTACCGGTCGGCGCGCATCTGGATGCTCGACCTCGAGCGGCACCGGGCGCTGATCAGCGAGGAGCTGCTCACCCGGCACCGCGCGGGCCGGCCATCGCTGGCCCGCATCATCGAGAAGACCCTGGCCGCCCCGCTGCCGTCGATTCCGATGACGTACCCGATCGAGTGGGGGATCCCGGTCGAATGGGACGGTGTCCCCGGCACGATCAACGCCTGGCCGGAGATCTTCGTCGGGCATCTGTACTGGCTGGGGCTGACCGACCCCGCGCCCGGTATGTCCGAACTCGTACAGTTCATCGGCATCGACAACGGCTTCTACAACGCGTTCGTCTACACCGCGCTGGCCGCGCTGGCGCGGCGGGCCGGGATCGCCGAACCGCCGGCGCGTCGCACGATCACCAACAACTACCTGCAGCTGGGTGGGCGAAAATTCTCCACCAGTAAGGGTGATGTCATCTGGGCGCGGCAGTTCCTCGCCGACGTCGGCCGTGACCGCGCCCGGTTCGTCCTCGCGCTGAAGGCGCCGGATTTCCAGCACGCCGAATTCACCATGGAATCGGCGCGGGACACCCTGAACGAGCGGTTCGACACTCCGCTGCGCCGCTTGGCCGTGGCCTTCGCCGCCGTGCCGCCGCGCTTGGACGCGCGGGACTTCCCGCACCCCGAACAATGGTGGACCACGGCGTTGACCGCCTCGACCGGCCGCTTCGACGAGGCATACGACCTGGACACCTTCAGTACCAAGGCCGCAGCCGAGGCGTTCGCCCTGCACATCGAAGTGCTCCTACTCGGCTACACCACCCGTGACATGTCCCGCATCGAGGAACAGGCTGGTGCCGTGCGGTTCCTGCACGCCCTGGCGACGCTGGCCGATCCGATCGTTCCCGACATCGCGGCCACCGTGGCGTCGTTGTTCGATGCCCGGCTCGCGGTTTCCGATCCCGTTGCCGTCTGATCATCTCCGAAATCTCGCAAGGACTTTCACATGCTTCGCACGTTCATGAACTCGAAGATTCACCGGGCCACCGTCACCGAGAGCAATCTGCACTACGTCGGTTCGATCACCATCGCGCTCGACCTGATGGGAGCGGCGGGCATCGGCGTGCACGAACTCGTCCAGATCGTGGACATCGACAACGGCGAGCGGTTCGAGACCTACACCATCGCCGGTGCGCCGGGCAGCGGACAGATCTGCGTCAACGGCGCGGCCGCGCGCCTGGTGCAGCCCGGCGACAAGATCATCGTCATCTCCTACGCGCAGTTGACCGAGCAGGAGATCCAGACGCACCGTTCCACGGTCGTACATGTCGACGGCGACAACGAGATTCAGGACATCGTGCAGATGGAACCGGCGAACACGCTGTACGAGACGGTCTGATCGGCGACGTCATGGCTACTGTTGAACACGCCCCGATGCAGCCGGTGCTCGGCATCGGATTCGGGCCGGCCAACCTGTCCACCGCGATCGCGGCGCAGGACAACGGCCTGCTCGAACACTGCCACTTCATCGAGCGCGCACCGGAATTCGAGTGGCAGAGCGAGCAGATGCTCACCGGCGCGGACATCCAGAACAATCCGTTCCGGGATCTGGTGATGCCGCGCGATCCGGGACACGAGTACACCTTCGTCCGGTACCTGCACGGTCGCGGGGTGCTCACCGACTATCTCCACTACAACGCCAAATTCGCGTTGCGCAACGAGTACGCGGGCTACTTGCAGTGGGTGGCATCGCATTTCGCGGATCGGGTGACCTACGGGCAGGAGGTGCGCGCGGTCGAGGTGGTGCAGCGCCACGGCGGCGAATGCTTCGAAGTCCGTACCGCCGAACGCATGTGGCACGCCCGGCATCTCATCGTCGGGACCGGGCGCACCCCGAACGTGCCGGGCTGTTTCGCGATCGACAGTCCGCGGATCTTCCACGCGGGCCGATATCTGTCGACGATGCGACGACTGGCGCAGGAGCGAGTCGAACTCCGCACCGTCGCGGTGGTCGGCTCGAGCCAGAGCGCCATCGAGATCATTCTCGATCTGCTGGCGCGGCCGGATGTCGGCCGGGTGGTATCCATCCAGCGCGGCATCGGGTTTCGGCTCAAGGACACCAGCCCGTTCTCCCGCCGGGTCTTCCTGCCGGAGTTCATCGACTACTTCCATCCGCTGCCGCTGGAGACCAAGAAGCGGCTGCGCGAGCAGTTGCGGGCGGTCAACTACGGCGCCTGCGATCAGGACGTCATCGACCAATTGACCACGGTCCAGCGCGATTACGAGCACCGTGGCTCGGATCGTTTCACGCTGATGCCGTTCTCGCAGGTGCGGACCGTCGTCGGGCAGGGCGACGGAGCTCTGCTGCTGACCCTGGCGGACGTCAACAACGGTGACACCGCCTCGCTCGGTGTCGATGCCGTCGTGCTCGCCACCGGATATCGGGACTTCGGCACCGGTCCGGACGACGAGTTGAGCCACCCGCTGTTGCGTTCGGTCCGGCACCGGATCGCGTGCGAGGCCGACGGCACGCCCGTCGTCCACCGCGACTACTCGCTCGAATTCGCCAGTGCCGAGGGCTCGTTGTCGGTGTATCTGAACGGCGTGTGCGAGGCGAGTCACGGCATGGGCGATGCCGGGGCGCTGGCGGTGTTGTCGGCGCGGGCGAACGATATCGCCGAGTCGATGCGCGCCCGCCTGCGCGCGGATGCGTTCGAGCAGCCCGTTCCCGCTCGAAACGGGTTGCTGAGCGTGTCATGAACGCGGACACCGTGATCGTGGGCGGCGGGATCGTCGGACTGTGCACGGCGGCCGCGGCCGTGCACAGGGGCGACACCGTGGTGGTCGTGGACCCCGGTTCCGCCGCCACCGCGGTGTCGGCGGCCTCCGGGGGCCTGATCCGGCGGTTCGATCTCGGTGGCCGTCTCGGTGATCTGGCGACGGCCGGCTTCGATCGGCTGCGGGAATCGGCCCAGACATGCGCCGCCTTCCACCGGACCGGGGCGCTGACCCTGCAGTACTCCAGCCAGGCGCTGCCCACCCATATCCGCGCCCGGACGATGCTCTACGCCGCCCGTGCCATGCGGCAGCGGTGGCCGCAGATCACCGTGCCGCCCAACGTGATCGGCGTATTCGAGGATGGTGCGGGCTGGGTCGACGCGCCGGTGCTGCTGGCCACGGCCCGGACCGAGCTCGCGGACCGGGGCGTGGAATTCGTGACCGACCGGGTCGATCGTCTCGTGGTCGACCAGAGGCGGATCGGTGGCGTGGTGACCGGCGGGGGCCGGTCGATCACCGCGTCCCGGGTGGTGGTCGCGGCCGGTTCGAGCACCACCGGTCTGGCCGCCACCGCCGGAGTCGATCATCCGTTGCGCACCCGCAGGATCGGTTACTGCTACCTCCGGCTGGGGAGTGACCGGACAGCCGGTCTGCCCACGATCGTCGATCGGGTCAGCGGGACATGGGTGCGGCCCTGCCGCGATCCCGAGCTCGTGCTGATCGGGCGGCGACAGGAGATCTTCGGGGTACCGGCCGAGATCCGGCACGAGATCTCCGATGCGGATGTGCACGAGATCCGCACGGCGATAGCGCAATTGCTGCCGGAAGCCGCGGACGCACCGCTGGTCGGCGGGATCACCGCCTACGACGTCGCCCGACCCGACCCCGCGGACCCGCCGTTGCGGCACTGCGTGGAGCCTCGGGGGCTGACCGTGGTCGCAGGGTGGAACGGGGCGGGATTCAAGGCGGCGCCCGCGATCGCGGAACTCGCTCTCGGCGACCGGGTTTCGGTCGAGGGGGAGGAATCATGAGCAGGTTGGTCAGGCTCAACCCCACCGACGAAATGCTCGCGGCGGCAGCGCGATCGGTGGGGGCCACGCGCCGGATCCAGTTCGTGTGGGCGCTGCCGCGCAGGCTGGATCGTGCGCGTGTGGACGAGTTCTGGCAGCGGCTCGATCGTGGGGTGCTCAGTCGTCGGCCGAGTGCACCGTTGGTTCCGGGTGCGCGTCGCTGGTGGGCGGCCGCACCCAATGCGCAGCGGCCGATCGTGATGGACCCCGGGCCCGGCGCGCCGATCCTGGACTGGCTGGATCAGCAGGTGCGGGTGCCGCTCGACGCGGATCGGCTCTGGTCGTTGGCCTACCGGCCCACCGAGGCGGGGTCGGTCGTCGCGCTGACGGTGCCGCATTCGCTGGTGGACGGTGTGGGTCTGCTGCGTGCGATCGAGGCCGCGGGGAACCCGGAGACCGATAGTCTGCCGGATCGGCCGCGGTGCGCCGACGATGTGGCGGATATTGCCGATCAGCTGGTCGGCGGGCTGCGCGATACCGTTCGCTGGACGGGCAGAGTGCGGCGGGACGCGAGCTTGCGGGCCTCGTTGGTGCAGGCGATCCGGTCGCGAGGAGTTGGCCGCGTTGCGACTGAAGGCGCTGCGCCACAGTTCTTTTCGACAGCATTCTGTACGGTGTCGGCGCGCGACTGGCAGGCGGCGGCCGATGCGTCGGGCGGCACCGTGAACAGTCTGTTCATCACCTTCGCCGAGCGGCTGTATCGGACGGCGGTCGATCGAATCGGCGACGGACCGTTGGATATCGGGATTCCGGTCAGTCTGCGTGCGGGCCCCGGCGACCTGTCCGCCAACGCGCTCGTCGTGGTGCCGATGCGGATCGCGGCGGGCGGATCCACCGCGCGGCAGATCCGCGTCCTGGCGAGGGAGCGGCTGGAACGCTCGAGTCCGGAAGACATAACGCTTGTGCCGCAGTCGATCTGGCATCATCTGCCGCGAGGGCTGGCTGCCGCGCTGAAGACGCCCGGAGCGCAGTTCACCGATGTCGTGGCATCGAATTTCGGTGCGGCGGGGGATTCGGTCGCGCGCGCGCTGGACGGGCAGGGTGCGTCGAAGGTGTTCGTCCGCACGATGAGCGTTCCGGGGGTGGTGCCCGGCCGGGCGCGACTCCGGTTGTCGCTGTGCATGATTCGCCTCGGTGACACGCTGTCGGTGTCGGTCACCGGAATCCCCGATCACTTCGGCAGTTCCGACCGGCTCGCGGACACCGCCGATCTCGTTCTTCGTGACCTGCCGGTGCGAGCCGAGAAATGGACCGTCACATGATTCCCGATCGCTGGTTCCGCACCGTGCCGGATTCGTCCCGGCTGCCGAGTTCCCGCATCCTGTCCCGCGTCCTGGTTCCGTTGGCGCGGCTCGAACGGCAGATCGCCGATTACGAAGCGCTGCAAGGTTGTCGGGCCGATCTGCGCATGCCGATCCCCGACTTCGGCGGTCTCGAACTGGCCGCGGTGGGTGGAATTCTGCTGATCGCGAGTGAACGCCCCTTCACGCCGATGCAGCGCGCGACCCGATTCTCCCTGATCGTGCCCGATCTGGACCGGCAGATCGCGATCGCCGACGGTATCGGCGCCGAGGTGCTCGAGCCTGTCGAAGCGATCCTGCCCGGCCGTCGGGCGCGCCTGCGCTACTGCGGTGACGTCATCGCCGAACTGGTCGAGCACCGGCCGCTGCCCGGTGAACTACCACATCCGGTGCAGGCGGCTGCGCGCCGACCGATCGGTCCGCGGCTCGAGGTCCCGCTCGCGGAACTGCCCGGGATCGCCCGGGTGTTCGCGGCCGTACTCGGCCGTTCCGTGGATCTGCCTGATACCCAACATGTTCGGGTGGGCGAGCTGGTGATCGCGGCTCGCCATCCCGTCGCGGCCTCCGATTCCACGACCCGCGCCGGCGTAAGCTGATCTTCCCGGCCTCCCACGAAGGATGGTGTAACCGTGCCCGACGACCAGGCCGTCGACCTGCCCCTCCCGGGCCTGCCCGGACTTCTGGGCATCCGCTTCCGCCACGTCGGGGATGGCCCGAACCCCGATATCGAAGCAACCCTGCTGGTCCGCAAGGACATGCTCAACCCCGCGGGCACCATCCACGCAGGCACCGTCGTAGCCCTGGCCGACACCGCCTGCGGCTACGGATGCCTGGCCTCCCTCCCTGAGGGAAAAACCGGCTTCACCACCCTGGAACTGAAATCCAACCACCTCGGCACCGCCTTCGACGGCGAAACCGTGACCGCCCTTGCCACCGCAGCCCACCGAGGCGGCAGCACCCAGTTCTGGGACGCGAAGGTAACCGCGAAATCCGCCGAATCCGACACCCCGAGAACCATCGCCATCTTCCGCTGTACCCAGTACCTACTCGGCCCCGCCCGCCGCTGAGCCGCTTCTGTTCGTCCCCTGAAATCGCCGCTCGACCCGGCCGCAGCGCCGCAAGCCCTCAGGTGAGAGTCTGCTCGAGGGTGGCTGCCCGCAACACCCGCCGCGACCACAGCCTCAACTGCTCGATATCAGCTGCTTGAACCCGCTGCTCGATCGATGGCTCCAGTGGGCCGAACTTCTCGGTCAGCAACTCGAGTAGCGCGGCCGCGTGCTTCACCCCGTGCTTCGCCCTCGGCTCTGAGCATTTGGGCGGTTGTCATGACGAGCTTCTTCGGCATCTGGGTCAAGCTCTCAGACGAGCACTTCGTCGAGAGTCGCCATCCTCAGCACGCGCCCGGTCCACACCTTCAGCCGTTCGATATCGGCTGTTCGAACCCGCTGCTCGGTCGATGACTCCAGCGGGCCGAACTTGTCGGTCAGCAACTCGAGTAGTACTGCCGCGCGGCCACGTGCGTCCCCCTCTGCTCGGAGCATTTCGGCGGTTGTCACGATGATCTCCTTGGCGATGGGGTCGAGTTGATCGGCGAAGGATTCGAGCTCGTCGGGGCGTAGTTTGCCGACTCCCTCAATGTACGTGACGATCACCTGGAAATCCTCCCTGGCGTCGGGGCCTTCCAGGAGGGTGAGCACGTCGGGGACCAGGTCGGGCAGGGTCGGTAGCAGGATCATGCGGCCGCGACCGGTGGTCTTGACCAGCGCCAGTGCCAGTCGGCTGCGGGGAGTGCCGGGGCGGGCCAGCAGTGTGGGTGTGTCGATCGCGTTGACATCGTCGAGCAGATACCGCATGCGAGGCAGGTAGTCCTGCATCGCCGCACGGGTGTCCGGGTCCAGGTCGAACAGTTCGCTGACCTCCAAGGGGGCGTTCCAGTGCACTCCCTTCGGTCCGGCGTGCACGACCAGGGACAGGACCGCGGGTATCCGATCCATCTTCTTCTTTCCACGTTTCCCGAAGTCCCGCAGATGTTTTCGGATGATGGCGATCTGGTACTCGAGTATCCGGAAGGCCATCAACGGATCGGGCGTGCTCTGATGTTCCAGCAGCAGGTAGACGAACGCGCGCTGCCGACCCCGCTTGATCCGGGTGCGAAAAAGCAGATCACTGTACTGTGCCCGCAGATCGGCGGACACGAACGAGCCGTCCATCCGTTCCATTGCATCCCAATCCAGCCGGTCCGCAATATCTTTCGGTGATATCAGCCGTATTTCCGCCGCGGCGTCATCGGGGTTCGACAGTAATTTGCGAATCAGCGCGTCGTGCGGATTGGAGGGATCGGACGTCATGTCGGACACCGTACGCGAAAACGCCAGAAAATACCCAAAATTGCTGTGCGCCAAGTGTTTTGAGCATTCCAATTCATCGCTGAGGCAAATGGACTGATATCAAATATGAAGTTGCTCAATAGAATCTATTTCGGAGTCAGCTATCGAATTACGGTGCCGATGGACTCGTATCGAGCGCTGGTGGTGTGCGCGCATGTGGTTCGGGCATGTGAAATCCGCTGCGGCTCGGGGAGCGGCAGCGGATTTCGCTGTGCTGGTTCAGGTTTGGACGGGCAGGGACAGGACGACGTCCTGTTCGTCGGCGGGGAGGTAGTGCACCTTCACGATTCGGCCGATCTGGACCAGGTCGATGCCGGCCGGGGGAAGAAACTTTTCGGTGTGGGTGGTGAAGGTGGTGCCGTCGGGACGGGTTACGGCCAGGTCCAGGGTCACCTTGGTGTAGCCGTCGCGGATTTCGCCGGGGACCGAGAGGGATTGGACGACCGCTTGGGCGGGCGTTCCCCGGGCGGCGATGTCCAGTTTGGCGGGGGTGGTCAGGCCGCGGCGGATCATGGTTTCGTTCCAGGCGCTCTGCGCTGCGGTGTGATCGCCGGAGCGGTCGATCTCGACCTTGTCGGTTCGGCCGGGCAGGTAGCGGACCGGGAGCACGACGCCGGGGCGGAACAGCGCGAGTTCGGTGAGCGGGACGATGACCTTCGCGTGGGAATCGAAGGTGTGGCCGTCCGCGGCCTCGACGGTCAACTCCAGGCGGACCTGGGGTTGATCGTTGATGCTCACCCCGGTCTGCTGGACGGAGGTCACCGTCGCGATGCCGACCGGCCCGGTACGAAACGCCGCGCTGTTGCGGCCGGTGAACGCCTGGGCGATACCTTCTCCGGTGAACGCGAAGACGATCGGGACGGTGGTCAGCGCGATGATGGGCAGTGCCATCTGCCAGCCGCCCCAGCCGAGCTCGTCACCTGCGAGCCCCTCGGAGCGGTAGGTCAGCCCGTGCCAGAGGTAGTACCCGATCGCCGCGACCGCGGCCAGGAGGGTCAGCGCGCGGATTCTGGTGGTCATCTCAGCCTCCGATCACGGTCGGGCACGCGAAGGTGATGTCGAACTTCGAGGACTTGACCTGCGCCATCGGATTGCTCGGGTCCGGGGTGCCGACGCCCTCGCCGGTGACGTGGAAGGTGTTGCCGTTCTTGGTGACCGCCGCCGAACCACCCGGCAGTCCCTTACCGAATCCGATCGCGTACGGCAGGCTCGACGAACCGCCCTTGCTGCCGGTGATGCCCACCGCCTGAACCGAATTGCCGCCCGAGACGGTCGCGCTCACAGCCAGATTGCCGTAGATGGCGTTACCGGTATCGGTCAGCGCCAGGGCGAGCAGGCCGCTCTGATTCACGCAGGTGGTGGTGAAGGTGCCGGATACCGACTTGCCGTCGACGGACAGGGTCGAGGAGCCGGGCGCGGTTGCTGCGGTGCTCGGGTGCGTGGCAGAGGCCGCGGGTGCGGGTGCGGGCGATGACGAACTGCTGCACCCGGTCAGGGACAGAACGAGGCCGGCGGAGGCGGCGAGAGCGGTGACGTACAGGCGAGCGGATGTGGTGTTCATGATTCCTCCGGATCGGTGTGGCTCGCGGGGGTGGAGCCGATGCCGAAAATCTAGAAACGATTCGCTCCCTACCGATCCCAGGTTTTCCGTGTCCGGCCGTGGGATTCGCGGTCGCGCGCCCCTCGGTGGAGCGCCTCGGAAATACCGTCTAACCTGAGCGAATGCGACGCCCACGGGACATGGTGCTGGACGAGGCCTGGCGTGCCCTCGACGGTGTGGCGGCGTTGAGCGGGGCGCAGGGCGGGCCGTTGCGCCGCACCGTCAAACTGATCCTGGACCCGCTGGTGCTGCGCCCGGTGCAGAATCCGTTGTGCGCGGGCCCGATCCTCACGGCCGAGGGCGTCACCGAGGTGACTGCCCGGCTGCATGCGGCAGGGCCGGTGCTGCGGGCCACCGCCGAATGGTTCACCCTGCTCAAACAGGTCCGGCGCACGCTGCGGATCACCGATGGCAATCCGCAGGATCTGTACTTCCAGCGGTGTTTCGAGCTCGCGACCGCCGGTGGGGTACCGGACCGATTGCGGGACAACGAGATCGCCGAATCGACGCTGCTGGAGCTGCACGGGTTCACGGCTGGGCGCACCACCCGGGCGCTGCGCGAGTACCTCACCGAACCGGCTCGTGCGGCGGAGTTGCTCGGCTCGATCCGGGTCGCCTGGGGGCGAAGGCCGCTGCATGAGATCGAATTCCGCGACCGCACAGCAGAATTCAATGCGCTACTCGACGTCTGCGCCGCCACGCGCGGTCGAACCGTTCGGGCCGAGGGGGATTCGGTACATGGCGAACTGCTGGCCGATCGGGCCGGAACCCATTCGGGAATCCGGCTGTGGTCGGCCGAAACAGAGCCCGGCGCGGAGTATCTCGGCCTGACCGAACATCCGGTCCCGCCGCCTCCGCCGCTCGGGTCGACCGCGTCCACGGCCACACTGGCCCGGCCGTTCGATCGGTCGATCTACGAACGGGTCTTCACCGTGCTGCAGGCGGCGCTGGACCGGGCCGATCTGCCGACCGTGCCCGATCTGGTCGGCGCGGAGATCGCGCGCAGCTGTGCGCCGTGGGCGCTGCTGGACGAATCGCTGCGACTTGCGGCCGCTGCGGGTGTTGTTCTGGCGCTGGGACTTCGGCCGCTGGAGAATGCCCCGACCGGCGAATCGGTTGCGCAGCAGGTGATCAACGGGCGTTGGCGTCGAGAGGCGTATGTGTTGCAGGCTCGTCGGCTCGCGGTGCGGCCCGAGGACGAGCCCGGCGGTCCGTTGGCCGTGGTGGCTGCCGATCTGCGGATGCCGTGGCGGCCCTATCTGCGGCGGCTGTGGGTTCGGCTGCACGGCCGTGACGTGCGTGAGTTGCCGCTGTCGGATATCGGTGAGTTCTGGGATGTTCTCGACGGCGTCGCCAGATCCGTGATGCTCGATCACCGGATGCGGGTGAAACAGGCATTGAGTGCGAATCCATCAGGAGAACAGTCGGATTCGACGGAATCGAGGGCCAGCTGATGACGGATCGGATCATCGTGCGCAGCGGCCCGGCGGGCACACTGATCGTCGGGCCCGAGACAGGCCCGGTGCCGGGAGAGGGCATCGCGGGGCTGGATGTCGCGGTGCTGGAGGTGCGCGGCGGGCATCTGGCGTGGAGTGTCCTTACCGGACAACCGATTCCGACAGCCGTACTCGATGATCCGGATATCGCACAGGAGTGGATCTGGGCGGTGTACGGCGAGCAGGTCGCGCTCGCTGTCGATGATTTCGATGGTGTAGCAACGGAATCCGTGGCCGAGCCGGGCCTGCCCGCGCTGTGGGCGAGTGCGCGCAAACTCGGCTACGCGCACTGGGCTTCACGGTGGTGGCCCGCTTCCACGCTGGACGGCATTCCTCCGCTCGAGCAGCGGCTCGTCGAACTCGACATCGCCACTCTCACCGCCGAATGCGAGCGTCTCGTGGACGGGGCCGATGCGGTCGAGCCGGAGGAACGTGCGCCTGTCATCGCGGATCGCGCCGAAAACTACGCGCTCGCCGCGGGGCCGGGTGCAGCTGCGACCGACGCTCTGGTTGTCGCCCGGGGCGTCGGCGGCTGGGATTGGCGTCGCTGCCCGCCCGGCATCGTCGATGCCTCCGAACGCGCGGTGTCCTGGGAAGCGCGGCGGCGATCGGGTGATACGGCGGTCGAGGTCGTCGTAGTGGCCGCACCGCAGACGAATTCCGGTGTGCCGCCACATCTGCGGCCGCGAGCTCTGGTGCGCACCACCGCTGCCGCCACCGAGGTCGAGTTGACTCTCACCGACGACACGTGGACCGGTACTGCACCCGCGCCGACCGGATGGGAATCCGCTGTGGCAGTTGGCATTTATGTGCCCGGCGTGGGCACCTCCGCTGCTACCGACCGGGACGAGCTGCGAATTCGCGGGCAGATTCGAGATTTCGTGACGGCCCGCTTACGGGATGCGGCCGATGCGCCCGACGACACTCTGCTGCTGGCCGAGATCGCAGCCGCCGCCACCGAGACGGACTTCTGACATGCGGACGGCTTTCGCACGATCGCCGGTCCTGCCGCGCGGGCGTCGCAGCGCGGAAATCACCGGATCCATGGAGTCGTGAGATGACCGACGCCGAGTCCGACGAGCACGAACCACTCCAAGCAGGCGCCACTGCCTACCGGAACGGGGATGCTGCCGGAGCCCTGCGCATCTTCGAGGCCGCCGTGCAGTCCACCTCGGGACGAATCAGGCTGTCGGCCATGGTGAATGCGGCGAGCATGGCCGACGAGCTCGGTGACCATCAGCGTGCGGTGACCTGGTTCCGGACCGCCCTGGCCGAGATGCCCGGCGGTATCGGCGCGATGCGGCCGACCGCTCTGGTCAACATGTCGCAGGCACTGCAACATCTCGGCGACCTGGACGGAGCGCAGACGGCGCTGAACGAGGCGCGAACCTTGCTCGCCGACGATCCGGACCAGGGCATGCTGCGGGTGGCCTGCCTGCTGTCGTGCACCGCGGTGGCGATCCATCATCAGCAGTGGGCGGAGGCGATCGACCTGGCTACCGAATCATTGGATACCGCAAGGTATTTCGCGCCACATCTGGCAGGGCATCCGCTGATGAATCTGGCTGCCGCCTACTTCGAGACCGGACGCGGTGAGCTGGGCGCGGACTTCGCACAGCAGGCGCTCGAGGCGTTCGCCGCGGCACAGGATCACAACGGCGTCGCGGAAGCACAGCAGAATCTGGCCCTCATGCACATCAGGTCCGGGCGGGCGGGGCAGGCGCGGGAGATGCTCGCGGCGAGCCAGCCGTTTTTCGAACGGTCCGGACTGGGGCCGCGTACCGGAATCGGGCTCAAGGCACAGGGTTTCGTCGCCGAGCTGGACGGCGCGCATGTGCGGGCGTACGAACTGTACGGGCGCAGTCTCGAGCAGTTCATCGCCTCCGGCGCGGTGTTGGAAGCCGCCGACGCGCGAATTCGGGTGGCGACTGTGGCATTCACGCTCGGTCGGCGCGACGAGGCGAGTCGGCTGTTCGCCGAATCGTTCCGGGTGTTCGCGGAACACGGGCTGGGCCTGCACTGTGCGCAGGTCGACTTCTGGCATGCGCAGCTGCTCGAGTCGACACTGGACGACACCCGACCCGATCCGCACCGGCTCGCGGAGGCGCTGCGCCTGGCGGTGCTGTCGGCATTGGCGATCGACGCCGTGCGGCACACCTTCCTCAGCGGTGAACAACGGCACCGCTGGAATCGCGAACTCGCCGAGCCGGCAATGCGATCCGCCTTCCGGCTCGCCGCTCGCAGCGGCGAGGCAGGCTTGGTCTCGGACCTGATCGAGACCCGATGTGCCGGGGCCACAGTGAAATTCACCGATCCCGCTCCCGGCGGACCGGCCGAGCGCTGGGATATGCCGCAGGAACCACCCGATCCGCTGACCGGGGCACTCACGTTGGCTGCTGCTCTGGCGGAAGTCGCTGCGGGGGAGGGGATCTCGATCGCGCCACCGCCACGGCTGCGATACGAACCCGGTGGCCGCATCGTCCTGGCGGACTACATCGCCGAGGCCGAACGCCGTTACGGCCGCCGTATTCGCGACGACCGGGTGCTGGTGCTGTGATCGAGGAGCGACAGCCGACGGTGCTGGTCCGCATGGCCGATGCCGGCGATCTCTACGTATCGTGGCGATGGCAGGACGAGTTCGCCGGTGCGGGAGTGTCGGTGATCCCCGAGACGCAGGTGGATCCGATCGTGGCCCGCGTGCGGGCCGCACTTCCGGACGCGTCGGCTGTTGGTGTCGAAAGGTCGCTCACCACAGGGGAATTCGCCGACTACGACGCCGAACACGATCTGGCCCAGGCTCTCGCGCGCACCCTGCTTCCCTACGGGCTCGCCACCCAGCTGTACGACCTGCACGTGCGTGGTGTGCGTCCACATATCCGCTGGCAGCCCTCGCCTCGGACGGCGCAGATTCCCTGGGAACTGCTGGCCCCGGATCCCGGTCTGCGCCTACTCGACATCGCCGATGTCAGCCAGCTCGCACCGGCCGGTCTGGTGCCCGCGCCCGGTCTCGCCACGCGATCCTGGGAGCAGACGCGCGAGCTGCCGATCGTGACCGTCCTGGATCCGCGCGTGCCCGGATTCCGCGCCGATTCCGGCCTCGGCTCGGTACTCGGCCGGATGTCCGCGGATCTGCCGCTCGCCGGGCACATCGGCCGATATCTCCCGAATGATCGCCTGCGACCGGCGGTTTCGGATCCGGTCGCGGTCTTCCGCCGCCAGGACCAGGATCGGTTGTGGCTGAGCGAGACGTTGCGAGCCGGAGCATCCCGACTGCTCTACGTCGGCCACGTGACCGCGGCGGCGCCGGAGTCCGGCCGCAGTGAGGACGCCCGACTGCACCTGGCGTGCACGGCCGAGATCCACGGGTTCGCCCCGCCCGAGCGCACCCATCGCCCGCTCTCGGCCAAGGACCTCATCCTCGGCACCCACACCCTCGACGGTGAGCCCCGACACGGCCCCGACTTGTGGCCGATCCCGAGCCGCGTCGCGCTGATCGCCTGCGAGAGCGGCGGTGACCTGCGATTCGGCGAAACACTCGGCCTACTCGCCGCCATGCTCAACGGTGGCGCGGAACTCGTCACCGCAGGCCGCTGGCCCCTGCCCACCGACTTGGCCTACCAGCGCTTCGCAGGCACGTCCACAGACCGACATCCCTTGCAGGAGAACATCTGTGCCATCGATGCCGCACACGACCACCCCGACCCCGTCGCGTCCCTCATGCGCTGGCAACGCGAACGTGCGGCCGCCTGGCGTGCGGAGCGATCGATATGCGATTCCCCATTACTGTGGGCGGCATTCGCCACGGTGACCACGCGATGATTGCGGCAGCGTCACAGACCGCCGATATCGGGCGGTGACCGGTTGCCCGAGCGTGTACCGATTCAGGCCGGAAGTGCTCGTTCGCGGAGTTCGCGCAGGGTGCGGGTGAGGATGCGCGAAACCTGCATCTGGGAGAGGTTCAGGGTTCGCGCTATCTGGGTCTGTGTTTTGGACTCGAAGAAGCGCATCACCAGGATGCGGCGCTCGCGGCGGGGCAAATCGGCGATGAGCGGACGCACGGCCAGCGCGTCCTCGGTCAGTTCGTAGCAGTGTTCCTCGACACCGAGCCGGGCGCCTGCGGCGGTGAGGTCGTTGTCCTCGTCGTCGACCACGTCGTCGAGTGAGCTCGACCGATACGCGTTACCGGCGACCAGCGCCTGGGTGACGTCGGCGACGTCGGCCGACAGCGCCGTGGCGAGTTCTCGCGCGGTCGGCATGCGCTCGAGGTCCTGCGCCAGCCGCTCGGTGGCCGGACCCACCAGCGACTGGAGGTCCTTGAGTCGGCGCGGGACCCGGGTCGCCCAGGTGCTGTCGCGGAAATACCGCCGCACCTCGCCCATGATGGTCGGAACCGCGAACGACAGGAACGATGTGCCACGCGTGTGGTCGAAACGGTCGACCGCCAGCACCAGTCCGAGCTGGGCGACCTGATACAGATCCTCATAACTCTCGCCGCGGCCGGTGTAGCGCAGCGCGATATGTTCCGCGAGCGGGAGACACAGCCGGATGATCTCGGTGCGGATCTCCTCGCGGTGGTGGTCGTCGTCGGCACAGCCGGCCAGTTTGTCGAACCAGGCGTCGATGTCGTCGTAGCTGTTGGGGCCATGGCGAGACCGGGGAGGCCCGGCCTCGGCCACGATTGTGTCGTGGACCATTGGGGATCCTCTCGTTGCCACATGATGCGACAGTTCTGGGGTACCCACAGTGGCGGTTGCCGAAAAGTTTTCGGGGGCGGGAATGTTTGGGCGTGCCGGGCCCGGGTAGGGCGAGGGCGTCAGCGAATCCGGCATTTGGAGGTGGATGTCTTGTCCGAGCACGAAAAGACCGGTGTCCGTGAGGGTTTGGAGGGCACCGTCGAAGGTGTCAAGGGTAAGGCCAAGGAGGTCGCCGGCGTCGTCGTGGAGGATGACGAACTGCGCCGCGAGGGCCGGGCCCAGCAGGACCGGGCGCAATCGCAGCGGGCAGCGGCCCAGAAGGAGGCCGAGGCGGAAAAGGAGCGCGCCAAGGCCGCGGCCCAGGAGGAGCGCCAGCGCGCCCACCAGCACGACGGCGACTGATCCGCATACCGAACCTGTGCCAGCAGGCCGTCCCGACAGCGGGACGGCCTGTTTTCGTGCGGCAGGAGCCTGCCGTGGGATTGCGCCACCGCGGACGACGGACCCTGTTTCGAGAGATGACCTGCGGTTATCCCATCGTTGTCCGCTTCGGCCGGACATGTCGGGTGACGGGCGGTCGAGTGAATTCGAGGCCGGGCCGCACGGGCCCGGCCTCGGGAATTCCGCGTCAACCGGCCGTCGCGGCGGTGTTGGGCAGACGGTGTTTGACGGTCTCCGCGAGTTCGGCGCCACGGTTTCGGGTGGTTTCGGCGAGTTCGGCGCCGCGGTGCCGGGTGGTTTCGGCGAGTTCCGCGCCACGGTTTCGAGTGGTTTCGGCGAGTTCCGCGCCGCGGGTGCGGGTGCTCTCGAGCAGGCGTTCACCGTGGCGAAGCGCGGTTTCGGCGAGTTCGGCGCCGCGTTCTCTGGCGGTATCGGTGATGATCGGGCGAGCGGCGTTGGTGAAGTCCACGGCCTCGTGACGGGCCTGCTCGGCCAAGGTACGGGCGGTGTCGAGGGCGTCGTGCATGCGGTGTTCCAAGACGTCGCGGGTATGCCGGGCCACCGCGTTGTCGCCTGCCGGGACCGCTCTCGCGGGCAGCGCGGCGGAAATCGCGTCCGCGGCCTCGCGTGCCGCACGCCGTCCACGCCAGCCGAGCGAGGGTTTGCCCTCGGTGTCGGCCACCGCGAGCAGCAGTCCGCCGAGCAGGCCGATGTCCTTGACGAATGCGGTCGCCCTGGCGGATCGGCGCTCCGGATCGCTCTCCGACCGGAATTCCTGTTCGGCCAGCAGTACCGGGATCGTCGTCGCGGTCAGGGTGAGTGCGGCCACCCGCGGCGCGGCGCCGAGTGCGAGCAGCAGTCCGCCGCCGATTCGGCTCGCGGCGATGATCCACACCAGCCGGGCGGGGTCCGTCGGTGATTTCGCCGCGATCCTGCTCTCGGTGAGCGGTTCGGGATGGATGAACATGGTCGCTCCGTCCACCACGAATGCGGTAGCGAGCAGGGGGCGGGCAATTCTGCGCAGCAGCATTATCGACTCCGTTGGGTTGGATCCGACTGGGTCCGATCTGGGCCGTGTTTCCTCGCTCTACCCCGCAGCTTGCCATCTATTCCCGGTCGGGTGAACAACCCCGCCGCTCTACACTGCCTGAATGAGTGAACACGGTGATGCGGTGCCGGGCGAAGCGGAACTACCCGGGCTGGATCCGGATCGGCTCACCGCATGGTTGAGTGATGCGCGACCGGGGCTGGTGGGGGGTCCGTTGCGTGGGCGGTTGATCGCCGGTGGCCGGTCGAATCTGACGTACGAGATCACCGATGGGACCTCGGTGTGGATTCTGCGTCGCCCGCCGCTGGGGCATGTGCTGGCCACCGCACACGATATGACCAGGGAATATCGCGTGATCAACGCGCTGGCCGACACGGATGTCCCGGTTCCCGCGGCGTACGCGCTGTGCGAGGACGCCGACGTCATCGGTGCGCCGTTCTACGTGATGGAACGGATCCTCGGCACCCCGTACCGGACCGCGGCCGAACTCGAATCGCTGGGCGCCGAACGCACCCGAGCCATCTCCGCCGATCTGATCGATACCCTGGCCGCCCTGCATCGGGTCGATCCGGCCGCCGTCGGGCTGGCGGAATTCGGGCGGCCCGAGGGGTTCCTGGAACGTCAGGTCCGGCGCTGGAAGAAACAGCTCGACGCCTCGTACACCCGGGATCTGCCCGCCGCCGAGGAATTACACGCTCTGCTCGCGAAACATGTTCCAGCGCAGTCGAGTACGGGCATCGTGCACGGTGACTACCGGCTCGACAACGTCCTGGTCGACGAGCAGGATCGGATCGCCGCCGTGATCGACTGGGAGATGGCCACACTCGGCGATCCGCTCACCGATGTCGGCCTGCTGCAGGTCTACAAGCGAATGAGCGCATTCGAGCTGGCCGGAATCAACGATGCGGCCGCCGCACCCGGCCAGTTGTCCGAAACCGAAATGCTGGAACGTTATTCCGAACGCAGCGGCCGCGACCTCTCGCACATCGGCTTCTACATCGCGCTGGCCTCGTTCAAACTCGCGGTGATCTGCGAAGGTATCCACTTCCGGCACTTGAACGGCCAGACCGTCGGCGAGGGTTTCGAAGCCATCGGCGCGACGGTCGAGCCGCTGCTGCAGTCCGGAATCGCTGTGCTGCACGAGAATCGGTGAGGCATCCGGGGAGAACTCAGTGCACGCCCTCCGGGGATTCCGCATCGGTGAAATCGGTTGTGGCGGCGCTGCTGCGCTGCGGCAGGAGCTGATCCAGGCGCGATTGCAGTTGCACGGTGATTCCCGCATACGCATCGCTGCCGAGTACCAGACGCGCCGGAGCGGGACGTTCGTCGACGCTGTCGATGACGCGGGTGACCATCCGCACCGGATCCCCCGGAATCGGGACGTTGCCGCCCCGGAGCGCACGCACGAACGCGGCGGGCGTGCCGTCGTATGCGGACATGGGCTCTGCGAGTCGAAGACCGCTGTGCGCGAACGAGGTTCGAGCTCCACCGGGTTCGACCAGGGTGACCTCGATGCCGAACGTCGCCACTTCCCGGGCCAGCGCCTCGGCGAAACCTTCCACTCCCCATTTGCTCGCGTGATAGATCGAGGCTCCGGCGTTCGCGGTCAGACCGGCGACCGACGAGATCTGGATGATCCGGCCGCCACCCTGCGCGCGCAGGTGGGGCAACGCGGCGCGTACGGTCCGGATGGAGCCGAGCAGGTTCGTGTCGATCTGGTGCTCGATCTGCTCGTCGGTGAATTCCTCCGCGGCCCCGAACAGGCCGTAGCCCGCATTCACCACGACGACATCGATCCGGCCGAATGCGGCGGCCGCGTCATCGGCGGCCGCGCGAAGCCGGTCGGCATCCGTGACGTCGGCCAGTGCGACCCGCAGGGCCTCGCCGTACCGAGCGACCAGGTCATCGACCGAACCGGGTGTGCGGACCGTACCCGCCACGCGATCGCCGCGGGCGAGCAACTGCTCGGTCATCTCCCGCCCGAATCCGCTGTTGATGCCGGTGATGAACCAGTTCCGATCTGTCATGTCGCCCAGCGTGGCCGGGATTCGCCGAGTGCGGCAGACCGCTGTGTTCCCTGGTAAGAATTCGGCCACCCTGCCGCTTCGAAGGCGACGTAGCGTGGGGATATGGACAATGCCCTCGGTCAGTTCCTGCGCGCTCGTCGCGAACTGGTGACTCCGCAAGAGGTGGGGCTTGCCGTCGGTGGTTCGGTTCGTCGTGTTCCGGGGCTGCGGCGGGAGGAGGTCGCGATGCTCGCCGAGATCAGTACCGAGTACTACATCCGGCTCGAACGCGGTCGCGACCGGACGCCGTCACCGGCGGTGCTCGGCGCTCTGGCTGCGGCATTGCTGCTGGATGCGGAGAGCGCCGAGCATCTCATGTCCCTGGCCGGACGCAAACCCCCGCGGACGGTGAAACGGCCGGGCGATCATGTGCCGTACAGCCTCGACCTGTTCCTGCGCACCGTCACCGTGCCCGCGGTGATCCTGAACGAGTACGGTGACGTCCTGGCCGCCAATGCCGTTGCGCAGGCGCTGATTCCGGGCATGATTCCGGGAACCAACCGGCTGCGTTGGGAATTCACCGATCCTCGGGCGCAGCAGATGAACCCGCTCTGGGAGCAGACCGCCGCCGCGGCGATCGCGCACCTGCGCGCCCGGGTCGGGACGGATACGGACGACGAGCGATTGCATCGGCTGATCGGGGAGCTCTCGGTCAAGAGTGAGAAGTTCCGGACACTCTGGGCGCGTCACGATGTGCACGCGGCCACCGGGGGCGAGGTGCGGATCGTCCATCCGACCGCCGGACCCCTGACCCTGCTCGCCGAGAAGTTCCGTTACGCGGGTGCCGGTGGTCTCGAACTTCTGGCGCTGCACCCCGAACCCGGTACTCCTACAGCGCGTGCTCTGGCCGAGTTCGCGGCGGGGGAAGGCAGTCCGGTGCGTTTCGAGTGACTGCGCCGAAATAGTTGGGCCGCAACCTGTTCGATCTACCGTGGCCGTCGGTGTGATCGATTCCCGCGAGTTCGTCTCATCCGGTCGGGAGTCCGAGGTCGCGTCGCTCGAGGTCCGCGCGCAGGGCGTCGAAGGTCGCGGAAAGCGTCGTCAGTTGATCGCGTGAGACGGCCGCGCCGAGAATCTCGTGGATGGCGGACTGCCAGACGGGTTCGGCTCGGGATACGACCGCCTCGCCCTCGGGCGTCAGCGCGAGCAGTGACGAGCGGCGGTTGGCGGGATTCGGGCGACGTTCGATCCAGCCCTGCTTCTCCATCCGGTCGACGATCTTGCTGGTCGTTCCGACGCCGATCGCGAAGGTCGAGGCGACATCCGCGACGCGGGCGTCCGGATGATCCCGGACGTAGCGAAGCAGTTCGAAGTGTCCGGCTGCGACACCGGCCCGCCCCTTCAGACGCTCGGCGACCGCGTTGTAGAGCCGCGTCTCCGCGCGCACCAGGTCGGTGAACAGGGTATCCAAGGCGGCAAGATCTTCTCTTGCAGTATCTGCCATGGCATGTACTGTAGTGGAATCAACCTCCGAAGGGAATGGCGATGTCCACAATTCAGCGCGAACACCTCGATGCGCAGCTGCGCGGCGGCGGTGTCGGAGAGGAGGAGTCCGTCGACGCGGCGCGGGCGAACTTCGTGAACCTCATGAGTGCGATGCCGGTGCCGGAAGAGATTGGCGTACAGGAGATCTCACTGGGCGGACGGCCCGCGCTGCGCGTCACCCCGGATGCCGCCGCTCGCCCCGGAACCCTGCTGTACTTCCACGGCGGGTCGCATGTGGTCGGCTCGCCGCGCACGGCTCTGGGTCTCACCGGCGGTTTGGTGGTCAGGACCGGGATTTCCGGCATCTCCCTGGACTACCGGCTGGCGCCGGAGCATCCGTTCCCGGCCGATGTCGAGGACGTCGTCGCCGCCTACCGGGAGCTTCTCGAACAGGGGCACGCTCCCGAATCCATCGCTTTCGCAGGCGATTCCGCGGGAGGCGGCCTGACCATCACGGGCGCGCTCGCCGCCCGCGACGCCGGACTGCCGATGCCCGCGGCGATCCTCGCGTTCTCCCCGGGCGTGGATGCGACCCGAACCGGCCGGAGCATGCAGACGAAGGCCGCCGCGGACCCCTTGCTCACCAGGGCGGGCATCGACCGTATGAGCAGCCTCTACGTCGGCGACCAGGACCGTCGCAACCCGCTGCTCAGCCCCGCGGTCACCGCCGACCTCACCGGCCTGCCCCCGATCCTGGTGCAGGTCGGCACGAATGAACTACTCCTCGACGACGCCCGCCGCCTCGCGCTGCGCGCCTCCGATGCCGACGTCGACGTCATCCTCGACATCACCGCCAAGGTGCCGCACGTCTTCCAGTCCTTCACCGACGCGCTCGACGAGGCCGGTGAAGCGCTCGATCGGGCCGCGCTGTTCCTGCGTCAACGAATTCGCGGCTGAGCTGTCCCGCCGCCGATCACGTTGACCGGCAACGATTGTCATGGTGCCTGATAATCGTCGCGTGAACTCGCACGACGTCGACGACGATTCCAGCGCTCCGCAACCACCATTCGAGGATTCCGCACCGGTCGCGCGGATCACCCCCGAACGCCCACTCCACCGCGGAAACGACAGCGGTGAGGTGACGCACCGGATCGAACGCGGTCCCGACGGTTCGCTACGCGGTGCGGAGAGGAACATTTCCTATCTCGTCGCCGCTGCCGAACTGGCGCGGTGGATGACGCGGGACGGCGCGGTCCTGACCTGGCGGCCCAGGTCACAGGACGGTGAGCTCGCGGTATGCCTACTGGACGCCGAGGGAAATATGTTGTGGCGCACCAGGTCCGAGGCGTGGACCGAGATACCGCCACCTGCGCGACCGCACGATCACAACGGTCCGGCCCTGGGACCGGGCTCGCGTCTTCGTCGCCAGTCGCTGACCTCTCCGTCCGGCTCGCACACACTGCTGCACCACGACAACGGAGATCTGGTGCTCTACTGCAACGCCACGCGCACCGCCGTGTGGGCGACCGGCACGGACTGGATCGGAGACGGCTGGGTCGATCTGACGCTCGACGGCGACCTGGTCCTGCGGACCTCGTGCGGCGCGTCGGTCTGGCAGTCCGACACCGCCGGCAAGGGGGTGGAACAACTGACCGTCCAGGATGACGGCACCCTGGCCTTGCTGGACGCCGAGGGAACGGCCGTCTGGCAGATCGGGGGGCACGCGCCCTGCGCCGCGACCGGGCACACCCCGCCGCGCGGCGACATGCTGCGACGGGGACAGGCGCTACGAGGCCAGTCCCTGACCTCCGCGGACGGTGGCGCTGTGCTGTGCCAGCAGCCCGGCAACGGGATTCGGCTGTTCGAGCCCGACGGGTATCAGGCGTGGATCTCCGATTCGGTCCGGGCGGCGGCCGAACTCGCGCTCGACGACGATGGATTCCTGCGGGTCCGGGATGCGCAGGGGGCTGTGCTCGAGGAACTCGGTGGCCCGGCCGACCACCTCGTCGTCGTGCCCGGCGGTGAGATCCGGCTCCGCACCGACGACGGCGACGTGCTGTGGCGCGCCGGCCGATACGTTTTCGACGGTCCCGACGCCATCCCGGTCGACCCGGCCCGTCCGCTCACTCCCGCCGCGCTGGAAGCGGTGTTCAACACCCGATCGACCCCGATCGTGCGCACCGATTTCTCCGACGACGACGCCTGGGAGACGGCGTGGCGCGACATCACCCTGCCCCGCGAGTACTGGGACGATGAAATCGTGCTCGACGCCACCTTGGTCGCCCTGCCCGAATTCGACGGTTGGACCGGCGCCGACCTGGCCACGATGTTGTCGGAAGTGGACATGCACGCGGTCGTGCTGACCGTGGATGCGGTCACGCTCGCCTCACCCGAGCATCCCGTACTCGTCACCGAGCTCGATCCGGAGCCGGAGGAAGCGGAAGAAAAGCCCCGTTCCTTCCGCGCCACCCCGCACGCCCTGCTCGATGCCGTGCTCCAACTCTCGATCGCGAATTTCGACTGGGAGGACTTCAGCGAATCCGTCGACGAGGACGGCATACTCCGCACCTCCACCGCCGATTAGTCTCGGCCGAGTAGCTTCGGTGCCGAGCCGAGAAACGGAGATGTCATGAGTCCTGCGGACGATGCGGCGCAGAAGGGGGCGCCCGTTGCGCCACCGCGGCTGCGGCGGGTGCTCGATCTCGCCGCGCGGCGGATCGAGTCGCAGATCGATAGTGGCTCCGGTTGGAGTGGCGTCGAAAACGCCAGTGCCGAAGGTGCTTTCGTGATACCGGCGGCACTGTCTGCGGAGTTCGAAGTCGCGCGGTACGAACGTCTGGGACTGGGCGACGGGGATGTGGTGCTGCCGGTGTGCCCGGTGTCGTTCCGGGACTTCATGCTTTTCGAGAAGCACGCCATCGATGCCGCGCGTGGTCTGGCTCGACGGTTCGTGCCTGCCGGGTATCGGGTCGGACAGCTCTACGAAACGTTGACGCGGCGGACATTTCCCGCATTCCGCCCGAACGCGCTGTGGTATCGCCAGCCGATCTACTACATGTCGAATGCGCTGACCATCGTCCCGTCCGGCATGCCCGTCGGGTTCCCGACCTACAGTCGCGCACTGGATTTCGAGCTGGAACTCGGCGTGGTGCTGTCCGTGCCGCTGCGTGACGCGAGCGTCGAGGAGGCCGCGGCTGCGATCGGTGCGGTGGTCGTGGTGAACGACTTCTCCGCTCGCGATGTGCAATTGCCGGAGATGCGGTCCGGATTCGGCCCGCAGCGGTCCAAACACTTCCTGTCGTCGATGTCCGCCACCGCGGTTTCGGGCGCGGCGGTCGCCGATCGTCTCGACCGGCTCACCGCGACGGTGAGCATCAACGGAAATACCCTCGCACACACCGGAACCAGCGATATGCGCTACTCGATCGCCGAGGCGATCGCGCACGTCTCCCGAAGTGAACAGCTCTACCCGGGCGAACTGTTCGCCACCGGCACGCTCCCCGGCGGCAGCGGGATGGAACTCGGCCGATGGCTCGTCCCCGGCGATGAACTCCGCCTCGAGATCGACGGAATCGGCGTCATCGAGCACCTGATCCGGTAGCGGCTGCCTCATCGTTCGGGCACGATCCCGGAGGCTCACCAGTTGTCGTGCCGTGGGGTTCGGGGGAGTGGATGCGGATCGGGGCGGACGTGTGGAATTGGGTGGCTGCGGTTGTCGATAGGTCGGTAATCTCCTGTGCCGTCAGGATGACGTGGCTCACTCGACAGGGTGAGATTCAGAGCGCGGGGGTTACAACCGAATGCATTTCCATCGTTGTGGCGTGGTGAGTCCGATCGTGAACACCTCCGATTGTGCTGGTGCGCCGAAGGTGTCGGCATGATCGGGGCGGTAGATATTCCGTGGCGGGAGCGGTTGCGGTCGGTAATACGTTGCGCTGCAGTTCTGTTCGCAGTGCTTCCGGCGATCGGCTTCCTCGTCGCATGCAGTAGCGTCAGCGGCTCGGTGCAGCACGGGGATTGCCTGAAGAAGAACGGTGATTCGTTCGACAAGGTGTCCTGTTCCGATTCGGCCGCAGCCTATGTCGTGCTCGATCGGGCGGGATCCGGTCACCCGCACGGGGACTGCATCGATGTCGCGGGCACCGAGTACGACTACAGCGACGAGGACGGTTACGTGTGCGTCGGTGACAAGGGCGCGGATCCCGCGCACGCGGTGAACGTCGCGCAGATCGGCGATTGTCTGACCGGCAGTGACGGCTCCTCGGTGCAGAAGGTGACCTGCACCGAGGCGACCGCTCGCTACCGGGTCCTCGCTCGCGACACCCAGAGCATGATCGGGCTGAACATGGCGTGCAAGGACGTCAAAGGCACCGAACGCACCTACAGTTTCGAGCTGAAGGTCACCAAGGGCATCGGCGCCGGACTCGGTCGGGGCATCACCTTCTGCCTGGCGGCCAAAGATGCGGACACCTCGCGCACGGTGGACAACGCCAAGGTCGGCAGTTGTCTGCAGGAGACCGGCGCGAATCAGGTCCGGGTCGTCGACTGCACCAGCCCGGACGCCAAATACAAGGTGTTGCGGAGCGTGGGCCTGTCCGCCCTGTGCGACAACGTATCCGGCGTCATCGCCACGTACTCCTACCAGTCGCCGGGTGAGATCCTCGAGACCTATCTCTGCCTGGGATCACCGCAAGAGTCGACGACGGGCCGGACGGGATTCGGCCCGCCTCGCCGGGAACGCGTTCCGGATGCCCTGGGGCACAGGGCATCCGGAACATCATCGCGATCGAACCGTCACAGTGATCGGATCGTGCTGAACGGGTCGGGCTCCGGCGGGGGATCGGCCATCAGCGTGCGCAGGCGAGTGTTGATATTGCGCAGCCGGGTGATCTCCTGTGCGTCCAGAGCCGAGTGCCCCTCGGCGATCAGCCGATCGGCCAGCACGATGTCGACCATCTCGGCGCGGTACTTGATCAGTTCCTCGAAGATGAGGATCTGCAACTCGCCGGTTCGATCGAGAATCCGCCGCACCATGGAAGCCAGCTCGGAAGTGCGCTGCCGCAACAGATCCGGCTCGTGTGAGTCGATCGCCTCGCGGATCGCGACCTCGTGCTGATCGAATTCGCGCCGAAACATATCGTCGTTCAACTCGTGGACGCGCATGCGGGTGTATTCGAGCGTCTCCTTCGCTCGCGCTACCAGACTCGGCCACAGCAGTTCGTCCTCGGCCTGATCGATCGCCGCACGCAGATCACGCAATCGCTGTTCGGCGGCGATGGCCGCATCCGGGTCGGTGGCCGCCGCGGCCACCAGGTGTTGGGTGTCGGTGACCGTCTGCTCCTGCTCGAGCTGGCTCAGCAGCAGCTCCGAGGTCGGATTGCCGAACTCACCGTGCTGCTGGCGGACCTGGTCGAGCCGCTGCAACTCGGCCTCGGTATTGCTGCGCAATGTGGTTGCGTCCGGGCGCGATTCGGTGTGCAGATCGATGACGTTCTCGAATTCGGCGTCCAGATACGGCAGATAGGCGCGAGCGAGCAGAATGCGTGAGGCGTCGATCTCCAGGGTCAGTTCCAGATCGCTGCCCTCGGGGATGCTGCGCTCGATCTGATCGGCGGTGATATCCAGATGACCGATCGTGCGGTTGCGGTCACCGCGGGCATATTCGCCCTCCAGCACAGGAATTCGGATCAGCCCGGTGCGCTGTGCGCCGTAATGGACCGCGACCGAGGTGCGCAGCCGCTTGCGGGCACGAGCCGGCAGCGGAGTATTGCGCTCGATCAACTGGATCGTCGTATTGTCCGACAGGCCGACGCTGATCGTGTGGATCAGCGGCGGCTGCGTCTCGACCGCGCCGACGGTGTAGGTCAGCGTGGCGGGGGTGACCTCCCGACGACGCCCCGCGGCATCGGTGAGCTCGAGCTCGAAGGTGTTGGTGCGACCGGTTTCCGCCCACAGCGTCGTGGTGAACACGCCGGTGTCGGAGACGGGAATCTTGCCGCTGCGCCACGGCGGCTGCGCTCCCGCGTTGACCAGCTCGACGGCCACGCCGTCCAGTGCGCCCGCGTCGGCCCCGGCGATGCGGCCCACCACCAGCGGCTCGCGATCGGGTCCGACCGGCTGGTACTCCAGCTGGACGGTGAATCCGCCGGGCGCGGCCACCGGTGCGGACAGCTGCGGAATCCGTTGTGTCCCTGCGAAGATCGCCGCACCGCGGGCGACGACGGTGAGCGGGTCCTGGCTGGTGTCCAGCGCAATCCCCAGGCCGCGAGTCGCATCGGTGAGATGTTCGCGCAGATAGGGCGACAGGGTCGGACCGCCGACCAGGATCAGCTTGTCGATGTCGCCGGGCGACAGGTGCGCCTCCTCGAGCGCCTTGCGGCACAGGTTGACCGAGCGGGTGAACAGGGGTTCGGCCAGCCGCTCCACATCCGTGCGCTGCAATTCGTAGTAGAACTCGAACCGCTCGCCCGCGCCGTCGTCGAGTTCGATCTCGATCGGTTCCATCGGCGCGCGCGAGAGCTGGATCTTCGCCTTCTCCGCGGCGAGCTTGAGCTTGTTCACCACCGGCCGCCAGCGGGCCGCCCCGCGAGTGAGGTCGGACAGCCCGAATTCCTCCCGGGCCGCGGGAATCAGCAACTCCTCGACGATCCGCCAGTCGATCAGTTTGCCGCCCAGATAGTTGTCGCCGCGGTGGTTGAGCACGGTGAACTCGCCGTCGCGCAACTGGATCACCGCGGCGTCGAACGTGCCGCCGCCCAGGTCGTACACCAGCCAGCGGGCGTTGTCGTCGGTGGCCTGGAAACCGTAGGCCAGGGCGGCCGCGGTCGGCTCCTGCAGCAGCGGCGAGAAGCGCAGGCCCGCGGCCTCGGCCGCCGCGCGGGTGGCATCGCAGGCGCTCATGTCGAACGCGGCCGGGACAGTGATCACCGCGGCCTCGATATTCTCGCCGAGCCGCTGTTCGACATCCGCGCACAATGTCTTGAGCACCTCGGCGGAGAGCTGCTGCGGGGTGAGCTCGCGGGCACTGGCGGCGAAACGCACCGACTCCTGTGCGGTGCCCATCCGCAGTTTGAACTCCGAGGTGGTGTTGTCCGGATCGGATTCGCTGCGTTCCTTGGCGGCCCGGCCCACCCGTAGCCGGTCGCGCTTGTCGATCCACACCGCCGACGGCGTGGTGTCGGAATCCTCGTTGTTCTTGATCACCTCCGCGTCGACGCCGTGCAGAACGGCGATGGCGCTGTTGGTGGTGCCGAGATCGATTCCGAAATCAACCGTCGACCGTGCCATATCTCCTCCGAAAATGGTTGTGCCACAACGTGGCGGCACCCGTTCTGATTCGCGTGCGCGAACTCAGGATTCCTGTTCCGCCGACTCCGGTGTGGCCACGATGATCTGGCCCATCTGCACGACCAGGCCGTCGGCGTACACCGTGGGCATGATCGTCTCGGCGACCCGCTCGCGGTCCACCGTGGCCGAGGGCGCGTACGCGATCACCTGCACCGCTTGACCGCCGTCGAACGGTTCGCCGGTATGGGACTGCACCTGGATCCCGGCCTCGGCCAGTGCATCCGCCATCGAGGTGACCTGGCGGGCCACCGCGCGTAGCAGTTTCGCCGGATCCGCGTCGGCGTCGGTGTCGGCGAGCTTGTTGCTCAACCGCCACACACCGGTTGCCAGATCGGCCAGCAGTGGCCGGAAATCCTTGTCCGCCATACAGATTCTCCCCTTCTTCGGGCGGCTATGCGGGCCGCTCGCCTTTTCGCCAGCCCTGGCCCAGCAATTCGGTCAGGGGTGGGTATGTCAATGCCCGGTTCTTGACCTCGTCGGTCCCCAGCGACAGCGTGGCGATTCCGGCGCCGATCGCCACGACTACGCAGATCGCCGTGATGATGAACAGCGGATGCACGGCGAAACCGAAGACCAGACTGCCGAACGCCCCCACCCAGCCGAATGCGGCGACGGTGCCGAGATTGCCGCGCTTGGTCTCCTGGGGGAGATGCAGCTGGCGGCATCGGTCACAGCGCGGCACCTCGACGGTCAGTGTGCGCCAGCGCTTGGTGTTCCCGGAGTACGTCACGTCGCGGTGCAGGCCGAACGGGTAGTGCTGTCCCTGTGTCGCGGGCCGGTCCTGGCAGAACCAGCAGGTGTTCCGCAGCCGGGCCGCCGCGTTGCGTTCACCCAGCATGCCCGCGAGCACCGCGATCTGTTCCTGCACGAAGGCGCGCGTCTCCGCGCCGACGGGCAGCGGCTGGATCCGGTGCAGCACCTGTTCGGTGGACTCCAGATCGCCGGTGTCGTTGCAGTAGGACACCGCGCACGAGGTGGCTGTCGTCGCGATGTGGTCCTGGGCGCGGGCGATCCGCTCGCCGCCGGGATCCTCACCCGCGCGAATTCTGGCCAAGGGCAACCGGGTTCGGTCCAGCAGATCGCGCGCGGCCTGCAGGCCCTGCTTCTTGTTCGCTTCGGTGCCGGAGCGGGCCTCGGCGCAGAGCTTGTCCACCTGGAGCGTCGCCGCGGCGGACCACTCCTTGGCCAGGCGGTCGCGGATGGCCGTGGTCGTGGCGATCGGACCGAGCCGCTCGAGCATCGCGACACTCGACGCGATATCCCGGACCTCGTTGTAGTGCTGGATATCGCAGAAGATCGCGGTGCCGACGATATCGTCGTGCGCACCGGCGCCGAGCGGATCGGTCGGCGGGCGCAACCGGTCGATGACCCGCAACGGCACCCGGGAGCGATCGAGCATCCGGTGCACGGCCTGGGCCGCCTCGGCGGGGCGCTGGGATCCGGCCCGATGTGCCTCGTCCGCAATCGATTTCAGGCGTGCGGCGAGCTTGCGGACCGCCCAGCCGCGAGCGTCGTCGATCGCGTCGGCGTCGAATCCGCCCGGATGGGTCGCCACCTGGTCGGCGAACCGGTCGAGCACGGTGATGTGCAGGTCGGCGGCCGCGAAATCGTCGTCCGCCGTGGCGTTCACGATGAGTGCGGCCTGGATGCGCAGCACCATCGCCGGTAGCGCGCCGCGCAACTCGTCGACGGCGGTGCTATCGAGTCGGCGATCGTCGATGCGGGAGGCGCGGTCCCGCAACCGATTCCACACCGCGTCGGCGCCGACGGCCGAACCCCATGCGGTCAGCGCGTCGAGCCAGGTTTCGGCGGCCTGACCGCGCGAGGTCTCGAGTCCCTGGATGTGCCGCAGCACCGCGATGTTGTGCGCCGCGATCGCGTCCTGGCCCATCCGGTCCAGCCAGATCTGTTCCGCCGCGGCGGTGTCGTCGCGGGACAGTGCCGCGAGCGCGGGATCGTCATCGGTGCACGGCCACAGCCAGAACAGTTCCTGCACAAGGCGATTCACCGGCTCGCGCAGGCGGTTGAGCGCGGCTTTCACATCGGCGGCATCCGGCGCCGGCGATACGGCCAAGGCGGTGGTCCGGGTCAGCGGAGCGCCGAGCTTCTCGGCCGCCTCCAGTTCGGTGACGCGCTTGCGGACCTGACGGGAATCGGCGTCGGTCTGCAACCCGGCGAGCCGAAAAGCGTTGTGCCGATAGGGCGTATCCTCGACCAGCGCATCGAGTGCCGCTCCGATGCCCGACGAGTCCGTCGCGGATTTCGGTGGGATGCCGCCGGTTGGGCGAACCACGCGGTCGGGCGGGACGGTTCGTTCGACACTCGGCCCTGCGGGCGCGGCGTCGCCGTCACCGCGCAGCCGGGTGAGATTGGTTTTCGCATTCGGATTGTCGGCGAGGGCGGCGCGTTCGTACCACTCGGTGGCGGCGGGCAGATTCGGCGTGGCCAGCTTGACCTCGAGCAGTGTGCCGAGGTTGTTCATCGCGCCCGCGTGGCCGTCCGCGGCGGCCTTCTCGTACCACAGCAGTGCGTCGGGCACGTCGTTGTCGGCCTCGGACATCAGGCCGAGCGTGAATTTCGCGTTGGTGTATCCGTCGGTGGCCGCGCGCTCGTACCAGTGGCGCGCGGCGGCCGGATCGTTGGGTTGCAGGGTGTATCGGTACAGCTGGCCGATGTTGTACATGGCCACGGAATCGCCGTGCTCGGCGGCTTTCTCGTACCACTTGCGCGCGGCGGCGGGGTCCGGGGGATCGAGACGTTCGGCGAGCAGGTAGGCGAGTTTGAAGTAGGCGTCCTGATACTGGGCCGAGGCCGCGCGCTCGTACCACGGGCGCGCTCCGGCCGGGTCCGGCGGAGTCGTGCGGTCGGCCAGTAGTCCGGCCATGTTGTACATGGCCGTGGCGTCGCCCGCGATCGCTCCCCGCTCGTACCATTCGCGCGCGGATTTCAGGTCGGGCGGATTCTCGCCTTCGGCGAGCCGTCCGAGATCGTTCATCGCACAACGGTGTCCGCCCGCGGCAGCCCGCTCGTACCAGTCCAGTGCGCCGGGGAGGTCGGGTGGCGTCGACCGTTCGAGGAACTGGCCGAAATCGTGCATCGCCTCGACATCGCCTGTCGCGGCGGCGCGTTCGTGTTCTTCGCGAGTTGTCATGGCCCCCCGTTCACCCGTGGGATCGAACGGCCGCACAGCCCAAGCGGATACCAGCACCAGCACCCGCCCCTCCCGTGCTGGACATGGTAGCCGGACGTCTCGGGCGATGCCACGGAGTTTCCGGCATCGGGTGCGGGCAGCACAGTAGGAACGCCGGAACCGCTGTGGCTCAGGGGGATTTCGGATGGTATGAACATCCGCCGTCTGTTCGCGGTATTCCGCCGCCATGACCGTGTCGAGGAAAAGCCGACCGTGCAGCAGCGCGCCGATCGCGTGGCGCGCGAACTCGGCCGTACTCGTCGTGACAACCACCGCTACCGCAGTCGGCGCGGCACCGGCCGGGTCGGCGACGGGTACAAGGCCGAGGCCGGTGGCCTCGACCTGTAGCCCGGCTCGGCGAGGGTGCAGCCCGGAATGGAGCCCGGCTGTCGCGATCGGCATCGCCGCTATCCTCGTGGTCATGGCGTGCCATCGATATCTGCTCACTCCCGTGGCAATTCCTGCGGTGCGAACCGCCCATCGCGTTTGTTGACAATCGGTCCCGCCGGTCCTACCGGCTCGAATCCGGCAAACCTCGTCACGTTCACCGCCGATCATCCGGTCGATCCGGACCTGATCGATGTCCGCGGTCGAACGGAAAGTGTGTCCCCATGAATCAGCCCGCGATGAGTGAGACGGTCGCAACGCGCCGGTCGCGCGTCCCGACCCGCCCGCTGGGTGTCGGCGATCCGGAGACCCTGGGCCCGTACCGGCTGCTGGGCATTCTCGGCGCCGGCGGGATGGGCTGCGTCTACCTCGGTCGCGACAGCGGTGGGCATACGGTCGCGGTCAAGGTGGTGCGTCCGGATCTGGCCGGTGACAACACCTTCCGGACCCGGTTCCGGCGTGAGGTGGCCGCGGCCCGGCGCGTCGCGGGGCCGCACACCGTGCCGGTCTACGACGCCGACGTCGACGGTCCGCGGCCGTGGCTGGCCACCGGATACGTCTCGGGCCCCTCGCTCACCGACGCGGTCGAGGGCTTCGGCCCGCTGCCCGAACCCTCGCTGATCGCCCTGGCCGCGGGACTGGCGCGTGCGCTGATCGATGTGCACGCCACCGGGATGGTGCATCGCGACCTGAAGCCGTCGAACGTGCTGATGGCGCAGGACGGTCCGCGGGTGATCGACTTCGGTATCGCACGGGCGACCGACGACGAGACCGCGCTCACCACCACGGGCAAGATCATCGGCTCGCCCGGTTACATGTCCCCGGAGCAGATCACCGGCGGAGCAGCGGGACCGCCGGGCGACGTCTTCGCGCTCGGCGGCGTGCTCGTCTACGCGGCCACCGGCGTCGCGCCGTTCGGCACCGGCGACACGATCTCCATGCTGTGGCGGGTGATCAACGAGGACGCGCGGCTGGACGGTGTTCCGGAAAGTCTGCGCGAGCTGGTGGCGGCCTGTCTGGCCAAGGATCCGGACGATCGGCCCACCCCGGCGCAGATCGCCCGGCGGCTCGCCGCGCTGCATCCGCCCGGACCGGACCGGTGGCTGCCCGCCCCGATTCTGGCCGAGATCCATCGCCGCGCAGCCGAATTGGCCGATCTGGAAGCAGTCCCGCCGCACCGGAACGCTCCTGTTCGCACAGCGGTCAGTACCGGGCCCGTCTCGGGTGAGCAGCCCACCGCGACCTCCTCGGTTCCGCACATCGAGCGGCCCGATACTCGCGCGATGTCGGGGCTGCGGCGTGGACGGCGTCCGCTGGTCCTCGGGGCCGTGGCCGTGCTGGCGCTGCTCGGTGCCGCTGCGATCGGCGTCGCCGTCGCCGACCGCGGGTCCGGGGGACACACCGAACAGGCCGCGGTTGCCACCGCCGGTCCCGCGACCAAGAATCCCATTACCAAGAATCCGGGCACGGCACATCCCGGCACCGTGGCCAGCGGTTCTCCGGCGGCCGCGGCGGGCGAACAGCTTCCGCCCGGCTACGTCGGCACCTGGAAGGGCAGCGCGACCGACGGCGCCGGCACCTTCGACGTCGTGGTGACCCTGCAGTCCGGAAAGGTCGGTCAGGAGATCGGCACCGCCGTCACCACCGGTCGCGCCAAACAGGGCACGTGCACTCGCAAGCAGATGTTGGCCTTCGCTGGGCCCGCGCGAATCACCCTGCGCAACAAGGCTATTGAGAACGGTCCGCCCGGAAAGGGTTGTGCGCGCATAGGTGTGATCACCACGCTCGAACGCAATCCGGACGGCACCCTCACCTATACCAACGGCCTGGCCACCAATTTGACCGGAATTCTGCACCGCGGCGATTGATCTCGCCAAGCGTCATCGTCGGCTCGCGCGGCGGTAGCCCAGGACCGCCGGGACGGCGAAGACGACGATCGCACCCAGGGACCAGACCAACGTGAGGGTCAGCGGCCGGGCCAGCGGTCCGCCCGCGGCCAGCGCGTGCATGGTGTCGACCGCCGTCGACATCGGCTGATCGTGCACAACGGGCCGGATCCACTGCGGATAGGCCGCAAGCGGCACGAATCCGGTGCTGAAGAACATCATCAGCGAGGTGAGGATCGTGATGCCCTCCACCAGCGTGGATTTCGCGGTGAAGACCGCCACGGCGGTGACGACCGCGGCGAAGGCGACCCCGAACAGCACCGGGACGCACACGAATCCGATTGCGGCCCAGACGCCTTCGCGGAGCCGGAAGCCGAGCGCGTAGCCGACCAGGATGATCGCCAGCGTCCCGGCGAGGATGCGGCAGCCTTCGGCGAGTATGCGCGAGGCAAGGCCGGAGGAGCGGTGGACCGGCAGCACCCAGAACCTGGCCAGCAGTCCCGCGTCCCGTTCGCGCCCGAGCAGAATTCCGCTCGCCACCGCCCCGGACAGCGCACCGACGACGGCGGCCAGCGGCACCGAACCGTCCAGGGCGTCGGTGCCGGTGAATCGGCGGATCTGGTCGCCGATCACGGTGTTCAGCATGATCAGCAGCAGACACGGGATGATCAGCGTCTCCAGCAGGGCGACCGGATTGCGCACCCAGCGCAGCAGCAGCCGTCGAGTCTGGATCACGGTGTGCAGCATCAGCGCGGCGACCGAACCCTCCGGCCCGGCCACCGGTCGCGGCGCGCGATCGGCGATGAGTGTGGTCATGACCTTCCTTTGCCGAGACGGATCGAAAACCCCAGGCAGATAACGAGAATCGCGATCGCCCAGACGATCGGGGGAGTCATGAGCGGGATGCTCACCGGATCGCCGTGCGGCCACCGGTCACCGGCCAGTGCGCGCAGTGCCTCCGCCCACTGTGATACCGGTTGGTTGCGCACGAAAGGTCGTATCCAGGAGGGGAATTGGTCTGCCGGGGCCAGACCGGTGGAGAGCATTCCGAAGATCAGCGGTGGCAGTACCAGTGCTTGCGCGGTCGTCTCCGGGCTGCGTGAGACGGTGCCGATGACGTCGGCGGCCAGAATCAACGCCATCCCGACCAGCACCGAGAACAGTAGGAATTCGATCGTCCGCGCGGTGCCGAGATGGAACCGGAATCCGATGACGTGCCCACAGATCAGCGCGGCGGCCAGCGCGATCACCAGCCGGAAGACGTTGCCGCACAACCGCGCCGAGGTCGGAATCAGCGCGCCGATCGGCATCGAGCCGAACCGCCGGTTGAGTCCGGCGACCGCATCGGAGGCTGCCCGGAACGCGGCCGAGACCGCCGTGAACGCCGCCGCCTGCAGAATCACCAGCGGCATCATGAACTGGGCGTAGCTGCTGAATCCGGTGCCGGTGAAGGTCATGATCGTCTTCAGCGGGAGGTAGAAACTGGCCGTGAAGGCGGCGGGGGCCAGGATCGAGGTCAGCACCTCGCCGGATTGCAGTGCGGGAACGATCGTCCGGCTGGTCAGCACCCACCACTGCTGGGTTCGTCGCGGTGTGGCGCCCGTACGAGAAAGCCAGATCTGCGCGGTCATACCGCGACCTTCGCGGGTTGTGCGTTCTCCTCGGTGGCCGGATGGCCGGTGAGCTGGAGGAACACCTCGTCGAGCGAGGGTCTGCGCAGGGCGATGTCGACCACGTCGAGTCCTGTGGCATCGATCCTGCGCAGTACCTCGGCGAGTGTGCGGTGCCCGTCGGGGGCGGGGATGGCGATCCGGTCCGATTCGACGGGGACGCGGAATTCCGGCGGCAGCAGTCCGGACAGCGCGTCGGTGAGGGCGGGCAGATCCGTCGGCTGGACCGGCACCACCTCGCAATAGCTGCCTCCGGTACGGGATTTCAGTTCGTCGGCCGTGCCCTGGGCTATCACCACACCGTGATCGATGACGATGATCCGGTCGCTCAGGGCGTCGGCCTCCTCGAGGTATTGCGTGGTGAGCAGGGTGGTGATGCCCGCATTCTTGAAGTCCGACACCAGATCCCACACACTCTGTCGGCTGCGCGGATCCAGGCCGGTGGTGGGTTCGTCGAGGAACACCACCTCCGGCCGCACGACCAGCCCGCAGGCGATATCTATCCGCCGACGCATGCCCCCGGAATAGGTGCCCACCCTGCGGCCCGCCGCGTCGGCGAGGTCGAATTCGCCGATCAGCTCCTGCGCGCGGGCGCGGGCGGCGCGTTTGCGCAGACCCATCAGCCGGCCGAACATCACGAGATTCTCGAAACCGCTGAGCATGTCGTCCAGTGCGGCGTACTGCCCGGTGAGCATGATGGATCGGCGCACCGCGGCCGGATCGGCGACCACATCGTGTCCGGCGACCAGAGCGCGGCCGCGGTCGGGCGCGATCAGCGTGGACAGCACGTTCACGGTGGTGGTCTTCCCCGCGCCGTTGGGTCCGAGGATGCCGAGCACCTCGCCCGGTTCCGCGGTGAAACTGATGCCGCGCAGTGCGGACACCGCACCGAAGGATTTCTCGATCCCCTCGACGAGCACTCCGTGTCCGGAATTCATCGGTGGCCTCCCAGATGTTGGTCGAGCACGCGGGCGATGATCGGCAGCACGTGCGGGGCGGTCATGTCGTCGTGTGCGACATCGACTTCGTGGGTGGTGATCTCGCCGGTTACGTACGGCCGCCAGCCGTCGGGGCCGAAGATCTCGGAGGTGTCGGCGGTCGCGCTGAAATACACGATGTCACCGTGGAATACCGGTCGCCGGTAGCCGGTGCGGGTGCGGGCGGCGGCGTTGTAGGAGGCGGCCATGCGTTCGAGGGTGGCCGCGTCCACGAGTTCGAGGCCGTCGAGCCGGTCGCGGATCAGCTCCGCGGCATCCTGTGCGGTGGCCTCGGCGGGGACGTCCTCGATGCCGAACACCGAACCGAATTCGTGCACGAACGCGCCCGCGTCGAGGCGTTCGATACTGTCGCCGTCGATATCGGCGGTGTCGGCGTCCAGCAGGGCCACCACGCCGACCGGGTCCCCGTCGCGTTCCAGCCGGGCGGCGATCGCGTGCGCGATGAGCCCGCCGAAGGACCAGCCCAGCAGGTGATACGGCCCGTGCGGCTGGATCGCGCGGATCTCCCGGATGTAGCGCTCGGCGAATTCCTCGATCGAGCCGGGGGAGGATTCGCGTCCGCCGAGATCCGGGGCCTGCAGACCGTGGATCGGGCGGCCCGGTGCGAGCGATTCCGCGAAACCCAGGTAGGTCCAAGAGATTCCGGAGGAGGGGTGGATGCAGAACAGCGCCGGCTCCGTGCCGCCGGGGCGGATGGGCAGCACCACGTCGAGTCCGAGGCCGCCGGATGGACCGGGTTCGGTCGGTGCGTACTGCGCCGCGATGGTCCGGGCCTGCGGAGATTCGGCGAAACGCGCTGCCGCGGTGAGCATATCGATCCACAGGTCGGCCAGCTCGGTGACCGTGTCGTCGCGTAGCAGCGTGCCGGGGAAGCTGAAACTCGCGCGCAGCCGATCCCCGGCGACCATCGCGTTCACGTCGATGGCGGATTGCACTGGTACATCGGGGGATTCGGCGGCATACAGCTCGCCGAGGTCGTCGGTGGGCAGCCAGCCGAGTCCTTCGAGCCCCGCGGGGATGTCGCCGGATGCGTACCGGCCCAGGTAGTTGAAGCTGACTCGGCCCGGAAGTCGCTGCGGCAGTTGTGCGGCCGTGCCGGGGTTGAGATAGCGCAGCAGACCGAAGCCGATTCCGTTGTCCGGCAACGCGAGAAGCTGCTCCCGGACCGCGGCGATCGCCGCACCCATCGCCGGACCCGCGGCCAGTGCCTCGGCCGGATCGATGCCGTCCAGGTCGAGCCGGACCGGATACAGACTGGTGAACCAGCCGATCGTGCGCGAAAGGTCCGCTCCCGGAACCACTTCCTGCTGTCGGCCGTGACCCTCGAGCCGAAGCAGTACGCTGCGGTCGGCTGTATCGCGCCAGCGTCGCAGGGCCAGGGCGAGAGTGGCCAGCAGGGCGTCCTGCACACCACCGCCGAACAGGCCGGGCAGTGTGGTCAGCAGGGCATCGGTGACTGTCGCGTCGGCTTCCCTATCGATCGTGCGCAGGGTGTGCGCACGATCGATGCCCGGATCCAGTTCGCGCGAACCGATCAGCGGATCGGGTCCTTGGATCACCTTCTGCCAGTAGTCGAGTTCGGCCGCACGGGCAGGCGTGTGTGCCTGTTCGGTCAGTGCGGTCGCCCATCGGCGTATCGAGGTGCCGGTCTCGGCCAGGACCGGAGTGGTCCCGGTGCGGACCTGCGCCCAGGCGGCCATGAGATCCGGGACCAGGATGCGCCAGGACACGCCGTCGATCACCAGGTGGTGGGCGAGGATGATCAGTCGTCCCGGCTTCGTCGGCGAGCCCGCCTTCCGAACCGGATCGAGCCAGATGAACTGCAGGACGACGCCGTCCGCGGGATCGAGGCGCTCTGCTGCCGAATCGAGTTCGCTCGCAGCGTGTTTCCGGAGTTCGGCCCGGTCCTCGGCATCGCATTCGATCCGGTGGACCAGGGCGTTCACCTCGATCGAACCCGGTTCGGCCACCACCAGGTGCGGATGTGCGTCGCGGGTGAGGAGCCGGGCGCGGAGCATATCGTGCCGGTCGATCACCGCGGACAGGGTCGCGACGAGCTGGTCGCGGGCGATGCCGAGCGGGAGCTCCAGCACGGCGGTCTGTGCGAAACGCCGGTAGTCGCCGCCTCTTTCGAGCATGTAGTGCACGATCGGGCTGAGCGGCACCTCGCCGACACCACCGCCGGGCAGTTCCTCCAGGGTGAGCGTCTCGCCGTCGAGATCGGCTGCTGCGGCCAGCGCCGCGACCGTGCGATGTTCGAACACCTGCAACGGTGTGCAGCTCACCCCCAGCTGTTCGGCCCGCGACACCAGCTGGATCGCCATGATGCTGTCGCCGCCGAGTGCGAAGAACGAATCGTCGGCTCCCACCCGCTCTTGTCCGAGCAACTCGCCGACGACCTCGGCGAGGATCCGCTCGGTCGGAGTGGCCGGGGCGCGGTATTCGGTGCGTGCGGCCTCGAATCGCGGCTCGGGCAGCGCACGCCGATCGAGTTTGCCGACCGCGTTGATGGGCAGGGCGTCCAGCACGGTGAACGCCGCGGGCACCATGTAGCCGGGCAGGACGTCGGTGGCAGCGGACCGGATTCGGGTGAGATCGAGTTCGACGCCGGTGTCGGAGACCAGGTAGGCCGCGAGAGCGGTCGCGCCGGTGGGACCGGGGACGCCGAGCGTGACCGCGAAGTCGACGCCGTCGATCCGGCGCAGCGCCGCATCGATCTCGCCCAATTCGATGCGCTGACCGCGTACCTTGACCTGAAAGTCGGTGCGGCCCAGATACTCCAGTTGTGGCTGTGCACCGGATCGGTTCCAGCGCACGAGATCTCCCGTGCGATACATCCGCTCACCGGCCGCGTCGAACGGATTGGCGACGAAACGTTCGGCGGTCAGGCCAGGACGGGCGTGATAACCGCGTGCCAGGGCGGGCCCGGCGAGATACAGCTCGCCCGCGACACCGGCCGGGACGGGATGCAGCCGATCGTCCAGTACCAGCACCGACGCGCCGCGCACCGGTGTGCCGATGGCGACCGGCTCTCCGGCGGCCAGCGGCGAACTCGTCGCCCAGATGGTGAATTCGGCCGGACCGTACATATTGATCAGCGTGCGGCCACCCGCCCAGCGCTCGACCAGCTCCGGGCCCATCGCCTCACCGGCGACGGCCAGCACGCGCACATCGGAGACCTCGTCCGGATCCATCGTGGCCAGGGCCGATGGTGTGATCACCACATGGGTCACGGCCTCGGTGTCGATCAGCGCGGCAAGTGCGGCGCCGCCGAAGATCTCCGGTGGCGAGACCACCAGTGCGCCACCGGCTCCGAAGGCCATCAGTGCCTCGAACACCGCCGCGTCGAAACTCGGTGAGGCCACCTGCAATACCCGTGAGTTCTCTCCGACGCCGAGTCGATCGGCCTGTGTGGCAACCAGATCGGCGATGCCCCGGTGTGTGACCGAGACGCCCTTGGGCAGGCCGGTGGAGCCCGAGGTGTAGATCATCCAGGCGGGGGAGTCCGGGTGAATCGGGTTGTGCCGCGGTGTGGTTCGCTCGACCTCGGTGAGTTCGGGGGCGTCCAGGACGAGCCAGTCCGTGGTGTCGGGCAGTTGCGCGCGATGGGCCGCGAGGGTGATCCCCACGCGCGCGCCGGAATCGGCGAGCATGTGCTCGATGCGTTCGGCGGGATGCCGGGGATCCACCGGCAGGAAGGCCGCGCCGATCCGCGCCGCCGCCCAGATGCCGATGAACAGTTCCGGCGAACGCGGCAGACCCAGTGCCACTACGGTTTCCGGTCCCGCGTCGCTGAGCAGGGCGGCCAGTCGCTCGGCCCGGTGGTCCAGTTCGCGGTAGGTGATCGTTCGGCCGTTCGCGACGAGCGCGGGGTGATCCGGGAATCGGGTCACGGACTTCGCGAGCAGTGCGGGAAGTGTTGTTGCACCGCGTGATTCGGATCCACGCAGCGGGACGAGCGCGGCTCGTTCGGCGGCGTCGAGGATGTCGATGTCCCCGAGCGGCGTCTGCGGTCGGGCGAGTACCGCATCGAGGATCCGCAGCCAGCGGGTCGTCAGGGTGCGCGCGGTCATTTCGTCGAACAGGTCGGTGGCATAGGTCAGCACGCCGTCCAGTCCGGCCGGGCCCTCGTCCGAGAAGTGCTCGCGCAGGTCGAAGGTCAGGTCGAACTGCGCGGAGCCGCGGTCCGCCTCCTGGACCTCGATGCGCAGTCCGGGCAGCTCCAGGACCGGTTCCACATAGTTCTGCAGACTCAGTGAGACCTGGAACAGCGGGTGATACGCGGTCGAGCGGTTCGGGTCCAGCACCTGGACCAGCCGCTCGAACGGAACGTCGGCGTGGGCGAAAGCGTCCAGATCCGTCGAGCGGACGGTGTCGAGGAAGGCGGCGAATCCTACGGACGGGTCGATCGGGGTGCGCAGGGCGAGGGTGTTGACGAACATGCCGACCAGCGCGTCGAGCGCCCGGTCGCCGCGTCCGGCCACCGGCGTGCCGATCACGACGTCACCGGCTCCGCTCAGACGCGCGCTGAGCACCGCGAGTGCGGCGTGCACGACCATGAACGGGGTCGCCGCGTGTTCGTTCGCGAAATCCACCAGGGCGCGGTGCTTTTCGGCGTCCAGGGTCAGAGCGATATCGGCGCTGCGCATCGACTGCACGGCCGGGCGCGGCCGGTCGGCGGGCAGCTCCAGGACATCGGGCACACCGTCCAGGGTTTGCTGCCAGTACCGGATCTGTCGTGCCGCTGTCGATTCCGCATCGGATTCGTCGCCGAGCAGATCGCGATGCCACATCGCGAAATCGGCGTACTGAATCGCCAGCGGCGCGGGAGCCGTGCCCACACCGGCCGAATGTCGTGCGTAGGCGGCGATCAGATCAGCGGCCAGTGGAGCCATCGATGCCCCGTCGGCGCTGATGTGGTGCATGACCAGTGCGACGACGTGGACCGGAGTGCGATCCACGTCGGGCAGCGCGAAAACGCCGACGCGCAGCGGAAGTTCCTCGGTGAGATCGAAACCCGCACTGCCGAGTTCGGCGATCCGGGCTCGCAGCGATGCACCGTCCGCGCTGCCGATCACCGTGATCTCCGGGGTTCCCGAGGACGCGTCCATGACGATCTGGTGCGCGCCCTCGCCGTCCGCGGGGTACACCGTGCGCAGGCTCTCGTGCCGGGCGACGAGATCGGCGAGCGCCTCACCCAGCGCCACGAGATCCAGTGCACCGGTCAGTCGCAGGGCGACCACGATGTTGTAGGCCGATGCGTTCGGATCCACCCGGTTGAGCACCCACATGCGTTGTTGCGCAGGGGACAGCGGGATGCGATCCGGGCGAATCCGCGGCACCAGAGCCGGGCGGTCCGATATCCCGGCGGCGGGCACGATCCGTGCGGCCAGTTGCGCGACGGTGGGCGCGTCGAACAGATCACGCAGTGCGACACTGGATCCCAGTGCCGAGTTGATCCGGGAGATCACCTTGGTCGCACTCAGGGAGTTGCCGCTGAGCTCGAAGAAGGATTGATCCACACCGACCCGCTCGACCTCCAGCACCTCGGCGAACACCTCGGCGACGCTGTTCTCCACCGGTGTCCGCGGTGCGAGGTAGGGACGCTGCGTCTCGGCGAAATCGGGTACCGGCAGGGCGGCGCGATCGAGTTTGCCGACCGGGGTCAGCGGAATCGATTCCAGCACAACGATATATCCCGGAACCATATATCCGGGCAGCTGCGCGGCGACCCGCTGCCGCAGATGATCGGCGGCCGGCCGGAGATTCTCGGCGGGCAACACATAGGACACCAGCACGGTCGCCCCGGCGGGACCGGCGCGGCCGATCGTCACCGCGTATTCGATGTCCGGCTCGCGCGAGAGCACCGCGTCGATCTCCCCCAGTTCGATCCGCAGACCACGGATCTTGACCTGGAAGTCGCTGCGCCCCAGGTATTCCAGGACCGGGCGGTCGTGCTCGTCGAGTATCCACCGGACCATGTCGCCGGTGCGGTACATCCGCTCGCCGGGCGCGCCGTACGGATCGGCGACGAAACGTTCGGCGGTCAGGGCGAATCGGTTGAAGTAGCCGCGGGCCAGGGCGGGCCCGGCCAGATACAGCTCACCCGGAATTCCGGCCGGCACCGGTCGCAACCAGGTATCCAGCACCGTGACCGCCGCACCGCGAATCGGACCGCCGATGGTGATCCGCTCGCCCGCGACGAGTTCGGCGGGACCAGTCGCCCAGATGCTGAATTCGGTGGGCCCGTACAGATTCAGCATCCGGCGGCCCGGTGCCCACCGTTCGATCAGCTCGGGTGTGGCCGCCTCACCGGCCACCGCGAGCATCCGCAGTTGCGGCAGCCCGGTCGGTTCCATGGTGGCCAGCGCCGACGGGGTGATCACCGCGTGGGTCACCCGCTCGGCGCGCAGCAACCGTTCCAGCTCGGCCCCGCCGTAGACCTCCGGCGGCGAGATCACCAGGCGGCCGCCCGCGCCGTGCGCGGTGAGCAGTTCGAAGACCGAGGCGTCGAAGCTGGGGGAGGCCACCTGCAGCACCGCGGGTCCGGGCGAGGTGTCCAGCGATTCCCGTTGTGCGGAGACCAGATTCGCGATTCCGCGATGGCTGAGCAGTACCGCCTTGGGCTTACCGGTGGAGCCGGAGGTGTAGATGAGGTAGGCGGTCTGCTCGATATCGATCGGCCCGCCACGTTCGGTATCGGTGATGGGTGCGTCGGAGACGGTCATGACGCGGCGGATCGTGCTCAGATCGTCCAGCAGCAGCCAGTCGATGCTGCCGGGCAGGGTGTCCCCGGTCTCGGTCACCGTGACGCCGATGGGCGCCTTGGAGTCGTCGAGCATGTGCTCGATCCGCTCGACCGGGTGGCTGGGATCCAGCGGCGCGAACGCCGCACCGGTCTTGGCCAGCGCCCACACCGCGACCACCGATTCCAGCGAACGTGTCATCGCCAGCACGACGAACACCTCGCGCCCGACGCCGCGCCGTAACAACATGCGCGCGAACCGATTCGACCAGGCATCCAGCTCCCGATACGTCATGCTGAACTCGCCCGAGGTGATCGCGACGGCGGACGGATCGATGCGGGCACCGTCGACGAGAATCTCCGGAAGGGTACGCGGGGAAACCGATTCCGGGCCGCGCACCGGCAGCAGCGCCGCATGTTCGGTCTCGTCGCAGTACTGCACCCGCGAGACCGGCAGCTGCGCATCGTCCGCGAGTTGGGTCAGCAGCCGCACGAAGCGATTCAGCAGCGTCTGCGCTGCCTGCGAATCGAGGTGTCCAACAAGGAATTTCAGGCTGACGCGCAGTGTGTCGCCGTCTTCCTCGCGGATCGGCACCGTCATCAGGTTCAGCGGATACGGCGTCGCGTCGGTGCCTTCGACATCCAGCACCCGCATACCCGCCACGTCCAGCGACTCGGTGAGCGCCTCGCGGTCGATCGGATAGGACTCGAAAACGGTGAGGGTGTCGAACAATTCGGCCAGCCCGACCGCCCGATGGATGGCGGCGAGTCCGATGTGCTGATGGTCCATCAGCCGCGCCTGCTCGGCCTGCACCCGGGCGAGCAGGTCCAGCACTCGCTCGGCGGGGTCGAGCCGGATGCGCACGGGCACGGTGTTGATGAACAGGCCGATCATCTCCTCCACGCCCGCCAGCTCCGGCGGACGTCCCGAGACGGTCGCGCCGAACACCACGTCGGTGCGGCCGGTCAGCATGGCCAGCACCATCGCCCACCCGGCCTGGATCAGCGTGTTGACCGTCGCACCGGCTTCCCGCGCGGTGTTCTCCAGTGCGGTGACGACGTCGCGGGACAGCTCGGTGGAGACCATGCCGGTGTCGGTGGACGCGATATCGGCCAGGCTCGGCGTGGCCCGCGTCGGGGTGTCGATCCCGGCCAGGTAGTCGGTCCAGGCCGCGAGGGAGCGGGCGTCGTCGGCGGCGTCGAGCCAGGCCAGGAACTCCCGGTAGGAGTGCGCGGGCGGCAGCGCGGCGGCATCGCCGCCGGTGACGTACAGCGTCAGCAGTTCGCGCACCAGCAGCGGAGTCGACCAGCCGTCCAGCACGAGATGGTGATTGGTGAGTACGAAACGGTAGGTGTCGGTATCGATCCGGATGAGGGTGAATCGCAGCAGCGGCGCGCGGGTCAGTTCGAATCGGGTGTTCGCATCCACCGTGACGATGCGGTCCAGCTCCCGACCTCGCGATTCGGAGTCGGTGATCGAGGTGAGATCGCTTTCCCGCCAATCGATTTCGGCATGCGCGGAGACGATCTGACGCGGTCCGTCGTCGGTCTCCACGAAGGCTGCGCGCAGATTCTCGTGCCGATCGACCACGGCCTGCGCGGCGGTGCGCAGCCGGTGTGCGTCGACGGAGCCGGAGAGGGTGAGCAGCGATTGCACCGTGTAGCCGTCGGCGGTGTCGGTGTCGTAGACCGCGTGGAACAGCAGGCCGTACTGCAACGGGGAGAGCGGCCAGATATCGGTCAGTTCGGGATAGTCGCGTTCCCAGCGGTCGATCTGCGGCTGACGCACCGGTACCAGGGTGAAGTCCGACGGTGTGCGCCCGCCCGCGTGCGCGGTGTTCGCGTGTGCGGCCAGAGCGCGCAATGCCTCGTGCCACAGTGCGGCGAGGTGATCCAGGTCCTCGGCGTCGAATAGTCGTGAGGCGTACGCCCAGGTCACCTCGAGACCGGCGTCGGTGCGCACCGCGTTGACATCGATCGCCGCGGCCAGCGGAGCACGCTGGTTCTGGGTGGCCGCGAAACGTCGTGGCAGCCAGTGGTTTTCGTCGGATCCGGTCAGTGCACGGCCCAGGTAGTTGAAGCTGATCTGGGGGGTGGGGTCCACGGCCAGGACGGTGGCGGTCTCCGGGTTCAGATAGCGCAGCATGCCGTAGCCGATGCCCTTGTCAGGCAGGGCCCGCAGCTGTTCCTTGACCGTCTTGAGCAGTGTTCCGGCCGCCGCGCCACCGGCGAACGCCTCGGCGCGATCGATGTCGGACAGATCGATCGCGGCCGGATACACACTGGTGAACCAGCCCACCGTGCGCGCGATATCCGCCCCGGGCAGCAGCGTCTCCTCGCGACCGTGCCCCTCCAGGGTGAACACCGTGCGAGAACGGTCCCGCCAGCGACTCACCGCCAGAGCGAGCGCGGCGAGCAGGACATCGTCCGCGCCGCAGTGGAACCGGTCCGCAACAGTGCTCAGGACCAGGTCCGCGAGTTCGGGGTCCAGGACGGTGTGCCGCTGGGCCATGGTGGCCACGACGTCTGTCGCGGGATCGAGCCGGTAGGTGTTCGATACCGGGGTCGAGACATGTTGCCCGTCGGCCGCGATCGGCCTGCGATCCACGGCCAGCGGCAGGTCCTCGATGAACGAAATGGCCTGCCAGACAGCAATTTCGGCCGATCGCTCGCTCGCCTGTGCGACCTGTTCATGCGCCCAGCGGCGAAAGGACGTGCCGACGGGGTCGAGGCCCCCGCCCTGCGCCGCGATGGCCAGATCGGGAAGCAGAATCCGCCAGGACACCCCGTCGACGACCAGATGGTGCAGTACCAGCCAGCACAGCGGCGTGGCGTCGGCGCGCTCGATCAGGACGAATCGCGCGACGACACCTGCTTCGGGGTCGAGCAGATCCGCGGCCGCGTCCAGTGCGTGCGATATCGCCGCTTCGTCACCGGAATTCGTGTGCGCGACCTGAACCAGGGTCTCGGCGTCGACCGAACCCTGTTCGCCCACAGACCATTCCCAGCCGTCCGCGCCGGTCCGGCGCAATGTCGAACGCAGCACGTCGTGCCGGTCGATCAGGGCCTGCGTGGCCGTGACCAGCCGTGCCCGGTCCACATCCTCGGGAAGTCCGACGAGTACGGCCTGACCGAACCGCCGCCACGTATCGCCCTGCTCGAGCATCGCGTGCACGATCGGGGTGAGCTCGATCGGGCCGATGCCGCCGCCGGGCAGCTCGCGCACACCGGCATCGGTCACATCCGTGGCGATCGCGGCCAGTGCCGCGACGCTCTTGCGCTCGAACACATCCCGGGCGCTGAACCCGAGTCCGGCGGCCTTGGCCCGGGAGACCAACTGGATGGACACGATGCTGTCGCCGCCGAGCGCGAAGAAACTGTCGTCCACACCCACCGACGGCAGGCCCAGCACATCGGCGAACAGTCCGGCCAGCACCTTCTCCCGCGACGTGGACGGAGCGCGCCCGGAGCCCGCCTCGGCCCGGAAGTCCGGTGCGGGCAGCGCCTTTCGATCCACCTTGCCCAGCGGGGTCAGCGGGACGTGATCGATCACCATGACCGCCGCGGGCACCATGTGTGCCGGAAGCGACCGCCCCGCAGCGGCTTTCACTGCCTCGGGTGCCAGCTGCGCCCCGGAGCGCGGCAGCACGTACGACACGAGCGCGGTGGTTCCGGCGCCGGTTTCCGCACCGAGGGTCAGCGCGAATTCGACCTCCGGCAGACTCAGCAGAGCGGCGTCGATCTCGCCCAGTTCGATGCGGAAGCCGCGAATCTTGACCTGAAAGTCGCTGCGGCCCTGGTATTCCAGCTCGTGACGACCCTCGTGCACACGCCAGCGGACCAGATCACCGGTGCGGTACATCCGCTCGCCGGAACCGTAGGGGTTCGCGACGAAACGTTCGGCCGTGAGCCCGGTGCGACGGTGATAGCCGCGCGCCAGACCCGCCCCCGCCAGATACAGCTCGCCGGTCGTGCCGACGGGTACGGGACGCAGCCACGGATCCAGAACCACCGCCGACACCCCGCGCGTCGGCCCGCCGATCGTGATCGGGCCGCCGGGAACCAGCGCCCGGCTCAGTGTGGTGGTGACGGTGGTCTCGGTCGGTCCGTAGCCGTTCAGGACGGTGCGTCCGGACCAGCGGGTCACCAGTTCCGGCGGGCAGGCGTCGCCGCCGACCACCAACGTGCGCAACTGCGGCAGGTCAGCGGGATTCAAGGAGCCGGCCACCGCCGGGGTGAGGTCCAGATGGGTGACCCGATGCCGGAGCAGCACCCGCGTCATCTCCTCGCCCGCGTACGCCGTCGGCGGGACCACGGCCAGTGTCGCGCCACGTGCCAGGGTCACCAGGATCTCCTCGACGGAGATGTCGAAGCTGGGTGAGATTGCGTGCGCGACAACAGAATCGGCATCGACGCCGAATCGGTCACCGGAACCCACGATCAGATTCGTCAGACCGCGATGGGTGACCAGTACGCCCTTGGGCAACCCGGTCGAACCGGAGGTGTAGATGATGTACGCGGTCTGGTCCGGGTGCACCGAGCGTGGCCGGTCGGCATCGGTGATCGGCGCGGCGGACCGGACGGCCGTCTCCGGTTCGGTGGACGGATCGTCCAGGATCAGCCAGTTCACGGTGTCGGGCAAGGACTTTCGCGCGGATCCGACCGTGATACCCGCGACGACGCCGCTGTCTCGGACCATATGCTCGATGCGGTCCGCGGGATAGGTCGGATCGATCGGCACGAACGCCGCTCCGGTCCTGGCCACCGCGATCGTGGCCAGCACCGATCCGGCCGAACGCGGAATCGAGATCGCGACCGTGTGTTCCGGCCCGGCCCCGGCGTCGAGCAGCACCCGGGCCAGCCGATTGGTGTACTCCTCGACCTGAGCGTAGGTCAGCTCGGTGTCCGCATCCACCAGCGCGACGGCCTGTGCGTCGATTGCCGCACCCGCGGAAAGGATTTCGGGCAACGTCCGGACCTCGGCATCCCGGTCGCCGCGTACCGGCGCCAACTCGGCGCGTTCGGGTTCGGACAGGGTGCTCACCGTCGACAGCGGCGCGTCCGGCCCGGCGGCGAGGAACCGGTGCAGGAAGCCCAGGAAACGCTCGTGCCGGCCGGCCAATTCGGTATCGCTGTAGAGGTTCGGGTTGCCCTGGAAGTCGATGTGCGTACTTTCGCCGCCGACGCCGGGATACAGGTTGAGGAACAGATCGTCGATGAGTCCGGAGGTCAGCACGTGCAGTCGTCCGGTCACCGGGCCGAGCTGAATCCTGGTGTCCACCATCATCAGATTCACCGACGGGCCGAAGGATGCGGCCTCGTCCATCTTCCGGCCCAGATCGCGGAAGATGTCCTCCTGCCGGTAGCGCTGCCGGCGCAGGGCGCCGGTGAGTTCGCGCTGTGCCGCACCGATCAGCTCGCCCACCGTGGCGTCGGGTGTCAACACCAGACGCAACGGGACGACATTGGCGATCATGCCGCCCGAACGGCGCAGCACAGCCGTGGTGCGGGCCGAAACTGGCAGGCTCAGAACCACTTCCGGTGCGCCCGTCATCGCGGCCAGGTATGCCCCGAATGCCGCGACCACGGTCGGCGCGACACCGGCGGAGGCCGCGTGCGCGACCGAATCCAGCAGTGCCCCGGTGTCTTTCGGCAGTGCGTCGGTGACGCGGTTCGGATGGGCGTCGGCCGCGGCGAGCCGTCCCGCCAGGCTCACCGGATCCGGCATGCCGTCGAGATGGTCGAGCCAGTACGCCCGATCGGCGGCGAAACGGTCCGAATCACGGTATGCGCGATCGGCTTCCACGACCGCACGCAGATCCTCGGCCTTCGACGCCGGTGCGGGCGTGCCCTCGCGCGCTGCGTTGTAGAGCTCGCCGGTGCGCTGCACCAGCGTCAGCGCACCCATACCGTCCAGCACGATGTGGTGGATGCGCGAGTACCAGAACCAGCGATCCGCGGCGAGCCGCAGCATCGTCACCGCGACCAGGCGATCGGTGAGCGGATCCAGCGGTGCGCGGTACTCCGCCCGCATCCACGCCTGTGCGGCCGCCTCGGGATCGGGTTCCCCGCGCAGGTCGATGGTGTCCACGCGGTCGTCGAGGCCGGAGTCCACCAGTTGCAACGGGCGGCCGTCGACCTCGGCCAACCGCAGATATCCGGTGCCGAATTCGCGGCCCGCCCGCCGTGCCGCACGCGCGAGCATCTCGATGTCCACATCGCCGATCAGCTCGACGTACTGGGCGATCGAGATCGGGACATCACCCGCGATGTGCTGGGCGAACCAGATGCCGCGCTGGGCGGCCGAGAGTTCGAAAGTTCCCGGGGGAGTTGCTGTTCGGTCGGATGTGGCGGGGTATTGCGGCATGACGGGTCCTGAATTCTGTTGTGGGCCGCGGCGCGGGGATACACACCGGGACACGGCGTAGTCGCGTCGCGCACCGAGTCCACTCCGGAGTCGCTGCGCGGCAAGAGATGTGTGGGTGATGCTGCTCGATCGCGCCCCGGTGTCCGGCCGGGGCGGTCGAGGGGAACCGGGTCAGGCGGTCCGGCTCAGCACCGGGTGATCGATCGGGGTGAGTGGGGCGTCCGATCCCGTCGGATAACGCCGCAACGTCGTGCGGTCGTCGAGAACCAGCCAGTCGATCGTGTCGTCCGGTTCGGGACGGGACTGCCGGGTGGTGATTCCCTGACGTGCCCCGCGGGCGGGCGGTTGACCGGCGAGCACCGCTACGCCGCCGACCTTGGCCACCGCGCGTTCGGCGACGAGTTCCTCGATCGGCGCGTCGATGGCGATCACGATGCGCGCACCGGGCCCCGCGCCATCCTGCAGCAGCAGTCGGGCCAGACGATTGGACCAGCTGTCCAGTTCATCGACGGTGAGATCGCCGTCGCGCCTGGACCGCAGAACCGCGTTCGGATCGACCTCGGGCACGGCCCGCGCCGCGGGGACGACGCGCAGGTGGTCGGCGAGCGGTGCGGTCTCGGTGTGCATGGGCGATTCCCCTCGGGTCCGGGTTGCATCGGAGTTCGTATCTCCAATCTCCCCGCCCGCACGCCCCCTCGACAGCACCCCTCGTGATGACTCCCGCGCTCCGAGGGGGGTCGGAACCTCACCCCAGGGTGCTCAGGCCGTCCAACACCACGCTCAGCATGCGCCGGGAGCGCTGCTCCCAGGCGGCGTCCTGCTCGCTCTGCCACAGGAAACCCACCAGAAGCAGCAGTTCCTCGGCCTCGATGTCCGGCCGCACCCGCCCGGCTGCCCGGCAGGCGCGCAGCAGCCGGTCGATCACGTCGACGACCGGCTGGTAGTGCTCGTCCGAGAGCGCGGAGCGGGTGGCGGTCTGCAGGACACCGGCCAGACCGTGCTTGACCCGGCCGAAGTCGGCGAGGCGATCGAGCCAGTGGCACAACGCATCCCACGGCTCGTACTCGCCGAGCAATGCGTCCGCGGCGTCGACCAGCTCACCCACGTCCTGCCGGTAGACCGCGAGCACCAGCGCCTCCCGAGTCGGGAAATGCCGGTACAGCGTGCCCTGTCCGACCCCCGCCCGCTTGGCGATGGCGTGCAGGCTGACATCACCGGAGGTGGACAGCGCGTCGCGGGCGACGGCCAGGATGCGTGCGCGATTGCGTTCGGCGTCCGAGCGCCGCGCGGCCGGGCGGGGTTCGGTCATCGAAATCTCCCGGTGCTCACAGCCAGTTGTTGCGCCGGAAGGTGACGAACAATCCGGTGCAGATGATCAGGATGATCCCGACCACCGCCGGATAGCCCCAGACCCAATGCAATTCGGGCATGTGCTCGAAGTTCATGCCGTAGATTCCGGCGATCATGGTCGGTACGGCCGCGATCGCCGCCCAGGCCGAGATCTTGCGCATATCGGTGTTCTGCTGCACGCTCACCTTCGCCAGCGCGGCGTTGATCAACGCGCTGAGCGATTCGTCGAAGTCGCGGATGCGGTCCACCGCGGCGGTGTGGTGATCGGCCACGTCCCGGAAATAGCGCCGAATCTCCTTGGGCAGCGGCAGATTCGTCTCGTGGCTGAGCAGTTGCAGCGGCAGCGCCAGCGGGGCGACCGCGCGACGCAACTCCACCACCTCGCGTTTGAGCTGATAGCTGGCCTCGATGGTGAGGCGGCTGCGCGGGCTGAAGACCTCCTCCTCCATCTCCTCCACGTCGTCCTCGATCTCCCCGGTCACCAGCACGTAGGAGTCCACGACGTGATCGGCGACCGCGTGCAGCACGGTGCTCGGCCCCAGCGCCAGCCGCTCGGGCATCGCCTCGAGATCGTGCCGCACCCCGGCCAGTCCGGTGTGCTCGCCGTGCCGGACCGTGATCACGAAATCGGGCCCGAGGAAGACCATGATCTCGCCGGTCTCCACGATCTCGCTGACCGCGTTGCGTTCGTGTTCGACGTACTTGACCGTGCGCAGGATCAGGATCAGCACGTCGTCGTAGCGTTCGAGTTTGGGCCGGTTGCGCGCCTGCACCGCGTCCTCGGCGGCCAGTTCGTGCAGTCCGAAGATCCGCGCCACATCGCCCATCTGCTCGGCGTCGGGTTCGTGCAGGCCGACCCACACGAATCCGGTCCCCTTCTCCCGCACGTTCTCCAGGGCCGCGGCATGGGTGAACCGGCCCGGCAGCCGATGTCCGTCCCGGTAGACCGCGCAGTCGACGATGGCCCGCGCGGTCGGCACCGGAATCCGCGGACGGGTGGCGTGGGCGGTCCGTCGGAGACCTCGGAACGGGAATTGCGGCATGGTCGGCACAGGCTGGATGCTAACCCGTGGTCGCCGCCACCTGTCCCGGGTCAGCGCGTCACGCGGCGCCGCCACCGCTTCCCGCGGACCGGTCAGGAATCGAGAAGCACTGGTCACCGGCCCGCGAATAACGTCATGGACATGAACATCACCAAGAACACGACCGGTATCGAATCCGTCATTCTCACCTCGCCCGATCCGCAGGCCGCCGCCGCGTTCAACGAGGCCGCCTTCGGTCTCGGCGCCCGGCTTCAGGTGCGCGCAGGCGACGCGCCGACCAGCGGTTTCCGTGGTTTCACCCTCTCGCTGGTGGTCCCCGGGCCGAGCACCGTGGACAGTTTCTTCGAGTCCGCGCTCGCGGCCGGAGCGACGACGGTGAAACCGGCCAAGAAGAGTTTCTGGGGTTACGGCGGGGTCCTGCAGGCTCCGGACGGGACGCTCTGGAAGATCGCCACCTCCTCGAAGAAGGATTCCGGCGCCGCCACCCGCACGGTGGACGATTTCGTCGTCCTGCTCGGCGTCGAGGACGTGAAGGCGACCAAGCAGTTCTATATCGAGCGCGGCCTGACGGTGGCCAAGAGTTTCGGCAGCAAGTACGTCGAGTTCGCCGCCCCGGCGGAATCGGTCAAGCTGGCCCTCTACGGGCGGCGTGCGGCCGCCAAGGATGCGGGGGTGGCCCCGGAAGGCACCGGATCGCATCGGGTGGTCTTCGGCGGCGGGCTCGGGACGTTCACCGATCCGGACGGATTCGAGTGGGAGACGCTCGCCTGATGAGTTCGATAGCGGTACGGAATCGCCTGTGCCGCAGCCGGATCGAACTACACGTGCGGGCCGGTGTGGGTCGCCAGCCACGCCTTGCTCTGGGCCACGGCCAGCGCGTCCAGCTCGTCTTGTGCGAACTGCCAGTCGTCCATGTGCAGGCCCAGGCCGGATCCGGTGGTCGGGCGGGCGAGTTGGACCTCGCCGCCGATCTGCAGCCAGTGCGCGGTGCCCTCGGCGTCCATGCCGCCGGTGCACTCCGCGGTCAGCGCCCCGGGATAACGAACGAATCCGGTGCCGAAGGGGCGTCCGGTGCGGTGCTGGGTCACCGACATGGTGGGCATCTCGGCGGTCACCGGGGTCGTCGAGCCCGACGGCGAGCCCACGAGCAGCGCCGCGGGGTTCACGCAGGCGACCTCGTGGGTGCGGTCGGTCCGGCCGAATCGGGCGCTGGTGGGCAGCAGCTTCCCGGGAGACTGACGGTAGGTCGAGAACGCCACCACACAACCGGTCGGCAGCGGTGCGCTCGCTCCGCTGCGGGTGCAGACCGGCAGGTTCCGGAAGGTGGCCTCGGTATCGTTCCCGCCGCGGTCCTGGCCGATCGGCAGGATCACATTCGCGCCGAGCAGCATCGCGCTGATCAGATGCGAACGCATCTGCTGATTCCCCTCGATGCGCTGCTGAATCAGGGTTTGCAGGTCGTAGCTACCTTGCGAGTGGCCCAGTAGCAGCACCCCGCGATGACGACCGGTGATCGGATCGATGTTGTCGTGCGCCCAGTACTGATCCCACGCCTGTTCGACGTCCCGGGCCCCGCGGGAGAAGTCGAGGGTGCCGCGGTTCCCGCCGAATACCTGGCGCATCGGCAGCTGCCGGTAGTTCGGCACGAACATGCGGCAGTCGCTGATCAGGCGACCCACCTGCGCCACGGTCGTATTGATCTCGATATCGGTCGGTTTCGGCGGCTGATGCCCGTGCTGATTCAGCGGATTCGCCACCGGATCGACGGTCGGGTACACGTAGAAGCAGTCCACCGGCGGGTGGTCCGGGGCGGTGAGCTGCTCGACCGTGGTGCTGCCGTCCCGCGCGAGGACCGTACTGTCCAGATCGGTGCGGGTACGTGATTGCGGACGTCCGACCGTGAACGTCCGGCCCGTTGTCTGCGGCGATCCGAGCCGGTCCTGATTGCAGGGATTGTTCGCCATCCCCGGCCGGCACAGCCAGACCGGCTGCGCGAGCGGTTCCGCGGTGCTCGTCGCGTCGCAGGCGGCGGTGAGCGCGGTCCCGGCCAGCATCGCGATTCCGGCGGCCAGTCCGGCCAGCCGTCGCCACCGCGGGGCCCGTGCGGTGCGTTCGGAATTCGGCGTCATCGGTTCCCCCCGGGGGCCGCGAGCGCGCGCGGTCGCGCGACCACGCTGCTGCGAATCATTCCCGTCCAGCTCCACACGGACAAGTATGTTTTCTGGAGCCCGCCCCGTTACGAGCATGCAATGCGTGTCACACTCCGGGCCGTCCACGTGCGCGATCACACTTCGTCGCGGTGTCGCCGGTGCGCGGGCGAAAGCGGTGCGGGCGACGCGCCAGAGTTCGATTCGGGGTGTTTCTATCCATCGTGATTCCGGGGGTGACCCGAGAGAATGGATGCGAACATTCGCATATCGAGACGTCTTCCGATCGGAGGTCTTTCCGCATGACAGTGACCGATGAGCTTCTGGACAACAACACGCGTTACGCGGCGCAATTCAGCGGGCCGCTGCCGTTGCCGCCGAGCAAGCATGTGGCGGTGGTCGCGTGTATGGATGCCCGCCTGGACGTGTACCGGATTCTGGGCCTGGGTGAGGGGGAGGCGCATGTGATCCGAAATGCGGGCGGGGTGGTCACCGACGACGAAATTCGTTCCCTGGCAATCAGTCAGCGGCTGCTGGGCACCACCGAGATCATCCTCATCCACCACACCGACTGCGGCATGCTGACTTTCACCGACGATGAATTCAAGCGCGGCATCCAGGAGGAGACCGGCATCAAACCGGGCTGGGCCGCCGAAGCCTTCGGTGATCTGAACGAGGATGTGCGGCAATCGCTTCGGCGAATTCAGACCAGTCCGTTCATTACCAAGACCTCGTCGCTGCGTGGATTCGTCTTCGACGTCGGCACCGGCAAACTCGAAGAAGTCACCGCCTGAGCGCAATTCGCGTTCGGGAAAGGTTCGCCGGCGGCCCGGCGGAACGAGCGCCATTCGGCGGGCCGTCGTACTCTGCTTGCTGTGTGGTCGCCATCGGGCGAATCAGCCTCCTGCACACCGGGGTTGATGTGAGGTGGGCCACGGTGGCGCGCCGGATTCCGGTGCCCGGTTGTGCCCCGGCGAGCCGGGGCGCACCCACTCGCGGGGGAGGCTATGTCCAGTCGTCGAATTCGCCCGCTTTGATTCCTTTGATCCATGCGGCCATCTCTGCCTGGGTGAACGCGAGTGTCCCGGCCTCACGCGCGTTCGAATTGCGTACCAGGGCACCGCCGTCGGGGGCCACGGCCACCTCGACGCAGGTGCCGTTGTCCGAGAAGGTCGATACGCGCCAGGTCGGATCGGTGTTGTTCATCGTCTATTGCTCCATTCCTTTGCCAGGCCAGTGATGAACTTCCGGGATTCACTGGGGGACAGGGCGATTCGATTCGCGGCATGCTCGTACACACCTTGAAAGTACTGAACCTCCTCGGCGTCGGTGATGAAGCGTCCTCCTCCGTAACCTTCGATGTGAACCTGCGGCGTGCCCCAGGGGTGGGACATGATGCAGAACGCGCCCAACCGGCGCGCCTCGTACTGTCCGGCCTCGTACCGGGTGATCCGCAGCGTGACATTGGGCAGCCGGGACAGTTCCACCATGGTCGAAAGTTGTTCCGCCATGACCTCGGGCGTGCCGATTCGCAAGCGCAGTGCCGACTCGGGCTGGACGAGACTCAGCTCCACCTCGCCGGAGCGCACCCGCTTCTGCCGGATCAGCCGGGTCTCGACGGTGCGGGCGATGTACGCCTCGGACACGCCGTCGTAGCTGACGTGGCTGACGATGTCCTCGACATAGGCCGGCGTCTGCAGCAGCCCGTAAACGCATCGCGGTTCGTAGGAGGCGATCCTGGTCGCGGACTGCTCCATCCCGAGATAGGTGCTCAACCAGGCGGGCATCTCGCCGTCGCCCTGCGGCATACTGGTCAGCATCGCGTTGAGCTCTTGCAGTTCCACACCCAGGGCCTCGGCGTATGTGCCACGCTGGTTGGGTTGCGGGGTGGAGTCGCCGCGCTCCCATTTCCCGATGGTGGTCCGGTCCACACCGACCATCTCGGCAATCTGTTCTTGGTTGAGCCCGACGGCTTTTCGGGCGTCGATGAGTCGTTCGCGTCGCATGAACGCATCATAGAAACGCCTTGAATACATCATCGGAGATCGGCAACATGGAACAGGCTCCCCGGCCTTTCGAGGCCTGTCTCGTCATGCGTGGTCGGGGTGCCTTCAACCCAGGCCCTGCACGAGAGCGAAGGTTGTGATGTACGAATTGCCACAACGGTTTTCAGGTCAGCACATGTGTCCGCACCTCGCATCCGGCGTGACGGCGGATCTGCTACCGGCGGAGGTCGTACAACTGTTCGTCGCCGCGGGGAGAGAGTGGCTGTCCAGACCGTCGGGTGACGACGTCGAGGGGCGGGCGGGCCGATGAGCCGACCGGTAGCGATCGGGTACCTACGCCGGGACGTGTCCGGCACTCGGCAGCCGTGGGACGAGGAACAGATCCGGTCTCTCGCAAGACGATTCGGCTATGACCTGTCACGTATCGTCGCCTTCTCGAACCACACCGACGAACCGCACCAGCGCCTGTGCAACGTCGTGGGCCGAATCGGCGCCACCGCGGTCTTCGTCCCGAGCCTGGACCACTTCCTCACCTCCGAGGAGGTCCCGGCGGCACTGCTGACCCTCGCCGACATCGTCACGGTGGACACCCGCTTCACCTACTCCCGCTCCCAGGTCTCCTGACCGCACCCCGGTCGTGGCCGCCCGACATTCAGAGGGCGGCAACGAGTTCGGCCACCTCGCGGGCACAGCCATAGCCGATGGTGATACCTGCGCCGCCGTGGCCGTAGTTGTGGACGACGGGGGTGTCGGGGAGGGTGGTGTGGTCGAGTTCGAGGCGGACGTTCGGGCGGCCGGGGCGGAGGCCGACCAGGGTCTCGATGATCTCGCAGCCGTCGAGTCGCGGTGCGATGTCGCGGCATCGGCGCAGGATCGACTGTGTCAGTTCGGGGTTCGGGGTGGTGTCCCATTGGTGGGGTTCCAGGGTGCCGCCGAGGATGCAGTCGGTGGCGCGGGGGTGGGCGTAGGCGCGGCCGAGGGGATGGGCTTCGTCGCGCACCGACATCGATAGACCTGGATTGGTGACTCGGACGATCTGTCCGCGGATGGGGTGGACAGTGGGGTCGCCGACGAGCTCACCGGCGCGCAGGCCGGCGCAATTGATCACCACATCCGGTGTCAGGTCGGTGATTTCGGCGAGCTCGCCGATCGTTCGGCTCACCCAGTGCGCTCCCGCCGCGATGACCTGGTTGCGGAGCCAGGGGAGGAAGATCGGCATTTCCACCAGCGGTACGGCGAAGCGCAATCCGGCGGCGTAACCGGGTGGCAGCTCCGATTTCCGCGCCGGGCGGAATTCTCGGACCGAATGCGCCCAATCGACGGGGCCGGGTTGTGTTCGGTACAGCGCCAACGATTCGCACATGCGCACGCCCGGAGTGCTGTTCTGGGCGAGTTCTTCCAGATGGGTGAATGTTTCTGTACCCCAGCTATTCACCCGGTCCGGCGGGCCCGCGGCCGTCGGAAACCACACCGCTGCAGCCAGATACGACGTGGTTGCCGCGACCGGATCGGCGCTGACCAGCGTGACCTCGTGCCCGGCGCGCAACAACTCCGCCGCCGTGGAAAGGCCCGATACCCCCGCTCCGACAACCACCGTTCGCATGCGGACGAGACTATGCGGTCTGCTGGGGAAGAACCAGCATTCGGATATCCCCCGCACCGGTGGGCGGATTTCACTCCAACTGCCTGCCGGAAATAATCTCTGCGGAAACAGCTTTCGTACAGATGAGCGTGCGGACCGGTGCCCCTGGCTCGAATGGGGCACCGGTCCGCGGGGTTCGGTAACTATGTGCTGATGGTTGCGACCGGGGGCATGTCGTAGTTGTGTGCGTAGCCGTTCTCCACGCCGACCAGGATGTCGACGACCTCGAAATAGCGGTCCCAGAAAGAGGTTTCGCGGAGAGCGTCGATCAGGAGTTGGTAGGTGTGGTGGTCGGGGGCTTCCCAGATCCAGACGTCGGTGACGCGTGCGGAGTAGAACTCCGTGTCGTAGAAGCGGGAATGGACGCCGCTCACCCGCTTCCGGATGGTCGGGACGATGTCGGTTTCGAAGGCGTGCACCCGCTGTTCGACCGTCAGGGCGAGCCATTCGGGAGTGGTTTTGACCAACATGAAAGCGGTAATTGCCGTTTCGGAGTTGTTGTCGGACAAGGTGATTCCCTTCTGGTGAAATCAGGAGTATCGATCAGTGGAAGTAGCGACCGCTGTCCAGGTCCTCGAGCAGACTCGGATATTCGGGATTCCAGCCCAGCAGCGCACGGGTGGCCGTACTGGACGCGGCCATATCGGTGCCGATGAATTTACTGAGCCAGCCGAAGTGATCACCGGCGCGCACGGCCGGAATCGAGACGACGGGCAGGTCGAGTCCGCGTCCGATGGCCTCGGCGATATCCCGGGTCGCGATACCGGTCTCGGCGGTGGCGTGCAGCACGGTTCCTGCGGGAGCGGACTTTTCGAGTGCCGCGGCCACGATTCGCGCGGCGTCGCGGCGGTGGATCGCCGCCCAGCGGAACGCGCCATCGTCGACGTAGGCCGACACACCCTTCGATCGAGCCGTGGCGACCAATCCGGCCAGGAAACCCGGGTCGCCCTGGGCGTGTACGGTCGGCGCGAAGCGGGTGATGATCGTCCCGACCCCGCGATCGGCGAATTCGAGCGCGAGGTTCTCACTGCCGCCGCGCATGGTATCGACGCCGTGGAACGGGGAAGGGTCCTTTTCGGTGGTGACGACCTGGTCGGGGGTGAGCAAGGCCAGCCCCGACGCGACCACGAACGGCCGGTGCGAGTCGATCAGCTCCGTGCCGAGGGTCTCCACGGCGTCGCGCTCGGCCTTGTTGGTCCCGGCCGGATTCGCGAAATCGTGCTTGTTGGCAAGGTGGACAACAGCTTCGGCCGCGGCGGCGCCGGCGCGAAGGCTCCCGAGGTCGTCCAGATCGCCGCGGCGCACCAGCGCGCCCGTGCGCTCGAGCGCGGTGGCCGAGGCGTCGGAGCGGGCGAGTCCGGTGACGATGTGTCCGGCGTCGAGCAGCCGGTCGACCACGGCCGAGCCGATCCATCCGGTCGCTCCGGTGACGAAAATCTGCATGTCGATCCTTCTTGTCGGTCCGCGAGACATCTCGCGGACGGTTGTTCGATGACCCGGTCGGTCACCGATTCGGGTTGCGTCCAGTGGTGTGACGTCGGGACAGCAGCCCTTGCAGGAGCACCAGCGCACCGAGGATCAGCACGCTCACGCCGATCACTCGCAATCCCAGATCAGCACCCGAAACGAATGCCGCGACAACCTCATCGGCGCGTCCGGGACCGGCCACCGCCAGGGCCTGAGCGACGGTGTGCGGATCGTGCCGGGTACGGATGTCCGCGGGAAGTGCGGCGGCGAATCGTGCGGTGAGTACCGTCCCGATCACGGCGACACCCAGTGAGCTTCCGAATTCCCTTGTAGTGGACTGCAATCCGGCCCCCACTCCGGCCTGTGCCTTCGGCAGTGACCCGGCGATGGCTCCCGAGAGCACCGGAACGGCCAGCGCCACACCGATTCCGCACACGACCAGCCATCCGGCATAGACCGGATAGGGAGTATCCGCATCGCTCGTGGACAGGCCCAGCAACCCGCCGCCGACGAAGACGAAGGCCAGGGCGATGGTGGCCTCGAGGCCGATGCGCTGGGCGAATCGCCCGACGTACCGGGCCAACAGGATCAGCGGCACGGTCACCGGCAGAATACCCAGCCCGGTCCGAAGTACCCCGAACCCTTTGCCGTACTGCAGGAACGAGGCATTGATGTAGAACAGCGCGAACAGGCCGAAGAACACGGCCGTCATGCCCAGGCAGGCGCTGCGCAGGGCGGGCAGACGGAGTAACCGGGGATCCAGCAGCGGCTGCTCGGCCCGCAGTTCGACGAGGGTCCACGCGGTGAACAGCACTGCGGCGCAGACGAATCCGGCGATCACGACCGGACTGGTCCAACCGGCGTCCGGTCCCTGGACGATGCCGAGCAGGAGTGCGACCGACGCGCCGACGAGCAGTACGGTGCCGAGGGGATCGAGGCGGCGATCGTTGCGCGGCGAGACCGGCGTGATCCACCCCACGAGCGCGGCCAGGAGCAGAGCGATCAGCACGGCCGCACCGAACAGCCAGCGCCACGATCCGCCGCTCAGCACCGCGCCGCCGCCGACATTGCCCACGACTCCGCCGATTCCGGTCATCGCGGCCCACGTTGCGATCGCCGCGCCCCTATTCTCGGCGGGGACCGCATGCAGCAGAACGGCCAGCGTATTGGGCAGTACGGCGGCCGCACCGATTCCGGTGATCGCGCGCCCGGCCAGGAGCAGCGACACGCTCGGTGCGAGCGCCGAGAGCAGCGCACCGGCAGCGAACAGTATCAGCCCGGTGAGCAGAACTCCCTTGCGCCCGAAGCGATCCGCGGCGGCCCCGCCCGGGATCACCAGGCAGGCGAAGCAGATGACATAGGTGTCGACGATCCACACCAATGCCGACGCCGAGGGATGCAGTGCGCTCGCGGCGAGCATCGGAACGGCGAGGTTGATCGCCGCGACCATCCCGACGACCAGGACGACGCAGGCACACATGACGGCGAGCAGACCGCGCTGTGCGGCCGGACGCGACGCGCGGTCCCGCAGGATCGCTCCACGGTCGCGAAGTGGAACGGTGAATTGCATGTCTTCGACGGTAGGGAAGTGGTGATATTCCGTGCCACGCAACATTGACAACAGATATTTGCGTATGGTGCAAGTGTGAACGAGCAGCTGGATCTGAACCTTCTGCGGGTCTTCGACGCACTACTGCAGGACGGCAGCGTCACCGCGGCGTCCGAGCGCCTGCACCTGTCCATCCCGGCCACCAGCCGGGCATTGGCGCGGCTGCGGCGGGCCATGAACGATCCGATTCTGGTGCGCGCCGGTCGCGGTATGGCTCCCACGCCGTTCGCGTTGCGCACCGCACCGCGAGTGCGCTCACTGCTGGACGAAGCCGCCGCGCTGATCAGCGCCGAGGGCGCGGACAACATCGCGGAGCTGAAGCGCACCTTCACGATTCGGATCAACGACGGTGTCGCAGCGACGCTCGCCGCGACTGCGGTGGAGGCCACGTCCGCAGCCGCGCCCGGGGTGATCCTGCGTTTCGTGGCCGAGGGCAACGAGAGCGCCGAGGCCCTGCGCGACGGCTCGATCGACCTGGACATCGGTGCGGGGGAGGACACCGCCCCGGATATCCACAGCACCTCGCTGTATCGCGAACGCGTCGTCGGCATCGTTCGCGCCGACAGTCCGCTGGGCCGCCATCGCCGTCCGACTCCCGCGCAACTGTGCCGTCACCCGCACGTCTCGGTGTCGCGTCGCGGTCGCGTGCGCGGCCCTCTCGACGAGGCGCTCGAATCCCAGGGGCTGCAACGTCATGTGGCCGCGGTCGTCCCCACCTACCCCGTGGCCGCCCTCCTGGTCGGCTCGACCCACTACCTCGGCCTGGTCCCGCAACGCCTGGCCGAGCAGTACGGCGCCAACCTGGCCATCCGCTGGTTCCCCATCGCCCTGCCGCTCCCCGAGATCGACGTTCGCCTGTCCTGGCACGCCCGCCTCGACGCCGACCCCGCCCAGCGCTGGCTCCGCGACACCATTCGCTCCGCATTCGACGATTCGGCCCCTGCGGTGTCCTGACCATATTGTGTGGGAGCGCTTTTCGCTTCAGGCCAGCCGGATCGGCGACCCGTGCTGCGAGATCATTCGGGACCCTTGCGATTCCGCTGTGTCAGTACGCCCCGGCCTCAGCGCGGCGGAGTGAGTTTATCGATATTGGCGAGAACCTTTTCGTGCCAATCTATTTCGGCTTGAATTCGGATGCGGGCATGGTCGGCGATGAGGTCGTCGGCCGGGCTCTGGTCGGGCCACTGACGGTCGAGTTGGTGGCCGATCCGAGCGGTGCGGGCGCGCAGGGTGGTAATCCGGTCTTCCAGGTAGCCGCGCAGCAGGTCGCGGTCCAGGTCGGCGGCCGCGGCCAGGGCCAGGTCGACCGGGTCGGGGCGGATGTCGACCTCGGTGAGCGCCTCGTCGCGCAGGGCGCGCAGTTCGCGCAGGCCCTCGGTGGTGATCTCGTAGACGGTCCGCGCGGGCAGGGCGCCCTCCTGTTCGGTGCGGATCGGCCGGATCAGACCCTCGTCCGCCATCCGGTGCAGGGCGCTGTAGAGCGAACCGGGTTTCACCCTGGACCACAGATCGGCCCGATCCACCCGCGCGTCGCGCCGAATCTGATGGCCGTGCATCGGGCCCCGTCTGGCCAGAGCCGCCAGGACGAACAGCCGGGTCTCGTTCATCCCTGCGAGTCTGGCACAACTACTCGGATTTGAGTACTCTCTGCCGAGTGGCGATACGACCGATTCTCATCGCGGGTGATCCCCGATTGGCAACCCCGGCGCTTCCGGTGACCGAGTTCGACGACGACCTCGCCGCGTTCGTCGAGGATCTGTTCGAGACCAATACCGCTGCCAACGGCGCGGGTCTGGCCGCGAATCAGGTCGGTGATCCGCGGTCGGTCTTCGTCTACGACCTGGTCGATACCGGGGTGCGTCATCGCGGTCACGTGGTGAACCCGGTGCTGGAGACCTCCGAGCTGCCCGAGACCATGCCGGATCCGGACGATGATCTGGAGGGTTGCCTGTCGGTGCCGGGCGAGTGGTTCCCGACCGGCCGGGCGAGTTGGGCGAAGGTCACCGGCGTGGACACCTCCGGCGCGCCGGTCGATGTGGAGGCGACCACCGGCTTCCTCGCCCGCTGCCTGCAACATGAGACCGACCATCTCGCCGGCCGGCTGTATCTGTCCCGGCTGATCGGGCGCAATCAGCGTGCGGCGCGCAAGATGATCAAGCAGCGGGGCTGGACCGAGCCCGGCGGCAGCTGGCTGCCGGGCACCGAGGATCCGCGATAGTCGTTGCCGCAGTGGGAGATCGGGCGTGACCCACGGCCGCCCGAACGGCCGCCGCCACGACCGCATACGATCGGCGCGGTGAACCAGTTGACCGAGCGCCCGGTGGGTGGCGCGCGCCCGGCCCTGTCCACCCCGGCTCCGCTGCGTCCCTCGCCCGATCCCGGCCCGGCCGATCGGCTGCGCGGATGGGTGGTCACCCTGGTCCTGACGGCGATCGCCGCGATCACCCGGTTCCGGAATCTGGGCTATCCGACCGACGGCGGCACACCGACTTTCGACGAGAAGTACTACGCCCATCAGGGCTGGGAGATGCTCACCGGCGGCGGGATCGAGGACAATCCGGCCTACGGGTACATCGTGCATCCGCCGGTCGGCAAACAGATGATCGCGCTGGGGGAGATGCTGTTCGGGTACACCCCGCTGGGGTGGCGGTTCAGTGCGGCGGTGGTCGGAACGCTGTTGGTGCTGTTGGTCGTTCGCATCACCCGGCGCATGACGCGCTCGACCATGATCGGGGGTATCGCGGGTCTGCTGGTGATCTGCGACGGCACGAGCATGGTGCAGTCGCGCATCGGCATGCTGGACATCTTCCAGGCGCTGTTCGTGGTGGCGGCCTTCGGCTGTCTGGTGGTCGATCGGGATCAGGTACGTGCCCGGCTGGCGCGAGCGGACGCCGAGGGACGGATCGCGACGAGTCGTTACGGGCCCCGGCTGGGGGTGCGCTGGTGGCGGTTCGCGGGGGGCGTGCTGCTCGGATTGGCTTGTGGGACCAAGTGGTCGGGTCTGTATTTCATCGCGGCGTTCGGGGTGCTGTCCGTCTGTTTCGATCTGGCTGCCAGGCGCGCGTACCGGGTGCCGCGGCCGTGGTGGGGTACCGCACTGCGCGATATCGGACCGGCGCTGTACGCGCTGTTGATCATCCCGTTGCTGGTCTACCTGGGCAGCTACGGAGCCTGGATCGCCAGTGAGGACGGCTACGACCGGTATTCGGTCGGCAACCCGTATGCCGGAAAGCATCCGGTGGGCTCGGGCGGCCCGTGGTCCTGGGTGCCCGACGCGTTGCGGTCGCTCTGGCACAACCAGGCCGAATCACTGAATTTCCATACGGCACTGACGAATTCGGCCGGATACCATCACCCCTGGGAGTCCAAGCCCTGGACGTGGCCGATGGGCCTGCGGCCGATGCTCTACCACTACGAGGACGGCGGGGTCACCGGCTGCGGTAAGTCGTACTGTGTCGATGCGGTGATGCTGGTGGGCACTCCCGTGCTGTGGTGGGTGTCGCTGCCGATGCTGGCCTGGGCGCTCTGGCGCAGCGTGACACGTCGCGATTGGCGTTATGCCGCAGTGCTCGTCGGCTACTGCGCCGGATTCCTGCCGTGGTTCCTGGATCTGGATCGCGAGATGTACTTCTTCTACGCGGTTCCGATGGCGCCGTTCCTCGCGATGGGTGTCGCTCTGGTGCTCGGTGACATTCTCGGACCCGCGCCGATCGTGCGCGAGGCCGGTGGGGATCGGTTCCTGGCGCACAGTGAGCGGCGAACGTTGAGCCTGACGGTCGTATGTCTGTATCTCGCGGCGGTGGTGGCGAATTTCGTGTGGTTGTGGCCGATTCTGACCGGGATGCCGATCAGCGTGGACGACTGGCATGCGCGTCTGATGCTGCCGAGTTGGCGCTGATCGCGGGCGGAAAGCGTTGCCTTGCAAGGCTTTTCAGTGTGCCGGTACGCCGGGCACGCCGAGCAGGACCGGTACTTTGCGTTCCCCGGTGTCGTCGAACGAGATGGTCGCGTCCGTTTCCTGCGGCGCGTTGACGAAAGAGACGAACCGGGAAAGGATTTGCTCGTCCGCGAGGACCGCGGCCCATTCGTCGCGGTAGCCGTCGATGTGGCGGGCCATGGCGGTTTCGAGTTCT
>NZ_JAINZY010000022.1:0-126529 GCF_019890715.1 Nocardia coffeae | reverse complement strand
GCTGGACGGCGAAGCGAGGGCGTAAACGTGCCCTTGTGACCGATTGCTGAACCCCGGCCTACCGGCGTGACCTTCCGCCCAACTGCCGTAGGTGTGATGGTGAATTGACTTGCTGCGGTGGGAGTTTGGGGCTTAGAGACGTGTTGCGATCAAGGCTTCGGTGTGAACACTTTCCGGGAAGGTCCTGGAGGGGAATTGTTCGGTCAGAGCATCGCGAAGGTCGCGTTCGAATGCTGCGCGTTGTTCCCCGCTGTCGAATTGAGCAGGGGCAGAGAAGGAATAGGAGAACTGGAGCCCGATGAGCGAGTCGAGGTCGCGTTCGAGAGTCCAGTTCCACTCGACGGTCTGGACATGGGAGAAGGGCGAACGTCGTAGTACGTCCGTGTGCCCCTCTGCGGGGTGGCTGTACGTTGTGGAGCCAGCCCGGCGCGCGGGGCCGAGGTACTTCGTGCGGATGGCGGTAATGATGTCGTTCCACGGTGGCGGGGTTTGGGTTTCGAGCATTCCACCGCTGGTGATTACGACGGCTCCGGTGGGCAGAACGAGCCGATCGAGATCCTGGAGAACGGTGCTGCGATCCATCCAGTGGAACGCAGCACCTATGGTGACCAGCGTCAGGTCGGGAAGGTCAAGCTCGGACAGCCGGTAGGAGTCCCCGACGATCCAGTCGATGTTGTCGATATCGCGGTCTTCGGCCAGGCGTTGACCTTCGGTGAGCATGCCCGACTCGGGGTCAATGGCCAGAACACGACCGACATACGCTGCCAGGGGCAAAGCGATTTGGCCTGTGCCGCAGCCTAAGTCGAGTGCCTGCTGGGTGCCATCGAGCGAGAAGCGGGTGCCGAGGTGCTGGAAGAGCTCCGGCGGGTAACCCGAGCGGTATCGCGCATAGTAGGGAGCGGTCGAGCGGAACAGTACATCCGGGTTGTAGCGCACGCGGTGACCTCGTATGTGTGTGGCGTTGGGCAGTGGAATGTGGCGAGCGAAATCCAGATGGTCATCGCGGCTGTGTCCGCGGTGCAGATAGTGTCGGGCACTCCCAGCGCGACAGGTCAGCGGCAGTCGTTGATGCATCCATCAAGAACTCTTCCATCGAGCGCTCTACGGAGATCGGCTCAGTCGTACAGTCGGCCCAGCAGCGCGCCTTGGCCGGATTGCAGGATGTGCGCGGCCTCCAACGGAATCCAGAAGCACTCGAACCTGGTCGGCTCTCCGTGACCGTCGTGGTCCTCCTGACTGTCCCAGCGTTCGGGCGCTGGCTCGCACAACTCCAGCTCGAACACGTGACGCTGCTGCAACTCCCACCGATACGGCGAGATGTCATAGGTGAACTCGCCCAGCTTGCGCAGGACCTTGAACTCGGTCAGGCCCGTTTCCTCTCGCGTCTCCCGCAGCGCTGCGTCCTGTGGAGACTCTTCGGGGCGGATGCTTCCGGCCGGGACCTGGATACCGACTTGCTCGTAGGAGTCGTCGGTGTGCCGGAAGACCAGCAGCTTGCGGTCACGTACAACGTAGACCAGTACCTTTTCCTTGACGACCTTGTCGGGCATCAGGCGCAATCCTTCCCGGGATTCGGAGAATCCACACGGTGTACTGAGTGAGTTGCCAGAGCGAGCGCAGGCCGCAACCGATGAATACGGTGGGCTCTGTCGTGGCAGTCTAATGGCGCGCTCGAGGCGGGACACGGACATCATGCCATCAGTTACTCCATCAAAAGACTCTGTGTCCCAACTGGTTTCGTGAGTGTTCAAGGGGTTGCGCAGTGATCTTTGGCCGTATGCGCCGCCGTCGCCGAAACGGACGTTCGGGTCATCCCCGCGTGCGCGGGGAGACATACCGATGTGCGCTCCAAATGCGCCGCCGCAGGTCATCACCCGAACCGTGCCGGGTGACCTGCGGGCATTTGCCATTTATTCGTCAAGAATCATCCTGACGTCGTTGCGGGGGTGTTCGCCTTCCCCGCGATCACCGTTCCAGGGCGAGATCAGCTACGTAGCAGATCCTGCGTGCTGCGCTGTGGTCACACCAGTTCAGGTACGCGCAGATGCGCGATCGCCAGCTCGAATTCACCGATGTCGGTCACTTCGACACCGGCTTGCCGGGTGGACTCACTCCGCAGGGCGGTCGCTCGCTCGCGATCGCGTTCCATCGCTTCAGCACTGTCGTACGTGGCGCACGAGACGCCTTGCCCTGTTGCCCGGTTGATCATCAGGCTGGCGCTGCAGAATCCGTCGGACTCTTCCATCGCCGGTAGAGTCGCGGACTTGTATACCTGGATCGCGGAGTCGAGGTGCTCCGGGGCGGTCCTGCCCCAGGTCGCGCTCACGCAGGCACCCTGACTCGAGCGGTGATCGCGGTGCAGGACCACGATCTCCCACTCCTGGACCTCGGTGTCGCTGTTGCCGAACATCCGTGCGGCGCGGTCGCGAATCGGGGACACCCTCGTCGCGCTGTCGCGCATCGCCTGCTGCGTTTCCCATGCGCTGGTGGCGATGCACCGGCCGGTAACGCGATCGACCAGCAGGGACAGTCCTATACAACCGGGTATGCCGTCCAGCTCAGGCATCACCTCTTCACGCATGTGCGCAATCCCGGCATCGAGAGAGGACAAGTGTGCCTGAACAGTGGTAGAACGTGCGAACACGATCCACCTCCTCTGTAGCTGGGGGCAGCGCCCCAATGGCACCACCGGTGCCACCCACACTGCTCCGGTGGGGCCACCCCGGCAATAGCCAGAAGATTGCTTAGGCCAACCCGAGCGTGCGGCATTTCTCCACGGAGTGTCCGGTCTGCCGATCTGGAAGCCTGTCCGGCTGATCCGCTGCGCAACCCGGGGACGATAACGCAGCGCTGTCATCGTCGAGTCCTGGGCGATCGGCGAGGCTGTGCCCACGGCGGAGGAGATCTATCCAGGTTCGCGGGTGAGCGCGGCCAGCGCAGTCCGGCTGCGCTCACCACGTCGAGGTTTCAGGGGAGCCGGTCCAGCAGCCACCGTCCCTGTTCTTCGGTCATCCACGAGGAATCCGCGGGCGATGCGGATGCGTAGAGCGCGTCATCGAACATCGACAGGCCCGGATCGTCGTGCGCGGTAAGTCCTTCCAGATCGGGAACACCGTCGGTGGTGATCTTCAAACTCCTGGGCAGCATCGGCATATTGCCGACATCGAACAATTCGTTCTGCTCAGCTGCCGTGGGTGTGGTGCTGTCGAGGCAGAAGTAGACACCGACCCGGTGATCGACTCCCGCGTACTCCAGCTCCGCCAGCACATACCGCGTCAGCAACCCCGCCCACCCGGCACCGCCCAGGACAGCGCGCTGCTCACCAGGGCAGCGCCGTTTGGTCTCCATGACCGCGGATCTGACCGTGCCGACCGCGGTGGCCCAGTCCGCATCGGTCTCGTAGCCGACCAGGATGACGTCCTTGCCGCGCCGGGCGAGCATGGCCCCGAGCGGACAGTCGGGACTGTTCACCGTGTCGGCGAACGCCTCCAGGCACGTGGTGCCCCGGTCACGGTCGGCGGCCAGGATCACCGGCGCACTCACCTGCGCTCCCTTGACCAGATACGCCCACGCGCCGCCCCCGTTGTCGAGCGTCCATTCCTGTGACGGTTTGCTTTTGACGGCCATGATCGAGCCCCTCCTGAAAAGTGAGAACGAACCACCGGAAAGACAATCCGTTAATCCGCCGCCTCCCCGCACAGGTAACCGGCAGGAAGGCGCGCCCCTACCTCTATCCCTACCTCGCTCGCGACCGATGACCAGCCACGCGAGCAGTGACCACCGGACCAGAACAATGATAGAAGAGCCCGCACCCGAGCGAAATAATGTGTGCGGGTTACCCGCTCACACACGCAAACCCGCCAGTCCGCTCGTGCGGAAAGTAGCAGGCGTTGCGCCCGAGGAAAGCGACCCGTACGCGATAGTGTGACGGCGTCATCAGGGGCTGGTTCCGGATGTGTAGGTCCGGCTGGCTCACGGTGGGACAGCGAGGACTCCGGGCGGCCCCTCGACACGCCCTCCCTGCGGGCCTGCGATTACATTCCGCGCGGAGCTCCTCGCCCCGACCCGCGATTTCAAAGGCGTGCGTGGTCACCTTCCGGCCGGTTCTGAATGCCATCCCGGGCGAGTGGTCACGCCGGCATCACCCCAGCATCCGAGAGGACAACGAACGTGAGCATGGTTCTGGCCGCACATGAGACGTACACCACGGTGCTTGCCCAGATCGGCAATCCCACTCCGGAGACCCCGCCGGTGGCGGACAAGCTGCTCAAGATGGTCCATTACTTCACCTGGTTCACTCTGCTGTCCGGGGTCAGCGCCGTCACCTACGGCGGCGGCCGGTTCGCGTGGGAGAAGTGGAACGGCGGCAGCCTCGAGTCGCCGAAGATGGTGGCGGGAGCGATGATCGGCGGCGCCACCGTCACCAGCGCCGGAACTATCATGAACTCCGTCATCGGCAGCTGAGCCGATCCGCTCGTGCCCGGTTGATCGAGCGCGAACGGGTCTGCGCGCGGCCGCCCGGGTGCCGCCTCGGCCACGCGCGCTCAGCCGATGATGTCGCTCGCATGAAGGTCCCGGTTGCGGGGGCCTTCATCCGAAGTATGTGATCAGGCTGTACGTCAGCATGCTCTACATCGGGGCATCGCGACGTCGGTATTGGCTGGCCTGTCTGATTCGAGGTCATGGCTCTTGTTTATGTGCTGTAGAAGGGTGTAATCCTCGGGGTGTGGGAGCTGAGCGGCGCCACCGCGACGGTGTGGCAGCAGATGCTGGCGGACTGGAGCCAGGTCCGGCGGATCAGACGGAGTACGCGCAACAGGTGGAGCGGTTGCGCGATTGTGAACGGTTGCTTGCGCAGCGCGAGGAGGTCGCGGATGCCCGGGACAAGATCGCTGACCGGCGTGACGCGGCAGCAGACGCCCGCGAGCAGATCGCCGACCGGCGTGAGGCGGCAGCAGACGCACGCGAGCAGATCGCCGACCAGCGTGACGCGGCAGCAGACGCCCGAGAAGAGCGGCTCGATGCCTGGCAGGAACGGCTGTCCGGTGGCGCGCCGGAGAGGGACCCTGACACACAGAACGCCTGGGAGGCGATCGAACGAGCGCGAGCTCTGGTTGCCTCCGGTGTGGGGCGCATGGACCGCAGCGCAGCCGCGTTGCTTCGTCGCGAGGCGCGAGAAGTCCGGCAAGAAGCCCAGAACGATCGGAATGTAGCTAACATGCGTCAGCGCAGCGACGCTGTGACGCGGCGGCCCAACACAGGAATGGACAAAACCTGACCACAGCTTGGGTGCGGGCAACTGGACGAACGTGGTCCGGCTACCTCAGAGGGTGAAGCACACTCCCGACAGCCGCAGCGCCGGCGAAACATCGAAACAGGTCTGACCTGTGGTTACCTGTCGGATAGTTGGGTGATCGAAGCCGATTACCAGCTGTCGTCGAATCGTCCGCCCCATCTATTGAGTCAGCCGGACCGGTGGTGGGGAGGACCCGTCAGGAGCATCGCCGCCGAAAACGTCCGTAGGCACGATTCTCGGTCTCGCTCCCGGTGCTGCCTGTGGGGGTAGGACGGTGATTATTCGGTGGGTTCGGGTTGTGGGTGCGGTGCGACGGGGGTGACGAGGTAATGGCGGCCGGGGACCGGGTCGTGCCGGTACCGTACGGCTGGATCGGAGATGACGAGGCGGTCGCGTGGGCAGGCGATGAGGGTGATGGTGCCTGATGTGGGGGTCTGCATTTTTCCTCTCCGGGTGGGGTTATTCACCGAGGTGGGTGATGGGGCCGAATTGTCGTTCGTAGTTGTTCATGCTGTCGTTGAGGGTTTGCATGAGCCGGAAGATCAGCGCGGGTGGGAACTTCACCCGGGAGGTGACCTGCACCGGTTGCCGCATCGCCGCGTGCCCGGTCTCGTTGACCCCGCCGGGTTCGCTGGGGAGATAGACCAGGAAATCGAGTGTGAAGTCCGTGCGGTTGTACCAGCAGGTGAACCCGTTGGCATACACCCCAGCACCGACCATCTCCGGCACGATGACCTCGACGTCGACATCGGGTTCGTCCGCGGGCGGCGGAACCGGGCCGCTCATCGCGGATCTCCCGGGCGGCAGGGGTGAGGAACCGGCCACACCAGCTCTCGGGTATGGCCGGTCACCGGCACTGCGATCACTACGTCGTCCTCGCCGGGTCAGCGGCCCTGTTGGAGCCGGGCCTGCTGGCGGATCTGGTGGAGTTGCATCTCCCACTGACCGGACCGGTCTTGGGCCCGGCTGGCCTGGTCCTCGGCTTGCTGCGCCAGTTGGGTGGCCTGGTCGGCTTGCTCCTGGGCGCTGCCGGCCCGCTGCTGGGATTGGTTGGCTTCGCCTTGGGCTTGCTGGGCCTGGCTTTGGGCCCGGTCGGCTTCGGTCTGGGCTTGCTGGGCCTGGTTGGTGGCCAGGATTGCCTGTTGGCGGGCCTGCTGGGCCTGCTGGTTGGCTTGGTTGGCGTCCTGCTGCGCATGCTGGGCCTGATGCTGCACCTGCCGCGCCTGCGCCTGTGCCTGGCGCGCGAGACCCGCTGCCTGCATCGCGTACTGGCGGGCGTTCTGCGTCTCCTGCCGGGCCTCGTCCAGCCGCAGCCGAAGCATTTCCACTTCCGCCTGCACATCGATCTCCCGGCTCTGCGTCGCGCTGCTGCTCTCCTGTACCGCCATGGTCGAACCCCTTCCATTGATGGATGTGTGGATTGACGCTGAAGGCTTTTTTTCTGGAGGAACTCGCGTGCCGAAGCCATTCTCATCGAAGCGGCGCCACCACGCAGCAACAGCATCGCAACCATCAGGAAACATTGATGTAACAGGCGCAAACTGGTCTCGGCCAGGCATACGTATAGGCGTGGAGCGTGTTCACCAGTTATCTGCACCATGCTGCGCCTGGCTCGAAGGCGAAGAAGATCGCGACGCCCTCCCCGATGGCGCCTATGAGGTGTTCCTCCAGCGCGCCCTGACTCCTATGCCGACCGAGCCACCGAGACGCTGCAACGTCGCGATGGCATCACACCGGATTGTTCGCCCCTCTCGGCGTCTCCTCTCGGCCGCACACCCGCTCGCCCCCGCCGCCATCTCGCCTGAACTATGACCGGGTGTCCCCATCATCCCGGCGGTAGCCGCCGGAAATCGGGTGGATGTGCCGTAATCGGTTGGTAGGGAGCAGGTTTTGGCTGCGCGACGGTTGGTTGAGTCTTAAAGTTGGATTGTTCGTGATCGACCGTTTTCTTCGAGTGAGTGGAGAACAGCGTGTTGGACACCGTGGAAACCGCGACTGCGTACGTGATCGCCGAACTGGAGGGCAAAGGTACGGCCACCCGCGAGGATTTCGACGTCGCCGCTATCGTCGCCGCCTCACACGCCTTCAGTGAGGGCTGGGACTTCCGATCGATCGACCGGACCGTGTTCTGGCGCCTGGTCGCCGGCAACCTCAAGCTCTAGGTGTAAACCCCTCGGGGTTGTTGAACGCGGGTTACCGGATCAGCGTGATTGCTCGGGCCGTCGGATACCTGGTGGCTGGCCGGGACCGGTGTCCAGGACGCGCAGGACCCACCGGTCCTTGCTGCGGGTCTTGGCCTGATACAGCTCGCGGTCCGCGGCGTCGAGCAGGGTAGTGGCGTCGGTGTTCGACGCGGTCGCGATGATACTGGCCACCACCCACAACCTGCGCTTGTCCGTGGCGGACTCTGCGCCGTCCTCAAAAGGGGCGATTCCTTGAGGGCACAGCTCTGTTACAGCCGGGCGGCGCGCGGTCCGGTTCGTTGGACGGCCCCCGCGTGTGACGACTCTGGGCGAGGGCCGTACCCAACGCGCAATGAGTGAGTGACAACCTTCTGTGTTGAGGGAGTTGGATCGTTGATCCGGGAGGAAGGTTAACGCGGCTCGCCGAGTTTTGACGTGCAGGTGCGCGGGCGTGTCGAGGGTGTGGACCTGGCTCGAATCGCTTCTCCTCCTCGCATCCTGCGTCCTCAGGCGTGGGCAGGGCCGGCCGGGAGGAACGCCAGCGGGGTCGGGTCTGTGGGGCGGTGGGATTCGATCACGCCGAGCAGGGTGGTGAGAGTGGCCAGGCTGGCGAAATGGGCTTGCCCACGCGGAGCACCGACGAGCAGGATCTCCACCTTGCAGTTCGCGACGGTGCCGGGCTGACCGGAGCGATCCGGCACGACCACAACTGTGCTGACGGGTTCCAGACCCGGGCAGAGAGAGTCGAGGCCGGTTTCGGAGGGCGGGTATCTGAAGGTGAGTAGTTTCGGGCCGGAGCATTCCCGAATGAAGCTCCAACCGCGGGCGCGTAGAAGGATGTCCAATCCGGTGAATGTCGCCATGTCGTCCGCGGGCACGGGGTGACCACAATCGGTGCCCAAAGCTTGCAGGACGCTGGCGGGTGGGTAGCGACGATGCCAGATCTCGGTTTGCAGCGACATGCCGAATTCTTCCTCACGCCACGATGTGCGGGGGCGGGTATCGCGGATGAATTGCCGGAGACGCCAGCGTGATGCTTTCCCGTTCCAGTCTCTGGGCATGGACACGCATCCTTGCAGTCCGGATCGGCAAACCCTGAGGTGACACGCCCTGCCAGGCCGCAATGCCGACCGTACGTGTGCGTATATCGTCTGCTGTCGTTTCGGCACCGGGCACCGGGTGCGGCGGGATACCGGCGGCGCGTCCGGCCCACCGGCCCGGACACCGAGGAGGCCAGGATCATTCGGGGCGGTCCCCCAGTGGGGCGAATAGTCAGGTGAGACCCGCGACTTCGTGGGCGATCGCTGTGAGCCGGGATTGCACGGCCGCCGCGACGCCGTGGCGGTCCTTGTGGGCTTGCTCGTAGATCAGGATCGCTCGGATGTCGGCTGGTTCGGTGAGTTCCTTGATCGCGGCGGCGACGTCGGCGACGGTCAGGTCGTCGTAGTTGCCGATAGGGAGCTCACTCGGTTCAGGGGTGCCGGTGGCGGTGCGGATGGATCGCAAGGCACCGGCCGTGGTGTCGGCGCCTTCGTCGCGGGCGACCTGTTCGGCGGTGGCCAGTGCCGCGTCGCGGGAGACGGAGAGGGTTTTGACCGCGACATTCCCGGCGTGCGCGCCCTGAGCGAGCAACTCACCCAGTGCGGGCGGGGTGGCGCGGACGGTGTCCAGGACCCGGTCCAGGCCACGCGTGGACCAGTTGACGGGAAGGTTGACCAGCTTCACCAGCGTCCCGGCTCCGGCTTGCAGCCGGGTGTGGCGAAGCGCGGCCGGACCGCCCAGAGCGTCCTCGGCCAGTACGGTGGTCAACCAGTCCACGGTCTCGGTATGCGCGGTGATCAACCGCTGCGCCAATACCATCACCTCCGAGTGCCCGGCGGTGGTCGCCAGAGCCAGGATGTAGCGGGCGCGGTCCAGGAGCTGATGTTCCAGGGACAGGTCACCGAGCAGAGCTTCATCGAACGGCTGCGCCTGGTCGAGCACGGCCTTGACCGTGGCGGCGCCCCGCCCGATGAAAGGGGCGATCAGCTCGGGTACATCACCCAGTTCACGGATGGCTGCCTCGATCGCGCGAGCGCGGTCACGGGAGCCGATCCGCCGATGCATGACGAACGAGCACAAAGTTTCCGATCGATGAGATCGCAAACTACGTAGAACCGTGCGGTATGGGCCCGCTGGGCCCCTGTGTGCTACCGCACTCTTTCGGGAGACAGTTCCGGAATGTGGCATGATTATCGCCGAGTACGGGTTGTTGAACTGATCGCCCGGCTCGCTACAGGAAGTAAAAAGAAAAGCAATGACGCAAGGCAGTGTGAAGTGGTTTAACGGCGAAAAGGGCTTCGGGTTCATCGAGCAAGACGGTGGCGGCCCCGACGTTTTCGTGCACTACTCCGAGATTTCCGGGGGCGGGTTCAAGTCTCTCGACGAGGGCCAGCGCGTCGAGTTCGAGATCGGCCAGGGCCAGAAGGGTCCGCAGGCCCAACAGGTTCGCGCTATCTAGAAACCGGCGAACAAGAAACCCGCGCTACGGCGCGGGTTTCTTACTTTTCGAAGCCGAGCGGATCGACTCGCCATCAGGAATTCGATCACCGCATCTTTTCCGAGACGTTTCCGCTGCGGAATCACGCGCAACTCTCTCTTGATAAGGTTTGCGCTCCGAACCGGGTGACGCCACCGGTTCGTTTCGAGCCACTCCGTGACGGTTCGACGTCCGCAGTCATCCCCGCCGGCGACGATCTGACATCCGGCCGCCTCTCGATGCTCGGCAGGGGTTGGATCCACAACAGCCACGATGCGGGAGGACCTTGCCGCATGTGCGATGGCATGGCTCGTTGGTGTTGTTGTGGTCGAGCAGTGCGGTGCGCGCGAGGGAGCCGTCAGCGTCCATGCCGGTCCCGTCTGCGTATCTCTGCGTCGTGTTCTTCGATGGCGTGGTCGAGCCGGTGGCCGCTCGCGGGATCGGTTGTGGCGACGCGTGTTCTACGGAACGCGGCGAGATCACGCATCAGTTCCAGGTAGTCCTTCTCGCTCACCTCGGGCATCGACTACCCCGGCCGCCGACAGCAGCAACCCATTCGATGGGGTGCGTGCTCATACCGGGCCACCCCCGAAAGCGTTTCGTCCAGCCGACCGTGGAACAATCGGTCGTTGGGGCCGCCACCGCTCGCAGCGCCGCGCGCAGCCCGCGCCGCTGGGCTGACCGGCCCACTTCAGCACTATCGATCGTGTTGTGGCCGCTGAACTTTCGCTCCGAGGCAGTTTCGGGGGCGTCATGGCAGGTAGCGGTCAGGAAGCAGTCGGGCAGAGCCAGTTTGTGGATAGTGCGCAAGGTCAGCAGGTACTGGCGCAGCAAGGGACCGCTCGTATAGGGAAGGTCATATTTGTCGCACAACGCCCGCACCCGCCCAGCGATCTCGCCATAGCGGTTACTCGGCAGGTCGGGAAACAGATGGTGTTCGATCTGATAGCACAGATTTCCACTCAGAAAGCCCAGCACCGGTCCGGCGTCGAAATTCGCGGTGCCCAGCATCTGCCGCAGATACCACTCCGGCCTGGTCTCGCGGTCGACCACCGTGGCTGTGAATTTCTCCGCCCCATCAGGGAAATGACCACAGAAGATCACCACGTAGGCCCACAGGTTGCGCAGCACGTTCGCCGAGACGTTCGCCGTCAACGTGCGACGCCAGCCTCGCCCGCTCAGCGCCGGAAGCAGCACATAATCCTTGCCTACCTGCCTGGCGATCTTCCCGATCAACGCACGAGCCTGGGTGAGCTTGTCCGCTCCGGACCTCGCGCGGGCCCATTCCACGTCGAGGCCGTGGATCGCCACACCCCACTCGAACGTGGCCGCCAGCAACAGGTTCTGCAACGGCTGCACCAGCATGTACGGGCGCCAGCGCTGGTCGCGGGTCACGCGCATCAGCCCGAACCCGATATCCTCGTCCAGGCCGAGCACGTTGGTGAACACGTGGTGCCGATAGTTGTGGCCATAACGCCACTGCGACGACAGGCCCGCCATATCCCATTCCCACGTGGTGGAATGGATTTCCGGATCGTTCATCCAATCCCATTGACCATGGCACACGTTATGGCCGATTTCCATGTTCTCGACACTCTTGGCCACCGCCAATCCGATCGTCCCCAGAATCCACCCCAACCTGCCACGGCTCACCCCGATCGTCACCCGAGCCACGGCGTCCAGGACCCGCTGGAACGCAATCGCCCGGCGGATGTAGTTCGCATCCCGCGTCCCGCGCTGATCCTCGATGTCCTGGCGGATTTCATCGAGCTCACGCCCCAGCGCCTCGATATCGACCGCGCTCATATGCGCGTAGACAGCAACCTGCGTAATCGCCATATCAGTGCTTGAACACGCCCCTCAGACTGTGTTCCAGCCAGTCGAAGGGGCCACGGCTCTCCACCCTCGCTTCGACGGGTCCCGCGGCGCCTATATCGCGCACGCGCTGCTCGATGCCACCCTTGGCGGTCCGGATTCGATGCGTGATCTTGTTCTCGGTCATCGGAAAAGATCCCGTCCCCGGTTGCGCGGCTCGGCCACGGCAGCCGGATCGGCCGTCCGTTCGACGCACGTACCGGTTATCACTACACCCTAGCCTCGATTACCCCTGGTCCGCCGAGGTAGCTTGCCGTCGCCCCCGAGCATCTCGCACCGCTCGGCGGGTTCGAGACTCGCTCAACGGCCGCGGGCAAGTGCCTGAGCACGGGCTGCCCGCACTGCCGCCGGACGCCTGGCCTACCGCCCTCACGCGAATTCCACGGACGTGCCTCGATCGAACCCGCGGCTGGCACCTTCACCCCTCCACAGAACCATTGCCCCCTCTTCGAGGTAATCCCGCAGCAACTGTGAGCGCGATGGGTGACGCAGCTTCGACATCGTCCTCGACTCGATCTGCCGGATCCGCTCACGAGTGACGCCGTAGACCTTCCCGATGTCGTCGAGCGTTCGAGGCTGCCCATCACCCAGGCCGTAACGCAGGCGCATCACACCGGCTTCGCGCTCGCTGAGCGTGCCGAGTACCGACCGCAACTGCTCCTGCAGCAGCGTGAACTCCACCTTCTCGACGGCTACGACGGCCTCGGAGTCTTCGATGAAATCGCCGAACTGGGTCGCGCCCTCGTCTCCGAGCGGCTGATCCAACGAGATCGGTTCCCGTGCGATCTGCCGAACCTCGAGAACCTTCGCGGGTGTGATACCCAATTCCGTGGCAAGCTCCTGGGCTGTTGCCTCGCGGCCCAGCTGCTGCAGCAGTTCGCGCTCCATACGCGCGAGCTTGTTGATGATCTCCACCATGTGCACGGGGATGCGTATCGTGCGGGCCTGGTCGGCCATGGCGCGAGAAATCGCCTGCCGAATCCACCATGTGGCATAGGTCGAGAACTTGAATCCTCTGCTGTAGTCGAACTTTTCGACCGCCCGCACCAGACCCAGATTGCCCTCCTGGATCAGGTCCAGGAAGGCCATACCCAGCCCGCTGTACCGCTTGGCGATCGACACCACCAGCCGCAGGTTCGCCTCGAGCAGATGATCTTTGGCCGCGATGCCGTCCCGTGCGAGCCAGGTCAGGTCCCGGCGCCGTGCGATCGCGAGACCCGAGAGCCCCTCGCACTCGGCCTGCAGTTTCTGCACCGCATACAGACCGACTTCGATCCGGACCGCGAGATCGACCTCCTCGGCCGCGGAGAGCAGCCGAACTCGCCCGATCTGCTTCAGATACGCCCGTACCGAGTCCCCACCGGCGGCGAACTCGGCTTCCTTGCGCGCCCGACGCAACGCCGGAGACTCCTCCTCATCCCAGATGTCCTCCGCAGCGTCATCGTGCCCCGCCGAGGTAACGGTGGAATCTTGGCCATTTGGTTCGCCTGCGGTCGGTGCCACATTCGCCTCTCCGAGTGATTCGGGCGGCATCGCGATTCGAGAAACAGGACCGCAGAGAGGCCTCGAGCGGCTCGGCAATCACCGGGACCAATGACCAGCGTACGGGTCAACACACGAAGTGAGGCAACCAACGGCCCCGCCCACACCCTCCACTACGCTTCGGGGCGATCTGCCATGTGGTCAGCTTCAGTAACTCCGGCAGCGCCCGTCACTTGTGACATGGCACGTCCACCGAAGCGTCAAATCGGATATGCACCCACGATGACCAGGCGTTTCCCGGTTGCCCATGTCTTGCGTTTCCTGCCGAGGGCACCAACCTGCAACAGAGTTTTCGCATGTCAAAACTATCTACGGCGTGATAGATTCCGAACAAGCCAGCGGTAGGGAAGTAAACCCCAGGTCGCGCGTCGCAGGTTCGAACCCTCCCAGGGCACCATATGACTACCGAAAAGCGCTCCGCCGCACTATTGGATGGCGAACCCGGCAGCTATGGGCGCATCAACACCGTCAAACGCGTCTACGGCTAGGTGTCAGCTGCATCGACGACAGCTCAATCTGGACCGGACACGGCACCTTCACCCCAATCTCGCGAACATCACCGCCGGTGGCCCTGACCGCCACCACACTCGACCCAACCACAACGACCCGCCAGCTAGTGTGCTGCCCTACCGGAGTCTTGCAGTAATGGCGCAGAAAACACGAAGTTCTCGTAAGGCCTGGTTGGGGTAGGTGGTCCCGAGTCAGTGTGTGTCCCGGCTGCGGCCGCAGTACGGAGATCTACCGATTTCGGACCGAAGCATTATCCGTGTTCGACATGGAGACGAGGTAATCGCATGGCTGCCAAGTTCGAGCTGTACAAGGACAGCGCCGGCAAATTCCGGTTCAGGCTCAAGGCAGACAACGGCGAGGTCATCGCGCAGGGGCATGCCTTCGAGAGCAGGACCGACGCCCTCAACGGCATCGAGTCGGTCATGAAGAATGCACCGATAGCCAGGACCGACGACCAGACCTGACCCACTGTGCTGATTCCTCCGCGCCGCCCTGCCTTCTCATCGAACGGCCAGACCGCGGCAGGGGTGGGCTACAGCGTCGGCCGCTCCACCATCCACCGCGTCATGAGATGCCCCACCCCCGCTGACATAGCGGGCCACACCCGAAGTCACTGGCAGCCAACCGATTACGTTGAGTTCGGTTCCGGCCGTCTGTTTGCTCGGTCAGGCGCGGACGTGTATCGGGTGCGAATGTGGACCTCGGTCAGCCGATAGTCATACAGTGACCTATGCCCTGGGACACAGTTGCCTCCGCATCCTGCGGATTCCTTCCTATGTTCACGGTGTCCCCGGGAGGAGATTGTCAGTGATCCGGTTCTGTCCACACACTCTGCGCACCCGTAGTACATCGACAGCAAGCCGTATCAGATACGCTTGCCACGTCAAGCTGAGCGATCAGCGGGACGATACCCTGAGAGGCCCTGGTAGTCGCACCCAAACGCTGCCGGGGCTTCTTTCTGTATCAGGGTCTGACGGTGGCGAGGAGGTTGCTGCACGATCGGGTGACAGCGCGACCTGACACCTGCCGCATGCAGCAGCCCCTACGGTGTGGCCTGCTCCGTTGAGCGCTACGTCTCGTTGAGTGCCGCAACGATTGTGCGGAGCCATCCTGCCACAACGCCGCCGCGACACCCGACAGTGGGCACTACCCGGCGGCGCGATGGACTTCGGCGAAACCGCCGGCAAGTGCGCCATCCGTGAATGCCGCGAAGAAACCGGCATCACCGCAGAGATCACCGGATTCCTCGGCATCTACAGCAACCCGAACCACATCGTCGCCTACACCGACGGCGAAACCCGCCAGCAATACGAGAACACCTACATCGGGCGGCCAATCGAAGGCGAACCCACGATCAACGACGAAGCCGACGGCGTCGCGTTCGTGCAACCCGAAGACCTGGACGACTACGACATCCACCCGAGCATGCGCCAGCAGATCAGCGACTTCCTGTCCGGCAATTACCCTTACCTCGGGTGAGCTGCCACCGCCCCTCGATTCGACTGACAGTGGCCAGAATCCGTAGCGATTCAAAAGCTGAGGTGCGCTGTCTTCAGAGCGCGGGAGCGGTATTGGCCGGGTGTCGTGTCGAATGCCTCCTTGAATGCCTTCGAGAAGTAGCTGAGGTTCGTGAATCCGGCGTCTGTCGCGATGTCGGCTATGGAAAGTTCTGCCCGCAGCGGATCGGCAAGCGCGAACATCGCGTGCTGCAGCCGGCGCGCCTTGATGAGCTTCGAGAGCGTATGGGCGCTACCCGCGAAGGCCCAGTGCAGGGTGCGCACCGACACGAACAGCGCCGTGGCGATGCGGTCGGGGGTCAGATCGGCTTCAGACAGATGTTCATCGACGAAGCGCGTCACCTGCGCACGCAGATGTTCGGTACGCGATCGCCTCGAGTCATCGGCGTCAGCTTGGGGACTAGCCGCGATTGCCGCGCGCAGCAGCATCGCCAGGCTATGCGCGATGACTCCGCGATGGTCGGTGATGGCACCCGCCTCGCGCTGCAGTTCGATAATGTGTTGTGAAAGTACTCGCCCAAGTCCGCGGGAGCCCGCGATCTTCCGCTCGGCCAGGACATCGAGTGATTCGTGCCTGCCGGAGATGAGAGTGCCGTCCAGCGTCACCACGATGGTGCGGAAGTCCCCGGGGAAGATTCGCTCGTACGGCCGCAGCGATGCGTACACAGCGATATCTCCCGGCAGTAATTCGCAGTCCAGTGCGCCTTGGCGGACGCGGGATTGCCCCTCGACCTGAACGGCCACGATGATGTGATCTCGTGGCATCCGGGCGATGAGTTCAGCGGTTCGCCGAACGGTGTACGACGAACCGCTGATCTCGGACAAGGTCATCTCGCCCCAGTCGTACAGCTGCGACCAGCCAACGCGCGAGGATGGATGGCGGGTTACTTCCAGCCCGAACATTGTCATGTGGCCGCCCTTCTCGGGTCGGCCTTGACCCGGAACCATCGATGGTCGCCTCCATATCGCTGCCGCCGCCCACTGTAGGCAAACAGCGCGGCAGCGGTATGGCAGCAGCGTGTGAAGTCAGCCGAGAACGATCGTCCGGTTACGTACCGAGCCGAGGCCTCCGACGCTCACCTCGACTGTTTGCCCATGCTCAATGTAGCGCTGCGGCTCCCGGGCATGACCTACCCCGCCGGGTGTACCGGTACTGATGACGTCACCAGGTTGCAGCGTCACGATATGGGAAATGTATTCGATGAGCCGCGCCGGGCCGAACACCAGATCGTCGGTCGAGGCAGACTGCACTAATTCACCGTCGAGACGGGTCTCGATGCGCGTGCCCGGCACATAATCGGTACTCAAGTAGGGTCCGAACCCACTGGTTTTCTCGAAGTTCTTACCCTGGTCCCATTGACTGGTGCGGTTCTGGTAGTCGCGCATCGTGAAGTCGTTGATCACGGTGTAGCCCGCAATGTAGTTTGCGGCATCGGCTTCACTGACCCGGTAGGCCCTGGTGCCGATGACAACGGCGAGTTCGCCCTCCCAATCCATTTGGTTTGCCGCGTACTCCGGAACGATGACGTCATCGCAGGGCCCGGTCAAAGCTTCGGAAAACTTTGTGAACAGTGTGGGGTACTCGGGCGGTTGATGGCCCATCTCGGCAATATGGTGACGGTAGTTCAAGCCGACACAAATGATCTTGCTCGGGCACGGGACAACAGGAGCGTAGTCGAGGTCAGCTGCCTGCACTGTGCGTTGAGCCGGGCCGCTGACCTTACTGCGCCAATCGCGCGTACCCAACAGCTCGGATAGATCACGGCAGCCTTCGATGAGATACGCGTTTCCCTCGCCGTCCAAGCGCGCCGCAGCAGTGGTCCCGTCAAGACGTACCGTGGCCAGTCTCATGACGGTGAAACTACCTCGCGTCTGGCATCCATTATCAATTGCCTTGTGCAGCAGCGCACGCCGCATGAGGGTGTCACGGTATCCGAATTCGCTACAGCCATCGGTGCCCCCAGTGGGAACCGCGCGGAAACTGGCGTACTTCGTGTCCGGTCCAATCCATTTGGTAGCCGCCGAAACCGTATTCGATCTGGAACCCGGCGGGTGAGTTCACGTAGAAGGACACCATGCCATCATTGACGTGCCGGCCGAGGGTCCGCGCCATCAGACCGGCTTGGTCCGCCCGGTCCATCGCACGGCCGACATCGTCGATCGACCCGACCTCAAGCATGAGATGTGCTGCGCCATGCGGGATGGGCCCCTCACCGATGGCGATGCTGTGCTGCCGCGGGTTCTGCGAGTGCAGGAATGTGACGCGCGCTGCCGATCCGTCGGGGGTGGGGACCTCGAAGTAGTCGGACGTCCCGAATCCGAAGACCTCTTCGTAGAAGCGCAGTGACGCATCGTAATTCAGTTTGCCCGGAAGCACAACGTGTCCGACACCCATCTCACCGGTCATGAAACCGCTGACGCCAGTGGGGGAAACGAACGGGTCCGCGAGCTGCGTCCGTCCCCAGCACACTTCGTGAGTGTTGCCAGACGGGTCCTCGAATGTGGAGTATCCGCCAACCCGCCGAGCACGGCGCCCTTCCGGTGTGCCGGGCTGCACGATCATATCGGCGGCTTTAAGCTGGGCGAGACAGTCGTTGTAAGCGTGCTGGTCCGGCGCCACCCAGCCCGAACCCAGCAGCGTGTCCTCCGAATGAGGCAGGACCAGGATGCGGTATTTGAGTTCATCGAGGCGAATGTAGAGGGTGTCGTCCTCGATGTCGGCCATCGCGCCGAGGATATCCACCGAGAAGCGTTGCCATGCGGGCAGATCGGTACTACCGACGACGAGGTATCCGAGTTCGGTGATGTTCATGATTGCGGCACTCCCAGGAATCGCAGCGAAATCTCATTGAAGGTGTCGGCGCATTCGAACTGCGGCCAGTGGTCACAATCGCGAAGTTCGGCGACCTCGGCTTTGGGGGCCAGCTCGCCGACCCGATAGGCGCTGTCGAGGAAGAAGCCCGGCACATCCACCGACGCGATCGCCAAGATCGGGTTGTTCAGCGATCGCCATTCGTCTTCCGTCAGTCTGCGGTCGGTGGGATCGGCGACCAGGAACGGCATCGCCTTCTGGATGGCCGGATCCTGATAGATGTCCAATCGGATTGCGATCAGGTCGTCGATGAGAACGCTGTTGTCGTAGAAGAAGCCCTCGAGCATCGTCCTGATGCTGTCCCAGGTGACCTCCGAGACCACCTTGCTTCGCCGCTGCCGCACCCCGGCGACCAGCGACGCGATGGCTTCTTCGGACATCGGGACACCCGACGGGGCGGCCATCACGATTCGATCCACGCGCTCGGGGTAGTCGACCGCGATATAGGCCGCGATCGCCGAGCCCAAGGACACCCCGACCATGGATGCCCGCTCGATGTGCAGCAGGTCCATAACCGCGACAACGTGGTGCGACCACTGCGTCACTTTCACCTGCTGCGTCGGCCGATCGGTCCAGCCGCACCCGATCATATCGATCGCCACGACGTGGAAGTGCTCGGCATACGCGCTGATATTGGCGGCGAAGTTCTCGACACTGCCGGCGGTACCGTGCAGCAGCACCAGCGGCGGACGATCCGGATCACCAGCGGTCAGGATACGTGTCCGATAACCGTCGGCCTCGACATAGCGCACGGTGTGGGGCGTGCGGTACAGGTATTTCCATATGCTCTGGTACTCGGCGGTAGTAGGCTCATTCAGCTGCGTCACTATCGGTTCTCCTTTTCTTGTGTGGCGATCTTTGCTTGTGTGTCGATCTGCGGCCGGTCGGAAACTAACCGCGTGATGTGGGGACGGCCTCGGCCTCGTACACCTCGGACGGGATCTGCGCGATGCTGCGGTCCAGCACCGTGCACAACGCTTCGATGAGTGCAGCGCGCGGATCCGCTGGCCGGGTCGCAGCTCGCCAGGCGATGTGGCGATCGGGCCGAACCAAAATTGCTCCGCTGTGGCCGATCTCGCGCAGATGCGCCCATTCGCCGTAGGGATCGCGGACCCCGCTGCCTCCGATCTTGTGCACATCCACGGCGACGCCTAGAGCGACCCGGGCCTGCTCTGCAGCGCCATGCCAGCCGTCGTCGTCGAGTCCGACGATCAGGACGAACTCGTCATTGGTGACCAGATCCAGCGACGACAACGCAACACCGTCACGTTCGAGGCGCGCGTGGGGCAGACGATTGCCCGGTCGAGTCGACGGTTGAAAGTCCACGGCCGACGCCCGTCGCGCCAGACGGTCGGACGGGTCCACTGGGAAGTCGGTCTGCGCTGGCGCTTCGACCACCAGCGCTCCGGACTCGTAGCGATATCCCAGTTCGGCGTTGAGCCCGTTCACTTGGTAGTCGGTCTGGCGGATCGCGTCCTCGACCGCCGCGCGTCGCGCGTCGCCTGCAGGGCTGGGATCATCCAGTAATGCCAGTGCGGCCCAACCCGCATCTTCGGAGACATCGACACCGAGACCCAATGCCGCGGGAACCGTCCTTGCGTCCATGCCCGCATAGACGGTCCGCTCAACCATGGCCTTGACCACCGGTTGGCGCTCGGTGTTGTAGGTATCCAACAGGCCCGGGCCGGCGATGCCCCGGTCGACCAGTGCGACCTTCCAGGCGAGATTGAAGGCGTCGGCGACGGAGGAGTTCAGCCCCATGCCAGACGCCGGGGGGTGGCGGTGAACGGCGTCACCCATACAGAAGATCGAGTCATTTGACAGGCGACTGGCCACCTGCGCGTTCGCTTGCCAGGGCGCGACTCCGAGAATTTCGACGTCGACCCGCTCACCGACGGCGGCGCTGACCAGTTCAGCAGCTTCCATCGTGGTCAACGACGAGAGGTCCTCTACCTCGGGGTTGTAGTCACGGATGAGGACGAACTCGTTGTACGGGACGCAGCACACCAATGTCCCCAGACCGAGCAGGTTGCTCATTCCGGGGTACACGTTGATGGACAACACGGCGGGACGGTGTGCGAGATATTGCGAAAGATCGCCGCGAAACCAGATATTGATACTGTTCGCTATGCTGGCGGCGCCTTCCAACTGGAGGCCCGCGTGGTCAACCAGTGTACTTCGGGCACCCTCAGCGCCGATGATGTAAGTCGATCGCACCGTGTACACCTCGTCGGTGACACGTGAACGCATAGTGCTCACCCAGCGATCACCGTCGCGTTGCGTGGTGATGAACTCGTGGCTGAACCCCACCGGCGATCCACGTTCGGCAAGTGCACGAACCAACACGGGCTCGAATACGGTTTGCGGACAGTTCAGCATCGGACACGGGCTGGCAGCCCGGTAGTCGGCGCTACGCCGCACGCCGGCGCCCCACTGCTCCGACCGGATGACTTCGGGCTTGTTGAGGGTGGTGTACCACAACCGATTCGGCATCGCGTCCTGCCGGACGGCCACCGATTCCAGCTCCTCCTCGATACCCAGATGGCGCATGATCTCGACGGTCCGCTGGTTGACGATATGGGCGCGAGGCGTGTGCGCGGGCCCGGCGTAGCGTTCGACGAGACGGTAATCGACGCCGTATTGCTGTAACGCGAGGGCTGCGGTCAATCCGGCCGGTCCCGCACCGACCACGAGTACCGTCGCCTCATAAGTCGTGCCTGACGTCATCGGGTCTCCCCCCGCCATGCGACCGTGGATGCGGCGGACCGAGCGAACATCTGGGCGTGGCGATGATGGTCACCGCCATCGCCGAGTCGGCAATGCGGGGTGTCGATCCCGACCACGCTGTCGATGAACCTGTTCACGTTGTGTCGTCCTGTCGTTGTCATTTTCCGACGTTCAGCAGATCGAGGGCGAGGTGCTCGTCGCTGGCATCGGGCTCTTGCCTGCACCGGCTCTGCGGCGGGCCCTCTCGCGACACCAACGCTAGGCGGGCTTCGTCCGCAGAAGCGAGACGATCGATGAACCGCGGCGCTGCAGTGCCACAAATCTGCACACACAGAACATTCGCACGAAGCGACCAAATCTCATGTTCACATGTGAACAATCCCTATGAGTCGATGATGTCAAATCGGCCACAGTCTGCACCGCACATAGGACGCCGAGTCCAATATTCCTGGGAGCATACTTTTTTCACTGTCCGCGACAGTCTCTGTATTTCGTCTCCGCGACCCCGGACGACGCGACCTTCTCGACGATGCAAACGGGATCGTAGCGAGGACCCTTCGCGACTCCTACCGTCCGGGTACATACCAGGGCATCGACAGGCAGGACCTGTACACCCTTCCCGCAGCACCCTCGCCCGCCGCGCGAGCGGTTGCCGCGACGACCCTGGTCCGAGCCGAAACGATGCGGGCGTCAACGCTGGGCGAGCCGATTGCGGATCCATGGGGCCAGGGCGGCGAGACCCGCCGAAGGTTCAGCTCAGACGTGCGATCGCAAGGACCAGGGCGGCGACGGCGAGCGCCAATGCCAGGAGGGCCGGTGCGAGCTTGGCGGCGGCATCTTTGACCCGCAGGTGAGCGATGACAGCGCCGATCATGAGCACTGTGACGCCGACAGCTGCGGCGGCCGCCAGCGGTGACCACCACACCGACCCGACGATCAGGCCGACGCTCGCCGCGCATTCGCACGCGCCGATGACACGGTAGAGCGCGGATGAGACCTGCAAGTGATCTGCGGTACTGGTGGCCGACGCGACGCCGAGCAGCTTGGGGATGCCCGCCGCAGCGAGCAGCAGCGCCAGAATCACCGAAATTACTATCGCGGCGATCGTCATTGTGTATGCCTCCATCTATGGACTCGTGAGTGACCGATCCGGTTCTGTGATGACGCCCCCGCTACAGCAAGAACTCATATTCATATACGAACCATCGCAAACCGAGGATAGACCGAAAGGGTTGTCGGCGAACACGCGGGTCTTGCGCGGGTAGTCTCGCGCAACCGTCATCGCCTGCGGCCGATCCCCGCCTACGCGGTCGCGAAGACGGGCGCGAGGTCGATGAAGACGCGGTAGTCCGCGATTCGAGCGTCCCGGAGTCGCAGAGTCGAGGTGCACGGCACGGTGATGGTGCGACCGTCATGATGGGTGTAAGTAACTTGCGCCTCCACGCTGACGACTCGATAGGCGCCGTCATGACCTGTCCATATGCCTGAGATGTCGTGGCACACAGCGCGAAAGACGCCAGCCCTCTCGGCGAACAAGCGCGCCACCTTCTCACGGCCTGTGATCACCGGCCCATTACCGAACGCCACCCGGACGTCGTCGGCATAGTAGGCCGCGGTGCGCTCCACATCGCGGGCATCCACGGTTGCGAAGAATCCACGCACCCACGTCGATAGCGTCGCGGCATCAGACTCGGACACGCTCACTGGCCAGTCCTCTCCGACGCAAGCTCCAGCGCCTCTATCAGATCTGCGGTGGAGATGATCTCGGCGAGGGCGCCGAGCGAGGCGATGGCCCCGTTGTGCAGGGCTTCGGTGAACGTCGAGCAGGCATCTTCGACGACCAAGGTGCGGTAGCCGAGGTCGGCGGCAGCACGGGCCGCACCCTCAACCGCCATGTTCGTCGCGATACCACAAAACACCAGGGCGTCGACGCCAGCACCGCGCAGCAGCACATCGAGCTGGGTGCCTTGGAACCCGTTGAGCCGCTGGTGAGTCACAACGGTGTCGTCAGACAGTGGTTCGACCTCGTCCGCGATGGCCGCACCGGACGTACCTTCGACGTGAAGGTTGTCCCGCAAGATGTTCTTGAACAGCGGCGCATTGGCTACCAGGTCAGGGTGACCGGGCTGGAACGCGATACGGAGATATACGACTTTCGCGCCGGCACTGCGCGCGGCAACGGTGATGCGATTCGCATTCACCAAGACGTCGCGTCGCACGATTTCGCCGCGAAACGGCGCCGCGACAGCGCCATCGACCCCGACAAAATCGTTCTGAAGGTGAACGACGACGACCGCGGTCCGCAATGGGGTGAGTAACGTCACAACCAGAGGTTAGCCAACCCACCCGCATCTCACAATGGTTCACATGTGAATATGCGATTTTGACAACACGGCCCCGGGTTTTGGGACGACTCCCGCCGAGGGCTCGCTACAGTCTGCGGAGCAGTACCCGATGTCGAACCGACACAGACGCGCGGGCCGAGGTACGTCCCATCCCGCGCCGGGGTGACTCGGATCGAGGGGCCGCCAGTCTGCCAGTGGCTGCCCGGCGGTGATCAGATTGCCGACCATGGAACACCGACGGGCACACGATCATCCGAGGTTTCCCATCGTCAGCCGCGGGTCGTCAACCGACACCAACGAAGACCCGAAGGCAACTGTCAAACGTAGCGCACGTTCTCACAGTCGTATGTGAATCGATGCGGAACGATGGTTCGACCAAGTGCGATGATGAGTACATGACCTCCTCCCTGCCGCTTGCGTCTCGGGTCGATAAGATCGCTAATCTCCTCGACGGCGACGTGCCGATGCAAGTACAGATCTATCGGCAGCTCAAGTCCGAGATCGTCGACGGGCTGTGGATCGGACGCGACGGTTTTCCAGGCGAGCGTGAACTCGCCGATCGCTTCGGCGTCAGCGTGATCACTTCTCGCAACGCGCTCGAGCGACTAGCGCGGGAGGGGTTTATCGAACGCGGCCGAGGACGTCGCAGCCGAGCCACGTTCACGCCTGGTGGTACTTCCCCTGCGCTATCGTTCAACATGTTCCCCCCGCCGGATGTCCCTTCGCTTCGACACAAATTGATCAGCCACGGTATTGATATCGCACCGTCCGAAGCGTGCCGGGTTTTCGGCCTGGATCCAGGCAGCCAGCTATGGCAGGCGCTGCGCGTGGTTTCGCTGGGCCGCAAGCCGCTGTCCGTCTCACATCATGTGCAGCCGATCGAACTCGGCAAAAGGCACAGCCTCAAGGACTTGAAGACCCGGCACATGTTCGACATGTTTGTCTCCGAGGGCACGACACCCGTACGGTTGCACCGAAAGCTACTTGCGAGTACCGCGCCACCCGTGATCGCTCAACATCTCGGGCTTCCTGCCGAGAGTCCCGCAATGATGGTTGTGCTCCGCCTAGAAGACCAACACGGAGAGCCCCTCGAGTGGATGCGTGCTTTCGGACGCCCGGATCAGGCGATGGCGGAGGAGACGCTGGACATGGCTACCGGGTTCTGGAGTTCGGCTAGCTAGCTCAGACCTCGTCTCACGTGGACGATCAAGCCTGGTTCCTGGTAGCAGGTCAACGTCGCTGCGCGGATGAGAAAGGCGCGGAAGTTGGCATTCGGATATCTGGTTCGTTCGCGAACTTGCCACGGAGGAACTGTGCGGTTCCGCCGACCGGCAGGTGACTGATCCGTGACAGCAGACCGAGCGCGAACATGTTCTTGCGGCGTTTAGCATCGTTCTTGCCAATTCCCAACTCGGTCAGCGTGTTTCGAGTCAGCGACGACACCACCGACCGCGGTCCGAAGGCCGGCAGGATAGTTCGGCAGGACGGCGAGGTCGCTACCGAACATCACGGTGGCCGAGGTGAAGAACTCCTGCGTGTCGCACAGAGGCTGCGTTGGCCTCTGAAAGAGAGTAGCCCGGACCGCTTTCACAACCCGGGGGCGAAGTCGCGGAGTTCGGGATCGAGGTCGATGTCCTCGTGCAACCGGCCGGTTTTCACGGCGACCGAGCCGACGGACCGCCCGGGCGAAGCCAGTCCGTTGTCCGCGCATCGCAGCTCCGTCAGACTCGATGTGCCCGCACGGGTCCGCGTTGCGATGTGCGCGCTTCGCCCCCGACGTCGACGCGCTCCCGCAATCACTCAATGTCGGTGAGGACTCCGGGTCTGCGTTCGGTGTGTGCTCGATCCAGTGAGGGCGGTGCCACCATTGGGCATTGACGTATCTGCGCTCGCGCAGTGTGCGCGGATGACGGGCCGCGAACAGTTCGGTGACATTGACGTGCACAGATGCGTGGGGAAGTCGGCGCGGTCGACGTCGAGGTGTGTCAGCCGGGTGTGGCGCACGTCATCGGGGGTGAAGCCGAGGCGACGTACTTGATGGACGGCGGTCTCGGCTGGGACACCGATCCAGGCCGGGACAGCCCGGAGAGGTTGGCTCGTCGCGCCGGAACAGCCACGTCAGCAGGTCCTCCTGTATGCGTACAACCACCGACCTGCGGCGACGATATGCCGAATGCATGCCAAAAACGATACTTCACCTATGAATATGTGATTTACTACGGGCATGTCCAACTGGCCGTCAGCGCGGGGCTTGGCCGTGAGGCCAGGCAGGCCGTCGAAGACAGTCGCCACCACCGACTGCGCCCGCCAGGCGGTAAGACAGCGCGTCGAGGCGGTGTCGCCACCAGGTTCGAAACAGACATCGAAGCCCTTCGGGTCGGCACCGAACAGCCGGAACGGTCAAAGGGGTCGACATTCGAGCAGCCTCGCCCGAAACCCCAGCCGCCGACGAGCGATACGTCCTATAGTGATTTGAAATTTACTAATAGAGGGCTTAGGAGACCGGGGGCCGCCCCTCGGATTGATCCGAGAGACAAAGCTAGCTGGCTAGATTGGGTGACGGCTGGCGGCGCCAATCGATATTAAAGCGAACAGACTAGTGAATCAGAAGACACAAGTGACCGACACGAACGGGCGACGAAAGCGCAGGCACTCGGCATGCCCCTTGACCCATCTGGCCAGCCCAGCACGGCCAACCGAACCGCCTCGACGGTGCGATCCATGACCCCCGAGCGCGCCCGCCCGTACCGCATGCGCATCGACGCCAACATCGGCGGAGGGATAGATGACACGTTCGGTGGTGACCTGATATCTCTGGCCGCGCAGATCACGACCGCGGAGGCGATCGGGTTCGACGGGGTGTGGTCGACCGAGGTCAACCGCGATCCCTTCCTGCCGCTGGTGTTGGCGGCCCAGAAGTCACTGTCGATGACGTTGGGCACCGCCGTGGCGGTCGCGTTCGCGCGCAACCCGATGACGATCGCGACCGCAGCCAACGACCTGAACTCCTTCAGCCGGGGCCGGTTCGTCCTGGGACTGGGCTCACAGACACAGGCGCACATTACCCGGCGTTTCGCCATGCCGTGGTCGGCACCTGCCGAGCGCATGGCCGAGCACATACAAGCCCTGCAAGCGATCTGGCACAGCTGGCAAACCGGCGAGGAGCTGGACTTCCGGGGGCGCCACTACCAGCACACTCTGATGACACCCATGTTCCGGCCGGAGCCGAACCAATACGGGCCACCTCGGGTTGTGCTGGCGGCGGTGGGACCACGGATGACTGCCGTCGCTGGCCGGGCCGCGGACGGCCTGCTGGTCCACGGATTCACCACCCCGCGATACCTCAGTGACGTCACCGTGCCCCTGGTCGAGCACGAACTACGGGCACATGGACGTTCGCGCGACGACTTCACCATCTCCTACCCCGGGCTAGTCGCAACCGGCGCCAACGAGATTCAGTACCGCACCGCCGTGGACTCGGTGCGACACCAGATCGCTTTCTACGGCGCCACGCCGGCATATCGAGCGGTCCTCGACCTGCATGGGTGGGGAGATCTGCACGAGGAGTTGCACCGGCTGTCGAAAGCCGGTGACTGGGCGACGATGACGAGCTTGATCGACGATGACGTGCTTACAGCCTTCGCCGTGGTCGGCGAACCGAAGGAGGTAGGCCCCGAGATTATCCGGCGCTACAGCGGTTTGGTCGATCGGTTCACTCTGTACGCGCCGTACTCCCTTGACGACTCCACCAAGGCGACCATCGTCGACGGGATAAAGGGGTCGAGCTAATGCATCATCATCCAGCAAGGTCGACCAGTAGTTGCGTTACAAGGAAGCGATAGGCCATGAATACCGAGCGATGGCTTCTACCAGAAGGCGATCTACACCTACGCATCTGGCTGACCGATACGGTCTTCGACTACGCCGCGACAGCCGAAGCGGCGCGCAATCTGGTCCACGACTGGATCCGAAAACGCTGGTGCGCAATCGAACTGGTCCAGGAGGCGGTCGAAGACTCGTGGCTGATGCCGCGCCTGCCGTGCGAACGATTGTTCCTCGGTCCATGATCAGGCGCACAATGACACCGGCGAGGGCCGCCGCTACCCGATCAGTGCCTTCGGCATCTTCGGCTACACATGCGCCTCCAGTCCCACACTGCGCGAGGCGATCTCGCTGGCACTGCACTACTACCGGCTCGGCTGTGCCTTCTGCATCCCGATCGTCGAATCGCTGCCTCAGGAGATGCTCGCCTGGATCCACCACGACACCATCCCGCCGACGTCCAGCAGTTCCTCATCGAACGCGAAATCGTCGCCATGCACCGCATCGTCAGCGACCTATTAGGAGCGCGCGTCGAATTCACCCACCCCGCCACAGATCAAGCCGAGCGAATGGCCGAGCTCTTCGACGTATACCCGCAGTTCGACTGCGCCCATACGGTTTTCGGCATCGACCCGAGTCTCCTGTACGGCCCCTGTCCCAAGCCAACCGGGCCACCCGCACCATGTGGCGTGGCCCGGTGCCGCGACCTGCTGAACCAGCGCCGCGCTCGCGCAGGCATTGCCGCCGAAGTACGTGAGCTCCTGCTATTCAACTCCGGTGCAACGGGTTCGACACGCCCCGCCGCTCGACACCGCCGCACGCAAACTCGATCTCAGCTCCCGCACGTTTCGTCGCCGCCTCGAGGCCGCGGGCCACCAGCTACCGCACCTCCCCGTTTCGACGAGGTCCGCCGCACCCTGGCCGAAGAGATGCTGGCAGAAACCCCCGCTGACCACCGACGACATCGCGCTCCGGCTCGACTGCGCCGAGGCCACACCTTCATCTTCGCGTTCAAACGCTGGACCGGCACCACACCTGCCACCCGACTCCAAGGCCGAACGGGCCGCGGGCCACTAGCTCGGCAGGCAGGGCTGTAACCCGGTATTAACTAAAAGCGGATGGCACCAAGGTTTTGCACAGATCTTCGCAGATTTTACTGGGTAACAGCGCTGGGTTACCCTTACAGATAACGAAGCGTTGCAGTTGGTAAACCGTGAATAACACAGCCCTGGTTACCTTCGACTCGGCCCAGGAGGTGGTGGAAAATCAGCGAGCAGACGACCGACGACATCGAGACGCCGATTCGAATCCGGGACCCCGCGCGCAAAGAACGAATCCTCACCGCTGCCGCCGACCTGGTCGCACACAAGGGGTTTCATGCGGTGTCGATGTCGGACATCGGCAAAGCGGCAGGCATCACGGGGTCGGGCATCTACCGCCACTTCGACAGCAAATCCGCAGTGCTGGTAGCGCTGTTCGATCGGGTGATCGACAATCTCCTGCTCGACGAACAACGTATTGTGGAGACGGTCGACGACTTGCCAGAGGCGCTCAATCGCCTCATCGAGGGCCAAGTCGAATTCGTAGTGGCCGATCGCCAACTGGCGCAGGTCTATCACAACGAAATCAACAACCTGCCCGAAGAGGACAGCCGCCGCCTGCGGCGCAAGCAACGCATGTACCTCGAGGAGTGGGTACATCTACTCGACGAATTGCGAGATGAACTGTCGGACGCCGACACCCGCACTCTCGTCCACGCCGCAATCGGCGCGATCCAGTCGACACTGTTCCACAACGCCGGTCTACCGGAGGATCGGCTACGTCAACTGCTGATCACGGCCGCGCAGGTGATCCTGGCGATATGACCCGCTCGGCTGCCCAGGCCGGCCACCGATGCTGACCGCATCCGCTCAGACCATCAGGGGGTAAGTCTCTCCACGGCACCGTACCGGGAATGATTGCGAATTGACCCCTCAGCTAGTGAATGAGAAGTAACATATTCAGAAGGTTCGCACGGGAAGGCAGCGCGAACACGGTTCTTCATCGTTAACTAGTGTCTCTCACGGGACAAGAGGAGACTCGGTGTCCGAAAGCGCCCTGCGCACGAATCTGATTCATCGCGTGAACGTCGGTGACAGTCTGACCCGGATAACCGCGCGGTCGCCGAGAAAGGTCGCAGTCGTCGATGACCAGCGTTCCTACACCTACGATGAGTTCAACTTATGGGTCAACAGGGTGGCCAACGCATTGCATTCGCGCGGGTACCGACGGGGAGAGGTGTTGGCCCTCGCATCCGGAAACAGTGTCGAGTTCCTCGTCACCTACTTTGCCTGTGCGAAGTTGGGCGTGGTCTGCGTGCCGATCAATCTCGGCTGGGCGACAAGTGAAATCGGCTACGTCTTGCGTCACTCATCCGCACGCGGCATCGTGATCGAAAGCCAGTTGGTAGCCGCCATGTCCGCGGCCGTGGAGTCCGCGCCGGGCCTGGTAGACGTCGTGATAGCTCCCGGCACCACGCCCTTGCCCACCGACGAAGGCCACCACCTCACGTTCGCGGAGTTGACCTCGGCGGGAACATCCGCCGAGCCGGAACACTATGTAGCCGACCGCGACCCGATCAGCTACCTCTACACGAGCGGAACGACATCCGCTCCAAAGGGCGTGGTAGGCAACCACACCGCGATCTACCTCGAGTCCATGACCATGGCACTGGAAGCGCGGTTCGCCGCCGACGATCATTTCGTCGCCATGCTGCCCTTGTTTCATACCGCCCAGCTGAACTGCCACTGCACGGCGGCGATCATGGTCGGGGCAACGATCCATCTACGCCGCGGCTTCGACGCAGGCGAATTGCTGGCACAGATCGAGCGCGACCGCATAACACAGATCTTCGCCCTGCCGATGATGTACCGGACAATGCTCGAACACCCCGACATCGCCATACGGGATCTGTCCAGTCTGCGCAGAGCCTGCTACGCCATGGCGCCGATGCCGGACGCCCAACTGCGTCGCTGCATCGAAGTATTCGGCTGCGACTTCTACCTCCTGTTCGGCCAGACCGAAATGAGCCCGACAGCCACGATGTTTCGTCCCGAGCACCAACTGACCCACTCGGGCGCGGTCGGCACCGCGGTGGCAAATATCCAGGTCGCCATCATGGACGACAATGGCGCTCTGGTGAAGCAAGGCCAGGAGGGCGAGATCGTCTATCGCGGACCCCACACTATGACCGAGTACCTCGACAACCCGCAGGCAACCGAGGCAGCGTTCGCTCACGGCTGGTTCCATTCCGGCGATGTCGGCTACATCGACAACGATGGGATTCTCTGGTTCACCGATAGGGGAAAAGACGTTATCAAGTCCGGCGGCGAGAATGTGGCCTCGATCGAGGTAGAGAAGGCCATCTATGCGGCCGAACCCGAGGTCGCCGAAGTCGTGGTCGTCGGACTACCGCACGAACACTGGAGCGAGGCGATCACGGCCGTCGTGGTGCCGCGACCAGGTTCATCGATCGACGAAGCTCGGCTGATAGAAGCAGTTAAACAACTTATCTCCCCATACAAGGTGCCGAAATCGGTAATCGTCGTCAGCGAACTGCCGCGGACCTCGACAGGCAAAGTGCAGAAGAATATCGTGCGCCAGCGATTCGCCACCCACTACGCTCCGGATGGAGCATAGGGGCATCCGGCCGACCAATTGCCGAGTCCGCGGATCGTGGCTGAAGCAGTGTCAGGCGAGGACTGCTCGCGCCACCGTGTCGAGGTCGACCGGCAGTCCTTGCACAGCGATCGAGTCGATCACCGTGGATCCCCATCGGCAGATGTCTTCGCGAATCTTGCCGACGGGGCCGATGAGGGCCACCTGTTCGACGAGCGCGGTCGGGATCGCGGCGGCCGCGGCCTTTTTCTCCCCGCGCAGATAGAGATCCTGCACCCGCGCGGCGAGTTCCTCATGACCCATCCGGGCGAAGACGTCGTAGTGGAAATTGGCGCCGCGCGCACCCATCCCGCCCATATACAGCGCGAGATCCGGCCGCACCCGATCCGCAGCACGTTCGACATCCTCGTCGACCACGACCGGCACGGAGGCAATCACCTCGAACCGCCCGGGGCGGCCACCGGGACGCCGGGCGAATCCGGCATCGAGAGCCTCCCGGTAGAACGGGTCGGAGGCGGGAGAGAAGAACATGGCGTGCCAGCCGTCGGCAATCTCGGCGGCGAGCGAGATATTCCGGGGACCTTCGGCGCCGAGTTGGATCGGCAGGTCCGGTCGCAGCGAGTGCAGGGACGACCGCAACGGTTTGCCGAGCCCAGTCCCGCCGGTCATCGGCAGCCGATGAAATTCGCCCTCGTAAGCGAGCGGGCGTTCCCGCGCCAGGACTTCCCGGACCACATCCACATACTCACGGGTCCGCGCAAGTGGGCGGGAATAAGCGACGCCGTGCCAGCCCTCGGACACTTGCGGCCCGGATGCACCGAGACCGAGCACGAGCCGGCCACCGGACAAATGGTCGAGTGTCGCGGCGGCCATGGCAGTGGCCGCCGGCGTCCGAGCAGGGATCTGAGCCACGGCCGTGCCCAGTCGCACCCGCGTCGTGCGCGCCGCGCACCAGGCAAGCGGAGTGAACACATCGGACCCATACGCCTCGGAACACCAGATACCGTCGAAGCCGAGGTCCTCGATCTGCCGGACGCGGTCACCCCACCGGTCGGGCAACGCCCTCTGGAAGTGGCCGACGTTGATGCCCACTGGAATACTCATGCTGTGCGGCTCTCTTGATCAGTGTCTTTTGAGACGAGGTCCCGCGCCGAGTGGCCCGGAACCGAGAGCGCCCCGCTCGTTCCAATAACGGGGCGCCACCGGCTTCTCCGCAGTGCGTTTCCGAAGCCGCATTGCCCGAAATCGATTCTGCGAAGACATATCTACGCGAACTTCTCCCCCGCCGCGGCCTTCGCGAGGAGACTGGCGGTGGGGTCGAAACGTGCGCCGTACTTGGTGGCCAGTTCCTGTGCTCGGGCGACGAAACCAGCCACGCCGCCGGGGTATCCATTGATGTACTGGATGACGCCACCGGTCCAAGCGGGGAATCCGATGCCGAGGATGGAGCCGATATTGGCGTCGGCGACCGAGCGCAGCACGCCTTCGTCGAAGCACTTCACCGTGTCGATGGACTCGGCGAAGAGCATGCGCTCCTTCATGTCCTCGAACGGGATCTCGTAGCCCGGTGTGGCGAAGTGCTCGGCGAGCCCTTCCCAGATCCCGGCCCGCTGACCGTCGAGGTAGCTGTAGAAGCCCGCGCCGGTGGAACGACCCTTGCGATCGAACTCGTCCAGCATCCGGTCGATCACGGCCTCCGAGCCGTGCGTCACCCAGGCCTCGCCGACGGCGGCTTTGGTCTCCTCACGGATCTTGCGGGGCAGGGTCAGGGTCAGCTCGTCGAACAGTTGCAGGGGCGGCGCCGGATAGCCGGCCTGCAGTCCGGCCTGCTCGATCGACGCCGGCGCAATACCCTCCCCCACCATGGCCACGGCCTCGTCGAGGAACTTGCCGATGACACGGCTGGTGAAGAAGCCGCGGCTGTCGTTGGCGACGATCGGGGTCTTGCGGATCTGCTGGGCGAAGTCGATGGCCTTGGCCAGAGTTGCGTCGCTGGTCCGTTCGCCGACGATCATCTCCAGCAGGTTCATCTTGTCGACCGGGGAGAAGAAGTGCAGCCCGATGAAATCGGCCGGACGGGTGACGCTTTCGGCCAGCCCGGTGATCGGCAGCGTCGAGGTGTTGGACCCCAGCAGGGCATCCGGGGCGACGACGGGCTCGATCTCGGCGAACACCTTGGCCTTGAGGCCCGGGTCCTCGAAGACCGCCTCGACCACCAGATCCGCACCCGCCGCCGGCTCGACATCGGCCGTCGGGGTGATCCGGGCCAGAATCTCGTCGGCCTGCTCGCGAGTCACCGAGCCCTTGGCGATCGCCTTGTCCAGCACCTTGACCGAGTAGTTCTTGCCGCGCTCGGCCGCCTCGAGCGAGACATCCCGAAGGATCACCTCGATACCGGCCTTGGCGCACACGTGCGCGATGCCCGCGCCCATCATGCCCGCACCGAGCACGACGACCTTCTCGAAGGTCTGCTTCGGGTAGCCATCGGGCCGGGATCCACCGGAGTTGATCTGCTGCATGTCGAAGAAGAACGCCTGGATCATGTTCTTCGCGACCTGGCCGGTGACCAGTTCGGTCAGGTACCGCGACTCGATGGTCGAGGCGGTGTCGAAGTCGACCTGCGCCCCTTCGACCGCGGCGGACAGGATCGCCACCGGCGCGGGAAGATTCGCGCCCTTGATCTGCTTGCGCACATTCGCCGACAACGCGGGAAGGGTGGCCGCGAACGAGGGTGTGGCCGGGGTGCCGCCAGGGATCTTGTAACCCTTGACATCCCACGGCTGCGCCGGTGCTGGATTGGCCTCGATGTAGGCCTTCGCCTTGACCAGCAATTCCTCGCGGGTGTCGGCCAGGTCGTCGATCAAACCAAGTTCGGCGGCCTTGACGGCCGAGTAACGCTGCCCCTGCAGCAGGACCGCGGTCAAGGCCTTCTGGATGCCGAACATGCGCACGGTCCTCGTGAGACCGCCACCGCCGGGCAGCAGACCCAGCCCGGCCTCGGGCAGCCCGATCTGAGTTCCCTTGGCGTTCAACGCCACCCGGTGATGACAGGCGAGGGCGATCTCGAGCCCGCCGCCCATTGCCGCGCCGTTGATCGCGGCCACGACCGGTTTGCCCAGCTTCTCGAGCCGGCGCAGATCGGACTTGATCCGCTCGGCGAAGGCGAAGAACCCGGCCGCTTGCTCCTTGGTCGTCGCGATCAGATCGTTGAGGTCACCACCGGCGAAGAAGGTCTTCTTGGCCGAGGTCAGCACGACACCGACGATCGAATCCCGCTCGGCCTCCAGGCGATCGACGGTGGCAGCCATCGAGTCGATGTAGGCCTGGTTCATCGTATTGGCCGACTGATTCGGGTCATCGATAGTGAGCACGACGATTCCGTTGTCGCCGGACTCCCACCGGATGATGTTCTCAATCATGAGTGTATTTCCTTCTGCTGCTGGAAGATTCGCCGGTTCAGACACGCTCGATCAGAGTGGCCACACCCATACCGCCGCCGATGCACAGCGTGATCACCGCGCGCCGGGCGCTGCGGCGCTCCAGCTCGTCGACCATGGTGCCGGCGATCATGGCTCCGGTGGCGCCCAGCGGGTGGCCCATGGCGATGGCGCCGCCGTTGACATTGAGCTTCTCGTCGGGAATACCAAGATCCTTCTGGTATTTCAGGACCACGGACGCGAACGCCTCGTTGATCTCGAACAAGTCGATCTCCTCGACCGTCAAGCCGACGTGGTCGAGCAGCTTGCGCGTGGTAGGAGTCGGGCCGGTGAGCATGATGGTGGGATCCGCACCGGAGGTGGCGGTCGCCACGATCCGCGCCCGCGGCGTCAGGCCCAGATCCTTGCCGATCTGCTCACTACCGACCAGCACCAGGGCCGCGCCGTCCACGATGCCCGAGGAGTTCGCCGCTGTGTGCACATGCTCGATCCGCTCGACCGAGTGGTACTTCTGCAACGCCACCGCGTCGAAGCCACCCATCGCACCGGCCGTGGCGAACGACGGCGCAAGCTTGCCCAGACCCTCCACGGTCGATTCCGGACGCATGTGCTCGTCCCGGTCCAGAATCGTGATGCCGTTCTGATCCACCACGGGCACAACAGACTTCGCGAAATAACCACCCGTCCAGGCCTGAGCAGCCCGCTGCTGTGACCGCATCGCGTAACGGTCGACGTCCTCGCGGCTCAAGCCCTCCATCGTCGCGATCAGATCCGCGCCGATGCCCTGCGGCACGAAATACGTGGCGAAGTTGGTAGCCGGGTCCATCGCCCACGCGCCGCCGTCGGATCCCATCGGCACCCGGGACATCGATTCGACGCCGCCGGCGAGCACGAGCTTGTCGAAACCCGCACGCACCTTCTGCGCGGCGGTATTGACAGCTTCCAGACCCGACCCGCAGAAACGATTGAGCTGCACACCGGCAACGGTGTCCGGCAGACCGGCGGCCAGCGCCGCGGTCCGCGCGATCACCGCGCCCTGATCACCGACCGGCGACACCACGCCGAGCACGATGTCGTCGACCACCGCGGGGTCCAGGCCCGGATGACGTTCCAGCAGGTTGTGAATGAGCCCGACAACCAGCGAAACCGGCTTGACACCGTACAACGAGCCGTTGGCCTTGCCTCGCCCACGCGGGGTCCGGACGGCCTCGTAGATGAATGCTTCAGTGCTCACGATGAGCGGGTCCTTCCTCGAAGCGGTCGCGATCAGAGCGTGCGCGCAATTCCGTCATGATCTCGTTTTCCGCGGGAGCCGTCGCACAGCGCCGTTCACGGACATCGGATCCGCCAAACGCCGGGCGCCGCCGCTAGATAGTTACTCACAGATAACTCTGAGATCCAATCTCGATAGACTCACGCAGGACACGGTGGGAGATTACAGGCGTACGCCCAGGTTCCGCTAGCCTTCTCGCTAAGTTAGTATATCTTCATTCACTAACTCGCTAGCCAGACCCACGACGTGGGGCCATGATCGCGACTTCTCGAAAATCGAAAGGCGTACGGATGCCCGTACTCAAGTCCGAGGTCGACACCGCAGCGTCGGCATACCGGGAAAACCACCGCGTGCAGTCGGATGCGGTGGCGACCTTGCATGAGCAGCTCAAGTTGGTCGCGGCAGGTGGCGGTGAGCGCTACGCCAAGCGCCATCGCGATCGGGGCAAGATGCTGGTGCGGGAGCGGATCGAGCTGCTGATCGACCGGGACGGCCCGTTCATGGAACTGTCCGCCCTGGCGGCCTGGGGCACCGAGTTCAACGTCGGTGCCGCGATCGTCACCGGAGTCGGCGTGGTCTCCGGCATCGAATGCATGATCATCGCCCACGATCCCACCGTGCGCGGCGGCACCATGAATCCCTATACGCTGCGAAAGAACCTGCGCGCGTTGGAGATCGCCCGAATCAACCGGCTGCCGGTGGTGTATCTGGTCGAATCCGGGGGCGCCGACCTGCCGACGCAGGCGGAACTGTTCGTGCACGCGGGCCGGATTTTCCACGAGCTGACAGAGCTATCGTCGATGGGCATCCCGACCGTCGCACTGGTGTTCGGCAACTCGACCGCCGGCGGCGCCTACGTCCCCGGCATGTGCGACTACGCGGTGATGGTCGACAAGGGGGCGAAGGTCTTCCTGGGCGGACCGCCGCTGGTGAAGATGGCCACGGGCGAGGATGCCGACGACGAGGAGCTCGGCGGTGCGGACATGCACTCGCGGGTATCGGGCCTGGCCGACTACTTCGCCGTCGACGAGACCGACGCCATCCGCATCGGCCGCGACATCGTGGCCCACCTCAACTGGCGCAAACTCGGCCCCGGCCCCTCGCTGACCGCCGACGAGCCGCTCTACGACGCGGAGGACTTGCTCGGCATCGCCTCCGGCGACCCCCGCATCCCGTTCGACCCGCGCGAGGTGATCGCGCGCATCGTCGACGGTTCGCGCTTCTCCGAGTACAAGCCTCGCTGGGGCACCAGCATCGCGACCGGCTGGGCGTCGATCCACGGTTTCCCGGTCGGCATCCTCGCCAACACCCGCGGTGTGCTGTTCAGCGAGGAAGCGAAGAAAGCGACGGAGTTCATCCTGCTCGCCAACCAGACCGACACTCCCCTGATCTTCCTGCACAACGTCACGGGCTTCATGGTCGGCACCGAGTACGAGCAGGGCGGGATCATCAAGGACGGCGCCAAGATGATCAACGCCGTGACCAATAGCGACGTCCCGCACATCAGCATCAATATCGGCGGCTCGTTCGGCGCGGGGAACTACGGAATGTCCGGCCGCGCTTACGATCCGCGCTTCATGTTCACTTGGGCCAATGCCCGCCTGGCCGTGATGGGCGCGCAACAGCTCGCCGGCGTGATGTCGATCGTCGGCAAGGCCTCCGCTGCCGCCTCGGGCCGGGAGTTCGATGCAGAGGCCGACGCGCAACGAACCGCAGCCATCGAGCGTCAGATCGAGGCCGAATCGCATCCGTTCTATGTTTCCGCTCGCATCTACGACGACGGTGTGATCGATCCTCGTGACACCCGGTCCATTCTCGGAATCTCCCTGTCCGCAGCCCATTCCGCCAAGGTCGCCGGACGCCGCGGCTTCGGCGTCTTCAGGATGTGAGTAACCCTATGTCTTCGACTCTTCAGGGGCGTTCGATCACCAAACTGCTGATCGCCAACCGCGGCGAGATCGCCGCCCGGATCATGCGCACCGCACACCAGATGGACATCGCGACGGTAGCGGTCTACTCCGATGCCGACCGCGACGAGCCCTATGTGCTGCAGGCCGACGAATCGGTCCATCTGCCCGGCACCGCCCCTGCCGACACCTACCTGCGGGCCGATCTGATCCTCGACGCAGCGCGCCGCACCGGGGCGGACGCGGTTCATCCCGGCTACGGATTCCTTTCCGAGAATGAGCAATTCGCGCGCGACTGCGCCGCGACCGGGGTGACCTTCGTGGGTCCGAGCCCCGCGGCGATCGCCGCCATGGGCTCGAAGATCGAGGCAAAACGTATGATGGCCGCCGCGGGAGTTCCCGTCCTTCCCGGTGCGACCGTGGCGAGCGAGTCCGACGAAGAACCGGAGCGCTTGCGCGCCGCCGCGCAGGACATCGGTTTTCCGATCCTGGTGAAAGCGGCCTACGGTGGCGGCGGTCGCGGTATGCGTATCGTGACCGGCGAAACCGAACTTGTCGAAGCCGTGCGCAGCGCGCGGCGTGAGGCGGCCTCCGCCTTCGGTAACGGCACGGTCTTCCTGGAGAAGTTCGTCGAATCGCCCCGGCACATCGAGGTGCAGATCTTCGGTGACAGCCACGGCACCGTGGTGCACCTCGGTGAACGGGAATGTTCGATCCAGCGGCGATATCAGAAGATCATCGAGGAATCCCCGTCCACCGCCGTCGACGACGCCCTGCGTGACGAATTGGGCCGCGCGGCGGTCGCCGCCGGCAAGGCACTCTCGTACGAGGGCGCCGGAACAGTGGAATTCGTCATGGCACAGGACGGTTCCTTCTACTTCCTGGAAGTCAACACCCGTCTGCAAGTCGAGCACCCGGTAACCGAGCTCGTCACCGGCATCGACCTGGTACGAGGTCAGTTGCTCGTCGCCGCGGGCGAGCCGCTGCCCGAGCAGATGCTCGACGCCAAGCCGACCGGACACGCGGTGGAAGTACGCCTGTACGCCGAAGACGTTGCGGCGGGCTTCATTCCGGCCTCGGGAACGTTGACCACCCTGGAGTTCCCGAACCTGCCCGGCGTCCGCATCGACGCCGGATTCACCTCCGGTTCGCAGGTGAGCACCTACTACGATCCGATGCTCGCGAAGGTGATCGGCTATGGCGCCAACCGCACCGCGGCCTGCGATCTGGTGGCGCGGGCGCTGCAGGAGACCCTGGTGCACGGGGTCGCCACGAACCGGGACCTGCTCATCGGCATTCTGCGCGAACCAGAATTCCGGACCGGCGCCATCGACACCGGCTATCTGGACCGGCACCACCCGGTGGAACTGATGGCGCGTCGTGGTGTCGCCGAGCCTGCGACCAAGGTTCACGCGCTGGTGGCCGCGCTCGCCGCACAGGCGGATCGGCGCGCGCATACACTAATCCTGCCCGGCCTCCCGTCCGGGTTCCGGACACTTGCCAGTGCCCTGCAATCGGTGTCTTTCCGCTGCGGCGACCAACAGTACGACGTCGAGTACCGCTTCGACCGCGCCGGACTCACCGCCCACATCGATGATTGGGCGCCGCACACCGTGGTTCTCGACAAGACGACCGCCGGGCTGGTCGACGCCGTCATCGACGGTGTCCGCCGGCGGTATCGCGTCACCTCCTCCGGGACAACGTATTTCGTCGACAGTGCCCTCGGAGCCTCCGAGCTGCACGAGATCGAACGTTTCCCCGACCCGAGCGAAGTGAAGGAGGCCGGTTCACTGCTTGCGCCAATGCCGGGAACGGTCGTCCGGGTCGAAGTGACCGAGGGACAGGCAGTGTCCGCGGGCGACCCGGTCGTCGTGCTGGAGGCGATGAAGATGCAGCACACCATTCGCACGCCCGCCGACGGCATCGTCGTCAAGCTGCCGGTAGCGGTGTCCACGCAGGTCGACTCCGGACAGGTGCTCGCGATCGTCCAGGACCGAGTCGAGTAATGGCCGATGAGGTTCGCTACGAGATCCGCGACGGCATCGCGTGGCTGACGATCAATCGGCCTGCTGCCCGCAACAGTCTCAACCGGGCCGTGCGGGACGGACTCTTCGAGGGTGTACGCCGGTTCAACGAGGACGACCAGGCGAAGGTCCTCGTCCTCACCGGAGCCGGCGATAAAGCCTTCTGCGCCGGCGGCGATCTCAAGGAGATGTCCGAGTCGAAACTGACGATCCCGCCGATCGATTTCGTCCCGCAGTTCGGACGCAATATCGAGGTCGACAAGCCGACGATCGCGGCGGTCAACGGCGCGGCCTTCGCCGGCGGCTTCCTGCTCGCGCAGACCTGCGACCTGTGTGTCGCCTCGACGACAGCGACATTCGCCATCTCGGAGGTGAAGGTGGGCCGCGGATCGCCCTGGGCGGCACCGCTTCCGCTGATGATCCCCCGGCGGGTGGCGATGGAGATCGTCCTGACGGGTGCGCCGATGACCGCGCAGCGCGCCTACGAGATCGGCTTCGTCAACCAACTCGCCGAACCCGGCGAATTGCCTGCGCGCGCGCAGGCACTCGCGCTACAGATCGCCGCGAACGCGCCGCTGTCGGTGCTGGCGGGCAAGCAGACGATGACGCTCACCGCGGAACATACGCTGCGAGAATCCTTCGACCACGCCGAAACCATTTGGGCTCCAGTCTATTCCAGTGCGGACGCCCAAGAGGGGATGGCCGCCTTTGCCGAAAAACGCACTCCGAAATGGCAGGGAAAATAATGGCTCTCGACTACGCCGCACTACTGCACGACCTCAGGCAGGAGAGCGACTCGCTCCTGGACTGCCTGCGCTCGTCGACCGCACAGGTCTGGGAGACCGCGACGCCCGCGGCCGGCTGGGCTGTCCGAGACCAGGTGTCGCATCTGGCATTCTTCGATGACGTCGCCCTGCTCGCCATGACCGATGCCGACCGGTTCCGGTCAGAGGCCGAGAGCCTGACCGCTCGCGGAACCGACTTCCCGGACCGTGTCGCTGAAGATTACCGGCGGATGGCGCCGGTCGATCTGCTCGAATGGTTCATCGACTCCCGTACGCGGCTGCTCGCGGCATTCACCGAGGCGGATCCGCGCCAGCGAATGCCGTGGTTCGGCCCGGATATGAGTGTGGCCTCGTCGGCGACCGCTCGGCTAATGGAGACGTGGGCGCACGGCCAGGACGTGTACGACACCGTGGGTGTCGAACATCCGGTCAGCCCGGGACTGCGCAGCATCGCCCATCTCGGCGTGAGCACCTTCGCCTTCGCCTATCGCCTCAATGATCGTGAGGTTCCCGAGGACTCGGTGCGGGTCGAGCTGAGCGCACCGGACGGCGGCGAGGTCTGGACCTGGGGGCCCGACGACGCGGTCAACCGGATCGCCGGGCCCGCAGAGGATTTCGTCCTCGTGGTCACCCAACGCCGGCATGCCGAGGACACCGAACTGTCCATTCACGGTGATGTCGCCTCCTCCTGGATGGATATCGCCCAGGCCTTCGCGGGTGCGCCAGGCAGCAAGCGCCCCCACCTCGCCGTCACTCCCGACAAGAAGACCCCGATATGATCGACACGACAACACCGCGGCGACCGGTTCGCATCGGCAACGCGTCCGCGTTCTACGGCGACCGGATCGCGTCGTTCCGAGCGATCGTCGAGGGTGGAGCCATCGATGTGGTGACCGGCGACTACCTGGCCGAACTCACCATGCTCATTCTGTGGAAGGCCAAGCAGAAGGATCCCGAAACTGGTTACGCGCGAACATTTCTCACGCAGTTCGCCGAGGCGGTCGGCACGTGCGCCGAGCGCGGTATCAAGATCGTGGTCAACGCCGGCGGGCTGAACCCGGCCGGGATGGCCGCCCGGGTGCGGGAAATCGCGAACGCGGCGGGCGTGCAGATGTCGGTGGCGCACGTCGAAGGCGACGACATCATCGAGCGCCTCCCCGCACTACAGGCCGCCGGCCACTCGTTGCACCATCTCGACAAGGGCATGACTCTCTCCGAGTCCGGCGCGGAACCGGTGTCCGCGAACGCCTATCTCGGCGGCTGGGGCATCACGGCCGCTCTGGCCCGCGGCGCCGACATCGTGATCACCCCGCGGGTAACCGACGCGGCGCTGATCTCGGGTGTCGGCGCCTGGTGGCACAACTGGACCCGAACCGACTTCGACGCCCTCGCCGGGGCGATCGCCGCTGGCCACATCATCGAATGCGGACCGCAGGCGACCGGCGGAAACTACTCCCAGATCCACGAGATCACCGACCGTCGGTATCCGGGTTCGCCGATCGCCGAGCTGGCACACGACGGCAGCTTCGTCATCACCAAACACGACGGCACCGGCGGATTGGTGTCGCCCGGCACGGTCACCGCCCAGCTGCTCTATGAAGTCGACTCACCCGCCTATCTGAATCCGGACGTCGTCGCCCATTTCGACTCGCTCGAACTGAGTCAGGACGGCGAGAATCGCGTCCGGGTCACCGGGGCCAGGGGCACGCCCCCGCCGTCGGCACTGAAGGTCGCCATGAACTACATCGGCGGCTACCGCAACACGATGACCCTGGTGCTCACCGGGCTGGACATCGAGGAGAAGGCACGCTGGGCCGTCGACGAGCTGTTCGACATTCTCGGCGGCCGTGAACGTTTCGACGATGTCGCCGTGGAGTTGCTGCGCTACGACGTCCCCGAGCCGACGCGGCTGAGCCAGGCGAGCGCGCATCTGCGGGTCACCGTCAAGGACCGCGACCGCACCAAGGTCGACCGCGCGTTCTCCAACGCTGTGCTCGAATTGGCGGTCGGCGGCTACGCCGGATTCCACACCACCACCCCACCCTCCTCAGCGAGCGAATTCGGGGTGTACTGGCCGACTGTCGTTCCCGCGACCGAGATCGAACACGTCGTCGTGCACGGCGACGGCACCCGTGAGATTATCCCACACTGCCCGCAGACCGACGACCGCTGCTGCGGCGCCATTGCCAGTGTCGAACCTTCGATCGTCACAACCGAGTTCGGCCCCGCCACGCGCCGGGCACTGGGATCGGTCGTCGCAGCTCGCTCCGGCGACAAGGGCGGCAAGGCGAACGTCGGGGTCTGGACCGACACCGACGAGCAGTGGGATTGGCTGCGTTCCCATCTCACGACCGAAAAGTTCACCGAACTGGTCGCCGACGCAAAAGGGTTCGAAGTCCGGCGCTACGAGTTCCCCAACCTTCGAGCGCTGAATTTCGTGATCGTCGGCTTCCTCGGCGATGGCGTCGCGTCCTCGACCCGAACCGACCCGCAAGCGAAGGGACTCGGCGAGTTCCTGCGCGCCACCTACACCGACGTTCCCGACAAACTCGTTGGAGCACTCTGATGGATTTCATCGAATCAACCGAACAGCAAGAGCTGCGCCGTGCGGTCGCAGCGATCACCGACAAGTACGGCCCGGCCTACTACGCCGAACGAGCCAGTGCGCACGAACCCACCAACGAGCTCTGGCAGGACCTCGCAGATCACGGATTCATCGGAATCAACCTGCCCGAGCAATACGGTGGCGGCGGGGCCGGAATGACTGAACTGGCCATCGTCTGCGAAGAAACCGCCGCCCACGGCTGCCCGCAGCTGCTGTTGCTGGTATCCAGCGCGATCTCCGGCGAGCTGCTGAGCAAATACGGTTCCGACGAGCAGCGCCGGGAATGGCTGCCGCGCATGGCGTCGGGCACCAAGGTCGTCTTCGCCATCACCGAACCGGACGCGGGCTCGAACAGCCACCGGATATCGACGACTGCCGTCCGCGAGGGCGACGACTACGTCCTGACCGGAACGAAGTACTACATTTCCGGGGTCGACGAGGCCGCGGCGCTCATCGTGGTCGCCCGGACCGGCCGCAGGGAGGACGGCACCGCGACGATGTCGCTGTTCCTCGTCCCCACCGACGCGCCCGGCCTCGTCAAACATCCGCTCCCCGTGGGGATCAGCCTGCCTGAGAAGCAGTACACCCTGCATTTCGACAAGGTCAGGCTTCCCGCGGACAGCATCATCGGCGTCCTGGACGAAGGTTTCCGCCATGTCTTCGATGGCTTGAACCCGGAGCGGATCACCGGGGCGGCCGTCTGTGTCGGCATCGGCCGATTCGCCGTCGACCGTGCTGCCGCCTATGCCCGCACCAGATCGGTGTGGGGGTCGGCAATCGGTGGCTACCAATCGATCTCGCATCCGCTCGCCAAGGCAAAGATCGAAGTCGATCTCGCCGCGATGATGACCGTGAAGGCTGCGTGGCTCTATCAGAACGGCCTGCCCGCCGCGGAAGCCGCCAATATCGCCAAATACGCCGCCGCGGAGGCGGCCATTAGCGCGGCCGACCACGCCATCCAGGTGCACGGCGGCAACGGCATCAGCAGCGAATACGGACTGATGCCCCAGTGGGGCCTGGCGCGGCTGCTGCGCATCGCGCCGGTCAGCCGCGAGATGATCCTCAATTACGTTGCGCAGCACAGTCTTCGCCTCCCACGGTCGTACTGATCCACAGGCAGGAGCTGACACGCGGACCGGGGCATCCTCCACGAGCACATCAAATCCTATGAGGACACTCCTCGGGCCATGATCAGCGGGGCCCAGCTCTCCGCCCGGCGCCACGCCGCAGGGGTCGAACAGGTGCTCGAGACCTGACAGCGTGGGCCTACCTGATATCGGCGCACGCTTCGACACGCAGCGTGACAATGCGTGACATCAGTTGTGTTGGTACCGGTTTGGAGATCGGCCGTCGAGTGTCGACCGTCGATTCAATAAATTGACGACTGACAACTTATTTCGTATGGTACCCACGTCGAGCTGCCCTTCCGTCCACGGCCCCATCGAGGAGACTTCGTGATCCGCCAGCCCCGCAGTCTGGGACGTCGACGCTTCCTGTCCGCAGTAGCGGCAGTTACGGCCAGCGGCTGGGCAGCGTCCCAGGTCTCGACCGTCAAGGCGGATCCTTCTGTCCCGCAACAGGATCCGTCCGTCGACATCGTTGCGCCACCGTCTCCGAAGGTGCAACCGTTTGTCGACGAGCTTCCTGTCCCGCCGGTCGTCCGCGGCAGCCGGGCCCTGGCGGTGGACCCCAGCACACATCGCTTCCACCGCGATCTCGGTGTCGCGCCGACCTGGTCCTATGGCGGGGCCCCTTACCTGGGACCGACCATCGAGGCTCATGTTGGCGAGCCGATCGAGCTGTCCTTCTCCAATTCCCTCGGCAAACATCTGTTCGCGAGCGATGTCGACACATCCATGGACGGCGCCACCGATCAGGACAGGACAGCGCCCCGCGTCGCGGTGCACCTCCACGGTGCAGTTACTCCGCCGGATATGGACGGGCACCCAGAAGACACCTTTCGGCCTGGTGAAACCAAGCTCTACCGACATCACAATCGGCAGGACGCGACCACACTCTGGTATCACGATCACGCGATGGGCATCACCCGCCTCAACGTGGTCGCCGGCCTCGCTGGCATGTATCTGCTGCGCGACGACTACGACACCGGCACGGCCGGCAACGCACTAGGGCTGCCCAGCGGCGAATTCGAAATCCCTCTGGTGATTGCCGACCGTCGCTTCAACGACGACGGCTCACTGCGCTTCCATACCGTGCGCTGGATCCAGGAAGGCCGCTGGGAGGGCGCCATGCTCGGCGACCTGATCACGATCAACGGCACGGTCCATCCTCGCGCCACGGTGGCCCGCGGCATGTATCGGTTCCGGATGCTCAACGCATCCAACTACCGGGAATACCGGCTGTCGTTCTCCAATCGGACCAGGTTCTGGGTCGTAGGCAACGACAGCGGTCTGCTCGACCAACCCGTATACCTCGATGAAGTCGAGATGGCACCCGGCGAACGGCTCGACATCGTCGCCGACTTCACCGGGCTCCGCGCGGGAGAGACCGTCGACCTGCTGAACAGCTTCGAATTCGGACCGGGTCTCGCCCAGGCCCTCGGCGCACAAACCATCGCGACGCTGATGCGGTTCGTAGGTACGGGAGTCACCGGCTTCGCCGCCGCACCCCCGACCGCGCTACGCGGTGGCAAACGCCGATCCGCCGCGCTACCGCCTGTGCCGACCACAGGCCGACGCCGCGTCATCACCCTCAACCAGTTCCCGGCAGCGTCATGGCCGCCGTTCACCGGCAACATGAACAACCTGCGCTACCAGGACAATCCGATACCCGAACCGCGGCAGGGCACAACCGAAATCTGGGAGTTCGTCAATAACTCGCCGGACTCGCACCCGATGCACCTGCACCTGGTCCGCATGCGGATCCTCAACCGCCAGCCTTTCAATACGATCGGATATCTCGCCCAGAATCCCGTACCGCCGGAGGGCACGTATTGGGCGCCCGACCCCACGCGATTCCTCAGCGGCGCTCCCGAGCCGCCACGGGCATGGGAAGTAGGCCCCAAGGACACCGTCACCTGCCCGGCCGGCATGGTCACGCGGGTGTCCATCACCTTCCCTACCGCCGACGAACTGGGATTCGACCCCGACGCGATGTTCCACGGTGGCGACCACATGATGATGCAGGGCTACGTCTGGCACTGCCACCTGATCGACCACGAGGACGAATGCATGATGTCGCGGTACCGCCTGCGCCGCTGAGTAACCGTTGGTACAACCGCGCGGTACCCGGTCATACCATCGGTTACCGGACAGGCGTGAGATCAACACCGGCCGGCGGTCGCAGTCTGCGCAGTGTGCCGTCGCTGCAGGTGATGTAGAGCGCCCACCGGTCCCCATCACGGGCGATGCGGACCGAGGTCGGGCCACGCGGCGGGACGGGTGTCGAGTTGGGAAGGAACCACCCCGCCGCTACGGTGCAGCTTGTACCAGTGGCGGGGTCGAATTGGTAGACGCTGCCGGAATTGTCGCCGGCCACGAACAAGGTGCCCGACTTGGTTGCCGCCATGTCGTCGAGGCCCGGGAAGAGTCCGTCGCGGATCTCGCCCACAACCGACGGTTTATCGGGTGCGTCCAACGGTATGCGGATGATCCTGGACAGCAGCATGTCCTCGGTGTAGACGGTCCGGCGATCCGAGGAGAGGGCGAGACCGTTGGGGGTCTCCGTCTTGGCCCAACTCGAAGTGAACTTGCCCGTTGCGGGCCGATATCGATCGATGCCTATCGGCTGCGTGGGGGCGGTCAGGTGCGTAATAAGGAGATCGCCGTCGGGCAGCAGTAGCAGGCCGTTGGGTTGTACCAGACCCTTCAGCACCGTTGTGACCGTACGGCTGGTTGTGTCGAATCGCTGCAGTGTGCCGGTTCCGTTCGGCGATGACTGGTCACCGGTCAGGAAATACAGATGCTTTCCCACCAGTCGCAACCCCGCGGGGCTATCGAGATGCGCGAGGACCGGCGTCACCTTCGACTGGGCATCGAGGTGGTAGAGAACCCCAGCGCCCAGCCCGGCAACGTAAAATCCACCTCGCCCGTCCGATTCGAGGTTTTCCAGCATACCCAGCCCCGACGCGAGGGTGTCGGAATGCCATCCCGCCGAACATTCGCCGACATCAGCGCCCGCGGGCGCTGTCGGCCACACCAACATGAACGTGGCGATTGCCGCGGCGGTGAGCAACCCCGTGAGGGTTCGACGAGTTCTCATAGGAATTCCTCTTGGATGCGCTACCAGCACTCAGGCCCTAGCTAGCGATCAACTGGACCACGACGATGGCCGCGAGCATGATCACGAATGTGAGATGATACCGGCCCAGCGTCCTTGCCGAGCGCATCTGCACTTCGGCGGGCTCGGTATTGCCGCCCAGACGTACGGCGGCCGGCCAGGTCCGCAGACCCGCGAGCACGAGAAACACCATGAGGATCGCGAGAGAAGTCGGTGCCGCCCAGTCAGGTATTCCGCTGCCCAGCAGCTGCGTGAGCAGCACCCCGAGTGTCACGCTCACGGCCAGGGACACGGCGGCGAGGTTAGGGCGGACCGCAGTCGCTGTCATCACGGTGTAGTAGCCGACAACAGTCGATCGGTCACGCTCTGTCAGCACCGCGTCGAGCCGTGCCGCCGGCCTATCGACCAGCACTTCGTTCCAGAGCGTAGCGGCCAGGAAACCGGCGCCACCGGCCGCGATCGTCGTACTGACAGTGCCTCGCTCGACGGCTGGCTGGATCGCCACGATCGCCGCCATCATCGCCATACCCATCACGTGGTACCCGAGCAGGCGCCGGACGATCGGCAGCTGCACATCGAGCGAATCCGGCGATGTGACCAGGCGGCGGGCGGCGGGCCGGATTCGTAGCACGCCGACAACGAGAAACATGATCATGATGCAGACGCATGTCACCGCCGCCCAGACGGGACCATCACCGCACAGCTGCATCGCGAGGCCCACACCGATAACCACGAGCACGGCGCTCAGCACGACACGGGCGGCCGCGGCGTCGATCACCCGGGCGTAATACCCCGACAGCAGGGTCGGCTCCAGTGGACCCATGCGATCGACCGCGCGTAGCGCTGACCTGCCGACCAGGAACTCACGCCAGAACAGCCCGCCGACGAACGCGGCGCCACCGACGATCAAAACGGCACTCACCGCGCGAACGCGATCCGGTGCATCATAGGCAGCTTTCACGGGTCCTCGGCGACATGGTCAAACTCTAGCATGAAATTGACAGTCGACAACTTCGTGACGGGACTTGTTCCCACGGAAAGCAGGCCCCTCGTCGCGGTAAGGATTCAGTAGTCTCAAGTCGCCGCATTGAGCCAGCGACGCAGCGGACTGCCGCACGCCGATTGCGCACGCCGGCGCTCGAGTCCGTGCGTAATCGCGGACTCGACCGCCTCGACAACGACGGCCCTGGCCTGCAACATAGCGTCAAGATCATCGGTCCGATCGCGATAATCTGAGAGATCGATCGGCGCACCGTACGTGATATGGAACGGCTGCGGTTTAGGAATCGGTGTCAATCCGATGCCGCGCACAATCGGCGGTAGTTCATCGCAATTACGAAACAAACCCGCCGCCACACCGCTTCGCACAATAGATCTCCCAAACGAGCACACTCGGTAATCATCGGCATCGAAGACGTAATCGAAGGCGTCGTCCGCACCGGCAACCCCAACCGGAGTGATCGAGTATCCCTCCTCGACCGCCAGACGCACGAAACCGGTGCGCTGCTTCCACACCAGCCGATACCGCTCGCTACGAGTCTTGAATACCTCGCGCTGCCCGCCAGGGAAGACCAGGACATCCTGACCGTTTCGCATGAGGGCTCGGGTAATTTCACGGTCTCCCACGACCGACCCCATCGCCGTCAACATATCCCGCCAGCCGGGGATACGCATGTGCAGACGATCGGCCAGTGAACGAGGCATGCTGCCCCGCGCCCGGAATACCCCATACAGGCTCAGCAGCACCTCTCCGGTTCCCCACACGGCATGGTTCGCTACGTACAGCGTAGGGCGATCCTGCGACAAGTTCTCCGCTCCATAGAATGTCGGAGAAAACCACCGCACCCAGGGAGAGAACGCCAGATTTACCAGGTTGTCCGACGGCTGGGTCCAGGCTAGAGCATTCCGTATCGAATCGGTCACTGCACCCTCACACCCTAGGACCGGATGCGTAGAAGAGTCTGTGTGATACATGCGACGGCTCCACATTTCTCGGTTCGAGTGTTCCATCGCCCCAACTCGAGCCGCCGTCATTGCCGGACGTTGGAGAGACGATCGGTGACTATATTTCGTCCGCAAAATCCAGACGCCTGATCCGCTGCCCTCGAAGGAGCCCGCCCGAACCACGTCCGGATGCTGGCCTTCCCCGAGACAAGCTGTCGGCGTTACGTCATCATCATAACTAAGTTGCCAATTGACAACAATAAAGGTTGGCCAGTGTCACATGCCGCCACCTCACCGGCGGCCTGGACTCGCTCCACAGCGAACCGGCACGATGATTCAATGGAACCATCCGAAGGCGAGGGTGACATTCCGCCGAAGACCGCGCGACCACTATCCGACGCCGAGATAGCCACCATGTCGTCACATGAGCGGCGTGAACTCATCAGGCGTCTGCGAGTGCTGGATGAGCGGGCAGCGGCACCGCGGCCCGAGCTGCTCCGGCTGTATCGACGATTCCGGCTGGGAGCGCTGGCAGGCGGCTCGGTGGCGATGATTCCGTGGATCGTCTTTCTCGCCGTGACGCTTCCTACCTCATATAACGCACGAAACTGGTCGGTGGTCTGGGTTGGTTTCGACGTGCTATTGGTCGCGATGATGGCGGCAACGGCCTACCTCGGCGGCCGACATCGTCAGGTGGTGATGCTGCCCGCATTCGGGACCGGCTTGCTGCTGTTGGTCGACGCCTGGTTCGACATCATGACCTCCGGCTCGCGGGACGTGTGGATCTCGGTAGGAACGGCCGTACTTGGCGAGATTCCACTAGGCGTTCTGCTGATCGCGAGCGCGCTGCTGATTTTCCGGTTTCTCATACTCTCACATCCATTGCACGATCCAGTGAAGAGTCCATGGCGTATGAAGATGCCGTTCTGATTCACCGCGGGATCGTTCGCTCGCCCTGCCTCCGGACGTCCGCGCGTCCGGTCGGACCGACCATCAACTCTACGGTGCCAAGAAGAGTGCGCCGGTATCAGCCGCGACAGCTGGCCGGCCCAGCCGTTCCAGCATCTGCCATGCGGTCGCCGTCGCCGCGGTGATGACCGGAACACCCAGTGCTGCTTGAACTTCCGGGATCACATGCAGCGATGGCATCTGGACACACGCCGAGAGCACAACGACATCGACGTCACGAATGTCCAGGCTCATGGCGACGCCTTTCAACCCCGCCGGGTCGAGCTTGCCCACCGCAAGATTGTCGTCGACCTCTAGGCTGATCGCGTCCTGGACTTCGATGCCCTCGGCTTCGATATAGCCGGCAACCTTCGCCGTGAGGGGCTTGGGGTACGGCGTGACGATCGCCGTCTTCTTCGCACCGAGATGATGCAGTCCTGCGATCAGTGCGCCCGCACTGGAAACGACGCCGCCTGCTTGATGGTACTCGGCGACCTCGGCGAGTCGGCGTTCGATGCCGCGGTGGACACCGGGCCCCTGGGACATGATCGCAATCAGGAACGCGTAAGCGATCACATCCACCTCCGCGTCGGACAACTCGAATGCCGCCCGCTCGACCTCGTCGTCGGTAGCTGCGAGTTCCTCCGACGTTACGGTCGTCATCCGCATCCGGCTGGAATGGAGGGTGAAACTGTGACCAGTCCGACGAGACACCCGATGCAGGATAATCGGAAGCTCTGTCTCCATGGTGGTGTTCGAGCTGGGAACGAGCAGGCCGATGCGATGGCTGAACATCTTCTCCTCCACGTCGATCGAGGTCCCTGGGCGGCAGTCGTCGGTGTTGCCGGTGCCGAGCCTAGTCCCGACGATCAAAATTTCACATGTGATTATGTGATTTGATCGAAATCTCGCCCGTACGGCCACCGAACGGGCGTCGGCTACCGGACAAGAAGTTCGCGCAGATCAGAACCAGACCCGCGCGTAGGCCATACGCGCGACGTGTCGTTCGGCGCACACCACACTCGGACCGCTTCGCCCACGCAACGTGTCACCGGTGTTATTCCGTCGAGACGAATCCGGCCCCCACAGCGGGCATCGGAGACGCCCCGCCTCATTTCACCGGCAGCGCGGCGTCCATACCGCCGACGTCAGTGATCTGCCAGTTGTTGTTGCCGTCGACGGTGACGTCGTAGGTGACGGTTGTCTGTGCTCCGTTGGGCGTCTGCGCGTTGGTCGAGGAGACATTGAGGAAGACGTTCACCTTGTAAACGCCGCCATTATCCGAACTGACCACGGAGCCAATGGGATTGGCGGTCGAGGTCCATTGCAGGGGGACGAGGATGTCCTGCAGTTTCGGTGCGGTGGCATCGAACTTGTTGGCCAGCGGTGGAGCGGTGTGTGCCTTCAGCTTGACCTGCCAGGCATTGAGGTCGTGGAAGTCGATCGTGGAGGCGCCGACGGCGTAGTCGGTGGCAACCTGTTGGGCATGCGCACGGTCGGCCGCAGTGTGATCACGATCAGACAGTTCGTGCCGCACCGATACCAGTGACCATGCCAGCACGCTCGCGGCGATGAGCCCGGCGACGGCCAGCGCGGCGCTCACCACCGTCGACAGGGGCAGCGAGACAGTGGTTTGCCGGCGTGGACCGATGGCGGGTGTGACAGGTGTCGGATCTGCTGCGTCGCTCGGTGTTTCGGTGACCTGATCGTTGTCCGTCGTCTGGGTCGACATGCTTCTCCAATGGGGTGGGACATTACTTGAGGTGAATCTGCAGGGGTATCGAGCCGTCGGCGGTGGTGGCGTCGAGTGCCTGGGAGATCAGTGCGCTGAGATCGATGTGCGGCACGGTGTTCGTGGTGGTCGCGACGAGGGGTGCGATGGCCGGGGCGAGGGTCTTCAGGTCGGGGCCGATCTTGTCCAGGTAGGCGGAGGTGTAGTTGAGGAATGGGATCAGACCGTTGCCGTCGGTGTACTGGCCGAGATTCCGGTTGTGCCGGACGAAGTCGCCGATCACCTCGGTGAGTCCGTCGAACCGAGTGCCGAGGAGGCCCCACAGGGGGCCGGCGGCGGCCATCGAAGGGCCCGTCCAACTCATGTCGCCGCCCATCGTTTGCAGGTCGGTGAGCAGACTGTGGATCTGCGGGGTGCGGCTCAGGACGGTGGCGGCGAGCAGGTCGGTCGAGCGAGCCAACTGCGGAACGGTCGTATCGGTCTTCGCGAGGGCCTGATCCAGGGTGTTGATCAGCGAGGCGATGGCGCTGGGATCCAGCTGGTCCAACAAGGTGGTGACAGTGCGTGCGAGCTGAGGGATCGATGTCGGCATGCGAACGGTGTGTGCGTCGATCACCTGTCCGTCCCGCAGATACGGACCGCTGTCCGTGGTGGGAACGAATTCGACATACGGCTCCCCCAGCGCGGACAGCGATTCGATGCGAGCGGTGCTGGCGACCGGGATTCGGTACGTATCGTCGATCCGAAGCCGAACCTGGACCCCCGTAGTCGTGTTGTCCACGTTCGTGACCCGGCCGACGGGAATACCTGTGAGCAGTACGGGCGAGCCGTCAGCCAGACCGCCGGAGTCGGTGAGGACCATAGTTGTGGTGGTAAAGCTGCGGAACCAGTCGACTCGGGCCACGCCGAAGGTCAGATATGAAGCGCCGAGGATAAATACCATGGCGATGGCGCCGAGTGAGGCGACAGTGGCGGTTTTCAACGCACTGCTCCGATCATGCGCAGCGTCGCGAGGATCCGGTCGACTTGATCGGCGGCAGGCACCGAGGTCGCCCCCGCCGATGCCACGTTGACGCCGGTGATGTCGACCTTCGGGCTCGCGGCAAAGGGAATCACCTTGTCGCGCAGCAACGCGACAAGCTTGTTCAAATTCGAGGGGGCGTTGAGGTCCAGCGGGTGGTCGGTCAACGCCAGCGGTACGAACGCGCTTGCCGCGGCGTCGCCGGAGGCCACCAGCGGGCCCAGCCATACCCAATCGTGTGCGACACCGCCGAGGTTGCTCAGGACCTTTATGACATCGGCCAGGGAGGCGACGGCACCGGTGACGTGTGTTGCGCTCTGCGGGGTCAGCAAGTCGTTCAGCTCTGGGCCGTCATCATGGAATACGTGCGTATCGGCGGTGGCGGCGGAAAGGAACCGGTCCACCTGGCCGAGGTTCGCCGATACGTCCTCGAGGTCGGAGCCGACGACATCGAAGGCATGCGCGGTATCGACCGGGTTCTGCGGAAGCACCCGGTTCATCCGGTCCACGATGTTCTGGAACTGATTGACCGCTCCGCTGTTGAAGAAGGTCGCCATGCCGGACATGAGATCCTCGATCTGCAGTGCCGGAATGGTGTGTGAGAGCGGGATAGTGCCGCTCGATCCGATGGTTTTCGCCGCACTGTGGGCAGGGGTGGTGAGAGCGATGAAGACGTCGCCCAGGACGGTGTTCTGCCGTAGTTGCGCTGTGGTGTCGACTGACAGTTTCACCGTGTCGCTGATACGGACATGCGCGGTGACGTACCCCGGTCGCCCCGCGGATGCGTCGACGATATCCACGCGGGTCAGTTCGCCGACCTTCGCGCCGCCGGCGACGACCTTGGCGCGAGCAGGCAAATTGAGCGCGCTGGCGAACTCGATCTGCATTTGGTAAGTCCCACCGGAAATCTCGACACCGGGCAGCGGAACCGATGAGGGGTCGAAACTGCAGCCGGCGCCGCCGACGCCGACCACCATGGCCGCAACCGCGGCGACCGCGGCACGGGCGGTGCGGATGCCGCGGCGCCGGCCCATGTTGTTGTGAGGGTTCGATGTCATCGTGCGCCCGCCATTCCCAGGACGAGTGGGACCAGGGGGACGGACACCGATGTCCCGGCGGCATCAGTGCAGCGGCCCGGCGTGATCGCATTGATCGCATCGCATAGGGACTTCGACTGTTGTACGGGGAGAGCGATTTTCGGCGAGGCATAGATCAGCGAGACCTCGTGGCTGACCGGATCGATCGATTTGCTGAAAGCCGTTGTGATGGGGGGGATCATCGTGATGATGTCCTGCAGGGTGCCGACATGGGCGGCGAGAAACCGCACCGCCGGCACGGTCGCGTCGAGACCACGTCGGATCAGGCTCCCGTAGAGAGTTGTTATCTCGTTGAAGATCGGCAGGAACTGAAACAGCGAACTGAGAATCTCGATCACCGGCGCCACAAGTTGGTTATCGATCTGGTTCAGTACCGGGGCGAAGCGGGTGAGCATGGACTTGATGTCGTTCCACCCGCCCGCGGTGCTGGCGGCCAGGCTGGTCAACGCGTCGACGATGGCGCCGATGTGCCCGATTGCCGCGTCGGGTGAGGCGAGGGCGACACCAAGCTTGTGAATGATCGCGTTGATGCGTGGCCCCAGATCGGTCGTCGAATTGTTGAGGGCGGCAATGCCGTTACCGACTTGATTCTGGTCGGAAGGATTTCCACCGCCATCGAGCTCGTCGGCCAGCTTGTTCAGCGCATCGAAGGTTTGGCTCATGCTCTTGGGTGTGAGTGTGTCGGTGATGCAGGTGTGGGCGTCCCAATGCCCTTTACCTGCGCGATCACCCAGCACCGCGAGGTCGCGATCGGCGACCAAGGTTTGTGACACGGTGGTCGCCGCAGCATCGGCGGGTACCGGATAGCGCGCGTCGACAGTGAAATCTACGCGCACATGCGGTCCTTGCGGCGCGATGCTCGTGACGGTGCCGACGGGCATCCCGAGCATGGTGACGTGATTTCCGGTATACAGACCGATCGAGTCGGGCATGAGCGCGCAGTAGGACAACGTCTTGTGCGCCGGATGCACGATAAGTACGTAAGCAGCTGTGACCAGCGCCGTGAGCACCACCACGCTGATGACCGAGATGAAGCCCCTGGAAGCAAGGATCCGATGCAGCATCAGCAGGACCTCCCCGGCACCGGAATACACAACCCGGCACCCTGGATCGTCCCGGCTGATTGATCAATGGTGGGGCCGCTGTTACCGGCGGCGGCGTGGGTACGCAATTGCTCGCCCAGAGTATGGACCCGGTCGATCACCGTCCCCAACCTGTCGAGTACCTGTTCCAGCGGGGGGACAGCCTGCGCCAATCGTTCCGCCATCGGTTGCAGTGTGCTGTGCCAGGACGGCGCGATTGCGGCGATCCGGGAGAACAGTACGCCGGTATGGTCGATAGCCAGCTGGATTTCGGCCCGCTTGTCGATGAGCAGAGTCTCGACGAGATCGACACTGTGGATCAAACGGCCGAAGACTGATTTGGCGTTGGTGATCGCGGTGAGGTACTCGTCGACCAGCGCCAGTGTCCTGGAGATGTCGTTGTTCTGCCGGACCATGATGTCCATGAGAGAGTCGATGGCAGTCCCCATCTCCCGCAGCCCGTCCGGGGTCTTGGTCAGTGCGCTCTCGAGAGCGGAAAAGTTCTTACGGAGGGTGTCCCCGTCCACATCGTGAACCGGCTGGGCGGCGTCCTGGAAAGCCTGCATCAGGCTGTAGGGCAACCGGACATGATCGGCGGGTATCGTCCCCGCCCCGAGGGGGTGAGTGCCTGCCAGAGTGAGTGCGACATAGTGGCCGCCGACGAACGTCAACATACGAATGTCGAGGGAACTCTGGTCACCGACGAATACCTTGCCGGCGACTGTGAACGCCATGTCGACGTGGTCGGGCAACAGCGTCAGTTCGGTTACTTTGCCGACCGGGACGCCGGCCACACGCACGTCGTCGCCCACCCTGACCGCGCCCGCCTCCGGCAACCGGGCTTGGTAGGTCGTCTTGCCCAGGGGCAGAACGTAGATCACGCCAGTGGCGACGAGCGCGATGACAATGACCACGACACCGAGGATTCCGAGCCGCAGGTCCGTCCACACCAGGTGCGGCCGTCGGAGCCGACTGATGAATTGCGACGCCAGCTTCCGGACCCAGTTATCGGTCAGCGGTTGCATATCGAGATCCTCTGCCCGTGAAGGAGAACCTGCACCATCCCGGGCACGGGGGCGGCGCCATGGGAGCAGGTGGAGTTGATGTCCGGTCCCGGCGCACCGACCATTGTGTTGAGGGACTGCAACAATCCGGGTAGTGCGCCCAGAACGTCGAGGGCTTGTTTCGGATCCGGAAAGGCCTTGTGAACCAAGGTAGTCAAGTCGGTGTTCGGGTCGGGGGTGAATCCCAGTGTTGCGGCGAGGTGGTCGAGCGGCAGCAGGACGGGAGGAATGGTCAAGGCGTAGTCGACCATTCCATCGATCTTCTGCTGGAGCGCGGCCCAGACGTCGGCAAGACCGGTGATGAGTGTGATCAGCTGTGGTGAGCGACCACTGATTTGGTCGGAAATGGATTGCAGGTTGTGTACCAGTGTGGAGATGACGTGCTGGCGATCGGTGACATAGCGGCTGAGACTGTCGATCGCGTCCAGAGCCGGGCCCAGGCCGTTTCCATTGCCCTGGACCACCGCGAGAATGCTCTGCGCGAACTGGTTCAGTGCGCCCGGAGAGAATTCCGCGAGCACGGGCTGCAGTCCGTTGAACAGCGAAGTGATATCGAACGACGGCAAGGTGTTACCGACGTCGATCGTCGCGCCCGGCGCCAAGGGGCGGCCGGCACGCTGCGGCTGCTGGATATCGATATAGCGCTGGCCGGTCAAATTCTGATAGCGGATGGCCAGCATCGTATTGTCGAAGACGGTATGTCCGCGGCCGATCGTCAGGCGAACCCCCGCAATACTGCCATCGAGAGCGACGGATCCGACCTTGCCGACCGCGACCCCGTACATGCGGACGTCATCGCCGGTCTTCAAGCCGCTGGCATCGGTGAATCGAGCAGTGTAGAAGTCGGTTTCACCGCCGACAGGTCGTGTGATCGCCGCAATGATCGCCGCGAACATCACGGCGATCACAGCCGTGAACGCTACGAGCCGAACCACAACGCGAGTTGTCGATGTCATCTCGATCCCGTCTGGACAGGCGCCGGGCCGAGCAGCGGGATCGCGACCGCGGGAACATCGTGGAGAGTCAGACGCAGGTTCAGCGTGGGGCCTGCGGGCGTTTCGGCGAAATCCCGGTTCAGACGATCGAGCAGTTGCGTGAGCTCGGCGCTCGATCGTTGCGGTGTCGGCACGGTCGAGGCGATTGTGCTCAGTAGGGGTGTCAGCATGGTTGTGTAGTCGCCGAGATTGCGATGCATGGACACACCGAGTTGTCCCAGTGCGGGCCAGAGCTTGTCGACGATCATGGCCACACCGGCGTCGAACAGAGGTTTGTCGTTGCGCAGGACCTCGATGTTGTTGATGTGATCGAGCAGCTTGATTGTTCCGTCGATCATCGGCGCCGCTCCGTCCAGCGTTGAGCTGTACTGCTGGATGAGATAGGACGACGCATATCGCTGGGTGTCGGCGATCGACTGTGCGGTGACGACGATGGTTTGCAGAAGCGGGGTGAAGGCCCGCAAATCGATCGCTGCCTGCCGCAGCACGTCGGCGAATTGGGGTGTCAGCACCTGGGTTGCGGTCTGGGTCAGGGACCGGATCAGACTTCCCATCGTGGCGTCATCCACGCGACCGGACTGGCGGCCGGTGAGGTCGATGGTCGCGTTGTCGGACAGCGGAGCCCCTCCCGGACCGTAGCGCAGCTCGACGACGCTGATGCCAAAGGTATTGGCCGGGGCGTACTCGATTCCGAGGCTGTCGTCGAGCCCGTGCAACTCTGAGCGGTTCAGGCTCAAAGTTATCCGCTGGCGGTCCCCGCCGAGGGGTTCGATGCGGTCGACCTGCCCGACGTCCACCCCGCGCAACTGCACATGTGACCCGGTGTCGATGCCGTCACCGATCAGCTCGGTCTGCAAGCTCACGTGCAGGCGATGATCGCCGCGCAGGTGGTCGAAAGCTGTCCAGCCGACCACGACCAGGGCGACGATCGTGATCGCGGCGGCGCCGGTTCGCAACGACCGCCCGCAGTCACCGGTTGTTCCGGGCAATCCGTAGTTCCTCATCGCCTACCCCGTGAACTTGATCGGTGAATTGAATCCCCACAGCGCCAGCGTCAGCAGCATGTCGACGCCGATGATGGCCACGAAGCTGGCACGCACCGCCCGCCCGGAGGCGATGCCAACCCCTTCAGGTCCGCCCGTGGCGAAAAACCCCTGGTAGCAATGGATCAGGATCACCACGACGGCGAGGGCGAGGATCTTGACCGCGGCAGCGATCATGTCGCCACCACTAACGAACTGGAAGAAGTAGTGGTCGTAGACGCCGCCGGCCTCACCGTGGATGGTCACGATCACGGTGGCGCAAGACAGATAACTCAGGATGAGGGCGACCAGGAAGGTCGGGACGATCGCGACCGCACCGGCGATCACCCTGGTGGTGACCACGAACGGAATCGACCGCAATCCGAGCGATTCCAGCGCGTCGATCTCCTCGGAGATCCGCATGGAACCTATTTCCGCCGTCATCCGGCATCCCGCCTGCGAGGCGAAACCGATTGCCGCGGCGATCGGCGCGAGTTCCCGAGTGGTGGCGAAAGCCGACACGATACCGGTGAGGGGGCCGATCCCGATCATATCCAACGTCGCATAGGACTCGATCCCGACCAGCGCGCCCATGGCGGCGCCCAGCACGATCAGCATCGGGACGGTGCCGCCACCGACGATCAATGACCCTCTCCCCCAGGTCATATCGGTGATCCGGCGCATCGTTTCGGCGCGATATCGGTGTGCGGTCTCAGGGATCGAAGACAGCGCCTGCCAGACGAATTCGAGCACGAAGCCGACGGACTCCACCGGCGCCGCCCCTTGCCGCCTTGCTCGGATCAACCACCGAAGGCCGGGGGGGACGTATGTCGACGGGGTCATTACGCCACCCTCACCGGCAGGAACAAGTCTGCCAACTGCGAAATCAACAGGTTCACCAGGATGATCGAGACAACCGACAACACGACGGCGGCATTGACACCGTCAGCGACACCGCGAGGCCCGCCGCGCGCCTCCATGCCGCGCTGACAGGCGATGACCACGACAAGGAATCCGAAGATGATCGACTTGGCCAGTGATACAACGATATCGGCGACGACCGTGAACGATCCGAAAGTCGCCCAATAGCTTCCAGGCGTGACTCCCTGTGAGAAGACCGCGACGACATATCCGGCGACCACGCCGGCGAACATGATCAGCACGTTCAACAGCGGGGCGACGATGATCATCGCGGCCATACGAGGGACAACCAGGCGGTGGATGGGGTCGACTCCCATGACCCGCAGCGCGTCGATCTCCTCGCGAATCGTGCGGGCACCCAGATCTGCGGCGATGGCGGCCGCGCCCGCACCGCCCAGCAGCAGCCCGGTCGCAATCGGCGCGCCCTGCTTGACGACACCGAGCCCACTGGCCGCCCCGAGCAGCGCGTCCGCGCCCAGGTTCTTGATCAGGTTGCCGACCTGTACGGAAACGATCACACCGAACGGGACGGCCATCAAGATGGCCGGCAGTGCCGTCACGGCGACGAGGAACCAGCAGACCTGGAGCATTTCACGCCATTGGAACCGCAACCGGATCGTATCGGTCGCGATCCCCCGCAACGCGTCGAGCCCCAGCCGAACGACGCGACCGAAGGTTTCCAAGCCGGAAATGACAGTGCCGGTCAGATTCGTGCGAACGATCCGCGAAGCCGACGATGCCGGCCGGGGCGAGCTCGAAATCATCTCGGACATCGAACCTCCGCGTGCTGGCTCGACCTGTGGGACAGCCTATTTCGCGGGGCCCGGGCGCCGGTGAGATTCGGCGCAGGGATTTCGCTCGTCATTGAGCAGCTTTCGATCGTGATGGTCAGAGCGCGCGCACTATGTTGCGCTGGGTCCCCAGATCGAACGCGCCGTCCGGGGTCGAGATACCGGCCGTGACGATGTCCCCGGATTGCAGGTATCCGCTGGTACGGAGCTGACTCTTGACGAACATCGGCCAGCGCCGTGATTCCGGCAGCAGACCCGCCAACCGCTGTGCCATAGCGCTGGGGAGCTTCAGGGCGACGCCGCCCGGCGTGCCGGTGATGAGGAGATCACCGACGTCGATATCCTCGATCTGCGACAATTCGGTCAAAGTCTCGGCTGGGCCGAACACCATATCCGATGCCAGTTCGTTCTGGCGCACGGTTCCATTGACCTCGAGATGCAATCGCAGCTCTCCCCACCGCGACACCTCACCCGGATCAGGAACGGTCAGATACGGTCCGACCGGGCAGAACGTGCGGTAGCTCTTGCCCTTGTACCACTGAAGCTCGATGAGCTGGACATCACGAGCGCTGACATCGTTGGCAATCACGAACGCGCCGATATAGTCCTCGAGTTCGTCGGCGGTGACGGTGACCGGTCCGGTGATCGGCTTGCCGAGCACGATCCCCAGCTCCACCTCATAATCGAGCAGCCGGACATTCGCCGGGCGCACGATGTCATCGCTCGGACCGCACATCGATGCGCTCGACTTCGTGAAGAACATGTTGAATGCTCTGTTCGGATCCATCTTGTTCTCGATCAGATGGGTCTTGAAATTGGCGCCCTGAGCCAGTATCCGGCACGGGCGCGTCACCGGGCTGAGCAGTCGTAGGCTATCCAGTGGTAGCGGCTCGGACTTCGTGTCTTCGGCCAGCATCTGACGGGCGACCTTGACGCCCTCGCCCAGAATCTCTGCCGTCGTGTTGTATTCGGCGGGCAGCGGAAGCACATTGTCGCCGGCCACGACTCCCCAGGCGGCGTCGGTTCCCGAAGGCTGTTCGTAGCGAACCAGATTGATGCTCATGAATTTGCTCCTTCGGGCCTAAGCCGAAATGGTGCCGGTGCCCAGCCGGGTATTGATGAATTCCCCCTCGGCAGTGAGCCGTTCACTTGCCTGGTCGACCATCATCTTCTCGATCTTGGGCCCGATGAACGGGATCTTTACCTCGGCTTTCCCGGCGATCGACAGCGTCGCCCCGGTCTCGGTCACGGTCAAGGTGGCCTCGGCGATGACCGAGGCGGGGGCTCCGGTGACGGCGATCTCGATCACCGCACGGTAACCGTCTCCGGTCTTGGTCCAGGTCTCCGACTTGGTGCCGTGTGCGTTGGACGGCAGCATGTTCCGCAGCGGCCCGGGCAGAATCGCTGCCGGGACCGGGCTCTCGGAGATCACCGTCAGCTCGGCGTCCTCGACCCTGTGAACCAGAACAACGGCCTGGGGCCCGTTCACCGATTGCACGCAGGCAGTGACGAAGTCACGGTCGCGAAGCAGATCCAGGACTGCCTCCGGCGACGCCGAAAACGATTGTGTGACACTCAATTGCGTCGCCATCAGGTTATTTCCTGTCTCGTCGCCGCCCAAGGTCGAACCGGGCGGCGACGTTGAACCAGTGAATCAGTGGGACGGGGCGGGGCACTTCAAAGTAAGAGTCCCGGTGTTGTCGACCGGCTGCGATCCCAGTCCGGTGGCCTGGATTCCCTTACCGACACACAACGTTCCGATCCGGCTGTTCTGTCCGACCAAAACCGCGGCGGTGCCCGGGGCAGTGGTGCTCACCGTTCCGGAAACATGTGCGGAATCAACCGTGCCGCCCTCGGCCACACGCAGTGCATCCGACGGAACCACCGTGTAGTGGCCGAGCACCAGGCTCGGGCCCGGCACTCCGGTCGTCTCGACGTTCCCGTCGATACCCAGGTCATTGATCGAAGCGAAGATGTCGATCGCGGGTGCACCGGCACCCTCGGTGTGGATGTCATGCATCCGGACAGTATCGATGTGGCCGGCATAGGCATTGAGCCCTCGCGACCCCACCCCGTGCGTGGTTACGGCGGCCTTGGTTGTCAGCGTGCCGATCCGCGGCCAGGTAACGATGGCGATCCCGGTCGGGCCGAACGTTTCGACCGAACCATCGTAGGTCATCGAGCCGACGTCGGAGAAGATATCGGTAGCACCAGCAGTGAGACCAGTGGTAGTGATCTGACCGCCGACGTGCAGAGTCTGGACCGGCGCCTGAGCACCCACGAGGACCGCAGCAGAGCCGACAATCGCATTCCCATTGCTCGGGTCGACCGGGGTCAGGCCGCCGTCGGTGTAGAGCGCGCCGGTGTCGATGGTGGACACCCGCACGCTACCGGAGTGCGGGTGCTGGCTGAGCTGATGGAGCACATCGCCGACCGGAGCGTTGTCCGGCGTCGGCACGGTCAGCCCGGTAGCACCGAAAACCGCAACTCCGGAGCCGAGCACAGGAGCGTTCGGCCGACCAACCGTGATACCCCGCAGATCCGCTGTCACCACCGAAGAAGCATCGGGCTGCCGGTTCCAGATCTGGAACGCGCCCTGCCTGGACTCCAGCGGACCACCGTAGAAGGTGTAGCTCGGCCTGGGCTGACTCGAGGTATCAGCGGCGACGATATCGAGACCGTCCACCGCGACATGGCCCGACCGCACCCGGCCCTGAGCCAACAACTGCACCTGCCCCGTGGTGGTCACATGAGACAAAGTCACCGTACCCAGACCGGACGCATTGGTGTCGTTGAAAATGGCCCGCTGCGCCGAATCGGCCTGGATCCGCAGTTTCGAAACAGTATTGTCACTGGAGAGCTGAACACCATCGACCGCTTTCGGAAAAACGATCGCGGCGTCGTTTGTCGTGCCGGTCAGTCGCTGCCCGGGAGCGAGAGTAATCGCCTTCGGACTGGAAATCACACCCCGCACACCGATATCGTGCGCGCAAGCATTACCAGCAGCTGCCGACAGTTCGCCAGCATTGGTCACAGTGACATTCCCGCAGCTGCCGGACACCGGCCCCGCGTACGCCTGCGCAGTGCCATAACCGGCAGCCAATACCGCGACCGCGACCACAACACGAGTGCGCTTCCTTGACTTCGCAGCCGCGGCAAGGACATGTTTCATCTGATTCCTCCTGGTCGGAGTGCCACCGCCACAAGCGGAGGCGTTCGAATATTTGATTTCAGAGGCTGAGCACACGCGTCACGATGGATGCCACAGCGAGCGCTCCGAATGCCAGCGCGGGCACCATCGCTTTGAAAGAATCTCCAGCACGCGCATGAGTGATGACCGCACCGACCATGAGCGCAACCAATCCCGCACCCGCGGCCACACCGAGCCACCCCCACGCAATCCCGATCAGCAACCCGGCGGCACCGAGCGCTTCCAGCACGCCGACCACCAGATACCGGGTGTGCGGCACGCGGAGATGATCGGCCGTAGACTTGGCTTGTTCGGCACCGAGGATCTTCGGAATCCCCGCCGCCGAGAACGCCAACGCGACGACGATCGCCAGAACAACGGCGGCGATGTACATGAGGATCTCCTTGGCGAGCATGCAACCGGGCCGGACGCCCGGGTGCGGAAAGTGATTTTCAGCCTGCGTAAAGTGCTTCGATTTCTGCAGCGTATTTCCGTGCGATCGGCCGACGTTTCAGTTTCGAGGTGGGAGTCAACTCGTCACTGTCGGTCCGCCACTCGACCGGAAGAATTGTGAAACGCTTGATCTGTTCGACCCGCGCCAGACCCGCATTAGCCTCATCGATCGCCGATTGTATGGCCGCACGCACGACCGGCTCCGTGGCCAACTGCTCAAATTTCGCGTCTGGCAGGCTGTTTGCCCGCGCGAACACTACCACTGCTTCGGGGTCGAGCACGACCAATGCAACGTTATACGGTCGGCCATCGCCGATGGCGCACGCCTGCCCGATCAGCGGGCTGCTTTCCTTTATGCGGGCCTCGATATTAGCCGGAGACATATTCTTTCCGGCGGCGTTGATGATGAGTTCTTTCTTGCGGTCGACGACATGCAAATAGCCGTCGTGGTCGAGCTGACCGATATCCCCGGTGCGCAGCCAGCCCTCCGAGTCGATCATTTCCGCGGTGGCTTCCGGCCGGTTGCGATAGCCGGCCATTATCAGCGGCCCGCGCGAGAGAATCTCACCGTCGTCGGCAAGCCGGATTTCCATGCCGGGCAGCGCCCGGCCGACGGACCCGGGCTTCAGTTCATCGGCGCGGGTCATGGTGATCAGGCCGGTGGTTTCGGACAGGCCGTAGATCTCCTGCAGTGGAATACCGAGGCCGTGGAAGAACTCGATGACCTGCGGGGGGACCGGCGCCGCTCCAGTGACGGCCACTGCGATCGCATCCAGGCCGAGACCCGCACGAATAGCCGAGCGCAGCGGTTCGCTCTGCTGCAGTTCTGTCGCAAGCGATGCACTCAACTCGCGTCCGGCCTGCCGCTCGCGGAGTGCTTCAACGCCTACCTCGAGGGCGCGGGCGAGCTGGGCCCGTACTTCGGCATTGTCGTTGGCCGCGATCTTCGTCTGGACCGCTACACGCAGCTTCTCCCACAACCGTGGTGGTGAGAACAAGATGTTCGGGCGGAACTTCGGCAAGGCCGCACCGAGCCGATCCAGCACCGGGATGCTGATGATCGAGTAGCCGACGAACATCGGCATGTAATGGCTGCAAAACCGTTCGGCGACATGAGCCATCGGCAGATACGACAGCAGGTGGTAGTCAGGATCGACGGCCATGACCTGCAGGATCGAATCAGCCACCGCCAGCATGTTGCGGTGTGTGAGCTGAACACCCTTGGGAGCGCCCGTCGTTCCCGATGTGTAGCTGATAACCGCGATGTCGTCGGACTCGACCGCCGCCGTCCGGGCATCGAGGTCGACCGCGTCGGGATCGGCGTCGATAAGCGCCGACCATGCAATGGTGGCCTCGACCGGCTCGCCGACCACGACGATCGTTTCCAGAACGGGGCCCTCGAGCTCGCGGGCCGCCAGCAAACCCGGCAACAGGGCAGGCTCGGTCACCACGACCCGGGCACCGGTATCGGTCAGCAGGTACGCCAACTGCTCGGGCGGATATGTGTTGTACATCGAGAACGTCGTAGCCCCGACAAGCAGGGCGCCGGCATCCGTCACGTGAAACTCCGGCCGGTTGCTCAGCAGCAGTCCTACGGTGTCGCCCCGTTGCACACCGAGTCCGACCAGCCCGGCCCCGGCGCGTCGTGCCTGTTCGCCGTATTCACGCCAGGTGAGGGTGAGCGTCCCGTCCTCGGTGGCCAAAGCGGGCTGGCCACCGCGGGCTTCGACCGTTGCCAGAAATGCCTCGCCGAGCGTGCGCATCGACAGCGCATCACGAACGTTCGAGGAGATAGATGCAGGGGTGGTCATCGAGTTGCCTCTTCCTGAGGTACAGCGGCGGGAACAATGACATGTCCGGTAACGGTGGCCAGGATCGCGGCCGGGTCGTCGTCGACAGATTCGCCGCGCCAGGCGACGTGGCCGTCGGGCCGAACCAGGACCAGTGCACGCTCGTAGACCGACGCGCTTCCCGCGGAGGCCTCGATGACGACGTGCTCGAAGGGAATGCCGGCGGCCCATGCGGCGGCGGCGAACTTCTCACCGCCGATGCCGCCGTGATCGACCAGCGTGAATCCGCGTGAGTACAGGCTCAGAATCGAGCGCCCGTCCGGCAATACGACGTGCGGAGCCCGCGCCCCCGGCCGTGTGGTGGGCTCATAGCGCATCGGATCCAGGGCCGGCCCCTCGCCCGCCTCACTGACGACCGCTGGCGACCCCTCGTAGCGGTAGCCGTATTCCACTCCGGGACTGCACGCCTCGCCACGACGTTCGGCAATGAACGCCGCCATCTCGTGACGATGCCGACCGCCTTCCTCGGTGTCGGCACCGATCAACTCCAGATCGACCTCGGACTGAATTTCCAGCTGCGCGCCAACATGCCGGAACGACCAGTCGCGGTTGCGTTCTGCAACCGGGCGACGTTCGGCCTCATAGCTGTCGAGCAGGGCATCACCACCCCATCCGTGCAGAACCGCAGCAAATTTCCAACCCAGATCCACCGCATCGCCGATGCCGGTGTTCATCCCATAGCCGCCGTTCGGTATCACCTGGTGGCATGCGTCACCGGCCAAGAAGATCCGGCCCTTACGGTAATGATCGGCCAGCAGCACGTTCGGCTGCCAGATCGACTGGGCCAGAATCTCATCGACTTCGACCGGCGCACCGCACACGCGATGAATGAATTCGACCGGGTCGATGTTCCCGAGCTCGGTGTCGGGTGGGACCAGCCCGTGCAACGTCCAGGTCTCCTCCTCGTCCTGGGCGATGAGGATTCCTCCCGAAGCGAAATACAAATGCCAGAACTGGCCGTGGGCCTGCAGGCGCTCGCGGTCCCGTGAACGGAAGTGAACCAGGGCAAGTGTCAGGATGCGCTCCATCCCGTCCTGCTCGATACCCAGACACGTCCGCACCCGCGAACGGGCACCGTCGCAACCTACGACATATCCAGCCGACAGCGTGCGCGCTTCTCCGGTCTCGGCGTGCACAGCCGTCACGGTGACCTCGTCATCATGCTCGGCGACATCGGTCACCCGCCACGGACGCAGGACATCGACACGCGGATTCTGCAGGCAACGACGCATCAGCACGTCCTCGGCGTACTCCTGCGAAATACGCTGCCAGGGCTGCCCCGGCAGCGTGCCATCGGTGGCTCGATCGATCCGTTCGCACATCTGAGCCACCGAAGGCTCGGACCACCGCGCGTACTCGAAACCCTCCAACGAGGAGCAGAACACGGTATCGAAGCTGAATTCCGGCGGCACGCCAGCTGCACGAAGGTCATCTGTCAGACCCAACCGGGCTAGCAATTCCATGCTGCGCGGATTGGTTTCGTCCATTTTGGGGAACTTGGTCGTCTCGGCGTGCGCCTCGACCAAGACCGAGTCGATCTCGTGATGGGCCAACTCGAGCGCGAGCACCATGCCCACCGGACCGGCCCCAACGATGACGACCGGCGCTTGGTTTCCAACCATGCGCCAACAATATGACAGATGTTGTCGGTCGTCAACAAATGAGTTGGCGGCTGGAGCGCTCTATGCCGAGCGCACCCTCAGGCCCTCGATGATCAGGTCGGCCACCAATTGCGCATGCCGGCGAACCTGGGACTGCAAGAGCGGATCCACCGGATCGAAACGACGAGCCAGCGGAGCGAGACTGAATGGTGCCGCACCCCCGTGGGCAATGAGGAAATGCAGCGTCCGCAGCGGAATCGGCCGGATCCGGCCAACCGAGACGAGATGGTCGGTCAACCGGCCAATCGGCTCAAAGAACCTGGCGACGTAGGCCTCGTAGATGTAGTCGAGGCGATCGGTATCAGAGGCGCCTTCGACGTTCATCAATGCCAGCAATTCCGGATGAGCCGCACTGAACTCCACGAACCTTCTGATCACATGATGCAACTGGTCAAGCGGATCCTCGAGGGTCGGATCCAGCAACGCACCCAGCTCTGCAACCAGGCTGCCGAACGACCAGTCGACCGCCGCCTTCCAGAGACCCTCCTTCGATCCGAAACGCTGCCTGATCAGGTTGTGACTGACCCCGAGCTCACGCTGTAGGGTTCGTACCGACACACCGGCATAGCCGTACCGCGCGAACGCACGCAACGCCGCCGACAGAATCTCTTCCCGCTCCACGGGCGATTCCCCCGCCTTCGGGCGCCCGGCCGGTTTGGGCTGAACCATCTCATTCACACGAACATGTTACCCGAGGTAATGACAACAATTTAGTTGTCGCTTGACAACAAGCTCACTCGGTTCGATGATGAGGCCCGGACAGCTGAAGAGACTCCGGCCGGTGCGCAGCGGGCATGCCACTCGGCCGGGTCACGAAAACGACAGGCCGGGACAGCGATGACGAAGACGGCACACGAAGACCTGCACAGCAACGACGGTGCGTTGCGGGGTGAACGTCCGGGCCGCGCGCCGAACCCCCTGATCAAGGTCACCGACCTCGCGTGGCTGGAATTCGAAAAACCCGACCTCGACCGCACCGAACGCTTCGCCCACGCCTTCGGGCTCACGACGGTCGAACGCACCCCACAATCGCTGTACTTGCGTGGTACCTTCGCCGGAACCCACAGCATGGTCGTGCACAAGAGCCGCAAATCCCGCTTCGTCGGCCCGGCCTTCCATGCCGCCGACGCCGGAGACATCGCCCGGCTGACCCGGCTGCCGGGCGCATCACAATCCCTACTGCGTCAACCCGGCGGCGGTACGGCGGTCACCTTGGCCGACCCGAACGGCATGCCGGTACGTGTGGTGCACGGTGTCGAGCAACTACCTCCCCTGCCCGACCAACAGCCACTCGCACTGAACTTCGGGACGAACCCCGTCCGCATCAACGCCACTCAGCGGCCACCACGGCAACCGGCGCGCGTGCAACGGCTCGGACACCTCGTGCTGCAGACTCGCAGGTTCAACAAGACGCTGGACTGGTATCTCGATACCCTCGGCATGATCGTCAGCGACTTCCTGTTCCTGGACAGCCAACGCGATCGCGGGCCCCTCATGGCCTTCGTCCGATGCGACCGCGGCAACGCCCCGGCCGATCACCACACCCTGGCCCTCGTCCTCGGCCCCTCCCTGGGGTATGTGCATTCCGCCTACCAGGTCAGCGACCTCGACGCCATGGCAGCGGGCGGGCAATTTCTCGCAGACGAGGGCTACCAGCGAGCCTGGGGCATTGGTCGGCACGTCCAGGGCAGCCAACTATTCGACTACTGGCGCGACCCGGACCATCTGATGGTCGAGCACTTCGCCGACGGAGACCTGTTCGACACCACCGTACCCACTGGATGGGCACCGATGTCGGTCAACGGGCTGGCCCAGTGGGGGCCTCCCGTCACAAAGGATTTCCTCGGCGCCAGCCCCTCTCCCGAGACCCTCCGCAACATTGTCGCCGCTCTCCGAGAGGACAACGAGATCACAGTATCTCGCCTGGTCGCCATGGTGAAGGCGATGCTTCCGCGCTGATGGTCTCATTCGCTGTCACAGGTCGGCTACGCATGGATCGCCTACCCCCGCCCCCGGCCGAAGATGACGTACACCTTCGAATACGTCTCGGGGGCCAGGTCTTCGATTACTGCGCGACAGCCGCGGCGGCGCGAAACTTCGTACGGGACTGGAAACGTAAGCATTCCGAAACAGTCGAACTGCTCACCGACGACCTCGACGGGCTCCGGCGACTACCGTGCGAACGGCTGTTCCTGCGGTGATGGAAGCGCCCCGGGCAAGACCGTACGGTTCGATGACTACACCCGCAGTTGCCCAGTCCGAATCGGCATCCGAGACCGTGCGATAGTCAACGGCCGCAAGTCGGCACCTGTTCGAACTCTGCCAGTATCTGCCGCAAGAACGGCCCCGATAGAGCTACGGATATTGTTGCGTCATAAAGAGTTTCGATAATGGGCTGGAGCTGATGGCCCGAATCGACGACGGGCCGTACCAGTTCAGCCCCGCGCAGCGCTGGAGCACCGGGGCCAGAAGCTCGGCTGCCCGCGGTGTCTGCCCACTCGCCGACAGGCAGCGCCCCCGTAGCAATTCGGCGTGCAGCAGTGCCCGCGGCCGGTTCTGGCGGGCGATCTGGCCGACCAGTTGCTCGGCTCAGCCATTGGCCAGTTCGATTGCCGCACTGGTGCCTTCGGCGAGCATGAGCCGGATTGCGGAGTCGTGGCTGAGTTCGGCGGTCATCGACAATGCGCAACGAACGAAGCGGTCTCGGCGTCGTCGAACCGCAAAGCGGCCTCGTCGATCTTGACCAGTTCATCGCGAACCCGCATCCGCCCCAGCGGCAGATGTTTCCGACTGCGACTGGTGATGATCAACTGCAGATGATGGCAGTCGCGATCGAGTAGGGACTCCATCGCGGCAACGGTGGCCAGGCTGGTCACGAGATGCCAGTCGTCGACCACCAAAGCCACCGGCTCGCCACGGTTGTGGATCTCATCGAGCAGGATGCCCAGCACGTTGCGGGCGGCATCGCTGGACCGTTCCTCCAGGATTTGAGCCAGGTCTGCAGCGACGTCGGGGTGCAAGCCACGATTCGCATCAATGACATGGGACATGAACCACACGACATTGACGTCGTCGTGATCCACGCTCAGCCACGCGACTCGGACACCTTCAAAGGCGAGGTCATCGGCCCACTGCGCAGCCAGCGTGCTCTTGCCGAAGCCGGCCGGCCCATGGATCAGCATCAGCTGCCGGGAGCGGCTCTGGCCGGAGAATCTCGAGCAGCCGCGCGCTGCACTGGCTGCCGCGAGGGCTCCGAATCAGGATCGACTCGTCCACCAGCCAAGACAACACATCAAGCGGATCCTCCCCAGCCAGATCAGCACCGCACGCTCTTCCGCGACATCGAGTTCGAACCCACCGGCAACACCGAGTGCCGGGCGCACGGCCACTGCTCGGCCCGGGTGCACAACTGGTAACTCGACGTCGATCTGCACGTGGTGGCCGGTCCGCTGCTTCTCGTAGCGCTTCCATCTCTGCCTGTAGCGTTGCGAGGCCAGCGGGCCCTTGCTGGCGCGCTGACTGCTCGGCGGGGTCAACCTGCCCATGGTCGACGGGCCCGCCGTTGGAGTAGACGTACGGGCCCGCCGTCAGATGCTCGATGAGCTACGCCGATTCGCCGGTCATGGCGCCGTAGTCGTCGCTTCCAACGACACGACGACCTGCTCGACATCTGCAGCCGCCGCATCATCTGCATGCGGGATGGTCGGCCGACAGCCGAACTCACGGGTACGGACCGATGTTCGGTGGCCGTCGTCCACGCCATCACGTGATGGCCCTGGTCAGCGACGACTTTCGCCATCGTTGCTGCCGGCGAATCGGAGGACGCCATCATCGATCCTGCCGTATCGGAAGGCCCGCACGTCGCGCAGATAGCCCGGTTGCAGTCGCCATGGTTTGCGGTCCCCCTGGCTCGGAAACCGGTGGCCACCCCGCACAAAGTAGCCGGGGGCGAAGTCGGGAACATATGGCGTGCGGCCGATCGCTTGGTGACGGACCGGGGTGACGCAGGTCCAATGTTGTGCGTCCATGTAACGAAGGAGCCGAATCACATACTCGCACACCAGGTCCGACTTCAGTGTCCACGATGCGTTTACGTAGCCGACTACGAAGGCGAAGTTCGGTCGGCCTTTCGGTGACCAGGGTCGGATCGGGCGCCGAACTGGCGGTTTTTTCGGGGCGTCTGAGGCGTAGCACGACCATCCGGGGTCGCCCGTCGCGTCGAAAAATGCCCACGCACTGGCCAATTCGGCGCGGACGCGGAGCAGTTGCGGAGGGGCTGCGCGATCCGGCCGAGGGTGTGGAAACCATAATGAGATCGGCACCGCGGCAAGCGCCGAGTTCCGGGCCGAATCGTTCCGCGGCGAACAGGTAGGTGTGGACACGTCCGCCTGCGGTGGCTTGTGTAGCGGCGAGCTTGCTTACGGGTAGTCGGTAGACGGCGTCGGCAGGGAACAGCCTGCGGAGATCGGCCAGGTTCGCATTTGGTGCCCGGTGCCGATAGGCGGCCAGTAGCGGCTCGGGGAATGTCACACCAGCGCAACGGATTTCGCCCAGCAACGCCTCTTCGTCGGCGGTGCGTACACGGACCGCTGGATGGTTTGGAACAATTGCACTCCATCCCGGTTGGTTCCGACGAGCAGGCCGATATACGAGCAGGCTCCTCTGACGACTGCATCGCTCGGCCTCTTCAACCCGACAGTTCGGCGACCCCACCCTCAGCGAGTGCATCTGCGGACCTGCAAGGACGTCGGTCAGCTCACACAGGAGTGCAAAACCGTCTGCGCGGCAAGGTGATCTGAACGCAGGATCTCGGATCAGACCGCACCGGCAATCGAGGCAATCGGACGCGCATTCACTGGCAACGCCGAGCTCGTCGAGCCGGCCTCGACCAGCTCGGCGAACACCGCTGCACCGGATCCTTCCACTGTGACACAGCCGATCCGTATACCGGTTTCCGGTATACGGTCTCGGGTTCGCTCGTATGCAATGAACGGCCGCCGAAGCGGCATCGCTCGTCTATGCCGCCGATGGTTCGAAGGCGTCATAGGTGTTGCCCCTTCAGTTCGCTCCACCATGCGACGGCATGGCGGTCAAGATCGCGATGATGGGTCCGCCATTTGCCGGCCATGGTCACCGGAGCGCCACTTCCATTTACTTGTTGACTAATCGACAAATATATTGCAACGTGATGAGGGTAACAGCTCGACCAGAGGAGACACACCGTGCCCATCGATCTCAAAGCCACCGTCTACGTCGACGGCTCCTTTGAGCCGGCTCAGACTGACTTGCGCATCACGGTGAACAATCCCGCTAACGGCGGGGTCATCGCCACTGTCCCCGCTGCTGGCCCTGCCGACGTGGATCGGGCGGTCGCGGCGGCCAGGCGGGCCTTCGACCACGGTCCATGGTCGAGGCTTACCGGCTCCGAGCGGGCCGAGGTCCTCGAACGATTCGCCGATGCCCTCGACGCCCGCAGTGCGGTTCTCGTCGAAACCATCACGCGAGAAGCCGGATTCCCGGCGCTGCTCACCGAACCGGTGCACGTCACCGGCGCAATCGCATTCGTCCGCTACTACAGCGAGCGGGCGCGGACCGAAACGTTCGAACAGACCCGGATCAGCGCCCTCGCTCAGGCCGAAGTCCGGGTACGACGCTGTCCGGTCGGAGTGGTGGCCGCTGTCGTGCCGTGGAACATCCCGCTCCTCGGCGCCCTTTCGAAGCTGGCTCCAGCCCTTGCTGCTGGATGCACGGTAGTGTTCAAGCCATCGCCCGAGACACCGCTGCACGCCTATCTGGTGGCCGAGGCCGCGCATGAAGCCGGGTTTCCGCCTGGTGTTCTGAACATGGTGACCGCCGACCTTGCCGGCAGTGAGCGGCTGGTTTCGCACCCGGATGTGAACATGGTCGGTTTCACCGGTAGTACCGCGGTCGGAAAACGCATCGCGGAAGCATGTGCCGCCGATTTTCGTAGGACTGCACTGGAATTGGGGGGTAACGCGGCGGCTATCGTGCTCGACGACGCGCCGGCCGAACTCATCGCCGCAGGGCTCGCAGCTACCGGAATCGCCATCAACAACGGGGAGGCGTGCATCGCGCAGCGCCGCATTCTGGCTTCGCGCTCGCGTTACGACGAAATTGTTGCGATTCTGGCCGCGACAGCGCGCAGTCTGCCGGTCGGCGATCCGGATGATCCGAAAACAGTTGTCGGCCCGATGATCACCGAGCAGCACCGTGATCGGGTGCTAGGTCACATTGCGGCGGCGAAGGCTGCTGGCGCGACGGTAGCGGCCGGTGGGGGCATTCCTGACCGCGCCGGGTACTTCGTTGAACCAACGGTCTTGGCAAACGTCACCAATGACATGGCCGCCGCCCGCGAGGAGATTTTCGGCCCGGTGGTGTGTGTCATCCCCTACGACACGGTGGAAGAGGCGGTCGCCATCGCACAGGACACCGAGTACGGGTTGTCGAGTTCAGTATGGACCAGCGATTTGAAGGCCGCGGAAGAGATTGGCAAGCAGCTGCGGGTCGGGTCGGTATACATCAACGGCGCGTTGGCCCTCGACCCCGGCATTCCCTTCGGCGGCTTCGGTCATTCGGGTGTGGGCCGCGAGCTTGGCCCCGAAGGCCTGGATGCCTACTGCGAAATCCAGTCCGTGTTTGTCCCGTCAACCGGGCAGCTCTGACCTGTACTCATCGATCAGGAAGTAAAAAGGCAAACGCATGAAGATCCGTGCCGCGGTCACGGCCGCCAAAAGCGCACCGTTCGAGATCGAGGATCTGGACCTCGACGAACCCCGAGCCGGGGAGATAGTGATCCAGCTGGCGGCCACTGGAATCTGTCACTCCGACATCGGCGCACGCGAACAGTATCTACCGTTGCCGCTGCCTATGGTGTTCGGTCATGAGGGAGCGGGCGTGGTCACCGCCCTCGGAGCCAATGTGACCAAGGTGCGCGTCGGCGACCATGTTGTGCTCAGCCGCCTGACTTGTGGACAGTGTCCGGCCTGCGTCCGCGGCAACACCAATATGTGTGACTTGCAAGGCAACCTGAACCTGAGCGGTGGCCGTCCGGACGGCAGCACCGGGCTGTCACGCGGTGGTGAACCGATCTACGGGCGATTCTTCGGCCAGTCCAGCTTCGCGACGTATTGCCTTGCGCACGAAAGGAATGTGACCCGGATCGATCCTGACTTCGATCTCACGTTGGCCCCCGCGTTCGCTTGTGGGGTGCTGACCGGTGCGGGCACCGTCCTGCACGGGCCACAGCCTTCGCTGGGCTCAAGCATCGCGGTCTTTGGGGCAGGGACCGTCGGACTTGCCGCGATCATGGCGGCGCGCGCTGCCGGATACCGCACGATCATCGCCGTTGATCGCGCCGCATCACGCCTGGAGTTGGCGTCGGAGCTCGGTGCGACGCACACGATCACGGCTGACGATCGGCCACTGGCAGCAATGGTGCGTGCGATCGTGCCGCGCGGGGTGGCCTTCACCATCGAGGCTACGGGTGTTCCTTCAGTCGTCCGCGCCGCGGTTGAAAGTCTCGAAAGTGGTGGCGAATGCGCTCTTCTCGGAGTCGGGCCGATGGAGCAGGAGGTCAGCTTCAATCACATGCAGTTGGCGTTCAGCGGAGTCGCGGTACGTGGCTATCCTACGGGACTCAGTGAACCGGACGAGCTGATCCCGCAGCTGATGGAGCTGTACTGTGCGGGCTCCTTCCCCGTCGACCGACTGGTGACCCGCTATCCATTCGAGCGGATCGAAGAGGCGGCGCAAGACAGTGCGCAAGGTGCCGCGATCAAGCCAGTTCTCATCTTCGCCTGACGACGCGTTGTGTGCGGGCGTACGCGCGACTCGTCTCTGCGACGAGGAGGCCCTTTCGAAACCGAACGGGCCTCCTCGCATTCGCCTGGATACTGCAGCCGCACTCAACGCACTCTTGCCCAGTAGTTTATCGGCGTACATGGTAAGCCGAGCCTTCCTGTGTGCGAAAGGATGAGTGTGGGGACAACCTGCGACAGATTTCATTTGCTTGCCGGCCAAGAGCACCGCAGCCAGGTACAGCAGACTGCGCACATATAATCGCCGCCATGTCTGCACATCGGACACCCGTCTCCCACACTGTGGCCCAGGCCGCACCACGCCGACGCAAGCAAGCCGACCGCACTGCCGAGTCCCGGGAACGATTGATCTCTGCCGCGATCGAACTGCTCGGAGAGAAGGGCTACAGTCGCACTACCTTAGTGGAGATCGGCCAGCGAGCTGGCCTGAGCCGCGGTTTGGTCACCTTCCACTTCGGCTCGAAAGAGCAATGCATGCTCGCGGTGGTGGATGCCATCCGTTCGAACGTCCAAGCCGCTCTCGAGAGTGCCAGTAGCAGCGTCCGTGGGCTGGAAGCCCTTGACCTGTTCATCGACAAGTACCTGATGACCGAGGAACCGACGTCCTCTACGAGCATTCGAGCAATGTATGTGATCATCATCGAATCCGTGACCTCATCCCCGGGACTTCGGGAGGCGGTAGCGGAGAACAACGCAGTGTTCCGGCAGATGCTGGCCAACCGGATCGCCCAAGCCCGCGAGGACGGCGAGATCGTACTGAACGACAGTGCCGACGATCTGGCCACATTTATCGAAGGCCTCCTTCGCGGAGTGCTCATCCAGTGCCTCGCCGACCCCGACGCAATCGATCTGCGGAGGATCGCTGACCTCACGAAGTCGATCCTGCGCAGTTATCTGCGAACAACCATGCAGTCGTAGCCGCACCCCCATGAGGCTGTGAGCGACAACGCTCGCAGCCCATCCGCATCCCCTCGAGTCATCAGAGCAACCCCGGGAAAAGTAGCACGGAAACTCTTGCTGGTTGATCAACAAGAATGTAGCTTGAACACGTACCACCTGTAACGCCGTCGATGCGCCAACCGCGGGTTCACCATGGGGCGCCATCCAGGGAGAGATCCAATGCCGCAATCCTCCGCTGACCTCATTTTGACCGACCGCCGAGGCGATGGTCAGCACATTTTCGTCATTACAATCAACCGGCCCGAGCGCCGCAACTCGTTCGACAGCACCACCGCCCGAGCCATGGAGGCGGCCATCGACGAATTCGAGTCCGACGATTCGCTGCGCGTTGCGATCCTCACCGGTGCAGGCCCCACGTTCTGCGCAGGTCAGGATCTCAAGGCTGCGGCTGTCGGAGACTTCGGAGTGTCCGAGAGGCGCGGCGGTTTCGGCGTCATGCAACGGCCCCCCCGCAAGCCACTGATCGCCGCTGTCGAAGGTGATGCGCTGGCGGGCGGCCTGGAGCTGTGTCTGGCCTGCGATCTGATCGTGGCCACCGAATCCACCCGGATGGGTTTGCCTGAATCAGCCCGCGCGCTCATCGCCGCCGGTGGCGGCTTGTTCCGGCTTCCCCAGCGGATCCCGTTCAACATCGCCATGGAGCTGGCACTGACCGGTAAGCCACTGCCGGCCAGCGAATTTCACCGTCTCGGCCTGGTCAATCGCCTCGCCGAGCCTGGCGCTGCTCTCACCGAGGCGCTGGCCCTGGCCGCGGACATCGTTGCCGCAGGGCCGTTGTCGGTCACAGCGAGCAAACAGATCGTCAAACATAGCTACGAGTGGACCGACGAGCAGGCATGGGTGGAACAGATGACCTATGCCAAGCCAGTCATGGAGTCGGAGGACACGCAGGAAGGCCTACGGGCCTTCGCCGAAAAGCGTGCCCCGCAGTGGAAAGGGCGTTGACGTGCTGATCAACCCCACCATCACCAGCGACCTCCTCAAGGGACAGACAGCGATTGTCACCGGCGGTGCCAACGGAATCGGCCGCGCCACATGTGAAACGCTGGCCGCCAATGGCGCCTCGGTCGTCGTGGTCGACCTGGACGCTGACCTAGCTGGTGAAGTCGCTGCCGATCTCGGCGGAGACGCCACGGCCTACGCCGCAGATCTCACCGATCCCACCGCCGGGGACAAGATGGTCAAGTATGTCGTGGACGCCTACGGCGGAATCGACATCATCATCAATGGTGCCGGTTACTTCTGGGATGCGCCGGTTCACAAGATGACCGACGAACAGTTCCAGGCGATGCTCGATATCCATCTTCTGGCCCCTTTCCGTATCTGTCGGGCCGCCGCCCCGTACTTTCGCGACGCTGGTAAATCCGAGGTTTCGCAGGGCATCATCCGACACCGCAAGGTCGTCATGGTCACCTCGCTGGCCGCCAGCTTCGGCAATCCTGGCGCCGCCAACTATGCCGCGGCCAAAGCTGGGTTGATCGGTTTCACCAAGACATTGGCACTCGAATGGGGCAGCGCGAATGTGAATGTCAATGCGGTGGCGTTCGGGATCATCCAAACACGTTTCGGCGCACCGCAATCCGCCCAGCATTCCATCACGGTCGGGGGCCGTGAGGTGGCTCTGGGTGTTCCGGACAAGACGCTGCAGAGCATGGGCATCGACCCTGACGAGAGTCGAGATCTCTACAAGCCCCGCAAGGTAGTCGGCTCGGCACTGGGTCGTACTGGATCGATCCAAGAAGCGGCCGACGCGATCTTCTGGCTTGCTTCTCCTTTGTCGAATTATGTCACCGGACAGGTGATCCCCGTCAGCGGCGGCGCTCGCGGCGGACTCGCCTGACTGACGAATTCCATGGAGAGGAGAATCCCGTGACCAACACACACATCCGTATTGCCGCGCCCTTCGCGCCGGCAGATCTGGACTCGATCTGCGCGACAGAAGGCGCGACGACCCTTACTTGGCGGCAGTGGAACGATCAAGCCAACCGTTTGGCCTCGTCTTTACGGCGGCTGGGAGTCGGCCGGTCCGACATGGTTGCTGTACGCATGCACACCCGCATCGAATGGCTCACGATCTCGTTGGCCATTGCCAAGCTCGAGGCCGTCATAGTGGCGGTGAACTACAGGCTCGCCCCGCCGGAATCCCTATACATTCTGCGTGACTGCAACGTGCGTGCCGCAATCGTCGATGACGCCGATCCGACACTTCTGGTGGAGACGTGGAGGCAACTCGACCTAGCTGCAATCGTCTCTCTCGACACCGCCGCTGACGGCACCGAGGATTACCAGACTCTCATCGAACAGGGCAGCGATGAGCATATTCCGGCCGCGGACTTTGCACCGTTGGTGATCTATTCCTCAGGCACGACCGGGGCGCCCAAGGGCGCGCCGCTGAATAACTGGGCCAAGCCGGCGGATGAGAACGTGCGACGCGACTACCAAGCGTCTGTCGCCTTCGACTTCGCCTGCGGCGGACCCGGTAACAGGATGCTGATCAGCCTGCCGATGCATCATGGCGCCGGTCCTTCCTACACGCGAATCGCATTGTCCACCGGCGGTTCCGTCTACTTCCAACGGAGATTCGACGCCGAAAATGCTCTTCGGCTCATCGAAACCCACCAGATCACACATTGGATCGCGGTGCCGACGATGCTCCAGCGGATCCTCAAGCTCGATCTCGCGACTCGACAGAAGTACGACGTGTCATCGCTGCGGTTCCTTCAGAGCGGCGCCGCCCCGTTCCATGCCGAACTCAAACAACAGGTCATCGATTTCTTCGGTGAGGTGTTGTACGAGGTCTACGGTTGCACCGAAGGTGGAATGCTGACGGGCTCAAACCCCGAGGATCTGCGCCGCTACCCCGGGACGTCGGGCCTCCCGTTCCGCCACGTCGATTTGCGTATCGTCAACGAAATGGGCGAACCGGTTCCAGCGGGTGTTACCGGCGAAATTACTGTTCGCACACCGGTTGTCATCTCCGGCTATATCGGCCGCGGACCGCTCGGCCCGGACCAGCTAGACGCCGAGGGCTTCTACCACACCGGGGATGTAGGCCATGTGAACGAAGATGGCTATCTGTTCATCTATGACCGCATCACCGACATGATCATCGCGGGCGGAGTGAACATCTACCCCGCCGAGATCGAGGCGGTTATCGGCTCACATCCCGAAGTCGTCAATGTAGCAGTAATCGGAATTCCCGACCTTGACCATGGTGAGCAACCATACGCATTCGTACAGACGATTACAGGGTCGTCATTGACCTCTGCCGCAGTCATTGAGTATTGCCAGGGCCAACTTGCCAAGTACAAGTGGCCCCGCGCTGTTGAACTCGTTCAGGAAATCCCCACTAATCCTATGGGCAAGAACCTGAAACGTGTTCTTCGCGAAAAATTCTGGGGCGAAACGAAAGGGACATCTTAACGATGACTACGAACAACAATCAGGACTTGACTGGGCGCACAGTACTGATCACTGGCGCTGGGCAAGGTGTCGGCCGCGTCATCGCCCTACAGGCCGCCAAGCGTGGCGCGGCGGTCGCAGTGAACGACTTCTTCGCGGAACGTGCAGAGCAGGTCGTCAAGGAGCTCCGCGCCACCGGTGCCACCGCGACCACTGCGGTCGGCGACGTCGGCGACTTCGACGCACTCGGAGCGGTGATCGGTAAGGTCAATGATGAGTTCGGGCCCATCGACATCCTGGTCAACAATGCCGGAAATGGCGGCGCTGAAGCACCCTCGGCCCCGCCCCGCCCATTCTGGGAACAGGATCCCACCGACTGGCAGCGCGTCCTGAGCGTGAACCTTCACGGGGTGATGAACGCAACCCGCCACGTCCTGCCGGGGATGATGTCCAAGCAATACGGACGTGTGGTCACCGTGGTATCCGACGCAGGACGGGTCGGCGAAATCAACGGCATGGAAACCTATTCGGGCGCCAAAGCTGGTGCCGCTGGGTTCACCCGCGCCATGGCCCGTCTGGGTGGACGATACGGAATCACCGCGAACTGTGTCGCATTGGGTGCCACCCGCACGCCGGCAACAGCTGATGCGATGGACGACAAGGAATTCGCCAAGAGGGTGCTTGCCAACTACGTCATCCGGCGATTCGGAGAGCCGGAAGACGCCGCAAACATGATCCTGTTCCTCGCCTCGGATGCGGCCAGCTGGGTCACCGGCCAGACGATCCCGGTCAACGGCGGATACTCCTTCACCCTGTAACCCGCACGAAAAGAGGTCGCTCTCCCATGGATATGACATCAGCAGAGCCCGCGCTCTATTCGGTCGATGATGCCGGGAAGCCGACACTGCTCGGCGCCCGGGACACGGCAGGAAATGTCACCTTCCCCTATCAAACCTTCGGATCGGAACATACCGGCGACCACGGTCCGGACCTGACGCAAGTCGGGTTCGCCGGAACGGGCACCGTCCTGGCCACCACAAAGGTATTCGGCCACCCCGCCCAGGACCGTGATTCGGCCTTCACCGTGGCGTCGATCGTTCTCGACGAGGGCCCGATGATTCGAGGCGTACTGAGCGCCGGTACCGCTGCGCACATCGGCGACAAGGTCCGCGCGATTACCTGCCCGGTCACGCGTGACGGGACAGAAGTCGCCGAATTGCGCTTCGCCCTTGCTGCTTCTCAGGAGAAACCGTGAAGGTCTGTCTGGCCGATCAACGTCCCGTCTATGTTGCCGGCATCGGGTGGCACCCCTATCAGAAACCGAGCAAAACCCCCTATGTTCGCCTCGGGCTCACAGCAGTGCGCCAAGCGCTGGCCGATGCCGGTCTTGCATGGCGCAACGTCGACAGCGCGTACACCGCGACCGCGATGCTCGGTATGGCTGCCTCGCGCCCGATGCTCAAACATCTTGGAGTCACGGGAATCCCGATGACCCAGGTCGAGAACGCCTCAGCGTCTGGATCGTCGGCATTCCGGCTGGCCTGCATAGAGGTCGCCGCCGGCATCAGTGACGTATCCCTCGTGCTCGGTGTCGACAAACCCGCTCCCGTCCTACCCGCGAGCACCAAGAGCGGCGTACCCGAACTGTCGGGCTCCTACATCACACCGGCCGCTCACTTCGCGCTCCTGGCGGATGAGTACATGAACAAATACGGCGCCACGCCCGATCAGCTCGCCGGTGTCGCAGTGAAGAACTACTCCAACGCCGCGCTGAACCCTAATGCGCAGCGTCCCAAGGCATACGGACTCGACGAGGTACTGGCGGGACCGCCGATCGCGGGTGCCCTGACCCGTCTGCAGTGCTGCCCGATCGGGGAAGGCGCCGCAGCTGTACTGGTCGTCTCCGATGATGCAATCGAGGAACTGGGCATCGACCGATCCCGGTGTGTGCGTGTCCTGGCCTCCGTTCAACGCAGCGAGGAGCTCTACGGCGAAAAGAGCTTCGACGCCGAATTGACTCGCGTGACAACCGAAATCGCCTACGAGCAGGCCGGCATCTCGCCACAGGACTTGGATCTGGTCGAACTACACGACGCATTCACCATCGAAGAACTGCAATACGTCGAATCCATGGGATTGGCGCAGGAAGGGCAGGCTGCGACGGCCCTTGCGAGCGGAATGTTCTCACGCGGAGGCACAGTGGCGGTAAATACCTCCGGCGGCCTGCTCGGGTTCGGGCATCCCATCGGTCCGACCGGTGCGGGACAGATTGGCGAGATAACAACACAGATCCGAGGGGAGGCCGGTGACCGGCAGCATGCCGGAGCACGGACCGGCCTCGCGCATATGGTTGGCCTGGGAGCCGTCTGCGTCGTCCATGTCTTGCAAGGGGATCCTGCGACGACCGGGTCAACGTTGTGAAGCACACGATCTATGAGCGGGTGCATGACGATTTTCGCCAGAGTGTCCCGTCCTTCATCGAGAAAGTCATCGCACCGAACTCCGAGGAATGAGATCACAAGGGCCTCATCGACCGTGCTGCGTGGGTTGCCGCCGGCGACGCTGTGTGCCTCGGTATAGCAGTCCCCGAAATCTACGATGGTGGCAGCACCGCCGACTTCCGGTTTCGGATGGTCCGAATGAAGGAGCTGTGCCGTGTCGGTGCGAACTCGTTCAATGCCGGTACCAGCGTCCAGGACAACCTTGTCATCCCCTATCCAGTGGATCTGGGCAGCGATGAACAGAAGCAAACCTGGCTGCCGCGTCTGTGTGCTGGAACTGCGATCGGATCGCTGGTGCTGACCGAGCCTGGTGCCGGCAGCGACCCTCGACAAGCGCGAGCGCATGTCGATCGCGGCTACTTCCCTGGCGGCCGCACTTGCAGCGATCGAGTCGGCCACCGAGGTGAGAGTGGATGTCTGTCGGTGCGGGCCTGCGGGTCGGGTATGCGCCGGAGCGGATCGACCCAGGCGACGGGCTCGATAACCTGGCAGGGGGTACCGAAGATTGCGTATGGTGTCGGTGTCAAGTCGCTGGCGGCAGTGGGACGGCGTGTTGTCGTCGCTGTAGCCGCGTGGGCGGGTGAGGTTCAATCGCGACCACCACTCACAATGTGCGGCCTCCACGTCGCGCGGCTGCCCTCAGGGGCCGCCGGACTGCCGCGACAGCCCAGCGAGGAAGGTCTCTCGCCTCCGTTCGAACCATCAGCGCCTCAAGCCGCGCGGTTGTTCCTTCCAGATTCGGACCACCGTCAGCGATGAACCGTGACAAGCTCTATTTCTGTCGTTCGGCGTCTTCCGCGATCCACACAGCGATCTGCGCGCGGGAGGTGAATCCGAGTTTGGTGAGGATGTGCTCGACGTGCCCCTCGGCGGTGCGTTGGGAGATCACCAGCTTGGCGGCGATCTGCTTGTTGGTCAGGCCCTCAGCGATGAGGTCGGCGACCTGACGCTCCCGCTTGGTCAACGCGACACCCGGACCCGAAGTGGGCATGGTGCGTGCAGGTTGTTCGCCAAGCGCGTAGGCGACGGCCGCGTCCATCCCCATCGCTCGACCCTTGCGGACCGCCGCATCGAATCCCCGTGCGCCCAAGACCAATCGCGTCGTCCGGACACACTCGTCCTTGTAGTCCGACATCGGAAAGATGCTCGGTGGGTTGCCCATCGACCGCTGTAGCTCTTCGGCGGCTCCCATCAGCACGGCTGCGCGCTCGGCGTCGCCATCGACGCCAGCAATCCACGACAGCACCTCGAGACCCAATGCGGCGGTGAGTGGGCTGCGTATTCTCCTGTTGACTCGCAGTGATTTTTCGAGCAGTTCGGTCGCCCGGGACGGCTCGCCTTGCCGCCAGGCCGCAATGCTTAGGCCCCACAACGCGGACGACCGGAAGAGCGATTCGCCGCACGCTTCGGTGATGGAAAGCAGCTTCCGGTGACACTCGATCGCCCGCTCTGCATGACCGGCCAGTTCGTATATCACACCGAGCCCGGACAAAGCAGCAGCGTAGAGGAATCCTTGCCGATTCGAGCCGAGCGTCCCAGCGGCGCGCTCCAAGAAGGAGGCCGCCACAGCAAGCTCACCGCGATACAGCGCTACGCCTCCGTCTGAGAAGGCGACCAGCGCCTGGTTCATCGGGGTGGGATCCTGTTCAGCAAGCACGCGCTCCTCCTCGGCCAGGGCGGCGGCCACCGGCACATCCCCCTGAAATACCGACATGACGCAGCCTGCATTTAGCGCTTTGACGCGGTCGGGTATCGAGTGGGCGCGCGGGTGGGCGAGGACACGGGCGAGCCAGCGGCGCCCTTCGCCGTACAGACCCTGGAAAGTCCAGAAAATGAACAGGGCCGCGGCGGTCCGTAGGCCCGCTTCGGCCGCTTCGTCGGTGTCCTCGGACAGGCAGTATTCGAGCGCGTCGCGCAGATTCGGTAATTCACGGTCGAGCCTGGCGATCCAGTAGGGCTGTCGGTCGCTGATCCACTCCTGCTCCGTGGCCAGCGCCAGCCGCTGGAACCAGTCACGGTGCCGCCGACACAGATCGGCATACTCGCCAATCTCTTGCAACTTCTGCCGGCCGTAGTCGCGCACCGTTTCCAGCATCCGGAACCGCACCACCCCTTCGGACTCGACCCGGATCAGGATCGACTTGTCCACCAGCGATGACAACACATCCAGCGGATCCTGGGCCAGACCGGCGCCACAAATCTCTTCCGCCGCGTCGAGCTCGAAACCAGCGGCGAATACCGACAACCGCGCCCACAACCGCTGCTCGCCCGGGCTGCACAACCCGTAGCTCCAATCGACACACCACCGCAACGTCTGCTGCCGCGTCGGCGCGGTACGGCTACCGCGAGTCAACAGCGCATACCGATCATCCAGGCGGGCCAGGATCTGCCCGGGCGACATCGTGCGCACCCGCGCCGCCGCCAACTCGATCGCCAGCGGCAACCCGTCCAACCGGGCGCAGATCCGGGCCACGGCCGCCTTGCTCTCGTCGGACAGTTCCAGACCCGGCACCACTGCGCTCGCGCGGTCGGCAAACAAGGTCACCGCGTCATATTTGGGTAGACCCCGCAGAGACAGCTCCCGATCCAGATCCGGCACGGGCAGCGGCGGAACCCGCAGCACCGCCTCCCCGGCAATATCCAACGGTTCCCGGCTGGTGACCAGGATCCGCAGGTGCGGACATGCCCGCAACCATGTCTCCACCAAACCCGCCACCGCCGCGGCCAACTGCTCACAATTATCCAACACCAACAGCGACTCCCGGTCGGCCAGGAACTCCGACACGACCTGCGGCAACGGCCTCGTCGGATCATCACGCAACCCCAGACCCGCCGCCACCACATCGACCAGCATCGACGGATCCGAAACATCGGCCAGCTCCACCAGCCACAGACCGTCTGCGAACTCCCTGCGTGCGGTTGCCGCCGCGCGTAACGCCAACCTCGTCTTACCCACACCCCCGATCCCCGTCAATGTCACCAACCGCACGGACGACAGCAGATTCCTCAGCTCCGCAGCCTCGGTACGACGATCGACGAAACTGGTCAAATCCGGCGGCAGACTGCTCGCGTTCCGCGAAAGCTCCGGCGCCGACGCACGCCACCCCGGCGTGACGGGCTTGCGGTCGCGCCGCTCGTGGGCCGGTGCGGCCTGCAACGCCATCTCGTCGACGGTGACCCCGTGGCGACGCTGCGCCTGCTGGATCGCCTCCCCCAGCACAACTGCCGGAGGCCGCTGCCGCGGATCACGGCTCATCGCCGACACCACTAGCTCCGACACATCCTCGCCAAAACCATGCTCGCGCAGATCCGGCACCGGTTGAGTGGTGATCCGCAGAAACTGGGTCACCACGTTCTCCCCACTGCGCCGCTCAAACGCCGCATGCCCGGTCAACGCGCAAAATAAGGTCGCACCCAACCCATACACATCCGCCGCGGGGGTGGGCGCCTCACCCTCGAGCACCTCTGGAGCTGTGAACGCCGGCGACCCGGTCACCGTCCCCTTCTCCGTCCGGAACCCCCCAGCGATCCGCGCGATACCGAAATCCGTCAACGCCGGCTCACCATAATCGGTCAACAAAATATTGCCCGGCTTCACGTCCCGATGCAGAATCCCCAACCGATGCGCACTCTCCAACGCCCCAGCGATCTTCACCCCGATCCACAACACCGTCTCCGGTGGCAACACACCCTGCTCACGGATCCTCGCATCCAGCGAACCCAACGGATGAAACGGCATCACCAGGAACGGACGCCCACCCACAGTCGTCCCCGCCTGCAACATCGTGACGATATTCGGATGCCCCGTCAACCGGCCCATCGCCCGCTGCTCCCGGAAAAACCGCGCCTCATTATCCGCGTCCAACTCGGCGGTCAGGATCTTCACAGCCACCGTCCGATCCAGCTCGGCCTGTGTGCAGCGATACACCACACCGAAACCGCCCCGCCCGATCTCCTCCGCATCCTCGAACCCAGCCGCCGCCAATTCGTCCGTGACCGGCTCGAACACATCACGGACCGTCCTGAACGAATCATCCTCGCTCATCAGTCCACCACCCGTTAGCGTTCCGACAACCAGCAACACGTGTCAACCGGTCGTCAACGACAGCGTATCCCCACTGGACGTCGACGATCGAGCTATCGGAAAGCCTCCCTCGGATTCGGCCCGTGCGCGACCTCAAGCGCGGCGCCCAGCCGGGGATCCGGAGGCTGCCTGGCATCAGCGGGGTGCGATTCCGAGGTCTGATAGCCGTGGTCACGGATCATCGAACCCCAGGTCGGGAACTGTGCTGGCAGGTTGGCCTGCGAGGTCAGCAGGCATTCAGTCTGGTGGCCATACAGGCCGGTGACCATGGCGGCGCGGGCCGGGGTGCAGTCGTTGGCCGCGGTGTAATGCTGTTCGAACAACACCGCGCCGTGGCGGATGCGCGCGATATTCGGCAGGATCGGATCCAGCGCGCACTGGTCGGGAAACCATTGTGGAGGCCGCATTTCGTCCACGATGACGACCAGGATGTTGGGCTTGTCTGAATCGTGTCCGCCCGGGCACGCCCTGCGCCCAGCGTCGTCATCGCCGTGGCTGCGGCTGTCGCCGCCGCACACCCGCGAAGAGCCCACGCCTGTTGATAGCCACTGTCCCCTGCTCTCGGTCGGCCGGAAAATTCCGGCAGGTGCTCATGCGATGGCTAGGCTAGGAGCGGCGCACCGGCGCGGGTAGGGGCGCTCGCACATCATTCACCTGCGGAATGTGCAGCCGCACATAATGTCCGGGAGTTACTCCGACAAGGCTCTCGCTGGTAAGCGAACCCAACGGTCGAGTTCCAGGGCCAGCATCACCGCCAAGCGCCGTTCCCCCGGCGGATAGCCCAGCAATTGGGTGGCACGGACAATTCGCCGCAGAACAGTGTTGCGATGGGTGTGCAGTCGCCGCGCGGTCCGCGGCGCGTGGTCCGCCTCTTCGAGAAAGACCCGCAGTGTTTCCCGAAGGCGTTGCGCCGCGCTCGATTCCGCAGCGAGCGGGCCACGGGTGGCCGTGACGAATTGCCGGACGCGGCGGGCGTCACCACCGAACAGCACCGTCACCTCGACTTCGCCGTAGGTCGCCGACCGACCCGCTGCCGGGTTGCCCGCGAGCAGCCGGTAGACCGCCATCGCATCGGCATGGTGCCGCGGAACCCCTCGACGCCGTCGCCCGGCGGGCCCACCGCCACCCACACCGGCGCATCGATGCCGGTGACGTCGACCGGCAGCGGCGAGTCAGTGGCGATCCAGGCCCACAGCATCGCCGTACCCGCCGCGACCGTCAGCGGTGGCGGCGCGCCGACTGTCGAAGCCAAGCGCAGCGCCACAGACGTGAGATCGGCCTCGGCGCCGTCGTCGGCCCACACAATCACCGCAGTGTGGCGGTCGTGGATGTCGTATCGCAGCCGCCGGGCCAGGAGGCCATCGTTGGGCACCGCACCGCCCAGTATGGAGCGCACGATCTCGCCGCGCCGGGCGAAGTCGCCGCTGAGCAGGGCGTCTCGTTCGCGCTGCAGCTCGGCCAGCGGCTGGCTAAGCACGTGATCGACATACCCCGTCTGTATCTGCAGCGACCGGTCCAGTACCGCGATCAGGCGATGCGAGGAGCCGACGACCGCGACCGCGTCGTCCACCCAGTGCCGCGCCGGATCTCCCGCTAGGCCACCCGGTGCACCTGGTAGGCCACCTCGACCCCGACACACCGGCGGGCCAGTTCCCACGCATTGTCCAGTGCCTCCGGCGGCACGTCGGGCAGCAGCCGATCATCGTGCTGGCGCATCAGAACCAGCAGCTGCCGAAGGTTGGCGGACATACCGACGCGCAGTTTGGCGATCGCCATGGGCTCTGCGGCAAGCATCGGAATCCCCGCTACGACCGCCTTCGGGGATCTCCCGCTCCAGACTCGCCAGGCGAGTCTGGACACGGTCGACAACGGCCGCGATAAGGGCAGCTGTCTCATCGGTCACGCCCGATAGTGTGCCACCGCCCATAAACACAGATTTCAATCGACCGAGAGCTTCGGAGTTTCGCCGGCGGGTCACCGGCTTCTCATCCACCCCGCCAGCGCTGTTGCCGAGATCGCGTGCGCCGAGGTAGTCGCGGGTAGCGATTAGGTTGATGTTATGGCGGGCTCGATGGATATGGAATCAGCTGCAGCGGTTACGCGGTGGGCGGGTGTTCGAATGGACCAGCGGCGCGCGGCGCGCCGCAGGCTGCTTGTCGATGCCGGGTACGAGCTGTTCGGCACCGAGGGGGAAGGTGCGGTAACTGTGCGTGCGGTATCGCGCGCCGCCCGGCTGCATACCCGCTATTTCTACGAAAACTTCTCCGATACCGATGGATTGCTCGGGGCGGTCTTTGATTCTGCGTCCGCCGCGCTCGAGGAATATGTGCGAGGGGCGATCACGCCGGACCCGGGGCCCGAACTGCGGAGGCAACTGATCCTTCGGTCAATGTTGGAGTTCTGCTCCGCCGACCACCGGCGGGGCCGAGTCTTGTTCACCGAAGCGCGAGCAAATCCGGTGTTGTTGGCACGGCGTGAGATGTGGCAACAACAGCTTGTCCAGGAGGTCCTCGAGCTCAACGCCGCCGAACGCCCCACCGAGGATCCCTATCGCGTCCGAGTCGGTGCCGCGATGCTCGTCGGCGCTGTGGTCGAACTGGTCCAGGAGTGGATCACTGGCCAGCTGGGCAGTGACCTGGACGTGGTGGTCGCACACGCGACGGAACTATCGCTGCCGCTAATGATCCCGTTCGAATCGATCGACTGACCGCGCCGCAACCCCTGCGGGTTCTCGTACCCGCAGCGTTTGAGCCGTGACCGGGACGACAGTACTGGCTACACCCGTATCCAGCGTGCTTTTATGGACACGCATGTAGCCACAAATTTGGGTGGAGGGCGCGGTGGAGCCGGTTACCGGGAAGCGCCACTCCTTGTACCGACTGTTGTGAGGAGATCGTTGATGACCGACGAGGGCCGTACGAATATTGCAGGCCATTGGCCCGGAAGGCATGTGTTGTCCCGGAATTCGACTCTTTTAGCGGCCGTTGGAGTGATCGCGGCGGCAGCGTTACTTGTCCCGGCCGGACCTGCCTCCGCTGATCCGATGTCCACCGTGCCGGTCCCGTCGGTGCCGGTGGGCGCGCCAACTTATGTCGGTGCGCCCACCGCGCCGGACCCTGTTCCCGATCAGCCGGCTCCGCAGAATCCGTTCCTCGCGCCGAACGGGTTCTCCGAGATTCACGCCGACGGTTGGCAGAGCGACGCCTTTCCGCAAGCCGGCCCTCTGGGCCGGAAACCGCAAGTGAACTCGCTACTGCTCGGCAGCCTGTGTGGATCCATCACCTTCGACCACGCGGGCCGCATCATCACTACCTGCTTCGGCCTGCACCCCGGGCTGTACCTCATCGATCCGAGACTGGACCGTGTGCTCGCCCAGCACACGCTGCCCGGCATGAGCCCGATGGACCTGCTCAAGGCGGTCACCGGGACCGGGGTGCCCAGTGGTGGCTATTTTTATCTTGACAACCTCGGCCGCGTGGTGGTCGGCACTGCCACCGGACATGTGCAGATACTCGCCGAAACGCCCGCCGCGGACGGTTTCGTGCTGGACCGCGACTACGACCTGACCGGGGTTTTGCAGCCGGGGGAGTCGCTGACCTCCCTGCAGCCCGACAGTAACGGACTGATGTGGTTCGAAGGCAGGAAAAACGGTCTTGTCGGCACCCTCGATCCGAAAACCGGTGTCGCACATGCCGTCCGTGTTGGCATCGGTAGCGACGAGGAGATAGTGAAGTCGTTCACGGTCGGCAGCCACGGTGATGTATACATCGTCTCGAACCGGCAGATGTACCGCTTCGATGCCGGGCCAGGCCAACTCCCACAGATCACCTGGCACACGCACTACCCCAACATCCTCCAGGTCAAGCCTGGCCAGCAAGACGCGGGCAGCGGCACCACCCCCACGATCCTCGGTGGCGGCCGATACGTGGCGATCACCGACAACGCCGACCCGATGGACGTCGTCGTCTACCGCACCGACCCACATGCTGGGCAGCGCGAAGTGTGCTCGGTTCCGGTATTTCACCAAGGCTCCAGCGCGACTTCCAATTCGCTGATCGGCATAGGCAACTCGATGATCGTCGAAAACAACTACGGTTACACCGGACCGCAGGCGACGATGCTCGGCAAGACGACGGTCCCCGGCTTCGCCCGCATCGACGTCGATCCCGGCGGTAACGGCTGCCACGCTGTATGGACGAACACCACAGTGTCCGCGGCGAGCGTCGTCTCCCAGCTGTCGCTGGCGACCGGGCTGATCTACACCTACACCAAGGGCGCCGCGCCCACCGACCCGTGGTATTGGACCGCTCTTGATTTTCGCACCGGACGCGTGGTGTGGCAGCAGATGTCGGGTGCCGGACCGCAGTTCAACAACAACTACGCGGGGATCGGACTGGGCCCCGACGGCACCGCATATCTGGGCACCCTCGGCGGGATCATCGCCATGCGCGACACCAACTACTAGCTATATTAGATGTCATCGAACACATGGTTCAGGCAAATCTGCCGCACTGAGGGTTTCAGGTCCCCTCCCGCGCACGCAAAATTGGCGTAACCACGACAACTCAGTCCTGGCGCGCAAACGCGCTCGAAGACAGTGAGCCTCGGAAGGAGTCCCGGCGACCAGCTGTGAATAGGGACCCCCGAACCCGCAACAGCGGGTTCGGGGGTTAGTTAGTCCCTCGTAACGCATTCACTTCGACTTCGGATAGCCGAATCCCTTCTGATCGTCAGCGTTCCCAATGAAAACCGCTGCTCAGGGCCGGTCCCATCCTTATAGTGCCCCGCCGAGGGCACCAACCTACGACGGTTCCATCATTACCGGCACTCATGATGCGCCGCCTCCGACGGTCGGCGGCGCTTGAGAGGGGCAGGTGGTCGGGGTGTCCGCGTGTGGGTGTGCGGGGGCGGCGTACCGGTTCACGGCGGCACCCAGTCCGGCTGCCGCCTGGGCTGCGAGGAGCACGATGAGGACGATCAGGGGGATGGTCCAGCCGCCTGTGGACTGGCGGACGGCGCCGAGGACGACGGGGCCCACAGCGGCGAGGAGGTAGCCGAAGAACTGCGCCATGCTGGAGACTTGGGAGGCGTGCCGAGCGTCAGGGGAGCGTAGAACAAACACACCTACCACCACCGACGCCGACAAGCCCGACCTGGCCAGTTAGCCGCGGTGGGATTCGAGCCGCCATGACTCCAGCGGCCCGACAGACTGCCTAACCACTGTCCCCAAATCGTGCAGCAGCCCCATTTGTACGTAAACGCGTGCGTACGGCGACGCGCCCGGCAACGCGCCGCCGTACTCCGCGATGAACCGATACCGGAAGTCCTTGGCGCCGTGGGAGATCGCGCCGAGGCGCACCGGTATCGGGGTTGGAATTCGTCAGTACCATTCAGTCCGTCAGATGACGCCGTAGGTGATACCGAGACTGCGCAGCCAACTACGGTATTGCTGCGCAAGCAGATCGTTGCGATGGTGCAGCTCATAACGCAACTCTGCCGGGATTCGTTCGGGACGCTGGGTTCCCACGATCGCCTCATCCTGGGTGAAAACCATGGTGACGCGATCCTTGATGGTCTGGTCCGAGACCGCTCCCTCCTTGGTCACAGCGACGCAGGTGCGGATTATCGAATGTGTCTCGCTGACCAGCTGGGCAGTGGCGTAGACAGTGAAGTAGTTGACGTCGTCGGAGATCGGCCGATGGTTCTCGTCCACATCGAAGAGTCGCTTGGTGAACGCCGCCACGAGTGGTCGCTGGATGCGGTAAGTGTAGCCACTGATCGTCGGCCTGCCTCGTGAGTCTCCGATCGGCTGGAAGACAGGGATCTCGGAGGTCACCAAGCCTTCATCGGTCATCTCGACGGAGTAGGGATGGATCTCGTCCGGGTTGTCCGGGTCACCGTTGATCCCGCTGTGGACGAACGGGAAGTGCGTGATGTCCACGAAGTTTTCGAGCGCACGGTAGCCGTTGGCACCGAATTCGAAGGGGCCGGCGTGTACTTTCTTCTGCGCCTCGTCGTCCCATTGCGGGAACGCTGGGACATCGTTGGCCGGATCTCCGAGGCAGACCCATGCGAAGCCATAACGCTCCTGGACGGCCCACGGGAAGGCACGTGCCTTCGCCATCGGCTTATCGCGTGGCGCCGACGGGATCAGCGTGCACTTTGCTTCGGTGTTGTACCGCCAACCGTGGTAGGGACACGCGATCTGGTTATTGATGATTGTGCCACCCGACAGTCGAGCCCCGCGGTGGATGCAGAGATCCTCCCAAACGTGCAGTTCGCCTGTGCTGTCGCGCCAAACGGCCAGATCACGACCGAGCAACGTAACGGAGTAGGGTCGGCCCGATTCGAAGTCGGTGCTGTATCCAACCACATGCCAGTCGTTGAGCAGGGCCTCATCTTTGCACCCGATGTCCTGTAGCGTTAGCGGTCGGTTGTCGGACTTGGGTCGGTTATCTGTAACGGTCATTGTTCTAAATTCTTTCCGTTCCTACGCAGTTATTTCCCGAGGCCGTCAGGACAGAAGCGGTCAATTCTCGCTTCAATACAGCATCGATTTAGTCGACGTGATCTGGTCTTGCGGCCACCCCGGTATCGTTCGATGCGAACAGATCAGACGGCCGCGAGACTCAGTTACCAGCGGTGGCCCAGATGAAGTCGAGGGACTCGACTTCCTCGACATCGCAGGACATGATGCCCAAGCGGACAAACGGAAGAGATTCCAGCAACTCGTCCGCCCCCTCACGGGTGTCCGACTCGATAAGCAGGATTGCCCCGCCGCCGATTTCGGGCCTTCGGTAGGCCCACAGCAGCGCTCCGCTCTCTTTCAGTTCCTTCACCCGCTTGCGTTCTTCGAGCATATGCGGCTCCGCAGCTTTGCCGGGAACGAAGCGTCCGTCGACAAAAAACTTCATATGTACCTCCTTTTAAAGGCCGGTTAGAGCGATCTGACTGTTTGAACACCAAACAGAGACTCACGATGTGCGCGGCCGTACTCGGCAATACGGCGAACGCCGGGATGAACATATTTGATTGGCGGAGAACGAGAGTCGAGGCGCATCCAGCACGCGATCAGGGTCTGAGAAAATAGATCCTCAGCCTTATTCTGATCATCAGAGAGAATCGAACAGAGGCGCAAAAATGTGCGGGCGATTCGAATGGCCGGCGACGTCGACGATGAGCTTGCCTTCCAGTACGTCCTCGAGGTCGATGTCGACCACCAGTAGTTCGTCGTCGGAGCCGTCACCGTGCGCGATAACTCGGCCGACTGGGTCGAGTACGAGCGCACCCTTCTTCAGGGCGCGCTGCCCCTCGAGGAACTTGCGCTGTTCTTCGGTCTCTGCCACCTCGTCGATGTAGTTCGCCGGGATTCGCGATACCGCCGAAACTACGAAGGTCTTCAGCGAGTACGCGAGACCTGCAGTGGCGGTCTGGATGGCGTGATGCATCGGGAAGTACGGATGGAAGTAGTAGGGCCAGGAGGCGACGTGCACCACAGGGTAGTTTATGGCAGCCGCGTACATCCCGAGCGGATTAGAATTCTCAGCGCAGATCAGTCCAGAGACCACACCGAAGTCGGTTTCGAAGGTGTTGGCACAGCCCGTAGTGCCCGGCTTGTGCACCAGTCGCTCCCCACTTGTGGGAACGTATTTCTGATGCTTGCCGACGATAGCACCCTCGCGCGTAATGTGAACCTGAGTGTTCCACATTGTTCCCGATGACCCAGGGCGGCGCTCGTTCACACCGACAACGGCGTTCACATTAGCCTTCGCACAGGCCTCTGCGATGGCGTTGATGTGCTCGCCAGGAATCTCGACCGAATGCTTGAACAGCTCCTTGTCGAATCCGCGTGATTTTGCTCCTTCTCCGATTGTCTCGTACCAGTTCGGGAAGGTGGGGATGTAAGCCTCCGGGAAGCCGATGAGGTCGACTCGCTCGCGACCTGCCTGCTCGATGAGAGCGATCGCCTTGTTTGTCGTACCGTCCAAATCGAGGAACACAGGCTCTGCCTGAACACCTGCGACCTTGATCTTACGGAGCGTCAATCGCTCAGGAAATGTACTGCTGGACATCGATGAGATCCTCATATTGAAGTGCTGAGTCTGATACCACGAGGGCAGGTCATAAAAGGTCCGGAAGGGAGATAACTGCGCCAACCGAGCGTCGACGATAGGCGCGCATCCACTGCGATTTGGAGCATGCGTCCTACAACGCAAATCACGGAGGCCTCCCGCACGCAGGCCCACCATCTACCCCCGGGGTGGAGGGTACCTCTACGAGTTCGTCGGGTCGTGGCGCGGGAAGTCCGACCGACCGCACCGCTGCGCGCACCGTATTGGAGATCAGCACCGCCACGGTCATCGGTCCCACGCCACCCGGGACGGGGGTCAGGTAGCTGGCCTTCGCCGCGACCGTCGCCACGTCGACGTCGCCGACGATGGAGCCATCCTGCAGTCGGTTGATTCCGACATCTACGACCACGGCGCCTGGTTTGACCATTTCACCAGTGATAAGCCCTTGCTGACCTACCGCACAGATCAACACATCGGCCAGCCTGGTGTGTTCAGTGAGATCGCGGGTCTTGGCATGACAGATAGTGACGGTCGCTTCGCGATGCAGAGCCATCATGGCCATCGGCTTGCCGACGATGTTCGACGCGCCAACAACAACGACGTTGGCCCCCACGAGATTGATGCCGGTGTCGTCCAGCAGCCGCATGACGCCCTCGGGCGTGCAGGGCGGGAAGACGCTTCGGCCCAGCAGCAAAGACCCGAGATTGTACAGGTGAAATCCGTCCGCGTCCTTCTGTACAGGAATCCGCGAGAGCACCTCGCCGGCGTCGATCGCAGGAGGAAGGGGAAGCTGGACGATGATGCCGTGCACACCTGGATCTGCGGCTAGCTCGTCAATGGCCGTACAGACATCGGAGGTCGTCGACGAGTTGGGCATCCTGCGCACCGTTGACCGAATCCCGGCACGCGCTGAGGTCCGCTCCTTCGCGCGGACGTAGACGCCGGACGCAGGGTCGTCACCAACCAGGACAACAGCAAGATGCGGAACAACCCCGAATTGCGCACTGAGCGCTGCGGCATATTGCCGACACTCTTCAACGATCTTCGCGGCAACTGCGCGACCGTCGATGCGGACCGCATCAACGGTGGCTCCAGCCGCGCGCGCTTCCCGATACGCCATAGGGTCTGACATAGAACAGCCCAATCCTTCTCAATATTTGGTCGGGAGCCTGCCATTTCAGCCAGCCGATGGTCATATTCAGTCGCGTGGCGAAAAAGGGCCCCGACGGCTACGCACCACGTCGGCACCCCGCCGATGATTCACTGCTCATCGCAACAGGAGCCAACTTAATGGACGATACCGTTCAAAAAGTAACGTGATGAGGCTCTAGCTGTCAAGGTCTGGACTTTCCATCAGAATGGGTGTATGCGAGCTTCGCTAGCGGAGCGACCACGCCCGATGCTCTGCAGGCACGACTGGAGGCCCGAATCTCCCACCCGAGCAGTCCAATGTGGAGCACGGTCGCCAGCATCTTCAGCCCGATGCGCACACTCCAAAGGAGGGCACGATCCTTCGGGGACCGACGCACCGTCAGCCATAGCCGAGGAGGGCTCCCCGATATGGTCGCGAAGCGTGGCAGGTGAGCACCGCGGCCTTCGCTGTCAGCTCGTCGTACTCGGCGTCGGCCCGCGAATCCCAGGTGATGCCACCACCCGTTCCATAGGTCGACATCGCCCGGTCACGATCAGCTACGAGGGTCCGAATGGCCACATTGAACCGTGCTCGGATCCCAGTTGCCGACGGCGCCACCACGCCGATCGCTCCGCAATAGACTCCACGAGGATCGGCCTCCAGCTCACGAATGATCTGCATCGTGCGATGTTTCGGTGCGCCGGTCACCGACCCGCACGGGAACAAAGCGCCGAAGATCTCGGGCAAAGCTACATCCGGCCGCAGGCGACCGACGACATCGGAAGTGAGCTGATGTACGGTCCCGTAGCGTTCCGTGCGGCACAACGCAGTCACCCTGACCCCGCCCGTGACCGCAAGACGCGCGAGATCGTTGCGGACAAGATCGACGATCATGATGTTTTCGGCGCGTTCCTTCTCACTCGACCGCAGCCGTGCGACGATCTCGCGGTCTTCGACCTCGGTACGACCACGTCGCGCAGTGCCCTTCATCGGTCGCATCGTCAGTTGATTACCGGTGGCGTCGAAGAAGAGCTCAGGACTCGCACTCGCGATGACGAAACGGCCGAGGTCGAGGTACGCGTTGTATGCCCCGCCCTGAGCGATTGCCATACGCGCATACAGCTGGGTCAGGTCGCCGACGACCGGCGCCGTCATCCGCGTCGTCAAATTGCACTGATATATCTCGCCTTGGGCGATGTATCTGCGTATTGCCTCGACACGGTTGCGATGCTCGTCCGGCCCCCAGTCACAGCGCCACTCGCCGACATCGAAGGCGCGGTGCGCGGGCGCACGAATAATTGAGGTCCGCTCAGGCGCGGTCGTGATGCCGAACCAAGCCAGCGGCAGTCCATCCGCGGGTTCGTGCACGCTCAGATCCGGATCCAGGCCTGCCGCGGCTTCATACGCGAGGAACCCGAATGCCCACCAGCCCTCCCGGGTAGCGCGCTGCACCTCCTGCAACAGCGGTGCAACCTCAGCCATACGCGTCGTCGTCACTACTTCTATGGAATCGGAAAACCGCCAGGCACAACCGGATCGGAGGTCGTCGAAACGAGCTCGAGGCATAAATGACGTCACGGTGACAGCACCCGACCTGCGTAGCCAACCGCAGGCAACGATCCCGCCGTGATAAGCGGGACTCCCGGCTCGGGCCTTTGCGCAACACGTCGCAGCGCGGTTACCAGTGCCGTCTTGAAAGCAGCAACCATTGAAGTCACACCGGTTGCGGCGACGTCAGACAAGGACGAGTACTCACTGATGCCAGGACTGTGAGCAGGTCATTGGTATCGGCGACATCGTGGGTTCGGATCAGATCGACTCCGGCAGCCCATGCCGCAGCAGCCGCTCCTAGGGAACCACTGACTCGGTCGCGGGGAACATGCCGGCCTGTGAGCGCACCGACCACCGACTTACGGCTGACACCGACCAATACCGGCCACTCCCGCATGCACGCCCGCGATAGCGACCGTAACAGGCCGACGTTATGTGCAGTCGTCTTGCCGAATCCGATGCCGGGGTCCACCCAGATCTGAGTCGCCCCACATCGTGCAGCCTTGCTCGCAAGCAGGTCCAGCGCAGACCAGACCTCCTCCACAACGTCCTCGTAACGCGGATCATCCTGCATCGTTGCCGGAAGGCCACGAGAGTGCATAGCGACATAGCCGACACCGAGCCGACCCGCGACAGGCGTCAGCAGGCCACTCGTGTCGTTGAGGATCGAGGCCCCGCAAGCCACCGCTTCCTGCGCAAGCGCCGCCTTGCGCGTGTCGATGGAGACGATGCCGTGGCGCGATAGTTGCCGCACTACCGGAAGAGTCCGCTGGCGCTCCTCTGCCAGATCGATCGGGCGAGCGCCAGGGCGACTGGACTCGCCGCCCACATCGACGATCATCGCGCCGGCATCGAACATGGCTCGGCCAGCAGCGACAGCCGACGCAACCGTAGAAAAGCGCCCACCGTCGCTGAACGAGTCCGGCGTGACGTTCAAGATTCCCATGATCTTCATCGGCTGAGTCCGTCTACGCTCACCGCGCGCCGCTCAGGATCTGCCGCCTCACGCGCCTGGATGAACCGCGCCAGAGAGCCGGAGTCCAATTCGTGCCCATCGGGCCTGCTGTTCGCACTGAACAACACACACCTCCTTAATGAACGATTACGTTTGGAAAGTATGACGAGGTCAGCCGCCTGTCAACACTCAATCCCCCAGTGCAACAAGGAAGTAACACGACGGGAGTCCAGTACGGCCGATCGGCGCGAGTCGACAACCGGCCATCGTGTGCCGCACCGTCATGCCAGCAACCACCCCTGCGGCGACGTACGCTTATACTCCCAAAGTTCAGAAAAGTCAATAATTGACAGGAAGATTTGCATCCTCCTAGTATTCAAACACTCCCGTTCAATAAGTAGTCGATCATATCCGCATACCCATTGGCAGCCCACGGCCAATGATGCTGGGACGGACGATTACCGCCGTTATTGGCGTCCACACCGGATAGGGAGCAGCGTCCATCAATAATCAGCGTGTCGTGCATCCTGAAAGGTCAGCGTCAGGCACGGCAGTTCTTCAGCCACACAAACAGCGGATAAACTTCTCATCTTCCGAGTCGAGAATCCCGATAGATCCACAATCGCCGAGCGAGGATGAATCGCGGTTGCGGAGTCATCCGAATGCCAATGAATGCATGTTGAGAGCGATGTCGGTCCAGGGCCGCCTAGATATGTTTCGAGGACCCGAAACCACGTGTTCACATTCGTTGCAATGTTTCGCACACATCGAAGTCTGCGCAGTCTGCACTGCATTTCACGCAGTGCGGAGTACAACAGATTGTCAAGCTACAGATTTCTCGGGGTAACCCTGCGCCCCCAAATAACCTGGATGGTCCAATATGTCGTCTCCCGACATCACCAGTCCCTCGAACCAACGCTGGTTCATGCTGCTGCTCATCAGTCTCGGGTACGTGTCACTCACTCTCAACTGGTTCAATGTTGCCGCAGCATTTCCACTCATCGGCACCAGCTTCGGAGCCACGCTTCCTCAGCTGTCGTTGCTGGTGTCTCTATTCCTCGCAGGCTTCGGCATAGCGCACATCCCGGGCGGCTTGCTCGCCACTCGGATCGGCTTGAAGCGAACCGTGGTAATCGGCATCCTGATCGAAGGCATCGGAGGAGTACTGTCGGGTATTTCACCGAATTATGCCACCTTGGCTATTTTTCGAGTCGTCACCGGCATCGGCGGCTCGATCTTCCTCGCGGTCGGGGTTGCCGCCATCACTGTTTGGTTCACTGAGCGCGGGCTGGCCCTCGCGCTCGGTATCGGCACTGGCGTGGGATTTTGCGTGGGCGTTGCCATGGGCCTCTACCTGTGGGGCTTTTTGCAGGCTGCCGTCGGCTGGCATCTCGCGCTCGTCATCGGCGGACTGATCGGAATCCTGATTGCCGCTCTGACCGCTGTCGCGTTCCAGACACCGCACCACACAAAAACACTGCAGGGCACCCCGATCAGCCGTGCTGTCATACGTGAAGCCTTGGCCGATCGCGACATCTGGATCTACGGTATCGCAATGATCGGCGCCTATGGTGCATACTTCACAGCCTCACAATTCCTCGCCGAGTACGCGGTGAGTGAACGACACTACACCGCCTCGGCCGGAAATCTGCTTGCGGCACTGATCGGACTTGCCGGGATCCCGGGGAGCGTCGCTGGTGGATGGTTCGCCGACCACTATCAGAAGACCAAGGCCGCCGTCGTCTTGCCGATGTTCGTCATGGCCGCGCTACTTCTCCTGATCCCGTTTACACCGGCAGGAATGCTGTGGCCACTTGGTATCGGCATCGGCTTCGTCCTCCTTTTCGCTTTCACTGCTTGGTCGTCGGTCCCAGATCGTGTTGCCGGCATCTCCCATGCAAACATCGGCACCAGCATTGGCCTGATGTTGACTCTCTCAGCTCTCGGCGGATTCTTGGTTCCACTCGGATTCGGCCGAATCGTCCCAGCTACAGGCTTCGCGGGCGGCTGGATTTTCCTGGCGGCCGTCTCGGCAGTGTTCGCACTGGCAGGCCTGGCTGGACGCGACCACGCTGCTACGCCGAAAGAGGCCGAAAAAATAGCCCGGACAATCGCGTGAATTTCGACAGCCGCACAAGTACGGTGCGCACCGTCGAGCGATGAGGATTTCCGGTACAGGCACCTCCAGTCGGTGAGCGGGCCAGTAGGCCGCTGGCCGGGCCAGCCACAACAGTAACGAGCAGTCAGATGCTGCCGGTACTGTCGCGAGCTTGGACTGGGGGGCGACCGCGGTGGTCGGCATGAAGTTATGCCAGCGAGTGCGCACGGGTTCGCGACGGCGCACTCGCTACTGCGGTTTTATCTGCTTGAACAGGTACGACGCTCCACCGAGCTCGATTCTGCGGGAGGTCCCGATTCAACTGCCGGTCCACCTTTGAGGGACTGTGCGGGGGTAGAGCCCACTCCTTGGCTGAACCTTCGTTTACGGTGAACTAATGCTTGGTGACAACCAGACACGAACGCGCATGGGAAGACCGCGCGACCCTTCGAAGGATGCCGCCGTCCTCGAGGCAACGATCAATCTGCTTGCCCAAGTCGGCCTCGCCGGGATCTCGATAGACCGGGTCGCTGCAGACGCCGGAGTATCCAAGGTGACTGTGTACTCCCGCTGGGCGAACAAGGAACATCTCATCGCAGCCGCGCTCAGTCACGTCCAGGTGACCGGCCTGCCCGAACCAACCGGATCTGCGCGAACAGACCTCATCGCGCACCTCAAAGCGATGCACCAAGCGTACGACGAGTCCCGCGGCATGGCGATCCTAGGGAACTGCTTGGCGAGCGAGCCGGCGTCAGGCGAGTTGCTCGATAGCATCCGGCGCAGCACAATCCTGCCCCGCCGTGCCGGGTTCGCCGAAGTGGTCCGCGCGGGAATCGAACGGGGAGAGCTCCGTAGCGACATCGACCCTGAACGCGTGACGAGCATGATCATCGGGGTCTTGTACGCCGACCATGTGGCAGGCCTGTCGCTTGATCGAGGTTGGGAGGAATCAGTGGTGGATGACGTACTGGCTGGCGCCGCACGTCGTGACTGAGTCGGCGACCGGCAGCGCGCCGATATCCGACCTCACATTCGACAGATCAAAGATGTTGTGCAACAACAGATTAACAACGTTGAGCACGATCGGGCCCAGATCGGAACAGACCCTCGTCCGCCCTTGCCATTTCGGCACCTCCGACAGCGCCGGCCGGTCGATCGTGAGGTCGTGAGTCCCAATCATTGCGGGCTCCGGCCCGCTGAACTGCGCCGGCCCGAACCGGCACCTTTGTCGCGACCACGTCGTCGGCAGCCTTGTCATCGCTCCACAGGCCGGCCGCGGTCTCGCGAGGACCGCAAGATCACCACCTCCACCCGCGAATCAGTGATGCACGACAACCCCGATCTGGTGCTGCCGAACGGTCTACCGCTGTAGTGGTCTTCGAACTGGCCCAGATGTCAGTTGCCGCCCGCCGCCAGAGATCAGTGACAACGGAAGGCGCCAGAGGGGCGCGACCACGCTGGGCACTGTTCAGGCGGCCGGAGACGAGGTCGGACGCCAACACGTGATCGTTGGAGACATCGAAGTATTGCGCGGTCACCCAAACGCGGCCAGGCGGTCACTGCGGGACACGGGCGGCAGCCCGGACTTGCGACTGCACCCGTCCGTCTGCAAGCGGAGATTCTCGATAGCCACTGGCCACTGGCCACTTGATGCAGCTACCCGTTGACACCGGAGCCTGCTCTCCGGTTACGCGAGCTGGGATGTCTTGACCTAGGCCTTGACAGAAGACTCGCGCCGTTCTACTTTCTAAACGAGATCGTTCATTAAGTCGATCGCATCCACGTCGCAGAGGGCGGTAGCGCCCCTTCAGATGCAAGTGCTGGCTCCGCACAGGGCCTTCGTCCTCTTGTCCTTCGATGCCCTCGAAAGCCGGTGACAAGAGGGCGGCAACGAGCACGAGCCTGCAGGGTTGCCGATCTCGAGCACCCGGATGGACTTGCCTGGATTCGCTGGAACCGACCGGCTTCTGGCGAGCGCCACCAAAAAAAATAAGCGCCCCAACAACGAGAAGGAACGGGTAGCCATGTCACACCCGAATTTCAGTTCGTTTCAGCAGTTGCTGGACTGGATTCCTGACCAAGTCGAGTACTTCTACAACGAAACGATCTCTCCGCACTTCGGCCGATCTGGGGGCGCGAAGGCGGCTGCGCTCATACCGCCCGCCTACTCGAACTGGCGTGATGAGCAGCGGGCCTGGAATGAGACAACGGCCCTGTTTCACATGTCGCATCACATGCCGGAGTTGTTCTTGGAGGGGCCGGACGCCCTGAAGGTCCTCGGGCGAGTGGGGGTGAACACCATGGACAGCTTCACCGCTGATCGCGCCAAGCAATTCGTGGTGTGCAGCCCGACCGGCCACATGATCGGCGACTGCATCCTCTATCGTCACGGGCCTGAGTCGTTCGAGCTGGTCAGCGGAATGCCAGCGTTGAATTGGGTTCACTTCCATGCCGAAACCGGTGGCTACGACGTCAAGGTGACTCGCGATTACCACAGCACGGAGAATCCGACCGGTCGCCGCACTCGTTTCCGGTTCCAACTCGACGGACCGACGGCTGGGGATGTGTTTCTCGATGCACTGGATGGCACTCCGCCGGATCTGAAGTTCTTCCGTACTGCTCAGGTGAAGATCGCGGGCGTGGACGTTCTGGTGCTGCGTCACGGCATGGGCGGTAACCATGGAGTCGAGCTGTCCGGTGAATTCGACGACGAAGCTACCGTGCGTGCGGCGCTGCTCGAAGCGGGCAAGCCGCACGGAATCGTCCCTGTCGGGACGACTGCCTATTTCAGCACGCCGCTGTCCAATGCGTGGATGGCATACCCGGTGCCCGGAATCTACAACGACGAGCGGGCCCGCGACTATCGCGAATGGCTGCCGGCCGACACGTGGGAAGCGAAGATTCAGCTCGGAGGCAGCTTTTATGCTCCGGAGATCGAGAGCTATTACGTGACGCCTTACGACCTCGGCTACGAGCGCATCGTGAACTTCAACCACGACTTCATCGGACGAGAAGCGCTGCAGGCTGTCGAGCCCGAGCAGCGTCGTCACCGCCGCACGTTGTTGTGGAACCGCGACGATGTCGCGCGCGTGCTCGACTCGCAGCTCGGCGACGGCCCACGGTACAAGGCGCTGGAATTCCCCGTCGCCAACTACGCGTGGAATCACTTCGACATCGTCAGCGATACCAGTGGGGCTGCTGTCGGCCTTTCGTGCCATTCGGGCTACCTCAGCTACGAGGGACAGGCGCTCTCGCTCGCGCTGCTCGACGCGCAGCACGCGGAGCCCGGTACCGAAGTCACGATCACCTGGGGGGAACCGAACGGCGGATCGCGCAAGCCACAGGTCGAGCGGCATGAGCAGACCCAGATCCGCGCGACGGTCGCCCCCGCCCCGTACTCGGCCCAGGTCCGCAACTTGTTGCGCGCCGATGTCAGCCGGCGCTGAACCACGCCGAGAAATCTTCACCGAGACGACCACAAACGCGAGGCGGCTCGCGATGCAGAGGAAGCAGGTCAGCACGTGTATCGAGCGCGCGCAATCAGGGGTGCCGCTACCCAAACCTTGTCGAGGCAAGCAGTCCTCGAACTCGGGTACGAAGTGGTCCCCTTCAAGAAAACCGAAGAGCAAGTGCTCGAGTATGTACCGAACGACGTGCGCCTCACCGTGACCGCGTCGCCGGCCAAGGGGCAGGATGCGACGATCGACCTCAGCGTCGCACTTGCCGGCCATGGCTACACCGTGGCTCCGCACCTGTCGGCGCAGCAGGTCCGTAACCGCGCCCACCTGGCTGACATCATCAGCCGGTGCCGCGCGGCGGGCCTGACCGATGTCTTCGTCGTCGGAGGCGACCCGACCGGCGAACCTACCGAGTTCGGCGATGCCTTGGCACTGCTGCAAGCCATACACGAGCACGAACATGGATTCACAAACATCGGCATAGCCGGTCATCCCGAGGGACACCCCGCCGTTTCCGACGAGGTCTTGTTTCAGGCATTGAAGGATAAAGCGGCCTTGGCCACGCACATCAAAACCCAAATTGTCTTCGACCCGCGCAAGATCCTGGCCTGGTCCCGGGAACTGATGAACCGCGGAATCGACCTGCCCGTGCACGTCGGTGTACCCGGGGCGGTCCACCGACAGAAACTGCTTCGGGTGTCGAGCGGACTGGGCATCGGTGAGTCGGCAAAGTTCTTGAAGAAGCAGCAAAACATGTTCTGGCGGTTTTTCGTCCCTGGTGGTTACAGCCCGAACAAGATCATCAAGGGGATTGCGCCGCAGATCGGGAAGCCCGACAACCACATCGAGGGCTTCCATGTATTCACATTCAACGATCTGGCGCCTACCGAGGCGTGGCGGACGCGGACTCTCCACACCCTCGTGTGACCCGTAGAAGACAGAACCACCCAAGAAACCGCACGGAAGAGAGTGCGCCAATGACCACAACTGCAGCCTCATCGCTCACGCTGCCCCGGTCCGCTTCGGTCCACGGTGTACATGCCACCACCGATCACGGTCGGCTGGTAGTCCGGTGTCCGGACCAACCGGGCATCGTGTCGGCCGTGAGCACCTTCTTGACCAGCGCAGGCGCCAATATCGTGACGCTTGCCCAACACACCACGGACGAGGAGGTGGGCACGTTTTTCCAGCGGACCGAGTTTCACCTGCCGGGTCTGCCCGCGGCACTGGAGGAACTCGAGCGCTCGTTCGCCACGGAGGTGGCCGGGCCCTTCGGTATGCAGTTCCAGTTCAACGAGGCCGCCAGACCCAAGCGAGTGGCGATCTTGGTGTCCAAGACCGACCACTGTGTGCTGGACCTACTCTGGCGCAATCGCCGCGGCGAGTTGGACATGCAGGTACCGATGGTGCTTTCCAATCACGCCGACCTGGCCGATCAGATCCGGCCCTTCGGTGTGCCCTTCTTCCATGTACCAGCTACCAGGGACAACCGGGCCGAAGCTGAGGAGCGGATACTCGAACTGCTGTGCGGCAACGTCGACTTGGTCGTACTGGCCCGCTACATGCAGATCATCACCCCGGAATTCCTCGATCGCGTCGGTGCTCCACTGATCAATATCCATCACTCGTTTCTGCCTGCTTTCATCGGCGCTGGGCCGTATCAGAAGGCCAAGGACCGAGGCGTCAAGCTGATCGGTGCCACCGCCCACTACGTCACCGCCGATCTCGACGAGGGGCCGATCATCGAGCAGGATGTCGTCCGCGTGGACCACCGGCATACAACCGGCGATCTGGTGCGCCTCGGTGCTGACGTGGAGCGTGCCGTGCTGTCCCGCGCCGTGGGCTGGCATCTACAGGACCGCGTCGGTCGGCACGGCAATACCACCATCATCTTTTGACCGAGCCGCACCTGTCCGAACTGCCCTCCGGATGATCAGCCCGCCCCCAGAACACGGATGTCATGGGTCGGCATCACGAACGAATCGAAAAGGACCAATACATGCCACAGCAGGTACGAGGCGTCGTCGCCCGCGCACCGGGCGCACCGGTCGAGGTCACGACCATCGTCATCCCTGATCCCGGCCCAGACGAAGTAGTGGTCGACGTCGCCGCGTGCGGGGTCTGCCACACCGACCTCACCTACCGTGAGGGCGGCATCAACGACGAATTCCCGTTCCTGCTCGGACACGAGGCCGCCGGTGTTGTCGAAAGTGTCGGTGAGGCAGTCGATTCCGTCTCCCCCGGCGACTTCGTCATTCTCAACTGGCGAGCGATCTGTGGTACATGCCGAGCCTGCCGTCGCGGACGCCCGCAGTACTGCTTCGACACCTTCAACGCGTCGCAGAAAATGACCCTCGAGGACGGCACCGAACTCACCGCCGCGCTGGGAGTCGGAGCATTCGCCGACAAGACCCTGGTACACGCGGGCCAGTGCACTCTCGTCGACCCCGCCGTCGATCCCGCGGTCGCGGGCCTGCTCGGTTGCGGAGTCATGGCGGGCCTCGGCGCGTCGATCAACACCGGCAACGTCGGCCGCGGCGACTCCGTCGCCGTGATCGGGTGCGGCGGAGTCGGGAACGCCGCCATCGCCGGTGCCCGCCTAGCCGGTGCCGGCACGATCATCGGCATCGACCGGGACGAACGCAAGCTGCAGTGGGCCAGTGAACTCGGAGCCACCCATACCGTCGATGCCACAGTCACTGATCCTGTTGCCGCCGTGCAGAAACTGACGGGTGGCTTCGGCGCGGATGTCGTCATCGACGCTGTCGGCCGCCCCGAAACCTGGAGACAGGCCTTCTACGCCCGCGATCTCGCGGGCACCGTCGTGCTGGTCGGTGTCCCGACACCCGATATGACCCTGACTATGCCGCTGATCGACTTCTTCTCCCGAGGAGGCGCGCTGAAATCCTCATGGTACGGAGACTGTCTGCCGGCACGTGACTTCCCCACCCTCGTCGACCTGCACCTACAGGGCCGCCTACCCCTGGATAAATTCGTCACCGAACGCATCGGTCTCGACGAGATCGAAAAGGCCTTCGCCACCATGCATTCCGGTGATGTGCTGCGCTCGGTGGTGGTTTGGTGAGCGGGAGCCTTCGTATCGAGCGCGTAGTCACCACCGGAGCGTTCGAACTCGACGGCGGGACCTGGGATGTCGAGAACAACGTCTGGGTCGTCGGTAATGATAACGAGGTCGTTGTCATCGACGCTGCACACGATGCCGAACCCATCATCGCCGCCGTCGGCGGACGCAACGTGGTGGCGGTGATCTGCACCCACGCACACAACGATCACGTGACCGTCGCTCCACAACTCGGCAAAGCACTTTATGCGCCAGTACTTCTACATCCGGCCGAAAAGCAGCTCTGGGAGAGGGTCCACCCGGACCAGTCGTTTTGGCCAGCGACCGACGAGCAACGAATCGCTGTCGCGGGAACCGAGATCGAGATCATCCACACGCCCGGACATTCGCCCGGTTCGGTGTGCATCCACGAGCTCGAAACGAAAGTGCTGTTTACCGGGGATACGCTCTTCTCGGGTGGCCCCGGAGCGACAGGACGCTCATTCTCGGACTTCCCCACAATCATCGACTCGATCCGCGAGCAACTATTTTGCTTACCCGAGGAAACCCTGGTCTATACCGGCCACGGCGCTGGAACCACCATCGGTACCGAGGCGCCCCATCTGGCCGAATGGATTGCCAGGGGAAACTGAATCAGGTGTCGAAAGTTCCCGCGGGCCTGTTCAGCCCTTGATGATTCCGGTGGGCACGGCATACGAGACGCCCTCGCCCTTGAACCGTCACCAAGCCCAGCTGAAATACGTGTCCCGATGCGGTACTAGCTCGGCGGTCCCATGGATATCGCCCTCGCGAACGGCGGGCGTGGTTTCCAACATCTTTCAGCGGGCCTGTGTGCCTTCCTCGGCTCCTCCGATCTCGGCCATTTCGTCACCTACTTCGAGCCGTGCGGCGGCGTATTCGCGAAGCTGCTCGGGGATGCGATCCGCTGGCAGAGCGCCGGAGACTGGGGTACCGGGCGCAGTTTCACCGACCCGAACTGCGGTCTGTGCACCACCCCTGGACGAATGGTGCGGCGGTACGACACCACGTGCGTGTGGGGCCAACTGGACGACGGCGTGGCCGATCACCGGCCGAATATGCAGTGGTCGGGGCGTGGTCGAGTAGATCATGCTGTTTCGCCAGCTCGAATACTTCGTCGCGCTCGCTCGTGAGCGCCATTTCGCGCGAGCCGCCAGTGCCTGTTACGTATCTCAGCCCGCTCTGTCCGAGGCTATCCGGAAGCTCGAACACGAGCTGAACGTCCCACTCGTACGACGGGGCCACGCCTTCGAGGGACTCACTCCGGAGGGCGAACGGCTCGTGCACTGGGCGCGGCGCATCGTGGCCGATCACGATGCGCTCAAACAAGAGGTAGTAACACTGCGGACCGGGCTCACCGGCGCGCTTCGGCTGGGAGTGATCCCTGCTGCGTCGAGTACCGTTGCACTGCTTACCGATCCGTTCTGCGCGGAGCATCCGCTGGTCCGGGTGGACATCGAGACAAGCTTGCGGTCGGCTGATGCCCTCGACCGCATCCGCCGATTCGAGCTGGACGCTGGCATCGTCTACCCCGACGGACAGAACACCGACGATGTTCTCCTCACCCCGCTCTATGACGAGCAGCAGGTGCTCATCGCCGACGCCGGGCTGCTGACTGGGAAACCGGACACCCTCAGCTGGGCCGAGGCGCTGGAGTTACCTATGTGCCTGCTGAATACGGGAATGCGGGGCCGACAACTCATCGATGATGCGCTGGTCACTCAGGATCTCACCGTGACGCCGCAACTCGAGACCGACTCCCTCGTCACGCTGCTCGCCCATGTGGGTACCAGCCGGTGGGCCAGCATCGTTCCGCAAACCTGGTTGTGGACCGTGCGCCCGCCTGCGAACACGCGTGTGCTGCGCCTGGACAACCCTTCGGTCACGGCGCGGGTCGCATTGGTCACCAGCGCAGTCGTTCCCGGTTCCGTGCTGACGCGAGCACTGGTGCAGACCGCCCGCACGGCCGGCCTCGATGCGAAGCTCGGCGTTTCGTCCAGCGGTGCGGACGGCTCGATCGGATGGTGACCGATAACAGACGTGGCTCGATCGGCGCCGCCTATCGGCCGGTCGGCACTGCGTCTTGGACGCCCCCGACGTCGCCCGACAAGACTGAAATCGCTCACGGAGCGACGAATCAAGCGGCGGTACAACCGCTTTCGATAAGGAGTGACTATGGCCAAGATTCTGTGCGTGCTTTATCCCGATCCCGTGACGGGGTACCCACCTGCCTACGCTCGCGACTCGATTCCCAGCCTTGGCGAGTACCCGGATGGCCAGACTTTGCCGAGCCCGTCGGCTGTCGATTTCACGCCCGGCGAGCTGCTGGGATCCGCCTCCGGCGAGCTGGGCTTGCGCAAGTTCCTCGAGGAGCAGGGACATGAACTGGTCGTCACCTCCGACAAGGAGGGGCCGGACTCGGTGTTCGACAGGGAGCTGGCCGATACGGATGTCGTTATCTCCCAGCCGTTCTGGCCCGCCTATCTGACCGCGGAGCGGATCGCCGCCGCACCGAAGCTGAAGCTGGCGCTGACCGCGGGAATCGGGTCCGACCACGTCGACCTGGACGCCGCGATCAAGGCGGGCATCACGGTGGCCGAGGTGACCTTCAGCAACAGCATCAGCGTCGCCGAACACGCCGTCATGCAGATACTCGCGCTCGTGCGCAGTTTCGTGCCGTCGCACGAGTGGGTGGTGAAGGGCGGCTGGAATATCGCGGACTCCGTCGAGCGTGCCTACGACCTCGAGGGAATGGACGTCGGGGTGCTCGCCGCGGGGCGGATCGGTCAGGCGGTGTTGCGGCGGCTGGCCCCGTTTGACGTGCGGCTCCACTATTTCGACACGCACCGCCTGCCCGCCGAGGTGGAACACGATCTCGGTTTGACCTTCCACCCGGACGCGCAGTCGCTGGCGCGGTCGGTCGACGTCGTCTCGATCCACGCTCCGCTGCACCCGCAGACGTATCATCTGTTCGACGCGGGGCTGATCGGTTCGATGCGCCGCGGCTCGTACATCGTCAATACCGCTCGCGCCGAAATCGTTGTGCGCGACGACATCGTGAAGGCGCTGGAATCGGGCAGGCTCGCCGGTTACGCGGGCGACGTCTGGTACCCGCAGCCGCCCGCCGCCGACCACCCGTGGCGGACGATGCCGCACGAGGCGATGACCCCGCACGTCTCAGGCACGACCCTCTCGGCCCAGGCCCGCTACGCCGCAGGCACCCGCGAGATCCTCGAGGACTTCCTCACCGGCCGACCGATCCGCGATACATACCTGATCGTGAACGGCGGCGAATTGGCAGGCACCGGCGCCAAGTCCTACACAGCCGACGGTAGCGCCAGCCCCGGCACTGGCAAATAGTTGCTGGTCCTAGCGCGGGAGCCCTGACCACATACGCCGATGCCGGCCACCCGTGAGCACGGGTGGCCGGCATCGCTGTTCGCGGTCGTTGTCAGTCGCCGGTCCGCCGCGGCATCCGTTCTATCCGTTTCATTGAGGGGATACGGCCTGACGTCACACCCCGCGATCTCGTGCCAATGCCTGTTCCGCGAACCAGTTGAGCAGATCAGGAGCGTCCACCGCGCCGCGATCGACGACGGCAGCCGGATCGGCTCCCTGAAGAATCCGCTTGATCGGGATTTCGAGTTTCTTGCCGGTACGGGTGTGCGGGAATCCGGGCGCGAGGATGATCTCGTCGGGTACGTGGCGAGGCGAGGCGCTGGCGCGGATCTCTGCCTTGATCCGGTCGATCAGCGCCGCATCGAGTTGCACGCCGTCGGTCGGAACGATGAACAACGGCATCCAGTACCCCCCATCCGGTTGCTCGGCACCGATTACCAACGCTTCGGCCACTTCCGGCATTCGCTCAACTGCCTGATAGATGTCGGAGCTGCCCATCCGAATCCCATTGCGGTTCAAGGTCGAGTCCGACCGCCCATGCATCGTGACGCCGCCATGTTCAGTGATCATGATCCAGTCACCGTGCCTCCAGACGCCGGGATAGGCGTCGAAGTAGGCTTGGCGGTAACGAGTTCCGTCCGGATCGTTCCAGAAATAGATGGGCATCGACGGCAGCGGCTGCGTGAGAACCAGTTCACCGACCTGACCGCGCACCGATTTTCCATTGGCGTCGAAGGAGTCCAACGCAACGCCCAGATAGGGACCCGACAGTTCTCCCGGCCACACCGGCACTGTGGGAGTACCGCCGAGGAATGCCGACACCACATCGGTGCCGCCGCTGATCGAGGAAACACGCGCCCCAACATTGTCGCGTAACCACAGCGACAAGGACGGGGGTAACGCAGAACCAGTGACGCCGATGGATCGCAAAGCAGCTAGATCGTGATCGTTTCGCGGAACCACACCGGTCTTCTCGCAGGCGAGTACATAGCCCGGGCTTGTGCCGAGTACGGTGACCTCGCGTCGAGAGGCCAACTCCCACAGCGCATCCGGCCGCGGGAAAGACGGGCTGCCGTCGTAGCAGACGATAGTCGCACCCACCAACAAGCCGGCGACCTGAAAGTTCCACATCATCCAACTCGGGCTGGTGAACCAGAAGAACACGTCGTCGGCACCGATATCGCTGTGTAAGCCAACTGCTTTCAGGTGTTCCAGCAGTACGCCACCATGTCCGTGCACGATACCTTTCGGCAGGCCAGTTGTTCCGGATGAAAAGACCACCCACAACGGATGGTCGAATGCTACCGGTGCCGGATGCAGTTCGGCTGCACCCGATGTCGCGGAATCCCAGTCCAAAAATCCATCTGGTGCGGGATTCATCCTGGAGACCAGGATCGTCGCACGCAGCGTCGGCAAGCCAGCGCGGATATCACGAACTTCATCGACGCGGTCGTGGACCCTACCGCCGTACCGGTAGCCGTCCGCTGCCACCAATACCACTGGTTCCAACTGAGCCAACCGATCCAATGCCGCTTTCGCCGTATAGTCCTGCCCGCACGCACTCCAGATCGCACCGATACTGGCGCTCGCCAGAAATGCGATCACTGCCTCGGCAATGTTGGGCAGGTATCCGACGACACGATCACCCTCGCCCACGCCGAACTCGCGCAGCGTCTGCGCCAACGCGGCCGTGCGGTCCAGCAACTCCTGCCACGAGATCTCGCGCTCGTCGCCATCCTCGTTCAAATCAACGATTGCAGGGCGATCCTCACGAGCGTTACGGACAACCTGGTCGACGTAGTTCAAACGTACCTCCGGAAACCACTGCGCACCAGGCATTTCCGCCGTCGCCAATACGGTCTCTGGCGTAGGCCCGAGTTCGAAGAACTCCCACAGCCTCCGCCAGAAAGTGTCCGGACGCTCCACCGACCATTGCCACAGCTGCCGATAATCGACATCAGCCTTGCCGACGAAACGTGCGAACTCGGTGATCCGAGCGCGTTCTCTCGCCTCGGTGTCCGGTACCCATTGTGGGTCCATTGTCATGCTGTACCTCCTGGAACCGAACGCTCATCTACAACCTGCGTATCGCGACGACCGCTAGGTGCCGTGCAGCCACTCCGGATCAAGGCATGCCCGGCATACGTACTGTTCATTGAATGACCCACATCCCAGGAAACCGACTCGACCATTTATTCTTCAATACATTGATATTCATTTATGTCGAACTTGTCAGCCGACGAACAGCAAAGGCGCCGGCGTCCACTGAATGGGCGCCAGGATGAGCTGATGCCCCGCCCGGCAGCGCAGAATATGATCAGCGGTATCGCAGGCCCTACTCCGCGCTTTGTCCACTGCCGGTGCCTTCCGGCGCATCGACGACCGATATTGCGAAAGCAACATCGCTGGCCTGGCCGACACCACACCGCCTCCCGACGTCTATGTCGAAAGAAGGCCCGGCGAGTTTCCTCGTGGTCAGGTTTGTCTGCGTGCCTCCTCAACCACCCAGGCTGCGATCTGTGCGCGTGAAGTGAAGCCGAGTTTGGTCAGGATGTGCTCGACGTGACCTCCGGCTGTGCGTTGAGAGATCACAAGTTTGGTGGCGATCTGCTTGTTGGTTAGTCCCTGAGCGATGAGGTCGGCGACCTGCAGCTCGCGATTGGTCAATTTACCGGTGGAACGCGAAGTCGAACCGGCATACTCCTCTTCGAGCGCGAAAGCGAGAGCAGCATCCTCGCTCATTGTGCAGCCACGCTGGAATGCCTTGTTGAACTTCTGGGCACCCAGACTGCAACGCGCTGTATGCTCACATTCCCTGTTAAATGGTGACATTTGGACCATCGTGGTGCTGCTCGCGGCTGGCCATAGGTTATTGGCGGCCCCCAACAGCACTGCAGTACGCTCAGCATCGACGTCCGCTACGATCCATGCGAGTGATTGAAGCATGAATGAGGCCGAAACCGGGCTGTTCAACCTGCGATTGAGTCGCAGCGCCGTCCCGAGTAATCGCAGTGCAACATTTCGGTCGCCACGTTGCCAGGCAGCCACACCCATTCCTCTGAAGGCAGCGCAGCGATAGATCAGCTCGCCGGATGGTTCGGTAATCGTCAGCAGCTTTCGGCAGCACGAGTCCGCTCGCAGCAGGTCACCACGCACTTCGTAGGCCCAACCGAGGTAGGTCAAGGCGTGGGCGTACTGCCCGGACGCCTCCTGCGAACGCAGCTTCTCCACCGCGCTTTCGAGTGATGAACATGCGCGGGTGAGGTCGCCACGAAGGAGGGCGAGTGTGCCGTCGGCGTGGTCGATCTGCGCCTGGCTAATAGGCAGCGGGTCCAGTTCGCCGAGCGCGCGCGCCTCTTCCAAGGAAATCTCTGCAGCATGGAAGTCGCCGTGTGCCGCAGCGAGTTGGGTGTTGGCCCGCAGCGCCTTGACGCGAGCGGGTATCGATCGGACGTCGGTATCGGCCAGGGCACGTTCGAGCAAGAACCGACCTTCGCCGTAGAGCCCCCGATAAAACCAGTATTCGTACAATCCCGCAGTGATGCGCAGTGCTGCCTCGGCACCTTCTGCGGTGTCGTCGGAATGCAATGCATCGAGTGCTTCGCGGAGGTTGGGTTGTTCTCGGTCGAGACGGGCTATCCAGGCTGGCTGCCTATCGCTGAGCCATCCGGTCTCAGCATCAAGTGCCAATCGTTGGTACCAGTCGCAGTATCTTCGTCTCAGTTCCTGGTGTTCGCCGGACTCCTGCAGCTTGTGTCGGCCGTACTCTCGCAGTGTCTCCAGCATCCGAAAGCGCACTACCGTGTTGATCTCTTCGCGAACCAGTATCGACTTGTCCACCAGGGACGACAGCACGTCGAGGGCGTCCTGCGGTGACAGGTCCGCACCAGCCACCTGTTCGGCGGCATCAAGCTCGAAGGCGCCGGCAAACACCGTGAGTCGGGCCCAGAATCGTTGCTCGGCCGAGGTACACAGCTGGTAGCTCCAGTCGACACACCACCGCAGTGTCTGTTGCCGCGTCGGCGCGGCGCGACTTCCACGAGTGAGCAATGCGTAGCGGTCATCGAGATGCTGCAAGATCTGGTCGGGCGACATTGAACGTAATCGTGCGGCAGCCAACTCTAGTGCGAGAGGTAGACCGTCGAGGCGGGCGCAGATCTGGGCTACTGCGGATTTGTTGTTCTCGTCGAGCTGGAAGCCTGGCACGGCAGTGGCTGCGCGCTCGGAGAACAACGTCACCGCGTCGAAGCTCGGCAACCCCTCCAACGTGTGCTCCCGGTCCTGATCGGGGATCGTCAACGGCGGCACTCGCACAACCGACTCGCCAACGATATTCAAGGGTTCGCGACTCGTGGCGAGGATCCGAAGATCGGGGCAGCTTCGCAGCAAGGTGCCGGTCAGATTCGCCACGGCTTGTACCAGTTGCTCGCAGTTATCCAATAGCAGCAACGATTTCCGCGAGCTCAGGAACCGAATCAAAACCTCGAGCAGAGACGCGTTCGGCTGATCCCGGACGCCAAGGATGGCCGCTATCTGGTCGACCAGCAACGACGAGTCAGACAGGTCGGAGAGTTCGACCAGCCATGTCCCGTCGCGGAACTTGCGTCGTTCGTTCGACGCGGCACGCAGCGCCAACCGCGTTTTTCCAACGCCCCCGATCCCGGTCAGCGTCACTAGCCTGGATGACTCCAGAAGCTTCTTGACCTGCGCCAACTCGGTCCGACGATTGATGAAACTGGTCAACTCCAAGGGAAGATTCCCACGGCCTCTACCGTTGCCCGGGGCGGCGTCCAACGCGGGCAAATGGCCGACAGGAACCGAGGCCTTCCCGTCACCGAATTCCGCGTTGGAATCGGCCCGTAACGCCATTTCCTCGACTGGGAATCCGTACCGCTGTTGGACCCGGCGAATGGATTCGCCGAACGCCGCGGCCGAAGGACGGTTGCCGGGGCGACGGTTCATGGCCGTTGCCACCAGCGCGGCAACGTCATCAGGCAGGCCGCCGTCGCGTAGGTCCGGCACCGGCTGTGTCGTGATCCGCAGGAACTGGGCCACCACGTTCTCTCCGCTGCGCCGCTCGAAGGCCGCATGGCCGGTGAGCGCGCTGAACAGCGTCGCACCGAGCCCATAGACGTCGGAGGCAGGGCTGGGTGTGTCACCTTCGAGGACCTCGGGCGCGATGAACGCCGGTGATCCAGTCATGGTGCCAGCCGTTGTCTGGAATTCGCCGGCGATGCGTGCGATTCCGAAATCGGTCAATACCGGCTCGCCGTATTCGGTGAGCAGGATGTTTCCCGGCTTCACGTCCCGGTGCACGATATCGAGGCGATGAGCGCTCTCGAGTGCACCAGCAATCTTCACCCCGATCGACAAAACGTTTCCCAGAGAAATCGGACCATGCTTGCGGATCCACGCATCTAATGGATCTGCCCTGTGGTATGGCATCACCAGGTAGGGCTGCCCGCTGGCAGTGGCGCCGACCTCCAGGACGGTCACAATGTTCGGATGCCCGGTCAACAGACCCATAGCCCGCTGCTCGCGAATGAAACGCGCCCTGTTGTCCGCGTCCAGATCTGTGGTCAGCACCTTCACCGCGACCATTCGATTCAGCGCTACCTGCCGCGACCGATACACCACGCCGAAACCACCGCGACCGATCTCTACGGCATCCGTGAAACCAGCAGCTTCCAGCTCCGCCGTGAGCGGAGTCACTACATCACGGCGCGTCCGCAGGGATTCGTCGTCGGTCATCAGTCGCGGGTACATCCTGTGGGTGCCAAGACACCGCATAGCATTCGCCAAGCCCAGCGTATCCTCCCGAGCAGCGACGCGGAGGACATGGCTGGAATACAGACACATTGTGATCTGCGCTAACGATCGTATTCTCGACGGCGATGGCTGACGAGTCCTAGGGAAGCCAGAATGACCTCGTCCCGACGACCCGCAATGACGCGTCCCACGAACTCCTCGTTGACGTAGGGGCCGTACATTTCCGCGGTGTCCAGCAGACTCGCGCCCAGGTCCAGGGCGCGATGGACGGTGGTGACCGCTTCCTGTTGATCGACCGCTCCGTACATCCCCGACGTGTCCATACATCCCAGGCCCATCGCGGGTACACGCAGTCCGCCGAGTGCTGTTGTCCTCATCACGCCGAAACCTCCCGAAACTCGCCCGTCAACCGAGCAAGAGCCGATTCGAAAACCTGAACGGAAACGTCGACGACGCCAGCACCTACACGCCCATGCTCGCCACTCGCATCGAGAATCCCTAGCAGCACCAGGGGGCCTCGTCCTGCCGTGAGGACCTTGCGGACGTCGGTGACAGCGGCGCGCGATCCCAGCCGATCGATAGGAGGGGTGCGCAGGATTTCCATCGGCCGCGCAAGGGCATCCGGTGGCAGTGATCCGGCGAGCACAGATCGCACATCCGGTGCCGTCGACAGCGCCTGCCCACCCAAACCCAGGAAGTCGATCACTGCACTGTCGCCGATGGCAGGCAGCTGCGGCGCGTCGCGATATCGAGGGTCTCGGAATCCGACGATGTCTGGGGCCTCGACTGTTGTCCAGACGCCGGGGGTACCGGACAGTTGGATGCCGAAGTCGACTCCGTTGCTACCCGCCCGGGTAACCATCGCCGAGCCCGGGATCCCGTCGACGAGCGACAGTATCGAGGAGGCCGCGGCCATCCAGATGTTCAGTGCGAAAGCGGGTGCACTGTCGAGAAAGCTCAGTACTCGATCCGACAGCGTGCTGCCCGCCCGACCGACTAGGGCTTCGACGAGGCCTCGCGAGCCTGCCACCGTTCGGCTGTGGCCGTCATCGCCTTCGGAGAGTGATTCGCGGAGTATGCCGAGAAGGGGAAGCGGCTCATGGAGAACGCCTTTCAACCAGCCTGCCAGTTCAGTATCGATCCATCGCCGGTGGGCGAGGAGAGTCGAATCCCGGCGGCCGAACATCGCCGACTGCGCGACTCCTTCGTGGAGCGGCACATACCGAGGATCGGCATCGGCGCCAGCCGATACAGCCGCCAGACACATCGACGGCGACACGACTCCGGCGAGAGGTACTACCACTCCGACGTCTTGTGCGGGCGACAGGCATACGCCACCGCGCATGACCAGGGCGGCAGCTTCCTCGAACGTAGCGGCCCAGCCCTCGTAAACACACGCGAACACCAAGGAGTTCACTACCGGAGCAGGGATTGCGGCGGGCCGGCGGAATGGCGGCCCTGCATGTAGTAGCCATCGATGTTCGTCCTGGATCACCGAGCCAGCCAGTGTGACGTCGAACCAGCGCGGGTCCGCCGTGGCAAGGGCTGCGATCGCTTCCGACTCTCCCATGCAACCTCCTCCGAATTTTCATAAAAGCACTGGCTCGCTTCACCGCGATGGGTTTATGGGATCTCCCGCCTTCGACTTCTCAGCTGCCCTCTAAGGTGCTAACCCGAAACTGCGCTGGGAGCCAGTATCGCGTGGAGTCCACGTATGTATTGACTATCGGCTGCGACCGCCTGGTCATCATCGGCACGGACCGCGCCGATGTTGTTGTCGCTGGTCTGCCTCGGCGGGCTTGGCCAGGTGGTCTCGGCTGGTGATGACAACGGCGCGAAAGGCCCCGGCGCCTACGACTCGGCACAGATCACGGCGACCCAAAATACGGTTTACGGCAGCAATCTGGCACCCAGATGATCACCACAGATCTGACCACTGAGGATAGTATCTCCGCACGATCTCGTGCCAAATGCGGCCCAGTCGTGACAACAGTGGGGCCCCTGGTATGTCCGGGCCTTGCTCATGTTCCTCTTCGAAGGGTTGATCCGGGTAGTCGTACATGTGAGCACTCCTGACAAGCTTCACGCCGATGGAAATATTCGAGAACGAAATGGTTTGCGTGCTTTTACCGCGCCTCACGTCGCTCTCTTTCTGGAAATGGAGAACGATTCAGCTAATCTCGCCCCAAAACTGTGTCCGTCAGAAGCTCTCACTACTCGGTAACGTGGCTTTCATATCTCGGGATGAGAGAACCCCCATGCGGGGCTCTACACGGGCGGAGATATTCATCTCGCGTCCAGCGCCACCGGTCGACCGACTAGGGAATGAGCAGCACCTTGCCTGTGGACCGACGGTCGGCGAGCATTTCCAATGCCCGCTCAGCCTCCTCGAGCGGCCGTGTCTGCCCTATGTGGACGTGCAGCGTGCCATCGGCGACAAGTGCAAACAGCTCCTGCGTGCGTCGGGCGGCAACGGCGGGGTCCCCGGTGAAGTGCCGTCCCTGCGTACGAGTGAGATAACGGGAGCCCGATCCCAACGCATCCAACGGGATGTCGGCTTCCTCCCCGCTTGCTGCTCCGTAGAGAACAAGTGCGCCTTGAACAGCGAGGGACTCCACAAGTTTTCGCGCAACGTCGCCGCCGACTGCGTCGTAGACGGCGCTCACGCCGCCGGGGATGATCAGGCGAATTTGCTCGGCAAGGTCATCGGAATAGAACAGGACATGTCTCGCGCCGACGGACTGTACAAGGTCTTTCTTTTCGGGACTGGATACAACACCGATGACTTCCACGCCGCGTGCAACGAGGAGCTGGATCAGCAGAAGCCCGACTCCTCCCGCAGCAGAAGTGACGACCGCCGTCGATCCTTCACGCAGGGGCCAACCGTCGACGGCGAGGTAGTGCGCGGTCATGCCCTGGAAGAGCAGCGCTGCTGCAGTACGGTCGTCGACCCCGTCCGGCACCAGATAGAAGGCCTCCGCGGGAGCGACGACCTCGTCGGCGAAACTTCCGGGTACTCGCGTCCAGGCGACCGAGTCTCCGACAGCAACAGAAGTGACTGTCGCACCGACCTCGGCGACGATTCCCGCGCCCTCGGTTCCGAGGGCCTGTCCAGGCTCTGTGTGCACCTGGCCTCGCAGTTGCATGACTTGCCAGAAGTTGAGTCCGGCCGCCCGCACCCGTACCCGAACCTCATCGGCTTGTATTGGAGCAGAAGGGGTTTCGACGATGCGTGTGCGGCGTCCGTGCTCGAGGAACTCGGTCAGTTCAACGACGTGCGGCATAATGGCTCCCGTTCTTGTAGCGCGAGTGGGGTCGAGGGGCGACCACGGTCAGTGGGCGTGGTGATGATCGGCGGGATCTGCCGGGTTTCTCCCCGGGACCCCGATGACGAATACCTGCATCAGTTGGGCCAGCGTGCGGTAATACCCGACCAGTACCGTGAGGTTGATCATCTGCTCGGCGCTCAAATGTTCTTCGGCCGAGGCGAACTCGCTGTCGGTGACCACATTCGACGAAAGCAGGTTCGCACAGAACACTGCGGAAGCATTCTCGGTCGGGTCATCGCTGTGGAATCCACCGACCGCCAGGCTCAGTAGCTCGTCGTCCGTGAGGCCGACAGCGCGGCCGACCCGCTCGTGCGCCCACCATTCGAACTCGCTACCCATGGCCTGGGCGACCTGCAGGATCGCGATTTCGCGGATTCGAGCGGTCAGGTCGGTGCGGAATCTGATCGCCGCGCCGAGGTCCTGAAGAACCGCGCCGATCCCCGGGGCGTGCAACATGACGCCGAACGGGCCATTGAGCGAACCGTCTTCGGCGAGCAGGGGAAAATGCTGCGGACCTTTTGCACGATCACCCCCGGCTATCAGGTCGTACACAGCGCGTTGCGCGTCGTCGAGGTCCTCGGGTGTCAGGCGTCGGAGACGTTCGGTAGTCATCGGATTGCTTCTCCAGCGGGGAATGCCGTCTCGGGTGCCGTAGCGGGAGCCCTGCGCACGGCCGATTGCTGGGCCGTCACGTGACGTGCATAGGTGTTCGGGGAAGGTCCGGTCGTGCATCGCTACAGTCCGTGCGGCGAACGACCGGAGCCGGGTCAGTTCGCGAGTCCTTCGATGACTTCGTCGGTGCCGCAGTCGAAGAAGGCCATGATGCGGCAGGGGCAGGCTTCGCCGCCCTCGATTTTCCAAGGGAAGGCACCAATGATCGCCCGCTGATTGAGGACCGTCTTCAGGTCGCCACCGATGTTCTCGGCATGAATGCACCCGTCCTGGAAGGCGAGGTGATGCATCGGGAAGATGTCCGAGGTGATCTCACGACCCGACTTGTGATGGGTGTATGTGTACTCGCCGAGGAATTCCTTGTATGACTTTCCGACGTGCTTCTCGAACTGTTCGAGCAGGTCCGGACGCATATTGCGGATAGTGGTGTTCATCGGGTGATCACCGGAACCGGCATCGATGCCCCACCAGCGGATCTCCATGTCGGCCATCCACCTGGCCAGCCGGGGACTTCCGCCCGGATGCATGGTGAAGTATCGCACCAGGTCTTGTTTGGGCATGCCCTGGTAGTAGTCGATGAATCCGGTGTGGATGATCAGGATGTCGCCCTTTTTCACCTCGACCTTCGAGGTAATGTGCTCGGGCTCGATGAAATCCCAATCCTTGCATTCGTCGGAAACGTCGACGATGGCGCCGGGGTGGATGAGTTTGTCGAGGGGCAGCGATGCCATGTCGAGCCCACCGTCGGTGCCGTGCATCGGTCCGTCCAGGTGCGTACCCGAATGCAGAGACGTCTCGATCCGCTGGGAGACGATCTGGTTCGTCTGCAGGTTCTGCGTGTAGTACATCTTGCCGCCGGGATACCCCACCCAGCCGGGTGTGTGGAGGCCCCACGGATGGGTCAGGTCAACGATTCTCATTTATTTCTTTCCTCTCTCAGAAGTGCGGGCGATCCGGATGATGTAGGGACACAAACGCTTTCGAAATTCGGATCTCATTGCGGCTGATGGTTGTAGGAGAGGCCGTACACGTCGGTACGGCGATCTTCTCGAGGACGGATCAGTTCCCCCCGCACGCGCGCGGCGCGACCTTCTGCGAGGTCGATCCGCGCCAACGCGGAATCCGCAGATGTGCGAGACAGCGGCCCCGCGAGCAGCGTTCCGTATGCGTCGAAGCCTGCCGACCCGCCCAAGGTGGCGGGCCCGTCGTGCGATGCCCCGGCTACCTGGGAGACAGCGACCACGGCGACCTGATCCAGATTCGCCTGCGCGCGGATGGCATCGACATGACCCGTCGCTCCGGTCGCCGGTACCGATTTGTCGAAGCCGCCTACCCAGGCAGCGGGTGCGAGAACGATATCGGCACCGCGCAGAGACAACGAACGCATCACTTCGACGAAGCGCAGGTCGTAGCAGATGCAGACGCCGATCGTTCCGAACTCGGTCTCGACTATCGGAAGTCCGAGATCGCCTGGGGTGTAGGCGATCTTCTCCCTGTCGAAGAGGTGCAGTTTGCGATAGTGCAACAGCAGACCTTCGGGCCCGACAACGGCGACCGAGTTGAACAGCTTGCCTGCCGCGCGCTCGCAGAACCCGTAGGCCACCAGGCCGTGATGACGGCTGGCAAGCTCTCCGAGGGCACTAGCACTCGGGCCGTCGACAGCTTCCGCCACAGCGTTGGCGTCGGCTGCATCGGTGACGTATCCGCTGATCGTCAGCTCCGGCAGGACGACGATATTCGCACCCGCCTCGAACGCCACTTGCGTTCGTCCGCAGGCCACTGCACGATTCCGCTCGGATCGTCCGGCAACGACGTCGAGTTGTTCGAGTGCAACATTGACGACCGTCACGGGAGCGTCAAACCTGGTGCGAGAGCTTCGACATCGGCTCCGGCGGCACGCAGCATGTCCAAGTCGGCGGGGCACGGGCCACCGACGCTGACGACCCGTTCGCCCTGGTCCGCGGCTACCGCATGCCAAAAGCCGATCTCGATGTGGATAGTGTCGCCAGGGCCGACCAGGAACTTCTCGCCCGTCGTCACATTCTCGGCTGTCGCATGCCCTTCGAGGATGTGGATCGTGTCCTCGGAGTATGCATGTACGTGCTCTCTGTTACGTTCCCCGGGTTCGAGGACGACGTAGTTCATGTTGGCTGTGATCGCGCCGTCGCCCAACCACACCACCAGCCGCGCGTCACGGGAGATGAACGGTACTTTCATGCCCGCAATATCGCGGTGGCGCAGGGTGATCCCCCGCGTGGAGTGTCGATCGGGTGTGCGGACACCGAGGCTGGGGTCCACCGGGCTGGGCCCGCCGACTACGCGAGCGCCCGTCGTGGACGACAGCGTGTAGCTTGTGCCAGGCTTGACGTGGAGCATGGCTCCTTCGCCGAGATCATGACTGATGTCGTCGTACACCAGGTGTTCGGTGACAGTGACGGTCCCGGAGTTCATGTAGTAGACAGCCTCACCCGTGTGGGCCAGAGCATTCGTGGTGCTGTCCGGGCCGAACTCGAGGTTGTAGAGGCTGCGGCACTTCGCGCCGAGGCTCGGGCCGACCATCTCCTGCCAGACCCCGCCCTGAACGAGTCCCAAATCCTCGCCCCAGTCCTGCCGGGATACGACGCGCATCCCGACGGGAGTGCGCTTTCCTTTGTCCGAGGTCATTTTCATTCTCTCCCTTGGTAATTCGGGTCTCGCGGTACGACTGCGTTGGAGTTGCCGTGGCTGGTGTCCCAGGGCGTACCGCACAGGAGGGCTTCAGATGTCGAGGACGAGGTCACCGTCCCGAGCGCGAGAACAGCAAATCGCCATCGTCGCGCCGGCATCGTGTTCGGCCGGTGTTTTCACCGCGTCGCAGTGACTTACGGCGCCGGAGAGCACCTTGACCTCGCACGCTCCGCAGGTTCCTTCTTCGCAGGAGTAATCGACGTCGATGCCTTCGGCCAGGCACGTCTCGAGAATCGTCTGATCGACGGGCACGTCCAGGACGGTCCCCGATCGCGCGAGCGTCACCTTGAACCCCTCATTCGGCTGGCGCGGCCCGATAGAGACGACAGCGGAAAATCTTTCGAGGTGAACACGTTCGGGGGCTCGATCGGCGCTCGCCGCAGTGAACGCGTCGAGCATCGGCGACGGACCGCAACAGTACAGGTGGGCATCCGGCGATGTCGCCGCCACGACTTCCCCGATGCCCAGGCTCCCTCCGGGAGTATCGCCGGTTTCGACCAGCCGAACGTTCGATTGCGATTCCAGCTCCGTGAAGAACACGAAGTCGTCCGACGTACGAGCCCAGTAGTACAGATCCACCGGCCGCCCCAGACGGCTCAGGGTCCGATACATGTTGATCAAAGGGGTGATCCCGATCCCCCCGGCGAGCAGCGCCACCGGTCCGTCATCGGCCACGAGCGGAAAGTTGTTGCGCGGCTCCGACAATGTGTACAGGTTCCCCACCACAGAGGTCTCGTGCAAAGCGCGAGACCCGCCGCGGCCATTGAGATCGCAGCGCACGCCGATGATGTACTCGTCCAGGACATCACCGGAATTGATCAGCGAGTACTGGCGGGTGTACGTGTCATTGATGATGACGTCGATGTGCGCGCCGGGCTCGGCTCCGGGCAGGGCATCCCCGTGTGCAGATCCGAAGTGATACAGGTTGATTTCGCGTGCACCGTATTCGATCCGGTTCAGACGCGCTGTCAGCAAAGGTGTCTTGGCCATGTCGATCCTTCAGATCACGCCGTAGGTGATGCCGAGCTCGCGTAGCCAGCCTCGGTACTTCTGGCCCATGAGGTCGGTGCGGTGGTGCAGCTCGTACCGCAGCTCCGCCGGGATCCGTTCGGGGCGTTGGGTAGCCACGATCCGCTCGTCCTGGGTGAAGACCGTGTCGAGCCTGCTGGCGATCTGCTCGGCGCTCGCCGCACCCTCAACCGTCACCGAGGCGCAGATGCGCATGATGCAGTGCGTCTCGTCGACGGGTTGCGAGGTGCAGTAGATGTTGAAGTCCACGTCCTTGTCCGAAATGGGCTGACGGTTCTCGTCGACGTCCTGCATCCTCTTGCTCAAGCTCGCCACTAGAGGCCGCATACTGCGGTAGGTGTAGTTCGCGAGGATCGGGTTCCCGCGCGCATCGCCGTAGGGCTGGAACACCGGAATCTCCGACGTGACCAGACCGCGGTCGTCTCGCTCCACCGTGTACGCCGTCACGCTGTCCGGGTCGTCCTCCACACCGTTGATCCCGCCGTGCACAAAGGGAAAGTGGGTCACGTCGAGGAAGTTTTCTATGGCGCGAAAGCCGTTGGACCCGAAAGCATATGGGCCTGCGTGGACCTTCTTGTATCCGTCGTCGGACCACTCGGGGAACACCGGAATATCTGCCTGGGGCTGCCCCAGGCACACCCACACAAACCCATAACGTTCCTCGACCTGCCACGGGAACGCGACGGCCTTCTTCATCGGCTTCTCCGTCGGCGCCGCCGGGATCTTCGTGCACACGGCGTCGCTGTTGTACCGCCATCCGTGATACGGGCAAATGACGTGGTCGTTCTTGATCTCGCCGGCCGATAGGCGCGCACCGCGGTGCACGCACAGGTCCTCCCATACATGCACCCGGCCGCCGCCGTCACGCCACACCACCAGGTCGCGCTCGAGCAGCCGCGCCGAATTAAGCTCTCCTGGAACGAAATCCGTGATGAACCCGACGACATGCCATTCGTTCAACATGACCGGGTCCTGGCAGCCATCATTGGCCGTGGTCAGAGGACGGCGGTTGGCGACAGCCATCGCGTTTCTCCCTACTTTGTGCAGGATCGGCCGGGTAGAACCACCGACCGAGCGTCAGGCGTTGAAAATAATTTCTATGTCATTGAACTTTAGGGCCGCGTTGGTGTCAACAGGCGCCCCGGAAACCGCCTCGCAACCGGGTCCCCATCGACGCCACCGCGGCACGTTGCCACGTTCCGCGAACGGGTCGCCGCCGACTGACACAGAGCGGGGCCGCGACGCAACCCCACAGAGACGAGAGACCATAATTCGACCACATTCGACCACATTCGACCAGGTCATATGCATATTTCCCGCCTTGACGCCAACGTCCGCAACGGCAGCGGACGGCTGGCGGATTCGGCTACGACCCGTTGTCGCAACCCGACGCTCGAATGCCTGGACAAGCCGGGGCGCAACGCCTGCCGCCCAGAGCGGAACGCCCCTGTGGACTATCATCTGATTGAAATTGCTTTCACGCTGACACGCGTGGCGAGCGCACAGGGGTCGACTGACGACGCAGCAGTGAGAGGTTCCGAGGATCAATGGTGGCACCAACTACCCAAGATGCCGAGCAGCCCGACGAACAGCACGCCAGCGAAGCGATCAGCAGAATCGGGTCTCGTATCCGAACCCGTCGCCGAGAAGCCAGATTGACGCTCAACGATCTCGCCAGCCAGACCGGCGTGAGCGTGTCCATGCTGAGCATGCTGGAACGCGGCCTGGCGAGCGCATCGGTCGGCACATTGATTGCGGTGGCATCAGCGCTGAAGATCCCGATGCAGGAGCTCTTCGAAGAAGACGGCGAAGACGACTCGCCGGTGACCCTCAAGCAGGACCAACCGGAGATCGTATCTGCCGAGGGAGTGATCTGGCGCCTGGCACACAACTCGCCCAAAGACGGACTCGAGGTCACCGTCAACGAGTACGAGCCGGGAACCGCCAGCGCCGAAAACCCGACACACCACCGCGGACGCGAGTTCGGTGTCCTCATCCAGGGGACGCTGGTCATCGAAGTGAACGACCAGGCGTACACCCTCAAACCAGGCGACGCTATCGCCTACGACTCACAGATCCCGCATCGTCTCGTCAACCGTAGCCGGTCGAAGGCCCGCGCGGTTTGGGTGAACCTCACCAGGTAGCACCTCTCTGCTCTTGCAACACGTGATCGAAAGCTTCTCCCCCGCTCCTACCGCGAGGCGATACACTCTCCGCTGCTTGATAATTCGCTCGACACCCGGGGGTGTTGCCGGTACCCCTGCCAACAAGCAAACCGCATCAGCCGTTGCCTGCCCAGGGGCGATGCTGTCCACCTACCATCGAGACCGTCCATGGGTATCTCTGGTTCGGACACCGCGTTCACGGAATTTGGCAAGCACAGTGGTGTGAGCGACACCCAGATATCGGCCGACCCGAGCCAGGGACCAACCAAGGTTGTAAAGATGGATTGCGTGATCAACCTGATCCGGGGAAAGCCCGCGGCGGCGCATCGGCACGTCGTGACGGCGCAGAATATCGCCGACCGTACGCCGATCGATACCGAACCGGGCACCCAACTGATACACCGTCTCTCCAACCTTGTATCCGGCGATGAGTTCCTGGATCTGATCGGTGCCGAGTTGGCGGGCCCGCCCGGGTTTGGGGCGATCGGCGGGCGGTGGACCGGGTGTTGTGGTGTCGGGAAGCTTCCGACGCAGCGCTTCCAGGACTTCTACCTGCGGTTTCGGGTTATAGTAAGCTCCCCCAAGGTCCACCATTTGGTTCAAAAAGCGGTATTGACCAGAGGAAATGCCGCAAAGCAAGCAAGGCGGCAGGACTTGCTTGCAATACTATTCTCACTGGTCACAGCCATTTTCGTGTTCTAGTAGTCCTCGCAAGGTGGTTTCTCATGGCCTGGCGTTGATCATGTCCGGAACAGACGAACTCAGCCGACTCGGCGAGTGACCTTGTACAGCATCAAGACCGGCACCGTCCGTGAGAGTCGCGTGTGCGGACACCGCGCTCACGCAACTGGTTCAGCACGGTGACCGGATCAACAGCGAAATGCCCGGCGACCCGGGACAAAGACCAGCCAATACCGTACAGAGCGACGGCTTCGCCAATCTGTGCGACAGACAATCCACGCCGCCGCAGCGGAACACCGCACCGATGCAGGATCGCACTCACAGTCCGGCGATCGACACCGAACCTGCCGCCCAGCTCCGACATCGTCGCACCCGATAGGTAGCCCTGGACCAGGGTCTGAACCTCATCCTGGTCGAGTCGACGCGCCCGCCGCCGCGGGACCCGGCCGACGGGCGCGGGTGGCGGCAGCTGTGGGGCATGATCACCGGCCGCCACTGGACCGTCACACGCATCCGGGTGATCGACCGCCTGCTGTTCGGCGAGTCCGATCAGTACTGCCGCGATCTTCCCGACATCGGGCGGGTCGCGGCGCACCCCCAACACACGAAGCTCACCCCATCGAGTAAGGGACTGCTGCAGGATGAGGTGACAGTTTCGGTCACGCGGCCTGACTGGCCGGTGGGGTCATGATTGTCTCGTAT